>NZ_JAKCFB010000069.1 GCF_024198235.1 Myxococcus dinghuensis | reverse complement strand
CGCCAGGCCGACGTTTCCGTGCTTCGTCAACTCCTCCATCAGCTTCCTCACCTGGGCGTCCGTGACCGCCACCTCGGGGACCTCCTTCTCGTCCCGGGCGGCTTACCGGCGCCTTCACTCAAGGTGGAGAGAAGTAATTGTCGCTGGTGGGGAGGAGTAATTGTCGCTGGGCAGGTGTCCCTCGGACGCCGAGCACCCAGGGTGCTCATCGCCTCGCGGCATCACGGCCAGCGGGACTACCTCTCTGAGTAGGGTTCAGTAGATTGGAAAGTGCTCATCGCCTCGCGGCATCACGGCCAGCGGGACACCTCGGGGTCCGCGTGGGCAACGACAAGGCGGACACGTGCTCATCGCCTCGCGGCATCACGGCCAGCGGGACCCGCCCAGCATTGTTGTTGGGGATATCATCCAGACGTGCTCATCGCCTCGCGGCATCACGGCCAGCGGGACGACTCGGCATCCCCGCGCCGAAGGCGTGAACCTCTGTGTGCTCATCGCCTCGCGGCATCACGGCCAGCGGGACCCGTCGACACGGGCCGGCGTGCCCAAACGTGGAGGTGCTCATCGCCTCGCGGCATCACGGCCAGCGGGACCCTGGGGCCGGCCTATGCCCCGCTGATGCTTAAATGGTGCTCATCGCCTCGCGGCATCACGGCCAGCGGGACCCTTTCTCACGCAGCACCCCGCGCCACCACGCACGCAGTGCTCATCGCCTCGCGGCATCACGGCCAGCGGGACATTTCGGGGCGTTTCCCCCTCTGGGAAACGCCCCGGTGCTCATCGCCTCGCGGCATCACGGCCAGCGGGACCCTACGGATTCGGCAAGGGCTACAACGTCGCCCTCGAGTGCTCATCGCCTCGCGGCATCACGGCCAGCGGGACCGCGCCGCGCGCCTGAGGTCGGCGGCTGGCCCTGTGTGCTCATCGCCTCGCGGCATCACGGCCAGCGGGACTGCGTACCCCTGCGAAGGGCCTCAGCAGTCGTGAGACGTGCTCATCGCCTCGCGGCATCACGGCCAGCGGGACGTGCTGGCCTGCTGCCGCTCGGAAAGCATGGGCGTCGAGGGTGCTCATCGCCTCGCGGCATCACGGCCAGCGGGACTAATTGAGCGTTACATGGATGAAGAATTGACTAAAGTGCTCATCGCCTCGCGGCATCACGGCCAGCGGGACCGCCGCGTGCTTTGCGGCCTTCGTCAAGGACACCAACGGGTGCTCATCGCCTCGCGGCATCACGGCCAGCGGGACGATGAAGGACTCGAACTGTTATGCCCGGAAGGCGTGCTCATCGCCTCGCGGCATCACGGCCAGCGGGACACGGCTAAGGCTAAACAAGTAATCAGGGGATTTTAGTGCTCATCGCCTCGCGGCATCACGGCCAGCGGGACCGGGGACCATGAGGCGGCGCGCGCCGCGCTCCTTGAGTGTGCTCATCGCCTCGCGGCATCACGGCCAGCGGGACCCACTCCCGCCCTCGATGGTGTCGGCGGCTCGTCGTGCTCATCGCCTCGCGGCATCACGGCCAGCGGGACGTCCTGGATTGCGGCCCCCGAGGCGTGGGACAGGTGCTCATCGCCTCGCGGCATCACGGCCAGCGGGACGCCTTCACCGCTTCTCCGGGTGAGCGGCAGCAGGCGTGCTCATCGCCTCGCGGCATCACGGCCAGCGGGACGTCTTCGGGGACCCCGCCGCCTTCGAGCGCCGAATGTGCTCATCGCCTCGCGGCATCACGGCCAGCGGGACCATCACGGTGCCGTGCCTCCGCTGTGGCGACGCTCAGTGCTCATCGCCTCGCGGCATCACGGCCAGCGGGACCGACCACGTGGAGGCCGGGAAGCCGCCGGAACCCAGTGCTCATCGCCTCGCGGCATCACGGCCAGCGGGACTGACCTGAACCCCGGACACCCAAGAAAGACCACACGTGCTCATCGCCTCGCGGCATCACGGCCAGCGGGACAGCGTCTTCCAAAACCCCAGCAGTTCCGATGGGTTACCACCCCTGTTTGCAAGCACCTCCCATGTTCTCGCCCAGGGCCACGATGAATCCTTCCACCCATCGTGCAACCCATTGAATTCACAGGGGAAACTCCCTGCAAGCACCTATTCACCTGTCAAAGAGCCTCAACCCCTGAAGAACACAGGGCTTTTCGCCCGTTCGGGCCGAATCCAGCTCCGCCACGCGGAGATGCTTGATCGAACACTTCACCCCCATCCCCACAAGACGCCAGCCGCGCGGGTTGTTACCGCAGCACCAATGCGCAGCCCGCATACGTGAAGACGCAGAACGCGGCTCACCCCATCGCAGGGGGACACAGAAACTCCGTCCCACGGCCCCAGCTCAATCCGCTGGCGCGGGCGCATAGACCCGCAGCGCCGCTGGAGCCACCTCGAACCGCATGGGCGTCATGCCGACCAGCTCCCCATCGGCGTTCACCTCCTGCACGGGGCTCGCTTCCACATACAGCCTCGCGGCGCGCAGTGACGTGACGGACGGATGCTCCACATGTTCGCCCGTGCGCACGGCCAGCGCGACACGGGCCAACGTGGCCACATCCTGCAACTGTCCCAACCCCGTCCCCTCGCGCCCCGAAGACGCGGAGGGCGCCGCGACGGCGTACACATGCAGTCGCCGGTCATCCAGCGTCGCATCCGGCGCCACCATGTTCCCGGCGCCGTGATACCGGCCGTTGCCCACGACCAACTGGAGCGCATCCAGCTCCAGCTCCTGCGAGTCCGCCCACAGCCGGACGCGGAAGTGCTTCAGGTCCTTCACCTCGGCCGCGGCGGCCATGGGGTACGCCAGCTTGCCCGCCCGCTGCTTCAGCTCCTTCGTCAACCTCCGAGCAATCGCCGACGCCAGCCCGAGGCTCGCGGCGTTGAGGAACGGGCGCCCGTTCGCCAGGCCCACGTCCACGCGCGCCGCGTACCCCTGCGCGATGACGTCACACGCGGCCTCCACCTCCGCCGGTATCCCGAGCGAGCGCGCGAAGTCATTCCCCGTCCCCAACGGCACCACCCCGAGCGTCACCTCCCGCCCGAGCAGATGCGACACCGCGCCGCTCAGCGTCCCATCCCCTCCGCCAATCAGGATGCGCCGCGTCCCCTGCGCCACCAGTTGCTCGAGCACGCGCCGCAACCGTCCGCTCCTCGACACCGCGTGGCTCTCCACCAGCTCGACGCCGCGCTCCTCCAGGGCCGCCCTCGCGCGCTGGTAGGCCTCCCGCCCCGAGCGGGACTGCGTGTTCACCACCAGGGCCGCGGGGCCCTCGTCCAGGGCCTGTCTGCGGGGGGGCTCGATGAGGGCGGATTCCAGGGGACGCCTCCTTGTGCGTGCTCGCAAAGCTGTACACGCACGCCCCGCGCCACCAGCCGCTGGCCAGGGAAGGGCGCTCACGCGGAGAACCCCCAGGTCGCCAGGTGGGCGGCCCAGGGGCTGCGAACACGGAGGCTGTCCACCTCCCCGCGCTTCACTCCTCCGCGTCGCGACCCTCGATGATGCGGCGCTGGATCTCCTGCCGCAGCGGCAGCGCCTCCGCCGTGCTCAACCGCCCATCGCCATCCGTGTCATACGTCTCGACCAGCTCCGCCCGGCGCTCCTGCGCCGCCGCCACCCGTGCCTGCCGCAGCGCCACGCGCTCGCCATTGTCCAGCACGCCGTTGTCGTTGGTGTCGTACGCGTCCATCAGCGCCGCGCGCTTCTCCGCCCAGTGGGCGCGGACAGCGGCGCGGGCCGCCTGACGCTCCGTCTCATCGAGCGTCCCGTCGTCGTTCGCGTCGAACTTCTCCAGCCGCTCCGCGCGGAGCCGCTCGCACCGGGCCTCCATGGCGTCGACCAGCGTGGTGCGCTCCTCGGCGGACAGCGCGCCGTTGCCGTCCTCGTCGAAGGCCCAGCGCACGCGCCAGAACGCCCAGTGACGCGCGCGGCGGCCCAACTGCGCCAGGCGCGGGCGGATGGTGTCGCGACGCTCGCCCAGGTCGGCCTTCAGCTCGCGCAGCTCGCGGACGCTCAGCTTGCCGTCGCCGTCGTCGTCGTACTTCGCCAGCACCGCCGCCCGGCGCGCCGAGAAGTCGCACGCGCCGCCCTCGTCGACCGGCTCGCCCTCCAGCCCGCTCACGTGCTCGTCGCTCATCGCCTCCATCTGCGCCGCGTCCGCCTCGACCACGGCGTCCGAGCCGATGTCGCCGCCCTCCTCGGAGGAGGCGAGGAAGGAGGCGCCCTCTCCGACGTAGAGCGCCTCATCCGCTGGCGTGTCGTTGCCGCAGGCGCTCAGGCCCAGGGACATGGTGAAGCACAGCGCGGCGGAGAGGAGGTGGTGACGCGTGGTGATGCGGCTCATGGTTTCTCCAGGTTCGACAAGGATTTGGATTCCGGCCTCGCTTGCCTCGAACCCGCCGCGTCCGGAGAAGTTGCGCGGCCACTTTCTCGCCCTCGCTGGAGTGCGCCCGTCTCCGTGCGTGTGGGTTCCGACGCCTCGGGGTGGCCCGAAGTCGTCACACCACCCCTTCCCACGGGCGGTGTGGCTGCCCACCTTCCAGGCGAAGCCGGCTTCTCGCCGGCCTTGACGCATTGCCTGGAGGGCAACGCATGGCACGAGGAAGCAAGGCCAAGTACACGGCCAAACAGAAGCGGATGGCCCGGAAGATCGAACAGGCCTACGAGGAGAAGGGGGCGCAGCTGCGCACGGCGATGTCTCGCGCCTGGGCCACCGTGAACAAGCTCACGGGCGGCGGCGAGAAGGGTGGCTCCGGCAGCAAGGCCAAGACGGCCCGCCGTCGTCCGCTCGCGAGCGCCAACGCGCGGAAGGCCGCCCGCAAGCGCGCCGCGACCACCACCCGCCGCGCGACGTCCAGCCGGACGCGCAAGCCCGTCCGCGCCACGCGCAGCACGGGCCGCAAGGCCACCACGCGCAGCACCGCCGCGCGCAGGGCCACCGCGCGTCGCGCGTCCACGGCGAACCGCTCCCGGAGCACGGCGAAGCGGGGGACCCGCCGCCGGGGCACGAGCCCGCGCCGCGGCACCACCTCGCGCGGCCGCGGCTCGCGCAAGTAGCCCGCTCCACCTGGGCCCGTCCCGCCCGCCCACACGGACAGGACGGGCCAGGAATCCTCACCGCTCCCTTCAGCACTCCTCTCGAGCGCGGAACGTCTCCCGCCGTGTGGCCCGTCCCGCGTCACCGCTTGGGAGCCCCGATGCCCGGGCGAGGGCCCGCGATACGCGCCGCCTGCCCGCCTCCTCCGTGACCTCCGGCGAGTGAACGCCTCCGCGCAGTCGAACCGCGCGCGAGCGAACGCACCACCGCCGAACGTGAGCGGCACACCACGCCCCGTCGAGGCCCGCGCGGGCGGCGCCACACCGCGACAGCCGTGCGCCTCAGCGAGGCTCTTCGTCCTTCGCGGCGTGGCCCGTGTCCTGCTCGTTCCACGGCCAGGTGCGGGAGGAGGCCTCGTAGCGGCGCAGCAGCTCCGCCGGGTCCTTCACGAGCGTCCGGCAGCCCGCGGCGCGCAGGTCGTCGGGCGGGAAGCCGCCCGCCAGCATGCCCACGGTGGTGAGGCCGAGCTTCACGGCGGCGAGCGCGTCGAACGGCGTGTCCCCCACCACCACGGTGGTGTTCGCGGCGGGGCGCCCGAGCCGGACCATCGCCGCCTCGAAGATGTCCGGCTGCGGCTTGCTCAGGTCCACCTCGTCCTTGTTCGTCCGCGTCTCGAACAGGCCCTCGATGCCGCACAGCCGCACGTAGTGCTTCAGCTCCTCCTCGTTCGCGCTGGTGGCGAGCGCCAGGCGCAGGCCGCCCTTGCGCAGGCGCTGGAACAGGTCGCGCACGCGCGGGAAGGGGCGCACCTTGGGGAGGAACTCGCGCAGGAACAGCGTGGAGCGGTACTCCTCCAGCTCCTTGCCGAAGCGCTCCAGTTCGTCGTCGTTGAAGAAGACGGGGATGAGCTGGTCCGCCCCCTTGCCAATCTGGCTGCGCACGTGGGCGAAGGGGATGTCCCGGCCGAAGTGCAGGAAGGCCCGGCGCCACGCCTCGGCGTGTTCATCCACCGAGTCCACCAGCGTCCCATCCACGTCGAAGATGACGTTCTCCACCATGGCAGACCCTCCGCGTGCCAAGGTGGTGACGGCGCCCGGAGCGGTCAACCGCCGAAGGGCGTGGAACCCTCCGTGGCTTCCACGAGTGTCCGGCTCTTCACGTCGTAACCCTCTGGCGCGGTGAGCGTGAACGCGTCGTTCGGCGACGGACTGTTCAGCTCCACACGGGTGAGGACCGTCTCCCCCACCTGCTTGCCGTCCACCCACCGCGTGAGCCGCTTGGGCACGCACACCCCCAGCGCCTCGTCGCAGTGCTCCTCCTCCATCCGCACCTCGGCGCCGATGCCCGCGCTCGTGCGCGTGAACTTCCCCAGGAAGTCCAGCCTGGGCCAGCGCAGCACGTACACCAGCTCCATCCCGCCCGCGTCACCGCCCAGGGACTGCGCCACCTCCACCGCCTCCGGCGCGCGCGCGTGCTTCGTCTTGCGCAGCGTCACGCCCCGCCCGATGAGCGGCGAGCGGTAGCCCTCCGGCATGAAGGGGTTGAAGGTCTCCGTGAGGAAGGCCGCCAGCTTCGCGGGGGGCAGCTCCGACTTGTACTGCGTGAAGCGCTTGTCGCCGTCGAGTTGCTCGAACAGGTGCGTGCCGTCCCACGAGAAGGTGCGCACCGGGGGCGCGCCCAGCGTGCCACGCATGCGCTGCGGCGCGCGGAAGTCGAAGTGGAACGCGACGGCCTCCATCCCCTCGTCCTTCACCGTGCCGGTGAGCCGGTACGCGGAGAGCTTCGTCTCACGCTCGGCCAGCCGCTGTTTCACCTCCGGAGCGAGCTGGACGGTGACCGCGTCCTCCGCCTTGCGCGAGGTGCAGCCGGACAGGGCCAGGAGGACACAGGAGGCGACGAGACGGAGACGCGGCATGGGCGGAGCAGTGGGGCAGGAGGGACGCGCAAAAGCAAGGAGGCCCGCCTGTCGCCAGGGGGCCTCCCGAGGAGCCGCCGTGTGGGCCGGCCGCCTGGACTACTTCACCGCCACGCCGACGGCGCTGGAGGACGGGAAGCCGATGATGAAGCCGAACAGCGCGTAGATGCCGTGGCGGGGGGTGGTGCCGGCCGACTTCAGGTCGACCTTGGAGGCGCCCATCGCCTTGGCCTCGGCGACCAGGAGCTTGTTCACCACGGTGTCGAGGTCGCTCTGGACGATGTCGACGATGTGGAAGATGGCGGTCAGGCCCAGGGCGTTCGCCTGGACGACGGCCACGGCCTCGCCGTTGGCGGCAATCTCGTTGCCGGAGACAACGGCGCTCTCGACGCTGGTGCAGCCGACAAGGCTGGCCGCGGCAACGGCCGACAGGATGAGCTTCTTCATGTTTTTCCCCTCGTTGATGAATCGCTTGTGCGGTGGACGGGCGCCCAGACCCAGCGCCCGGCCGTTGTTGAAGACCTCAAGCGGCCGGGGGTCGTACCAGATGTCGACTCCAAGTCAAGGTCCGTCCGGACACACTGTGCGCCGGATGTGTCACGTCCGCGCGTTGCATTGCCCCCCTCGCCTTGGTAGCCCAAGGTCGAGGCCCTCCGAATGGACATCGCTCCCGTCGCACGCGCCGCGCCCCGGTACTGGGTCCACCTGCTCCTGTTCCTCCTGACGGTGGTGACGACGTTCACGTCGTACCTGCTCTACTTCCACTTCCAGCGTCCCTACTCACTGGATGAGGTGTCGACGGACGCGGCCCTGCGCGCGCTGTCGTTCAGCATGTCGCTGCTGGCCATCCTCGGCACGCACGAGATGGGGCACTACGTGCTGGCGCGCCTGCACCGCGTGGACACGTCGCTGCCGTACTTCATCCCGCTGCCCGTGCTGGGCGTGGGCACGCTCGGCGCCGTCATCCGCATTCGAGATCGCATCCCCCACCGCAACGCGCTGGTGGACATCGGCGCGGCGGGGCCGCTGGCGGGGCTGGTCGTCGCCATCCCCATCCTCTACTGGGGGCTGTCGCACTCGTCGGTGGTGGACGCGCCCCAGGTGTCCTCGCAGTTCCCCGGCGAGGCCTCGCTGTGGGCCTACGGGCGAGACCTGTTCGCGTGGGTGATGGCGAAGGTGACGCACGCGCCGGCGGAGCCGGAGCCGGTGTTCCACGGCGTGCAGACCATCTTCGGTGACAGCCTGCTCATGCAGGGGCTGACGCGGCTGGCGCTCGGGCCCCTGCCGGAGGGCAAGGACGTGCTCGTCCACCCGGTGGTCATCGCGGGCTGGTTCGGCCTGCTCGTCACGCTGCTCAACCTGATGCCCATGGGGCAGCTCGACGGCGGGCACCTGGCCTTCGCGCTCCTGGGGCGGCACGCGCACTGGGTGGGCCGGGCCATGGCGGCGCTGCTCTTGTTCCTCACCCTCTTCGTCACCGCCTCCTGGGGGCTGTGGCTCCTGGTGACGAGCAAGGTGGTGGGCTTCGGCCACCCGGAGGTGGTGGCGCCGCTCGAGCCCCTGAGTCCCACGCGCAAGTGGATCTGCGCCCTGTGTATGCTGGCGCTCATCGGCTGTGCCATGCCGGTCCCGCTGCGTCAGGTGGTGTCATGAAGTTCCAATGCGAGTCATGTGAGCGGCTCATCCCCCTGGAGGCGTTCCGCGTCGACGGCGGCACGCTGGTCGTCCCCTGTCAGCGCTGCGGCGTGGAGAACCGCGTCCGCGCGGCCACGGCCACGGCGGCCTCCGTCGCGGTGGCGTCTCCGACGGGCGAGGGGCTCGAGGGCGCCGAGTCCTCCGGTGAGCTCCCCTCGGCGCGCGGCGGCGTCCAGGCGCCGGCCCTGCGGGTGATCCGCGGCGCCGACCCCGCGCTGCGCGTGCCGCTGGATGACGCGTCCCTCTTCTCGCCGCCGGAGGGCCACTGTCCCAAGTGCGTGTCGCCGCGCCGCGAGCAGGACGTGTCCTGCTCCGCCTGTGGCCTGGTGTACGCGAACTTCCTCCCGGAGGAGCACAGCCCCTCGGAGTCGCTGATGGAGGCGTGGCGCGCGTTGGCGGCGCGGTGGGAGGACTGGGAGGCGCACGACCGGCTGCTCAACCTCGCCATGGGACGCGGCGAGCTGGCCGGGGCCGGCCGGCTGTACCGGGTGCGGCTGGCGCGCGCGCCCGATGACGCCCTGGCGCGTCGCGCCCGCGACGAGGTGGTGCGGCGGGCCTCCATGGTGGTGCCCTCCGGACCGGACGAGGCCTCCGCCGAGTCCCTCTCCACCAGGCGCCTGCGCGCCGCGGCGGTGGCGGTCCTCTTCGTGGTGGTGCTGGGGCTGGTGGCCTTCATCATCCAGCGCGTGCGGGAGCTCATGGGCAGCTCCCTGATGTGACGGGTGGGCATGGCGCCTCCCCGAGGGGCGGCCGGCCATCCGGGACGTGCGGGAGGGACGTGGCCGGAAACGGGCCTGGACGCGGACTCGCTGCTATCGTGTCCGGCCGGTTCCTCGAGGCCCCTGACGCACGATGTCGCTCCCTGTCTCTCCGACACCCTCCGTAGACAGCCTCTTGGGCCCCGGTGGGGCGCTCCAGGAGGCGTTGCCCGCATACGAGCACCGTCCGGAGCAGCTCCAGATGGCGCGCGCCGTGGAGCGGGCCTTCGCGGAGCACAGCTACCTGCTGGCCGAGGCCGGCACCGGCACCGGCAAGACGCTCGCCTACCTGGTGCCCGCGCTGTTGTCGGGGCGTCGGGTGGTGGTGTCCACGGCGACGAAGACGCTCCAGGACCAGGTCTTCTTCAAGGACCTGCCGCTGCTGCGCGAGAAGCTGGGCCTGCGCTTCGAGGCGGCGTACCTCAAGGGGCGCGGCAACTACCTGTGCCTGCACCGCTACGCGTCCTTCGCGCAGGACCCGCAGTTCGCCTCGCGTGACGAGTCGCGCTACTGGTCGCGGCTGAAGACGTGGGCGGAGCAGACGCAGACGGGGGACCGCGGCGAGCTGGACCTGCCGGAGTCCTTCAGCGCCTGGTCGCGGCTGTCCACCACGTCCGAGACGTGCCTGGGCACGCGCTGCCCGCTGTACGAGTCGTGCTTCGTCACGCGCATGCGCAAGCGCGCGGAGGCCGCGGACCTGCTGGTGGTGAACCACCACCTGTTCTTCGCGGACCTGGCGCTGCGCAGCTCCGGCAAGCGCACCGAGGGCGTGCTGCCCTGGTACGACGCGGTCATCTTCGACGAGGCGCACGCGCTGGAGGACGCGGCCAGCGGCCACTTCGGCGTGGGTGTCTCCAACTACCGGTTGGAGGAGTTGTCGCGCGACGCGGTGGCCTCGCTGAAGGAGGACGACTCCCGGCACGCCACGCTGCGCGCGCTGTCCGCCCGGCTGCGCACCGGCTCGGACGGGCTGTTCGCCCAGGCGCCGCGCGCCTTGGGACTGTCCGGCCACGAGTCATCCGTGGCGCTGCGCGCGGAGACGATGGGCAAGCTGTCCGGCGCGCTCCAGGGCGTGCGCGACGCGCTGGGCGCGCTGTCCTCGTTCTCCGCGGGCGAGCGCGAGCCGGAGCTGGCGGCCATCACCCGCCGCGCGGACGAGCTCGGCGAGCAGCTCTCCTTCCTGGAGAAGGCGGAGTCGGTGGACCACGTGTACTGGGCGGAGCAGCGCGGCAAGGGCCTGTTCCTGCGCGCCAGCCCCATCGACGTGGCGAAGGAGCTGCGCGAGCGGATGTACGGCGCGCTCGACACGGTGGTGTACACGTCCGCCACGCTCGCCGCCGACAGCCGCTTCGACTTCTTCGCGCGGCGCATGGGCCTGTATGGCGAGGACGGGCAGCCGGTGACGAAGGTGCGGACGCTGTCGGTGCCCAGCCCCTTCGACTATCCCCGGCAGGCCGCGCTGTACCTGCCCACGCACCTGCCGGACCCGAGCGCCCCGGGCTTCATCGAGGCGGCGGCGGAGGAGATCGTCCAGCTGTGCCAGGTGACGGGGGGCCGCGCCTTCGTCCTCTTCACCTCGCTGCGCAACATGGTGCGCGCGTACGAGCTGGCCGCGGGCCGGCTGCCGTACCAGGCGCTGCTCCAGGGCGAGCGGCCCAAGGCGCAGCTGTTGGAGTCGTTCCGCGACACTCCGAGCGTGCTCTTCGCGGCGCACAGCTTCTGGGAGGGCGTGGACGTGCCGGGGGACGCGCTCAGCCTCGTCATCATCGACCGGCTCCCGTTCGCCTCGCCGGGTGACCCGCTGGTGGCCGCGCGCATCAATCAGATACAGCAGCGCGGCGAGGAGCCCTTCGAGCAGTACCAGCTCCCGCAGGCGGCCCTGGCGCTGCGTCAGGGCTTCGGGCGCCTCATCCGCACCCAGTCGGACAAGGGCATCGTCGCGATGCTGGACCGGCGCATCGTCACCAAGTCGTACGGCCGCGTCTTCCTGGACAGCCTCCCGGACGCGCGGCGCATGGACGACCTCACGGAGCTGAGCCGCTGGTTCAACGGCCCCGTGCGCGCGCTGCGCTCGGTGAAGTGACGGCGCCGCTCACGGCGGGGCGCTGGTGGCCACGCGCGAGCGGATGTCGGCGCGCATCGGGTGGTCCGCGGGCGCCAGCCGCAGGAACGCGTGGTAGTGCGTGCGCGCCGTGTCCGGCTGGTGGAGCCGGGTGGCGACGTCGCCCATGAGCAGGTGACACTCGAAGCTCTGGGCGTTCGCCTCCAGGCACGCCGCCAGCACCGTGGCCGCCTCCTCGAGCTGCCCCTCGCCGATGAGCGCGACGGCCTTCTCCAACGTCTCCGCCGACTCCGCCGCGCCCTTGCCCGTCGCGCTCCGGGGACGCGAGGGGGGCGGGGCCTCCGTCTTCTCGATGTGGAGCTCCACGGCGCCTTCGTTGTCGGAGGTGTCGTCGTCGACGAAGCCGCAGCGCAGCGCGTCCACGTTCATGATTCGCTGCGGAGCGCCCTCGGTGACGAGGAGGCGCTGGGTGAACCCGGGCGACACGGGCGGCTGGCCGATGGGGAGGGCGTCCGGTGAGATGTCCTGGACGCAGCCCACCGTGTTCTGCGGGCCGCCCTGCCGGCCGCGCGTGAAGGCGCCATCGCCCACGGGCGTGAGCGTGAGGCGATAGGCCTGCGTCCGGGTGAGGCCCTTGAGCTGGAAGGTCTTGTCGAGCGAGGCCGTCATCCACTCCGGATGCACCGTCATCGTCGTGCCGGTGTCCGGGCTGCGCGGGCTGTCCACGCGCACCTGCCGGGGCTTCAGGTCCTCGTCGTCGATGGGCGGGCCGATGGTGAAGACACGCACGTCGGTGGCGCCTCGGGGGAGCGCGAGGGGCTTGAGGGGCAACACCCCCAGCGACTCCTGGGCGCGGAGGTCCGTGCCTCGCAAGAGATAGAAGAGCGGCGGCCTCGTCTCGGTGGACGCGGGCGGAGCGTGCCCCGCGCCGCTGAGCGACACCCGCAGCGGTAGGAGCAGGATGCGGTGCTCGGCGCCTGACGACAAGCCCGCGAGGGCGGAGGCGCTGTCGGAGACGCGCATCACGTGGTGACGCGCCTCCAACTGGATGGCCTCCACCGGCCACGTCGCGGAGGACTGTCGCGGGCCGTCCTTCCCGGGGGTGGGCGCGGGCGTCGTCCGTGCGACGGGCTTCGGTGTCACGGGGGCGGTGGGTGGCTTCCCCGCGGTGGTGGGCTGTGGGGGCGTCGTGGGCTGCGGGACGATGGGCGACGTGGCGCCAGGGCCCGCTCCCGTCTCCGGCTGCTGCGACCACACCAGCGCTCCGACACCCAGCGCGCAGGCGAGGACACCCGTCGTCCCCAGCACCCACTTCGCGCGGGCGGGCGGGGACTGGACCGGGACCGCGGGCGTGGTCGGGGCGGACTTCTTGCGTGTCGACGGGGCGGGGGATTCCTCTCGGGGCGCCTTGCCGGGACGCATGGGCTCGGTGGTGTGCTCCATCTCACCCAGCTCCGGTTCGACCGGGGGCGTGGTCCCCGCGGACAGCAGGTTCTGGCGCCACAACGAGACTTCGTCGACGAAGGCCGTGGGGAGCTGGGTGTCGCGTCCCTCGCGCTCCATCTCCGCCTTGAAGAGCATCCGAGGCAGGTACGCCACGGTCATGGGCGAGAAGCGGGGCGCGGTGGTGTAGAGGAAGCCCGCGAGCGCGTCTCCCAGCGCCATCGCGGACTCGTAGCGCCGCTCGCGCTTCACCGCGAGCGCCCGCAGGAGGATGGACTCCAGCGCGGTGGGCAGCTCCGGCTGCACGTCGCGAGGGCGGGGGAGGTTGCCGTCGCGCAGGGCCTTGAGCACCGCGTACTCGGTGCCCTCCAGCGGCAGCCGCCCGCAGACCATCTCGAAGAGCACCACGCCCACGGCCCAGACGTCCGTGCGCGCGTCGGCCTCCTCGCCTCGGGCCTGCTCGGGGGCGAAGTAGAGGTACTTGCCCTTCACGACGCCGGGCTCGGTGGTGAAGCCGCGCTGGAGCTTCGCCTTGGCGATGCCGAAGTCGACCAGCTTGACCTGTCCCTCGTAGCTGATGATGACGTTGTCGGGGGAGATGTCGCGGTGGACGATGTTCAGCGACGCGCCCTGCTCGTCGGCGCGCGTGTGCGCGTAGTGCAGGCCCCGGCACATCTCCAGGGCGATGAAGCAGGCCTGGGGCAGGGGCATCGTGAGGAAGCCGGCCTTGTGCGCGCGCCGCATCACGTGGTGCAGCGGCTGGCCGTCCACGAACTCCATCGCCAGGAAGTACTCGCCGTCCACCTCTCCGAAGTCGAAGATCTGCGCGATGTTCCCGTGCGAGAGGGTCGCGGAGATGCGCGCCTCGCTGATGAACATGCGGATGAAGGACTCGTCGCGGGCGAACTGCGGGAGGACCTTCTTGATGAGCACGGGCTTGGTGATGCCGGCCGCGGCCAGCAGGCGCGCGCGCCAGGTCTCCGCCATGCCCCCCTGTCCCAGGCGGGACAGCAATTCATAGCGACCGAAGCGGATGGGTTGCGTCGGCGGTGGTGCCATATCGTCCCGTACTATCGGTCCGAGTCAGGCGAGAGGGAAAGCGCGATGGTTGATTTGGAGGGAATCACGGCGCGTCGCGCAATCGCAGCCCCACGCGCGCGAGCAGCGGAGGCCCCAGCGTGTCCACGCCCGCGCGCCCCGCGAAATAGGCGCGGTCGAAGAGGTTCTCCACGGCGCCAAAGGCATCCACCTTCCAGAACAGACGCCGGCTGACGGCGACGTCCACGACGAGCGCGCCGCCCATGCCTCGCTCGTTGAGGTCGTCTTCGTATTGGGGCCCGGTGACGCGCAGTTGGACGGTGGCGGTGACGAGGCGCGGCTCGTCGAAGGTGACGATGGCGGTGCCCCGATGCCGCGGGTCCTGCGCGAGCTGCTTGCCCACCAGGGCGGGTTGCCCGGGCGCGTCGGTGACGGTGGGGTCGACGAAGGTGTATGCGAGCAGCGCGGTCCACTGTCGCGACAGGCGCCAGTCCAGGCTGGTCTCCACGCCGTACACGCGGGCACGGCCCAGGTTCTGTCGCTGGCGGCTGACGCCGTCCGCGAGGGTGACGTTGGTGATGGGGTCCTCGAGCTGGTTCCAGAACCCCGTCACGCGCGCGGTGAGGGAGCGCGTGGGCTCGACCTCGACGCCGGCCTCTGCGCCCCACAGCCGCTCCGCGCCCAGCTCCGCGTTGGCGGCGGTGAGGAGGGTGCCCACCTGGAAGGGCCGGTACAGCTCGTTGAGCGTGGGGGCGCGGAAGGCGCGATAGGCGGAGGCGCGCAGCGTGAGCCGGTCATGCGGCCGCACGCGCAGGCCGAGCCGGGGGCTGAGCTGCGTCTCGGTGCGGTCGTCGAAGGCCGTGGTCTCCGTGGCGCCGTTGCCGCGCTCGACGTCCTGGTGCCCCCGGGTGTTGCGCCAGACATCCAGGCGCAGGGTGCCGGACAGCTCCAGGGCCGGCGTGAGGGCGTAGAGGTCCTGGAGGAAGACGCCGCCGGCCCACTGGGTGCCTCCGGCGCGACGGGCGACGGCGGACTCGGGCGTCGGGTTGGGTGGGAAGAGCTGCTCGTCGGAGGACCCCGCCATGCGCCGGGCGTCGAGGCCGGCGGTGAGCTGGTGCAGGCCCGCGGCGCTCCAGGCGGGGCTCGTCCAGACGAGGGACGCGCCCTGGTCATCGGCGGGGACGTCCTGGGTGGCGGCGAGCGCCTCCGTGCTTCGGTCCGAGGCCACGCGGGCCCGGTCCTGCTCGAAGCGCTGGAGGCGACCGAAGAGGTCGAGGTTGAAGGCACCGAGCGCTTCGGTGCGCAGCCGCGCGCCCGCGCCGAAGTGGGCCAGCTCCGCGCGGGCGGTCGTGTAGCGGGTGCCGCCGTTCTGGTTCTCGCGGAAGAGGCTGGCCCGGGCGGAGAGGGTGAGGGTGTCCGAGACGTCCGCCTCGACGCGGCCGTTGAGGACGACGTGGTTGCTGGGCGTGGCGGCGTCGATGGCGCCGCGTTGGGTGGGGGCGATGAGGGGGTAGCCGTCGCTGCGCAGGAACTCCGTCTCCACGGAGGCGGCGACGCGCTCCCAGCGGTGGGCGGCCCGCGCGGCGACGCGCCCCGTGTCGAGGTTGCCCAGCGTGAGGTCGGCGTCGAGCGTGGTGCGGGTGATGGGACGGGAGAAGAGCTGCACCACGCCGCCGAGGGCCGCGCTGCCGTAGAGCGCGGAGCCTCCACCGGGGACGACCTCGATACGGTCCAGGCCGAGTCGGGGCAGCGAGCGCCAGAAGACCCAACCGCCGAACGGGTCGTTCGCGGGGACGCCGTCGACGAGGACGAGCGTGCGCGCGACGCCGGAGGGCGCGAGCCCGCGCAGGTTGAGGCCCTGGGCGGTGGGGTCGGAGACGAGGCTCGGCGTGCGGCGGAAGGTGGCGGCGGAGGGCAGGGTGCGCACGAGCGTGTCCTGCGTCAGCGTGGGACTGCGGTCAATTTCCTCCCGGGGCAGCACCACCGTGGTCGCGGGCACGTCCCGCACGGGGCGCGGGAGCCGCGTGCCGGTGACGACGGTGCGGGTCGACGCCGCTGGCGCATCCGTGTCTACAGGAGGCCCCGCTTGTCCGGCCGTGTCGAGGGCGGCCTCGTGGGAGATGGACTGGTCCGTGCTGGGGACGACGGCGTCCTCCGGACTCGCCAGTGCTCTCGTGGAGAGCAACAGCGCGAGGACCCGGACCCTCCGGATGACCGACCGCCTGTGACGCGCGGGCGAGGGAGGAAATCGGGAGTGGGTGTCACGAGGCGGGGGGCCCATGCCATGCTCCGCCTATCCGCGCTTGGACTTCCGGGTGGGTTGCGGGACGGGGAGTCCGTAGCCGAGGCGCTTTCCCTTCGCGATGAACCCCTGGAAGGCTGACCGCAGCTCGGTCGGGACGCGTCCAAGGGCCTGCTCCATCTCGACCTCACTGAGCGGGATGCGTGGAAGCACATCCTCCAATACGTCGGTCAACAGGAGGTAGGGTGCAAGCGGCGCGGTGTCTTCTGTCGGAAGTTGTGGGACAAGGTTTTCCAGGAGCTGTCGGACCGCGCGGTGGCCCAGGCAATTGAAGAGCCTTCCCGAGTGCTGCAAGAAGCGCTGCGCGGCCTCCCGCGGACCCTCGATTCGTTGGAATTTCAGGAGGAATTCCAGGTCGGCCAGGACCGCTTGGGCGAACGGGCGCTGCGCGTGGGACGGGAAGTCCTTGAGCCAGCGTCGGATGCTGCTGGCCGTGGCTTCCGTAGACAGCAGACCGAGTTCGCGCCGCAAGTTGCCGAGGCGCAACGTGGCTGCGCCGATGACGTGGGTCTCCTCTTCCAGGGGAGAGATGCTCTCCGCCAGATGGAGGAGCTGCTCGAGAACGCGCAGCTCTCCGTCCCAGTCTTGGTGCTCGTTGTAGCGCCTCGACAGAGCCCAGGCGGCATGAACGCCATGGATGGCGAGTGGGGCGGTCCTCAGGGCGTGTTCGACGAAGTGGGTGAGCTCTTGGATTGCCTCCTCGATTCGCCCCATGCGACGGAGGACTTCGGCACGCAGCCAGTGCCCGAACTCCAGCGGAACTTCAGGGACGCCATAGTCAGGGGTCCCAAGATGAGTGAGCGCGATCTCGGAGTGTCTCAGGGTCAGCTCGAACTGGTCTGTCTCCGACAACTTGAAAGAGAGCACGAGGTGGATGAACGGAATGGCATGGCGCATTCCAGAGGGCGTCGCATGTCCGTTCTTCTCCAGCGCGTGAAGGAGGAACTGCAGGGCTTGGATGGATGCGTCGCGGAGCTGACCTGGCAGTGTGTAGAGCTTGAGGTGCAGCGCGTAGATGGCGTGAAAGGCCAGGGGGGCTGGGAGTGGCGTCGAGGCGGCGATGACCTGCCCGATGAGGTCGGAGTACGGACTTGTTCCGGGAGAAGCGAGCGCGGTCCCAGAGGGCTCGACGCGGTCGAAGATCATCTGGAGGACTCGACTGTGCGCCCGCTCGATGTCGGCCTTGTCGGTCTCCTCGCGACACTCCATCCACAGTCGCTCCCTGTCGAGTCTGCCCTCTTCGGACGTCGCGAGCCGCAGGGCCTCTTCCGCCTGTCGTAGCGCGAGCACGGCGGATTCCCGGCGCGCGGACGGGTGTCCCTCGACCTGCTGCTTCAACTGCGCGACGGTGTCCGCGAGCTCACTGGGGTTGAACAGATAGGCGAGGAGCCGCACCAAGGGCTCCAGCAACAGCCGCCCCTTGCGGTACTGATACCAGAGTCGGAACAGTCCCTCGCTCAATCCATAGACAGTGCCCTTTCCGCCCGAGCCCGAGGTGATGTCGACATGCCCGTCCTGGACGAGCCGGGACATGAGCGTGGAGAGGGACTTCTCAGGCAGACGGCTTCGGGCCGAGACCTCCTTGAGGGTGAGGTTCGTGGAGGCGAGCGCCATGGTGGTCACGATGGCGCGTTCGCGCGCCGCGAGCCGGGCAAGCCGCGCCTCGAAGTAGGCGGTCTGGGCGTCGAGGAGCCTGCGCAGGTCCTCCACCAGCGCTTCGATACCGGACTTGTCCTGCATGACCGTGAAGGCCATGAGCACCGAGCGCGGGAGTCCTCCCGTGAGCTGATGGACGACCTTCCGACGAAGTGTTCCCTCGGGGGGCGTATTCAGGAGTTCCGCCAACTCGGGACGGCCCGTGAGGACGGCGAGCTTGGAGAAGACCGCGCCGACCTCATCGGAGGTGAGGGGGCGGAGGCTTCGCTCCTTGAACTGGTTGTAGAGCGGCTTCTTGGGATTGGTCAGCTCGTCGAGGTAGCGGGTGGGGGTGGTGCTGACGAACAAGAAGTGTGGATTGTGCAGCAGCAGCGAGCGGAGTTGACGAAGCTGTGCCGTACGCTCCTTGGGGGCGAAGGACTCGAGCAGGGCATCCAGGTTCTCCATCAGGACGAGAAGGACCTTGTCCTGGCGCTTCGCCTCCTGTGTCAGGAGTCCGACCAGCTCCCGGAACAGCCCCTCCTCGTCGCCGCCGCCCGTCGTGGCGCGTAGACCCTGGACGAGGGGTGCCTCCGGCTGCAGTTCGACGAGTCGCTCGGCGATACGCTCCAGGAGCGTCGCGGGAGAGTAGACCTCGTAGACATCCGCTTCGCCCAACCACAGGGGAAGATACCGCTCGGTGAGCTCGGGAGTTCCCTGGACGCGATGACGGATGATGCCCGTGAGGTGGGTCTTTCCCATGCCTCTCGGTCCACGCAGCAGCCAATGCTGCCGCGTCTTGCTGGAGGCTTGCGCCCGGAGATTGTCGAGGACCTCTTTCAGCAAGCCCTCCCTGCCGACGAGCATCTCCTCGAGCTGTTCTGGTGAGACCGTCCGCGGGTTGTAGAGCGAGATGGTGCCAATCACGGTGTCAGCCCTCGGTGCATCCGCCAGAACCGCTGGAACAGCTTGGATGCGATGTGGACCTGCTCATGCTCGATGGTCAGGGGAAAGGTCTCCATCATCCAGCCGAGGTGGCTCGCCTGCGTCGCCTCCCCGTCGCCGAGCCTCGCGCGGACATCGGCGACGGACAGGCGTGTGCCCCTCCCGGACAGGCGGTCGAGCACGTCCTCCGCCCGCTGGGTCGAAGCCAGGTCGACCTGGGCCCTGTCTCGAAGCTGGTTCAGCAACTCGGAGAAGACCTTCGTCTGTCCGAGGAACGTCTGTAGCTCCCTGTCGAGAGCCGCTTCGTCGAGGTCTCGTTCGTGCGCGGCCGAGGCGAGGTGGACGAGGAATCGGATGGCGGGATGTGGCATCGACAGGTCGAGTCGGGCGAGGAGCCAATCCATGTCCGTCTCGTCGGCGACGAGGCCGGTTCCCACCAGCACACGCCTGAGGTCGATGGCGAGCCGTTCATGGGCCAGCGGCGGCAGTGCGTAGCGGTGGAGCCTGCCGAACGCTCCGGGGAGAGGACCCAGCTTCAGGTTGCTGGCGAACTGGTCCAGCGAGAAGGAGCCCGCGATGACGAGGCGGGCGTCCGCGCTGCCTACCGCCACGTCGAGCTCGGTCAGGAGCGCGCGGATGGCCTCGGGCTGGCGCAGGTTGTCCAGCATGAAGACGAGCTCGTCGAGGATGAGGACGAGCGTCCCAGGCGCTGACGCGACCGTCTGGAGCGCATGGTGCAACATCGTTCGCCAGCCCCGGGCCTGGACATCCTTCAGTGCCTCGGTGAACCCCTTGCCAGAGGCGTGTACGACGAACTCCGCCGTGAGCGCCTCCGCCGAGCGGAACTCCTGGGCGTCGATGAAGAGGGTGTGGAGTCCGGGATGGGGCTGCTCCGAGAAGTGTCGGAGCAGCGAGGTCTTCCCCGAGCGGCGAGGCGCCACGAGGAGGACGTGTTGGTGCTCCTCGGCGACGAGTCTCCAGAGCGTGCCGAGTTCGTCTTCCCTGCCGAGGAAGTCCACGCCGCGCACCACGCTTCCATCCATCCGCGTGGCGTTGGGAAACGCGGGGTGTCCGCGCTGGAGGTGTCCCAGCGCTGGCGCGAGGACCTGTCGCAACGTCTCCACGGAGAGCCCTCGGAACTCCGCGACCTCCAGGCGCGTGATTCTCGCTGGGTCGGGTCGGGGGCGGATGTCGACGAGGTCTCGTTGATTCGAGACGGTGCTCCAGGGATATCCGCCATCCAGGAGGGAGGCGCAGGCCGTCTCGATGTCGTTCATCGTCCGGATGTCACCCGCGCCTTCGACCAGGAGCAGCAGGCTGCTGTTGCGCGAGGTGGAATCCCGATGGGGAAGGACGAGGAGGCTCCCCGTGGCGAGGGCTTCATTTCGCAGCCGCATGGGGAACCTCCTCGGGCGCGGATGCGCGGTGGGGCTCTTGTCGCGAGTGCCGCTGCCTCAGCTGCTCGAACTGGTAGTCCGCGATGAAGAGCTGGTCGCTCAGGTTGGCACAGAGGATGCGGTGCTCCTCGGGGACATGCTCTCCCCGGCGCACGGGTTCGTAGATCAAACCGTGGTCCTTCTTGTCCCACGCTTCCTGGAGCTGGGTGAGGAGCTGCACCTCGACCTGGTAGCCCCTGTATTCGGCGGCCCGAGGCTGGAAGCGCCCCTTGCGGCAACGCTCGCCGCTCTGCCGGTTTCCTGGGAGGCGCCAGATGTGGTCCTCGAAGTTGTTGTCGATGAGGATGAACTCCTCTCGAAGCGCCCGTTGTCCGGGCGTCAGGCTGGCGAGCCGTGTCGTGTCGTAGGGGGCGGCGAGGTGCTGGGTGATGGTGGCCACGTCTCCAAGGAAGTTCGCCACGATGCGAAATCGTCCCAGGTCGGTGAGCTGATCCAGGTTGTGAAAGCTGATGGGGGGCGGTTCGTCGGGATTCTTCCAGCGGCGCAACATCTTCTCGAGGATGCTCTCCGGGCTCTTGGTGACGTGGCTGGCATCGACCCGCGCGAAGAAGCGCCCCTGCTCCCTCGTCGGTAGGGACTCCTCGAGGCTCGCGATCAGCGGCTCCACTCGCGCGAGCAGACTGGTCGCGACGGTGCGGTAGACGGCCGTCCTCGCCTCGAGCCACCGGTGGACCCACCGTTGCCGTGAGTCCCAGGAGTCGGGTCGCGTCCCCTCTTCACTCCACGGGAAGTGGTCGTCCACCAGTCGCCTCAGGCGCGAATCGGAGGTCTGGGATTCTGCCGTCGGCATCGGTCCACCCATTCATGGCCGCTTTGGACAACTAGGTAGTTGTCCAACAAGGTAGTTGCACAACAGGCTTGTTGGCAAACCGGCGGCGGCTTCCGAGGGGACCCTCAGAGCAATCCGTTGGCCAATGGACGTCTCCTGGCTTTGGGGGCGGAAGACCGCCGTGTCGGGAGCACGGATCCGCTCATCCCAGGCGAGACGTCTCGCTCGGGGCGACCCACTGCGTGGGGTGTGGATTCGAGACCGACCCTGACGTGTCGCGGAAATGCGCGAGTGTCCGCGCGCGGCTCACCCGCCCGATTCGCGGGGCGTCAGTCCACGCACGGTGACCACGGCCGTGTCCACCTCCGCGAGGATGCGGCGGGCGTGGATGAGGAACACCTCTCCGGCGGGCAGCAGGCTCATGCCCTGGCGGGTGCGCTCGAACAGGCGCGTGCCCAGCTCTTCCTCGAGGGCGAGGATGTGTCGACTCAGCGGCGGCTGGGTGAGGTGGAGCCGGCGTGCGGCGCGGCCCACATGGCGCTCCTCTGCCACTGCGACGAAGGACTGGAGGTGCGTGATGCTCACGTCCCCGAGGATACCTCGCTTCGACCAGGGTGTGCAGCGTGTCCCCCGGGACGATACCGAAACAGCATTGGACGCTCCCCGCCCACGAGCGCCACCTTGGCCGCCATGGGAACGACTCCTCTGTTCAAGGGCGCGGACATCGAGCGCTTGCGCCGCGCGGGCGAGGCGGCGGCCGGCACGCTCGCCTACGTGGCGGGAAGACTGGCGCCGGGCATCACCACCGCGGACATCGACGCCTGGGTGCGCGAGGACACGGCCCGTCGCGGGGGCCGTCCGAGCCAGCTCGGCTACCACGGCTTCCCCGCCACCGTCTGCACCAGCCGGAACCAGGTCGTCTGCCATGGTGTCCCCCGCTCGGACGAGCGCCTGGCCCCCGGCGACATCATCAACGTGGACGTCACCACCTGCCTGGATGGTTTCCACGGCGACACCTCCGCCACCTTCCTCATCGGAGACGCCTCCCCCGAGGCCCACCACGTGGTGGACGTGGCCCGCCGCTGCCGCGACATCGGCATCTCCGTCGTCCGCCACGGCGCGCGCCTGGGCGACATCGGCGCCGCCATCCAGGAGCTGGCGGAGCGGGAGGGATGCAGCATCGTGCGAGAGTTCGGAGGACACGGCATCGGCCGCGCCATGCACGCGCCACCACACGTGGCCCACTTCGGCAAGCGCGGCACCGGCATCACCCTGCGCTCCGGCATGGTCATCACCATCGAGCCGATGGTGAACCTGGGTGGGCCGGACATCCGCCAGTTGTCGGACGGGTGGACCATCGTCACCGCGGACGGCAGCCTCTCCGCGCAGTTCGAGCACACCGTCCTCGTGACGCGCGAGGGCTGCGAAATCCTCACCCGGCCCGAGGTGGAGCTGACGCTCCAGGTCCATACCGGCCAGACGGCGGCCTCGCCATCCCACGCGGGGCCGTGAGGGGTTCCCAGCGAAGGACAATCGCCCTCCCCGTTGGCGTGAGTGCCATCCGCCCCGGCCCCGTGGGGATTTGAAGCCCGCGGGAAAGAAGGCTAGAGCTGTGCGGCGGCGATGGGGGACGCGTGCGCGCACGGAGCAACGACATCGGAAGCGTGGTGCTGGGAATCCTGCTGCTCTCGCTCGGGGTCGCGCCCGTGCTGCGCCACGCGGGTGAGGACGCGTCCCGGACAGCGCCCCCCGCCACGCCACCCTCCGTCCCCCCGAAGGAAGCCCCCGCGCCGCCCCTCGTCGTGAAGCAGGTCGGGGGAGGGGAGGGCCCGAGCGTCGAGGTGGTGAGCGCCGCCACGGAACTGCCCTCGGCCGCCCACTTCGCCCGCGACGCCCTGGTGACGCTGACGCCGGACGAGGAGGCCCTCCTGCGCGAGGAGTCCGTGGACGACGTGGCCACCCTGGTGGCGCGCACGGAGCGGGCCTTCCGCGAGGCGGACGTCCAGACACGGGAGCGGATGGAGCGGCGGTATCTGGCCGCCCTCAACCTGGCCGCGAAACTTGCTCCTCCTCCCACGCCCTCCGCCACGGACGCGAAGGCCCGGGAGGTGGATGCGCGCTATCAGCGGGCGCTCGCCCAGGAGCGCCTCAAGTGGCGCGGCCTCTCCGCCGAGGAGCAGGCGCGCGCCCACGCCGAGTTCAAGGAGTGGTTCTTCCAGCGGGAGGAGTCGCGATGAGGACGTTGATGGAGGTGCTGCGCGCGTGCCTGTTTCTCGTGCCCGCGCTGGCCTGGGCCGGTCCGCACTACGTCTCGTCCCGCGACTGGGGCAGCTTCATCTGGATGAGCACCTACCTGGAGGCAGGAAAGTCCTACACGTTCGAGACACGTGAGCTGACCGGCACCACCCCGGACACCGTGATGCACATCCTGCGCGACCGCAACGGCTGGAGCCAGGTGGCCATGGGGGACGACTGCCAGGGCAACACCCGCTCGTGCGTGACGTTCACCGCGCCGGACACGGGCTACTACCAGGTCTGGGTGCGTGCGTACGCGGAGGGCCGCGGCGGCACGGCCAGCGTCTATCGCAACGACACGCTCCTGCTCTCCAACCAGCCCTTCGGAGGTGTGCCCCTCCAGTTCGCGTGGAACGCGAAGGACACCTTCCGGGCTTCGTCCACCACGCCGAACGGCGGGGACCACCTCGTCTTCCTGCTGCGCTCCAACTCGGAGTACCTCCAGCACGACGACGACAGCGGGCCGCGCTCCAACCCGTTCATCACCGCGGCGAGCACGCAGAACGCGGGCGCGCAGCGCGTGGTGGTGGGGCGCTACCCGGGCAGCTCGGGCACCGCGACCTTCATCCACGACGAGGAGCTGTGGTCCACCATCTTCGACGACAACGACGGGGACGAGGACGGGCTGTCGGACTCCCTGGAGCCGCTGCTCAACCTGAGCCCGAACAACGACGACTCGGACGGGGACGGCATCTCCGACACGCTGGAGACGTTCGGTAACGACGGCTTCTCCTTCGCGGAGTGGGGCAGCCCCTCGGTGCGCGACCTCTACGTGGAGGTGGACTGGATGGCGCACCCCACCAACCCGTACCTCACGCGTCAGCCCTATCCGGAGCTGGCGGCGGACGCCACGTCGGTGTTCGCGCGGGACGCGGGCCTGCGGCTGCATGTCTTCGTCGACGGCGCGGTGCCCTGGTCCGAGGTGGTCTGCTACGGCGCCTGCCCCGACGGCGTGAACTTCTATTCCATCAAGCAGGCCTCCTTCTCTTCGTCGAACCCGGAGCGGCGCCCGTACTTCCACTACGCGCTGTTCGCCTACCGGCACACGAGCCTCACCGGTTGCTCGTCGGGCAAGGCGGAGCTGCTCGGCAACGACGTCATCGTCAGCCTGGGGTGCTGGAGCAGCCCGAGCGCCTACGAGCAGCGCGGCACCTTCATCCACGAACTGGGGCACAACCTGAACCTGGACCACAACGGCAACGACGTGTCGGGGCAGTTCAGCGTGGTCCACAACAGCGTGATGAACTACCGCTACCAGTTCCCCGGGGTGAGCAACTCCGGCTGGCACTCGTACTCGTACGGCGTCAACGGCTGCGAGTCCTGCGGCACGTCGCCGAAGGCGCGGTGTGTCACCTGTCGCTCGGGCTTCCTGGGCTGCAACCTGCCCGGCTGTGGCTCGTGTGATTGTGACGTCGGCGAGTGGGGCTCGCTCGTGCTCGACTTCTCCGATGACGAGGACGCGAGTGACGGCTCGGGCCCGGGACGGAGCCAGGCGCGCTCCGCGCTCGCGAACCTCCTGCCGGACGACAAGGGCGGCCCCGCGCGCTTCGTGCCCCGGGTCCCCCACGAGGAGCCTCCGGTGGAGAAGCGGCGCGAGGCCGTGCGCCGCCAGCGTGAGCGCCTGCTGTCGCGAGGCCGCGTGGAGGGCCGGGACTTCCAGGTGTCGGCGGACGGCACGATGCTGTACGCCGAGTGCCTGTGAGAGGCGGTACCTCGTGGTCCCTCCGGTGGCGATGGGCATGGTCGCTGCTGACCATGCTGGCGGTGACGGGATGCCAGGACCGGGAGGGCGCCGATAGGGTGTCCAAGCCCTCCAAGCGGCAGGTGTCCGCCGAGCCTCGGGCGGAGCGCGTCGGCCCTTGTGCCGAGGTGTGGCGCGCCGCGAGGGTGGAGGTGGCCTTCAAGGAGGAGCCCGAGGAGTCGTCGCGTCAGCGCACGGGCCCTCGGCTGGAGCGGCGGTTCACGGTGGCGCGGCAACTGCGAGGCGCCTATCGCTACCAGGACCAGTGGGCCTCGGTGCTCGAGTACTCGGCGGGAGCGACGCGGGGCGGTGTGAGCTACGGGCTCACCGTACCGGACGTGCTCGCGGACCTGACGGGGCGCGAGGTGGTCTGGACGAGCCACCGCGAGGCGGCCGGCTGCTTCTCCAGCGAGGGCGAGCACCCGGAGCTGCTCGCGGGCGACATGCTGCGCGATGCGCAGGGACACCTGCTGGTGCTCACCATCCCCAGCGCGCCCACGCTGCCCGACGGCGAGGTGTCGCTGCCACCGGGGCTCGTCCCGGGGTTGCGGGTCCGGTGGGAGGAGGCGGGCTGCGGAGCCGTGCCGGGCGCGAGGACTCGGGGTGTCCGGCTGCGGTTCGAGGACCCGCGAGCGCCGGGGGCCGCCGCGTCCGTCGCCGTGGGAGAGACGGGGCACTTCACGTGGGAGGGCGCGCGCTACGAGGTCCGCGTGGTGAGGGCGCGCGCGGACGTGGGCGACCGCTGCGGGCAGGCCGTGTTCCACCTGTTCCGCGAGGGCGTACGCGTCCAGTTGTGAGGCTCACCGGGGGAATGGGCTTCGCTTCTCCGGAGGGAGGGCCGCGAGGGCCTGCGCGTCCAGGCGTGAGGCTCACCGGGGAACTGGTCTCGCTTCGCCGGAGGGAGGGCTGCGAGCGTCGCTCCGCGAGGGCCTGCGCGTCCGGCCGGGAGACTCACCGGGGAGCTGGCCTCGTTTCGCCGGAGGGAGAGCCGCGAGCGTCGCCGCGAGGTCTCCGTGGTTCTGGTGGAAGAGCATCAGGAAGGTCAGCGTGGCCTTGCCGCTCGGCGTGGGCGCTGATACCCCATCCCACGTGCCGTAGGGCCGAGGCGAGTCGATGTCCGTGAGGAACGTCAGCACGTCGTGCTCCCCGTGGAGCACGCGTGGAGGCGTCGTCCCCTGGAGGACGACGTGGCGCCGGCCATCATGGCCCGTCTTCCGGACCCAGGTCGTCGCACAGGTGCGCTTGATGAAGTCATTGAAGGCGCGCTGGCCGTCAGGGACGCGGAGCAACTGTCTCAGCAACTGCGCCGCCAGCCCCCGGTCCACGCGAGGGAGCTTCCGCCAGGCCGCGCGGTGGTTCCGGCGCAGCGCGGCGCGTATTTCCTTCTCCCAGGTGTGCGTGAAGTGGTCGTCGGAGTCCAGGTGGAGGTACGCGTGGTCCCCGATGAGGCCGCGTGGCAGCAGCCCCCTCATCTGGGACAGGCGGCTGTCGCGTGGCGTCTGCTGCGTCTGCTTCCGGGCCCAGCGGATGAAGGGATTGACCTTGTCTCCGTTGCGGCGCCGGTGCACGACGTAAGCCATCTCCTGGGTGGTGTCGTCCTCCAGGTCAGGCGTGTCGTCCCAGCGCTCCGGGTCGCGCACCAGGGCGGCGAGTCGGGTCCGGGAGGCGCGCCGGCTCTCGCGAGTCACCCGCGCCCGGTTCTGACGGGCCTCGTCGCGCCGCGTGGAGGGGAGGATGCTCCGGGACATCTCCCTCACCTTCTCGTCTCCATGGAGCATCGGGCTCCTCCTCGGAAGCGCCCGGACGTCCGCACGCGAGGAGCCTGACGGCGCGTGCCCCGGCCTCGTCGGGCAGGGGACACGGCGGCGCGGACCTCAGGCCTTCATCGACTCCGGCACTTCCCAGTCCGGCTTGATGCGCTGGATGACCTTGGCGAGGTTCTCCTTGTCCTGCGCCTTCTCCAGCGCGGCCTCGGGCGTGATGACGTTGTCCTTCACCAGCCGCTCCAGGTGCATGTCGAGCGTCTGCATGCCCTGGCCCTGGCCCGCCTGCATCTTGGAGGCGATCTGGAAGACCTTGCCTTCGCGAATCATCGCGGCGATGGCGGCGCCACCCACGAGGATCTCGAGCGCCGCCACGCGGCCCTTCCCATCCGCCGTCTTGATGAGCTGCTGCGCGACGATGCCCGCAAGGCTCTCCGCGAGCATGCCGCGCACCTGGGCCTGCTCGTCGGCGGGGAAGGAGTTGATGATGCGGTCGATGGTGGCCGGCGCGCTGTTGGTGTGCACCGTGGCGAACACCAGCACGCCGAAGCTGGCCAACTGGAGCGCCAGCTTCATCGTCTCGTTGGTGCGCAGCTCGCCGATGAGGATGACGTTCGGGTCCTCGCGGCCCGCCGAGCGGATGGCCGTGGCGAAGCTGGAGGCATGCGGCCCGACCTCGCGGTGGGTCACCTGCGCCTTCGCGGACTCGTGGACGAACTCCACCGGGTCCTCGATGGTGAGGATGTGCGCCGCGCGCGTCTGGTTGATGTGGTTCACCATGCCCGCCAGCGTGGTGGACTTGCCGCTGCCCGTGGGGCCCGTCACCAGCACCAGCCCGCTGCGCCGCTCGGCCAGCTTGCGCACCACCTCCGGCGTCTTCAGGTCCTCGAGCGTGAGCACCTTGCTGGGGATGGTGCGGAACACCGCCCCCAGGCCCGTGGTCTTGTAGAAGTAGTTGGCGCGGAAGCGCGCCTTCGTCCCGTAGCCGTAGGCGAAGTCCAGGTCGAGGTCCTGGGTGATCTGCCGCTTCTGCTCCGGGTTGATGAGCTCGAACAGCAGCCCCTCCAGCTCCTCCGTGGTGAGCTGGGACTCGCGCAGCGGGGTCAGCTCGCCGCGGATGCGGCCCAGGGGCGGATAGCCCACGCTCAGGTGCAGGTCGCTGCCCTTCTGCTCCAGGAGCTGATCGAAGAACACGGCGATGCGAGGCGTGCTCATCTCAGCCCCCCTTCCTTCCCACCAGCGAACCCATCTTGCTGAGCAGCCGCGCGCCCTCCTGCGGCGTCTCCGGCGGCTGGACGGCGGTGCCCGGTCGGCGGCCCGTCACCACCGCCTCCAATTCGTCCGGGTTGTCCACGAAGCTCTTGGCCACCTCCAGCTTCACCTTGCCCGCGCGCACCAGGTCCGCCATGGAGTCCTCGAACCGGATGATGCCCAGGCTCTTGCCGCGCTGCTGGAGCGAGGGAATCTGGTACGTCTTGTTGTCGCGGATGAGGTTGCCCAGCGCCACCGAGCCCGGGAGCACCTCCGCCGCGGCCACCATGCTCTTGCCGTCCGCGCTCGCCATCAGCCGCTGGCTGACGATGAGGCGCAGGCCGCTCGACAGCGACAGGCGCACCTGCTGCTGATCCGCGGGCGGGAACAGGTCGATGAGCCGGTCGATGGTCTTCGCCGCGCTCGGCGTGTTCATGGTGCTGATGAGCAGGTGGCCCGTCTCGGCGGCCGACAGCGCCATGCGCACCGTCTCCGTGTCGCGCAGCTCGCCCACCACGATGACGTCCGGGTCCTCGCGGAGGCTGCCCTTGAGCGCGCTGGCGAACGTCTTGGTGTTCGCCCCCACCTCGCGCTGGCTGATGAGCGCCTTCTTGCGCGGGTGGACGAACTCCACCGGGTCCTCCACCGTGAGCACGTGGTGCGTCGTCTCGCGGTTGATGAGGTCCACCAGCGCCGCCAGCGTGCTCGTCTTGCCGTGGCCGGAGGGGCCGGTGACGACGATGAGGCCCTGGTGGTGGTGCGTCGCCTTGGCGATGTCCGGCGGCAGCCCCAGCGACTCCAGCGTGGGAATCTCCCGGGCGATGACGCGGAAGGTGCCCTTGAGGCCGGTGCGCTGCCGCGACACGTTCACCCGGAAGCGCCCCATCTCCGGCGACTCGAGCGAGAAGTCACAGCTACCGTCGCGCTCCAGCACGGGGCGCAGCCGCTCCGGCACCACCGGCAGCAGCATGCCCTCCACCCGCGCCGCGTCCAGCACCCCGCCCTGGGGCAGGAGCTCTCCGGCGATGCGGAACAGCGTGGGACGGCCCGCCACGACGTGGACGTCGCTGGCGCGGTAGTTGCGCCCCGCCTCCAACAGGACCGCCAGGTCTCTCGCCCCACCGGTGCCGCGAGGCATCGCGAAGGCCGGGGCGGCGGGCGCCGGCGCGCTCGCGACGGGAGCAGGCGCGGGAGCGGGGGCAGGCGCGGGAGCCGGCGCAGGCGGGGGGGCGGCGGCGGGAGCCGGC
>NZ_JAKCFB010000068.1 GCF_024198235.1 Myxococcus dinghuensis | reverse complement strand
AGCAGGTGGAGCCCGAGGCGTTGCAGGGGCTGCTCAAGGAGCGGCTGCCGCGCTTCATGGTGCCCTCGGCCCTGGTGGTGCTGCCGGCCATGCCGCTCAACCCCAACGGCAAGATTGACCGCAAGGCCCTGCCCGAGCCCCAGTGGTCAGGTGGCCAGGAGCGCGAGGCGGCGCTGGCGCCCAGGGATCGCACCGAGCTGGAGCTGGCCTCTCTCTTCGAGACGCTGCTGGGCGTGCGGCCGGTGGGCGTGCGCGATGACTTCTTCGCGCTCGGTGGCCACTCACTCCTCGCGCTGCGGCTGGTGGCACAGATTGAGCGCCGGCTCGGCAGGAAGCTGCCGCTCAACCGGCTGTTCACGAGCGCCACCGTCGAGGCGCTGGCCACGGCGCTCCGCGACGCTCCATCCGCGGGGCCGTCCTCGGCGCTGGCCACGCTGCAGCCCCAGGGCAGCCTGCCGCCGCTCTTCTTCGTCCACGCCATCGGCGGCTCGGCGCTGTCGTTCCGCGAGCTGTCACAGGCCCTGGGCGAGCAGCAGCCGCTCCATGCCTTCCACGCCCTGGGCCTGGAGGGTGAGGAGCCCCCCTTCGAGGACATCCCCACCATGGCGCGACACTACCTCGCCCCGCTGCGCGAGGCCCGTGTCCCCGGGGCCCCGCTGTGGTTGGCGGGTTGGTCCTTCGGCGGATTGGTTGCGTATGAGATGGCGCGCCAGCTCGAGGCCGAGGGCGTGGACGTCTCCGGCGTCATCCTCCTCGACTCGTGGCTGCCGCGGCCCGCCTGGACGGTGCAACCGGACGGCTCCGAGGGCCTGTTCCATCTGGCCCGTGAGCTGGGCCTGACGCTGGAGGCGGACGCGACGCTCACGAGGCTGGCGGCCCTGGCCGTGGAGCGCAGGCTGTTGCCGCCGGCCAGCGCCGAGGACGACCTGCGCCGCGCCCTGCGCGTCTTCGAGGCCCACCAGGTCGCCTTCCACGCCTTCCGGCCCGAGCCCTCGCAGCGGCTGCGGCTGGTGCTGTTGCGGCCCGAGGTGGCCCCCAGCCCCCTGGAGGCCGCGCTGCTCGAGCATGACGCCACCGGAGGCTGGGGCGCGCTGGTGCCCGGTCCGGTGGAGCTCCACGGCGTGCCCGGTGACCACTTCACCATGCTCCGAGCGCCGCACGTCGAGGTGCTCGCCCAGGTGCTCGGCGGCGTCCTCGCGCAGCCGGAGACCACGCCGCGCCAGGAGGTCGCGTGAGCGTGCTGCCCGCCAAGAGCGCGCTGCGCATCTTCCTGGTGACGTGGGTCGGCCGGCTCGTTTCCTATATCGGCTCGGGGCTCAGCAGCTTCGCGCTGAGCCTGTACGTCTACCAGAGCAGCGGCTCCATCACCCGGTTCTCGCTCACCTCGTTCGCCTACTTCCTGCCGCAGTTGCTGCTCTCGCCGGTGGCTGGAGCGCTGGTGGACCGCTGGGACCGCCGCCGCGTCATGCTGCTGTCGGACGTGGGCGTTGGCCTGGGCACGCTCAGCAGTTGGCTGTTGGTGGCCGGCGGCGAGGCGGGCCACTGGAAGCTGCAGCATGGGTACCTCTACCTCACCATCGGCCTGGGCGCGTGCTTCAACGCGCTGCGCGCGCCGGCCTTCCAGGCCACCACCGCGCTGCTGATGCCCAAGCAGCACCTCACCCGGGCCAACAGCCTCCTCGAGCTGGCGGCCGGCACCGGGCAGATCGTGGCGCCCGTGGTGGCCGGTGCCCTCATGGGGCGCATCGGCCTGTCCGGCATCCTCCTCATCGACCTGGGCACGCTCTCCCTGGCCATGGGCAGCCTGCTGCTGGTGCGCTTCCCCACCCCGCCCACGAGCGAGGAGGGCCAGCGGGGACGTGGCGCGCTGGGCCAGGAGATCGCCACCGGTTGGCACTTCATCCGCGCGCGGCCCGGGCTGCTGCGGCTGCTCGTCTTCATCACCCTCGCCAACCTGACCCTGGCCCTGGTGCTGGTGCTGCTCACGCCCCTGGCCTTGAGCTTCACGAACGCCGCCACGCTGGGCGCGCTCATGTCCAGCTCCGGCATGGGGATGATGCTCGGCTCCATCGTCATGGGCGTGTGGGGAGGGCCCCGGCGCCGCGTGCTGGGCGTCATCGGCTTCCACGTGCTCGGTGGCGTCAGCCTCGTCGCCGCGTGCCTGCCGCCCCACGTCGTGGTGCTGGGCACCGCCGTCTTCTTCTTCCTCTTCTCGATCCCGACGATGTCCAGCTGCGCCCAGACCATCTGGCAGACGAAGGTACCCCTGGACATGCAGGGCCGCGTCTTCGCCGTGCGCCGGATGGTGGCCCTGGTGGCGCCACCCCTGGCGGCGCTCGCCGCCGGGCCCCTGGCGGAGCGCTACTTCGAGCCGTGGATGGCCCCTGGCGGCGCGCTGGCGGGCAGCGTGGGGCAGGTGATGGGTACAGGCCCCGGCCGCGGCATCGCGCTCCTGCTCGTCGTGCTGGGCGTCATCATCCTCGTCAACGCCGCGACGGCGTGGCTCTCCCCCGCGATGCGTGAGGTGGAGGAGGCGCTGCCCGACGCGCTCCCCGCGCCCTCCTCGCTGCGCCCCGTCGCCTGACACACCCGGAAGAGAAAGCGAATCATCGTGAGAAGCGTCCTGCTCCACATCCTGATGTGCGCCCTGGTGGCGGTCCCCGGACCGGGGGGCGCCCGCGCGGCGCAGGAGCTCCCAGAGGAATCCGCCCCGCAGGCGCCCGCGGACGAGCCGTGGCTGCGGCACCGCTTCGAACTGCTCGACGAGGTGACGCTCAACCGGGCCGCCGGCTCGCTCTTCAACCCCGGGGGCTCGCTGTACGAACTGGAGCGGCGCAACAACGCGCTGCGCCTCCACGCGCAGCTCGGGGCGCAACTGCCGGCGGGCGTCTCCGTCCAGGCCCAGCTCACCTCGGCCGTGCGCTCCGGGGACGAGACCGTCACGACGCTCGCCGTGCGTGAGCTGTACGCGACGGCCTCGCTGGGCGACCTGGAGCTGTCGGTCGGGCGGAAGATTCTCCGGTGGACCAACGGGTTCGCCTTCAACCCCGCGGGGCTGCTCGAGCCCCTGCGCAGCCCCTCGGACCCGCAGGACCGGCTGCGGCTCCTGGAGGGACGCGAGGTGGCGCAGCTGGACTACTTCCTCGGGGACCACGTCCTGACGGCCGCCTTCAGCTCCGACGTGCTGACGAACGACGATGCGGACACGCGCCGCTACGAGCTGGCCCTGCGGGCCAACGTCCTGGTGCCCTCGTGGAACCTGGACCTGGCCGTCCAAGCCCTCGTCTCCAACGTCCGCAACACCGGCGCGCTGACCTTCACGTACGCGCTCGGCGAGGCCCTCGAGGTCCACGGCGAGGTGGCCGGCACGCGCGGCACGAGCGCGGAGTACCCCCAGACCATCCTCCCGGGGTTTCAGCGGACGCTGCTGGGATTCGATTACCTCGGCCAGATCAAGGCGAACGAGACCCGGCTCTTCCTGCGCTACGTCCTCGGGGTCAGCTACACGCTCCCCTGGGGGACGAACCTCATCGGGGAGTTCTCTCACTCCGACGAGGGCCTCTCCTCGCAGGAGTGGACGCGCTTCCTCGAGCAGGTGGACTTCAGCCTCGAGCAGCGCGCCCGGGGGACATACCCCACCGGGTACGGCGACCTGTCCCTGCCGGAGTTGAACCTCCTGCACGGCTTGCAGCAGCTAGGCCGTCAGCGCATGCGCCGGAACTACCTCTTCCTGCGTGCCTCCCAGGCCTGGATGGCCGAGCGCCTCCAGGGCAATGCGCTGGCGCTCGTCAACGTCGATGACCTCAGCCGTGTCCTCGTGGGCGAGGTGTCCTACCTCGTCCTCCGAGGCGCCACCGTCTACGCCCGGGGCTCGCTGTTCTCGGGGAGTGGCAGGAGCGAGTACGGCAACGTGGGCCAGCGCGCCTCCTTGAACCTGGGCGTGCTGCTCTCCTTCTAACCAACCCACCGCGGCCCGCGAGGCATGGGGCCGCCAGGCATTGGACATGACACAACCGGCGATTCAACTGACGGACATCGTTCGCGACTACCAGCTTGGAAAGACGACCGTCCATGCCGCCCGAGGGGTGAGCCTGGAGTTCCAGCGGGGGGAGTTCACCGCGCTGGCGGGCGCCTCGGGCAGCGGCAAGACGACCCTGCTGAACATCATCGGGTGTATCGACAAGCCAGACGCCGGCAGGGTTCGAGTGGACGGGCAGGACGTCACGGACACCCCGCTTCACCGGCTGGCGGGGCTGCGCAACCGCTACTTCGGGTTCGTCTTCCAGACGTTCAACCTGGTGGCCGTCCTCGATGCCTATGAGAACGTCGAGCTGCCTCTCGTCCTGGGGGGCGTGCCCGCCCGCCAGCGGCGCGAGCGGGTGGAGGCGCTCCTGGAGAGCGTGGGCCTGGCGAACCACCGCCACCACCGGCCCCAGGAGCTCTCCGGCGGCCAGCGCCAGCGCGTGGCCATCGCCCGGGCGCTGGTGACCGAGCCGCTGGCGGTGCTCGCCGACGAGCCCACCGCCAACCTGGACTCGAAGACGGGGGCGGACATCCTCGAGCTGATGGCCGCGCTCAACGCGTCGCGCGGGGTGACGTTCATCTTCTCCACCCATGACCACCACATCATCAACCGGGCCGCGCGCGTCATCTGGCTCTCGGACGGGACGGTGCGCGAGGTGCCCCCTGCCGAGCGCGCCGCGGCCCCCTCGTTCCGCGCGGCGGGAGTGAATTCATGAAGAGCTTCCTCGTCATTCCCGTACGCAACGTGCTGCGCAACCGGCGCCGCACGGCCATCACCCTGCTGGTCATCGTGGTCGGAGCCATGGCCCTCATGCTCTCGGGAGGCTTCTTCGAAAACAGCTACGGCGGCCTGCGCGAGCAGACCATCCGCAACGGGCTGGGGCACCTCCAGGTCCTCTCCGAGCCCTTCCTGAAGGACGGAGAGGAGCGGCCCCTGGCCCAGGGCCTCCAGGACTACCGCGCGCTGCAGACCCGCCTGGAGGCGATGCCCCACGTGGTGGGGACCACGGGGGAGGTGAGCTTCGTGGGCCTCGTCTCCAACGGGGAGAAGTCCGAGGCCTTCCTGGGGCGGGGCGTCGAGCCGGCGCGCGAGCAGCAGATGGGCTTCACCACCCGCATCAAGGCGGGCCGGGCGCTGTCGCTGGAGGAGGCGGCCTTGCCGGACGCCGAGCACGAGGCGCTGCTCGGCGTGGGGCTCGCCGGCGCGCTCAAGGCGAAGGAGGGAGATCTGCTGACGCTGCTGAGCACCACCACGGACGGCTCGCTCAACGGCATCGACGTGAAGGTGGTGGGCCTGTTCACCACCGGGGTGAAGGAGTTCGATGACCGCGCGGTGAAGGTGAAGCTGGGCACCGCGCAGGCGCTGGTGGGCGCGGACCGGGTGACCCGGGTCATCGTCAAGCTGGACGAGACGCGCCACACGGACGAGGTCGTCGCGGCCATCAACGCGGCGGGGCTGGAGGCCGGGGGGCTCAAGCTCCGGGCGCGCTCCTGGTCGGAGCTGGCGACCTTCTATCACCAGGTGGTGCGCATGTACGACGCCATCTTCCTCGTGCTGGGCGTCATCATCACCGTGCTGGTGGTGCTCAGCAGCTCCAACACCATGATGATGGCGGTGCTGGAGCGCGTGCAGGAGATTGGCACCCTGATGGCCCTGGGCGCCCGGCGTTGGCAGGTGCTGGGCATCTTCATCCTGGAGGGCCTCCTGGTGGGGAGCCTGGGCGCGGCGCTCGGCCTGCTCATGAGCTTCCTGGCCATCCAGGGCATCAACGCCGCGAACATCCTGCTGCCACCCCCGCCGACGTTCAGCAGCGGGATTGCCTTGAAGATCAACTTCGTGCCGCGGCTCTGCCTGGTCGTGTTCGTGCTGGTGACCTTGACCCAGACGCTCTCCGCCCTCCTGCCGTCCATCAAGGCGGCCCGGCTCAAAATCGTGGATGCATTGAGACACGTCTAGTGAGGAGAACCGTCTATGTCCAAGTCAATGTGGGGAGGGTTGTGGGGTGGGGTGCTCACGGCGTTGGTGGCGCTGCAGCCGGCGCTGGCCCAGCCGACCGCGCCGGCCGCGCCGACCGCGGAGGAGGTCCTGGCCCAGGCGGACCGTGGGCAGAATGGCTTCCAGTCGTTCGTCGTGGATGTGCGCATCACCAACCACGTGGGCGACCGGGTCGACAAGGTCTCCAACTACCAGGTCTTCATCAAGGGCGGCAGCCGCAGCCTGGTGAAGTTCGTGGACCCCGAGCAGCAGGGGCGGTTCCTGCTGACGGTGGAGGAGTTCATGTGGATCTACCTCCCGTCCGCGAGCCGGCCGGTGCGGGTCACCCCCCTGCAAAGGCTGTCGGGCAACGCCAGCAATGGAGACGTGGCCCAGACGAGCCTCGTGGAGAACTACCAGCCGGTGGCGATGGTGGAGGAGGTGCTGGAGGGCAAGCCCGTCTACGTCCTGGACCTCGTCGCCAAGCGCAAGAGCGCCACCTACCAGGGGGCGCGGTACTGGCTCGCCAAGGACACGCGCCTGCCCGTCCAGGCCGAGTACAAGCTGGCCAGTGGCAAGGTGAGCAAGCGCGCCCTCTTCGCGGAGTACCAGACCGTGGAGGGCCGCCAGGTGCTGCGCCGTCAGGAGATCTACGACCTGCTGCGCAACGAGGAGAAGTCCGTCCTGGAGTACAGCAACTACGTGCGCCGGGAGCTGCCTGACAAGATGTTCAACAAGAACTTCCGCCAGGCGCTCTGAACCGACGGCTCCGGCGAGGCCAGTCCAGCTCCGCGCTGGACCGGCCCGCTCGCCGCTGGGGTGTGACGCTACGCCTCTCCGCCTACTTCTGGTGGCAGACGGTGCACTGGAACGTGGTCTGGGGGAGGAGCGGCGGATCGTTCTTGGTATCGCTGTCGCGATACTTCGCGGCGTTCTCGTGGGCGTTGGTCTGGCGCGTCTCCATCTCCTCGGCATAGGTCCAGGTGGAGTAGGTGGGGAGGAGCTTGGCGTTCTCGTAGGCCGTCACGGCGAGGTCGGGCTGGTTGTTCTTGACCAGGAGATCGCCCATGTGGAACCAGAAGCCCTCGAGGTTGTGGGGGACGAGGTCCGAGCTCCAGCAGGCGCGTCGCTGACCGCCGGTGTTGCTCATCAGGTGCATGTACTGCGTGAAGTCGGGGTTCTGGCGATCGATCGCACCCTCGATGCACACGTCGACGTTCTTCCAGATGTGCTCGATGGCGCCGGCGAACTCGGTGGAGTTCGCGGCCCAGCCGCTCTTCACGAAGGCGACGACGAGGTGGCTGAACTGCGGAAAGAGTTCGATGCCCTGGTCGATGAGGTCGATACTCTCCTGATACAGCGCGAGGTTGAGTTCGACCTGCGAGCGGAAGGCTTTCATGATGCCCAGCCAGCAGTACACCCGCCCGTCGGTGGGACGCAGCTCCTTGGCGCGGGTGAGATACTCTTCGCCCTTGAGGACTTCCTGGCGGCGCGCCTCGGTGCCTCGCGACGGATCGCGCTCCCACTCCGCCGTGTTCCACAGGTAGGTCACGCCGAGCAGCATCGCGACGTCGCCGTCATTGACCGATGAGTCCTGATCGTAGACGGCCTTGAGCGCGGCTCGAACCTCGGGGATGCGCTCGTACTCGGCGGCCTTGAAGATTTCGTCGAAGAGAATCCGGGCGTCGTCGGCTTGCTTTTCGAGTTCCTGAGGGTCCGGGGGCCCCTGGGGATCCACGGGGTCGCTCGAACCGCACCCTACGAGCAGGAGCACCATCAAGAAGCGCAGCTTCATCTCGTTTCGTCCTTTGAATAAAAAACGCCAACAATGAGATTCTCGATTTAGCCGAGTATCATGTACCTGTTGACTTAACAGAAATCCACAGATAAGGAGCGGTAAAACGTCGATATTCTGACAAATGGGAGGATCCCGTGCGTTTTCATCACTTTTGTCTTGTGGTGCTGAGTGTCCTTGGGGCTACGTCGTGCGACGACGACGGCGGTGAAGAGCAGCCGCCTCCGCAGCCGCAGACGGAGAACCGCGTCGACCCGCTGCTCCTTGGCGTCCTCACGGTCCCCGGCGCCTATCCGGTCAAGGTGCTCACCGCGTCGGTTGGCATGGCCACGCCGACCAACACCCTGCATCACGACTATGACGACAGCGTGAATGGCTACGGATGCAACGCGGATCATCTCGACTCCGCTGCCTCGCCGCCCGATATCTATCCTGGCCCGGTCGAGGGCGGCATCGTCACCATCACCGGCTATACCGGCGGCACGCTGCTCGACGGCAGCGAGGCCCCGAAGGTGATCACCTGCAAGCACTTCGAGACTCCCTCGCCGCGTTACAGGTGTGGATACGGGCCGCTCACCGCCGACGGCGATGTGGGTCCGATCATCAACGCGACGCCCTATCCCCTCGACGCCACTCCGATCCGGGACGGTGACGTCATCACCTTCACGAGCACCGGCGGCGGCAAGTTCGGCGGCTTCCCGGCGGAGGGTCAGCCGCCGACGACGTCGACGGCCACGGGCGACCTCACCGCGTCGCTCGGCGACGTCAAGTTCGACCCCTCGCAGGACACGGTGATCGAGGTCTCTTGCCCCGGTGGCTGCCGCGGCGTCGCGACGGCGCGGACCTCCGTGACGCGCAAGACCGACCCCAAGACGACGTCGGGGGGCATGCAGTGCCTGGTCGAGCTCTCGCCGACGAACTCGCGCATCGTCATCAAGAAGGAAGCGATCCGCGTCATGCGCGGCTGCAATCTGGCCGACGGCACGAACTGCGATGCCACGCTCGAGACCGCGGCGATCACCATCGTGCGTTTCAACCCCCCGAACACCAGCTTCGACTCGAAGGGGAACCAGATCCAGAACATCGCGGCGGGCCAGGGCATCTCCGCCACCATTCCGCTCAAGCCGTAAAGGGCGCTCCCGCTCCTCGAATCTCCCAAGGTTCGAGGAGCGGGGCTCTGTACCTCGCCGGATTGTTGAGACACCCGGTGGCGTCACTCCAAACAGACCCCCTCACGCTGATGCGTTGGGTGAGCCGGAGTGCGTGGGCCGGGAGGATTCGGCGGGGTGGGGCCGGGCGTCTTCAGCGCGCGCGCCGGTAGTGCATGGCGACCGCGCCGCAGCGGAGCGGCTTCGCTGAGACCAGCTCGAGCCGTCGCGTGCTGGGCAGACCGCTCTGGTACAGGGTGGGGCCGTGGCCGGTGATCCTGGGGTGGACGAGGAACTTGTACTCGTCGATGAGATCCAGCCGGTCCAGCTCGGTTGCGAGCTTGCCGCTACCGAGGAGCACGCCGGCCGGGGTCGCGTCCTTGAGCTTCTGCACACCCGTGCGCAGGTCGCCGGTGATGTGGTGGCTGTTGGTCCACGGGAAGTCCTTTCGCGTCGACGACACCACGTACTTCGGCTTGGCCTCCAGCTTGACCGCCCACTCGCGCAGCGCCGGCGGGGCCTCCTCGTCGCCGCGGGCGACCGCCGGCCAGTAGCTCTCCATCATCTCGTAGGTGACGCGGCCCCACAGCATCGCCCCGCCCTCGTCCATGAGGCGGGTGAAGAAGGCGTGTGTCTCGTCGTCGGCGATGCCCTCCTGGTGGTCGACGCAGCCGTCCAGGGTGACGTTGAGGCTGAAGGTCAAGAGTCCCATGTGGCGAGTCTAGGCCATACACTCCTGGCGATGGAACGAACGGCAGGCCGTCGCAGCACGTGTCGCCGAGGTGGGCTCGATACTCGACGTTGTCGGCGCTGAGGGCGTGGGTGGACCAAGCCCGTGCGCGGTCTCCCCTGGGCCTGGCGCGTCGTGTCGAGGCTTTGACGCGCGCATGACGCGGCCCTCGAACTCTGGGTAGGTACAGGGCTCCTACCGAAGCTCATCGCTCAGCGAAACGCGTCGGCGTGCTGCGTGACCCAGTTGTCGAAGGAGCGCGGCCTTCGTCCGAGGACGCGCTCCACTCCTTCGTTGACGAGCGCCATCCGCCCTTCGCGGATCGCGCGCCAGATATCGACGAGCGCCGCGGCGTACGGGCCTTTGCCGACGCTCGCCTGGGCCTCCTCATCGGAGATCGGCTCGAAGCGAACCGTCTTTCCGAGGGTGGCGCCGATTCGTGTGGCCATCTCGCCGTAGCTCAGCGCCTCCGGCCCCGTCATCACCAAAGACTCCCCGACGAACTCGCGCGTCGTCAGGGCGATGGTGACCACCTCGGCGAGGTCGTCCGGATGGATGAAGGCGATCTTCCCCTCGCCCGTGGAGGAACGGAGCACGCCTTCGGTGGCGATCGAATCGGCCCAGCCGAGCGCGTTCGACATGAACGCCGCCGACCGGATGAACGTGAACGAGAGGCCGCTCTCTCGAACGGCGGTCTCGCCGCGCGCATGCCACGGGCCGGTCCCCACGCCCGTGCTCACGTCCAGCGTCGAGCGCTTGACCAGGTGCGTCACCCCGGCAGCCCTGGCGGCGAGCGCGAACGCGCGATCCAGGACACCGAGTTTGGAACCGCGGGTCAGGAGAAACACTGCATCGATTCCGGCGAGGGCAGCGGAGAGAGAGGCGCGCGAGCCGGACAGATCTCCGACCCGGACTTCGACACGATTCCCGAAAAGCGCTCGCGCCTTCTTCGCGTCGCGCACGAACACGCACGGGCGTTCACCCCGTGCAAGGAGGCACCGGGTTACCTCCGAGCCGATGGTGCCGGTCGCGCCCGTGACCAGATACTTCATCGCGCCCTCACGTCGGCCCAGCCGCGCACGACTTCGAGCGCGATTCTCTTCTGCCCCTCTTGCGTGAAGTGAAGCCCGTCCTCCAGGAACAGCTCCTGCGGGGGTGGCAGGCCGAGCCTCGCGAACAGTTCGATCGTGGGCTCGTCGAAGGCGGCAATGACCTCGGCGACGCGGGCGATGTCCTCGTTGAGGAAGCGAACCCCGAAGCGGGACAACCCCCCATGCTTCGACACGCGATCTTCGAGCACCGGGGGAGGTGTTACCCACAGACACTGCGCCTTCGTCTCCCGGGCGACGCGCTTGCGGAGCTCCGCGAGGTTGCGTGCCGTCTCTTCGGGAGCGACGAGCGTCTTGCTCGGCGTCGGGCCTTGTGTTCGAGCGTCGTTCACGCCGATGAAGAACAAGATCCAGTCTGGATTCCTCGCGATGGCCCCGCCGATTCGAATCAGGCCGTGTGTTGTCGTGTCACCGGCGACGGCGCTGACGTCGATCGAGATTCCATCCGCGGGACGGCGCGCGGCCAACAGCTCGTTCAGGATCACCGCCCACGACTGCGGATCGGAGGTGTGGCTATCGCCGAACGCGAGGACCCTCGCCCCGGGCCGCAAGGGTAGGCGGTCCACCATCGCGCCCACCGCGGGATCCGCGAGCAGCTCGCGCGCGGCCTCCTTCGCGCCTGTCTGCAGGCGCCCGAGCTCGGCGGAGTAGGCGTCCGGAGCGAGGCCGAGCAGGGCCGCACGCATCGGCTCGGTGAGCGCCGCGGCCCCGGGAAGCGAGGCCACGGTTCGTTCGGGTTGAAGCACCTTCATGAGCCAGCGCGTCTGTTCGGTCGACCAGGTCATGCGCAACGAGATACCGGACGAGACGAGCACGCACTAGTATGCTGCTGGGCAACGGACTCTTGTCATGCATGCAAAAATAGACGTGGACCTCAACGACATCGCTCTGCTCGTGCGTGTGGTGCAACGGCGGAGCTTCTCTGCCGCTGCTCGGGAGCGCGGGGTTCCCGTCTCGACGGTGAGCCGCCGCATCGCCCGGCTCGAGTCGGCGCTCGGTCTGCGGCTCCTCGAGCGCACGACGAGGACGCTTCGCCTGACGGATGCGGGGCGTAAGTACTTCGACCATGCCGAACGCGCGATGGACGAACTCGCGCAAGGCACCGGGCGGGTACTCGAGCTCCAGGATGAACCTCGCGGCCGCGTTCGAATCGCCGCGCCGATCTCCTTCGGACCCGCCGTCGCCAACGTCGTCTACCTGTACCTCGCCAAGCACCCGGGGGTGTCGGTCGACCTGGAGCTCGACGAACGTCGCCCGGACCCCGACAGCGGCTTCGACATCGCGATCCTGACGGAGAAATCGAAGGACACCGACGACTTCGTTGCGCGCGAGGTCCGCCCAATGACCAGGAAGTTGCTGTTCGCGAGCCCGCGTTACCTGAAGGAGCACGGCACGCCGCGCGGAGTCGATGAACTCGCCGTTCACGACTGCATCGCGATGCGCGCCACGGACGGCCACGCGACTTGGACGCTCGCCCAAGGTCGCACGAAGCGACGTTTCACCTTCTCGCCGCGCCTCTACGTGCGCGAGTTCTCCGCTGCCTATCGTGCGGTGCTCGCGGGTGTCGGCATCGCGATGCTCCCCGAGTCGCTGTGCGCCCAGGATGTGGACAAGAGGCACATGGCTCGAGTCCTGGACGGCTGGGAAGGGGAGGCAGCCGGTGTCTATCTGCTCTACCGCGCCCATCGGTCGTTGACGGCGGCGGTACGTACCTGCATCGACCGCCTGCTTGCGGAGCTTCCCTCCACTCAGTTGGTCCGCAGCGCCCGCGAGAACTGACATCTCGTCAGCGCGCCCTCGATGCCGGGTGCGAAGAGTCTTTGAGCGAGGCTCAGTCCGCAAAACGCGTGTCCCGGAAACCGCAGGGCAGGTCACTTCACCCTGGACAGCGTCGAGCCCCGCGCGTTCGATCTCCTGGTGAGCACCGGCCGCCCCCACCCCGGTGAGCGTGTCGGTGGCTGCCCCCCAGCGGGAGGTGAGGATGAAGGCAGGCGCACCGTGAAGCAGGACAGGCACCTTCACAGGCCGAGCACGAAGCTCGAGGGTCACTCCACGCCCATCCTCGCCGCGGACTGGCTCGCGGACTCGTCCCGGCTCGTCTCGGCGGCGGCGGCCGACTCCACGGTCCGCGTATGGGACGTCGCGGCCGCGCGGACCGTGTCGACGCTCACGGTCGCCGAGGGGCTCGACAAGGTCCGGCTGTTCCCGACTGGAGACCTGCTGGCCGCGATATTCGAGGACAATGTCGCCCGGGTGTACACCCTGGACTCTGGCAGGATGCTGGCGAGCGCACCTCTGACGGCGTATCCCACGGCGCTGGTGGTCTCTCCGGACGGCGTCGTGTACTGGGCGGGCCATGCCGCCAATGGCGACGTGGTCTGGTCGTGGACGCCGGGCTCGACTCCGAAGCCGCTCCTGAAGGACATCCACACCTTCGAGCCCACCCGTGGCCTGTCGCTCTCCGAGGACGGGACGAAGCTGTGGTGCTTCTTCGAGTGGGACCTCGTGGTGCTCGATGCGCGGACAGGACAGGAACTCTCGCGGTTCAAGGGAGAGCGGGACATCGCCATCGGGCCGGGCTTCGTGCTGCCGACCGGGCCTCGCGTGGTGGGCGTGAAGTCACTCCTCAACCGGGATGACGAACCGGTTCGGCCGCGCCTCTACAGGTGGGACCACGAGACCGGCGGGGGGGGCTGGAGTTCGGAAATCCTGGGGTATGGCCACGGTTATGAACCGGTACTGGCGATGGCCCGGAGCACGCGCTGGCTCGCGGCCAGCGGCCCGGAGGGTGTGATACTCGTTTCGAGTCGTAGCGGGCGGGTGCTCGGGGGGCTGCCCTGTCAGGTGCGCCCGTCGGACATCTCCTGCCTGAGCGTGTCTCCGAATGACCGCTTCGTCGCGGTGGGTACCTCGAAGGGCGACCTGATCGTCCACGACCTCGGCGGTGTGGACCTGGAACCTGACCTGGCGGTGCCAGGCATTCCCAAGCGCTCACGCGGAGGCAGTCCGCTCCTGCTGCGGCTGCAGAAGCGGCCGGGACTGTGGCTCCGGGTGCATGCGAATGGCGAACTCGAGAAGGCCGAGGGCGATGCCCGCACCGACTCGGTCATCATGACCCCGGTCGCCCAGCGAGGGAATGCGGCCGTCCACCCTCCCGTCCTCGCCTGGGAGCTCCGCAGGCGCCTCTGGCCGCACGACCTCACGCAGCCTTCGTCCTCGAAGAGGGCCCATGGCGTGCAGGTCTTCATCGGAACCGACCTGGTCGTCGAGGGCTATATCTGCCTCGAGGGCCCGGAGAACGTCCTCGGCTTCGACAGCGCCCCCGATAGTGTCGGGGAGCGGGTCGACAGAGAGCTCAGCGCGCGGAGCATCCTCGATGGCATCAAGGACCTGCTGTCGTCGTTGCCGGGCGACTGATCTCGCCCCCACCATGCCCAGGAAGGCAGCTCGACGGTGAACCCGCTGTCCTTCCCTGGCTGTGTGCTCATCGACACCTTGCCGCACAGGACCGTTTCCCGCTCGCGCATCAGCATCAGCCCCAGCCCCACTCCCGGCGTGGACTCGTGCTCCAGCGTCTCCACCTGCAGGTTGGGCTCGAAGATGCGCGCCTGCGCCTCCGGAGAAATCCCCGTCCAGTGTCGCGCGCGCAGCCGCCGCGTGTCCGCCACCACCTCTGTCGAGACATAGACGACGCCACCCTGCTGGGTGTATTTCACGCCCTCTGGTCGAATAGCAGAGAGGGCCGACTATCTCGCCGGTGGAGCAATCCCCTCCGCAGCGTCTCCCTGCGAGGATGGACTCCGCCCGCATCAGGGAAGACGTCGCCTCGGCAGCCAGATCGAGCTGACGACGCTTTCTCGCGCGCCTCGCTCACTCGCCTTGACGCACTAGCCATGGTGGCCTTGACTCTCTAACGATGCGGCGACCGAATTTTGGGTAGGCACACGGTCATCCATTCCAACCTCAGCCGCAAGCGGAGGTTGCCGTTGGACCACGCCCTCTATCAACTCTGCTATCGGAGTGAGTGCTGCTTCCACGAACTCAAGCGCTTTCGCGCCGTCGCAACCCGCTACGACAGGACGGCGACCTGCTATCTCGCCGTCCTGCACGTCGCAGCCATGCCTCGTTGACGGCATCAATCAGAGGCAGTCACTGTTCTTTTATCGGATGAGATTCACTGTGCCGGATGGGCTGTTGTCGCCTGTTGAGCTATTGATGATATTGCCGGGGCATGCACTTATCTCGACTCTCCAGACATACGTCCCTGCCGCTTGGTCGATGTCGTGGAACTTCCCATTCCAGGAGTAGTTCAACAGCGCGGGCCCATTGGACTCAAAAATGAGCTGACCCCACCGATTGTAGATAAAGAAGCGCGACCCAGGGTAGTCCTGCAGATTCAACGGTCGGAAGAGGTCATTCAGTTGATCTCCGTCCGGAGTGAACGCATTAGGGACGGCAACCTTCCGAGGGTTGTGTTGGGCCACGGTATAGGGCGCTGACCCTGAACATGTGGATACGGTGTCGGCTATTGTCACCGTGTAAGTGTAGTTGTTCGGCGGAGCAGGAGGGCCGTTAGGCGCTGGAGAAGGGCCCGCCGAGGGCAGTACGATAGAGGGGCTTATCGAGTTCGGATCTGAGAGATACGTCGTGGGTGACCACTGGGCGCTGTACGATTTGGGAACGGAGGGGTCCGAATACTCCAACTGGAAGAACGCCGGGAGGGTGTCCGAGGCGACTCCACCGTTGCATGCGTAGACGTTGAACGCGCGCGGTGTCACAGTGAGGCGCTGCACGAAGTGGGTGAGTGGGTTCGACACGACGGACTGCGCTGGGTTCGAGGTCTCGTAGCTCATGAGCCGGTACTGATAGATGCCAGGTGAAGGCTCGGTGTAGGAGGAGTGAAGCGCCGTAGCTCCTGGGATGTTGAGCCAGCCATCGTCCCTATTCAGGCGTTGCCACTGATAGGCGGGCCTGGTGAACGGAATCGTAGAGGGCCACCACGCATGCAGGTCGGCCGCGCCGCTATTGCAAGAGTGCTTTCGGTCTACTACCACTCCATTCTGGAACGAGGCGATGATGGGTGGGTAGCACGGCGCGAAGGAGATGTCGTCGAGAACCAAATCGTTCCCTAGGTCGTTCTGGTTGCGATTCACCATCACGACGTCGGCCGAGGTGACGCCGGGTGGGAGCTCGAACATGAAGCCGATCTTCTGCCACTGGAATGAGGCGGACGGCGGGATGATGATGTCCCCGCTCGTAGCCATGAACCCCGAGGCGACATGACGGATCTCGAAACGGACTCGCGGAGGCTCGTAAAGCGAGTTCCTGTCCAGGTTGCCTACCCAAACGGAGAACTCGTACTTGAATGCAGGTGTGAGTCCATTGACTGTCGTTCGGTAGAGTTCACCTGGCTGGCTGTCTGCGTCCACCATAAGGAAATACCCATTCCTGTCACCCGGGGTGTGGTCCTCTACGATGCTGTGCCAGGGAGCACGGCAGTCTATCGAGTGGCTCCTGCGCGTGTACTGGCTGGGGGAGATCGCGCAGTTCGGGTTGTATGTATAGGTGGTGGCGCCTGCAGGAAGGGGTGCTCCAGGATTGTCTCCACTTCCAAAATCCACCGCGATTGCCGCAGGCCCAAGCACTCCTTCGCAGAACTCTGACGAACTCGCGCCAACCACTTCCACATTGAGGGAGGCCGTCTGCCAATAATAGTCCTCGGAGACGTCGATGCTCCCTTGAAGGCTCTGGGGGCCCGAAGGGTCATACCAATGCACCGTGGCTGAGTGTTTGTCATATGAGAAAAGGAGGCCGTTTTGAACGGTCCAAGTGACCGTGGCGTTGCGCTCGGCATCATCTCCCCAGAGACCCCAGTTGACCTGATAGGTCTCCGCCTGCAAAGGCAACACGCGAATGGGGCCGCTGATGGTGGTATCCGCTAGGCAGGGAAGAGACAGCATGCATGAGAGTAAAATCGGCAAGTGCTTCATTCGAACACACTCCATTTATGGCTCGCGGAGGACAGACAGTTGCCGCGTCGATACCTCTACGTGGCCCCCGTTCACGGCGCGCGAACCCCTGCTTGCACGCGAGAGTGCGTGCGAGGCTCCCCGTAATGGTGCATTACATCAAGAGATTGCCTGGCTTCAAAGGTAGTTCATGCTGGCGGTCGGAGTTTAGGGTTGCCGCACACCCAGAACTCAAGTGCGTTGCCGGAGAGGGCGTGTCTGTGGTGGGCTGAGGCCGTTCCTCCCAAACTGGCTGGTGTAGCCCTCATTTCGAACGGACAGGTCCCTACCGCATAGGACCAGCCTCCGAATGGACACGAAGACATTCGAAGTAGAGGTCATCTCCCCAGCCCGCCCCGGTCGCCGTCGACGGTTCAGCGCCGAGGAGAAGCGCCGGTTCCTGGCCGAGGCGGAGAGTGTCGGACAGAGCATCTCCTCGGTGGCCCGTCGCTATGGACTGTCGCCGAGCATGTTGTTCCACTGGAGGCGACTGGCGGAGGAAGGGTCTATGTCCAGCCTGGGTGCAGACGAGGCGGTAGTGCCGGAGTCCGAGGTGAAGCGGCTGCAGGCCCAGGTGAGGGAGTTGGAGCGCCTGTTGGGCAAGAAGACGCTGGAGAACGAGATTCTGAAGGAGGCGTTGGAGATAGCCCGCCCCAAAAAACGGATGTCGCTGCCCGGCTTGCCGTCCAAGGCAGGTACCCGGTGAAGGCGGTGGCCGAGGCCCTGGACGTCTCCTGGAGCAACCTCGTGCTCCGGGTGCAGTCCAGTGGCCCAGAGGCTCCCAAGAAGCCGCGTGGCCCCTACTTCAAGCGCACCGACGAGGCCTTGCTGGCGAGGATTCGCGCCGTCACCGACGAGAGGGCCAGCTACGGCTACCGGCGCGTCACGGCCCTGGTGAACCGGCAGCTCGTCTCCGAGGGGCAGCCGCGGGTGAACGCCAAGTGGGTGTACCGAGTCATGAGGGCCGCGGTGAGCGTCAAGGTAGATGTCGCGTGAGAGGGTTCAGCCGATGCGCTTCATCTCCTGCACGGCCGGGGTGAGGTTCGGAGAGGGGCCGAGCCGAACGGGGCCTGCTGGCGTCCAGATGGCCTTCCCGCTGGTTCGACGACTACAACGCCGTGCACCCCTGCAAGGCCCTGAAGATGCGCTCCCCGCGCGAGTTCCGGCTTGCGAATTCACCCCACTGACCATGTCCGATTTGACGGGGGCAACTCCACCCTCCGTCCATGGCGCCTTCGAGGTGGGCGGCCGTCTCCCTGCCTCACTCCTGTTCGTCCGCATCGGGAGGGGTGAGTGCGTGGCGCTCGAGCAGCCTCCGGAGCTGCGTGCGATGGATGCCGAGCGCTCGCGCCGTGGCGGTCACGTTGCCTCCGTTCTGGAGCAGGGCCTGCTCGATGCGGGCACGCTCGTCGGGAGGCAGGGGCTTCGCCTTCGATGGCGCCCGCTGCCGAGGAGGTTCTCGCTGCGCTTCGGGAGCCCGTGACAAGGCCGGCCCGAAGCTCGCTCCGGCGCCAGGACCGAGATGACGTGCCTCGACACGAGACGCGCCTTGCATGAGCGCGGCTTGTACCGCGCCGCGCAGCTCGACCAGCAACTCGCGGACGTTACCGGGCCAGGGCCTCCGCAGACACTCCTCGACCAGCGAGACGTGCAGGCCCATCCCGGGCGAGATCCGCTGGAGTTCCTGCTCGAGCAGCAGGGGAATCTCCTCGGGGCGCTGGCGCAATGGCGGCAGCGTGACCTCCGGTCGGCCGATGCGGAAGTACAGGTCCTCGCGCAACTGCCCGTTGGCCACCAGGGCGCGCAGGTCCTTGTTGCTGGCGCAGCAGACTCGCAAGTCTATCGGCTGTGCCTTCCAAGCCCCCAACGGGAGCACCTCCTTGCTCTCGAGTACCCGCAGGAGCTTGGCCTGGACCGACAGGTCCAGTTCCACGACCTCGTCGAGGAACAAGGTGCCTCCATCCGCGGACTGGAGGTAACCCGGGGCGTCCACGTCGGCCCCTGAGTACGCTCCCCGCCGAGCGCCGAACAGCAGCCGCTCCGCGATGCTCAGGGGAATGGCCGCGCAGTTGACGGCGATGAAAGGGCCACTTCGCCGGTGAGAGTGGAAGTGGAAGGTGCGCGCCACGCCTTCCTTGCCAGTACCGCTCTCCCCATGGATGTGCAGCGAAAAGCCAAGACTGGCCGCCCGGGAGACTTCCGCGAGCAGACCTTGCATCGCCGGCCCCCGCACGAACCCCTCCACGAGTCGGACCCCCTCGGCTTGGAACGGCCGTAGGTCCTGGCAGGGAACGAAGAGCGAGTCCCCCATGCGCACCACACGCCTCGCCTCATGGACCGTCCCCTTGGGGAAAGCCTCACCATCCACGAACGTGCCATTCTGACTGCCCAGGTCGGTGACCCAGAAGCTCCGCCCATCGAAGCGGACCTGGGCATGACGCCGCGACATCTTCGCGTCCTGGACCTCTCCCAGCGCGGTGGCGCCTCGCCCCAACTCCAGGACCTCCCCACTCGAGGGCATCGCCACGGCCATTGCCCGGCCTCCTCCGAAGAGGCGCAGCAGCCCTGGGACACGAGCCGCATCGCTCGCATGAGCGCCAGCGACATCCCTGCTGGAGCGCACCGTCGACCGTTCCAGTTCCCTTTCCATGGTTGCCATCATACGCTTGTGCCACGGGCACACGTCAGGCGGTGCCTCTTCCTGTGCCAGCGACCCTCGCCCCACCACTGCGGGCCCGCGTCGCTTCGCAAGTCATCGAGACTCCTCGCGGCGCGGGGAACCCTGTTCACGCAGCCCGCTCTGGCACGACGTTCGCTAATACACGCCCCACGATGAATGAACTGGCAAAGACAACGAAGCAGTGCCTCCGCCCTCCCGGACGCGGCTGGCGAGTGAGCGCAAGGCTCCGGTACGTGGTGATGCTGTTCCTGGCCATGGGGGTCAGCGGGTGCTGTGTATTGTTCCCCGGGAGCAAGTCCTGCGCGAGGCCCACTCCCCCGGGAGAGCCCGACCTCAACGAGAGCCTGCCCGTCCAGGACTGCCGCCCGGAAGCCATACCCCTGTCGCCATGGGAATGTCCGACCGGGCAACCCAGCTGCCAACCTCCGGAGACGAACGGGCTGGGCATCTTCGTCGTCGAGGGCGGCACCTACTGCTTCCTCCAGGTGGATGGGAGACCACGCTTCTGTCCCGAAGCCTTCGCGAACATCCCGGCCTCGCCCAGCGAACCGCGCCCCTATGTCCGCTTGATGGGCCGAGTCCCCAGCACGCCCGGGGACCTGCTCGGCGGATACCCCGTGACGGGAGTGCTAATGGATCCCCAGACATCCGGCACAGGCGGCGCCGTCAGGATTCACAGCATCCAGGCGGAGGGCACCCGGTTCACCGTGAACTACTGTCCCATGTCCAGCGACTGCATCGACACCGCGACCCAGGTTCTTCAACTTCGAGAGGAGAACCTCCACCTGCTGAGACTCCGGGTTTCGCTCCCAGCCGATGACGGCGGGCCCGAAAGAGCGGCGACCTTCGAGGTGACGGTGACGCCCCGCCTCGGGGCTTCGACCCGGGTCCGCGGCTATGACGTCCGCTACCGGGAGGTCACGGGGCCTTGGAGGCCTCACTGCGACCTGAAGGGCGTCATCGCCTCCGACAGGGACGCAACTTCCTTCCTGCCAAGGCTGCGCATCAACAGCGTGAACGCAGCCGTCGAGTCCGTCCCGACGTGGACCACCATCGGCTGTGGGTCGGGGGCGATCGTCACCTGCCTCGACTGGGGCTACGTCCCCTGGAACCCCGACACAGGCGTCTACGACCCGCTCCGCAGCCATCTCTTCGGCTCGTGCCTGCAGGCCAAGCGCGCCGCGTACTTCGTCGGCCGCGGAGACCTCAAGAGCTACACCCGGAATGGCACGCGCATCAACAAGCGCGACCAGTTCGGACTGGGGAGGAACGCGAACGGCCAGGTCGAAGAGCTTCGGACGCTGGAGGCCCTCTGGAGTCCCCAAGGCGCGGTCTGCCTCAACCCCGAGAACCGCCGGGTCCCCGACATCGCCCTGCCCACCGGCATGCGCGGTGTGCCGCCTTGCGCCAGGCCGCCCAGATGGACACCGACGGGAAAACTCGCCACGGGCACGTTCACCCCGGCGCCGGACTGAGCCCCGCCTCGCGGAGCGCCTCCGCGTACTCCCGCCGCAGCAGTGGATTGAAGACGAGGGCCTTCACCAGCGACTCGCGGGCCTGACGCAGATGCTCGGCGCGCGCCGCCTCCGCGCGCGCCAGCCGTGCCTGGAGCAACAGCAACCCTCCACGGACGGCATGAGCCGAAGCCAGCTTCGGGTCCAGCGTGAGCGCCCGGTCCACTTGCGCGAGGCCCTCGGAGATGAAGCCAGGGGCCTCGCGGGGAGACACGGCTTCCGCCAGACGCAGGCAGGCCCTCGCCAGCTCCTGGTGGGATTCGTTGTAGGGCTGTATCTCCACCGCTCTCCTCGCTTCGGCGCGCGCGAGCTGGAGGAGTCGGAGTCCGGAGCCGCCGTTGCGACGTACCCAGGTGGCCTCCACGAGCGCCAGCCGCGCGCTCAGGACCTGACAGTCGGCGCAGCTCGCATCCCCTAGCGTCGCGTCCCGCAGGGCATGTCGGCCCGCCTCGAGCGCGACATCGGGGGCGCGACCTTCCACCACGGCCTGGGTCGCCGCGAACAAGTGCCCCGTCGCGAGGAAGAAGTGGGTCCGCGCGAAGGTCGGATTGATGCCGAGCGAGCGCTCGAACCAGCGAGCGGCACGCGCCAACGGAGCCCGTGCATCCGCCGCCGAGGCGACGAGGTACTCCACGCGAAGCAGCTCCGAGAGCCCCAGCTTGTTCAGCGCGGCGTGGTAGTTGCCGTTGATGGCGAGCACTGCCTCACCCGCCGCGATGGCCTTTCGCACCTCCGGCTCCGGATCAATCCCCCGCGCGAGCCGCTGAGCCGCCATCGCGTTGTACAGCTCCGCCAGGTTCGAGTACCCGAACACGTATTTCGGGTCGTACCTCACGGCCAGACGCAGGAGGCGTTCCGCCTCGGCATAGGAGGTGGATGGGTCCTCGCCGCGCTCGCGCTGGCGATTCCCTCGCCAACGATGCACCAGCGACAGGTCGTTGAGTCCCCAGGGGTATTGGGGTTGGAGTTCGAGGGCCCGACCCAGCCGGGAGATGGCCTCGCGCCAGGACGGCTCGGGGTCTCCTCCCTCCCAGGACGCATGGAGCCCCAGGAAGAAATAGCCGACGCCCAGGATGTCGTGTGCCTGGACGTCCAGGGGAGACAACTCCACCGCGCGCGACGCGGTCGCGATGCAGTCGGTGAGGAGTCGTTTCGGGTCCACCTCTTCACCGCCCGGGTTCGCGGCGCGGTACCGATTGAGGAGGATGAAGGCCTTCCGGGTGTAGCCAGCCCCGCGAGACGGCGCGGCCTGGAGACCCTGCTCCGCGGCGGACAGCGCCCTCTCCAGCGAAGCTCCGGAAGACTGCCCCTCGCGCCGGTCCAACTCCGCCTCCTGCAACCCCACCTCCGCCAGCGCCTCGTAGCTCCGGGCGTCACTGCGTCCCAGCTCCACGGCGCGCTCATGGAGGCGGCGGGCCTCGTGGAGGCCCGAGCGGGCCGCGTCGTAGTTGCCCCGCTCCAACTGCTCCATCGCTCGCGCGTGGGCCACGTCGCCCGCGAGCTTCCGGGCCTCGTACAGCCACGGCGCCTGGGTCTCGGCGAGGGCCGCCGCCCGAGCCGCCGCGTCGTAGTCGTGGCGATAGAAGGCAATCAATCCCTCCAGATATTGGGGGGACTCCAGCTCCAGCACCTGGCTGCGTTCGAGCGACTGGAGCGCTGGCCGGAGGTACTGTTCTTCGATGGCGCGCTGCCGCGCCGCGACCCACGCCGGGTCGCCCCCGTGCCGCGCCGCTTCCATCTCCTGGTGGTAGCGCTCGCCGAGGACCCTTCCCAGCGCATGATGGAGCTCTGGCGAGTCCAGCCCCAGCTTCCTCGCGCGCGTCAGCGCGGTCTGCGCCTGTTCCAGCTCTTGCATCGCCAGATGGCCACGTCCCAGCGCGTACTGGACGAGCGCATCTCCCGGTGCCCCCAGCGTGTGCCGCCAGGCGGCGATGCGCGCCATGCGCTCACGCACGAGCTGCTGCTCTCGACGGGTGTCATGCAGGGGGGTCGTGGACGCGAATCGCAGGAACCACTCGAGGTCCTTCACCTGCTGGCCAAGCTGCTCGGCCATCCGCGCACGCCCCTCTGATTGCAGTCGAGCTTGTCGCGCGTCCCACCTGGACGTGATGCCCAGGACCGAGAGCACCAGGATGAGCGAGAGTGACACGGCGGAGCCCGCCACCAGGGTCCGGTGCCTGCGCGCGCGGCGCCATAGCCGGGAGAGCGGCCCCGGTCGCTGCCCGAGGATGGGCTCTCCGTCGATGTAGCGCCCCAGGTCCTCGGCCAGGGCTCGCGCCGAAGGGTAGCGCTGCCCGGGGTCCTTGCTCAGGCACTTGAGGACGATGACCTCCAGGTCGCCGGGCAGGTGGGGCACGAGCGTGCGCACGGGCGGCGCCTCTTCGTGGAGCACCTTGTTGAGGGTGCCGACGACCGTCTTGTCCGAGAACGGAGGCGCGCCGGTCAGCAGCTCGTGGAGGGTGGCGCCCAGGCAATAGACGTCCGAGCGCCGGTCGACGGCCCGCGTCTCCCCTCGGGCCTGCTCCGGTGACATGTACGCGGGGGTGCCCATCACAGCGCCCGACCAGGTGAGGCCCTGCTCGAGGCCGGGGTCGTGCGCCAGACCGAAGTCCATCACCACCGGGGCGCAGCGTCCGTCCTCCTGCCGTCGCACCAGGATGTTGCCCGGCTTGAGGTCGCGGTGGATGACGCCGAGCCGATGCGCCTCGTGCATCGCGGAGGCGACCTCTCGCATCAGTTGGACCCTCTCCGGGAGCGACAGCCCTGCCGCGGCCTGGTCGAGCCGCTGGCCCTCGATGAGCTGCATCGCGATGTAGTCCCGGCCCTCCGCATGACCGACCTCGTACACCGCGCACACGTTCGGATGGTCGATTCGCGCCTGCATCCGGGCCTCTTGCAGGAAGCGCATCACCCGGTCCGGGTCCGCGCCTCTCACGAACTTCAGCGCGACGGTGCGGCTCAGCCGCCTGTCCCAGGCCCTGTGGACCTCTCCCATGCCGCCGTGGCCGAGCAGCTCCAGCAACGTGTAGTGCCCCACGGAAGAGTTGCCGTGGAGCTGGCCCGACCCCGCTCCGGGCGAGCCGTCCGGCACGAGGCTGGCCCCTACGGTGAGCTGTGCCACCTCCGGAGTGACGTCCCGGTCATCGTCCATGGCTTCCCCCCCATCCCGTCATGGTAGCCCATGATGGTCTACCCAGACACCCGGCCCCCGGCCATCCGACACAGCGAAACGGTGTGCCTGGCACCGCGCGGCGCTGTGTCCGTGGCGTGCCTTCCTGGGCCTCGGGCAGGTGCGCTCCGAGGCAGATGCGTCCGAGGAGCGCGGCGACTGGCGCGGCATGTGAGCTGCAAAGCCATGCATCCGACGAGGACGTATGGAGAGGCCTTCACGACCGAGGCACCGACTCCACACCTCCACGCTCATGCCGCCGAGCCGAGGGGCCGGCTCCGGCAAACACGCTCACACGCCTCGAAGCACCTTCACTCCAAGGAGTCGAACCGATGGCCCATTACAAGAGGATCCTCATTGCTTCAGCGGTGGTGCTCGGCAGCGTGGCGGGGACCGCCAGCGCCCGCACCGTCTCCGGGTGGCACGGCAAGCCCCAGCTCCAAGCGGATGGCGCCTGCCTGGGCGAGTCGTGGACCACGCAGACGAACAACTGCTCCAGGACGGTCGGGCTGTTCTACCCGCTCCAGGTCGACGGTTCCGGTAACTACCGGGTCACCTACAATGCCTATGGCGCGACCTCCGCCAACAACGTCGGCTGCCGGTTCTTCGCGCTCAGCAGTGATGCGACGCAGATGTGGTCGGTGCCCGTCACCTACCTCCCGAGCTTCGGCGCCAACGTGAGCGTCGCGCTCGGCCCGGTGTACGTGCCTTCCGGCGGCACCCTGAACCTCGCGTGCGACCTCAACCCGGGCGCACGCGTGAACAGCGTCTACTGGTACCAGTAGTCCCGTCGAGCCGCCGCTCCCCGGCTTTCGGGTAGCGGCGGCTCCCTCCACCGAGGTCATGACCATGAAGCCCCGGCATCTCTTGACGGGAGGCGCCTTCGCCTGCGTGTGCGCCACCGTGCTGTTCTTCCAGCAGCGGCATGACAGGGACGAGCTCCTTCGACGCGCCTCCATGGCGGAGCCGCTCGCGCCCGAGAGGCAGGGGCCGGCCTCCGCGCCCGAGCCCACGCCGCCCGTCCGTCTCCGTGAAGCGCGCGTCGAGGTCCCCGTCCCCTCGCCCGTGGCACCCGAGCCCGTTGCCGCGACACCCGCGCTCGCCGCCGCGACACCCAAGGCTGGGGGGACGCCCGCCCCTTCGTCCGCCTCCACGGAGCAGGTGAGACAGCGCCTCGAGGCCTACTTCGGAGACGAGCCTTTCGACACCGCGTGGGCGCGGAGCGCCGAGCGGCAAGCGAAGGACGGCGTGAGGGCCGCGCTGCCAGACCCCTCGCAGCTCAGGTCCATCGAGTGTCGGGCCAGCCTGTGCCGCATCGAGACGGAACATGGGGACAACGAGCAGTCCTTCAACTTCGTGCGCACGGCCTTCATGGCTCCGGAGCGGCAGGTGTGGAACGCGGCGTTCGTGACGGTGCGCGGTGGGGATTCGACCGACAACAAGGTCGTCACCATCACGTACTTGGCGCGAGAGGGAGTGGACCTCCCCATGGAGAGGCTGCTCTCCCCAGAGGGCGGTGACGCGCAGGCCCTGCAGTAGTCACCACGAACCAGCGTCAAAGCGCTGTGTGCCCGCCGATCTCAGGGAAGCGCTCATCGGCCCGCGGGAGTGCGTCCAGGTGCGCCGCGTCGTCGAGGTCGAGCGGCGCATCGGTGAGCGATACGACCCACCCTCGAGGCCGTGCGCCGCGACCGAGTGAGCAGGCCCACATCCCGCGAGGGGGCTGGGAACCTGATGGCTCTCGTGGTGTCGGAGGACCCGTAGTTCACCCACCCGAGGTCATGCGGGAGCATGGGCGCGCGAAGCGCCTCGAGGTGAGGCGTGGCCCCCCAAAGCACGAACCCCCTCCGCCACGCCCGCGAGCACAGCCGCCACGGCCGCGATGACAGTCGCAACGAAGGGTCGCTTCGCATGGACCTGAAGCTGTGGTTGGCCACCGGGCATCGGACTCGCGCCGGGCCGAGTTGCCCGCAGGTCCCTGGCGGAGGGGATTTGCCCCCAGCCTTGACGGTATGGGAACTCGACAGATTCGCGCGCGCCTCGCGCTCCATCGTGACGCAGTGCGCTCTTGACGCGCTCGTGATGCGGCGACCGAATTCCGGGTAGGCACACGAGCCTTGACGGCTGGCGCGGTCGGGGAAGGCTCCGACACCCCGGATGCGGCGCTTCACCTCGCTGTGGAGGCGCCCCAGGCGCTGTCGTCGCGCCGAGCGTGCCTGGAAACCAACCCACCCGAGACACACCCAGGACAACACGGAATCAGGCTGCGTGCTCATCCGCCCCCAGCGCCCATCCCCGCCAGGGACTCATGCGGGCTTCATGCGCCTTCCATGATGAATCCGCCCCCTGATTCCTTCTATGTCGGACGACATGAGGAGTTCATCCATGTCTCACCGCATCGGGGGGTGGAGCATCCTGGCGACCGTACTGCTGACCTCCGTGGCCTCGGCGCAAGAGGCCCAGACCCTCTTCGGCACGGTCCTGGATGCCGAGACCCAAGAGCCCCTCGCCGACACCGTGGTGACGGCGACCTCCGCTTCGCCTCATGCCGAGCAGGTGACCACGACGGACGCCCAGGGTGCCTATCATCTTGGCCCCCTGCCTCCGGGCACCTATACCCTGAGGTTCGACCACGAGCTGTACCGCTCCCGTGCGTGGATCGTGGTCGTTCCCCTGAAGGGACGGGCTCTCCGCATCACCACCCAACTCGTCTACGACGACACCCCGCGTCCCTTCTTCGGCTGGGAGCCCCCGTATCTCAATAATGCCGAGTCCGGCCCGTCTCACCACCTCATGGTCGAGTTCGTGAGCGACTTTCCGGAGCAGCACCTCCTGGGGCCGCTCGCGGCCATGCGAACGGCGAATGGCCTCATCGGATTGGTGCCCGAGCTGACAAGCACACGCCAGGGCGTCGCGCTCCTCGGAACCAGCCCCTTCGAGAGTGAATATGTCCTGGATGGCCTGTCCACCCGTGATGGCGTGTTCGGCCTCGACGCGCTGTCACTGAACACGGCGTTGCTCGAGGGTGCCTATGCGCTGACCCAAGGTACCCAGGCCGAGCGAGGTCGCGCCACGGGGAGCATCATCGAGTCGAGAACCCTGACGGGAGACAACGTGTTCCGAGGAAAGGCCTTTGCGTCCTGGGCTTCGGGACTGGTGGGGAGCCGCCAGCCTTCCCAGCCGAGCGACACCCCACGCTCCATGCAGCAGGCCGCACTCGCCCATCAGGGGGATTTCGGAGTGACCTCCTCGGGGCCCATCATACCGGACCGGCTCTGGTTCTCCGTGGGTGTGGTGCCCGCGCTCAGCCGCAGGGAGCAGACCTTCGACTCAGGAAGCACCTCGCGCACCACGTTCGCGGATCGCCGCGAGCTCCAGGCGCTGGGCAAGCTGACGTATCGCATCAACAACAACCACCAACTGGACCTCGCCTTGGTGACGGCCCCCTCCAACTCGACGTGGGCAGATGCCAATGGGGAGGCCCGGGGCGTGGAACGAGACACCCTGATGGTGGATCTCGACTACAACGCCCAGAGCCGACGCAGGAATTTCCGGCTCGATGTCCGGATGCGGTGGATGGGCCAGCGACTCACGCGACTTCCTCGGGACGGAGGCCCGAGCGTGGCGGAGGGGGAAAACACCTGCGACATTCCTCTTGTGGGGACGCTCGACGGCTGCGTCCAGGGAGACCACTCGACGAATCGCTATCAGGCAATCGTCACCACATTCTACTCGACGCGTCTCCTGGGCCGCCATCTGCTGAAGGCGAGCGCGGACGTGGATGTCCTTTTTCACGACGCCTCGCGAATGGGACAGGACGCCGAATGGAGGTTCCAGACCCGCCGTGTGCTCGCGGGGGGATACCTCCAGGACAACTGGTTTCCTGTCTCTTGGCTCGTATTCGACCTGGGCCTTCGCTACGACACACAGCGCCTCTCCTCCACGAGCAGCGCTCCAAGCGCCAGCAGTCAGCACCTCTCTCCTCGCCTGGGCGTGACGTGGGACGCAATCCGAGAGCGCAGTCTGCGGGTCGTCGCCCATTATGGAGCGCATCGTGGGCACGTGCCGCTGGGCTTGCTGCTGCCGGAAGTCTCCGAAGGCGTTGTCCAAGACGTGACGGTGGACCCGGGCCTGGCGCCGCCCTCCACAACGGAGGCGCTCGTCGGCGTCATCATCAATCCGGTGTTCGGCGCCTACCTGCGCGTGACCTATGCGAATCGCCGGCTGGACACGGGACTGGGGTTCGTGGACGACGCTGAGCGGGGGGGGCGACGGCTCGTCAATCCGGGACGCGGGCTCGCGTCGGGCGTTTCCGCGGGGAAGCGAACCCAGGATGTGGTGGTCGTGGAGGTGGACCAAGTCTTCTCCACCCAATGGACGGCCAAGTTCAACTACACATGGTCCCGACTGCGCGGGGACTTCACGCAGCCTGTGCTCAGCACGGTGGACGCGAGCATCGTGGCCGTCGACAGACCGCATGTCTTCAAGCTCGGAGGCACTCGACACCTGCGGCTCACTCCAAGTGTGTGGGGCGCCCTCAGTCTCTCCTATCTCGTCGCATCGGGGACGCGGCTGGAACAAACACACGCGCGGACACCCAGGCTGCACACGCTCGATGCGCGCGCCGCTGTCCACTGCCGCATTGACTCCAGCGCGATCGCGACCCTGGAACTCGATGCCTTCAACCTCCTGGATTCCCAGACGGTGACGCGGAGGGGCGAGGGCCTCGAGCGTGGCACCCCCCTGGAATATCAGGCACCCCGACAGCTTCGCCTCAATGCCCGATACACATTCTGAAGCACCGCTGACTTCCCCAGGTGGGGACGAGCGCTGTTGGGCGCGCTACGCCACAGCGCAGGTTGTCTGTAACCAACCGACGGCCGGCGTCCTGAACTGGAGTGGTCCCGCCGGTTCACTCTGGCATGCGACGACCAGCTCCGGATGACTGAAAGCAGTTGGTGGAAGAGTTCGAGGCGAGCGGACTGCGGCAGAATGAGTTCGTGAGACAGCGGGTGTACCGCACCGGATTGTTGAGACACCAGGTTGGTCGTAATCAGGCCGCCTGTTTCAGCATCAGCTCCCGCCGGGCCTGACTCGGCGAGAGGAAGTGGTGACGCTCCAGCAGCCAGTGCTCGTTGTAGCGGTGAGCCCAGTCCAGCAGGGCCTGCCGCAGTTCCTCCACGGTGGAGAAGGAGTGCACCCAGAGCAGCTGCTCTTTGAGGGTGCGGATGAATCGCTCGGCGCAGCCGTTGCCCTCGGGGCTGCGGACGAAGGACGGGCTGGACGCGGCGCCCAGGAAGCGCAGCTCGTTCTGGAAGGCCTCCGAGGTGAACTGGCTGCCGTTGTCGTGGCGGATGGACAGCCCCGTGGCCACATCTCAGCCGTACGCGCCGAAGCGAGCCTTGACGCCCTGGCGGATGGGCTCGAGGGCCTCGAAGCGGTTTCCCACCTTGGCCGCGTGGATGCCGACGCACTCGGCGGTGGCGTGGTCCACGGCGATGAAGACA
>NZ_JAKCFB010000067.1 GCF_024198235.1 Myxococcus dinghuensis | reverse complement strand
GGGCCGCGGGCGAAGGGGCGGGGGGCGCCGGGGGGGCGACGCGCACCTGGGGGGCGGGCGTCGGCGCCGGGGGCGTCGCCGCCACGGGGGGCGCCGGGGTGGGGGCTGGCGCCGCCGGGGTCACGGGCGGCTTCGCCTTCACCTCGTCGTCATCCACGTCGATGAGGTCCCTCGGGGAGAGGGCCGGCGTGGTCGACTTCGCGACCGGAGGGGGGAAGGGGGGCGGCGGGGAGCCGGGCACCGGGCGCGGGACGCTCACCGCCACGGCCGAGAAGGGCAGGGGCGAGGGCGGGGCGCCGAGCGGACGGCTCGGAGGGGGGCGGTGGTTCCCCAGGACCGACGTCTGGGCGCGGCCCGGCTGGAGCTTGCGAGGCATCCGCCCGCTCACGAAGTAGGAGACCGCCGTGGTGCGCAGGGTCGCGAGGTCCAGTCCCGCCTGGACGAGCAGCTCCTGGGCGGAGCACCGCACGCGCGTCAGTGCGATGAGCAGGTGCAGGCAGTCCGCCTCCTGGGAGCCACAGCTCGTGGCGATTTCGCGGGCCTTCTCCCGCAGCTCCCGCACCAGCCCGTCCTGCTCGGCGGGGGCCGCCGTCAGCAGGTGGAGCAGCGCGTCCTCGTCCACGCCCCGCTCCTTGAGGAGCAGCTGCGCCCGGTTCTCCACCGTGAAGAGCGCCAGCAGGACGTGCGCGGAGGTAAGCTTCTGGACCACGCTCCGTGCGATGTCGTTCGCTTCTTGGAGGACCTGGGCGAGATCCGTGCTTTCGACCATTCGAGCTCCGGCAAGCGTGCAGCCGAGCGGAATACACCCTCTCGATCCCGGCGGCAAAATTTCCGCAACAGCCTGCTACAGGTCTGCGGAATCGTTGGAGTAGAACGCGCCCGACTCGTTCATTGCGCCCGGAATTCGGTTGGCTGGCTGCCCGTTGAGCGGCTCAAATTTTCGACTGGCCGAGCAATTGCCTGAGGGCGAGTGCCGTACATCCCTCCGAGACACCCACCCTATGACCTCTCTCGTCCAACCCGTGCGCGTCTTCATCGACCCTGTCGAGGGGACGCAAGCCGCCGTCGAAGCCCGCCGTTGGGTCTGGCCCCTCATCATCCTCGCCCTTTGTGTGTCCGCCTCCGGGACGCTCAATTCCCTGCGCTGGGACGCCGCGCCGGACGTCATCCGTGAGCTGCAGTCGTCCGGGGACATGGCGACCATCTCCGAGGCCGACCTCACCGACAAGATCCAGACCTCCTCGCGCAAGTCCCTGGTGGGCGGCATCGCCAAGGGCGTCTTCGTGATGCCCTTCCTGGCGCTCCTGCTCGCCGCCGCCCTCTGGGTGGTGACGTGGCTGTTCGACCTGTCGGCGCCGTTCGAGCGCCTGCTGTCCGTGGCCGCCCTGGCCCTGCTGCCCATCGCCCTGTACCACGTGGTCTTCGCCATCTGCGCCTCCGCCCAGTACTCGCTCACCGCCCAGCGCGCCGCCCAGCTCGTGCCCTCCCACCTGGGGGCGGTGCTGACGGGCCTCAGCCCGGGGATGGCCCGGGTGGCCTCCGCCGTGGACTTCTTCAACCTCTGGAGCACCGCCCTGCTCGGGCTGGGGCTCTCCGCCGCCACGGGCATTCGCCGCAGCCGGGGGTTGTTGCTGGCCGGCGTGCTCTATGTCGTCTTCGCCGGCGTGTTCATGGTCGGCCTGCCCGGAATCCAGATGGCGTCGGGAGGTGGCCGATGAACGCCCTCGTCCTCGCGTCGCTCCTCGCGGCCGCCGCCGAGCCGTCCCCCATCACCCTCGACCAGGCCCGCGCCCAGGGCCGCCAGAGCACCACGGCGCTCCAGTCCGCCATCGACGTGGAGGTCGCCGAGCAGGACGTGCGCGTGTCGCGCTCCGCCCTGTTGCCCCAGCTGGCCGTGGGCGCCTCGGCCGGCAAGCGGTGGATCGGCCGCTCCCGCTCGTTCAGCCTGGTCCCCAACCCGAACGACGACCCCAACGTCACCGGTGACGAGTTCGTCCAGGCCCCCGTCGAGACCAAGGCGACGAGCACGACGGACTACGACCTGAGCGCGACGCTCACGCAGGTCATCTACGACCGGGCGCGCTGGAAGCAGCTCGAGCAGAGCGGCGTGCTGCGCGACGCGCAGAAGAGCCAGGCCCAGGAGGAGGCGGACACCTCCGAGCTGGAGGCCGTGCGGCGCTTCTTCGCCCTGTTCCGCACCCAGGCCAGCCGCCAGGTGCTCGAGGCCACCGTCAAGCGCAGCGAGGACCAGCTCGAGCGCGCCCGCTCCCTGTTCCAGGCGGGCCGGGTGGGCAAGGTCGAGGAGATCTCCGCCCTGGTGAACCTGGGCAACGATCGCATCACCTACACCCAGTCGATGGCGCAGCTGGTGACGGACCAGACCAGCCTGGCCGTCTGGCTGACCCGCCCCGGCACGGAGCCGCTCCTCGCGGTGGACCCGGGCGTGCTCCAGACCGAGCCCGCGCCGGCGCCGAGCATCGACGAGGCCATCTCCGTGGCCCGCGACCGTCGCCCGCTGCTCAAGACGTTGCAGCTCCGGGTCCGGTCGGCGGAGCTCCAGCGCGCCATCGCCCGCGCGGACTACATCCCCAAGCTGTCCGCCCAGGGCTTCTACACCCGCCGCGGTCCGGACGCGTCCGACGTGTTCGCCGAGCCGCGCCTGCAGAACAACTTCATCGCCTCCATCGACCTGAACTGGAACATCTTCAACGGGTTCAACACGGACGCCCAGTCCAAGCGCGCCGACGCGACCATCCGCAAGGCGCAGCTCACGCTGGAGCAGTCCGCCCGGGAGATCGAGGGCGAGGTTCGCGCGGCGCACCAGGCGCTGGAGGCGCAGATCGCCGCCGCCCGGCTCGCCGCGGACAACAAGGGCGCCGCCGTCCAGGGGCTGAGCCTGGCGGAGGAGCGCTTCAAGGCGGGCGTCGGTTCCACCCTCGAGGTGCGCGACGCCCAGCTCAGCCTCACGCAGTCCGAGCTCAGCCTGCTCCAGAATCGAATTGACGTGGAAATCGCCCGCTACAGGTTGTTGCGGGCCATGGGCGCCCTGGGCCCAGGAGAGACGAAATGAAGTGGTGGAAGGGTGCGATTGCCGGAGCGCTGTTCCTCGGTGCGGCGGCCATCACCGTGGGGGGCCTGAAGGAGCGGCCCCCCCCGTCGCAGGAAGTGCAGATCGCCAAGGCCCGCAAGGGCAACATCACCCGCACCATCACTGGCGCGGGCAAGGTGCAGGCGGCCACGACGGTGAAGATCTCCTCCAGCCTCTCCGGAGACCTGGTGGAGCTCGCGGTGAAGGACGGCGACCCGGTGAAGAAGGGCCAGGTGCTGGGCCGTATCGACAAGCGCGTCTACGAGGCCGCGATGAAGCAGGCGCTGGCGTCGCAGAACGCCGCGCGCGCGGACTCGCAGGTGGCGGAGGTGGAGGTCCAGCGCACGGCGCAGGAGCTGGCGCGCGTGGAGGGCCTGGTGGGCAAGGGCCTGGCGTCCGCGGCGGAGCTGGACGTGGCCCGGGCGGCGAAGAACACGGCGGACGCGCGGCTGGCGGCCTCCAAGCAACTGCTCGCGCGCAACGTCGCGGTGGTGGAGCAGGCGCAGACGGACCTGTCCAAGACGACGCTCCTGTCGCCCATCGACGGCAACGTCATCGAGCTGTCGCGCGAGGTCGGTGAGCGCGTGCGTGGCTCGGAGCTGGCCGAGGACGTGGTGATGACCATCGCCGCGCTGAGCGCCATGGAGGTGAAGTTCGAGGTGGGCGAGCACGAGGTGGTGCACCTCAAGCCCGGCCAGCCCGCGGAGGTGTCGCTGGACGCGCTGGAGGGGCAGACCTTCCAGGGCTCCGTGGTGGAGATCGCCCAGAAGGCGCTCATCAAGAACGCGGGCACGGAGGCGGAGGTGACGAGCTTCCCCGTCACGGTGGCGCTGGACGTGCGGCCGCCGGGCGTGCTGCCGGGCATGAGCGCGGAGGCGCGCATCTCCGCGGAGACGCGCAACGACGTGGTGCTGGTGCCCATCCAGGCGGTGACGGTGCGCTCGGAGCGCTCGCTGCCGGACTTCAAGGAGTCGGTGGAGGGGGGCGGGCTGAAGGCCAAGCGCACCGAGTCGCTGGCCAAGGTCGTCTTCGTGGTGGACGCCGGGAACAAGGCGCAGGTGCGGCGGGTCCAGACGGGCATCGCGTCCGACACGGAGCTGGAGATCCTCTCCGGCATCAACGACGGGGACCGGGTGGTCGAGGGTCCCTACCGGACGCTGTCGAAGGAGCTGAACGATGGCGACATCGTTCGCGAGCCGGAGCAGGCGGGGCCGGGCGGGATGAAGGGCGGTCGCAAGTCGTGAGTCATGCCAGCGGCGAGGGTCGGCTCATCCAGGTGGAGGACATCACCCGCGTCTTCCACGTGGGTGGCGAGGAGGTGCGCGCGCTGCGCGGGGTCTCCTTCGGCATCAGCCGGGGGGAGTGGGTGGCCATCATCGGTCAGTCCGGCTCCGGCAAGAGCACGATGATGAACGTGCTGGGCTGCCTGGATACGCCCACCAGCGGCCGCTACATGCTCAACGGCAAGGACGTGTCGCGGATGACCGACGACGAGCTCGCCGTCATCCGCAACGAGGAGATCGGCTTCATCTTCCAGACGTTCCAGCTGCTGCCCCGCGAGACGGCGCTGGCCAACGTGGAGCTGCCGCTGGTGTACCGGGGCATCCCCGCGCGCCAGCGGCGGGAGCGGGCGAAGGCGGCGCTGGACAAGGTGCAGTTGACGCACCGCATGCACCACCGCCCCAACGAGCTGTCCGGTGGTCAGCGCCAGCGCGTGGCCATCGCCCGCGCGCTGGTGGCCGAGCCGTCCATGCTCCTGGCGGACGAGCCCACGGGCAACCTGGACTCGGCCACGGGCGAGGAGATCGTCCGGCTGTTCGAGCAGCTGCACCAGGCCGGGCACACGCTGGTGCTCGTCACCCACGAGCCCAAGCTGGCCGCGCGCTGCCCGCGCGCCATCCGGCTGAGTGACGGGCAGCTGGTGGCGGACGGCCCGGGGCGCGACGTGGCGCTGGGGGTGGGGGCGGGCGCGGCGGTGGGGGGCGCATGAGCCGCGGTCCGGGCTTCCGGGTGGACGTCCTCGAGGGCGCGCGCATCGCGCTGTTCTCGTTGCGGGCCAACCGCCTGCGCACCGTGCTGACGACGATGGGCATCGGCATCGGCGTGGCCACGCTGCTGGCCATCGTCGGCATCATCCAGGGGCTGAACACGTCCTTCCACCGGCAGCTGGCCTCCTTCGGGGCCAACACGCTCTACGTGTCCAAGTTCCCCTGGATGATCAAGGGCGACTGGTGGAAGTACCGCAACCGCAAGAACTTCACGCTGGACCAGGTGGCGCGGCTGCGCACGCTCGCGCCGTTCATCACCGCCATGTCGCCGTCCGTCTCGCGCTTGTCGGACGTGTCGTACGGCGGCGAGCAGATGTCCACGGTGCGCATCCAGGGCGTCAACCACGAGTACCTGTCCATCTCCGGCTTCGACGTCACGGCGGGCCGCTTCCTCACGGAGGCGGACGAGGAGGTGACGCGGCCGGTGGCGGTGCTGGGCGCGGACGTGGCGGACCGGCTCTTCCCCGGCATCAGCCCGGTGGGCCGCAGCATCCGCGTGGACAACCGCACCTTCCAGGTGGTGGGCACGCTCAGCCGCAAGGGGAAGGTGGTCAACGAGAGCATGGACCTGCTCGTGCTCATCCCCTTCAAGACGTTCTTCAGCAGCTTCGGCAAGGGGCGCTCGTTCGAGATCGCCATGGCGGTGGAGGACGCGGGCCAGGTGCGCGCGGCCGAGGACCAGCTCATCGGCATCCTCCGGCGCATCCGCGGCACGCCCCCCGGGGAGCCGGACGACTTCAACATCAACAAGCCGGAGGCCATGGCGCAGACGTACGCGCAGCTCACCGGCGCGCTCTACGGCGTGGCGGTGGGCGTGGGGCTCATCACCCTGCTGGTGGGCGGCATCGGCATCATGAACATCATGCTGGTGTCGGTGCGCGAGCGGACGCGGGAGATCGGCGTGCGGCGCGCGCTGGGCGCCCGCAAGCGCACCATCGTCTTCCAGTTCCTCATGGAGGCCGCCAGCGTGTCCGCGGTGGGCGGGCTGCTGGGGACGACGGTGGGCCTGGGCACCGCGAAGGTGGTGTCGCTGATCACCCCGCTGGCCGCCGACGTGCAGATGACCACGGTGATGGGCGGTGTGTTCTTCGCGGCGCTGGTGGGGCTGCTGTTCGGCATCTGGCCGGCGGCGCGCGCGGCGAACCTGGACCCGGTGGAAGCCCTCCGGTACGAGTGAGCCGATGCGAGCCTTCCTGGACAACCTGCGGCTGGCGTTGGGGACCTTCCTCGGCAATCCGCTGCGCTCGCTCCTGACGCTGCTGGGCATCGTCATCGGCGTGGCGACGGTCATCACCATGATGGGCCTCATCGAGGGCCTGCGCACGAAGGTGAACCGCGACATGGGGCGGCTGGGGGCGCACACCTTCCAGCTCACCAAGTGGCCCGCGGGCGGCTTCGGCCGCTTCAACTGGGCCAAGTTCGCCAAGCGGCCGGACATCGAGATGGACGACGTGCGCGCCATCGAGCAGTCCTGCCCGTCCGTGGGCGTGGTCGCGCCCGCGGACGACGAGGGCGGCCAGAAGCTGGCCACGGTGAACGCGGAGACGCGTCCGTCGGTGCGCGTGTTCGGCACCACGACGACGTACCCCATGACCAGCGGCATCGCGGTGCAGTCCGGCCGCTACTTCAACGAGGTGGAGAGCCTGGATGGCCGCCACGTGGCGCTGCTGGGCGTGGACGTGGCGGACACGCTGTTCCCCGGCATCGACCCGGTGGGCTTCGAGGTGCGCATCAAGGGCCGCCCGTTCCTCGTGATTGGCGTGCTCCAGCGCCGGGGCAGCTTCCTGGGCATGGTGAGCATGGACAACCAGGCCATCATCCCCCTGCGCGTGTTCCAGCAGCTCTACGGCAAGTCGCGCTCGCTGGACGTGGACATCCAGGCCAAGGACCCCAGCCTGTTCCGCAAGGCGCAGGACGAGGTGTCCAACCTGATGCGCCGCCGCCGCGACGTGAAGCCGGACGAGGCCAGCGACTTCGAGCTGCACACCAACGAGTCGGTGACGGCGTCCTTCAACCAGCTCTCCCAGGTCATCACCATCGCGGGCGTGGGCGTGTGCCTGCTGTCCCTGGTGGTGGGCGGCATCGGCATCCTGAACATCATGCTGGTGTCGGTGATGGAGCGGACGCGGGAGATCGGCGTGCGCAAGGCCTTGGGGGCGCGGCGCCGCCGCATCCTCGGGCAGTTCGCCACGGAGGCGGTGCTGCTGGCGCTCCTGGGCGGCACGCTGGGCGTGGGGCTGGGCTTCGGGCTGGTGTTCCTGGGGGACTGGATGGTGGGCTTCCCCATGTCCGTGCCGCCCTGGGCCGTGGCCCTGGCGCTGACCATGAGCTGCGGCGTGGGGCTCCTGTTCGGCATCTACCCGGCCGCCCGCGCCGCGAAGCTGGACCCCGTCGAGGCGATGCGCACGGATTGACCTACCTGCCACTCGGCGAGGGCCGTCCCGCTCGCCGGTTGTTTCCCTCCCCGGACTCCATTAGGGGAGGGGACGGACTCGACGAGGGACGGACACGCACATGGCGCCACGCATCGGCTCGCTCTGGGACGCGGTGGGGAACACCCCGCTGCTGCGCATCGGCTCGCTCAGCCGGCTGACCGGCTGTGAAATCCTGGGCAAGGCCGAGTTCATGAATCCCGGCGGCAGCATCAAGGACCGCGCCGCCAAGGGCATCATCCGCCGCGCGGAGGAGCAAGGCCTGCTCAAGCCCGGCGGCACCATCGTCGAGGGGACGGCGGGCAACACCGGCATCGGGCTGGGCCTGCTGGGCCGCGAGCGCGGCTACCGCGTGGTGGTGACCATGCCGGACAACCAGGCGCGCGAGAAGTACGAGTACCTGGAGGCCATGGGCGTGGAGGTCCGCAAGGTCCCCGCGGTGCCCTTCGCCAACCCGGGCCACTTCTTCCACCAGGCGCGCCAGTTGTCCGAACAGCACGGCTGGTTCTGGGCCAACCAGTTCGAGAACACGGCCAACGGCGACTTCCACTACGAGACGACGGGCCCCGAAATCTGGGCGCAGTGCGAGGGCCGGGTGGACGTGGTCGTCGTCTCCGTGGGCAGCGGCGGGACGATGTCCGGCGTGAGTCGCTACCTGAAGGAGCGCAACCCGGACGTGCGCGTCGTGCTGGTGGACCCGCCGGGCTCCGGCCTCTACACGCAGGTGAAGGAGGGGCGGCTGGAGGGCCCGGGCTCCTCCATCACCGAGGGCATCGGCATCATGCGGCTGACCGCGAACTTCCTCGCGTCGCGCGTGGACGACGCCATGCGCCTGGGGGACCAGGAGATGGTGGAGATGCTCTACCACCTGGCCCGCGAGGACGCGCTCGTGGTGGGCACCTCCGCGGCCCTCAACGTCCGCGCCGCCTACGAGCTGGCGCGCCAGCACGCCGGCAAGGGGCTGCGCATCGTCACGCTGCTGTGCGACCACGGAAGCCGCTACGCCTCCAAGGTCTTCAACGCGGACTTCCTCGCGTCCAAGCAGCTCCAGGTGCGGCCCCTGCCGGTGGACGGGCTCCCGGTCCGCTGACCCCGGCCCCCGCGGGAACTTCCCCGCTCAGTGCGGCGGGGAGAAGCGCCCGGGCTCCAGGGAGGTGAGGGCCGGGCGCGTCTTGCGGAACACGTAGTAGTCGGCGGTGCGGGCGAGCTCCGGGCGCGCGGGCAGGGGGCGTCCGCGAGGCAGCCGGTCCGGGGCCTTGGGCACGAGGTACTTGTCCAGGTCCTGGTCGTCGACGACGTAGCTGCCGCGCTGCTCGCGCATCACCGCGACCAGGGCCAGGTTCTCCTCGGCCGCGGCCTCCGTGGCGTCGCCGTGGTGGTCGTTCGTCACCAGCAGGCCGCCCACCCGCAGGTACTTCCCACACGCACGGGAGATGCCGCCCGCATAGAGCGCCAGGAGCAGGTCGAAGCTCTCCTCGAGCACCGGGAGCGGCTGCAGGTAGTCCTGCCCGATGAAGCGCACGTTCGGCGGCTCGGGATACTCCTGGCGCGAGCGGACCTTCCGCATCACGCCCTCCTTGTTGCCGAAGAAGCCCCGCGCCAGGTCGTTGCGGTCCACGTACACCACATGCTGGAAGAAGAAGGAGGGCGTCAGGTGCACGAAGCAGCCGGGGTACAGCACCGTCTCCAGCGCCGCGAAGCGCTCGCGAAGGGCCGCGAAGAGTCCCGCCCGCTCGAGCTGATGATCGACCACGAAGCCCTGGTAGATCTCCTCGACTCTCTCCATTTGCGGGATTTGAACTGGTTTGAGGAAAGGGCACAACTTCGCGTCAAACCCAGGGGATGCAAGGGCTTGTAACGCGGCAAGTTACAACCGAGCTGTGTCTGTAGCCCGCCACGCCACGAGGGACGGGTGGTGGCGGGCGGGCCTTCGGGGACCGGTGGCTGGCCTGGGGGGTGCACGGGGGGGAGCCGTCGTTCACCCCTGGAGGATGCATCCATGACGCAGTGGTTCCCGAGGAAGGCCCCTGGCCTGAAGTGGGCGTGGTCGGGCGTGCTCGCAGCAACGCTGTGCGTTGGTTGTGGTGGCGGCGAGGCGCAGGAGTCCGGCGCGCCGCTCGAGGCGCAGGCCCAGAACGCGGCGAACGAGCCCGTGCCGGCGGACAAGCCGGTGCCCATCGTCCAGTCGCTGGACGTGATTCCGCTCGAAGACACCATCGGCTCGCAGACCAAGAGCCTGGTGCGGGCTCGGCTCGCGCAGGGGCAGGAGAAGCTGTTCAAGGAGGTCCCCGCCGTTTCGGACGAGGACAAGCCCATCGTCCTGCGCGACGACGGCACGGAGGGTGACGAGAAGGCCGGTGACGGCGTCTTCTCCGCCATCACCGTGGTCGACCTGGCCAACCACCTGAAGACGCAGGACCGCATCACCAAGGCGCAGGATCGCCAGCCCAACGAGCCGCTCACCTTCGCCGTCTTCAACAACCGCGAGGTGGTGGAGGAGCGCAAGGTCGTCGCCCTGTCGCCGGACATCTTCAAGCCGGGCGGGACCATCCCGCTGACGCCGGTGGGCCTGCTCTCCGACGTGACGCCGAACAAGTCGCTCATCATCACCCACCCCAACGTCATCAACGACCCGACGCGCACGTATGACCCGTGCACCAACACGGGCAACCCGAGCGGCGTCTGGACGTTCAACCACCTGATGACGGAGATGGCGAGCACGTTCACCACGCCCGCGAACCTCACGCAGCAGTGGCTGAACAAGTGGAGCACCGCGCAGATCATCAACGGCTGGACGGTGCCGGCGCGCACCTCCGTGAACACGCGCATCCTCACCCCGTGGCCGAAGGTGGGCGGCCAGCTGGACATGACGAAGTCGGGCTTCAAGCTGGTGGCCATCGTCAACCGCCTGGACCTGGGCAAGGGCGCGGGGACGGGGGGCTACGGCGGCTCCAGCGGCGGCGGCGAGCTGCGCTTCGTGTTCGCGGCGGTGGACCGCAGCGCGGGCTGCGTCGTGCGCGAGCTGTTGACCATCTTCGAGTACGAGGTCCCCAAGACGAGCTGCTCGGCGGTGCGCACGTGGGCGCAGGGCTGGATGGGGTTGTCGAGCCCGTCGATGGTGCTCGGCAGCCCGGCCTACAACGCGGCGCTGGAGGCGCTCACGGAGCAGGTCGTGGTCGCGGGCGCGGCCCCGGCCAAGCCCAACGGCAACGCCATCAACCAGATCCGCACCAACGACTTCATGCTCGGCTCCCCGTGGGAGCTGCGTGAGTTCCACCTGAACCCCGGCCCCGCCTTCCTGACGGAGACGGAGACGGTGCTGACGCCGGGGGACACGCGCAACAACCAGCCCATCTTCCGCGACTTCGTGAACACCAACGAGGCGGCCATCCTCGCCAACACCTACTCGGTGCCGGCCACCTTCCTGTCCTCGAACTTCCTCGGCGCCAACCCCCGCATCCCGCTGCCCTCGAGCACCTTCTGGCGGGCGACGGGCATCCTCAACAACACCGCGCGCCACAAGTTCTCGCTCAACACCTGCAACGGCTGCCACGCGCGCGAGACGAGCACCCCGGACTTCACGCACATCAGCGAGACGGGCGCGCTGTCGCCCTTCCTCGCCACGGGCATGAGCAACCCGCTGACGCCGTTCAACGTCGCGGACCCCGTCTCCGGCGCCGTCCGGCAGTTCTTCGAGATTCGCGACCGCGCCCAGCACCTGGACTCGGTGGCGAACCAGTCGTGCCTCACGCGCGCGTTCGACGTGCGGCTGCTGGCGGTCCACTGATGTGAGTGGCGTTGCACGAAATCCGCACAATCTTTCCTCATGAAGCGCACGGGGTGGTCATCCGGGTTGCACACCGGGTGGCCATCCTGTGTCCATGAACCTCTCGTCTTCCGCGCCGCGTCCGCCCCGGACGTCCGACGGCCCCCTGCGCAAGGGCCTGCGGTGGCTGGTCGCCCACCACGTCTTCGGCAGTGTCCTCATCGTCGTCTTCGCCACGGCGGTCATCGCCGGCCAGGTGGCGGACCGCACCGACTTCGCCAACTCGGAGCTGGCGGCGGGGGTGGAGGAGCGCTGGGGCGCGCCCGTGGTGCAGCCCGCGCCGTCGCTGCGCTACGTGCACAGCGGCACCCTCTTCACGGAGCTCAAGCCCCTGGCCTTCGACCGGCAGCACGTCGAGGTGCTGGCGAAGATGAACTACCGCAAGCGGGGCCTGCGCTACTTCTCCGGCTTCGACTTCAACCTCGGCGCGGAGTACGCCGTCGTCAACCGCGAGGGACATGACATCGACGTGGCGTTCATCTTCCCCATGGAGATGGACAAGTCCCAGGTGCTGCTGTCGGAGCTGAAGTTCCTCGTCGACGGCCAGGAGGCGAGCCTGGACCTGGGCGAGTCCGGCAACCGGCTGGTCTGGACGGGCCGCATCGCCAAGGGCGCCACCGCGCGGTTCACCATCCGCTATCGCGCCCGGGGGCTCGACTCGTTCGTGTACAAGCTGGACCCGGCCCTGTCCGCGCGCGACGTGCGGCTCCACTTCGCGGTGGAGGGCGGCGACAACTACGACTACCCCGCCGGCGTGTTGTCCGCGTCGTCGGTGCAGCAGTCGGGGGACACCGTCTCCTTGGACTGGGCCTTCCAGTCGCTGGAGTCGGGCGTCAACCTGGGCGTCATCCTCCCGTCGGAGAAGACCTTCGACTCGATGGTGTCGACCATGGCCCGCCGCGCGTGGGTGCCGTTCCTCGGGCTGGTCGCGCTGCTGGCCGCGCTCGGGCTGCGACACAAGCGGCACCTGGCGCTGCACGAGGCCTACCTGGTCGCGGCCGTCTACGGCTTCTTCTTCGTGCTGCTCGCGTACCTGGCGGCCTTCATGAACTTCTACGTCGCCTACGCGGTGAGCGCGGTGGGCCTGGGGGCGGCGGTGGTGGCGTATGCCCGGTGGCTCTTCCCCCAGGAGAAGCCCGCGGTGCTCGTGGGCCTCTGGGGCGCGACGCTGCTGGTGCCCACCGCCGCGGTCATCCTCGACGGCTACACCGGCCTCATCTACACGCTGGAGCTCCTCGCCGCGTTGCTGGGGCTGATGGTGCTCTCCACGCGCGCCGGCGTGCGCGCCTTCCTCTCCGACCTCTCCCAGCCCGGGCAGCCGCCTCGCGCGGAGCCCCCGTCCGTCCTCGCGCCCCATCCGGAAGCGAGCTGAGACTCCCATGCGCACCCTGCCCATCCTCTTCGGTCTGTTGTTGTCCACCCAGGACGTCCTCGCCCAGGGCGTCTCGAAGCCCTCCGGCACCGCCACCGTGCCGTTGGAGCAGCTCATCCCGCTCTATTCCCAGCGCGAGTCGCCGCCCGCGCCACCACCCATGGATGCGGTCGTGAAGAGCGAGCTGTCGGGCCGCCTCACCGCCGACGCCCTCCTGGTGGTGGCACACTTCGAGGTGGAGGTGCTCGGGGACGGACGTTGGACGCAGGTGCGCCTGCTCCAGCTCGACGCGGACACCTACCCCACGGAGTTGCCCGAGGTGGAGGGGGCCACGGTGGGCGTCGTCGACGGACACCTGTGCCTCGTCACGCGCAAGGCCGGGCGGTACACGCTGGATGTGGGGCTCGCCGTCCGCTCCGCTGGCGCCGGGGGGGAGCGGCGCGCGCAGCTGCGCTTCGGTGCCCACGCCGCGCCGGTGCCGCTGGTGCTGGAGGCGGACACGTCCGTCTTCACGCTGATGGAGCCCCTGCCGGCGAACGCGGGCGAGGGCTACACCGTCTATCCGGCGCAGGGCGCGCTGCGGCTGGGCTGGCGCGCGGCGGCGCCCGTGGCACGGGCCGAGAAGGCCCAGGTCCGCCCGCCGCTGGAGCCCCGCATCGCCGAGGCCTCCGCCACCTGGGTGTCGACGCTGGAGGGCCGCGCGACGTTGCGCGTCGGCTACACGCTGAACCTGGACCGGGAGCAGCCCCTGGAGTTGACGCTGCCCGAGGGGCACGTGCTCGAGCGCGTCACGCTCAACGCGGTCCCCGTCCCGGTGGAGGCGGAGGAGGGCGTGGTGAAGCTGAAGGTCGCGCCGGCGCGGCTGGGCGAGACGGGGGGGACGCTGGAGGTGGTGCTCACGCGGGAGCTGGGGGTGTTCCATCTCTCCGGGCGGTTGAAGCTGGCGCTGCCACGCGTGTCGTGGCCGGTGGCCGAGCTGCGTGCCCGCGCGCACTTCCCCGCGGTGTTCAACTACCGCCGCGAGGGAGGGAGCCTGGAGCAGGTGGAGACCGCGGACGCGCTGCCGCCCGAGGCCGCCGCGCTGCCGGGCAAGGTGCTGCGGTTCCGCCAGTACCTGGTGGCCGCTTCGTCGCCCACGTTGGAGCTGGGCTATTCGGTGGACATCTCCAACAGCTACTTCCGTTGAGCCGGTGTCGAGGCCACGGCCACGGCGAAGGCGGCGCCGGGGACGTCGGCCCGGGCGGGGAGCAGCTCCAACGCCGCCCCGAAGGCGCGCAGCATGGACTGGGCGATGGTGAGGCCCAGTCCCGTGCCGCCCCTCTCGCGGGCGGTGGTGAAGAAGGCATCGAAGATGCGGGCGCGGTTGGCCTCGGAGATGCCGCGCCCGTCGTCGCGCACCACCACGCGCAGCAAGCCGGGCTCCGGCGTCTCCACCGCGAGCGACACCTTCACCGGGTCGCCGCCGTGCTGGCGGGCGTTGGCGACGAGCTGCCAGAGCACGTCGTCCAGGACCTCCGCCGGCAGGGCAATCTCCATTCCCGGGGGCACGGGCGCCACGTCGACCCGGGCCAGCCCCTCCTCGCGGGCGCGCGCCGCGAGCGAGGTGAGCAGGGGCCCGAGCTCCACCCGGGCGGGCGTGGCCGTCATCGAGTCCGCCCGGGCCAGCTCCAGCAGCCGCTGCACCAGCCGCGTGAGCCGCCGGGCATCCGCGTCGACGTTGGCGAGGAAGCGGGCGCGCTGCTCCGGTGTCATCGCGTCCGCGCTGTCGCGCAGCAGCTCCACCGCGCCCTGGATGGAGGCGAGCGGTGTCTTGAATTCATGGGACACGTTGGCGGCGAAGGAGCGGATGTAATGGTTCCGGTCCCGCAGCGCGGTGGCCATGCCGGCCAGCGCCTCCGACAACTCGGCCAGCTCCGCGACGACGGGGCGGGCCACGGGCTCGAAGCCCTCCGGGGCGCTGGTGGCGATGGCGCGCGTCTGGCGCACCAGCGCGCGCACGGGACGGCCCAGGAGCGCGGCGGCGGCCACCGACATCCCCGCGACGGCGCCGAGCAACACCAGGCCCGTGGCGCCCAGGTTCCAGCGGTCCGCGTACACGGCCTTGGCGAACGTCATGGGCGTGCGTGTCAGCAGCACGGCGCCCCAGACCCGCTCGCCCGCGAGCACGGGCAGGGCCACCGAGACGCGGATGCCCGTGTCCCGGCTGAGCGAGGCCAGGGGCGTGTCCTCCGCCTCCGCGTGGCGGCGGCGCAGCACGCTGGCCGGTTCGCCCCTGAGGGCGCGCTGGATTTCGGGGCGGTCCGCGAGCGTCGTGCCGATCAGCTCCGGGCCGCTGCTCGCCACCACCACGCCTTGCGCGTCCACCACGCGGATGCCCGCGAGGGTGGCGGCGCGCACGCGCTCCAACAGGGCGGACAGCCTGCGCCCGGCGTCCACCGCGACGGCCTCTCCGGGGACGCGCGAGCGCGGAGGCCGCTCGTCCGGTGGCAGGGGCGTGTCCGAGGCCTTGAGCGAGGGGAGGATGGGGCGCAGGCGCTGGTCGTCCGGGATGGGGAAGGGCCACTTCGCCGTGCGGGGGCGGCCGTAGTCGCGCGGGCCCACGTACTCCTCCAGGAGCGCGCGGTGGACCTCCACCACCACGGAGCCCTGGGTGATGAGCTCCATCTCCGTCTGCCGGATGAGCTGGTCGTCGTAGACCCGCACGAAGGCCAGTCCCCCGAGCGTGAGGACGAAGCCCGCCAGGCCCACGACGGCGAAGACCATCCACAGCCGGGGGCGTGTGCGGGGGCTAGGGGATGGCGAGCCGATAGCCGAGCCCATGCACCGTCTCGATGACTTCGCCGCCCGCCACCGCGAACTTCTGGCGCACGCGGCGGACATGGCTGTCGATGGTCCGGTCGCTCACCACGCCGTCGTCGTAGACGCGCGTCATCACCTCGTCGCGGGTGAAGACCTTGCCGGGCACGCGCAGCAGCGCCGCGAGCAGGTGGAACTCCGTCACGGTGAGCACCACCTCGCGTTCGCCCCACCAGGCCTTCCAGCGCTCCTCGTCCATGCGCAGCGGCCCGCGCGACAGCGGGCGCGTGGGGGCCGGGGCCTGTTCGGGAGCGGGCGCGGGGCGGGCCCGGCGCAGCACGGCCTTCACCCGGGCCACCAGCTCGCGAGGGCTGAAGGGCTTGGTGAGGTAGTCATCGCCGCCCATCTCCAGCCCGAGGATGCGGTCCACCTCGTCATCTCGCGACGACAGGAAGACGATGGGGACCTCGTGTGCGCGGCGGACCTCGCGGCACACGGCGAGCCCGTCCATCTCCGGCATCATGATGTCCAGCACGATGAGGGACGGGCGCACCCGCGGCACCTGGGCCAGCGCGGCCTGACCATCCGAGGCCTCCTCCACGCGGAAGCCTCCCTGCTCCAACGCGAAGCGGACGATGTCGCGCAGGTGCGGATCATCATCGACGACCAGGACGGTGGGACGCTCGGCCAAGGGATGCTCGAAGGCGGGACGCGGAGTGTCGCCCCGTCAGCGCGGGGCAGGGACTTGGGGTCCCAGTCGTAGATTTTGTCGGCGCGCAACGCAACTGGGGGATCGGGTGGACGATAACCCAGCATGGCTGGGCGGGGTTCGAGCGAAACCACCGCCGCATCCACGACTTCTGTGTCTGACGGAGGGCGAGCTGCCTCGGGGGAGGGGGCTCGCGCCAGGTGAGCCGGGGCGCACGGTGCGCCCCGGCTCAGCCGGCGAACGGGGAAGGGGGCACCGGCGGGTACCCTTCACGAACCTTGATTCGCCGCGTCCGCCGACGCGGGCGCCGGATGGTCGCCGCCGCGACGAGCGCGAGCACCACCGGCACGAATACCAACAACGTCTGAGTCGTCACCATCTGCCTCCTCCACGAAGAATGGAGGAGGGGTCTGACGCACGTGACAGGTTAATCCTGAAATCAGGCCTGTTCCCGTTATGGGGCCTGTGGTGGCGCGGGGTTCTGATGTCTCCTGCCCGGAGGTGTGGGTCCGGGTGGGGTCAGAGCGTGCAGAGCCACCGGCCGTTGGGGCGGCAGATGCAGTTCCCATCCGGGGTCCCGTCGATGCAGCAGTCGCGGGAGGAGTTCACCGGTGAGCAGCTGCTGCCGTTGAGGTTCTCGCAGAAGTTGCCGAGCAACGCGCAGTTCGAGGTCGTGGGTGGGGGTGGGCAGTAGGTGTACTGGCCGTCGCACACCACGTGGGAGTTGTTGAGGGCGGAGCAACTGTTGCCCGTACAGGAGAGGGGGCCTCCGTTCGCACAGGTCGCCGAACAGGTGACGAGCGCGTGCTCGTCCTGCACGAGCGCGTCCTCGGTGGTGGGGGCTTCGGTTCCGCCACAAGCCAGCAAGGTCAGCGTGGCCAGGGCCAGCAGCGGCTTCAGGGACAGTCTCATGGTGGGTTCTCCTCGGGGGATTCAGGGGTCTTGCGGCGGGACGGTGCACATCCAGCCGTATTGGGTGGTGCAGGTGCAGCTCCCGGTGGGCAGCCCGTCCAGGCAGCACTTTCGCTGGGAGCCGTAGGGGCTGCACGACGTGCCCAGGACGTTCACGCACGACTGGCTCGGATTGCTGCAATCGAGCGGAGGCGTCACCTGGCAATACTGGTAGGCGCCATCGCATTGCACGTACGAACCATCCACCGCGGAGCAGGTCGAACCCCAACACGAGAGGTTCGAACCGGAGGGACAGCTCGTCGAACACGAGACGAGCGCGCTCTCCTCCTGGCCCAGCGCTTCTCCGGCCTCACTGCCTGGCGTCGTTCCTCCACAGCCCCACAGCGCCAACATGACGAGGGACATCCAGGCGCTCAGTTGTTGCTTCATCGCGTTGCCTCGCTTGCTTCGGGTTGAGCCTTCGTTGCAGGTGAGTTCGCTTCGGCTCTCGCGGGAACTTCAATGGCTGCCAACGGCCAGCCTCCTGGAAGGCGGGCTCATCCTTCTGCGATACGGATTGCGAAGACAAGTGGGTCTGTCGCGGAAGTGTAAATATACAGGTCTGGCATGTATGCGTCAGGCATTGTATCCTGGCGGGCCCACGCGACGTGGGGCATCGACAACCCGGTTGCAGGAGCGTACATGCGCAACATTCTGAGAGGATTGCTGGCGGCGGCGCTGTTGACGGGATGCGGCGGGAGCGAGCTGGACGCGGCGGAGCCGCTCCCCACCGAGGACGGCACGGTGACGCAGGCCGCGACGGACTGTCAGTCGTGCATCGCCGAGCGCAGCGAGTGTTATTCGACCGCGGAGACGTATCCGCAGAAGGTCCTCTGCTCGCAGGCGTACACGGCCTGCCGGGCGCAGTACTGCCCTTGAGCGGTCCGCGCCGTGTCGACGAGACCTGGCGCAAGCCTCGCGCGGCCCGTTCCGGCGTCTGGCCGGGACGGGCTGTCGTGGGGCCTGGAGACGTGGCGCGTCAGTGATTGTAGGAGGTGTCTCGCGCGGGCCCGCGGCGGGACGCCCGGCGCGTCTCGCGGCCGTTGAAGTCCAGCGCGTCGTCGTCGTCACCCAGGAGCGTGCGGATGCTGAGCTGGGAGAGGCTCTCGCGCGCGTCCAGGGTGGGCGTCACCTCGTACCGGGGGACGACGGAGGCCGGCTCTCCCAGGCGCAGGCGGATCTCCCGCACCGTCTCGATGTAGCGCGCCAAAGGCTCCATGCGCGCGAGCGCCCGGCGCAGGACCTTGTCGGTGCGCTTGCTCAGGAGCCGATCCCAGGCGAGATAGCCCGCGCCGAGCGTGGCCGAGCTGGTGAAGAAGATGATGAAGTTGAGCACGCCGCCCAGATAGCGATTGCGCGTGGGGGCCTGTTCGGCCAATGCCTGGGAGAGGATGCCCTTGAGGGCCTCGACCGCCGTCTGGTGCGCGATGCTCGTCCACTCCCGCGCGTCCTTGGGGCCGCCGAGCAGCAGGCCGCAGATGCCCAGGTGGAGCGAAATCAATGACAGGCGCGCGGCGTCGCGCTCGGTGCGCAGCGCCTCGGTGAAGCAATGGCTGGCGGAGCGGACCAGGTCCATCCGCTCGTCGCGCGCGCAGTAGGGGCGGGTGGCCGCCTCCAGGTGCACGCGACCGTCGTTGAAGGCCCCCTCGCGCAGCAGGTGCGGTCCCCGGTGGAGGTGTCCCAGCAGGACGACCTGCTCTCCCTCGGTGCGCAGGAAGGTCTCCAGGAACGTGGTCGCGCCTTCGTCCTGGAGCTTGCCGGCGATCTGTCGCGGCGTTGCCAGGATGAGGTCATTCCACGTCGCCATCTGCCATGTCCCCTGTGCCGTGTCGTCTCATGGAGCCGATGAGCACCCCGTCGTTCCCGGAGTCTGCCACAGACACCCGCCACGTCGACCAGGGGTGAGGTCCGCCGCAAGTCGGTTCGCGGAAACGCGGACGCGCCACGACCTGTCTTTCGAGTCGTGCGGGAAAGTGCTGGCCGCATGGAAACGCCTTCGCCCGGGATGACGCGGTCGGGCGAAGGCGCGTGTGCCGCGTGAGGCGGTGGGTCAGGGCTTACCGAGGTTCGTCCACGTGTTGGTCGCGGGGTCGTAGCGCTCGACGTTGTCGTTGAGGTCCGTCGCGAGCAGGTAGCCGTTCGAGCTGAAGATCTTCGTGGCCGCGCCGTGGATGGAGGTCCACGAGGCGCCGCCGAACTTCATGATGAGCGAGCCATCCGGGCGCAGGCCGTACACGTCGTTGCCCACGGCGACGAAGCCGCGGCCCGAGCCGCCGATGGTCGTCCAGGTGATGCCGCCGTCGTAGCGCTGGATGGCGTTCTTCGTGTTGTCGAGCCGGTACATGCTGTTGCCGCCGCCGACGAGCTCGCTGCCCGTTCCTCCCAGGGTGCTCCACCCGGTGCCCACGCCGCTCCAGAGCGCGACGTAGTCGTCCTGCCACGAGCCCAGGCCGAACACCTGCGTGGTGGTGGCGGCGAAGCGGGAGCCCGGACCGCCGATGAGCGTCCAGGTGCCGGTCGCGGTGTTGTAGCGGGAGATGTTGCCGGTGGCCGCGTTGGTGGAGCAGAGGGTGCCCGCGCAGGGGAGGATCTGCGCGACCGCGCCCCCACCACCGATGGTGACCCAACCGGTGCCGAGGTACTGCACGGGCGCGCCGCCGCCGGGAATCTGTCCGTAGAGCGTGTTGCCCACGGCGACGAAGGCCTGGCCCGGGCCACCCACGACGGTCCACCCGGCGGCGTCGCGGCGGTAGATGTCTCCGGTGGAGCGCTTGCGCGCGTACACGACTCCGTTCGCCGTGCTCAGCGCGTTGGTGGGGGCTTCGTAGAGCGACTGGGCGCCCTCGACGTCACGTTGGGAGATGAAGTTCAGCGTGCGCGCGGGGTCCAGCCAGCCGGGCTTGGAGGGGTAGTGCATCGCGCCGCGTCCGTCGTAACAGGTCAGCGGGCGATAGGTGCCGGTGGTGACCATGCCACAGCCGGCGGCCGTGTCGTGCTCGTGGAGGAAGCCCATCGCGTGGCCGAACTCGTGCGTCAACACCGCGAGCAGCTGGGCGTCGGTCCAGGTGTTGGTGGGGCCCAGCTCGAGGAAGCGGGTGGGGCGGGTGAACGTCGGGAAGCCCATGCCGGCCTGGAGACCGGTGAAGGCGAGGTTGCGCTCGACGTTGTACTTGACGGTGTTGTTGTTCCGGTTGCAGTTGACGCCGTCCTGCGTGACGACGTGCACGAAGCGCACGTTGGCGGCGCCCTCCCAGCCCGACGCGGCGCGGTGCATGAACTCGACGAGGCGGGCGTAGTCGGCGCCGAAGTCGGCGGGGCGGATGCAGTAGCTGATGTTCCAGCGGTCCGTCCGGTTCCACGCGGCATCGACGCCGTTGTCGCGGTACACGGAGAGGCCGTTGGGGTTGTCGTTGAGGCGCGTCCAGTAGGCGCGGACGGCCTCCAGGTCGGGCATGCGCATGTCGCCCTCGACCCGGAACTGTCCGTCCTCCGTGGGGACGACGTGCTGCTGCCGCCAGGCGTCGAAGGCGGCGTGGGTGGCCTCATCGGTGTTGGTGAGGTCGTCCTGGGCCGGGTCCATCGACTCCGGGCCGCAGGCGCCGAGCAGCATTCCCAGCGCGGTGGCGAACGTTGCCGTCCGCCACGACGGGCGTCGGAGGTCAATCGTGGGCTTCATGCGAGGCTCTCCCCCTGCGTCGAGGCCGGGGCCTCGACGTCGGTGATGTGGTGTCGCGGTGCCTTCCATGGGCGCCGCGACCCGAGAACGGGCCTCGCGCGATTTCTTCTCCGGGAATTCGCGAATCAGGCGCTGCCAGGGGCAGGCGCGGAGAACACGCGGAAGCGGGTGACGGGGCGGTAGCCCATGCGCCGGTAGACGGGCTCCCCCGCCTGGGTGGCATGCAGGACGGTGCGCTGGATGCCCCAGACGTCGCGGGCCTCGGCGAGCGCGCGCCGCATCACGGTCTCCGCCACGCTCGCCTTGCGGTGCTCCGGCGCGGTGGCGACGAGCGCGATGTAGGCGATGCCGTCCACCCGCATCACCACGGTGCTGCTGGCCGGCGCGTCACCCTGGCAGGCCACGAAGCCGCGCGAGTCGTCGTGGAACATCGATTCGACGTCGAAGGCCTTGCGACCGAGCTCGCGGGGCATGTCGTAGGAGATGGCGTTGATGTCCGCCACCGCCTGCCGTCCCCAGGCGTCCTTGACGGGGCGGATGTCGAGCGCGGGCAGGGGGCGCACGGGCTCGCGGAGGTCGTCGGCCACCATGCCCGTGACGACGGTCAGCGGCTTCAGCCGGTACCAGGCGAGGATGGACTCGGCGCGCTCCTGGACCGCAGGGGCCATCCAGTCGTCGGACATGATGAACGTCCACGGATGCTTGCCGGTGGCGAAGTAGCGGGCGGCGGAAGCGACGGCGGCCGCGAGCGCCTGCTCGGTGTCCGCGGCGGCGCGGAGGAAGGCGGCGTTCATCAGCGCCCACGGGATGTGGCTCGCGGCGATGAAGACCTCGGGGCGCTCGACGACCTCTCCGGCGAGGGAGCCCAGTGCGAGCTGTCTCCAGGCGCCTCGGAATTGCGCATGGGACTCGTCGATCTCGGCTCGGGTCGCGGTGTGCATGGCGGGGCTCCTGGTGAAAGGGGGAACCCCGCAGTGTATCCCATCGTGCCGCGTCCGCCCTCCACCCCAGGTGCGTGATGGCGTCGGCCCATGCACCAGGCGACACATGACGCCTGCCTGCCGTCGCGGCCGGACGCCTCAGCGCGCGGCCACGGCTCGCAGCAGGGGACGGGCCTTCTCCAGGAGCGCGAGGAACTCGGCTCGTTCGGCGTTGCCCTCGGGCGTGGCGCCGCGCGCGATGTCCTGGAGCGTGTCGATGCTCCATCGGTCCGCGTGAGGGCTGCGCCGCAGCAGCTCCGCCGCGCCCATGACCGCGGTGGCGAAGCGCAGGTCGCTGCTCGCGGTCTCGAAGGACGTCGCCAGGGATGCGGCGTGGAACGGATGCGCGGACTCGGTGGCCTTCTCGCCCCGAGGCGCCTTCGCGCGCACGCGGACGGTGGCGAGTCCCTCTCCCGCGCCGGGCTTCAGCTCCAGCTCGTACAGCGCGGTGACGGTGTGGCCGGAGCCCAGCTCTCCCGCGTCCACCTTGTCGTCGCGGAAGTCCCGGTCCGCGATGGTCCTGTTCTCGTAGCCGATCAACCGATAGCGAGCCACCTGCGCGGGGTCGAAGTCCACCTGGAGCTTCACGTCCTTCGCGATGACCTCCAGCGTCCCTCCGAGCTGCTCCTGGAAGATGCGCTTCGCGGCGAGGAGCGAGTCCACGTAGTAGTGGTTGCCATTGCCCTTGTCCGCGAGCTGCTCCATGCGCTCGTCCCGGTAGTTGCCCAGTCCGAAGCCCACCGTGGTGACGGTGATGCCTTCCTTCACGTGGCCGCGGATGGTCTTCAGGAGCTCCTCGTGGGAGGTCGTGCCCACGTTGGCGTCACCGTCCGAGAGGATGATGACGCGCGACACGGACGCGCCATCGAGCGTCTTCATCGCCTCGCGGTAGGCCATCTCGATGCCGGAGCCCATCGCCGTGGAGCCGCCCGCGGAGAGGTCCTCGATGGCGGCGTGGATTCGCGCCTTGGCCTCCATGCCGGTGGGGCCCAACACCCGGCGCACGTCGCCCGCGTAGGTGACGAGCGCCACCGTGTCTCCGTCACGGAGGTTGTCGACGAGCATCCGCAGCGCGCGCTTCGCGAGCGGGAGGCGGTCCGGCGACTGCATGGACCCGGAGACGTCGACGAGGAACGTGAGGTGCGCGGGCTTGCGCTCGGTGAGGGTCAACCGGCGACCCTGGAGTCCCACGCGCAGAAAATGCCGACCGGGCGTGAAGGGAGAGGGCGCCGCATCCAGGTGTACGGCGAACGGGCCGCTGCCTGGCGCTGGCTCCGGATAGGTGTAGCGGAAGTAGTTGACCATCTCCTCCACGCGGACGACCTCGCGCGAGGGCAGGGCGCCCTCGAGGAGGCTGCGTCGGGTGAGTGTGTACGACGCGGTGTCCACGTCGATGGCGAACGTGGACAGGGCGTCCTCGGCGGTCGTCGTGAAAGGGTTCACCGTGTCGGAGGACACGCGCCGTGCGCTGGACGCGCTCAGGTCCCCGTTGGAGTCGGCGATGGCCCCCCCGCTACCGAACACGCCCCGGCCGCTCTTTCCCGCCATGGCGCCGATCCCACCGCCTCCCGCTCCGTAGCCCCGCATTCCGATTCCCTTGTTGCCGCTGGGCGCTGGGCCCTTGAGGTCACTCACTCGATGCGACAGGCGCTCCATCGGCGCGGGGGCTGGGGCGTTCGGGAGTGTCGCAGCCTCCACGGGTTCAGGTGTCTTCGTGGCGGGTGCCCCCTCGACGGGGGCCGCCCCTGCCATTTCGTTCGCGGCCCGGTGATGGGCGGCTTGCGGCGTGGTGGCCGCTGGGGACCTCGTTGGTGCCTCCTCGCCTCGTGAACCGCAGCCACCCAGGCCCGAGAAGGCGAGCGATGCACATACGAGTCCCGCGACGGCAATGGGGTTCCGCCTCATCACGATTCTCCCTGTTCTGGATTCGCCGCTCCCCCTGACAGCGGCTCCGCGTGGCGGGTTCCCGAGGTTCCGGAGGTTTCGCGCGGGTGCGGGCGAGTCGTCTTGGCGCCGCTCGGACGCCCGGGGTGAGGTGACTTCGGGGGCCTGACCGCGCGGCGGCCGGTGGGTCGACCCATCCGTTGGTGGTGCGCACTCCCGCATGGCGGGGCGAGGGGAGGACGTCTAGGGTCACGGCATGACGCAGGCCGTGAGTGATGCATGGACACTGCCCTGGCGGGGCCTGGGGCTGAGCAGCAACCTGAGCGCGGCGGACGTGCCGCATCCATACCGGCTGCTGGATGCCTCACCAGGGCTGTTCGATTTCGTCGAGTACAGCGCGCCGCTGTCCCTGGAGGAGGCTCGCGCGCACGCCTCGCTGTTCCCGGAGATGTGGCGTCGGCGCGAGGAGGTGCCGGTGCTGTTCCACCCCGTGCACCTGAACCTGTGGGGGCCGGAGCTGGAGCCCGTCTCCGCGCTCGCCGCCCTGGATGCCCACGCGCGCGAGGTGGGCAGCCCGTGGGTGGGCAACGACGTCGGGTGGTGGCATGCCGAGGGGCAGCCGTTTCCTGGCTACCTCTACTTCACGCCGCCCTTCAACGAGGCGGGCCTCGCGGAATGTGTCGCGCACGCGCTGCACGTGCAGGCCCACCTGTCCGTGCCGCTCGTCCTGGAGAACCCCGCGGTGCTCGCGCGCCGGGGCGAGTGGCACGCGCTGGACTTCCTGGCGCGCCTGCACGCGAGGACCGGACTGCCGCTGCTGTTGGACCTGGGGCACCTCTTCAGCCATCAGCTCTCCGCGGGCCTGCCGCTCGAGGCCGGCCTCGACGGGTTCCCGTTGGAGAAGGTGGTGGAGATCCACATCGCCGGAGGCGTGGTGACGCGCCGTGGTGGCCGCACCTTCTACGTCGATGACCACACCCAGCCCGTGCGCGAGGAGCTGTTCCAGCTCCTGGAGTCGCTGCTGCCGCGGTGCCCCTCGCTGCGCGCGGTGACGTTCGAGGGAGACGGCCACCCGCCCGAGGTGGCGGAGCTGTCCTTGCGCCGGCTGCGCACGCTCGTGCCCCGGAAGTCGCGGCCCGCGCTCGCGCTGCGTCCGCCCGAGCTGGTGGCGCCCGCCGCGCTCACGGGGGAGGGCCGCCCGTGGGCGCTCTTCGACGCGGGGCATGGCGTTGCGCCCGTGGACTCCGTCGAGGACGCGGAGGGCACGCTCGCCGACCAGGACTTCCGCCTGGCCGTCATCGCCGAGATGCTCGACCGGGACTGGCCACTGTCGCGCCTGTTGCTGGCGGGCACTCGCGAGCAGTTGCTCGCCTTCACGGCGTCCCGCGAGTACCGGAACCTCTTCTCGGGGTTGGGGGGGACCCCCACGCGGGCCTTCTCCTCGTGGGCCATGCGCCGGCTCCGCGAGCAGCCCGACGAGGGGGCCTCCGCGGTGCTCTCGTTGGAGATGATGGCCCCCACCGCGTTCATGCGCCCGGCGCCGGCGCCGGGACCGGGGCAGGTGGGGCTGATGGAGGACGTGCGCCCTGGCATCCTCCCGGCCAACCTGACCGAGCTGGTCTTCGCCGCGCGCGCCGTGAGGCGGCACCTCACCGGCCGTGCGTGGGCGAGCGGGGCGCTGGAGCTGTCGGGGTTGGAGGCGCTCGGCCAGGCGGCGCGGCGCTTCGGGCCGGGCCCCTGGACGTTCGCCGTGCGGCGCAAGGCCTCGGGGCACGAGGTGGTGACGGGGACGCGGGCGCTGATGGCCCTGCTCAAGGTGCTGGCCTCCCAGCCCCAGGGGGTGGGGGAGGTCCCTCCGGAGGTGCTGGCGGAGGGGCTGGGGCGCGGGCTGATCCGCCGGGGAGATGCGCCTGGGGCAGACCGAACCCTTGCGCCTGCCCGTCCGGTAGGGTAGGTCGCGCCGAAATGACGTCGTCCCCCCTGGTTATTGGCATCGCGGGTGGCACCGCGTCGGGCAAGACCACCGTGGCTCGCAAGGTTCGCGAGGCGCTTGCCGACTGCCGCGTGGCCTTCATCGATCAGGACTCGTACTACCGGGACCTGAAGGACCTTCCGTTGGCGGATCGCCGGGAGGTGAACTTCGATCATCCGGATGCTTTCGACACGGAGTTGCTGGTCAAGCACCTGCGGGAGTTGAAGGCCGGGCGGGCCATCCAGAAGCCCGTCTACGACTACGTCGCCTCGGCCCGCCAGCCGCGCACCATGGGCGTGGACCCCGGCGACATCATCCTCATCGAGGGCATCCTCGTCCTGCACATGAAGGAGGTGCGCGACGAGATGGACGTGAAGATCTACGTCGACGCGGACGACGACCTGCGAATCCTCCGGCGCCTCACCCGGGACATCAAGGACCGCGGCCGCGACTTCGACCACGTCGTCAGCCAGTACCTGCGCCAGGTGCGCCCCATGCACATGGGCTTCGTGGAGCCGTCCAAGCACTTCGCGGACATCATCATCCCGCACGGCGGCAACAACGAGATCGCCATCAGCATGCTGGTGGGCGCCCTGCGCGGGAAGCTCTCCGCGCCGCAGCCCCGCGAGTAGGGCGGGGGCTCTTCAACCCACGCGCCGCAGGAAGTCTCCCAGCGGCGCGTGCAGTTGTTTGGTGTCGGTGAGCAGCGCGGCATGGTCGCCGGGCCCCGGCAGTTCCAGCAGCCGGGCGCTCACCCCCGCGGCGCTCAGCAGGTGATACGTGTCGCGCACGCGGCTCACCGGCGCCAGCGCGTCGGAGGCTCCCGCCACCAGCAGCACGCGCGCGCGGATGCGTGGGAAGGCATCCGCCACGTCGCTGCCCGCGTAGGCCGAGCACAGCATCGCCCACGAGGCCGCGTCGAACGTCTCCGCGAACGCCTCCGCTTCCGCCTCCAGTCTCCCCGCCGCGTCGCCCTCCGGGTACAGCCGGGCCAGGTACTCGCGACCGTACAGCAGCCGCTGGAAGTCCAACCGCAGCCGCCGCATCGTCCGGCGGGGCGCGCTCTCCTGCTCGTACAGTCCTTCCCGGAAGTCGGGGTCCGCGCGCAGGAGCTGCCACGCCAGGCCCAGCCGCTCGCGCACGCCTTCGGGGAGCGCCCGCGCCGCGCCGATGGCCACCACCGCGTCCGACAGGTCCGGGAACAGCGCCGCCAACCGCAGCGCGACGTGCGCGCCCAGGCCCACGCCCACCAGCGCCCGGACGTGGGTCAGCCCGCGCGAGCGCAAGAGCGCGGACACGCCGCGCGCCATGTCCAGCACGGTGAGTGGCGGCAGGTTGGGGCCGAGCCGCTCACCCGTCTCCGGATCCGACGTCGCCGCGCACGTGTTCCCGAATGGGCTGCCGAGCAGGCCCACCGACACCACGGGCGTCACGCCCGGGTCGATGGCGAGCCCGGGGCCCACCAGCGCGCGCGCCCACCCCGATGGTTGATACGCGGAGTCCTCCGCGGGCCCGAGCGCGCGGTGCGAATGGGAGAGGTCGTGCAGCAGCACCACCGCTTTGCCATCGCACGGTTCTCCATACGTCTCCCAGGCCACCTGGGGATTGCGCAGCAGCTCGCCCTCTTCCAAGGGGAGCAGTGCGGTGAACAGGTGGATGCCGGTGGCCTGGATCACGTTGGGGAATTCTCATATCACTGCCTGCCTCACAGCACAGGAGCCTGCCGCTTGAAGCGCTACTTCGGAGTCATCGTCCTCGTCGCAGGGGTCCTGCTGGGCGCCATCATGAGCTACCGCAGCGCGAGCGCTCGCACCCGCGAGGCGCAGCGTGAGGCGGACATCCAGCGCATCCACGCGGAGTACCTGGAGCGTGTCGGTTGGATGCGCGCGAACCCGGACGAGGCCACCTACCGGGACGAGCTCAAGTCGTTCTTCAAGAACTACTTCGAGCAGGTGGACGACCACCTGAAGACGTTCAATGGCAACAAGAACTTCGACGGCTACCTCGCGGAGCTGGAGAAGCGCGCGGACAGCGGCAAGGACGAGCGCGCCGGGGACCGCAAGGCGTTCTACGAGTACACCCGCAAGCTGTTCGACAGCATGCGCGAGGGCCGTTACCGCCCGGTGTGGACGGCGACGGACAAGGGCATGCGCCTGGACGTGGTGACGTCGGACGTCGTCATGGTGATGGGCAAGCCGCAGGTGCGACTGCAGTTGGTGCTGTGGGGCGCGCAGCGCTACCTGAAGGACGAGGGCAAGGTCCGGAAGATGATGACCAGCGCCTCCTTCGACACGGTGTGGAAGCTGACCGACGCGAAGGGCAAGCTGCTCGGTGAGATGCGCGGCGCCGACCCGTCGATGAAGATCGACCATCCGGAGCGCTTCATCGCGGAGTTCCCGCCGCAGATGGTGCTGGGCCACTACGACCTGGACATGATGCCCAGCGAGGTGGCGAAGCTGGAGATGACCATCAACGTCTCCTCGCGCGCGACCTCCGGCGGTGACGCCGCGGCCCACTATGTGTGGAAGCTGGACGTGCCCTCCGAGTGGAAGCTGGGCGCGGGCGAGACGTGGGAAGGCGCCACGCAGGAGGAGCGTCCGGAGGAGGAGATCGACCCGGCCAAGAAGGCGTCCGCGGAGTGACGCCGGGGTCGGGGATGCGCGCTCGGACCCGGAGGCCCGGGCGCGTCACTCCACGACGGTGAAGTGGGAGCCCAGCCGGTACGCGGACAGCGTGCCGGTGTCGTCCAGGAAGTAGAGGTTGAGCTTCACGTCCGCCTGGAGCGCGACGAGCCCCGCGCCCGCGCGGACCTCGGCCAGCACCTGGCCTCCGCGCGGGTCCACCGCGCGCACGCGCTCGCCCGGCAGCAGCGTCACGCCCCGCGCCGTGCGCGCCGGCAGCGCGCCGATGAGCGGCTCGCCCGCCACGCCGATGCGCCAGTCCACCGTGCCGGAGGCGGCGACGCGCGCGGCGGCGCCGGAGGCGCTGGTGACGACCACCGCCCTGGGAAGGGGCGACAGCGCGTAGGGCCCTGGCCCCAGGTGCAGCGGTCGCTCCCAGAGCCGCTGACCCTTTCCGTCGAGACACAGCAGCACGCCCTCGCGCTCCCGCTCGCCCGCGATGAACACCCGCGAGCCCACCGGCAGCGGCGCGGACGGATGGGTGATGTCCGGCTCGTGCGTCCAGACGGCGTCGCCGGTGTGTGCGTCGGCCAGCAGCAGGGCCCAGTGCGAGCCCCGCCCGAGCAGCGCGAGGAAGCGCCGGCCCCAGGGGATGGGCGCGCCATGGAAGGGGAGGGGGGCCCTCATGCGGTAGCGGACCTGTCCGTCCTCCAGGTCGAGCCCGTACACGTAGCCGGAGTCCGTCGTCACCAGCGCGCGGTGGCCCTGCGTCGTCAGCCAGCTGCGCTGCGTGCGCGGCGGGGCGAGCCGCCACACCTCGCGCCCGGTGGCCTCCGCGAAGGCGACGACGGTGCGGTCCTCGGACAGGGTGAGCAGCAGGCCGTCCTTGCGCAGCAGCAGCGGCCCCAGGGGGATGCCGTCATGGTCGTGCAGCCAGCGCGCGCCCGCGCCCCGGCCGGTGAAGCCGTACACCCGCGACAGGTCCGCCGCCACCGCGTGGCCATCCGCCGCCGCCGCCACGCCCAGGGGCGCGGCGCGCTTCCACAGCCGCGTGCCGTCCTTGCGGGAGAACGCCACCGCGGCCTGCGGTGCGCAGCACACCGGCCCGTGGCGCCCCAGCAGCAGGCGCGACTCCTCCGAATCCTCCAGTCCGCGCTGCTCCCACAGCCGGTCGAACCGGAGCCGGCGCAGCCGCCCCGGCACCTTGAGCGGCTTCGACGCGCCGGCCTCCGTCCGCGTGCGGCGGTTGCGCGCGGCGCCCTCGACCTCTGGAGGCTCCACGGGGCCTCGCAGGTGGGACAGGCCCTCGCGGCACCGGTCCGCCAGCTCCGCGAGGTAGGGGTTGTTGACCTGGGCGCGGCCGTCCTCGGAGAACGCGGCGGCCAGCGCCTCGCCCAGGTGGAAGAGGGCCGCTGCCAGCGCGCTCGCGTCCAGCGCGAAGGGCGCGCCCGTGCGGCCCAGTCGCGCCTTGCCCGCCTTCAGGTCGAGCAGCAGCGTCGGGCGGGCCCCGAACGGGGCCAGCTCGAACCGGGCCTCGCCCAGCTCCACCGCCCGCACCAGCTCCACCGCGAGGCGGGACAGCTCCAGGGTGGTGAGGAAGGGGGGGCCGGGGATCTTCCAGGCCTCGGGGCGACCCGGGAGGGCCAGCCACACCTCGCCCGCCCCCAGCAGCGGCGCCAGGGTGCCGGATGTCCCGCGCTTGCCTCCCTCCCGGGAGGGGCGGGGGCCCACGTCGCGCAGCTCGAAGCCGAAGCCGGGGGCTTCCGGGGGCTCCAGGCGTCGGGTGGACGGCTTCGCCGGCTCCTCTTCCGGAGGGCGCGCCGGCCGGCCCAACTGCTTGAGGGGCTCACCGAGCGCCTGGGCGAGCGGCGCGGCGACGGACTTGGGGGCCACCCGGGTGACGTCCGCCAGGAACCGTTCACCCGCGGTGCGGATGGCCTGGGTCAGCTCCTCGGCGTCCACCCGGATGGGGGGGCGCATCAACCGGGCAGGGCGGGCCAGGCTCGCCACCAGCAGCTCCACCTCGCCTCCCACCCGCCGGAGGACCAGCTCCAGGTGGGCCTCCGCCAGGGAGACCTGGGCCATCCGGTGGCCCCCTCCGCGCAAAGCCACCACGGCGCGCACCAAAGCGGGCACCACTTCTGCTAAGGACTCCTCCACCGCTCCGGACAGCAGGTCCACGCCGTCCAGTTCCAGTGCGATGGAATCCAGCGGGGAGGCCGAGGGTTCGCGTTTCCAGCGCTGTCCGATGCGTATGCGGGTCATCTTCCGTTCGTTGACAAGCCAGTTTAGCGATGGCTAGCATCCGCCGCCCATACGGACCTACATTTTTGTAACCGTTCGGAATTCTTGGGGAATACTCGATGACATTCTACGAGGCCGCGCTCCGAATCCTGGAGAGCGAAGGTCGTCCCCTCCATTTCCTTGAAATCACCGAGAAGTCCATCCAGCAGAACCTGCTCTCCCACGTCGGCAAGACGCCCGAGGTGACGATGCTCTCGCGCCTGGCTGCCATGGCGCGTCGCACGCGGGATCGCAAGGTCGTCGTGACGGCGAAGGACACCTTCGCGCTGGTGGATTGGTCGATTCCCGAGGACCTGGAGGCCCTGGCTCAGACTGGCGTCATCGAGCCGCATCCGGAAGAAGACCTTCCGCCGATGCGGCCCGCGGAGCGCCACCCGGAGCCGCGCACCGACAACGTGCGGGCCGCGGGGCGCGGCAGTGAGCGCAAGCGTCGCCGGGACGAGGACGAGGAGCGGGGTGGGAAGCGCAAGCGCTTCCCGCCGCTGCCGGAGGTGGTGTTCGAGATCCTCAGCGACGCCGACGGCGGGCTGCGCACGGAGCTCATCATCGAGCGCGCCCGGGGCAAGGAGCTGTGCGCCGAGGACTGTACGGTGGAGGCGGTGCTCACCGCGCTCCTCGAGGACAACCAGCGTCGCATCGACGCGGGTCGTCGCCCGCAGTACGCGTTCAACAAGGACACCGGCGAGGTGACGCTGGAGCGCGCGGGCTCGCCGAGCGAGGCCCCATCGCTGGAGCTGCAGGCCGCGTTCGCGCAGGCGCTGGGGATTCCGCTCGAGGCCGGTCGTCCGGTGCTGTCGCGCGCGGCCACGGCCGCCGCGGGCGAGCCGGTGGTGGACGCCGCGCTGCTCACCACGCTGCGCACGTCGCTCAAGGACGCGCGCCGCGCGGTGGCGCGAGGGCTGCGCAAGCGCCTGGGCGACGCGGACGTGGGCACGTTCGAGAAGTCCGTGGTGAAGATGATGCACGCCCTGGGCTTCCGCGAGCTGAAGGTGGCCAAGCGCTCCAAGGAAGGCCCCCTGCTCACCGCGCGCAAGCGCGAGGGCAGCGTGGAGCTGCGCTACGCGGTGCGCATGCTGAAGGGCTCGCCGGCCATCGACCGCAAGTCCGTGCAGGAGCTGCGGCGCGACCTGGGTCACTACTCGGCGCAGGTGGGCCTGCTGGTCAGCGCGGGCGACGTGCGCGGCGACGCGCGCACCGAGGCGCAGGCCAGCGGCTCGCTGGTGATGCTGTGGTGCGGTGACGCGCTGGGCGAGAAGTTCCTGGAGGCGAAGACCGCCGTCACCGTCACCCAGGTGGAGCTGTACGAACTCGACGAGCGCTTCTTCGAGGCCGCGAAGCTGGACGCCGAGGAGGCCCAGAAGCGCCGCGAGGAGCGCCAGCGCGAGAAGCAGTCCCGTGAGGAGGAGCCGTCCGACACGGTCGCCGCCTCGGGCGAGCGTCCGCCGCGCGAGAAGCGCCGCCGCGACCGGGAGCGTGAGAGCCGCGCGACCGAGGAGACGGAGGTCTCCGTCGAGTCCGCCGCCCCGGGGGAGTCCGCCGCCGAGGCGCGAGAGGTCACGCCGCTGGCGCCCGTCGCGCCGACGCAGTCCTCGGGCGCCGAGGACGAGGAGGGCGAGGACGGCGACGACGAGGGTGACGACGACGACCTGGAGGCCGCGAGCGCGTTCGTCGGCGCGAAGGGCGAGGGTGCCTCCGAGAACGGCGGGGCCGAGGGTGCCGCGGGTGAGCGCAAGCGTCGCCGCCGTCGCCGTCGTGGGCGCCGCGGGCGTGGCAACCGCGCCGCCGAGGGCGCGACCCCGGGCGCCGCTGCCGCGGGTGAAGCGGGCGCCGCCGGCGCGGTGGCTCCGGGCGAGGCGA
>NZ_JAKCFB010000066.1 GCF_024198235.1 Myxococcus dinghuensis | reverse complement strand
CGACAGCATGCCGTGGCGCCGGGCCACGTCCGGGTGCAGGGGGCCCACGGCGGCGGTGGTCTGCTGGAGCGCCTCGCGCGCCCCGGACTTGCGGTGCAGCGCGGCCAGCTCCACGCGGGCCTCCAGGTCCTCCGGGGCGCGGGCGCAGTACTCGGCCAGCAGGCGGCGCGCGGCGTCGGCGCGGCCCGCGCGCACGGCGGCGCTGGCGGCCTTGCGCGTGAGGGCCACGCGCTCCACCTCGCGGGGGGCGTCCGCGTCCACCGGCGGCAGCGCCAGCACCGCCTCGAAGTCCTCCAGCGCCGCGCGGGCGTCCGTGGGCAGCCGCAGCTCGCCCCGGCGCTGACGGGCGGGCGCGAACGTCGCGTCGCGCTCCAGCGCGTCGGCGAGGAAGGCCTCCTCGCGGCTCGTCCCCGCGGCCAGCAGCGAGGCGCGGAACAGCAGCTTCGCCCCCGCGCGCGCCTCCGGCATCAGCGCGGCCCGGCGCGCGTACAGCCGCGCGGCCTCCAGCTTCTCGCCCCGCTCCAGCTCCAGCTCGGCGAGCGACTCCAGCACCTCGACGGCCAGCGGCCCCTGGGGGCTCGCCTCCAGCGCCGCGGACAGCCGCAGCAGCGCGGTGGCCTTCTCGCCCCGCTCCAGCAGCGCGCGGGCGCTCTGGAGGAACAGGGGCGCGGCCTCCTCGGTGCGCTCGGCGCCCATGAGCGCCTGGGCGCGGCCCGCCCACAGCTCGGCCAGGGCCTGCGTCTCGCCCGCCTCGGTGTAGAGCGCCTCCAGGCGCGCGGCGAGCGTGTCGTCCAGGCGGCGCAGCGGCAGGGCCTGCGCGTAGGCGGCGATGGCGCCCTCGCGGTCGCCCAGCATCTCGCACGCGCGGCCCAGCCGGGCGCGCACGTCCGCCAGCTTCTCCGGCGCCGCGGTGCGCGGCAGCGTGGACAGCAGCGTCTCCAGCGCGCGGCGCGCGTGCTCCGGGCGCTCGCAGCGCAGGGACAGGTCCGCCAGGTCCAGCAGCACGGCGGAGTCCGGCGCCAGCCGCGCGGCCTTCTCCAGCGCCACCAGCGCGTCGCCCACGCGGCCCAGGCGCGCCTCCAGCACCCCGGCCAGCTCGCGCAGCGCCGCCGCCGCCAGGCGCTTGTCGCCCTGCGTCTCCGCCACGCGCGCGCGCTCCTCCAGCGCCGTGGACAGCCCGGCCATGTCCGCGCGCTTGCGCTGCAACGCGCACAGCTCGCCCAGCGCCGGCAGGTCATCCGGCTCCGCGCGCAGCACCTCCTGGAGGGCGTGCACCGCCAGGTCCAGGTCGAAGGCCAGGTCGCGCGCGGCCACCGCGAGGCGGCGGTACTTCTGCGCGCGGTCCTTCAGGTCCGTGGCCAGCCGCGCCAGCGCGGTCAGGCACCGCGTCAGCAGCGGCCCGTCGCGCCGCGCCTCGGCCAGCGCCAGCAGCGACTCCAGCGCGGGGCGGTGGTCCGCCTCCGCGTCGAGCGCGAGCAGGAGCAGGCGCTCCGCCTTCTCCGGCTGCTGGAGGCGGCCCCGGTACAGCTCGCCCGCCTCGGCCCACAGCACGGCGCGCTTGCCGGGCTCGTCCTGGAGCGCGGCGGCCTTCTCCAGCGCCTCCGCCAGCTCCTGGCCCTTCCCCGTGGCGCGGAAGTACGGAATCAGCTCCTCGAGCGCCACCGCGTCGCGCGGGTCCAGCGCGAGCGCCGCCTCCAGGTGCTCCCGCGCGCGCGCCGGGTCCCCCAGCCGCGAGCGGTACAACCGCGCCAGCGCGTGGTGGCTCGAATGCGCGGCCTGGCGCACGCCCTCCGAGCGCGGCGCGGGCCCCGCCAGCTCCAGCGCCTGCTGGTAGCCCGCGAGCGCCTCCTGCAACCGGCCCAGACCCTCCGCCACGCGCGCGGCGGCGAACAGCGGCTCCGGCTCGCCGGGCAGCAGCGACACCGCCTCGCGGTAGCGCAGCAGCGCGTTCTCCGGCTGCTTCAGGCCCTCTTCCCACACGCGGCCGGCCATCAGGTCGGCGTGGCCCACCCGGTCCAGCTCGTGCCGGGCCATGGCCACCTCGCGCAGGCGGTCCAACGCCTTGAGCGCGCGCAGGTGCTCGTCGCCCCGGTGGCACAGCTCGCCCAACAAGAGCAGCGCGTCCGGGTGGTCCGGGGCCAGCCGCAGCGCGGCCTCGCAGTGCAGCCGCGCGCCGGCGATGTCGTCCTCCGTCTGCGCGCACAGCCGCGCCAGGTGGACGTGGGCGTCGGCGGCCTCGGCCGGGTCGCGCGCCAGCGCCGCCAGCCGGCGGTACGCGCGCACCGCGCCCGCCCTGTCACGGGCCTGGTCGGAGGCGCGCGCCAGCGCCTTGAGCGACGGCAGGTGGTCGGGCTTGAGCCCCAGCAGCTCGTGCAGCGCCTTCACCGCCACCTGCGGCGCGGTGTCGCGCGAGCAGCGCGCGGCGGCCTCGGCGGAGAAGAAGGCCGCGGCCTCCTCGGAGGTGCGGCGCGCCAGCGCACACAGCGCCAGGTAGCGCTCGGCGGCGCGGGCACCCTCGCCCCGGCGCTCGCGCACCACGGCCTCGCCCCACAGCGCGGCGGGGCTGCGGTCCCTGCGGCGCTGGAGCGTGGCCGCGACATCCAACGCCAGCTCGTGCGACTGCGGGTCCGCCACCAGCAGCGACAGCAGCCGCTCGGCGGCGAAGGGGTGCGCGTCCTGCGCATCCCCCGCCTGGAGGTACTGGGTCCGCGCCTCCGCGAGCCGGCCCTGGGCCACCAGCCCCTCCGCGTCCGCGAAGGCCCGGGCCCCCTCCAAGGTCAAGAGCAGCTCCTCGTCCGGCGCCGACGGCGGCGGCAGCCCGCCCGACGCGAAGCGCAGCCGCAGTCCGGTGCTGGAGACCTCGGCGGCGGACAGCCGCGCGGTGTCCAGCACGGGCATCTTGTAGCCCCGGCTCACCGCCGCCAGCTGGCACAGCGCCGGCAGCACGCGCGTGGAGAAGCCCGTCGCGCCGCGCACCTCCACGTCCGGCAGGAGCGCCATCGCGCCCACCGCGGCGGACAACAGCCCCGGCACCTGCACGGACGGCGTGGAGGAGAAGCCGTAGAGGCGGACGTCGTAGAGGTAGACGGCCAGCCGCTCCCCGTCCGCGTCGAACGCCACCTTGAACGTGAAGGGCGTGCGCTCCGGCGCCGGCAGCCGGCCCTGGCCCTCCAGGTAGCCGGGCCGGAAGTGCAGCCGCAGCTCCTCGATGCCCGCCAGCCGCCCCGCCAGCTCCGCCACCCGCCGTGTCACCAGGTCCGCGTCGACGGACAGCTCCAGGAAGCCGAAGCCCAGCTTCTTGCGCTGATAACGCGTGGCTCCCGCGCTGACGTTGAAGGGGAAGCTGACGTCCGGAATCTGCAGCGCGAAGTCGGAGATGCGCAGCCCCGGCAGGACCTCGAGCGCGGGGAAGCCCACGAACGCCCTGCGGTCCAGCAGGCGCAGCTCGGGTGCGGCGGCGCGCGCATCTTGCGCCGCGGCGGGCTTGGAAGAGTCGCTCTCGTTGGCCATCGCGGGAGCCTGGACGCTACCACGACCCCCAAGCCCTCGAAATTTCTGGCAAACCCCTTGCCTGCTGTCCAGACGACGGTCCCGGGGGCCCATGGCACGGGGGGTGCGGATCGTCATGCGCCCGGGACCGAAGTCGGACAAGATGCGCCCGGCGTGCTGGCTCCCGACTCCCTCGTCCTCGACGGTCGCTTCCGGGTCCTCCGTCCGTTGGGTTCGGGCGGAATGGGTGAGGTGTACCTGGGCGAGCAGGTCTCGCTGGGCCGCAAGGTGGCCATCAAGGTCCTCCACCACGACCTCAACGCGCAGCCCGGCATGGCGGAGCGCTTCAAGCGCGAGGCGCGCCTGTTGTCCGCGGTGGAGCACCCGTCCGTCGTGCGCATCGTCGACTTCGGTGAGTCCGGCGACCACGCGTGCCTGGTCATGGAGTTCGTCGAGGGCGAGAGCCTCTACGACGTGCTGGCCCAGGGCGGCCCCATGCCCCCGGGGCGCGCCCTGCCGCTGCTCCAGCAGTTGGCGGAGGGGCTCGCCGCCATCCACGACAAGGGCATCATCCACCGCGACCTCAAGCCGGAGAACGTCTTCATCTCCCCCGGCGCGCGCGGAGAGCAGGCGCGGCTGCTCGACTTCGGCATCGCCCGGCTCGTGGAGCCGGACGCGCAGAGCAACGTCAGCCAGATCGGCGTGGTGCTGGGCACCCCCGAGTACCTCTCGCCGGAGCAGGCGGTGGGCGCGAAGGTGGACACGCGCAGCGACCTCTACACCTTCGGCGTGCTCATCTACCGCGTGCTGTCCGGGCGGCTGCCGTTCGACGGCCCGCAGGCCCGGCACTACCTGTCTCAGCACGCCTCGCACGCGCCGCTGCCGTTGGACCGGGCGGCGCCGGCGCTGACGCGCTACATCGGCCTGCTGTCGCTGGTGATGCGCCTGCTGGAGAAGGACCCGTCCAAGCGCACCCAGAGCGCGCACGAGCTGGCGGACGCGCTGGCCGCCGCGCACGCGTCGCTCTCCGCGTTCACCCCGGGCCTGGGGACGCCGTCGTACAGCGGCTCGCACACCCCGGTGACCACGCCCTCGGGCACCTCCGTCTTCGGCGCGGCCGACACGCCCGGGAGCGCGTCGGGCCCCAGCGGCACCTCCGTCTTCGCCGGCGGCCACGCCTCCCCGAGCCAGGGCACCGCGGCGTTCGGCGTGGCGCGCGCCCCGACGGGCAGCGACCTGCCCGCGCTCTCCGCCCCCGTGACGTTGCGCACGGGCACCGCCGCCTTCGGCACGCGCACCTCGGGCGGCATGCCGTCGCTGTCGGGCAGCGCCTCCGCGGTGAAGCCTCAGAACCTGACGGTGATGCTCACGGACCTGCAGGGCTTCACCGAGCGCACCAGTCGCCAGACGCACGAAGAGAACGCGCGGATGCTGGAGACGCACGACCGGCTCCTGCTGTCGCTGGTGAAGGAGCACGAGGGCCGCCTGGTGCAGAAGCGCGGCGACGCGCTGCTCGTCGTGTTCCGCTCCCCTACCGCGGGCGTGCGCTGCGGCATGGCCATGCAGGACCGGCTGTGGCGGCACAACCAGACGGTGCCGGAGGAGGAGAAGCTCCACGTCCGCGTGTGCCTACACGCCGGCGAGGTGCTGCTGACGGCCGACACCCTGCTGGGCGAGCCCATGGAGGTGGTGGAGGGCGTCGAACACGTCGCCGTCGCAGGAGAGGTCACCTTCACCGAGGCGGTGAACCTGGCCCGCAACCGCGCCGAGGTGGAGGTCGAGCCGCGCGGCGCCATCCACCTGCCCGGCCGCGAGGAGCAGCTCCAGCTCTACCGCGTGCGCCAGGCCCCGGAGGGCCCTCCGTTCGGCGACCGCTTCGAGCGGCAGAGCGGCCTCGCGAAGCTGCTGCCCGTGCTCCAGCGCACGCGCCAGAAGGCCCTGGCGCCCTTCACGCGGCTGCGCGCGGTGCCCTGGAAGGAGCGGGCCCGCGGCGCCGGCCTCTCGCTGCGCGCCCAACTGGCGCCGAAGAAGCTGGGTGAACACCTGCGCGCGGGCGCGGCGTGGGCCCGCGCGAAGCCCCGTCAGGCGGCGGCCGTGGCGGGCGCGCTGGTGCTGCTCGGCGGCGGCATCGCGACGGTGGCGCACCTCAACAGCCCGGCCGTCCGCGCCATGGCCCTGCTCCAGGACGGCAAGACGAACGAGGCGCTCGCGGTGCTGGACGGCGCCTCGAGCGAGGACCAGAAGCAACCGGTGGTGCGGCGCGCGCTGGCCGCCGTGCACCACGCCCTGGGCAACCACGACAAGGAGCAGGCCCTGCTCGCCACGCTGGATGGCGACGGGCGCGCGGCGGTGGAGGACCGGGTGCTCGACGGCCTCGCCGAGGACTTCGGCGACCGCGAAGGCGACAACGGCCTGCGGCGCCTCCTGTCCAACATCCCCAAGGACCGGGTGCGGCCGTACTTCCTCGCCCTCGCCCGGAACGAATACTCCGCGCGGCAGTGGGGCGCGCTGCGCTACCTCGAGTACGTCCAGGCGACGGAGGGCATCGACCTGGTGGAGGCCTACGTCAAGGCGCTGGAGGGCAAGGACTGCAACCCGCGCAAGCTCGCCGCCAGGCGCCTGGGCACGCTCGGCAACGCGGACGCCCTGCCCGCCCTCATCCGCGTGGCCGAGCCCACCACCAAGGGCAACGAGTGCGGCCGGGATGACGCCAACCGCGCCATCCAGGCCATCCAGAAGTCCCGGAAGTAGCGCCGCCCGCTAGTCGTCGAACCGCGCGTGCCCGCGCTTCTTGCCCCGCCCGTGGTGGTGGTCGTCATCGTCGTCCCAGTCGTGCCGCCCCTTCACCTTCTCGTCCACGTCGAGCAGGCGGCGGGACCAGGCGTCGTACTCGAGGTGCAGGAAGCCCCGGCCCCCTCGGGCGGCGGCGAAGAACTTCACCTTCCACACGTCCTTGCCCGTGCGGTGGACCTCCTTGAGGCGGCACTCCAACCCACGCGAGCGACACTGCCGGAACCCCAGGTCCACGGCCTCGTCGCGCGACATGGCCACCGGGCGCGGAGGCGGACGCTCGGGGCGCGGAGGAGAGCGCGTGTGCACGACACACCCCGAGGCGAGCAGCAGACTTCCGACGAGCAGGACGATTCGCATGGCCGTCATGACGCAACAGCCGGCGGACGCTTCAAAGCCACGCGGGGTGCGGGCCGTTCGTTGGAAAACTACAGCCCGTCGGGAGACGCGAACGCCACGAACAGCTCTCCCGTGAGGTACGCGCGGAAGTGCTTCGTCGCGGGGCGCAGGAAGTCGTTCACCACCGGGCCGCCCTCGGAGAGCTGGTGCTTCTCCGGGAACGACAGGTTCATCCGGCTGCGGGCCACGCCCTTGCTGCCCCGGTGGATGAACGTGATGGTGCCATCGTCGGCCAGGCTCTCCACCACGCCGATGTGGGTCATCCCGTCGTTGCGGCGCCCGTCGCGGTTGCGGTCGTACGTCTCGCGGAAGAACACGAGGTCCCCCGGGCGCGGCGCGCGGTGATGCAGCCGGCCGGACTCCGTCGCGCGGCGGAAGATGGCGGAGACCGCGTTCTCCCCCGCGAGGAAGCCATGGGCCACGAGGTCGATGCCCGCGGACAGATACGCCAGCCGCACGAAGCCCGAGCAGTCGTTGGGCACGCCCCGACTCACGCGCCCCAGGTTGCGCTCACCCACCAGTTGGATGGAGCGGTTGACGATGAGCCGCGCGAACTGCATCGGCGTGCGGTACGCCTCCCAGAAGCCACTCGCGTCGGAGGCGGGATTGGTGACGAGCGCCACCGCCTCCAACGCGGCGGCCACCACCCCCGTCACCAGGGGCCGCGACTTCTCCTCGGAGATGACGGCGGAGACCACCGCCGGCGTCCGGGCGTCACGCGCGGGCTCCTCCTCGGGGGACTTCACCGTCGGGGCCGGCGGCTGTGCCTCGGCCACGGACGGGGACACGGGTGTCACGGCCTCGGCCACGACAGGTGACGCGGACTCCGGCGCGATAGTCCCCTCGCCCAGGGGCGGCGCGGGCGGACTCACGGGAGCCTCGGCCACCACCTCCGGTGCCCGTGCTGGCGTGACGCTCCCCGCTTCGAGGGGCTTCACGGTGGCACAACCGATGAGGGCACACAGCGGGACGGTGGCGAACAGGTGAAGACGGAACAACCGCGGTCCTCCCGAAGACGTTTGGGGGACCGCATTCAATCCCACCTTTCGGGTCCGCCGCCAAGAACTCGAAGTGTCACCCCTCCCAGGTGGAGAGCATCTCTCTCACCCGCGCGTACCTCTGGAGGAGCGCCGCGCGGTAGGCGCTGAGCATCACCATGGAACCGATGACGAGCAGGCCCAACAAGAACAACGAGGCAGCCGCGATGCGGTGGTCCCGCATGCCGAAGCGCACGAGGTTCGCGGCGATGCACGTCACCAGGAATCCGGTGCCCAGGTACACGTAGGAGCGGATGCGCAGCGCGATGCCGCAGCCCACGCCCACCAGGCACAACACCACGCACACGAGCATCGACCCGCCGTCGCTGAACATCAGCGGCTTCCACGCGCCGGCCACGTACACCACGGTGATGGCCATCGCGCGCAGCCGCGCGTACGTCTCCTCGTCGAGCGAGCCCCGGAACACGCGCAGCAGCGCGAGCAACGAGAGGCCCGCGGGGATGACGTAGAACTGCGGCTCCGCGCTGCCCGTGCCCTGCCACACCAGGAAGAGGGCGGCGTTGAAGGCCGCCACCGACACGAGCGAGGACAGGCCCCGGCGCGAGGGGTGCGAGGCCAACGCGGCGAAGTGGGCGGCGTGCCCCACCAGCAGCGCGGCGACCTGGAGCGGCTCCCCCCAGGGAGCGGAGAGCAGGCCCACCAGCGGGAACAGATAGGCCCCCCAGAGGGCGGGACGCCGGAACACCGCCAGCCCCGAACCCTCGCGCTGGACGAAGAAGAACAACCCCGTGAAGAGGGCGCCGCCGACCAGGGCCGCGAGGCTGTCGGACGTGCTCGGACTCGCGCCCATGCCGAGCATGCGCACCGACAGGTAGCCCAGCGCGAGCACCGTCTGCGCGAGGAAGGCGGACAGCTCGTCCTCCTCCACCGCCGCGCGGCGCACCAGGGCGAACAACAGCGCGGCGAGCGCGACGGTCGACACCAGCGCCTCGCGCAGGGCGTCCCCCACGGCGCCGAGGGCCATCAATCCCACCAACACCTCGAGGAGCGCCACGACGGTGAAGCCATGCCCCACGGCGCGACGGATACCGCGGCCCGCGACGAACAGCACCAGCGTGGCGAGCACGGCGGTGGCCGCCCCGAAGTACGGGAGGATGAACGCCGAGCCCCGGCCCGACGAGTACACCGCGCCCAGGTGCATCAACCCGCCATGCACCACCACGAGCGAGGCCAGCCAACCCACCACCTCACGCTCGCGCCGACGCAACACCACCGTCCACGCCGAGCCCAGGCCCAGCAGGAGGCACAGCGGCATGCCCGGGTGCTCCAGGTCCCGCAGGCCCGCCAGCGACAACAGCGACAGGACCCAGCCTCCGTGGTGCAGGGCCACGCCCACGCGCACGTCCCGCGCCTCGAGCGCCATGCCGCCCAGACACAGCACCAGGCCCGCGCCGCTGAGGACGGCGGGGACCCACGGCAACGGCACCGCCGCGACGATGGAGGCGGCGAGGAGTCCCGTGGCGACGTTCGCCATCCACGGTTCGCGCGCCACCATCAGCACCAGCGACGTCACCACCGCGCCCACGGCGACGGACAGCTCGAGCCCCCCGGGGCCGAAGTCCGCCAACCGCCCCACCAGCAGCAGCACGAGGACGCCCACGCTGCCCGCCCACAAGGGCTCGCTCCACGTCCCTTCCAGCCCCGGCGTCAGCTTCGCGGCCAGCGCGCCCACGCGCCGCTGCACGTCGCCCACCTGGAACAGCGCGGAGAGCACGGCGGCGCCGAGCGCCACGAGGATGATGGTCGGCCCCGCCTCCGGCCGCCACTCCAGGAAACGCGAGGCCTCCGTGCTCCCCACGGTGGAGAGCGCCAGCAACCACACGGCGGGCGTCAGGAGCCAGCGGAGCGACAGCAGGAACGCCGCGGCGAACACCACCAGCGCCAGGCCCAGGAGCGTGGCCTGCGTGGGGGTGTCCAGCGCCGGGGCTCCGGCGAGGACCAGCGCGACGACGACCGAGACCCGCCGCAACAGCACATCCGGCGGTGAACGGAAGAAGGCCCAGAGGACGGACGGCGCGTGGTGCTCGGCGAGCGCCAGCGCCAGCAGCAGACCGGTGACGACGGGCCGCGCCTGGGGCACGGTGAGCAGCAGGAGCGAGGCCCCCGCGACGCGCAGGAAGGGATGGGGCCCGGGCATCGACGCCAGCGAGGCCGTGAGGGCATACAGGGCCAGCGGCCCGAGCCACAGCGGAGCCTGCGACAGGAGCATCATGCATGCGGTGCAGGCGAGCGCGATCTGCACCCACAAGGACACGTTGTTGCGGGCCGACACGTCGTTCGTCCGCAGCACCAGCGACGCGAGCGCGGGCACGTGCTCCACGGCGCGCACCACCGCGAGCATCACCAGCGGCAGCGCCTGGACCCAGCCCGGCAGCGAGCCTCCCAGGGCGAGGACCGCCACGGCCGCGTAGGGCACCGACAGGCTGACACAGAACGGCTGTCGATTGGCTCGCGTCCACGTCAAAGGCAGCACCACGATGGCCACCACGAGCACGAGAAGCGGCAGCTCCGCCTCCCAGCGGACCGCCGAGAGCCCCAGCGCCGCCATCGCACCCACGGTCGCCACCGCCGCGAACCGCTGTCCCCCAGCGCCCACGCGCAGGATGGCGGGCACCTCCTCCAGCACCGCGAGGACGCTGAGGAGCACGGCCAGCGCGAGCATCGAGACCGGACCGAGCGAGTACACCCCGGACAGGGCATACAGACAGGCGACCCCCAGGCTCAGGGTCGCGGGCAGCGCGCGAGCGGTGAGCACCGCGGCGATGGCCGCGCCCAGCAGGAGGCTCGACTCACTCGACGAACCGCCGACGCCGACACACACCAGTGGGAAGAGCATCGCCACCAGCGCCGCCACCGTCGTGCTGGCGTCACGCTTCCAACGGACCGCCGCGAGCGAGGCGCCGAAGCCCCAGACGATGAGCAGGCCCATCGAACGCTCGGGGGACATCCAGCCCCCCCACGGCGAGTAGACCTTCGGGATGTCCGGCAACATCGCCAGCGCGGCGATGAAGACGGCGATGGGACGCATCCAGGTGAAGGTGCGCGAGGCCACGGCGACCGCCGCCGCCGCCACGAGCACGGTGACGCCCAGGAGCGGGGCCACCGCGAACGTTCCCCAGAAGACGCCCAGCACCGCGTAGAACAAGGCGGGCAGGCCCAACAACCGCGCCAGTCCTCCGCGCGTCCCCAGGCCCGCGAGCACGAGGGCCACCGCGACGAACCACGCCCCTCCGTGATTCCACGTCAGGCCCTCCAGGAGCCTCGGCAGGACCACCGCGGACAACCACGCGGCATAGGCCATGGCGACGGGGCTGCGGAGCGACCAGGCCATGGCGAGCACCGCCACGCTGGAGAGCACCATGCCCGCGCCGGACGTGGCTCCCGAATGGGTGACGAGTCCGACCAGGAGCCCCACACTGGCCAGCACCCCCACGACGGATGCGAGCAGCGTGCGCGTGCGGGCGGTCGCCAACAACGCCATCCCCGCGAGCACCAGCGCCACCAGCCCGGACACCGCCGAGGTCGTCGCGGCATCCGCGGCCCGGAACGCCAGCACCGGAACCAGCAGGGTCGACAGCGCGCCGATGGCCGTCAGGTAGAAGCGCTCCACCAGCAGGCCCGCGGCCAGACAGATGAGCGACACGCCGAGCACGCACCACAAGCCCGGACGCCCGTCGGGGCCCGACAAGGCGACCAGGGTGCAGAGGACACCCGCCACGGCGGTGGAGCGCAGCAGCACCTCCGCGAGGGCGGTGTCGCGCGCCTGGCCCGTGCGCTCGCCCCGCCACGACCGCGACACCGCGAACACCACGCCCGCGAGGACGAAGGGCAGCGCGGTCAGCGCGCCGTACTGCCCGGGCAGGGACTCTCCGCTGGAGTAGCCGAGCCGGACCTTGACGGCGTCGATGAGCCTGCTCAGGGGCTCGGGGATGAGCTGCGCGATGGAGGAGTAGGCGAAGTACGCGGCGCCATAGACGCCATAGGCCCAGGGAGTCCGCGAGACCGAGCCCGTCGCCAGCGAGGCCAGCGTCCACGTGATGATGGCGGCGGTGATGAACAGGCTCGGCGCCGGAGCGCCCAGCGCCCCGATGAGACACATCGCCTGGACCGACGCGACCGTGACCGTCAACGCATCGGCAGCGGTCTCCACCGGCAACGGACGGAAGCGCAGCGCGGTGGCCAGGAGGAACGCACCGAAGGGGGCATAGATGCCCAGGTGGGGCACCGCCTCCACCGAGGCGAGCGCCACGTGCAACCGCACCACGTACACGAGCAACAGGTACAGCGGCGCCAGCAAAGCGAAGGACAGCGCCGCGCTGTCTCGGGGTTTCTCGACGGGCGTCCTGGCGACGAGGAAGAAGAGCACACACGGCAGGACGTCGAGCCACAGCGCGGACGCCCCGAGCTTCGCCGCGAGCGGCGCAAACCCCATCATCAACGTGCCGAGGACCAGCCCTATCTGGACGAAGGGCCGCGAGGGTGCGTCGGTGGCCTCGGCGGGCTTGCGCACGAGGACCGCGGCGATACCGGCCCAGACCACCAGCAGGGGCACGAGCATCGCGGTGCTCACGCCTCCGAGCGACATCATGTCCCCGAAGGCCATGGGTCCGAGCGCGACTCCCGCGAGTGGCGCCGACGCCGAGCCGATGAGCCCCAGGATGCGCCCCGGGTTGCGCAGCGCCTCGCGCCTCGCGAGGTACGCGCCCCAGACGGAGAAGCCCGCGGAGTAGCCCGCCGTCAGGACGAACACCGTGAGCGAGCGGGTGACGGAGGACATCCCCGCCCAGCTCTCGAAGACGAAGTAGAGGGTGCCCGAGAGGATGAGGAAGGCACCGACGAACCACATGATGCTCTCGTAGAGGAACGGCCTCCACACGCGGTTCCAGGTGGAGGCCTGCTCGACGAGCCGCTCCTCCGGACGCATCCGGCGCGGGACATCGAACGCCGGCAACGCGTCGTTCTCCGGCAGCGGCACCGGCCCGCCCGACCCGTCCTCCGCTCCATGGGGAGGCACCGCTTCGCCCGTGTGCTCGTCCTGGACGTGTTTCCGGCCACCGGGCCCACGACCACGACCCGACGGTCCGCCTGGGCGACCCGTGCGCCCAGCGGACTCCGTGGCCGCATCCGATGCCGCGTGCTTCGTGTCGGGCGCCTCGCCTTCGGCACCGACCGCCGGGGCATCCACCGGCTCCGCCGGCCGATTCGCGGCCTCGGGATGAGACCGCCAAGATTCACCGTGCGACTCGCCATCGGCGCTGGCCGGCAGATGCGCGGCGGCGACGGACTGAGGCTCGGCGCCGTCGCGGGGACGCGCGACCTCTCCACCGATGTGCTCCGCCCCCGCCTCGAACCGCCCGTGAGTGGCGTCGTTCGCGCCCTCCACGGCCCCAGGCTCGAATCGCCCGAAAGCGGGGTCACCCACACCGTCGGCAGTCCCCTGCTCGAATCGCCCATGCGCGGTATCACTCGCGCCCGCAGCGCCCTGCTCGAATCGGCCATGCGCGGTATCACCCGCGCCCGCAGCGCCCTGCTCGAATCGCCCGTGCGCGGCATCGCCTGCGCCCGCCGCGCCCTGCTCGAATCGCCCGTGCGCGGTATCACCCGCGCTCGCCGCGCCCTGCTCGAATCGCCCATGCGCGGTATCACCCGCGCCCGCAGCGCCCTGCTCGAATCGCCCGTGCGCGGTATCACCCGCGCCCGCAGCGCCCTGCTCGAATCGCCCGTGCGCGGCATCGCCTGCGCCCGCCGCCCCCTGCGCGACCTCGTTCACGCCCGTCACCGCGCTCCGCGCGAAGCCTCCGTGCGCGACCTCACGCGAGCCCCCAACCGCCGCACGAGCCTGCGCATCAAGCTCCTCCCCACTCGGGGCGCCCGTCGCCTCCGAGGATGCGCTCTCCGCGAGCGCGGACAGGAGGATTCTCGCCTGACGCTCATAGCGCTCGGAGAGGAAGCGCCGAGCCTTCATCGGCACCTCGGAGGCCTCCCAGCGGTTCATCTCGTCGAGCAGGAAGTAGACGTGAGCGAGCTCCGCCTCCAGCTCCGCGCGAGGGCGTGACTTCATCGCCGAGCCGCAGAGCGCACACCTGCGAGCCTGGCCCAGGCGCTCCTGGCGACATTCGGGGCAGTACATGAGGGTCCCCCTCTACAACGGACATGCCACCCCAGGATGCCCTGGATTCTCCTGAGGGGGAACCCGGGGCGGCGCGTCGTCCGGGTGCCACCTGTGCAGGCCGATGCACAACCACTGCGTGACCTCGGACGCACCCGTCACACCCCGGAAGTCACTTTCCCTCGGGCGACCCTTGTGGAACGGTGTCCCCCATGAGCACGGAAGAGCTGACCCTGCGTCCAATCCGACCCACGGATGACCGGGCCGTCGCCAGCATCATCCGCACGGTGATGCCCGAGTTCGGCGCGGATGGCCCGGGGTTCGCCATCCACGACGTGGAGGTGGACACGATGAGCGCCGCCTACTCGCGACCGCGCCATGCCTACTTCGTCGTCGAGCAGGCGGGCCGTCTCCTCGGCGGTGGAGGCATCGCGCCGCTCGATGGCGGCGACCCCGGCGTGTGCGAGCTGCGCAAGATGTACTTCCTCCCCGAGGCACGAGGCCTGGGCGCGGGCGAGCGCCTGCTGCGCCGCTGCCTCGAATCCGCGCGCGAAGCGGGCTTCCAACGCTGCTACCTGGAGACGCTCGCGTCGATGACGCAGGCCCAGAAGCTCTACCGCCGGCTCGGCTTCGAGGCGTTGTGCGCCCCCATGGGCAGCACGGGCCACTTCGGCTGCGACCACTGGTACGCGCTGGACCTGACGAAGCCACCCGCCTGACTCGCCCCCTGCCCCGCGGACGACCGGCGGTCCCCTCCGGCCCCACCGCGTGGGTCCCCTCATCTTCCCGCCAGGGGGTGGGAGATGACGACGTCACGCCGCACGGGCACTCGCCGAGCCGAGCAGACCACCAGCGCGCGCCGGGCCCCGGCCGTCGTCTCCGAACCCCCTCCTCGTCCGGACAAGGTCCCCTTCGACATCGACGACGTCCTCGCCCGCGTCCGTGAGGCCGTGCGCGACTTCGCGGACGCCGCGATGTTCGCCCTCGCGGCGCGCGGTCACGACACCGTCTTCGAGCAACTGGTGGCCTGCATCCTCTCCATCCGAACCTTGGACGAGGTGAGCCTGCCGGCCGCGCTCGCCCTGTTCGAGCGCGCCCCCACGCCCGAGGCGCTCGCGCGCCTGTCCCCCCAGGCCATCGACGAGCGCATCCGCCCCGTCACCTTCCACGAGGCGAAGGCGCACCAACTCCACGCCATCGCCGTGCGAACACGAGACGCGTTCGGCGGCACGCTCCCCTGTGACGCCCAGGTGCTCCAGTCCTTCAAGGGCGTGGGCCCCAAGTGCGCGCACCTGGCGCTCGGCATCGCCTGCGGTCACGAGGCCATCAGCGTGGACATCCACGTCCACCGCGTGACGAACCGCTGGGGCTACGTGAAGGCCCGCTCACCGGAGGCGACGATGGAGGCGCTCCAGGCGGTCCTGCCGCGCAAGTACTGGGTCGAGCTCAACCGGCTGCTGGTGCCCTTCGGCAAGCACGTCTGCACCGGCGCGAGGCCGAGGTGCTCCACCTGCCCCGTGCTGCGCGCGTGTCGCCAGGTGGGCGTGACGAACCCGCGCTGACGGTCGTGCCTCACCCAGCGAGTCCAGGTGCGTCGAGCCCACCACCACGAGCCAGACATCCCCCGCATCGCCTCCCCATGTCGAAGCCATGCGCGCCCGGTTGGGGCCCCCGCGCGTCCGCGACGTCCTGGGATTCATCCATGTCGTGGCAAGCCAGGAACACTTCCCCGCCCTCGCATGCCCGGCCTGCCCGCCTGTCGCCCGGCAGGGCGCTCTCTCCCATTGCCGCCCGGCGGCAGGCTGGCCACACTGGCCCGGTTCCCTCGCAGGTGGAGAGCCGACACATGGTGGAAGAGACCCATCCGACCGCGCAGGAGCTGTTGTCCCTTCCCCGGCTCGCGCCCCTGGTGCCCATGCTGTACGTGGCCTGGACGGACGGGGAGCTGACCGCCGCGGAGATTCGCGCCCTGGGCGCCGCGGCCCGGGCCCAGTCCTGGCTCGACCTGCGCTCCACCACCGTGCTCGCCCGGTGGCTGGACCCGTTGATGCCTCCGACCCCCGGCGAGCTGGTCATCCTCCGCGACCACATCCGCGCCGCCGCCGACCGGCTGTCGAGCAGCCCCCAGGAGAGCCTCGCGGAGCTGGGCGTGAAGCTGGCGGAGCTGGTCTCCGGCACCACCGAGCTGCCCGCCTCCGTGCAGGACCTGGCGCGCGAGCTGGCCACGGTGGAGGCCGTGCTGGGCGTCTCCAGCCGCGAGGCGGTGCGCGCCCTCGTCCCGTCCGCCGCGCCGGAGCCCCGCCGCATCGGCCCCATCGAACCCACGTCCTTCGCGCCGGAGGCCCTGCGCGCGGTGCTGGACCGCACCTACCCGGAGGCGCGCTCGCTCGTGCGCCAGTGGCTGAAGGACCCCGCCTTCCGCCACACCGACGAACCCCAGGGCACGGAAGCGCAGCGCGAGCAGGTCTTCGCCTGGCTCGAGCAACTGGCGGACGCGGGCCTGGGCCGCATCGCCTTCCCCCAGGGGGACGAGACGAGCGCGGACCTGGGCGCCTTCGTCGCCGCGTTCGAGACGCTGGCCCTCTTCGACCTCAGCCTCGTGGTGAAGGCCGGGGTCCACTTCGGCCTGTTCGGCGCGAGCATCCTCTTCCTCGGCACCGAACGGCACCACCGCGAGTATCTCCCCAAGGTCGCCTCGCTGGAGCTGCCCGGCTGCTTCGCGATGAGCGAGCTGGGCCACGGCTCCAACGTGCGCGACGTGGAGACGGTGGCCCGCTACGACGCGGGGACGGGGGAGTTCGTCGTGCACACGCCCTCCGACAACGCGCGCAAGGAGTGGATCGGCAACGCCGCGCGCCACGGCCGCATCGCCACGGTGTTCGCGCAGCTCGAGGTGGGCGGCAAGGGCCTGGGCGTCCACGCGCTGCTGGTGCCGCTGCGCGACGAACAGGGCCGGCTCCTCCCCGGGGTGCGCATCGAGGACTGCGGCCGGAAGATGGGCCTCAACGGCGTGGACAACGGCCGCATCTGGTTCGACCACGTGCGCGTGCCCCGCGAGAACCTGCTGGACCGCTTCGGGCAGGTGACCCCGGATGGGCAGTACACCAGCTCCATCGCCAGCGACGGCCGGCGCTTCTTCACCATGCTGGGCACGCTGGTGGCGGGCCGGGTCAGCGTGGCGTGCGCGTCGCTGAGCGCGGCCAAGAGCGGGCTCGCCATCGCCGTGCGCTACGGCGACCTGCGCCGCCAGTTCGGCCCGGCCGGTGCCCAGGAGGTGCGGCTGCTCGACCACCAGACACACCAGCTTCGCCTGCTCAAGCCGCTGGCGAAGACGTATGCCCTGGACTTCGCGCTGGAGTACCTCGTCGAGCGCTACGTGAAGCGCACGGAGGAGGACGCGATGGAGGTGGAGGCGCTCGCGGCGGGCCTCAAGGCCTACGCGTCCTGGAGCTGCACGGCGGTGCTCCAGGAGGCGCGCGAGGCGTGCGGCGGCCAGGGCTACCTGGAGGCGAACCGCCTGCCGGCGCTCAAGGCGGACACCGACATCTTCACCACCTTCGAGGGTGACAACACGGTGCTGATGCAGTTGGTGGCCAAGAGCCTGCTGACGGACTACCGCCAGCGCTTCGAGGACGACCGCGTCTTCGCGGTGCTCAAGCTCATCGCCGACAAGGCCGCGTCCATGGCGGACCGCAACCCCATCTCCATCCGCCGCACCGGCAGCGAGCACCTGCGCGACGGCGACTACCAGCTCCGCGCGCTGCGCTACCGCGAGGAGGACCTGCTCGCCTCCGTGGCCGGTCGCATCCGCAAGCGGCTGGGCGCCGGGGTGGAGGCCTTCGCCGCCTTCAACCAGGTGCAGGCCCACCTCATCGCCCTGGCGCACGCGCACGTCGAGCGCGTGGTGCTGGAGCAGTTCCTGAAGGGCGTGGCCGCGGTGAGCGACCCCGGCCTCAAGCTGGTGCTCGGGCGGCTGTGCGACCTCTACGGCCTGTCCTGCCTGGAGGCCGCCAGCGGCTGGTTCCAGGAGCACGGCCTCATGGAGGGCAACAAGGCCCTGGCCATCCGCAAGGAGGTCGTGAAGCTGTGCACGGAGCTGCGCCCGGACGCGGTGGCCCTGGTGGACGCGTTCGGCATTCCGGACACCTGCCTCACCGCGCCCATCGGCCTGGGCCACCTGTCGCCCTGAGCCGCGGGCCTACTGGATGATGCCGGGCGCGCGGAAGACCTCGCCGTCGCGCCCCTCCACCCGCAGGCTGGCGTCATCCGAGGGGCTCACCCGCAGCTCCACGCGCGGCTGCCCCCGCCGGTCCACCAGCAGCAGGCCCGGCGAGCCGTGCTCGTCCGCGCCCAGGATGGCGCGAGGCCGGCCATCCGCGTCCGCCAGCTCCAGCCGCGACGAGCCGTCCACCTGGAGCCCCACGGCGAACAGCTCCACGCCGCCGGGCTTGGACAACGTCAGCCGGGGCGCCTCGTCCGAGTACACCGTCAGCTCGGCCAGCGACTCGCCCTCGTTCGTGGAGAAGCGCAGCCGGGGCGAGCCATCCTCGGCGACGCCGAGCATCGCGCGAGGACGCCCCGCGCCGTCATGGAGCACCAGCCCCGCGCCGCCCGCCGCGTCCATCCCCAGCGAGGCGCGCATCCGCCCCTGGGGGTCACTGAGCACCAACCGCGACGCGACCAGCTCCCCGGGTTGGGAGGGCGCCGTCCGCAGCGCCGCGGCGCCCAGGCCCAGCCCGGCGAGCGCGAGCGCCGAGAACGTCAGGCCCTGCAAGCGCCGGCAGCGGCGCTCCAGCCGCTCCACGCGCGAGTCCATCGAGTCCATCGTCCGACCTCCCGTCCGAGCCATGCGCGCCCGGACGGGAGCAGGTTAGCGGAAGCGCGGACACGCCGCTCGCGCCCCGCCCACGCCACCTCAGATGTCGACGAAGTTCTCCTGGGCGGGCGTGCTGGTGCTCCGGCGGATGGGCCGGCCCGAGCCGAACAGGAAGCCCAGCTTGAACTGGATGAAACCACCCTCGAAGCCCGCGCCGATCTCCGAGTTGCTGTCCGACGTGTTGAACTCGCCGATGACGGGCACGGAGACGCCCACCTCGGGCATCAACCGGAAGCCCTCGGTGACGCGCAGCGCATAGCCCACCGACGCGCCCACGCTCACCAGGTTGGCCGCCGCGCTGGTGCTGCCCGAGCCCGCGGAGATGCGCGTGGCGGAGACGCGAGGGCCGAGCACCAGCTCGGAGCCACCGGACGTCTTGAAGCCCACCAGCACCGGCACCGCCAGGTTCACGTAGCTGCCCACGTCCGCGTCGTCGCTCCCCAGGAACACGCCCATCACCGAGGGCGCCAGCGACACCGCCAGGTCCGGGTTCTCCGGGCTGGTGATCAAGAACTTCGTCTGGAGCTCCGCCAGCGACGAGCCGAAGCGTACGCCCAGGTCCACCCGGTCCGTCACGCCGTAGCGCGCCGCCAGGTCGATATGGGGATAGTAGATGCCCCCCGACGTCGCACTCGAATCACCGATGACGGCGGCACCGCCGACCCCCGGCTCGATGGCGAACTGGAACTTGCCCTGGCCCAGCGTATCCGCCGTCTGGACATGACTCACCGACACGCAACCCGTGCCCAGAAAACCCAGGCACAGCGATGCGGCAACCACCGCGCGACGCAACATTCGTGGATTCCCCTCTGACGTTCCCCCGCCCCTTCATTGGAGCGCCGAAACGTTCCGGGGGCCTCCGACGCTGGGGAATTTCAAACATTCAATCCGGTTGTTTTTGAACGCCTCCGCCACCTGAGCCCTCCCCGGAGAGGGGCTGACACCCGCGTGGGGCGAGCGGCACAATGCCCGGATGAGACACGGCGACCAGGAGCGGCTGATGGAGGCATACCGAGCGACCCGCTACGTCATCCGCCCGCATGCGACCACCGGGGGCGTGGAGCAGGTGCTCCAGGTGGGGCGGCTGCACCCGGCGCTGGACGCGGCGCTGCTGACGCGAGGCCACCACGAGTGGGCCTTCATCACCGCGTGGAACCCCGGCTCGCGCCCCCAGGGCAAGGACGAGAACCAGCGCGCCCAGGAGCGGCTGGTGGCGCAGCTCGTCGCGGGCGGCTGGGTCCCGGCGCCCGCTATCGGCGAGGCGGAGGATGGCAGCTGGTCCGAGCAGAGCCTCTTCGTCCCGGGCCTGCCCCGCACGGACGCCGAGCGCTTCGGCCGCGCCTTCGGCCAGGTCGCCGTGCTCGTGGGGCGCACGGGCGCGCTCGCGGAGCTCCTCCTCTGCGGCGAACCGGCGCTCGTCCCGGCGCCCTGACGCGTCCCGCCACATCCATGGCTCGCGGGCTCCACGGGGACGTCACGAAGTCCCGCCATTCTTCCCCGAGGCCGGGTAGGTTCCCCCTCCCTTCGGTTCCTGGAGCCCCTTGATGTCGTCTCGAACGCCCGTCACGCGCTCGCTCGCGCGCCCCAGCACCTTCCTCCTCGCCGGCGCGTTCGCCACCGGCATGGCCCTGTTCCTCCATGGAGGCTGCGGGGGAGACGAGTGCCAGGACGCCGTCGACTGCCGCAACGACAAGGGCCCGCCGAGCACGGGCTCCGAGTGGGCCTGCGTCTCCAACGAGTGCGAGCAGCAGGTCATCTTCGGCGACGCGGGCACGGACGGCGGGACGGACGCGGGCGCCACCACGGTGAACGTGCAGGTGCTCGCGTTCAACGACTTCCACGGGCAGCTCGAGGCGCCCTCCGGCAGCGGCGGGCAGATCCAGACGGGCGTGGGCGCGGACGGCGCTCCGGTGCGGGTGAACGCGGGCGGCGTGACGTACTTCGCGAAGCACATCGCGGACCTGCGGGCCACCAACCCGAACACCGTGGTGGTGGCGGCGGGTGACCTCATCGGCGCCTCGCCGGTGATGTCGGCGCTGTTCCACGACGAGCCCACCATCGAGTCGATGAACATGATCGGCCTGGACCTGGTCGCCGTGGGCAACCACGAGTTCGACGAGGGCCTCACGGAGCTGCTGCGCATCCAGTCCGGCGGCTGCCACCCGGTGGCCGGGTGCCAGGACGGCGACGGGTTCGTGGGCGCGAGGTTCAAGTATCTGGCGGCCAACGTGGCCACGGGCGTGGACCGCACGCTGTTCCCCCGCTACGACATCCGCGCGTTCGACGGCGTGAAGGTGGCCTTCATCGGCATGACGCTGGAGGGCACGCCGGAGATCGTCACCCCCACGGGCGTGGCGGGCCTGACGTTCAAGGACGAGGTGGAGACGGTGAACGCGCTGGTGCCGGAGCTGAAGCGCCAGGGCGTGGAGGCCATCGTCGTCATCGTCCACGAGGGCGGCACGCCGTCCTCCGGGGCGCTGGTGAACGAGTGCAAGGGCGCCGGCGAGGGCGGCCTCATCGACGGCCCCATCGTGAAGATCGCCCAGGACCTCGACAGCGCGGTGGACGTCATCGTCAGCGGCCACACGCACCAGGCCTACAACTGCCGCATCGGCGGCAAGCTCGTCACCAGCGCCGCGTCCGTGGGCCGGCTCGTGACGGACATCGACCTGGTCGTCGACAAGGCCACCGGCGACGTGGTGTCCGCCACGGCCAACAACCTCATCGTCACGCGCGACGTGGCGGAGGACTCGGAGCAGAAGGAGCTGGTCGCCCGCTACAAGCAGCTGGCCACGCCGCTGGCCAACCGCGTCATCGGCTGGGTGGCGCAGACGCTGAAGACGCCGAACAACCAGGGCGACCCCGCGGGCCAGTCCACGCTGGGCTTCGCCATCGCCGACTCGCAGCTGGAGGCCACCCGTGCCTCCAACCTGGGCGGCGCGCAGGTGGCCTTCATGAACCCGGGCGGCGTGCGCGCGGACATCACCCGCGACCCGGCCGACCCGGCCGACAAGGGCGAGGTCACCTTCGGCGAGTCGTTCACCACGCAGCCGTTCGGCAACACGCTCGTCACGGTGACGCTGACGGGCGAGCAGCTCGAGCAGGTGCTGGAGCGCCAGTGGCGGACGACGGCCACGGGCGTCACCGCGAACATCCTCCAGCCGTCCGCGGGCTTCAGCTACGCGTTCAGCGCGTCGGCCCCCGTCGGCTCGCGCGTGGACCCCGCCTCCATCAAGCTCGACGGCGTGACGGTCGACCCGGCGGCCCAGTACCGCGTCACGGTGAACAGCTTCCTGGCCAGCGGCGGCGACGGCTTCACGGTGTTCGCCGCCGGCACCCAGCGCGTGGGTGGCGCGCTGGACAGCGACGCCCTGGAGGCCTACCTGAAGGCGCACAGCAGCGAGGCGAGCCCCCTGCCCGCCCCGGCGCTGGACCGCATCACCGCGCTGCCGTAGCGGCGCGCCCCGGCCGGGTCAGGGGATGGGTCCCCGCCCCTGACCGCCGGACGGCACGTCCTCGCTGTGCCCGGGGACCTTCGTCACCGGGCTGGTGGTGCCCGGGATGATTTCGATCTCCTGCGCCCGCGTCACCTTGCGGGCCAGCGAGTCGAACTCCAGCTCCACGCCCCGGTTGGGTTTGCCGGCGAGCCCGAAGCGGATGCGCCAGAAGTTGGGGCGCACCTCCACCGCCTCGCCGGACTGGGCCAGCACCATGCTGTTGTTGAAGGCGTACTCCTGTCCCGCCTCGATGACGTCCCGCTCCCCCAGCTCCGCCTGGACGTCCGCCGGGGAAGGAGGCACGGGGAGCCTGCCGGTGGGGCCCATACAACCGGCGCCAACCAGCAGGCCGACGGGCAGGAGGAAGCCGAGGACGGTGCGCGAGCGAGGTGGGGACATGCTCCGATGTTGAGCATGGGACATGCCACTCGCAGCCTGGAGCCACGACCCGGGAGGCGCGCACCCATTGCGCCTGCTCGGAGCCCCAGCGCGGAACCTGCGGGGCCTTCCAGGGGCGGGAATCTTCCCCCCGAGAGACGGAAGACGACCTCCGTCCCGGGGTGAATCAGGGGCCCCTCGTCGTGGGAGGCCCCGCGCGACGGGACGCTCGCGGGGCCTGCGACCAGGAGGGGAGCCGGGCCCACCCCGCTTCCCGCGCGGCGCGAGGAGCGGGGCGGCACGACGGACTACTTGGCGCCCGGCGAGGGGGAGAGCTGCCGCTGCTGCTTCTCCACCACCTCGTCGATGATGCCGTACTGCCGGGCGTCCTCGGCGCTCATGAAGTAGTCGCGCTCGGTGTCCTTCTCGATGCGCTCGATGGAGTGGCCCGTGTGCTTGACGATGAGGCCGTTGAGGTAGCTGCGCAGGCGGAGGATCTCCTTGGCCTGGATGTCGATGTCCGTGGCCTGGCCCTGCGCGCCGCCCAGCGGCTGGTGGATCATGATGCGGCTGTTGGGCAGGGCGTAGCGCTTGCCCTTGGCGCCGGCCAGCAGCAGCAGCGCGCCCATGGAGGCCGCCTGTCCGACGCAGATGGTCGACACCGGGCACTTCACGTACTGCATGGTGTCGTAGATGGCGAGGCCCGCCGTCACGGAGCCACCGGGCGAGTTGATGTAGAGGTTGATGCCCTTGTCGGGGTCCTCGGACTCCAGGAACAGGAGCTGGGCGACGATGATGTTCGCCACGTCGTCGTTGACGGGCGTGCCCAGCATGATGATGCGGTCCTTGAGGAGCCGGCTGTAGAGGTCGTATGCCCGCTCGCCGCGGTGCGTGGTCTCGATGACGAAGGGGACGTTCATGGCTCCCCTACCCTAATCGTCCTCCGGCCGCCGCGCCCGTGCGTTCTTCTCGCACCGTGCGCTGGCCCACGATTCGCCCCCGCCGGGCCCTCCCGGACGCCCTCCGGCGAACCGGCCGGCCCGGGTGTGGGACAGCCCCCGGGCCCCGCCGGGTGGTGCCTACAGGCCCGTCATGTCCTCCGGGCGCACCCACTGGTCGAACTGCTCGGCGGTGAGCAGCCCCAGCTCCACGGCGACCTCCTTGAGCGTCCTGCCCTCCTTGTGGGCCTTCTTGGCGATACGCGCCGCGTTGTCGTACCCGATGTGGGGGTTGAGGGCGGTGACGAGCATCAGGCTGCGCTCCAGGTTCTCCCGGATGCGGGCCCGGTTGGGCTCGATGCCCACGGCGCAGTGGAGGCGGAAGCTGCGCATGCCGTCCGACAGGAGCCGCGTGCTCTGCAGGAAGTTGTGGATGATGAGGGGCTTGAAGACGTTGAGCTCGAAGTTGCCGGAGGCCCCGCCCAGGGAGATGGCCACGTCGTTGCCCATCACCTGCGCGCTGAGCATGGTCAGCGCCTCGCTCTGGGTGGGGTTGACCTTGCCCGGCATGATGGAGCTGCCCGGCTCGTTCTCCGGGATGACGATTTCGCCCAGGCCGGAGCGGGGGCCGGACGACAGCCAGCGCACGTCGTTGGCCACCTTGAAGAGCACCGCCGCCAGCCCCTTCAGCGCGCCGTGGGCCTGCACCAGGGCGTCGTTGGCGGCCAGCGCCTCGAACTTGTTGGGGGCGGTGACGAAGGGCAGGCCCGTCAGGCGGGCAATCTCCTTCGCCACGCGCTCGGCGTAGCCCTTGGGGGCGTTGAGCCCCGTCCCCACGGCGGTGCCGCCCAGGGCCAGCTCGTACAGGTGGGGCAGCGTCCGCTCCACGTGGGTGCGCGCCAGGTCGAGCTGGGCGACGTAGCCGCTCAGCTCCTGCCCCAGGGTGAGCGGCGTCGCGTCCTGGAGGTGGGTGCGGCCCACCTTCACCACGTCCATGAAGCCGCGGGACTTCTCCGCCAGCACGTCGCGCAGGGCCTTCAGCTCCGGCAGGACGTGCTCGGCGAGCGCGGTGACGGCGGCCACGCTCATCGCGGTGGGGAAGACGTCGTTGGAGCTCTGGCCCTTGTTGACGTCGTCGTTGGCGTGGACCTTGCGGCCCTCGCCGCGCTCGCCGCCGAGCAGCTCCGAGGCGCGGTTGGCCAGCACCTCGTTGGTGTTCATGTTCGTCTGCGTCCCGCTGCCCGTCTGCCACACGCTCAGGGGGAACTCGGCGTCGTGCTGGCCGGCGAGGACCTCGTCGGCGGCGCGGACGATGGCGGCGCCCTTGTCCCGGGAGAGCGTGCCGTTCTCCACGTTCACCAAGGCGGCGGCCTTCTTCACCTGGACGAGCGCGCGGATGAGGCCCGGGGGCATGCGCTCGGTGGAGATGGCGAAGTTCTGGAGGCTGCGCTGCGTCTGCGCCCCCCACAGCCGGTCGGCGGGGACCTCGATGGGACCCAAGGTGTCCTTCTCGATGCGAACGTTCTTCGTGCTCACGCGGGGGCTCCTCGAGCTGACTGACGTCGTGGCCTCACGCATAACAGGCCCACGGCGCCGGCACCCGGAAGGAAGGCGCCCCGAGCGTCGTTCCGTGAGCACTCCCGCCGGGCCTCAGCCGTGGGCCCGACGGCTGTCGCCCGGGGCCTGCTCGCGCGCGGACAGGCCGTAGTCGCGCAGGACGCTGGCCACCCGCAGGCGGTAGTCCAGGAAGACGCCCCCGCGCCCCCGCGCCTGCGCGGCCCGGTGCGCCTCCAGCCTCCGCCAGGACTCGACGGCGGCCTCGTCCCGCCAGAAGGAGAGCGACAGCAGGCGGTCCGGGGAGGAGAGGCTCTGGAAGCGCTCGATGGAGATGAACCCGTCGACCTGCGCGAGCAGGGGCCGCAGCCCCGTGGCCAGGTCCAGGTACTCCTGGCGGCCCTCGTCGGAGAGTTGGACCTCGAAGATGACGGCGATCACGACGCGACCTCCTGGAGGAAGAGGGCTGGGAGCAGGGGAATGCGTCCGTCGTGGGACGGCAGGAACGCCAGGTCGGCGAAGGCGGCGGGGTGCGCGGCGACGTCGGTGGCGAGCAGCACCTCCAGGCCCCCGAGCGCGAGCGACCTCGCCAGGGCCTCGCCCGGACACGCGTGGCCCCCCTGGCCGAAGGACGGGGTGCGCCTCGGCTCGCGGTGGAGGTCGAACCGGTGCGGCGCGGGGTGGAGCGCCGGGGCGCGGTTGGCGGCGGCGAGCAGCACCAGGCTGCCGTCGCCCGCGGCCATCGCCTGGCCGTCGCTGACCGCGTCCTCCGCGAGGAAGCGCCCCGTGTTCTGCACGGGCGGGTCGTGCCGGAGCACCTCGTCGAGCAGGCGCGACAGCAACGCGGGCCGGGAGCGGAAGCGCACCGCCTCCACCGCCCGGGCGCTGGACGCCCCCCAGAGCCCCAGCGCGTCGTCCCGGTAGAGGGGGCGACGCGCGACGAGCTCCGTGTAGAAGGGATACGGCTCCGGGTGCGTGGCGGCGGCGCTCGGATCGCGTGGTGACATGGGCGGTCCTCCTGGGAGGACCTTCTAGAGCGCCCCGTCAGCCGAGGTTTCGGCCGCCACCGAAACGTCGACGCCCGCTAGACGCGCCGCTCCATCCGCGAGGGCTCCGAGTCCCCCAGGCCGCCGAACCAGTCCAGCGTGCGCTGCAGCGGCGCGCGCCCCAGGGCGGACGCCGGCGTGAAGAGCCAGAGGAGGACGTAGACCAGCGGCAGCGTTCCGCCGGAGAACAGCGTCGCGACGACGAGCGCCACGCGCACCCACGCCACGTCCGCACCCAGCTCGCGCGCCAGCATCGCGCACACGCCCGCCACCGCCCGCCCGTCGACGCCGCGGTGCATCCGCGTCTGCCGCGCCTGGCAATGAGGACAGCGAGCCCCCTCCAGCGACATCTCCTCCGCGCACTCCGTGCAGCGCTTCCTGGCCTCCATGACGACCCTCTTTCTCCCGGGCGACCCCTTGGTTTCCAACGGCCCCGTCCATACCTACGGAACCCGGCGTCGCTGATTGCACCCCCACCGCCGGGCCCACCCACCCGGCCAACCCCCCGTCACGTCTGTTGATTTACAGATTTAACGAGGCAGGTGTTGACAGCGTTACAGGCAAGCAGGCAGAAATTGACCAACACTTCCATTCCGCACTCGGAAGCTTCATTTTCCGAGCCGTCGAAGCGGATTTACAACGCAACAGGCCAAGGGAGTCGAGATGACCGCTGAAGCCCCCTCTTCGAAGATTCCGGCCTACAGCGCCGGCGTGGTGGTGAAGGGGCCGTGGCACCCGGACTACGCGGCCGTCCTCACCCCCGCGGCGCTCGACTTCGTGGCGAAGCTCGCGCGCGCCTTCGGTGAGCGTCGCCAGGCGCTGCTGGAGCGCCGCAAGGCGACGCAGGCGGCCTGGCGCAAGGGCGAGCGCCCCCACTTCCTGTCGGAGACGAAGGCCATCCGGGAGGGGGACTGGACGGTGGCCCCCCTGCCCGAGGACATCCTGGACCGGCGCGTGGAAATCACCGGCCCGGTGGACCGGAAGATGATCATCAACGCGCTCAACTCCGGCGCGAACGTCTTCATGGCGGACTTCGAGGACGCCAACAGCCCCACCTGGGACAACGTCGTGCGCGGCCAGCTCAACCTGCGCGACGCCGTCCGCCGCGCCATCTCCTTCACCGCCGACGGCGGCAAGCACTACGCCCTCAACGAGAAGACCGCCGTCCTCTTCGTGCGCCCCCGCGGCTGGCACCTGCCCGAGCGCCACGTGGAGATCGACGGCAAGCCCATCTCCGGCTCGCTCTTCGACTTCGGCCTGTTCTTCTTCCACAACGCCCGCGAGCAGTTGTCGCGCAGCACCGGCCCCTACTTCTACCTGCCGAAGATGCAGAGCCACCTGGAGGCCCGCCTCTGGAACGACGTGTTCCTCCTGGCCCAGGACACGCTCGGCCTCCCCCACGGCACCATCAAGGCCACGGTCCTCATCGAGACGCTGCCCGCCGCCTTCGAGATGGACGAAATCCTCTACGAGCTGCGCCAGCACTCCGCCGGCCTCAACTGCGGCCGCTGGGACTACATCTTCAGCTTCATCAAGACGCTCCAGTCCGACACCAGCGTCGTGCTGCCGGACCGCGGCCAGGTCACCATGGACAAGGCGTTCCTCAACGCCTACTCCCAGCTGCTCATCCAGACGTGCCACCGCCGCAACGTGCACGCCATGGGCGGCATGGCCGCGTTCATCCCCATCAAGGGGGACGCCGCCGCCAACGAGGCCGTCCTCGAGAAGGTCCGCGCGGACAAGCTGCGCGAGGTGAAGAACGGCCACGACGGCACCTGGGTGGCCCACCCCGGCCTCGTCTCCCTCGCGCGCGACATCTTCGACGCGAACATGAAGGGGCCCAACCAGCTCTCCAACAAGCGCGAGGACGTGCGCGTCTCCGAGGCCGACCTGCTCAAGGTCCCCTCCGGCACCCGCACCGAGGAGGGCCTGCGCCACAACCTGCGCGTGGGCATCCAGTACACCGCCGCGTGGCTGGGCGGCCTGGGCTGCGTGCCCCTCTACAACCTCATGGAGGACGCGGCGACGGCTGAAATCTCCCGCGCCCAGGTGTGGCAGTGGCTGCACCACCACGCCTCGCTCGCCGACGGCCGCGAGGTGACGCGAGACCTGTTCCGGAAGCTCCTCGCCGAGGAGATGGCCCACGTCGAGAAGGAGGGCGCCAAGGAGCGCTACGGCGCCGCCCACCTCGAGCGCGCGCGCCAGCTCTTCGAGCAGCTCTCCACGTCGGACACCTTCGAGGACTTCCTCACCCTGCCCGCCTACGCGGCGCTGGACTCATCGAACTGAAAGCACCACCCGCCTTTTCCACCCTTCACTGCTGCAGCGAGGAGCCTGCGATGTACGACGCCAACACGACGACCCCGGACGCTTCCCCTCACGCCAAGCTCCACGCGCGACGCTTTGAGGGCATCACCCGCAACTACACCGACAAGGACGTGGCGAAGCTGCGCGGCACGCTGCCCATCAGCTACACGCTGGCCGAGGTCGGCGCCAAGCGCCTGTGGGAGCTGCTCCACACGGAGGACTACATCAACGCGCTGGGCTCGCTCACCGGCAACCAGGCCGTGCAGATGGTCCGCGCGGGCCTGAAGGCCATCTACCTGTCCGGCTGGCAGGTCGCCGCGGACGCCAACTCCGCCGGGCAGATGTACCCGGACCAGAGCCTCTACCCGGTGGACTCCGTCCCCACCGTGGTGAAGAAGATCAACAACGCCCTGCGCCGCGCGGACCAGATCGACCACGCCGAGGGCCGCAAGGACCGCTACTGGTTCGCCCCCATCATCGCCGACGCGGAGGCGGGCTTCGGTGGCCCGCTCAACGCCTTCGAGCTGATGAAGAGCATGATTGAAGCGGGCGCCGCGGGCGTCCACTTCGAGGACCAGCTCGCCAGCGAGAAGAAGTGTGGCCACATGGGCGGCAAGGTGCTGGTGCCCACCAGCCACTTCATCCGCACCCTCACCGCCGCCCGCCTCGCCGCGGACGTCATGGGCGTGCCCACGCTGCTCGTCGCCCGCACGGACGCGGACAGCGCCAAGCTCTTGATGAGCGACGCGGACGAGTACGACCACGCCTTCATCGACCGCAAGAACGGCCGCACCGCCGAGGGCTTCTACCGCCTCAACGGCGGCCTGGACTGCGCCATCTCCCGCGGCCTGGCCTACGCGCCCTTCGCCGACCTGGTGTGGTGCGAGACCAGCACCCCGGACCTCGCGCAGGCCAAGAAGTTCGCCGAGTCCATCCGCGAGAAGTTCCCCAACAAGCTGCTGGCCTACAACTGCTCGCCGTCCTTCAACTGGAAGAAGAACCTGGACGACGCCACCATCGCCAGGTTCCAGCGGGAGCTGGGCGCCATGGGCTACAAGTTCCAGTTCGTCACCCTGGCCGGCTTCCACGCCCTGAACCACTCCATGTACGAGCTGGCGCGCAAGTACAAGGACCGCGGCATGGCGGCCTACAGCGAGTTCCAGCAGGGCGAGTTCGGCTCCGAGAAGGACGGCTACACCGCCACGCGTCACCAGCGCGAGGTGGGCACCGGCTACTTCGACCAGGTCGCCGAGGTCATCTCCGGCGGCTCCGCCAGCACCCTGGCCCTGCACGAGTCCACCGAGGCCCACCAGTTCTAGTCTCGGGCCCTCCCTGACGAATCCTCCGCGAGGCCGTGGGCTTCGGGCGCGACACCTCGCCCGCAAGTCCGCGGCCTCCGGCCTTTTTCGGGGCCGGGGAGCCCGGGCGGGTGGGTCGGACGCAACTTCCGGCCGGTCCGGGCGATAATGGGGATCAGACGTCCGAGATTCGCGCGGGGTGCGCCCCGCGGACCGCCACGGAGCCAGCGCCATGAGCAGCATCAACTCCCTCACGGGTCCCCGCGTCCAGACCTTCGGCACCCAGGCCCAGGCCCAGACCTCGCGCGCGGGCTTCGGCTCGCTCATCCAGCAGAACCCGGCCGGCGGCTCCATGTCCGCGGCCTACCGCCCCGGCGACCAGACGATGACCTCGGGTGGGCAGGTGGTCTCCTCGGCGCTCGCCTCCGTGGGCGCGTCCTCCGGCAACGGCATCCTGAACTCCTACCTGTCCGCCGTGGGCCGTGCCCCCATCAACGAGGGCGGCACCCAGGGCGCCGCCGGCCAGCCGGCCGCGGGGAGCCAGGCGGAGCAGGAGCAGAAGGTCGTCATGGAGCTGGCGGAGCTGTCGGCGGCGACGCTGAGCAACTCCATCCTGCACATGGGCAACCGGATGAAGGTCAGCCTCGAGACGGAGTGAGGCGCGGTCGCTACCGCCCCCGCCACTTCTTCTTGTCGATGGACCGCAGGTAGGCCTCGCGCTGGCCCACCTGCAGGTCCCCCTCGCCATCCCACGGGTGCTCCGTCTCCGTGCGTTGGCCCCCGTCCTGGTCCGTCACGTCGTTGAGGAAGCCCGCTCGGCCCTCCGCGGGGACCACGTCGCCATCCACCTCCGGGTCCTTCTGCTTGTCCGGGTCCAGGGGGATGCCCAGCGGCGTGTTCAGGTACTCCTTCGGGTCCATGGCGGCGCTCCTTCGGGGGGATGGGTGCGGCCCGTGCCTCGAAGGTGGGGATGGCACCTCCCCGCGCGCAGCATGGCGGCCCGGCGGACGGGCCCGTGTCACCCTAGTTGAGGTACTTCGGACGGGGCGGCGCCGGGGGCGCCTGCCGCATCATCTCCAGCCCCTGCCGGGTGAGGACGAAGCGCACGACGCCCGAGCCGCGCTCGGTCTCGATTTCGGCCTCGAAGGCGGGCCCGGCGATGCCGCCCAGGGCCACCTCCTTGCGCAGGTTGCGCACCTTGCCGCTCAGCATGTCCCCGGCCACCGCCTTCACCGCGTCGCCGCGCTCGTGCAGCTCGTACGCCGTCTGGTGCAGCGTCATGGCGAGCGAAGGCGTCAGCGGCTGGGAGCTGAAGAGGACGGAGATGAGCAGCCAGTAGGGAGGAGTCTCGTCGGAGGACATCGCGCCCCCATCCTAAGCGCCCGCGTGGCGCCGGGCCCGTCGAAGTGACACGCCCCGCCCCCTAGGAGGGCGGGACGCTAGCCCGCTCGGGGGCGCCGTCGCGAGGCGATGCCTTCGGCCAGCACCGCCTGGTGCTTCCAGTGGCCGTACAGCCGTCCCTGGGAGGCGAGCCGATCCAGCTTGCGCCGGGTCTCGTCGTCCACCTGTCCCGGCGGCGCGTCGCGGAACGGCGTGCCGGGCAGCGGCATGAACGTGTGTCCGTGCACCCGGGCCCCCAGCTCCGCCAGGCGCTCCATGAGCGCGACGGTGGCCTCCACGTCGGAGGCCTCCTCCCCGGGCAGCCCGAGGATGAAGTCCACGTTGGGCACGAAGCCGCCCTCCACGGCCAGCCGCGTGGCGCGCACCACCGTCTCCACGTCGTGCCCCCGGCGCGTGCTCTGGAGGACGCGCTCGGAGCCGGACTGTCCGCCGATGATGAGGTTGTCGTTGTGCACGTAGCGCTTGAGCAGCGCGAGCGCCTCCGGCGTGACGTGCTCCGGACGGACCTCCGACGGGAAGGTGCCGTAGTACACGCGCCCGTCGGGCGCCATGGCCTCGCGCACCGCCGCGAGCAGCTCCTCGACCGCGGCCAGGTTCATCGTCTCGTCGCCCGTGCCGTAGGACATGGACGTGGGGGTGATGAAGCGCAGGTCCCGCTTGCCCGCGCGCCGCAGCTCCCGCGCCCAGTGCGCCACGTTGGCCACCGAGCGGTGGCGGAAGCGCGCCTTGCTCATGAAGGGCGTCTGGCAGAAGCGGCAGGCGTAGATGCAGCCGCGCGTGATTTCGATGGCGCCGAACTTGGAGTGGCGCGCCGCGAAGGGCGGGAAGTCGTCGAGCGTCACGCCCTCGCCCCGGCCGTTCTGCTCCAGCTTGCCGTCCTTCAGCCAGGCGACGCCGTGGGTGCGGCGCGGGTCCTCGCCGCGCTGGACGCGCCCCAGCAGCTCGCGCAGGGAGTGCTCGCCCTCGCCCACCGCGACGAGGTCGAAGCCTGCCTGGAGCGTCTGGAGCGGCTCGGCGGTCGCGTGTACGCCTCCGGCGATGCAGAGCACGGAGCGGCCGTCCAGGCGCTCGCGCACGTACGCCAGCTCCTCCACCGCGGGCGCGAAGCTGGCCGAATAGAACGACCACGCGGCCACCACCGTGTCGCCCGCGTCGACGCGCTCGCGCACGGTGGCCAGCAGCGTGTCCTTGTCCCGGGGGAACCACAGCTTCACGTCCGCGAGCGCCGGGTCCGACTCCACGGCGCCCGCCAGCACGGTGAAGGCGTACTTGCCCGGGTACTGGTAGCTGAGGACGAGGGAGACGGGGCGGTGCGGCGACATGCGGGGACAGCATGATGCCACATGCCCCGCGCCACCAGTGCGGCGACGAGCAGGCGGGCGGGCGTGTCCCCGGCCTCAGCGGGCGGAAGGGGGGACCAGGTCGAGCACCAGCCGCTCCATGGCACCGAACTCCAGGACGCTGCTCGAGACACGCCCGTCCTCCTCCGACATCCGCACGACGACCAGGTCGAGCCCGGGCAGCACCATGAGCCGCTGTCCGTAACCGACCGACGGCCGGCGTGGCGGGCACACCACCGCAACACGCGGCGTGGTCGCCACGCCGGCCCAAGCGACGTTTCCGAGTGCCGAGCGCGGGTGGCTGCTCAGGACGAGTTGACGGGTGTCGGAGACCAGCGGTGCGGCAGCAATTCGTCCAGGCGGGATGCCGGATGCGAGCCGAGCCGCAGCAGCACATCGGCCAGGTAGGCCTCGGGGTTGACGCTGTTGGCCTCGCACGTGGCGACGAGTGACGCGAGCCCCGCGAGATTCTGGCCAGCCTCGTCGCTGCCGACGAAGAGGTAGGTCTTTCGGCCCAGGGCCATCGCCCGTAGGGCCCGCTCGGAGGCGTTGTTGTCGAGCGGCAGCGAGGCGTCCTCGAGGAAGCGTGAGAGGGCCGCCCACTGGCCTTGGGTGTAGCGCAGCGCGAGGCCCATCGGCCCCCGCGGCGGGTGTCGCGGCAATTGCTCCGTGAGCCACGCGGCGAAGGTTTCGAGTACCGGAGCACTCCGCTCACGGCGCAGCGCCAGGTGCTCGGGCCCTCCCAGCACGCCACGTTGCGTGGCTTCGTGCTCCACTCGGTAGAGGGCCAGGATGAAGTCGAGCGCGTTCCTGGCCTCGGGCGCGGTGGCTTGGGCGTCGAAGAATCTGCGGCGCACGTGCGCCCAGCACGCCACGCGCGTGCGGCCCTCTGGCAGGGTGACGCGGTTGTAGCCGGTGTAGCCGTCGACGAGCAGGTAGCCGCGCGTGCCGCCCAGGACGGCCTGGGGCGTCGCGCCGCTGCGACTGGGACTATGCACGTAGGCGATGAGACTCTCGGTCCGGAAGGTCCAGACGTAGGCCCGGCGCGTCTTGCCTTCGTCGAGCACGCGCTGCGGCGTCTCGTCCGCGCGGACCAGGGGGGCCTGCCGCACCAAGGCGAGCAGTCGCGCCGACAGCGGCGAGGTGGCGGCCGCGACGGCGTGGAAGAGGTCGCACAGCGTCGTGCGCGCAATGGGGGCGCCGACGCGCGCGAGCGCCTTGGCCTGGCGGTAGAGGGGAATCGAATCGCATACCTTCGCCGTCACCAGGTGGGCCAGCAGCCCGGGCCCGTAGTGGCCCTGCTCCAGGGCCTTGGGCGCCACGGCCGTAACAATCCCCTGGCCACACCGGCACACGAGTGTCTCCTGCACGTGCACCTGGCGCTCGAGGCGCGCCGGGACGTACTCGAGGACATGTGTCTGCTTGCCGGACCCCAAGCGCTTCAAGTCCGTGCTCCCACACGCCGGGCAACGGCGCTCGGCGGCAGTGACTCGATGATGGACGATGCGCTCGGGG
>NZ_JAKCFB010000065.1 GCF_024198235.1 Myxococcus dinghuensis | reverse complement strand
GCGGACGCGGCGGCGGCGGCGCTGCACGAACAGGCGGACGCGTTGCTGCCGGCCGCGGAGGCGTGGCTGCGCGCCGGGGAGCGCGCCCGCGCGGCGGCGGCGTTCGAGCGGGCCGGCGCGCTGGAGCGGGCGCTGGAGCTGTACCAGGCGCTCGACGCGCGCGAGTCCATGGCCCAATGCCTCACACGCCTGCAGCGGCCGCTGGAGGCCGCGGATGTCTATCATTCCCTGGGCAACGCCCACGCGGAGCTGGAGGCGCTGCGCGGCGTGGGGCCCGAGCATCCCCGGCGCCGCGAGGCGGTGCTGCGCATGTGCGCGCTGCTCGACGAGCAGGGCGAGTCCTGGCGCGCGCTGGTGCTGCTGGCGGACGCGCGCCAGGAGTCGGGCGGGGCGCGCGAGGACGAGGTGCTGGAGGCGGAGCACCTGCGCCTGTTGCGGCGTCTGGGATTGGGCGTGGAGAGCGCGCCGGCGCCCGAGCGCGCCGCGCCGCAGTCGGACGGCTACGAGTACCTCAAGGCCATCCCCATCTTCGGGGAGCTGGCGCTGGAGGACATGAAGGACCTGTTCCGCATGGCGCAGCAGGTGCTCGTCCCGGCGGGGACGACGGTGCTGGAGAAGGGCGCGCGCGGCCTGGGCCTGCTCGTGCTGCTGGAGGGCTCGGTGGAGGTCTTCAGCGGGCCGGGGCCGGAGGCGCGGCGGCTCAACACGCTGGGGCCCGGCGCGTGGCTGGGCGAAATCTCCCTGCTGCTGGACGGCCCCGCCTCCGCGCTCGTGCGCACGAGCACGGCGGTGCGTGGCCTGCGGGTGACGCGCGCCGACTTCCAGCACTACCTGGACACGCACGAGCACGCCGCCCTGCGCATCTACAAGCTGTTCACCTACAACCTGGCCGAGCGCGTGCGCGCCCTCAGCGACTGAAGCGGCCCGCGCGCGCGGGAGGCCTGGAACGACGACGCCCGGGCCTCCTGGTGGAGACCCGGGCGACGGGGAGTCCGGTGAGGTGCCGGACGATTACATGCCGTAGCCGAGCGTCACGCCGAGCACGTGGGCGGAGCCGTTGTACGTGCCGCTGATGCCCGGCGCGTAGCTCTCCTTGTCGGCCAGGCTGACGAACTGGTAGCCCAGGTCGGCGCGCAGGCCCTGCCACTTGTAGCCCAGGCCCGCGGACACGCCGAAGCGGTTCGCGTCCGGCAGGTCCGGCGTCAGCGTCCCGCCCGGCGTCGGGGCCGGGTCGAGGATGAAGCCCAGGCGCACCTGGAGGTCCGGCGTCACGCCGTACTCGGCGCCCAGGTGGTAGTTCCACTTGGCGTGCCAGCGCTTGGGCAGCGGGTTGTTGATGGCCGGGTTGTCCGGGAACTCGATGGCGAGCTCCTGGAAGCTGGACCAGTCGACCCAGTTGGCGTCGAAGGCGATGCGCAGGTTCTCCATCGGCGTCACGGAGATGCCGGCCGCCACCGTGGCGGGCAGCGTGACGTCACCCTGCACGCGCGTGTCCGGCAGGCGGGACAGGAACTCCGTGGGGACGTTCTGGAAGTCCGCGTCGCCCTTGAAGGTGAGGTCCGCGGCGCTGCGGTAGTGCAGGCCGAAGGTCACCACCTTGGGGAGGACGTCCACCTGCACGCCGACGTTGTAGCCCCAGCCCCAGGACGCGCCGCCCAGGTGCACGGTGCCCTCGGAGTCCACGAAGTTCAGCGCGCGCTTCAGCTCGAGCGTGCCCCGGTAGATGTTGAGGCCCGCGCCGAAGCGGAACCGCTCGTGGAGCTGGTACGCCACGGTGGGGTTGATGTTGTAGACGGCCAGCGCCGACTCCTCGGCGCGGAAGCGGCCGATGAAGCCGTCCTCCCAGCGGCTGCGCGCGCCGAAGGGCGTGTAGACGCCCACGCCGAACGCGGCCTTCTCCACCGGCTTGTAGACGAAGAACAGGTGCGGAGGAGGCGACAGCGTCGTCTTCTGGCCCTGCTCGGCGCCACCCACGGGCGTGAACTTGATGCCGGGCAGGATGCCGGTGTCGCCCACCTGCACGTCCAGCTTGTTCACGCCGAGGATGTTGGCGGCGTTGGAGTAGATGGCGGACGAGTCGTCCAGCCACGCGGCCGCCGCGTTGCCCATGCCCGTGGAGCGGGCGCTCTGGGTGTTGATCTGGAAGCCCGCGGCCTGGGTGGTACCGGCGGCAAGCAGTGTGACGAGGGACAGTGTCTTCTTCATGGAAATAGGTCCTCTCTTGCCGATCATCCGCTACGGCTGCGGGGCGACGCCCGTGTTGAAGAACTCGATGATCTGACCCTGCGCCTGGTCGCGCACGGCCTTGAGGGTCGCGTTGCCCGGGTCGGACGAGTCGACGACGAGCATGAACGGGTGACGCGCCTGCGCGGGCAGGAAGGGCAGGTCGAACAGGTACGACTGCACCGTCTTGGTGCTGTCGCGGTTGGCGGAGGCGATGAGCGGCTCCGTCACGGCGTTCGGGATGACCTGGTCACCGGTGATGTACTGGATGAACGCCTTGCGGCCTTCGGGCGCGGACGGCGCGTTCGCCAGGAACCAGCCGTAGTTGCGGGGCGCGGCGGGGTCCAGGATGGTGCGCGCCAGGACGATGAACTCATCGAAGGCGGGCGTGCCGGAGACGCGGCCCTGGGCCTCGAGGGTGTCCAGGAAGCCGTTGCGCTGGGGCGCGAAGGCGGGGCCCAGGAGCAGCGTGTCCACCAGGTCGCCGCCCGGGACGTTCAGCGCGACGTTGCGGACGCGGGTGTTGACGGACGCGACCATGGTGCCGTGGAAGCTGCCCAGGCTCTGGCCCACGTAGTCCACCGTGGCGGCGTTGAGCGTGCCCGCGGAGGCCCCGGACAGGCGCGTCTGGAGGCCGTCGCTGGCCAGCATGCGGGTGAGCTGCGCGATGTCCACCACGGAGTGGCGGAAGTTGTCGCGCGTGGCGAACAGGTTGGTGAGGTTGAGGTAGTTCCAGCCGGAGATGAGCGGCACGCCGGAGGCGCTGCGCTTGAAGTCACCGCCCTCGCACTTGCCGGAGGGCAGGCACACGCCCTGGTTCGCGGCGCGGCAGGTCTCGTCGCCCGGGGTGGCGGCCGTGGGACGCGGGTCGCAGTCCAGCGCGGCGGTCGCGGACACGCAGCGGCCGAAGGTGGCGCTGTTGGGCGTCACGTCGCAGGTGGACGGCGCGTTGCAGGCCTCGTCCGGGGAGTCGAGCGTGCTGCCCAGGCCGGCCAGCGGGTTGAGCCCGGCGCAGCTGGCGCGGTCACCGTGGAAGGCGGCGTCGATGGCGGCCACCGCGTAGCCCGCGCGGTTGTAGTTGTTGACCATGGACAGCACCGCGGTGCGGTTGCTGGTCAGGCCGTGGCCGAAGACCACCACCTTGTAGCCGCCGGCGGGGGCCGCGGTGGAGGGCAGGAACAGCCAGAACGGGACGTGGTCCGCGTGCGCGGTGCGCGCGGGGTTGAGCGCGCCCTGCACGTCGTCCAGCAGGAAGGGCGAGTAGTAGGTGCCCACGAAGGCGCGACCCACGGAGGAGTTGTCCAGGCTCGAGGCGGCCATGGCGCCCTTGAGCTGCGGCGTCTGGTCCTGGAGGAAGATGGGGTCGGCCGGCACGGCGTTGGGGGCCGCGTTGAGCTGCTCCAGCACGGAGCGGGTGCTCTGCGTGGTGAAGACCCAGGCGAGGACGATGTCCTTGCGCGCGATGCCCTTGGCGGCCAGCGCGTCGAACACGGGCTTCATGCCCGCGCGGACCGGCTCCAGGGCGGCGGCGTTGGCGTCCGGAACGGCGGAGACCTGGCTCTTGCCGTTGACGGCCAGCGTCGAGCTCAGGCGGATGAGGGCCTGGGCGGCGGGGGTCGCCACGGTGCGGCCCGTGGTGTCCTTGATGCCCTTGAGCATCACCACCGCGTACTGGCTGCCGCCGTCGAGCGGGACCTCGGGGACGATCTGCAGCTGCTCGGGCGCGGGGTTCGCGGGGCTGCCGTCACGCTTGGTGCTGGAGGCACAGTTGAGGCAGACCTTGTACTTGGGCGTGGTGCCGCCCGGCGTCAGCTTGATGAGCAGGACGCTCTTGCCGGCGACCAGCGTGTTCGGGTCCAGCTTGGAGCCGGTGTCGATGGCGCCGAGCCCCGCGTTGTTCTCCGAGATGATGGGCGCCGTGGTGGACCAGCCGTCCAGCGTGTTGAGGCCCGCGATGAGCTGGCCGCTGGTGGTGGACGGGTCCGCGCCGGGCAGGTTCAGCTTGCCGTTGGCGCGCAGCAGGTCGTTGGGGAAGGGGATGGCGAGCGTGGGGGACGTCACGTCCGGGTTGAACGTGGCCTCCGGCTGGTTCACGACGGAGAACGTCCACGCCAGGACGATGTCCTCGCGCGCGACGCCGAACTTGGCGACGGCCGCGTCCAGCAGGGGCGCGTAGGCGCGGCGCACCTGCTCCAGGCGCAGCGCGCTGTTCGTCTGGTCCGCCAGGCGCTCGGCCGGGTCGGTCTTGACGGAGGGGATGAGCTCCGTGGCGGTGCTGCAGGTCGGGTCCGTCAGGTCCTCGCACGTGACGAGCGAGTTCTTGGAGCTGGCGAAGCCCCAGGTGGCCGAGCCGATGATGCCCTTGCCCTTGGTCGTCTTCGGGCCCTTCTCACCGCCGATGATGAACACGGCGTAGCGGCCACCCTTGGGCCAGCCGCCGTTGGCGTTGAGGGTGATCTGGTTCGTCTCCTCGCGGTAGCCGATCACCGGCGTCACGGGCTTCGCCAGCGGCGTGCCTTCGTAGACGTCGAGGAACTTCACCGTCTCCGCGGTCACCGTGGCGGGGTTGAGCCCCTTCACCGTGGTGGCGGCCGTGGCCGTCGTCGGGAAGCCGTTGAGGCTGTTGAGGTAGTCCTTCGTGAACTCCTGCTCGGCGGCGGGCGTGGCGGGGTTGACCGGCGCGGCCACCTGCTTCGTTCCATCCGGCAGCGTCACGATGGCCAGGTCGTTGGGCGACGGCACCACGGCCGGGGACGCAGACGGGTCGAACTCCGCGACGACGAGGTCATCCGCGCTCGGCGCCGCGTCCTGCGCGATGTCGGGCTCACACGCTACGGTGCCCAGGGCCAGGGCCCCGAGGAACAACGCCTTTCTCATGGGTACAACCCCCTCCGAGTCCAGGTTTGGACTTCAGGACTAGGTAACTGTTTCGTGGCGTACCACGTCCAAGGGTTGGCTCAAAGCCATCCGACTTGACGCGTCGTGTCACCATTCACGCGCATGGATGGGGCGTATGCGCGAGTGCACCGCATGTCTTTGACACGCTGCGCCGGGGGCATTCACCGTTACGCTGCGAGGATGAACCGACTGCTGGGTGTGCTGGTGATGTGCGTGGCGATGGCGGCGTCCGCGGAGGAGGCGGGCGGGCTGACGTGGACGGCGCCGACGGAGTGGGCGGCGCAGGGCGAGCGACCGATGCGCGCGGCGACGTACAAGGTGCCTGCGGCGAAGGGGGACACGGAGGGCGCGGAGCTGGCGGTGTTCTACTTCGGGCAGGGGCAGGGCGGCGCGGTGGACGCGAACGTGAAGCGCTGGCTGGGCCAGTTCCAGACGGCGGACGGCAAGCCGGTGGACAAGGCCGCGAAGACGAAGGCGGAGAAGCTCGGCGGCCTGCCCGTCACCACGGTGGACGTGAAGGGGACGTACACGGGCGGCGGGCCGATGATGGGCCCGTCCACGCCCAAGCCCGGCTACCGGCTCCTGGGCGCCATCGTCGAGGGCCCCGAGGGCGCGGTCTTCTTCAAGCTGACGGGCCCGGAGAAGACCGTGGCGGCCTCGGAGAAGTCGTTCCGCAAGCTGCTGGAGTCGGTGAAGAAGAAGTAGCTAGCGGCTGTCGCGGGCCGTCCTCACGGCGGCGGTCTTCTTCGCCGTGAGGTCGGGGATGAGCAGCACCTCGATGCGCCGGTTGCGCGCGCGGCCCTGCGGGGTGGCGTTGGCGGAGATGGGCCGCGTCTCCCCGTAGCCGGCGGCGATCATCCGCCGCGCGGGGACGTTGCCCTGCTCCTGGAGGAAGCGCACCACGTTGACGGCGCGCGCCACGGACAGCTCCCAGTTGGTGGGGAAGGTGGACTGCAGCTTCTGCGACGGGGGCGAGTCGTCCGTGTGGCCCGACACCTGGATGGACTTGTCGTCCACCTTGGCGAGCACGCCGCCCAGCCGCTTGAGGACCTCCTGGCCGCGCTTGCTGATGCTCGCGTCGCCGGAGTCGAAGAGCACCTTGTCCACCAGGTCCACCTGGATGCGGCCCTGGGCCTGGGACAGCTTGATGGCGCCCTCGGCGATCTCCGCCTTCATCTTGTCCTGCAGGTCGTCGTAGGTGGCCTTGAGCTTGGCCAGCTCCGCCTCCTGCTCCTGCACGGTCTGGCTGAGCTGATCCTTCTCCGTGCTCAGCTGCTCCTTCTCCGTCGTCAGCCGCGCGCGCTCGGTCTCCAGCGCGGCGAGCTTCTCCGCCAGCTGCTGCCTCGCGGCGTCCGCGTCCCGCGCGCGCGCCTGGGCCTCGTCCGCCGCCTTGCGCGCCTCCTCCGCCTGCGCCTGCGCCTGCGTCGACCCCCGGTGCGCGAGGAACAGCACGCCACCCGCCAGCAACACCACCAACGCCGTCACCAGCCACGGCACCCAGGGCCGCCCGTTCTCCGCGCTCATCTCAAGACCTCTCAGGAGGGATGAAGGCGGACCACGCTAGCGACAGCGCCCGGGTGCGCCTCAAGGCGCCCCGGGTGTGTCGAGGTATCTGCGTGTGCAACGTTGCAACCGGGGCGCACGCCCCGCACCGCGCGTCAGAAGGGGAACCAGGAGGGACGCACGCTGCGCACGTCGCTGAGCGCGTGGGACAGCTGCGCGGGCATGTCGTGGAACGTCTGGTTGTCCAGCCAGATGGATTCGATCTTCTCGCGGCCCAGCTTCACCTCGTGGCGCTTGCCGTTGGCCGCGGTGGCGACGACGGTGTCCCCGCCGTTGTACGTCACCTGGAACTTCTCGCCCCAGATGTCCACCGGCACGTCGAACTTCATGTTCGCGGGGACCTTGGTGGTGAGGTTGGTGCCGCGCGAGCCGGGCTTCTGCATGTCGTCGAGGAACTCGCGCAGGAAGTCCTGCGTCACCTGACGCGTCTGCTTGTCCAGCGTGGGGTCCACCTTGGCGTCGTAGCCGAAGCCGAGCACGCTGTTGGACTGCTTGGGATTGTCCAGGTTCCAGGTGGGCAGCGCGAGCATGTACTGGTTGGCGCCCGGCTGGGTCTTGTCGCGCCAGTCCTGCGCCTCCGTGGCGTTCTCGAACAGCATGGACAGGCCGTTGAAGCCGTTCCAGACCACGTCGTCCGTGTCGAGCTGGCCCTTGGGGAGCTGCTTGGGCTGGGCCTGGCCGTGGGACGGGTGCGCGCCGCCGCGGGTGTAGAGCGACGCGCCGATCTGCGGCAGGTCGTTCTTCGCGTAGCCCATGGGCAGGTTGTCGAGCGTGCCGCCGTCGACCAGGTGCAGCTGGCGGCCGGTGACGGGGTCCACCATCTGCACCGGCTCGAAGACGCCGGGGATGGCCATGGACGCGCGCATGGCGAGCGCCACGGGCGTGTCCGGCGTCGTCTCCTGGCTGAAGACGAAGATGCGGTCCTTGTTGTTCTTGAAGCCCTCGGGCCCCAGCGCGGAGTCGTAGGCCTTGGCGGCCACCAGCTGCAGGGGCACCTTCAGGTCCGCGAAGGTGACGGGCCGGTCCTTGATGCCGGTCAGCTCGCGCAGCTTCTGGTCGAAGAGGTCGTACGCGGCCTGGCCGTTGAGGATGCCGCCGTCCTTCATGTCCAGGTCGAAGTCGTACAGCTGGCCCAGGCGCGGGTCCTTGGCCACGTCTTCGATCTGCTGCGGCGTGGCGCCCGTGGCGGCGAACGCGGCGGCGATGGAGCCGGCGGACGTGCCCGACAGGCTCACCGGCACCACGCCCAGCTCGCGCATCTCCGCGAACATGGCCGCGTAGCGCTTGCCCTTGCCGCCGCCGCCCTCCAGGCTCATGTGCACGCCCAGGGGCTCACCGCCCTGCACCGGCATGCCCGCCTCCGCGCGCTTCTGGGCCACGGACGCGGTGTACGCGGCGGCCTTCTTCGCGTCGCCGCCGGAGACCAGGTCCAGGGCGGAAGGGGGCTTGGTCACCGGCGTGTTCGTGGGGAACTTGCTGGCGGTGATGCTGCCGTTGGGGACCTCCTTCGCCATGAACTGCGGGTCCACCCACAGCGAGCCGGGCCGGGGCGCGGTGGTCCGGGTGTAGCCGGTGGTCTGCTTCAGCTCGCCCTCCGCCTTCTCCAGCGCGGCCTTCACCTGCGCGTAGCGCGGGTGGGTGGCGGGCAGCATGTCCAGCTGCGCCGCCAGCGAACGGACCTGACCCAGCGTGTCACGGAAGGACTGGGTCTGCTCGACGAGCTGCTTGCCCTGCTTGTCGTCGATCTTCGGCGGGAGGACGCGCTCGAGCACCTTGCGCAGGTCGCCCAGGTCGACCTGGAGCAGCTTGTCGAGCGGAATCTGGAGGGGCTTGCCGGTGAGGGTGATGCCGCCCCACTTGCCGCCGGTGCCGGCCAGCTGCGGCAGGCCCAGCTTGCCCAGGTCCGGCAGCTTCGCCTCGAAGCCGTCCACCACCTGGTCCAGCTTCTGGTCCACCTTGCGCGCGACGTTCTGGAGCCCCTCCCCCAGGCGGGCGAGCAGGTTGCCCTGGGGCGCCTCCGCCTTGCGCTGCGGCGGGGTCTCCACGGCGCGCTTGGGGGTGGCAGTCGTGGTCGAGGGCAGGGACTTGATGCTCATCGAGATGGCTCCGCGGAGGGGACGCGACGACGAGGGTGGGGCACGTCCCGGGGATTATCGGCGGATCTCCCGCCCGGGTTGTGTCGGCGCGCGAGATTGCCGCATGCCGCGGCTCGGCAAGGGCCTTGCTACGGGGTGGATCATCGGCGCGCTGGCGCCAGGACTTCCGGAGGAAATCCGTGACGATGTGCAGCAGCCCCGACTTCGAGACCCTCGTCGCCCGCGCGGTGACGCTCTTCCCCGAGGACACCGTGCTCTCCGCGCTCCAGGTGATGCAGCGTCATGGAGCACACGTGCTGTCAGTGGTGGACGGCCGGGACGGAGCGTGGTTGGGCGAGGTGTCCGAGGACGAGCTGTGTCGGCTGTCGCGTTTCGCGCCGCTGGCGCGGTTGGCTGAAATTCTGACCGTCCGCGTGCTGGTGGAGGCGGAAGAAACGACGGGGAGCTCGCGAGCCCCCCTGCTGTCCGCGCCCGCGTCGCATTGGCTGCACTGAGCCGGGACGGGCGGGCGGGAAGCACGTGGAGGCGAGCGGTGGTTCGCCGCGGCGCGGCGAAGCGTGAAGTGACGGCGCGGGGGCTCGCACCGAGGGGCGGGCTCAAAAATCCCTCGCGCAGGCCACAGCCTGTTGTCGGTGGACCCGGGCCTGCGGACATCGATTCCCCGGGGGATGGAGGAGGCTTGGTATGAAGGCAGTGGCGATCATCCTCGCATCGGGCGAGGCCCGGCGGATGGCCCACCCCAAGGCGCTCATCCTGCACGAAGGCGACAAGAGCTTCCTTCAGTCGCTGGCGTCGACCTTCGGCAAGGCGAACAGTCAGGTGCTGGGTGTGGTGGGCAAGGACTCGGAGGCGGTGCGCGAGCAGCACCCGGGGCTGGACCTGGTGGAGGCGGAGCGCTGGCGTGACAGCCAGATGGCCTCCGTGAAGGTGGGGCTCGACGCGGCGATGGAGGCCGGGGCGGACGTGGTGCTGCTGCACCCGGTGGACATGCCGGCCTTGCGCGCGACGACGGTGAAGTCGCTCCTCAAGTTGATGAGCGACTCCGACGAGGTGCTGCGTCCGGAGTTCGACGGCGCGCCGGGCTGGCCGGTGATGCTGTCGCGCGCCGCGGTGGAGAAGCTGCGCGGCGCGGACATGGAGCAACTGGAGGCGGCGCTGAAGGGCATGCGCGTGCGCCGGGTGCCCATGAAGGACCCGGGTGTCATCGTGAACATCAACACGCCGGACACCTACGAGCGGCTGTTCGGCACGCAGCCGAAGCTGGCGCCGCCGCCCAAGCGTCGCGGCGGCAAGCGCGGTGGCCTCACCACCGTGGCGGACATGAGCGGCGGGGGCTCGTCTGCGCCCATGGCCGCCGCGTCCGACGAGTGAGGTCCGGGGCCGGGGCTCCTCTCTTCCCGAAGGGAGGGAGCGGCTCCGGCCCGTCGTGTCCGGCCCGGCAGCGGGCCGGTGCAAGGGGCGCGGGCGGTGAGCCCGTCGCCCCGTTCGTGTTCTTCCGCGCGGCGGGCTTCCGGCCTCAGAACGTGAGGCCCAGGCCCAGGTAGGGCCCGGCGAAGGTGTCCTCGTGCTCGACGCCGTCCAGGTGCCCCGCGTCGCCGAAGTACAGCATGCGCCAGCCGCCGCGCAGGTTGAGGTCACCCAGGTGCGCGGCGAGCCCCGCCTGCGCGTCCACCTGGCGCTGCGGGAAGGGCGTGACGGTCATGCGCGCCTCGATGTCCATGGGCGAGCGGCCGATGCAGGCCTCCAACGACGCGCCGAAGCTGGGCCCCACGAAGATGATGCCGGGCAGGTGCGCGCTCGCCAGGCCGGCCTCCACGCGCAGGCGGCCGTAGCGGCTGGCCCACAAGGCCGCCGTCGCGCGGGCGCTGAGCACCGTGAGCCGGTCCAGCCGCTCGGGGTCCGCGTCCTCCCGCAGCGTCAGGCCGCTGATGCGCGCGTCCACGCCCAGGCGCCGGCCCTCCATGGCCATGAAGAGGCCCAGGCCGCCGCCCTGGCGCGGCAGGTCCCCTTGCACGCCCACGCGGACGAGGAGCGGCACCGGGCCGTAGCGCGAGCGCCCCATCCGCGAGGACGCGTGCAGCCCCGTCTCGGGCTTGCTGGTGGCGCTGGCCCCCGCGGTGACGGTGGGGCCGCGGCGCGCCCGGCGGGGGCGGCGGCGGCGGGGCGCGTCCCGCTTCCGCTCCAGGTCGTCGTCCTCCGTCGTCTCCTGGGCGACGAACGGCGCGGAAGGCGCGGTGGATGGGGGGGGCCGCGCGGTGTCCTCGGTGGGAGGGGGCGGTGGGAGGGCGCGCCTGCCGAAGCGGGCCTCGGCGGGGGCGGAGCCCCACAGGAGGCTCGCGGCGAGCGCGGAGCCCAACAGGGACTTCGTTGACGGCAAGGTCCTACTCCTCTTCCACGGAGGGCACGACGGGGGAGCGACATTGAAGGGCTCCACTCCGTGGGCGGCCATGGCCCCCTGGGCGGGCGGCGGCGTTGGCCGGCGTGGGCTGTACGAACGTCGTCAGCCCGAGGTGCTACGTGGACCGTGCACATCCGCCCGCCGCGGACAGGCGGATGCTCATGGCCCGACACTGCCGGGCCGCGCGCGGCGCGGACCCGTGCGAGCAGGCGAGGGAGGCACTACGGTGGCGGACGTGACCCACTCGGTGATTCAGCCAACCGTCCTGCTCGTGGAGGAGGACCCGGACGTCCGAGGGGCCATGGCGGAGGCGCTCCAGGACGAGGGCTACGAGGTGGCCATGGCCATCAACGGCCACGAGGGCCTGCGCGTGCTGCGCGCCCTGGAGACGCCGTGCCTCGTCCTGGTGGACCTGGAGCTGGCGCGCGTGGGCGGCCGGGCGATGCTGGAGGCGCTGGGGAAGGAGGCGTGCTTCGAGGGCTCGCGGGTGGTGGGGATGGATGCCCACCCGGGGGCGCGTCCGCCGGGCGTGGTGGCCCTGGTGCGCAAGCCGGTGCGGCTCGAGGACCTGCTGACCGTGGCGCGCGAGCACTGCCCGCGCGAGGCGCCCGTTGCGTCGGGCGCTTCGCGCCCGGTCCGCGTCCGTCAGTAGGTGAGGCCCAGGCCCACGAAGGGGCCGTGGAAGCTGTCGCGGTGCACGATGCCGTCGCCGGACTGGCCCGCGTCGTCGAGCAGCAGGCCGCGGTAGCCGCCGCGCAGCACCACCGCGCCCAGGTGCAGCGCCAGCGCGGCGCTCGAGTCCACCTGGCGGTAGGGGAAGGGCGTCACCTGCGCGCGGGCCTCGAAGTCCAGCGGGCCCACGAGGCAGGCCTCCATGGACACCCCCAGGCTCATGCCCACGAAGGAGACGTCCGGCGCCTTGGCGGTGCTCACGCCCGCCTCGGCGCGCACCCGCACCCGCTCCAGGGAGACGAAGGCCCACGTCAGGTGCGCCTCCAGGAGGGTGATGTCGTCGGTGTCGTCGGAGCCGTCGTCCGCGTCCACGGCGATGCCCGTGGCGCGCAGGTCCAGGCCGATGCGGCGGCCCTCCAGCCCGAGGAACAGGTCGCCCGCGCCGCCCTCGTTGATGGGGCCCGCCTGGAAGCCCACGCGGAAGGACAGGGGCGCGGCGTGGCGCTCCTGGCGGAGCTCGCCCCGGTAGCCCGGCTCCGTCAGCGACAGCCGGTGGTTGCCGCCGCCGAAGAGGAAGGCGAAGAAGGCGATGCTGTTCACCACGTGCTCGGCGTCGTCGCTGGCGTGGCTCACGTTGGAGCGGCGACGGCGGCGGGGCCGGTCATCCCGGTCGTCGTCCCGGTCATCGTCGTCGTCGCCAATCGCCGAGGCCTCGTGCTCGTCCTTGCCGGAGTCGTTGCCCTGGCTCGAGTCGTTCGGGCGGGCGCGCTTGCCGAAGCGGGCCTCGGCGGGCGTGGCGCCCAGCACGAGCCCCAGCACGAGCGCGACACTCAGGATGGAACGAAAGGGGGACACGGTGGACTCCTCGGCGGCGGCGGGAACGAGCCAGCACGAGTCCCGACGGCTCCCCGCCTGCTTTATTCATACACCCAGGGTGTATGAATCGTCGCCTCCCCCTCGGCCGGGAGTGGGGCGCCCGGCGGGGGCCCGGGAGGTGTGGACGGACCCTCCCGGGCGGCCGAGGGCCGTGGCTACTTCTTGCCGCAGAGCGAGGGCATCTTCTGGCAGAGCAGGGCCACGCACTCGCTGGAGGAGCGGGGCTCACAGCCCTTCTTGCAGATGGGCGGATTGACGCTGTAGTCGCACTTCACCCCGCAGGACTGGCGGTCGCCGCCCGGCAGCGCGTCGCAGGCGCTGTTGAGGAAGGTGGTGATGGGGGCGGGCTGGCTCCGTCCGTCGCCGTCCGTGCAGCCCTCGAAGTCGCCGTCGCCCTGGACCTGGGGGCCGTCGTTGACGCGGCAGCGGGGCGCGAGGCTGCTGCGGCTGCCCGACTCGCAGGGGCCCACGGTGCGGGCGAGGCAGCCATGGGCCTCGTCGCGGCCGACGACGGCGTTGGCGCAGATGCGCGCCTCGAGGTGCACGTCGCCCGCCACCCAGTCCTTGCCGAAGCACGCGTGCACGTCCGTGTAGGGGAAGCCGCTGAAGCCGGGCTTGCTCAGCATGGGCTGGAAGGTGTCCTGGTTGAGGGTCACCTCGACGTTGAGCCCCTTCGGGTCGAACATGTTCCCGAAGAAGGCGCCCTCGCGGAAGGTGAAGGCGCCGAAGGCCGCGGACGGGAAGCGGCCGCTCGTCACCGCGGGCCGCATCCACGTCCCCGGCAGCGCCGCGCGGTCATACGCGGCGGACATGAGGCTGTACTGGCCGCTCTCCGGGCACTTGAAGGTGGCCGCGGGCGCGGTGCCGCCGCACCGGTCCTGGTCCGACATGGCGAGGGCCGTGCGCGCGGTGCAGCCCCAGGGGTCCTCGCACACGCGCAGCACGCGGCGGCCGGAGCTGGTGCCGATGGTGCCGGTGCAGGTGTCCGGGAAGGGCCCGCCGGTCCCCACCGTCACCACCAGGCCCGGCGTGCACGCCCCCACGCCCTCGCCCACCCAGCCGCACTCGGGGCGCACGCCGGTGCCGCCCTTGTCGCAGGGCAGGAACAGGGGGCTCCACGCCTTCGGGTCGCCGGAGGGGTTGAAGCGCAGCGGCTCGTTCGGGTCCTCGCCGCGCATGGAGATCTCCACCACGGTGCCGTAGGCGTTGTTGCGCGCCAGCAGGCACGCCGTCACGTAGCCCAGGCACTGGGAGGTGGGGGCGCCCGTGGCCCACTCGGGGCACAGGTTCGCCTCGCCCGTGAAGACGTGCAGCTCGCCCGCGCGGCTCTTCCATTCGATGACGTCCTGGGGGCCCAGCGCGCAGCCCATCAGGTAGTGCATGACGCTGCGGGCGGCCGGGTCCTCCAGCTGGTTCTTGAGCGTCGGCTCGCGGGCGAACACGTCCGTGGTGAGCGGCAGCCTGTTGAGCGACTCGAGCGCGCGCGAGTTGGTGGTGAGCGCGTTGAAGGCCAGGTCCGCGGTGGACAGCGAGTTGAGGATGCGGATGCCGGGCTCGGCGTGGGCGGTGGACACGGAGCCGAGCGCGGCCAGGCCCACCAGCAGGTACCGGCGGGCACGAAGGAGGATGGAAGCCATGCGGAAGTCACCTCTCGCGAAGAAGACGCGAGGGCGCAGGTAGCACGAGGCGGGCCGGCGCATGCAGCCGCGTCCTTTCGCGGGGTTCCACGCCCGGGGCGCGCGCGGACTGTTGCCCCCGGGTCCACAGCCCCGGGTGGGGTGTGGACGGGGAGACCACGTGGGCGCGGGGCCCTCAGCGGCGGCCGGACTTCTTGCCCCGGGCGGCCTTGCCGACGGCGCGAGGGGCGGGCTCCGGCGCCACCAGGGTGGCGGCTCCGTCGGTGATGGCGCACGCGGTGGTGGCGGTGAGGGCGGCCTGCTGGGCCTCCTGGTGCTGCTGCTCGAGCACCCGCAGGCGCCGGGCCATGGCCTCCCTCAGGGCCTGGAGCTCGGCGACCCGGGCCTCGGACTCGGCCGCCTCCCGCTCGAGCTGTTCGCCTCGCTCCACCAGCGCCGACACGGAGCGCGAGCCCGCCCAGGCTCCCGTCCCGCCGAGCACCATCGCTCCGGCGAGCAGGCCCCAGGGCAGCCACGCGCGGCGCGGGGGCGCCGACTCGTCCTGCTGCGTCGCTTCCATGTGGCCTGGGAGGCTAGCGAGCCCCCACCTGTAGGCTTCAAGGTGGCGCGCCTGCGACCTGGATTTACAGGCAAGCCTCAAGTTTACAGGCCCGAAACCGTGTCACGGGCTTGATTCGGAGGCGCGGCCGGGGCGTCATCGCCCCCCTTTCTCGAACTCAGGGAGTCGGTGGGCTGATGGCGATTGCTTGCGTGGTGCTGGACTTCGACGGGACCTTCACGGACGTGGCCGCGGAGAGCGCGCCCTTTTCGTTGCACTTCCGTGACGGGCTGGCCCAGGCGCTGGGGCAGCGGGTGGAGCAGGTCTGGGAGGAGGAAGTCGCGGCGCTGTACGCGGGGGCGGACCTGTTGGGGTGGAACCTGGGGGGCAAGGTGGTGGCCCCGGCCACGGCGGACCCGTACCTGACGGCGACGACGGCGGCCCACCGCATCATCCAGCGGCTGGGCCTGTACCCGGACGAGGCCCAGCGTTCGGAGGTGGTGCAGCGGCTGTACCGCGAGGCCTACGTCCACTCCGCCACGGCCTTCAAGCCGGAGGCGAAGGAGGTGCTGGAGGCGCTGCTGGCCACGGGCCTCCCGGTGACGGTGGTCACCAACGCGCACACCGACCTGGTGGAGAAGAAGCTCGACACGCTGGCGCCCAGGGGGCGTGAGCGGCTGAAGGTGTCCGGCGACGCGCGCAAGTTCCTGCTGGACGCGCCGGACGCGCCGGACGCGCGCTTCGACGCGGTGCCGGAGACGCAGACGCTGGACGGCGTGCTGCGCCGGCCCATCTACCTGCGCCGGGGCCGCTACTTCGAGGCGCTCAAGCGCATCTGGGACACCACCGGCACGCGGCCGGACCAGACGCTGGTGGCCGGCGACATCTTCGAGCTGGACCTGGCGATGCCCGCGGCGCTGGGCGCGCACGTGCAACTGGTGGCCCGCGCCAACGTGCTGCCCTACGAGCTGAAGGCCATCGAGTTGCTGGGGCCACGCGGTGGCGTGGACCGCAGCCTGCACGCGGTGGTGTCGCGCCTGCGCTGAACGAAGACGGTGCCTGGGCGCCCGCTCCACCGTGGGCGCCCCGGAAACACGAAGCCCCGCGTCCCAGGGAGGGAGCGCGGGGCTCGGTGAGGCGGGCCGCGAGGGGCCTGCCGGAGGCGACTAGACCTTCGCGCCCGGCGTGGGCTGGAAGACCTCGTTGAACTCGCTGATGGCCTTGTTCAGCGCGGCCTTGATGTCGTTGGTGAGCTCGCGCTTGGAGGCGATGTCCTTCGCGACGCTCGGGTGCTTCGCGTTGGCGAACTCGAGGAACTCACGCATCCAGCGCACCACGTCGGTGACCGGGATGTCGCGAATCCAGCCGCGCTTCTTGGCGTCGTCGCGGTTGGTGGCGGCGTAGATCTGCATGACCTGCTGCTCGACGGGCAGCGGCTCGTACTGGCCCTGCTTGAGCAGCTCCACCATGCGGGCGCCGCGGGCCAGGGTCTCCTGGGTGGCCTTGTCGAGGTCGGAGCCGAACTGGGCGAAGGCGGCGAGCTCGCGGTACTGGGCGAGGTCGAGCTTCATCGAGCCGGCCACCTGCTTCATGGCCTTGATCTGCGCGGCGGAACCGACGCGGGACACGGACAGACCGACGTTGATGGCCGGGCGGACGCCGGAGAAGAACAGGTCCGTCTCGAGGAAGATCTGCCCGTCGGTGATGGAGATGACGTTCGTCGGGATGTAGGCGGACACGTCGCCGGCCTGCGTCTCGATGATGGGCAGCGCGGTGAGGGAGCCCGCGCCCTCCTCGTCCGACAGCTTGGCGGCGCGCTCCAGCAGGCGGCTGTGCACGTAGAACACGTCACCGGGGTACGCCTCGCGGCCCGGCGGGCGGCGCAGCAGCAGCGAAAGCTGGCGGTACGCGACGGCCTGCTTGGAGAGGTCGTCGTAGATGATGAGGGCGTGCATCTTGTTGTCGCGGAAGTACTCGCCCATGGCCACGCCGGCGTACGGCGCGAAGAACTGCATCGGCGCCGGGTCGGAGGCGTTCGCCGCGACCACCGTGGTGTACTCCATGGCGCCGTAGCGGTTGAGCTTCTCCACGACCTGCGCCACCGTCGACTGCTTCTGGCCGATGGCGACGTAGATGCAGTAAACGTTCAGGCCCTTCTGGTTGATGATGGTGTCGATGGCGACGGCGGTCTTGCCCGTCTGGCGGTCACCGATGATGAGCTCGCGCTGACCACGACCCACCGGCACCAGCGCGTCCAGCGCCTTGATGCCCGTCTGCAGCGGCTCGTGCACGCTCTTGCGCTTCACGATGCCGGGCGCCTTCACCTCCAGGCGGCGCGTCTCCGTCGCCTGGATGGCGCCCTTGCCGTCCAGCGGCAGGCCGAGCGGATCCACCACGCGGCCCAGCAGGCCCTTGCCCACCGGCACGGAGGCGATCTGCTGGGTGCGCTTGACGGTGTCGCCCTCGCGGATGGCCTGGAAGTCGCCCATGATGGCGACGCCGACGTTGTCCTCCTCGAGGTTGAGTACCAGGCCCTTCACGCCGTTGGTGAACTCCACCAGCTCACCGGCCTGCACGCCCTCGAGGCCGTAGATGCGCGCGATACCGTCGCCGACGGACAGCACGGTGCCCGTCTCCGCGACGGTGACCTTCTTGCCGTAGTCCTTGATCTGCTCCCGGATGATTCTGCTGATCTCGTCGGCGCGGATTTCCATGGGCGTTTTGCGTCCTCGAACAGGGGGCGGGCCGGGTCGGTTCGGGTCCGCCAAAGCTTAGAAGTCGGGGCCCCTTACCACGCACCCCCACCCACTGCAATGCGCTCGACATCCGGGGCTCCCAGGGGATTATCAACCCGGTAAGCCGGGTCGCTCACACACCCCTCCACCGAGGCGGCGCCGCCCCCTAGCGGGAGGCCGCGGAGGCCTCGCGGGGCAGCCAGACGACGAAGCGGGTTCCGCCCTGGGAGGATTCCACGGTGAGCCGGCCCCCATGGGCCTGGGCGACCTGGCGGGCGAGGAACAGGCCCAGGCCCAGGCCCTCGGAGCAGGCGGGGCGGCCCCGGCGGAAGGGCTCGAAGAGGCTGGCGTGCTCCTGCGCCGGCACGCTCAGCGCCTCGCTGTCGACGGACAGGTGGACGCCTCCCACGGCGCCGCCCAGCCGGACGACGACGGGGCTGGTCTCCGGGGTGTGCTGGAGCACGCTGCCCAGCAGGGCGTCCGCCAGCTGGGCCAGCCGGCCGCCGTCCCACTGGCCCCGCAGGTCGCCCCGGGCCTCCAGGTGGAGGGGGCGGGTGGGGTGGGCCTGGCGGCGCTCCTCGACCACGCGGCGCACCACCTCGTCCAGGAGCGCCGGCTCCGGCCGCACCGGCAGCCCGCCGGAGAGCCGGGCCCGGGTGAAGTCCAGGAGCTCGTGGATCATCCGCTCCATGCGCCGGGCCGCGTGCGCCACGTGGCCCACCAGCCGCTCGTGGGGCTCCGCCATGCCGCCCAGCCGCTGCAGGGCGCCGGTGCCCCGCTGGATGGTCTCCAGCGGCGAGCGCAGGTCCTGGTCCACCACGCCCAGGAGCTGCTCCCGGAAGCGCTCCGTGTGCGCGGCGCGCTCCTCCGCCGCCTTGCGCCCGCGGATGTCCCAGATGGCCGCCAGCCGCACCTGGCGCCCGTCGTACGGCACGTAGCGCGCCAGCACCTCCAGGGGGATGCGCTGGCCGTCGCGGCGCAGGCAGATGACCTCGTACGGCGTCTCCACCCCGCGCTCCACCGCGGACATGACGGCGGGGCGGAACTCCGGGGCCACCCACTCGATGAGGTGGTGGCCGATCAACTCCTGGGGGGAGTCGTGGCCCAGCAGGCTCGCCAGCCCGCGGTTGGCGTCCAGCACCAGGCCGTTCTCGTGGAGGAAGTGCCCGTCACAGGCCACGTCCGCGAGGCTGCGCATGTGCGTCTCGCGCTCCTGCAGCCGCCGCTCGCTCCGCACGCGCTCCGTCTCGTCCCGCACCCAGAGCACCAGCCCCGCCAGCACCCCGGCCTGGTGCGCCGGCGCGAGCCCCAGCCGCAGGTGCCGGACGTCCAGCCCCGGGGTCGTCACCGCCGTCTCGCCCACGTCCTCGCCGGACAGGGCCCGCGACAGCAGGGGCCCGAGCGTGCCGGCCACTTGCGGCCACGCCTCCACGATGGGGCGGCCCAGGTGCGCGCGGGGCTCCAGCCCGGCCAGCGTCACCAGCGCGCCATTCACCCAGACCGAGCGCAGCTCCCGGTCCAACAGGGCGATGCCACAACCCGACGCGTTGAGGAGCGCGCCCAGGAAGGGCCACGCCTCCTCGGGCGCGGTCGCATGGGGCGCGATGCCAGCCAGACGGAGGAACGAAGACTGCGGCATGCTCAGGTCGCCCGATGGACGCGGACATGTTCCCGCGCGACCTGAGTATAGCGCTGCTCCAGGGCAGCGGGAAATACTGGTTTGCCCTGGACAGCGGGATGACGTCGGAGGACCCGCGACGTCGGACCCGGACTCCTAGTGCTGCTTCAGCTCGCGGCGAAGCTGCTCGAGCTGGGTGCGCAGGCTGCCGTCATACAGGATGCTGCCCACCTGGGCGGAGACGCCACCGAGCAGGCTGGGGTCCACGTGCGTCTGGAGGACGACGTTGCGCTGGGTGAGCTTCTGGAGCGTGTCCTGGAGTTGGGCGAGCACGTCCGCGGGGAGCGCGGCGGCGGTGGTGACGTTGCCGCGCACGCGGCCGGCGCGGGCGTCCGCCATGTCGCGGAAGACGCGGGCGATGTCACCGATGTAGCCCTGGCGGTTGCGGTCCACCAGCAGGCGCAGGGTGTTGGCGAGCGCCGGCTCCAGGTCGGGGATGAGCTTCATGACCCCGTCCACCACGCTGGCGCGCTGGCCGCGGGTGTAGGCGGGGTTCTCCAGCACGTCCGCCAACTCGGCGTTCTTCGCGAAGATCTCCGCGATGGAGGACAGCTGCTCGGCGATGGCGTCGACGCGGCCACCCTCCGAGGAGACGTCGAGGAGGGCACGGGCGTAGCGGCGGGCGATGGACACGTTCACCATGGCGGGCGCGCCCTTAGCATGGGGGGCGAGCGCGAGTCCACCTTCGTGGGATATCCGATGGAGCGGTCGAGGAAGCGACCGCCCGGAAGCAGGTCCGGTGAGAGGGGGCTTGGCGAGCGGGCGCCAAGACCCGTAGCGTGGGGGTCCCGACTGCCCCCATGCATGATCCCGTCATCGGCATCGACCTGGGTACCACCAACAGCGCCGTGGCCACCGTGGAGGATGGACGGCCGCGGCTCATCCCCTCGCGTGCGGGCGGACGGCTGACGCCCTCCGTCCTCGGCATCAACAAGGCCGGCGATCGCGTCGTGGGCCAGGCCGCGCAGGCGCTGTCGGAGGAGCACCCGGACTCCGTGGTGTGGGCCACCAAGCGCTTCCTGGGCCGGCGCTACACGCCGGAGCTGGTGCAGCAGGCCAAGGCGCTCGTGCCCTATCCCCTGGTGGCGGGGCCCGCCGGGGACGTGCGCGTGAAGCTGGCCGGGCGCGTGCTGCCCGTCACGCAGGTGTCGGCCATGATTCTGGGGGAGCTGGCGCTCGACGCGCAGGCGCACTTCGGCCGGCCCGTCTCCAAGTGCGTCATCACCGTCCCCGCCAACTTCGACGACAACCAGCGCCAGGCCACGCGCGAGGCGGCCACCATCGCCGGGCTGGACGTGGTGCGCCTGGTGAACGAGCCCACGGCGGCGGCGCTGGCGTACGGCCTGTCGCGCGGCTTCGAGGGCAACGCGCTGGTGTTCGACCTGGGCGGCGGCACGTTCGACGTGTCCATCCTCGACGTGAAGTCCGGCGTCTTCGAGGTGCGCGCCACCGGTGGAGATCCGCGGCTGGGCGGCGAGGACTTCGACCAGCGCATCGTGCAGTGGCTGCTGGCCCAGGTGGACGACGAGCTGCGCGCCGCGGTGGCGCAGGACGCGCCCAGCCTGCGGCGGCTCAAGGTCGCGGCGGAGGCGGCCAAGCGCGAGCTGACCGAGCACGAGGAGGCGACCATCTCCGTCACCGGCCTGGGGGACCACGCTGGGCAGGGCAAGCGCACCACGGACCTGGAGACGGTGCTCACGCGCTCGTTCTTCGAGACGCTGTCGGAGCCGCTGTCGCGCCGGTGCCTGGAGGCCTGCGAGTCGGTGATGCGCGAGGCGAGGATGGACCCGCGCTCGGTGGACGTGGTGCTGCTGGTGGGCGGCATGACGCGCGTGCCGCTGATGCGCCGGCTGGTGGCGGACTTCTTCGGCCGCGCGCCGTCCACGGACGTGCACCCCGACGAGGCCGTGGCGCTGGGCGCCGCGGTGCAGGCGGACGAGCTGCTGCGCCAGTCGGGGCAGGCGCTGCTGCTCGACGTGGCCAGCCAGAGCCTGGGCGTGGGCGTGCTGGGCGGACGCGTCAAGCGGCTCATCGCCAAGAACACGGGCGTGCCCGTGGTCGCGCGCGACATCTTCTTCCCCGGCACGGCGGGCCAGTCCGAGGCGCGCATCCCCGTGTACCAGGGCGAGAGCGAGTTCCAGGACGAGAACCACAAGCTGGGCGAGGTGGTGCTCAAGAACCTGCACGTGGCCGCGCGCGGCGACGTGCCGCTGGAGGTGGTGTTCGAGCTGTCCGGCGAGGCCATCCTCGCGGTGAAGGCCACGGACCTGACCACCGGCAACATGGAGACGGTGCGCCTGGAGGCGCGCCCCGGCCTGCCGCAGAGCGAGGCGGAGAAGCTGGGCGCGGAGCAGGCCAGCTACGCGAAGTCGCAGGGCGTGGTGGACGCGCGGCGCGCGGAGGAGATGTTCCGCAAGCTCCTGGAGCGCGGCGAGAAGCTGGCGCGGCTGCTCCAGAAGAGCGCGCAGGAGAACCCCAGCCCGGAGGCCGAGGCCGCGGTGGGCACCGTGCAGCGGCTGCTCGACGGCGGGCGCACCGCGCTGGAGGGCAAGGACGCGGCGAAGTGCGCGGCCATCGCCCGGCAGCTCACGCAGCTGTTGTCCGGCAAGCAGGAGCCGCGCGCCTGACCATGAACGCCCCTCCCTCCACCGCGCGCGAGACCGTGTTCGTGGTGGACGACTCCCGCACCGCGCGCGAGGTGGTGCGGCTGCACCTGGCGCGGCTGGGCTGCGAGCCGGTGACGCTGGAGGGCGGCGAGGCGTGCATGGCGGAGCTGGCGCGGCGCGCGCCCATGCTCATCCTCATGGACCTGCGCATGGAGCGCATGCAGGGCGACGAGGTGTGCCGCGCGGTGAAGGCCCACCCGGCCGGCCGCAACGTGCCCGTCATCATGTTCACCTCCGCGGGCGAGCCGCACGAGGTGATGCACTGCTGGCGCGCGGGCGCGGACGACTTCCTGCCCAAGCCCGTCACGCTGGAGGCGCTGCAGGCCAAGCTCGTCGCCGTGCGCGGCGCGCGCGAGCGCGTGAAGGACGGCCCGCCCCGGGGCCGCCGCGTGCTGCTGGTGGAGGGCGGGCGCTTCCTGCACACCTTCCTCGGGGGCTCGCTGGAGCAGGAGGGGTTGCACGTCCTCTACGCCCGCGACGCCCACGACGCGGAGCGGCTGGCCGCCGAGCACGCCGCGCAGCTCGACGGCTTCCTCGTCGACGTCTCCCGCGCCCCGAAGGAGGCGCTGGCGCTCGCCGCCCGGCTCCACGAGACGGGCCCGCGCAAGCCGCTGGTGCTCCTGTCGCGCGCGGAGGAGTCCGCGGAGGTGCTGGCCCGGGCCCAGGCGCTCAGCGGCGCGCCGCTCCTGGAGAAGCGCCACCTGGGCGCCGACGAGCTGCTGGCGCGCGTGCTGGCGCGGCTGGTGCCGGACCGGACGCCGCTGCGGGCCGCCGAGCGCGTGCCCTTCTTCACCGTGGTGGAGTTCGCCCCCGTGGGCGGCGGCCCCACGCACTCGGGCTTCAGCCACGACGCCAGCCCCGGCGCCCTCTTCGTGCGCACCCTCACCCCCGCGCGCGAGGGCAGCCGGCTCGCCCTGAAGGTCCTGCTCGCGGGGCAGCGCACGCCCTGCGCCGCCGAGGCCACCGTGGCCTGGGCCAACCCGCCCCGGCCCTCCGGCGCCTTCCGCGCCCCGGCCGGCATGGGCCTGCGGCTGGAGAAGATGGACCCGGCGCTGACCCAGCAGTTCGTCCGCTTCGTCCCGCGCACCCACGGTTTTCCCCCTCCCAGTCCCCCGCGCGCCTCAGGTTTCTGAGAGGGGCCGTGGCCCGCAAACCCCTGGAAGCCCCGGAGTCCCGGGCATGTCACCGCTGGCATGAGGGTGGCAACACGGCCCGCGCGATGCCACCGGGCCGGTGGGGCGGCCTCCGCGCCTCCCCAGGCGCCCGGTGGGGCCGACGAGAACGAAAGAGGGTCCTCCGTGATTCGACAGTGGAAGCGCTCCGCGTGGATGGGTGTGGTGGTGGGGGTGGTGGCGGGCTGTGAGGGGTCCAAGACGTACCCGGAGATGGAGAACGAGCCGGTGCAGATGAAGGCGCGGTTGGAGGCCTTCGACAGCTGCGCGGCGCTGGAGACGTTCATCGAGGACACGGCGACGAAGCAGATGCGCGCCTACCTCGAGTCCACGCGCAACGGCGGCTACTGGTTCTCCGTGGATGACGGGGCCATTCCCCCGTCCGCGCCCACCGCCGGCGGGTCGGGCGGCGAGGGCGGCAGCCGCGGGCCGGACAACCACACCGGCACCAACAACCAGGTGGAGGGCGTGCACGAGGCGGACTTCGTGCAGAACGACGGCACGCACATCTTCGTGCTGTCCGGCACCAGGCTGTACCTGCACCGCTCCTGGCCCGCGGAGCAGCTGACGCTGGCGGCGACGCTCGACATCGAGGGCTGGCCCTCGCAGATGCTCTACGACGAGGCGCGCCACCGGCTGGTCATCGCCTCGCAGGTCTTCGAGGAGCGCCCCGGCTACCCCTCCCTGGGCACCCGCGGCGGGGGCCTGACGGGGGGCGCGGACATGCCCGCGCCGGGCTGTGTGGGGCGGGGCTGTGGCTACGCGTACAGCGACACGATGAAGGTGACGGTGGTGGACGTGTCCGCGGTCGCCTCGCCCCAGGTGGTCCAGCAGGTGTACCTGCCGGGCAACTACCTGAGCGCGCGGCGCGTGGACGGGACGGTGCGCTTCGTCCTGTCGGACGCGTTCCGCTGGCCCGCGGGCGTGAAGATGGCGGTCGACTATTCGCGCGAGGTCTACGAGGACAAGGACAAGCTGAACAAGGCCATCGACGCGCTCATCGTCCAGAACGAGAAGCTCATCCGGGAGCAGACGCTCGCGCTGTGGCGGCCCGAGGGGCGCAACGTCTCCTCGGACGGGGCGTCGCACCCGCTGTCGTCGGACTGCCACCGCTTCTTCCACGCCAACGCGCCGCTGGGCCTGGGCTTCGTGACGGTGCTGTCGCTGGACCTGGACGCGGCCGAGGGCGCGGCGCCGGTGGACCGCACCAGCGTGGTGACGTACCCGGGGCAGCTCTACGCCTCCGCGGAGTCGCTCTACCTGGCGACGCCGCACTGGTGGTGGCGCACGGACGCGGCGCAGAAGGACTTCTCCTACCTGCACAAGTTCGACATCCGCGAGGTGGGCAAGACGACGTACGTGGCCAGCGGCACGGTGGAGGGGACGCTGGTCAACCAGTTCTCCCTGGACGAACACGAGGGCGTGCTGCGCGTGGCCACCACGGTGCGCACCGCGTCGCTCTGGGACCCGTCCTCCCCCGTCTCCAGCAACGACACGACGACCTACAGCCGCGTCGTCACCCTGGGCGAGCAGGACGGGCAGCTGGTGGAGCTGGGGCGCAGCGAGGACCTGGCCAAGGGCGAGCGCATCTTCAGCGCGCGCTTCGTGGGGGACCGCGGCTACGTCGTGACGTTCCGCCAGGTGGACCCGCTGTTCACGTTCGACCTGAGCGACCCGGCGCACCCGCGCAAGGTGGGTGAGCTGAAGATTCCGGGCTTCTCCACGTACATCCACCCGCTGGGCACCACGCACCTGCTGACGCTCGGCGAGGACCGCAACGAGGACGGCACCTGGACCAACCGCGCCCTCAAGCTGTCGCTGTTCGACGTGTCGGACCTGGCGCACCCGAAGGAGACGTTCACCCACCGCCTGGGGTCGATGAGCAGCTACAGCGAGGCGCTCTACGAGCACAAGGCCTTCAACTACTTCGCGGAGAAGAAGCTGCTGGCCATCCCCTTCACGGACTTCATCTACAGCCCCACGGATTACTGGTCCGGCTTCCGCAGCGACCTGCTGGTCTTCCGGGTGGACACCGCCACGGGCTTCTCGCCGGTGGGCTCCGTCTCCATGGGGGACGTGTACCGGACGCTCGACAACCCGCAGTGGTCCTGGAACTGGCAGCCGCAGGTGCGCCGCAGCGTGATGGCGGACGACTACGTGTACGCCATCACCGACGCGGGCGTGCGCGTGGCGAAGCTGGAGTCGCTCCAGACGCCGCTGGCCACCACGCTCTTCCAGGCCCCCACGCCGTGATGCGGTGTTGACGCGCGCGCCCGGCTCCGGACTTCCGGGGTTGGGCGCGCGGGTCAGGTCGGCGAGCGGCGGGGCGTCGCTCGCGGTGGCGCAATCCATCCCGGAAGGCGCTATAGCCCCGGGCCGCCATGTCTACCGCCGTCGCCCCCGTTCCTGGTGAAGTCCAAGGCTCCTATCGCGCCGAGTTCCGGGCGCTGATGAAGCTGGCGGTCCCCATCGCCATCGCCCAGGGAGGCCAGGCGCTCATGGGCCTGGTCGACACGCTGGTGGTGGGGCGTGCGGGCACGCTGGCGCTGGCGTCGGTGGGGTTGGGCAACGGCCTGTTCTTCGCCGTGAGCGGCTTCGGCATGGGGCTGATGATGGGCTTCGACCCGCTCCTGTCCCAGGCGGTGGGGGCGCGCAACCCGTCCCGGGCGCGGGCCCTCTTGTGGCAGGGCGGGTGGATGTCGCTGTTCGCCGGGCTGGTGCTCGGGAGCCTGCTGCTGCTGTCCCCGCGGCTGCTGCCGCTGGCGGGCGTGGGCGAGGCGGAGATCGCCGGGGCCTGGGACTACCTGGTGTGGCGCGCGCCGAGCATGCCGCTGATGCTGGCGTTCATGACGATGCGCTCGTACTTCCAGGCCACGGCCACCACGCGGCCGCTCGTGGTGGCGACGGTGCTGGCCAACGTCCTCAACCTGGGCGGGGACATCCTGCTGGTGTTCGGCGGCGGGGTGTTGCCGGAGTTCTTCGGGCCGCTGCGGGCGATTCCGGCCATGGGCGTGGCGGGCTCGGCGCTGGCGACGTCGCTGTGCACGGCGCTCCAACTGGCCGTGGTGGTGTTCGCCATGTCGTCGTCGAGCGCGACGCCGGACGCGCGGCCCTCGCGAGCGCCGGTGTGGGCGGACCTGGCGCAGGCGGCGCGGGTGGGGGTGCCCATCGGGCTGCACATCGCGGCGGAGATTGGCGTCTTCGCGCTGGCGGGCGTGCTGGCCGCGGGGCTGGGGCCGGCGAGCGTGGGCGCGCATCAGATCGCCATCTCCTTCTCGAGCGTCACCTTCACCATCGCGGTGGGCATCGGCAACGCGGGCAGCGTGCGGGTGGGCTGGGCGGTGGGGGCGCATGATTCGCCGAGGGCCCGGCGCAGCGGCTTCATGGCCTTCGCGGGAGGCGCGGGCTTCATGGCGCTGGGCGCGCTGGTGTTCGCGTGCTTCCCCACGGCGCTGGCGAAGCTGGCGGGCGCGCCGGACGACGTGCTGCCGCTGGCGGTGCCGCTGCTGATGGTCAGCGCCCTCTTCCAGGTCTTCGACGGGGTGCAGGGGGTGGGCGCGGGCGTGCTGCGCGGCGTGGGGGACACGCGCTTCACCTTCCTGGCCAACATGGTGGGGCACTACGTCGTGGGGCTGCCGCTGACGCTCTTCCTGGGCTTCAAGGCGGGGCTGGGCGTGCTCGGCATCTGGTGGGGCCTGTGCGCGGGCCTCATCACCGTGGCGGTGGCGCTGCTGTGGCGCTTCAACAAGATGAGCGCCGGCACGCTGCGCCCGCTGGAGTCGTGAGCGGGCGCCCGCGAGGGCTTCGCGGCTACCAGGGCAGGTACTGCTGAATCATCTGCCGCCACACGGGCCAGTCGTGGTTGCCGCCCTGCCAGACGGCGAGCTGGTGGGCGATGTCCTTCTTCCACAGCAGGTTGGACAGGTGCTCGTTGGAGGGACGGCAGAAGTCGTGCTCCCCCACGGCGAGCACCATCTCCATGCGCTGGAGCGCGGAGAGCTGCGCGCCGTCGCTGACGTTGGGCAGCCATTGCGTGGCGGAGTGGAAGTAGACGTCCGGGTCGTGGTGGCCGTCGAGGAACTCGTCCGTCTCGAACTTGCCGCCCATGGACAAGAGGCGCTGGAAGACGTGCGGGTGGCGCAGGCCCACGTTGTACGTGTGGAAGCCGCCGAAGCTGCACCCGGCCAGGGTGAGGCGACCGCCGGTGGCGCGGCTCTGGAGGAGGGGGACCACCTCGTGGATGAGGTACTGCTCCCACTCCGCGTGGCGCGCGACGCGGTCGTGCGGGTGCACGGCCTTGTTGAACCAGGACTCGTCGTCGACGGAGTCGGGGCACACCACGACGTAGCGCCCGGACTGGATGCGGTCGGCGATGGCGCCGATGAGGCCGAAGTCCTCCGCCTGGAAGAAGCGTCCACGGCTGGTGGGCAGGAGCAGCACCGGCTCTCCCGAGTGGCCGAAGAGCAGGAGCTCCATGTCCCGGTGCAGCCGGGTGCTGTGCCAGCGGTGGTATTCGCGGTTCATGGGGGCGGAGCTTAACCGCGCCGCGTCAATGACTGGCAATGGCGTGTGTCACGGGTCCGCGGCGTCCCACCCCTGGGGGCGGCAACTCCCTGGATTCGCTCGCGGGGGGTGCGCGTGGCCCCGTGTCGCATGGGGCCACGCGCGGGGGTGTCACCAGTTGCCTTCGAGCGGGTGGGGCCCGTCGGTGAAGGCGCGGACCAGGTGCGTGCCGCCCACGAAGGCGCCGGCCCACGAGCCGCCCTTGCCGCCGAAGGACTCCTCGCGGTCGCCGCGGGAGCGCAGCTTGTTGATGCCGACCTTGAAGGCGTGGAGGCGCGAGGCGATGCGCTGGGCGAGCGACGGGTCGTCCGCGGCGACGGAGGCGACGAGCGCGCCGTCGGAGACGTTGGCCTCGGCGATGAGCGCCTCCTCGGAGTCCGCGGAGATGAGCACGTCCACGGGGCCGAAGGGCTCGCGCAGGTAGAGCTCGCTCTGGGTGTTCACGCCGAACAGGAGGGTGGGCGGGATGTACGCGCCCCGGTCCTGGCCGTCGTGGAAGGCGTCCTCGGCGAGCTGGCCCTGGAAGAGGACGCGGGCGCCGTCGGCCTGGGCGGCGTCGAGGTGGCCGCGCAGCTCCTTCACCTTGGACGCGGAGATGAGCGGGCCGAAGTCGACGTGGCGGTCGAGCAGCGGGTGGCCGACGCGCAGGTCCGACACGGCGTCGATGTACGTGCGCACGAAGCGGGGGACGAGGGACTTCTCGACGACCCAGCGGGTGTACGCGGTGCAGCGCTGCTTGCCGAAGTCGAAGCCCGCGCGAATCTGCTTCCCGAGCGAGTCCCAGTCGGAGAAGTGGGTGATGGCGTAGGCGTTGACGCCCTCCATCTCCAGGGCATAGCGCTTGTTGCAGGCCTTGAGGCGGCGGTGGACCTCGCCGCCGTTGGCGCGCCCGCCGATGAAGGCGACGCCCGCGATGCGGTCGTGGGCGACGAGCGGTTCGGAGAGGTCCTTGCCGCGTCCGCCCACGAGCGACACGGGCAGGTGGGCCCGGCGCAGCAGCGCGAAGGCGAGGGTGAGGCTGACGCCGCCACCCTGGGTGGGAATCTTGGCGATGACGGAGTCGCCCGCCAGGGATTGGACGAGGACGTTCAGGAGGAGGACGGAGAACGGGTAGTTCCAGGAGGCGATGTTGGAGACCAGGCCGAGCGGGGCGCGGCCCTCCATCATGGGCGCCATGTTCTCCAGGTACCACGCGATGCCGGCCAGACAGCGGTCGACGTCGTTGGACGCGGTGGGCAGCGTCTTGCCGATGTCCCAGGCGAGCACGCGGACGAGCAGGTCACGGTGCTGGTGGAGCAGGGTGACGGCCTGGGAGACGGCGAGGGCGCGCTCGGAGAGCGGGAGGTGGGACCAGGGGATGAACTCGTCCGCGGCGGCCTCCACGGCGGCGGCGGCCTGGTTGGCGTCGAGCTGCGGCAGCTCGGCGATGACCTGGCCGTCGATGGGCGACCTCGCGCCGAACCAGGCGGGCGGGCGGACCCATGCTCCCGCCACCGGGGAGAGCAGGCGGCCGCGCTCGTCGAAGGCCTCGGGGATGACCCGCATCGCCTCCTTCAGCAGGTGCTTGCGGTCGAGGTGGAGAGGGGATCCGCCAACAGAAGTCTGGGTATCGAGCACGGGGGCTCCTTCCTTGCGCCTTGCGCCGCGGGATTCACGTCCCGGTTCGTTTGCGCCGCCTCATGACGAGCTGCGGCATCGCCCGAATCTGGCCACGCGTCCTCGCGGCGTCTGGGCAGGCGGGGAGGGGGCCGGTGGAACGGCCGCTCCTGGGTTGACTGTGGGAAGGTCGAGGAGACCCGTGGGGAGGGGCGGGCACGGGGCGGACCCTGCGCACCCCTGGAGAGGGATTGCGTGGCGGGATGTTTGGGATTGGACCGGGGACCGCGGGGCGTGTGTCAGTCGAGGGAGCGCCGCTCTCCACACTTCTCGTAGGCGGCGGGGACGTCAGGCCTCGTGCGCTTGTAGCAATAGACCGACTCGCTCGATGCCTCGGAGCATTCCGAGTCGACGACCAGTTCACCCGAGGGCAGCGTGGTCTGTGTCCCGCAGCTCCGGGTCGCTTCCTCGAGTCGGAGCTGGCGAGGGAACTCCTTTCCCTCCACGCGGATGGTCACTTCGGAGGAGCTGCTGAACACGGTGAACGCACCGTCGGTCCACTCCAGCTTGAAGAGTTCGACCAGCGAGCCCGCCTCTGCCTCCCAGAATGAAATCGCGTTGCTTTCTCCGTGTACGTCGCCCTGATGGGCGTCGACCTTGAAGGCCTGTCGCACCGGGTCGGTGAGGTTCTCGAACGCGAAGACGGCCTCTGGAGGAAAGTTCGAGTACGACGTCTCCATTCCCGGCAGGAAGGGCATCTTCGTGAGGCAATAGGTGTTCTTCTCCCCGAGCGGATGCAGCACCGCGCCGGCGAGCAACGTCAGATATTCACAGACCTTCCCTCGCGCCTGGAGGACGAGATCCTCCGTATCCGCGGAGATGATGCGGGCACGGAAGACATCGAGCTTCACGGCCGCGGGAGTCTCCGCCTTCGTGCACGCCTCCGCATCCCACGGGAGTCCGAGCTGGAGGGGGGCGAGCAGCTTCTTCACCTCGGCCGTCGTCGTCGCGGCTCCCAACTGCTTCTTCAACGCCTGCGGCACCACCGTGACGCGTCGCTCGGAGGGACAGACCCATGGCTTCGGTGGCGAAACCACAGGTGCCGCTGTCCCCGCATCGCCCGCTCCCTTTCCGGCGGAGAGGGGCGGTGGCGTCTGGGCGAAGCCAGGCCCTGGGACCGCGGTCACGAGGATGAGCAGCACGAGGCAAGACACCCGACGGAGAAGCCACGCGCAGCTTCCCCGGAGACCGATACGCTCCATGTCCACTGTTCCTGTCATCACGCTCTCCCCCTGGCGGTCGGCGACGGCGGGCCGACCATCTCATGTTCCGCGGTTCCTTGGACGGGGCCTTCCGCCACGAACAGGGGTGTCAGGGTTCGTCGTCTGGAAGAAGCCTCCGGAGGAGCGCATCGTCGGGGCCGAGCGGACGCCATCCCGCGGGGGGTGGATTGGCGAGGAGCGCGTCTCCGACCCGTTGGGCGCGCTCTTCGTGGGTCTCAGGGGTGTATGCGGACCATGCGCCAAGCGCCTTGGCGACCTTGAAACGGTTCGCATCGTCCAGCACGGCGGGCCAACCGTCGGAGAGACCCTGGGACAACATGCGCGCGAGGACATCGCGGACGAAGCGCGTGACCTCCTGGCGCTGTTCCGCCTCCGCGAGCAGACCGCTCAACACCTGCACGGCGGCGACGTCGTTGCCGAGCTCGTCGGCCAGGGCATGGAGCGGAACGGCGGGGCGTGCTTCGGCGAAGGCGGTGAGCGAGTCGTAGCCTCGCTCACGAACTCGCGCGTCGAGGCGTGCCTGGATGTCGCCCCGCCAGGCCTCTCCGCCACTCATGGTCCTCTCCCGGAAGAGAAGTTCATCGGGACCCTGTAGTCCGTCATCCGCTCCGCGACGATCTCCAGGACCTCACGCGACGTCAACATCCGGCCGGCCCTGAGTTCAGCATTCCGGAGCGCACGCATGACCAACTGGTTCCACTCCCCGGGCCAGGTGCGCCCCAAGCGCCAGTTGCCCCCACCGTGAATCGCTTCGTGGTGCGCCTGCTCCAGTCGAACGCAGAACTGGTCGATGTCCAGGTCGCCCGTGAAGCCACGCTGCTCGAACCACTCGCGGTGTTCCTTCGGCAGGACGTGGTGCTTCGGGGCCTCGGGCATGCCCGCCTTGGCCTTGTTGGTGACGTGCATGCCGCGCACCTCGGGGCTGTCCCCCAGCGCTTCGCGCACGTCCCCGGGCAGGTCTCGAGGTGCTTGCGCCATCAGCACCTGCCCGCCATGGATTCGGACTGCCGCGCTCACCACGGGAATGGAGAGGACTCCCGCTTGCACGAGCCTCCGCATCATCTCCACCCACTCCGCGGAGACGACGATGCGCGAGCCCGCCATGACGCCCCCCGCACTCATGACGAGGCCCTCCCCGAGCGTCGCTGGCGCGGAGGCAGGAGGCCGGGGTGTCGTCAGCTTCAGCGTGGAGAGCATGGCGGGCATCTCCAACACCTGCGCCGCCACCCCGACCTTGCCTCCTTGCTCCATCGCGGACCGGGCGTTCGCGTGAATCGCGTTGAACTCGCGGCTCAGCTTCCCCATCAGTTGGGGCACCTCGAGCGCGGCCGCCTCGACACGCTCCGTGTCCAGGGCGGAGAGGTCCGAAAGCGTGGGCTCCATCAAGGTCTGGACGCGGTGGAGGTCCGCGAACACCTTTTCGTCGCTGCACATCGGGCACTCCCGGAGGAGGGCGTCGGAGAGCTGGAGGAAGTCGACCCAGGTCGCCAGCAAGAGGGTGCCGAACATCGCGGCCTGGAGCCGTGGTCCCGTCATTCGCAGGAGTCCCCACTGCAGGCCCGCATCGCCTACCTCCGAAGCCACGCCCGTCAACGTGGTCGCGCTTCCGAGCGCGCCTCGCATCCATGTCACCTGCCCGGCGCCGTGGTCGAGATAGCGTGTGAACACGCCACTCCCGAGGCGCCTGCCATTGAAGACGGGCGCACGCTCGCGCAGCTTGGAGAGCGTCGACTGGATGTCCTCGAGCGAGCCCTTCGTTTCATCGATGGACTCGAGGATGGCTTGGCGTGTGAGCGCGGCGTTCCGCTCACCGCCCCCGACAGCGCCCGCCCCATTGCCTGGACCCGCGAGCGTCGCATCGTCCCGTGGCCCCGCATGTCGCCACAGCCGTTGCCGCGCATCGGAGCCCGCGAAGGGGCCGGAGGGCTGCGTCACCGAGGCGCATCCCGTGGTCAGCAGTGCCATGGCCAGGAGCAGGGCGTCAGCGCGCATTGTCCACCCCCAGGCCCATCGAGGCGAAGGCTCCAGGCCGCAAGGTGCCCTCGGCCGTGGGGAACAAGAGCGTGCCGCCTGTTCCCATCGCGTAGAGCTTCCCGCTCAGGAATCGCCAGCGGACCTCCGCCGCGCCCAGGTACCGAGCTCCCGGCTTGCCGGTGCCCATCGCGAGTCCCTTCAACGCGACTTCCAGGCTGCGCGCGAAGAGCTGCATGGCCACGCGGCCATCGATGTCGACTCGCCCCCACGAGAAGGTCTCCGCGCCCAGGGACAGATTCAAGTGCCTGTAGAGCCCCCCATAGCTGACCGCGTCCCAGCTCACCTCCAGCTCGCCGAACGCGGAGTAGCCATCCGGAAAGGGTGAGTCCGCGAGCGGAAGGCCGTCAGGGCCGGCCGCCTGGAATCGGGCCAGTTCGTAGTCCGCACCGATGAAGCCCTGTCGGAAGCCGCCACGCTGATGCCTCGCCTCCAGCCGCAGCCGAAGGCGGAGCCGCTTCGTGAGTACGTCGAGCCCGGCTCCCACGACAGCCCCCCACGCGCCCCCCTCGCCAGGCTGTCCACCCCAACCGGCAATCAGGTAGGCCTCATGGTCGGGCCGCAACCACATGCCGGCCGTCGCGTCCAGATGCGCCAGCGTCACCGAGGGCGCGCGCCCTCCTGCCCGCCCCCAGTCATGGACTGCTGACAGCGCCAGCGTGTACCGCCCTTGCTGTGCTGGCTGCCCGAAGAGGAGGTGCTCGACATCCAGGGCGAGTTCCGCGCCCAGCAGGCGCGCGCCCAGCACGTCCGAGGTGAAGGCTTCCGTGTAGAGCGGCCCCACCGCGGCGGTGATGATACCCCCGGCCGGGTGGTAGTCCGGATTCGTGCGGTTGGAGTAGCGGCGGACCAGATGCCCGGAGAGGAGTCTGTGTTCCTCCAGCGGGCCGAACCACATCGTCAACGGTGCGTCGCCCGAGCCGAGCTTGAGGCCCCGCACGAGCTGGCCCCAGTCCGACAGCGTGTCCCAATCCTCATGACGGACCCGCGTTGTCCGGCCTCCTTCGCTCCACATGCGGAAGCGCACGGGGGCGCCCACGTTGACGCCGAATCCGGGGCCACCATCGAGGATGAACGTGGGTTCGAGCTGGGCGAAGCCCTCGGTCTCCCCCAGGCCTCCGCGGGGCAGGAATGCCAGCGTCGTCGCCTCGAGGCGCATCAGGGAGTACCACCTGCTCGGGGGAGACGACGGTGACCCTTCTTCGGAGCTGGAGGGCGCCGAAGCCCAGCCCACCGTGGACAGCAGCAAGAGCAGCAGCGCGGCCCGACAGCATCGCTTCCTGTGCATACACGCCTCCTGAGCGTGCCCCGGCGAGGAGCACGCACGACACACGTCTCCCGGTTGGCTCGGGGGCAGACTGGTGGGGCAGGGAGGTCGGCTCGCCAGCCTCGGTGCAGAGGAAAGGACGCGAGGGTCTTCTTGCCCCAGGTGGTCAATTCCTATCAGCGGCGAATCCAGGCGGACATACCACCCAGGGGGGATGGGAGCGCCGTCCGCATCCATGGGATGACGGGTAGAGATTGCGGTGTTCCAGGGGGGCTCGCTGCCGGAGGAGGAGTGTCAGGCAAACACGTTGGCGGCAGCGACATGGCGGCTTCGCAGGGCGGTATGCGGGATGCGGAAGGTCTTGGTGCTCGGGTGCGACGACGTGAAGGTGTCGGGCTCAGGGGGCCCGCCCAGGCTCCGCAGTGTTTGCGGTCCTCGGCCTTCGAGTCCGTGCAGGAGCCCAAGGAGCTGAGTCGTGCTGCAGCGTGCTTGCCTGCTCGACGAGATGGACGAGAGAGCGACAGCCGGCGGTTCTATTGCCTGCGTGAGAACGTCACTCGGAAGACCGAGCACCCTGGTGCCCGAGTGCCGCTGGATGTCGAAGGACCCCTCATCCTGTAGGCTGGTTGCGCGCTTCCTCTCGGACGCGCGCGAACCTGTCCCGGTGTGGCCTCCGTCGAGGGTTCGCGCTCTTTGAAATCTCCAATAGTCTTCATGGGTTGAAGGTGTGGAGCGATGGAGACGGGGACGGAGTGGGGACGCGCCGGGAGGGGTTCGCGCAAACCGGCCGGATTCCCGAGTCCCCATGGTAGGTTGCACGGGCAGAGTCGCTCCTCGTGACCGCGAGGAGCGTGGGTTGAAACAATCCCGGATAGGCTGGCCTGACTCACACAGGAGGTCGCTCCTCGTGACCGCGAGGAGCGTGGGTTGAAACTCCGTTGGGTGCGTGCGGTGCTGGTGCGGCACCGGTCGCTCCTCGTGACCGCGAGGAGCGTGGGTTGAAACCGTCCTCGCGGTCCGTGGCCTCGCCGCCGCTGTCGCTCCTCGTGACCGCGAGGAGCGTGGGTTGAAACCGTCCTCGCGGTCCGTGGCCTCGCCGCCGCTGTCGCTCCTCGTGACCGCGAGGAGCGTGGGTTGAAACTGCAGCTCGTCAAATCCGATGACCGCGTGGCCTCGTGTCGCTCCTCGTGACCGCGAGGAGCGTGGGTTGAAACGCGCGGGTGTCGATGGCGACCAGCACCTCCATAGTCGCTCCTCGTGACCGCGAGGAGCGTGGGTTGAAACACGCCGGCCCGGCCCAAGTCTCACGCGAGGTATTGTCGCTCCTCGTGACCGCGAGGAGCGTGGGTTGAAACACGCCGGCCCGGCCCAAGTCTCACGCGAGGTATTGTCGCTCCTCGTGACCGCGAGGAGCGTGGGTTGAAACAGCGTCGTCTGCCGTGAGGGAGGCATGGTGGTCTGTCGCTCCTCGTGACCGCGAGGAGCGTGGGTTGAAACTCGGAGAAGAGCAGTCGCGCCGTCGAAGTCCCAGTCGCTCCTCGTGACCGCGAGGAGCGTGGGTTGAAACATGGCCGACATGAAGGAGAAGACGGGCGGCAGCAGTCGCTCCTCGTGACCGCGAGGAGCGTGGGTTGAAACACGCCCAGCTTGAGCGACTCCACCGCGCAGCCCCGTCGCTCCTCGTGACCGCGAGGAGCGTGGGTTGAAACCGTGGCCGTATGTGAGGAAGGACATGGCAACTGCGTCGCTCCTCGTGACCGCGAGGAGCGTGGGTTGAAACATAGAGGCCCCACTTGTCCACATTCGCCTGATTGATGTCGCTCCTCGTGACCGCGAGGAGCGTGGGTTGAAACCTCGGTCAGCTCCACGGTACGCATCGCCATGCCGGTCGCTCCTCGTGACCGCGAGGAGCGTGGGTTGAAACTCGTCGCGTGCCCTGCGCAAGGTTGCCGCGTCGTTGTCGCTCCTCGTGACCGCGAGGAGCGTGGGTTGAAACAACGCGTAGCCCACCAAGATACCCGCGCTCCAGGGTCGCTCCTCGTGACCGCGAGGAGCGTGGGTTGAAACCCCGATGTGAATCCGTTGCGGCTCGCGGCGGTGAACCGGTCGCTCCTCGTGACCGCGAGGAGCGTGGGTTGAAACGTGAGCGCGAACCTGGTTGCTGTCGCGAAGCTCGGGTCGCTCCTCGTGACCGCGAGGAGCGTGGGTTGAAACGCGAGGAGCACCATGAGCGACAGCGGATGCCCCGTCGCTCCTCGTGACCGCGAGGAGCGTGGGTTGAAACACGGGGCTCTCCTGCGCCTGAGGGGACAGGGTGGCGAGTCGCTCCTCGTGACCGCGAGGAGCGTGGGTTGAAACTGCGATGGTCTCCCGCGTCTCAGGTGAGACTCGCAGTCGCTCCTCGTGACCGCGAGGAGCGTGGGTTGAAACGACTTGACCAGCCAGAGAATGATGGACGGGCCGCCGGTCGCTCCTCGTGACCGCGAGGAGCGTGGGTTGAAACGTCCCCTCGAAGCTGGAGGACAACCCCAGCCTCAGTCGCTCCTCGTGACCGCGAGGAGCGTGGGTTGAAACAGCTCGGCGATGGACCGGCGGACGTCCGCCATCGTCGCTCCTCGTGACCGCGAGGAGCGTGGGTTGAAACTGGGCCGGCTCCGGAGGCGGGCTCCCAGGGCTGAGGTCGCTCCTCGTGACCGCGAGGAGCGG
>NZ_JAKCFB010000064.1 GCF_024198235.1 Myxococcus dinghuensis | reverse complement strand
GGCGGCGCGGGGGGCGGCGCCACGGGGCGCGGCTGGGCGACGGGGGGCGGCGCCACCGGGGGCCGCGCCATGGCGGGGGGAGGCGGCGGCGCGACGGGCAGCGGCTCGGGGACGAGCTCCACCACCTCCACGCCGGTGATGATCTCCTCCTCGCCCAGCACCACGTCCTCGGAGTCCGCGCCGCCACGCAGCGCCTGCGCGTAGACGGACTGGAACTCCTCCTCGCTCATCAGGTCTGGCGGACGCTCGGCGGCCTTTGCCAGCTCCGCCTGGGCCCCCGGGGCCGGGCGCGGACGCACCGCGTTCATGTCGATGGCGCGCAGCGGTCGGAACGCCTTGCTGTAGCGGCGCAGCAGTTGGTTCATCCGGAACTCGGGGATGACCACCGGCACGATGCGCTTGCCCGTCTTGAAGGCGATGGCGTCCAGCGTCGCGAAGTCATGCGGGTTCACCACCGCGACGCTCAGCCGCGTGGCATCCACCCGCATGGGCAGGAGCTCCTTGTCGTCTGCCTGGTTGGGGGGCACCAGCTCCACGGCCTTGGGGTCCGGCACCATCTCCCCGCTGGCGAACGCGCTGTTGTGCAGCTTGCCCAACGACTTCGCCAGGTCCACCTCGGCCAGGAGCCCCAGCTCCACGAGGTTCGTCCCCAGCCGACCGCCGTGCACCACCTGCGCCTCGAGTGCCTCCTCGAGCCCGTCGGCCGTGACGAGACCTTCCTTCAGGAGCAGTTCACCCAGGCGCATGCCCCGGCTTGTAGCCGTGCCCCATCCCGCTCCGCAAGCGCGCACGCGGCCCGCACGCGCTCGCTCTAGTCCTCGGGGTGGTGGCTGAGCGCCACGCGGTTGCCTTCCGGGTCCCTCACGTACACCGTCCACCGGGTCTCGTGCTCCAGGGAGAGACCCGCCCGAGTGAGCGCGGACACCACCGCCGCCCGCTCGGCGCGCGGAATCCGGAAGGCGAGCATCAACAAGCCGGGCCGCTCCTGCCGGAAGGGCTCCTCCAGCGGCGCGCCGCCCACCGCCTCGATGGCGAGGAAGGCCCCGGCCCCACCGGGGACGGAGACCCAGATGCTCCGCAGGGAGCCATCCGGCCGCAGGTGCCGGGTCAGCTCGGGGAAGCCCAGCAAGTCCCTGTAGAAGGCCGTCACCCGCTCGACGTCCCTCGCCTGGATGGCCACGTGGTGGAAGCCCTGAACGTTCATGGGACGGATGGTATGGTCCGCTCGCCCATGGCGCGACTGCTCATCGTCGAGGACAACCAGGAACTGGCCTCCCTCATCGTCTCCACGGCCCAAAGCCGAGGACATGAGGCGAGGGCCGTCCATACCGGTGAGGCGGCGCTGGAGGCGCTCGGCCCAGGCTCGAAGTGGGACGCGGCCCTGGTGGACCTGCTCCTGCCCGACATCCGCGGCAGCGAGGTGCTCGGCGCCCTGCGCGCCCACGGCATCCCCGCCATCGCCGTGAGCGGCGTCTACAAGGGAGACCGTTTCGCCCAGGAGGCCGTGCAGGTCCACGGCGCGCGCGCCTTCTTCGAGAAGCCCTTCGAGCTGCTCCAGGTCATGGACGCGCTGGAGCAGGCGGGCGGCGTCACCCCTGCGCCCCGTCGGACACCGCCGGTCGAAGGTGAAGCCGACCAGGACGCGCTGCTCGACGACGCGGACCTCATCGTGCTCGAGGAGCTGGTCCCCGAGGAGGGAGAGACCGCGGCGCCGCTGCAGCCCGTCCCGGAGTCCGCGCCGCTTCCTGGCCTGGACAGCGAGGAGCCGTCGCTGCCCCTCCCCTTCGCCCACCGCGAGAAGGTGTGGGCCGCGCCCGTCGAGCCGGTCCCCGCGTCGACCGCCTCGGCGCGCGCGCGGAAGAAGCTCCCCGAGTGGTCGCTCGCCGGGGAGTTGAAGGACACCTCCGTGCCGCGGCTGCTCAACGCGTATTACGAGTCGCGTCACCACGGAGAGCTGAAGCTCAAGCAGGGCTCCATCCTCAAGGTCGTCTACTTCGAGTCCGGGCGCATCGTGTACGCCGCCTCGAACCTGGCGAACGAGCGCTTCGGCCGCTTCTGCGTGCGCCGGGGTGTCCTCCCCGAGCAGCGCCTCGCCGAGGTGGCCGCGTACGCGAAGGAGCACTCGCTGCGCACCGGAGAGGCCTTGCTGCGCCTGGGCATCCTGGACGCCGCGCGGCGCAAGCAACTGCTGGAGGAGCAGGTCCGGGAGCTGCTGTGGACCACCTTCCCGTGGACGGAGGGGCAGTATGGCTTCAGCCCCATGCGCCCGCAGCGCGCGGACCTGGTGAAGCTGTCCGTCTTCCCCGGTGACCTGGTGCTGGAGGGCGTGGAGCGCACGGAGACGCTGGTCGCGCTGCGTCAGCGGATGGGCGCGTCGCGCCGCCTCTTCCCCACCGCCGACCCGCCGTACGGCCTCCACGAACTGAAGCTCCAGGGTCCCCAGGCGCTGCTGCTCGCGTACGCGGACGGCAGCAAGACGGTGGACGACCTGCTCGCGCTGACGGACCTGTCGGAGCGCCAGGCCCTGGCCACGCTGCGCGCGCTGGAGTTGCTCGGGGTGCTGGAGGAGCGTCCGGAGACGCCCAGCCGCCGGCACCGCATCACCTTCGGCCTGTGACGCTTCAGCGCCGCCCGGACGCCCGGCGGCGCAGCAGACGCGCCAGCGCCACCAGGGCCATCAGCGCCGTCCCCGGGCCTCCTTCGGAGCAGCCACAGCCCGACGCCTTCGGCTCGGGGGAGCGCGGCCCGGACACCGGGACTCCGTTGAGGAACACCTGCCCCACGAAGCGCGGCGTCGCGAGCAGCCTCGAGCGGGCCACGTACGTCAGTTGCCCGGTGGCGTGCGCGGGCAGCGCGACGCCCTCGACGGTGAAGCCCTCCGAGGCGACGGACTCCGTGAGCGCCTGCCCCGCCAGCTTCACGCTGCCGGGCACCACCTCCAGGCCCTCGACCTGCTCGACGTAGCGCAGCCCCGTCACGGCGCAGCCCGTCGTGTTGCGCAGCTCCACCACGACGCCCACCAGGCCCGTGTCGGAGCCCGACGGTGACTCGGTGGCGTGCGCCACGTCCACGAACGGCTCGGCCAGGATGGGCACCGTGTGCAGCGTCGTGGCCTGGTTGCCCTGCCCCGCGTCGGCCGTGACGCGCAAGGTGACGGACTGGCCCACCAGCGTCTGCAACCCGGTCTCCTGGGTCTCGACGGAGACGCTCGCCCCGGTGAGCGAGGGCCGGGCCAACGCGGGCCCACCCTCCTGTTGCCAGGCGAGGGTCACCTCGCCGCAGGCGTCGGGCGGAATCGTCTGGGTCAACGACGCGCGCGCGCCTTCACCACAGCGCGCGATGAGCGCGCCTCCCTCGAGTTCCCCCAGCGCCGCGGGGCGCGCGGTCGCCGTGACCTCCAACCGGGCACGGCCTCCCTCGACGGGGGGCGTGCCGTCGGAGAACAGCTCCCCGCGCACGGTGAAGCGCTCCGCGGTGCAGACCGGCGGCAGCGTCGGACGCCAGATGCCTGGGACGGACACCACCTCCACGGGCTGGGAGGTCCCATCCACGGACATCCGGGCGCGCAGGTCGTAGGCCCCGGGGCACTGCAGGGAGGTCCCCAGTTGGATCGCCAGCACGCCCCCCTCGGGCTGCTCCGTCATCAGCAGGCTCGCGGTGGAGACCTGCTCCACCTCCGGCTGGATGTCGACGCGCACGATGGACGAAGCCCCGTCCAGCACGCCCCCGCCTTCGACGGCCAGACGGTTGCGCACGACGAAGGACAGCGTGCCCTGGGAGCAGGAATCCGCCTCCACCTCGAGCACCAGGGCCGACACGGGAGCGGTCGGATCGACACTCCGTCCCTGCGCGTCCAACACCCGGACGCCCGGGGGCAGCGCCGTCCCCGCCTGGAGCTGCCACACCGTCTCCACGGCGGGGAGCCCGGGCGAGCCATCACACGGATGGAGCGAATCCGGACGCAGCTCCACGCGCGAGCCAGGGCCCGACGTCAGCCGACGCGTGGTGCCTTCGGAGAAGGGCGCGGAGGGCGCGCCCCAGGGCCGGACGTCCACGCTGAAGGCCGTGGCCCCGGAGAGCAACGAGCCCTCGTCGCGGGCTCGCACCTCGTACGTGTAGCGAGCCCCGGAGGCCGAGCACACATTCGCGGGGGGCGTGAAGGTCGCCTTGCCGTCGTCGTCGAAGGCCAGTTGAGGCTGACCGGGCGGAGCGCTCCACACGTAGCCCGTGGGCGCGCAAGGCCCCGGTGCCCCGGACGCGGTGAACACCCGCGCCGGGCCTCCCGCGGAGGTCGACGCGCTGGACGGGTTCACGATGGGCGGCTCCGGCCCCTCGCGGTTGACGATGCGCACCGGCACCACCTTCTGCCGGTCGTGGTCCCGGAGCCCGTCGGACGCGGAGACGGTGAAGTCGGTCAGCGTCGTCTTGCAGACGACGGCGGCCGAGAGCTGGAGCGACACGGCGTCCGGGCGCGGCGTGGCGCTCAGCGACACCAGGGAGGAAGAGCCGGTGCTCGCGGTGACTCGCAGCGCGTCGCCGTCCGCGTCCGTCGCGCTGATGTCGAGGGTCCGTATCGCCCCTTCGTCGATCTCGACGGGCTCGGGCGTCGCGTTGAAGACGGGGGGAGAGACGTTCTCGTAATAGATGACGTTCGGCCCCTGGTTCTTCAGGGTGATGACGCAGAACGTGGAGTCCGCGCACGACACCTGGTCGAACGGGTCCGTCACGGGCAGCGACGCCGCGGAGAACGTGGGATGCACGCGCCACACCTTGCCCGCGTCCGCCGCGCTCGCCGCGGGCACCGCGCCCAACACCACGGCCTCACCGTTGCGTCGACCGATGGCGAGGCCGAAGCCCACGCCCAGCGGGCTGCCCTGCTCGACGTTCACGTCCACGGCGTTGACCGTCACCCCGGTGGCATCGAGCAGCGAAGCGCGCCGGAAGTCCGTGAAGGGCGTGCCCGGCGCGGGCGGCTGGAGCTGTGCCCAGAAGAGTCCGTCCTGGTTGCCCACCAGCGCGAGCGGATAGGCTCCCCCGGTGGGGATGAGGTCGATGGCCTGGATCGGGTTCGTCGAGAGCGTCAGGTTGACGTCCGCCTCGCGCTGGTCGTCGCGAAACCACAGCAGGTTGGGCGGCCCGACGATGTGGACCAACGCGTTCGCCACGTTGCCCGACGTCTCCGTCACGCCCATCACGGACGTCGCCTTGTACAGGCCCGTCTGGAGGATGGGTGTCCAGGGCGTCTGGAACAGGCGTCCGGGCGCCGCCGTCAACAGCAGGAACTCGGTCGTGTCGACCGAGACGGCGGCATAGCCGCGTCCCGAGCGCGTCTGGCGCACCCGCGTGAGCTTGTGGTTCGTCGACGTGGGGAGGTCCGGGACGATGGTCCCCGGCCCCGTCACCGCGCAGTTCGCCCCCGCGTGGACGGCGCCCGAATCCCTCACGCCCACGAAGCACCCCGTCGAGGGGTCCACGGGGAACAGCAGCGTCCCGATGCCCGGCGAGAACAAGCGCGTCTCGGTGGCGGACTCGTTGACGTGCAGCTCCGCCCCTTGTGAGAAGGCGTGGGCGATGACGTCGGGGCTCCAGACCATCACGTCCCGGGGTTCGCCCGAGACGACGAGCCCCTCCCGCCACCCCGCGTCAGCGACCGCGGTCATTCCGAGCCAGAGGCAGATGACGATGCCGGCGCGCACGCGATGCTCCTAGTAGGCGAGTTCCGCCCGCAGGTAGAGCCGGTCCTGATCATCCGACGTTTCGGACGTCAGCCCCAAACCACTGAAGCCCAGCAGTGTGTACCCGACAGCCATTCGCAGCCGCTCATCCATCCGATATGCCACTTCCGCGCGCACGGCTGTCAACCGGTCACCTTCCGGGGACGATGTGCGCCGCGCGCCCTCGGCCGCGACCTCCAGTCCTCCCACCACGCGGAAGGACGGACGCACCGTGCCGGTCCACACCCACCGCGCGGAGTCCTCCAGGCTGGTGCGCCCCGCGTGCAGGCCCGCGGCGAGCGCGAAGCGGTCGCCCACTCGCACCGCGGGCATGAGCGAGAGGACCTGCAACGCCCGGTCACCGAACGCCATCCGCGCCCCCGGCAGCAACTCCCGGGTGATGGCATAGCGGGCCACCACGAGCCACGGACCGGGACGCCAGGCCACCGCCGCGTAGCCCTCCACGAACCGCGCCTCCAGGGCGTCCTCGTTGACGGTGCGTGAGAAGTCCACGCGCCCGGAGGCCATCACGTCCCGATGGAGCTCCGCCTCCGCCGCCAGCGCCACCACCGTCTGGAGCCGATCGACCGGCGCGTCGGAGCCCCGCTCCGCCGTGCCCTTCTCCCGCCGCAGCTCCAGCCGCCCTTCCAGCCGCAGGCGCTCGAGGAGGAGCTGTCCGAACACCCCACCCGCGTCCCGATGCAGCGGCGGGTCCACGTCGAGCAGGCTCCGCACGCCGCGCTCGTAGCGGGCCCCCACGCTGAAGCCGCCCGCCAGCGTCTGCTGCAACCCCACCGCGCGAGACAGCCGCACCGCGGTGGCGTCGTGCAGGCCCACCTCCTCGACGAAGAGGGCGGTCCCGCTGTCCGGCAGCTCGGTGCGCGCGCCCGTGAGCGTGCGCCCCGCGCCGAAGTCCGGCCCATCCACGTCGACCGAGTAGCCGCCGTAGAACACGTCGGCGCCGCTGCGCGACTCCACCTGCGCCCAGGCCCGGGGTCCGAGGTCCGGCCCCCACCCACCGCGCACGCCCAGCCGTGTCTCGCGGCCCAGCTCCACGTCCACGCCCGCGGCGGTGAACGTGTCGTCCACCCGTCCCGGGCCCGCGCCATGGAGGGCCAGCGTCTGTCGGTGGGAGGCCTGGAGCCACACCTCGTCGAGCAGGCGGTAACGCCCCGCGATGCCCACGGACGTTCGTCCTCCCGACAGCGCCGGGCCTTCTCCCACGACCTCCGCCGCCTTCAAGCGTGCGTCGCGCGCCTCCACGCTCACGCCCCACGACGACTCCTCCCAACCCACGCTCGCGCCCACGGTGCTCGCGGCGAAGGGGAGGTCCTCGAAGGGCTCACGCGGGTCCGCGGAGCGCCGGTCGTCCGCGAGCAGCGACAGACGCAAGCGCCCGATGGGCTGCTTCACGCGGAGGGAGAGCTGCTGGAAGCGCGCCCCCTCGGTGTGTGCTCCGTCCGAGAACCCACGCGCGCGCCAGCGATAGGCCGCGTCCACCGCGCCCTCGCGCAGCAGGCCCGGGCCCCGCAGGCGAAGCCCCACGGCCTCGCCTCGCGCATCGCGGACGGACGCGGGACGCAGGAACGTGAGGCCTCCGTCGTCCGAGACACCGAAGAGGCCCGCGTCCACCGCCGTGCCCCGGCTGGAGGCCACCTCTGCTTCCAGCGAGAACGCCGCCAGGCGTCCCGAGGCGCGCCCCGAATAGAGCGTGTAGGGCTTTCCGTCGCGGCCCTCGCGCACGGCGGCGAGCCCCAGCCGCGCTCCGCGCCACTCGGCCCACAGCTCCGCGCCCGCGGTGTCCTCGGCGTCCGCGGTCCGCAGCGCCGCGTAGTCCGCGACGAGCACGGGCTCCGGCGCCTCCGTCACCAGGTCCGTGCGCAGGAACGTCTCCCCCGCGAGGAACGAGAGCGGGCGCGACAGGAGGATGCGCCCCGCGAAGTAGTCGATGTCGTAGTCCCGGCCACGCACGAGGTGTCGCTCCGCGAGCGGCAGCCCCGTGACGCCGTCGCGCACCTCGATGCGCAGCAGCTCCGAGCCCTCCGCCACCGACACCGCGCCCAGGTAGTAGAGGCTACCGCCCGTCGCACGCAGCTCCTCGTGCGCGGGAACGGCCGTGAGGCTCCGGGTCGGATCACTCAGGCTGCCGCCGAAGCCCTCCACGCCCGCGCGCACCCCTGGTCCCGGGTCCTTGGAGGTCCGCAGCTCCGCGTAGGGACCGAACAGGGGCCGGTGGTAGCGCCCCACCTCACGGTCCTGCACGAGCGCCCGGTAGGTGCCCAGGCCCGCGCGACCGTAGTCCTCGTGGCGCGCCTCCACGCGCAGCCGGGCCTCCGCGGCGTTCGGCGTCAGCGACACCGAATCGTCGGCCCACTCCTCTGGAGAGAAGTCGGGGTCACCCACCCGCTCGAAGCGCTCCGGCAGGCGCGGGCGCAGCCAGTCCGGCAGCTCCGCGCCATGCAACGTGCGACCATCCGTGTCACGCAGGTCCAGCTCGCCCACCACCTCGACGTCGCGGAAGCGCAGCTCGGCATGCGCGGTGCCACGTCCCCGCAACTGCAGGTCGCCATCCGCGGGCGCGAACGTCGCCTCGACATCCAGCAACGCCACCGCGAAGGGCCTCGCCTCGGCGACGAGCCCCCACGTCTCGACGCGCTCCGGCTGCCCGGGGAGCGTCAGCGCCAGTCCCACGTCGTTGCGGCCCGGGGACAACGTCACCGGGACCTCCAGGCGGCCCTCCGGTCCGACGACGAGCACACCCCGAGGCCCCTTCACGTGGGTCCCTTCGGGAGCGCTCACCTTCAGCCGCGCCGGGCCGCTGGCGACGACCTCGTCCCTCCGGACGGGCAGGCTCACCGTCGCCACCGGCTCGACGTGGCGGGGGATGACCATCCACCCGCCCTCGCGTCGGACGACGTCGATGCGCTGACGGAACAGGCGCGCGACGCCATCCTCCGACGTCGCCGTGATGACCAGCGGGTTCTGCCCCTCCGCCAGCGACACGTTGGCGTGCCAGGCGCCCCGCGCATCCACCTGGGCCTCCACGCCGGAGACGCGGACCTGGTCCCCCGCGGAGGCCTGACCGGCCACGAGGAAACGCACCGTCCCCTCCCCCGACACCACCTCCGCCACGGGCGGCGTGTCGGAGTAGGAGAGGCTCAGGGGCATGGCCGACTTCGGCGTCGGGCTCCGCACCGCGAAGTCCTGGAGGGCGACGGCGCCCCACGGCACCTCCACGGTCGCGGCCTCTGGCGACACGCGACTGGACGCGGGCAACGAGCGCGCATCGACCTTGAGCCGGTGACGCCCCGGACGCAGGTGCAGTCCGCCCGTGGCGTCGGGAGAGCGTGAGTCCACGCCCGTCAGGTGGAAACGGCCCCGGGCATCCGTGCGCACCTCGCGCCCCGTGGACAGCACGAGCCGCACGTTCGCCAGCCCCGGCTCGTCCGCGCCGCACAGCCCGTCACCATCCACGTCGTCGCACACGCGGCCGGCGATGGTGGAGGCCAGCGACGGGACATCCGCCGTCACCCCCTGGGCCCAGACCGGCATCGCCAGCAGCACCGCGACCCACCACCCGCGCGCGAGCGTCATGGGCGGACCTCGGCCAGCGCCGTCACGCCGGTGGCGACGTCGGCGACGGACACGCTCACGGGACGGTCGGAGCGCACCGTGAACGACGTGCGTCCGTCATGACTCTCGAGCGCATCGCGCGAGCCGCTGGACTGCGCGACGTGGACCTCGCGCCCTGTCAGCACCTGGCCCTTCGCGTCCTCCAACCAATACGTCACCCGCGCCCCGTCGACGCGGAGCCGCACGTTGACGGGCACCTCGGGGGCCAGCCGCACCGACAACCGCGCCGCGGGCGGCACGAGCGGCGCCTCCAGCGGGGACACCGGGCCGTCCTTCCCGAGGACATGGAGGGTGCGCACCAGGCCCGTCCACACGCCATGCGCGACGGCATGGACGCCCGGTGCCAATACGCCCAGGGCCACGGTGCCGTCCTCACCCGTCATCAGCGGCCGTCCGTCGACCATCAACGGCTGCGAGGGGACGGGCAGCCCCGCCAGGTCCGAGACTCCCGCGTAGAGCCCTCCGTCCTGCGACCACACGGAGATGCGCGCCGGCTCGCTGCCCACGGGCCCCCAGGCCCGGGCCTGGAGTGTCACGTCGACGTCTGAGCCCGACACCGGCGGTTGCCACTGGGTGGCATACGTCCCCGGCGGCGACTCCACCACGGGAGAGAAGGTCCCCACGGGCGCCTCCAGCTCCACCTTCGCGCCCGAGCGGGGACGCGACAGGGCGTCCCGCGCATCGAGCGTCAGTCGAGCCTCCGAGCCCCGGTGCACCAGCGAGTCGGACAGCGTCGCGCGCACCTCCTGCACGGGGCCCTGCACGAGTTGGAGCGCCAGCGACTCACGAGAGCCCGGCCCGCGCTGTGGCCAGGCGACCTCGATGCGCTCGTCGTCCGCCAGGACCCGCGGCGCCGTGTAGAGCCACTCCAACATCCCTCCCGCCGCGCGAACCGGGCCCCGCAGCGTGCCGTGGCGGACCTGCGTCGTCACCTTCGCGTCGTCCACGGGACTGCCGAGCGGATCACTCGTCGCACACAGCAACCGCGCGCGCGACACACCATCCGCGGGCAGCCGCTGCGGTTGCAGCACGCACGCCAACCCGTCGGTGGGCGGGAGGTTGAGGTCCACCGGCATGCGCCGCACGTTGCCCGCGCGGTCCACCACGCTGCCCTGACCGAAGCGGTGGCCCGGCGGCACGACGATGGGCAGGCGGAAGCGCCCGTCCGCGCCCGCCGTCACCGGACCGAACGATTCCCCGGAGATGGCCACGGAGATGCGCGCGTCCGGCTCCGTGGTGCCCGGCAGGTTGACGGACGCGGCGAGCGGCACCAGGACCCGCCCGTAGGTGCCATGCACCGACTGGGGACTGGGCCACGCGGAGAAGGCCACCAGGATGGCGACCTCCGGGTAGCGCGTGTCCGGCAACATGTAGCGCGCGCGGTAGATGCCCGGCTCGGCGCGCTCGAGCCCCTCGATGCGCCCCGTGCTCACGCGGACGACGGGCGGCGCGCCGGTGTCGTCGGCGGTGCCGTCCGGACGGAGCATGCGCACGGTGAGCACCGCCTCCTTGTCCCGCCCCTTCACCGGCGCGGCGGGCTCCAGCGCCAGCTTCACCTCCGTCGCCGGCGGCCCGAGCACGAAGCGCGCCTGCGCCTCGAGCCCGTCGACGCGCGCTCGCACGAGCACGTCGCGGGCGCCGGCGCGCGGCACCACCACGAACGTGCGCAGCGGCGGCTGGGCCGGGCCCTCCTTCAGCTCCGCGCCCTCGGCGCTCACCACGGGCGCACCCAACGGCACGAGCACACCCGAGGCATCCTTCCGCGCGAGCGCCACGGGAAAGCCATCCGGCGCGACGGCGGACGACGGCCCGAGGAGCTCGAGCGTGTCCGCCCAGACCGGGGCGCACAGCAACAGGAGGATGGCGAGGAGAAACCGGTTCAGGGCGCGTGTAACTCTACAGGGCGCCGCCGTTCCGTCGAAGCTCCTTCCGCGCAACGACGACACGCGCACGCCGGGGGCGGGTCAAACACAGCGCCAGCAGCGCCAATCCCCCCGCGGCCAGCGAGCCGCCCCCCGTGCTACAGCCTGTTCCATCCTCGTTGCCAAAGGTCAGTGGTGACACCCCGCTGCCCTCGACGACGACAGGGACCACGCGTGTCCCGGGGATGAGCTGCGCGCCGGGCAATCCCGCGGATGAGACATTCGAGACACCACACTGGGAAGGCTCACCGTAGACGCGGATGCGGAACGAGCTGCCCGCGCTCCCGGAGATGAGCGCCGCGAGCCAACTGCTGCCCTTCATCCGGATGTCTCGCGCCACGAGTGACACACCCGGCTTGAAACGGGAGGGGTCGACGATCTCCGCGCCATCCAGCCACACCCACCCCGACGTGGCGCGGTCTCCCGCGTAGCCATTGTCGACACACATGACCCCCGCGCCCTTGCCGTAGAAGCCGAGCGACACCGCGTTCGGCTGCCCCGTGGTGCGCGCCACCTCCAGCGCCGCGAGCAGCGGCGTCGACCCGGGCTGGTTGCACACCTGCTCGGCCGTGCGCGGCGTGGCGCCGAACGCCGCCACGCCCTCGCACGGATTCTCGCGCGGCAGCTCGAAGGTGAAGGCGTGGACGTTGAAGTCGCCCGCCTCGGACACCGTCCACACCACGCGCACCGTGCCGTCGTCGGACACGCTCAGGTCGTTGAGGTTCTCGTCCTCCGGCGAGTTCGTCAGTTGGTAGAGCGTCTGCGTGCTCAGGTCGTAGAGCACGATGTCGAAGTCCCCCTTCGCAGGGTCCTTCCGCTCGAAGGCGATCAACGAGCCGCTGACGCTCGGGTTCGCGTCCAGCCCGGGGAGCGCCAGGCGCTGCTCGGCGCCGCCGTTCACGGGCTTCCAGTAGATGTCGCGGTCCGTCACGCCCTCCACCGTGCGCGTGCTGGCGTAGACGACGATGTCGCCGTTGGTGTCGGGCTGGGACTCCTCGCCCTCGCTGCCGGTGAGGGCCTGCGAGTTGAAGCGGTCACCGCCCCAGCGCGCCTGCCAGATATCGCAGTGCTGCCCCGCCACGTCGCACTTGGCCCAGACCACCGTCTTCCCGTCCGGGGACACCGCGGGCGTGCGGTCCAGCATGTGGTCGTCGGTGAGGCGCGTGAGCGTGCGCTGGTCCAGGTCGAACACGGCGATCTCCGGCTCCAGCGTGCTGCCGGTGTAGCCGAAGTCCTGCCACGCCACCGTGCGCCCTCCGATGACGGCCGCGCGCCGGCTGCTGCCGTCCTGCGGCGCGAGCTCCTCCGGCGGGCCGTCCGTGCTCACGTCGAAGGTGAAGATGGCGCTCGAGGTGCTGACGCGGGTGAACACCACCGTCCCGCCACTGACGTCCGACACGAAGTCGAACGCGCCGCCGTTGGGGATGGCCGCGTCCTCCCCCGTCGTCAGGTCGTGGTAGCGGATCTCACTCGTGCCACCCGACTCGTTCGTGTACGCCACGAGCGAGCCGCTCACATGGGGGTCCGTCTGGTCTCCAGGGCCCGCGTTCACCACCTGCAGGGCTCCCGAGAGGGAAGGGGCGTCAGCCGCGGGGGACAGCGCAGGCAACAGACACGTCAGGAGGGGGAGCGCGCGCAGCATCAGAAGAACCTCCCGGAGGACTCGGAGAACGGGACGGACCCAGGCCCGCACAAGGCGCAGTGGGTCCGGAATCCACCCCGGATGGTTCTTCCCACGGCGGTCACGGCCGGCCGGACTTCAGGCCCCGCGGCTTTGCGCACCAAGGCTTTCGCCCTGGATTGCCCTTGAACAGGAACGACGTTGTACCCAGGAGTCTAGGGAGACCCTCTGGCATGGGTCAAGCCGCTCGCTCGTCCGGTCGCCCTGCCCTCACTGCGGGTCGTCGTGGGCCTGGTTCCAGATGTCCGTGTCGGTCTTCATCGACGGAGCGCGCGTGTCGACCACCACCTCGGCGCGATCACGCTGCTCCAGCCGGCCCACACCCACGGCGCGGACGTCCACCGTGTTGGCGCCTTCCTTCAGCTTCACCTTGCGCTCGAAGCGCCCGTCGGCGTCGGCGGTGACGCGCACGGCGTTCACCTCGACGCGGCTGCCGGGCGTCGTCTGGCCCTTCACCAGCAGCTCGCGCTCGCGGCGGGTGCGGTCCACCGGCCAGTCCACCTTGAGCAGGAGGCTGGTGGGCACCTGAGAAGGCTCCGAAGGCGCGTGGCCGGGGCGGACGATGGACTGCTGGCCCGCACGGACGATGACCACCTTGCCCTGCCCGACGAGGGTGACCTCACCCTCGCGCGTGCCCACGGCCACGGTGCCCGCGCCGTTGTTGCTCATGGTGAAGACACCGCCCTGCTGCAACGTGGCCACCGCGTCGCTCTGCGCCGCCTTCACCTCGAAGGTGTGGCGCACGCCCGGACGGACGATGGCGGTGGCCATACCGTTGGCGAGCAGGAGGCGGGACACGGACTTCGTGAGGTCCTCCACGGACACCTCGGTGCCCGGGTCCATGCGGAACTCCACCGCCTCCCCGCCGATGAGCACCGCGTACGAACCGTCGTCGGTGCGCACCTGGTCATGCCGGCGCAGCGCCATGCCCACCGCCGCCTTGCGCCACGAACCGTCGCCGGACTTCACCTCCACCGTGCCGGTGACCTCCGTGAGCTCCAGCTCCAGGGCCTTCTCCACCACCGGCGCCACGTCCGGCGCCACCACGGGAGGAGGCGGCGGTGGAGGGGGTGGGGGCGACGTGCGAAGGAAGACGAACCACCCCAGGGGCAGCGTCGCGAGGATGAGCGCGAGCCCGAGGAAGAAGGGCGTCTGGCGCCGGCTGGGTCGGGGCTCGGCCATTGCGTCTCCCGTTAGCTATCACAGCCATCCGTGGAGCTCATGCCTTGGGCAGCTCCACGGTGAAGCACGCGCCCTTCCCCACCTCCGAGCGCACGGAGAGCGTGCCTCCCGCCTCCGTCACGACGCGCCACGCCACGCTCAACCCCAGCCCCACGTTGGACCACACGTCCTTGGTGGTGAAGAAGGGCTCGAAGATGCGCGGGCGGATGTCGGGGGCGATGCCCTTGCCCGTGTCCTCCACCTCCAGGAACGCGGCGCCGTCGCGCTGGCCGGTGCGCAGGGTGAGCCGCCGCGTGGGCGACTTCATCATCGCGGTGCGCGCGTTGGACAGCAGCGCCAGCACCACCTGCGAGAGGTGGCCCGGGTCGGCCCGCACGCGCCCCAGGTTGGGCGCCAGTTGCGTGGACAGGGTGATGCCGTCGCTGAGGACCTGGTGCTCGGTGAGCGTGAGCGCGTCGCGCACCACGGCGTTGAGGTCCACGGGCCGCAGGTCCGCGCGCTCGCGCTGCTGGGAGAAGCGCAGCAGGTTCTGGGTGATCTCCTTGCACCGTTTGGCGCTGTGCTCGATCTTCCGCAGCGTGTCCAGGTCCGGGTCCGCGGGTCCCCGGTCGAGCATCAACAACTGCACGTTGCCGAGGATGCCGGCCAGCGGGTTGTTGATTTCGTGCGCCACGCCCGCGCCCAGTTGCCCCACGGCGGCCAGCTTCTGGGCCTCGACCAGTTGGGCCTGCGCGCTGCGCAGCTCCGCGGTGGCGTCCTCCACCCGCGCGCGCAGCTCGTCGTTCCACTGGAGGATGCGCGCCCGCGCGGTCTCCAGCTCGGCGCCCAGCTTGTTGAAGGACGTGGCCAGCTCGCTGAGCTCGTCGCGGCCCTCCACCCGCACGCGCCGGTCCAGCTCGCCACGTCCATACGCCTCCGCGCCCTCCACCACCTCCGCGAGGCGTCGGTTGAGCCGACGCGTGAAGAGCGCGCCGAGCCCCAGCAGGACGACGAGGGCCACGCCCGTGGAGCCCAGCACCGCGTCGCGCAGGGCGTCCACCGGCGCGAGCACCGTGGCCTCGTCCGACTCGACGACCACGTCGAAGCGCAGCCCTCGCGGGACACGCGCCACGCTGACCCTTCGCGCGGGGTCCTGCACGCGGAAGCTCCGGGGCACCAGCGGGTCGGCCGCGGCGGACGCGACGAGGTGGGCGACCAGCTGCGGCTCCAACACCGTCATGTGCCGCTGGGGCTCCGAGGTCGCGAGGATGCGCCGGTCCTCGTCCACCAGGTACAGCCGCGCGCCGCCCTCCACCGCCCGGCGGCGGAGCACCGACTCCAGCGGTCCGAAGACGATCTCCGCCAGCGCATACGGCGCGTCCTCGCCCTCGGCGAGCTTCACCGCCACCGACACCGCCGCGCGGCCACTCTCCGGGTGCACGTACGCGACGCCGAGCGCCGCCTGCCCCTTGCCGCCGCCGCGCAACTGCTGGACGGGCACCGAGCGAACCATGCGCTCCAGCCCGTCCGGTTGGAACAGCGGGTGCCCCTCCGCGCCCTGGGGACGGAAGACGGGCTCGCCCACCAACTGCCCCCGCGCGTCCAGCTTCAGCACGGCGCTCACCGCCGGGGACTGGCCGTAGAGCAGCCGCAGCCCGCCCACGGTCTCCGCCTCGTTCGCGGCGTGCCAGTCGATGAGCTCCGCGGAGCGGGCCAGCGAGTCGACCACCTCCATCAGCGCGGCGCCGACGAGCTCCGCGGCGGCGGAGGCCTGCGTGCGTTGCTCCGCGTCGATGCGGTCGGCCAGCCGCGCCTCCGCGCGGGACAGCAACAGGAAGCCGACCGCGGCCAGCGGCAGCACCGTCACCGCGACCATGAACAGGACCAGCTGCTGGTAGAGCCTCACCCGGCCACGGAGCGTATCACCTGCTCACGATCACTGCGCAGATAGACGGAACCCTGGATGGCCTTGGCGCGTTTCTTCATGTCTGCTGCACGCCGCGCCAACTCCGCGTGGTCCTGGGTGCCGTCCGTCATCACCGCCACCACGGACACGCTCATGATGGGGAAGCGGCGGCGCTCGCCGAAGCGGTCCTCCGCCTCGATGTGGCCACGCTCCCGGTCCTGTCGGTCGTAGTAGAGCGGGATGATGCGGTCGAACGTCTCGATGGCCGTCTGGCAGACGCGGTCCACCGACTCCGGCGAGGCGATGAAGACGAAGTCGTCTCCGGCCACGTGGCCGAGGAAGTCCCCGGGCACGCCCTCCTGCGCGAAGATCTCCCGCATCAGGTCGCCCGTCTGGCGCACGACGCCGTCCGCCTTCGCGAAGCCGTAGTAGTCGTTGTAGGCCTTGAGGTTGTCCAGGTCGAGGTAGCAGAAGGCGAAGGGCTTGCGCGCCAGCAGTCGCCGCTGCACCTCGCGCTCGATGGCGGTGGAGCCCGGCAACTGCGTGGTGGGCGACGCCGACAGCTCCTGCTCCTTGCGGCGGATGACGCTCTCCACCCGCGCCCCCAGCTCCAGCGCGTCGAAGGGCTTGGTGAGGTAGTCGTCGCCGCCCAGCTTGAGCGCGCGCACCTTCGAGGACGTCTCCGCGCGCGCGGAGATGAAGATGACGGAGATGTGGCCGCTGGCGCGCTCGGCCTTGATCTCCTCCAGGAAGAGGAAGCCGTCGCCGTCCGGCAGCGTCACGTCGAGCAGGATGACGTCCGGCCGGCGCTCCCGCAGCGACCGGCGCCCCTCCTCGAGCGAACTGGCCACCGCCACGTTGAAGCCGATGTTCTCCAGCACCTCGCGGCAGATGGCGGCGATCTTCTGGTCGTCGTCCACCACCAGCACGCGCCCGTGCGCCGGGCCCGCGCGGCCGCGAACCAGCGAGTCCACCGTGGCCAGGAGCTTGTCCGGCGCCAGCGGGCGGACCAGGAACGCGTCCGCGCCGGCACGGAAGGCGCGCTGGCGCTCGTCGAAGGCGGAGGTGAGCAGGAGCGGGGCGCGGCGCGTCTCCGGGTCGTGCCGGAGGATCTCCGCCAGCCGCAGCCCGTCCACGTCGGGCAGGCGCACGGACACGAGGATCATGTCCGGGTGGTGGTGGCGCGCGCTGGAGAGCCCCTCCTCCGCGGAGAAGGCCAGCCGCACGTCGTAGCCCCGTCCGGACATCAACGCCTTGGCGATGTAGCCGACCTCCGGCTCGCCCTCGATGACCAGCACCCGCCCGCGGCTCTCGCGGCGCTTGGGCCCGGGCTCGCCCGCGTCGTCCTGGCGCAGCTCCGGCGGCGGCTCGGTGGGCAGCACCGCCATGAAGCGCACGCCGTCGGTGCACGGCTCGCACCAGATGCGGCCACCGTGCGCCTCGACGATGTTGCGGCAGATGGCCAGGCCCAGGCCCGTGCCGCGCACGGTGCGGTTGGCCTTGGTGCGCGCCTGTTCGAAGCGGTCGAAGATGCGCTCCAGGCTGTCCTCGGCGATGGGCTCGCCGCTGTTCCAGCACGACAGCACGACATAGCCCGGCAGGCTGGACGTGGCGTGCAGCTCCACGCGCACCTCGCCGCCCTCCGGGGTGAACTTCACCGCGTTGTTGAGCAGGTTGTTGAGGACCTGGTTGAGGCGGTTCGGGTCTGCGATGACGCGCAGCGGATGGCGCGGCAGCCCCGGCGTCACCTGCACGCGCTTCTCGCCGAAGGCCGGGCCGTACTTCTCCACCACGCGCTGGACCAGCTCGTCCAGGTACGCCACCTCGAAGTTCATCCGCAGGCGGCCCTTGGCGAACTTCGACAGGTCCAGGAGGTCGTCGACGATGGTGTTGAGCTTCTCCGTCGAGTCCCGCGCCAGCGACAGGTAGCGGCGCTGCCGCTCGTTGATGTCGCCCGCCATGAAGTTGAGCACCAGGTCCAGCGCGCCGGAGATGGACGTCAGCGGCGTGCGCAGCTCGTGGCTCACCATGGAGACGAACTCGTCCTTGCGCTCCTCCAGGCGCTTCTGGTCGGTGATGTCGCGCAGCACCACGCACACCCCGCGCAGCGTCCCGCGCGCGTCGCTCACCGGCGTGGCGGTGGTCTGCACGTGGCGGTCGAAGAGCTTCACCTCCTCGCGCAGCACCTGGCTGCCGCTGTACTCCCAGCCGCGCACCAGGTGGAAGGGCTGGAAGCCCAGCCGCTCCTCCATCATCCGGCTGGTGTGCTCCGCCGCGTCGTCGCCCACGTGCAGCAGGCGTCGGGCCGCGGGGTTCATCACCACGATGTCGTTCTTCTCGTCGGTGAGCACCACGCCGTCCGCCATGGACTCCACCATGCGCTCCATGCGGTGGCGGGCCTCCTCCTCCGCCGAACGCAGGGACTGGATGGCGTCCGCCGTCTGGTTGGCGAGCACGTCCAGCAGCACGCCGTCGTCCTCGGTGAAGGCGTCCGCGCGCTGGCTGAACAGCGACAGCATGCCCACCGGACGCCCACCCGCCACCAGGTTCACCGTGAGCTGGCTGGGGTAGACGGACGGCGCCGCCGCGTCCTGCGTCGTCGTGCCCGCCACGCGGGTGATGACCCGGTCCTCCGGCAGGAGCAGCCCGCTGCTCTTGCGGTAGGCGCCGAGCATCGACTCCTTCACGCCCAGCAGCGCCTGCTCGCCCACCGTGCCGTGGCACCGCAGTCGCAGCGTCGCGCTGCGCGACTCGTCCGGGGCGATCAGCGCCGCGCCGCAGTCGTACGGCAGCACCCGCGCCACGGCGATGAGCACCCGGTCGATGATGTTGTCGTAGCTGGCCGGATCATTCGCGCTGGCCCGGCTCACCTCGTAGAGGACGAACAGCGCCTCCACGCGCTGGTGGAGCTGGCGGATGAGCCGCTCCTTGTCGCGACGCAGTTGCGTGTACTCCACCGCGTTCTTCACGGTGATGAGCAGGTCGTTCACGTCCCAGGGCTTGGTGATGTACCGGTACACCTGCCCCTGGTTGATGGCCGCGATGAGGTCGTCGGGGTCCGTGAACCCGGTGAGGAGGAGCGTGGTGACGTCGAAGCCTTCGGCGCGAGCGGTCGCGGCCAGCTCGATGCCGGTCATCTCCGGCATGCGCTGGTCGGTCACCAGCACGTCCACCTGCTCGCGGCGCAATATCTCCAGCGCCGCAGGACCACTGAGGGCAGTGAGGACCCGATACCGGCGCTGGAACATCCGGGTGAGGATGTCCAGGACGTCGGCTTCGTCGTCTACGAAGAGGAGCGTGTGGCGGAGCTCTGACACGGCAGGCGGAATAGTACGTCGAGATCGTCGGAAACCCTCAAGAACTGAGAATACCGAACGTCCGGCACGTACCTGCCGTGCGCGGGGGGACACTGAACGAATTGACTCTACACGTATGTTCAGGGAAAGTGGACACTGAAAGCCTGTTGCCTGGGGGAGAGCCTCCCCGGAGCGAAGCCAGGCGAGCGAGGGTGCGCATGGAAGAGCTGACGGACCGCCAGCGCGAGATTCTCAGCTTCATCGTCAAGGAGACGGAGACCCGCGGTTTCCCGCCCACCATCCGGGAGATTGGGGAGCACATGGACATCCGCTCCACCAACGGGGTGAACGACCACCTCAAGGCGCTGGAGCGCAAGGGGTACCTGAACCGGGGCGAGCAGCAGAGCCGCTCACTGGTGCCCACCAAGCGCGCCCGCCTGCTGCTGGGCCTGGGCGCCCGGCGCGATGCGGGCATGGTGGAGGTGCCGCTGCTGGGCAAGGTGGCCGCGGGTGCTCCGCTGCTCGCGCAGGAGCACATGGAGGACTCGGTCAAGATCGACAGCTTCCTGCTGGGAGGCGTCAACGGCCGGGAGGTCTTCGCCCTGCGGGTCAAGGGCCAGTCGATGATCGACGACGGCATCCACGACGGGGACTACCTCTTCGTGAAGAAGACGCCGGCGGCGCAGCCGGGCGACATCGTGGTGGCCCTCATCGAGGACGAGGCCACGGTGAAGCGCTACTACCCGGAAGGCGAACGCATCCGCTTCCAGCCGGCGAACGCCACCATGCAGCCCATCTACGTGAGCCGGGCGGAGTTCCGCTCCACGATGATCCTGGGCCTCGTGGTGGGCGTGTACCGCAAGATGCAGGGCGGCCGGGCGTAGCGCCCCGCCGCGCCTCGACGCTCAAGGACACTTCTTGGGCGTCTTGTCCGCGACGATGGCGCGGGCGCACGCCGCGTCCCGCAGGGCGGTATCCTTGAGCTCGTTCGCGAGCCGGGCGGTGGCGAGCTGGAGTTCGACGTCCTTGTCCAGTTCAGGCTCCGCGCTGAGGTTGCCCAGGATGAGCAGCGCGTCCTTCTTGCGGTTCATGTCGATGAGAAGGGAGGCCAGTTCCCGCTGCGTTGACACCTCCTTGACATCCTCACATTCGAACGCAGCGACGAGTTCCTGCGCGGCGCCCTCCTGGCTCTTGAGCCCAAGCTGGATGCGAGCCAGGGCGACATGGACGACGGCGCGATCCTTCACGCGCAAGGACTCCTTGTACGCGGCGATGGCGTCGCCCGGTTTGTCCAGGCGCATGTGGATGGTTCCCACCAGCTCCCAGAGCGTCGGATCCCTGGGCGACTTGCTCGCTGCCTCCTGGTAGGTGGCGGCGGCCTCGACAAGCTTGCCTCCCTTGACGAGACCGTCCCCCAGCGCGGTCAGGATTGCCGGCGTGCGCAGCCCCTCGCGAGCAGCCTTCTCGAGCATCGTCATCGCGTCCGCCTCGCGATTCAGGACCATCAGCACGTTCACGGCCCGCATGAGGAGTTCCGACTTCGTCTCGCCCGAGGCCGCGTTCGCAGCGAGGACGAAATGCTGGATGGCCTCGTCGTGCTCCTTCTTCTTGAGATGGATGTCGCCGATCTGCTCCAGCGCGCTGTAGTCGTTGGGGTACAGCGCGACGGCCTTGCGCAAGGAGCTGATCGCCTCCTGGTTACGCCCCAGTTGGGCCTGGCTCATCCCCAGGCGGCTCCAGTTGGTGGAGCGCTTGGGGTCCAGCTTGACGGCGGTCTCGAACTCGTTGGAAGCGTCCGTGAACTTCCCCAGCGACAGGTAGACCTCGCCGCGCGCGGCGGGCAGGCGCGGGTCGTTCGGGGCGAGCTTCGCCATCGCGTCGAACGACGCGAGGGCCGCCTGGAACTGGCCCTGGAGGTACTCGGCGGTGCCCTTGATGTAGAGGCCCTCGGCGTGGTCCTTCGGCGACACGACGGGGCGGTCGTCCGTGCACGCGGCCGACGCGAGCAGGGCAATCAGGGTCAGGGCTTTCAGTCGCAGGGACATGGAGGCTCCGGTTCTCAGAAGTGGTACGCGATGCCCGCGCTCAGGTCCAGATTGAGGCCGTCGCCGAGCCTGGATTCCGCCAACCCCATCACCGCCTGGGCGACGTTCGTGCCGGCCTCCACCTGGAGGCCCACCCGACCGGCGATGAGGTACTCCAGCCCGAGGAAGCCGACGATGGTGGGCAGCGGCCCGGTGGACTGGAAGATGCCGAAGTCGCCGAAGGACAACTGCACGCCCAGGCCGAAGCCCCAGTACGGGCGCAGGGTGTTCTGCATGTTGTGGTAGTGGCGCGCGCCCACGAGGCTGGGCAGCACGTTCAGCCCGCCCTTGGCGCCTTCCGTGTTGGAGCGCACGTAGGAGAAGCCCACCTGCGCGAAGCCGAGCCACTCGGGGTGGAACCAGTACCCGACCTCCAGGTCAGCACCCGGGTTGAAGGTCGCCAGCTCGTCGACGAAGTTGTTGTTGATGCGCAGCCCCACCATGAAGCTGCCGCCCCCCGTCTCGCGCGCGCCGCCGATGAGGGGACGGGCCGCGCGGGGCGCTCCGGGGGAGAGGATCTCCGCGAGCAGCTCGTCGGCGACGACCTCCGCGGTGCGCAGCAGGGTGTCCGGCTCAGGGGCCTCCGCGCGGGGCTTCGCCACGCTCATCCCCACCACGGTGTCGACGAGGTTCGCGGACAGCAGGTACTGGTCGCCGAAGCGATCCAACCGTCCGGTGATGATGAAGCGCGCGCCCGTGAGCGCGGAGAGTTCCTGGAGACAGGTGCCGCGCTCGCATGACTCGAGTTCATGGAGCTGGGCGCGACGCGCGGCATCGAGTCCCGACTCGATGTCCCGCTGGCTGAGCACCCGAACGCGCGGAGACTCGGACAGCCACGCGGTGATGAGCGCGGTGACGCCCGCCGCGTTGTCACGGGCCGACGGATTCGAGTCGAGCGTGAGGACGGCCACGACGTACGGCTCCGCGGCCACGGATGTTGCCACCTCCTCCGCTCGCGAAGAGGCCGCGGGTGCCACGGTCGCGGACGCGCCATCCGTCTCGGCGTGATTCGACGTCACCGGGCTCTCGGGGGCAACGACCGTCCCGGGGCTCACCTCCGCGGGAGCACCCTCCGCCTCCGCTTGCGGCGAGGCCCCCAGGGCCACCCACGTCCCGGGGCGCACCGTCCGTGCGAAACCTCCCTCGGCCCCAGGTCCGCCCTGGGTCGAGGCATGCGCCACCGGGGCGACGAGGAGCAGGAGGGCGACCAGGGACGACGGGGCGAGCGGCACGGGGCGACACTCTACCCTTCCCCCGCCCCGCGCCCAGAGGGGCGACGGGCTCCAGGGCCATCCGATGGCGCCTCCCTGGCGACCAGGAGAGCAACCGCCTGCCCCGGGGCCCTCAGGACGACGGCATCGGCCCCAGGTAGTCGAGCGGGTCCACCGGCTTGCCGTCGAGACGGACCTCGAAGTGCAGGTGCGGCCCGGAAGTCTTGCCGGACTCGCCCACGGTGGCGATGACCTGCTCCCGGCGGACCTTCTGCCCGGTGCGCACGCGCAGGTCGCGGTTGTGCGCGTACAGGGTGATGAGCCGGTTCGAGTGCTCGACGATGACGATGTTGCCGTAGCCACGCTGCTCGCCCGCGTAGAGCACCGTGCCTTCCTGGGCCGTCTTCACGGGGGTCCCCGCGGGCGCGGCCAGGTCGATGCCGTCATGCGGCTCGCGGCCCTTCTTGCCGAACCGGCCGTACAACACGCCCCTCAGCGGCCAGTCGATCATCCCCTGGGTCGCGACCTTGGGACGCACCGAGCCGGGTCGCGAGGCGGGCCTGCGCGGGGGCTCCTCGCGGCGGGCGACCACCGGGACACTCCTCCGGGGCGGCGCATCCGCGGAGCGCACGGGCTCTGGATCCGCCTCGGGCGCGAGCGCGTCCGGCGCGTCCACGGGCACGTTGCGCTCCACACCCGGAATCGTCAGCTCCTGCCCCACCGCCAGCGCCCTGACGTCCTTGATGCCGTTGGCGGAGGCCAGCTCGTCCACGGTGAGGCCGTACGTCTTGGCGATGCGGTACATCGTCTCGCCCGGGGCCACGCGGTGGCGCACCGCCACCAGCTCCGGCTCGGCATGCGCCGACCTCAGCGCGAAGGGGAAGGCGCCCCCCTTGCCCGCCGGCGCCACGTCGCGCGAGGGCTCCCCACCGCCCGCAGGCACCTCACCAACGGGCGTGAAGTCATTCCCGGCCTCCAGCGAGGACTCCAGCCCGGGAGCAGAGGCCCGGGTACCCACGCAGCCGGCCAGCAGCACGGCGACGAGGAGGACCTGGAGCGCCCTACCCGCTCGGCTGGCGTCACCCGGGAGCAACGCTAGGCACCGTCCGACGCGTGACGCGCGAAGCCCGGGACCTCCCAGCCACCCAGGTCCTCGAGGCGGCTGTGGTCCGTGAGGTCCAGGTGCAGCGGCGTGACGGACACGCGCTTGCCCCGGAACACGGCGTTGCAGTCGCTGCCCGGGATGTCCTCGTGCTGATACTCGCTGCCGCCGATCCAGTAGTACTTGCGGCCGCGGGGATCTTCCTTCTCCACGACGGCGTAGCCGTACGAGTGGCGCCCCAGACGCGTGACGACGTACCCCTCCGGCTCCACGCCACCGGGGATGTTGACGTTGAGCAGCATGCGCGGCGGCAGCGGACGCGCCAGGGCGCTCTGCACCAGCGAGCGCGCGAAGCGGGCGGCCGGCGCGAAGTCGAACGTGCCCCGCGACACGAGGCTGAACGCGATGGCGGGCACCCCCAACAGGGCCCCCTCCATCGCCGCGGCCACCGTCCCCGAATAGGTGACGTCCTCCGCCAGGTTCGCTCCGTGATTGATGCCGGACACCATGATCGTGGGGCGAGCATCCTTCAGGAGATGGACGATGGCCAGATAAGCGCTGTCGGTGGGCGTCCCGTCGACGGCGAACCAGCGCTCGCGGACCTGCTTGATGCGCAGGGGGCGGTGCAGGGAGATGGCGTGGGAGGCGGCGCTTTGCTCCCGGTCCGGGGCGACCACCCAGACCTCGCCCAGCGGGCTCACCGCTTCGACCAGCGCCTGCAATCCCTCGGAGAAATAGCCGTCATCGTTGGAGACGAGGATTCGCGGTGTCGGCATGGCCGCGCGGTTCTAGAGGAGCCTCCTGGAGTGGGCAAGCGCGCTCGCGGGGGCCGCTGATACAGTGTCCACCCGCCGAATGCCCCCACCGCCCCGACGCCGCAACGCCCCCCAGGGTCCCCACCCCCTCCTCGCCCAGCGACGGCGCGGCGCGCTGCTCGGGCTCGCGGTGGGCAACGCCCTGGCCGTCCCCACCGCGCACCGTCCATTGGTGGCCAGTTCCTTCCCCCAACTGGTGGACGGAGGCTTCGGCCGGATGACGGGCGGAGGACGGCACGAGCTGCGCAAGGGCCAGGTCACGGAGGTGACGCAGCTCGCGTGCTGCATCGGGCACAGCCTGCGCGACCTCAAGCGCTACGACGCCGCGGACGCGCTGCGCCGCTATCGCGCGTGGCAGCCACACGCGGTCGAGGTCAGCGAGCCCATGAAGGAGGTGCTGGAGGAGTGCCAGTCGGGCCTGCCGCCCCTGGGCGCCGGCAAGCGCGTCTGGCTGCGCGGGCACCGACAGGCCGTGGGAGCGGGCAGCCTCGCGAGGACCGCGCCCCTGGGGGTGTACCTGTCGAGCGACGCGAACGCGCGCACCCAGGCGTCGCTGGCGGACTCCGCCCTCACCCACTTCGACCCGCGCTGCCAACTGGCGTGCGCCGCGCTCAACGCCGCCATCGCCCGCGCCGTCACCAGCGGCCCGGAGCTCAAGGCCGACGACCTCGTCACCGCCGCCGAGTCGGGCCTGCTCCTGGCCGCCGCGGCGCTCGGCCGCTCCGCCAGCGACCACGTCCACGAGGTGACCTTCGCCGCGAGCCTGCTGCGCGAGGACCTGGCCCTGGCCCGCCAGGAGGATCCCCGGCTGTATGGCCCGGAGCTCCACCTCCACCGCGCGGCGCACGCGGTGCGGGTCGCCTTCCGGCTGGCCTTCTGGGAGCTGCTGCACGCCCCCAGCGCCGAGGCGGCCCTCCTCGACGTCATCCACCGGGGCGGCGACACGGAGGTCCACGCGGCCGTGACGGGCGCGCTGCTGGGCGCCTTCCACGGCGAGGAGTCCCTGCGCGAGGACTGGCGCAAGACGGTGCTGGAGGCCTTCGCCACGGTGAAGGGGCCAAACTGGGACGTGTACCACCCCCGCCACCTGCTCACGCTCGCCAGCGACTGAGCCGGGCGGCCCCGCAGGGGAGGCGTCCCCTGGATGCAGCAAGCCCGCGGGGGTCGTCCACCAGGGACACCCACCGCGGGCTGAATGCGACACGGTGCGGCACGCAGGCCGCACGGCCCGGCTCAGGCGAGGAGGTCGATGACCACCACGCCCCGCTGGGGCTTCTCCTCTTCCGTCTCCGTCCGACGGCGCGGCCGGTCGTCCGGCATGGGCAGTGGCAACTCCGCCACGGGGCGCTCCCGCTCCTCCCGGCGGCGCTCACGGCGCTTGATTTCCTCGATGATGAAGGCGTCGAGCATGGGTCTTCCGTCTCCCCTCAGCCTACGTACCCCGATGTACGCCCGCCGTCCCGCCCGTACTGCACTTCCACTTCCCATAGATGCAAAATAAGAACCCCGGTTCCGCACTGGGTACGTTGCTGCCATCTCGCACGGTTGCTCGTCCGCCATCCGACATCCAGGCCAGGGGAACCGTGGCATAGATGTCAGGGACGCCCGAATGTTCCGGTCGGGATGGTGTTGATTCTAATGCCCTCGCGACGGCCCGCAAGCGCTCCAACTCGTGGGCGGACCTCGACCCTCCGGGGCGCAAGGGCACCCCACGGCGCGATCAACTCGCTCGCCTGCTCCAGACCCCCTCCGGGGAGGCGGGAGACCCAGGGTCGGAAAGCCCCCTGGGCCGGGTGACTCAGGCCGCTTCCGCCCGACGCTTGAAGGCGTCCAGCATCTTCGGCAGCGACGTATCCACCAGGGCGTTGACGATGGCCTTGGGGACCAGGGCGCCCAGGGCCATCTCCACGTTGTACGTGGCGCGCGTCTTCCCCTCGCCCTCGGGCTCCAGGAGCCAGCTCCCCTTGTTGTCCTTCATGACCTCGCCCTCGACGTAGGTCCAGGCCAGCTTGCGCGGGCGCTCCTGCACCGCGCGGATGGTGTACCGGATGGTCTTCACCACATCGACCTTGTAGTGGACGTCGACCGTGTCCCCCTTGCGGTTGGAGGTGCGGATCTCCTTCACCTCGGGGAGGAACTCCGGGTAGCGCTCGAAGTTGCTGATGACGTCGAAGACCTTCTCGACGGGGGCGTTGATGACGATGGTCCGCGTGGCGCCAGGCATGGGTGGACTCTCTCCGGGAGCTGCGAGGGTGACGACGACCTAGAAAGCGTACCCCGGCTTCTTGTCGAACTTGTGCAGGGACTGGATGAAGCGCACGGTGCCCGTCTTGCTGCGCATCACGACGGAGTGCGTCTCGCAGCCACCGCCGAAGAAGCGCACGCCCTTGAGGAAGTCGCCGCTGGTGACGCCCGTGGCCGCGAACATCACCTCGCCCTTCGCCAGCTCCTCGGCGGCGTAGATCTTCGTCATGTCGGTGATGCCCATCTTCTTCGCGCGCTCGATCTCCTCCGTGTTGCGGGGGACGAGCCGGCCCTGCATGTCGCCGCCGGTGGCGCGGATGGCCGCCGCCGCGATGACGCCCTCGGGCGCGCCGCCGGTGCCCATGAGCACGTCGACGCCCGTGCCCTCGAAACAGGTGGCGAAGGCGCCCGCCACGTCACCGTCCTCGATGAGGCGGATGCGCGCGCCCGCGGCGCGGACCTCCTTGATGAGGTCCTGGTGCCGCTCGCGGTCGAGGATGACCACCGTGAGGTCCTCGACGTAGACCTTCATCTTCTCCGCGATGGAGCGCAGGTTCTCCGTGGCGGACTTGCGCAGGTCGATGGCGCCGCGCGCGCGCGGGCCCACCGCCAGCTTCTCCATGTACGTGTCCGGCGCGTTGAGCAGCCCGCCCTTGGGGGCCATGGCCACCACGGAGATGGAGCCGGGACGGCCGTACGCGCACAGGTTGGTGCCCTCGAGCGGGTCCAGGGCGATGTCCACCTCCGGGTCCCCGTCACCGCGACGGCCCACCTTCTCGCCGATGTAGAGCATGGGCGCCTCGTCGCGCTCACCCTCGCCGATGACGACGGTGCCCTGGATCTGCAGGGCGTCGAACGCGCGCCGCATGGCGTCCACGGCGGCCTGGTCCGACTCGTTCTTGTTGCCGCGGCCCATCAGTCGCGCGGAGGCGATGGCCGCCATCTCGGTGACGCGCACGACCTCCATTGCAAGGTTGCGATCCATCTTCAGTGCTCCTTCAAGGTTCAGCGTTCGGATGTTCCAGCAGCCGGACCACGGACTCCGGCAACCGCGTGGGCTTGCCGTCGCGCCCCACGCACGCGTGCAGGGTACGGCCGGTGCACAGCAACGTGCGCGACTCCCCCTCGCGGAAAAGCTCGTAGGTGAACACGATGGAGGCCCGGCGCAACTCGCCCACCGACACCTGGATGACGAGTTGATCGTCGTACCGGGCGGGCGACTTGTACTGGCAGCTCGCCTCCGCCACCGGCAGCATCAACCCGGTGCGCTCGAGCTCCCGGTAGCTGCCGCCGCGCGCACGGAAGTATTCGCTCCGGGCGAACTCGAAGTAGCGGAAGTAGTTCGCGTAGTAGACGACACCCATCTGATCCGTGTCGCCGTAGATGACGCGAAGGCGGGCCTCGACCATGAGGGCGCGCACCGTAGCAGGCGCCAGCGCCGGACGTCCAAGTGACGGTGGCGCTTGTTTGTTGCGCCCGCCGGGCAGGCCAGGGCAGCTTCTCGGACGTATGACTCGCGCCCTCGTCCTGGTGGTCCTCCTCGCCACCCTCCCCGCCGCCGCCCGCCCTCCGCGCCTCACGGTGTTCATCACCGTGGATTCGATGGGCAGCGACGTCCTCCTGCGCGCCCGTCCCCGGCTCAAGGGGGGCCTGGGTCAGCTTCTCGACACCGGCGCCTACTTCCCGTACGCGCGCTACGGGTACGCGAAGTGCCGCACCGCTCCGGGACACACCACGCTCTCGACCGGCGCGAATCCGTGGCGTCACGGGGTCGTGGACAACCGGTGGGTGGACCGCGCCACCGGCAAGTTCCTGTCCTCGTTCCACGACGCCGCGCATCCGGTGCTGGAGGCGACGCTCAAGCCGGGTCAGGACGCCAGCCCCGCCAACCTGATGGCGGAGACGCTGGCGGACCGCCTGCGCGTGGCCACGCAGGAGCGAGGCAAGGCCGTGGCCCTCTCCCTCAAGTCACGCTCGGCCATCGCCCTGGGCGGACGGCTGGGGCAGGCGTGGTGGTTCGACGACACCCTGGGGAAGTTCGTCACGGGCACCTGGTACACCAAGGAGTTCCCCGCGTGGCTCAAGGCCCTCAACGAGCGCAAGCTGCCGGATTCGGCGTTCGGCAAGAAGTGGGAGCTGCTGCGTCCGCGCGCCGAGTACGTGGGCGAGGATGACCTGCCCTACGAGGCCGACTCGTACGGGCTCGGTCGGGTGTTCCCGCACCCGCTGGACGGCGGCCTGACGGCGCCGGGCCCGGAGTTCTACAAGGCGTTCGGCGTGTCGCCGTATGCGAACGACCTCCTCGTGGAGGCGGCGAAGGCGGCCATCGCGGGCGAGGGCCTGGGCAAGGACGACATCCCGGACCTGCTCGCGGTGAGCTTCAGCGGACCGGACAACGTGTTCCACGAGTACGGCCCGTATTCGTGGGAGATGCAGGACGCGCTGCTGCAGTTGGACAAGTCGCTGGCGGCCCTCATCTCCGCGGCCGAGCGCGCCGCGGGAGGCCGGGCGAACCTGGTCATCGCCCTGGCCGCGGACCATGGCGGCGCGGCGGCGCCCGAGCAGTGGGCCACGGAGGGCCTGCCGGCCTTGCGGCTGAGTCCGGTGACGATGAACCAGGAGTTGAAGCAGGCGGTCCAGGAGCGCTTCGGCCCCGACGTCACGGCGATCATCGAGGAGCTGGACGTGTACCTGGGCGGCAAGGCGCTGGAGTCGGGCAAGGTGGAGAAGGCGCAGGTGCAGCGCTTCGTCGTGGAGTGGCTGTCGAAGCACCCCTCCGTGCTGACGGCGGTGACGCGGGAGGAGCTGTTCACCGTGCCGGACCCCGCGGGGTATCTCGCGACGGTGCGCAAGGGGTACTTCCCCGAGCGCAGCGGCGACGTGCTGTACATGCTCCGGCCGTTCCACGTCCTCTACTACGACAGCGCCGGCTCCACGCACGGCACGCCCTACTCCTACGACGCCCAGGTCCCCGTGGTGTTCGCGGGCAAGGGCGTGAAGCCGGGCATGTACAGGACGGAGATCGACCCGATCGACGTGGCACCCACGCTGGCCGCGATGATGGAGGTGGGCATGCCCGCGTCCGCCGAGGGGACACCCCGCGCCGAGGTCTTCAACGGCAAGTAGCCACACCGCCGTCCGGCTACCGCGTCACCGAAGCGACTGGAGGAACCCGTCGATCTGCTGACAGGTCCACGCGGGTGCATCGAGCTGCACCCAGTGGCCCGTGGGGACATCCACTCGAAGGGCGGTCAGCTCCGCCACTTCGTTCTGGTACGCGTCGGGCCCCTGGTTGAACGCCGTCACGAGGGACAGCTTCGGCCCCGGGTAGCGCCGCAGCGCCGCGACGGGGTCGAACGTCAGGAGCGCCCCCAGGGTGCCCCGCACCGCCGCCTGCGCCGTTCCACGCAGGCCGGCGAGGACCTGCTCACGCACCTGGGGCTGGGAGGCCGCGAGCATCGGCGCCCAGTGCTGCTCGACGACGGGGAGCCAGGCCTCCGACCCCGGCACGGCCATCAGGCCCTGCGCCTGCTCGGCGGGAATCGTCCGCCCGTCCGAGGCCGGGTCGACCAGCAGCAGCCCGGCGACACGAGACGGGTGCGCGCCCGCGTAGGCCGCGCAGACCGCCCCACCGAGGCTGTGCCCGACGAGGACGAAGCGCTCCAGCCCCACTCCATCCACCACCGCCGCCACGTCCGAGGCGAGGTCGTCGATGGACCAGGCCTCGCGTGCGGGAGTCGCAGACCGGCCGTGGCCACGCAGGTCCAACGCGAGCGCCCGGCGGTGCTTGCGCAGGTGCGCGAGCTGCGCGGCCCAGTGCGCGGTGCTGCCCGCGCAGGCATGGACGAACACCACCGGAATACCGCCGTGCCCCCCGTCATCCACGTACAGCTCACCCTCGGGCCCCTTCATGACGACCTCCTCCCATGAGAATGGGCACGCGTCCGCCGCGCGCCACGTCCTCTTGAGTACGGCCCATCCCTGACAGAAACTGTCAGCAATGGCGCGAGTCACGCGGGTCATGCGGCTGCTGGACGTCCTTCGCGGACAGGAGGCCACCACGGTCGCGGAGCTGGCGGCGACGCTCGGGGTGAGCGAGCGCACCATCCACCGGGACCTGGCCACGCTGCGTGAGCAGGGGACGCCCATCTCCAGCGATCCGGGCCCGGGAGGGGGTGTCCGGCTGGAGAGGGACCGTGGCGTGACGGCGGTCCACCTCGCCATCGAGGAGGTCGTGGCCCTGTGGCTCGCCGCCAACCTGTCCTCGTCGGGCACCGCGCTGCCATGGGGGCGCGCGGCGCGCTCGGGGTTGGACAAGCTGTTCGCCAGCGTGCCGCGTGAGCGGGCGCGGGCCATGCGGGCGCTCTGTGAGCGGGTGGTGGTGGGCAGGCCCGCGAGCGCCCGGGTGCTCACGGAGCTGGGCACGCCGCCGGGCGAGTTGCTCGCGTTGTTCGAGGAGGCCTTCCGCGAGCAGGTCTGCCTCGCGTTCGACTACCAGGACCGGCACGGCAAACCGAGCCGTCGCTTGGTGGAGCCCCACGGACTGCTCGTCGAGGCACCGGTCTGGTACGTGCTCGCGCTGGACGTGGAGAAGGACGCCGCGCGCATGTTCCGCATGGACCGCATCCGACGCCCGAGGCTCGTGCCCGGGCGCCGGTTCATCCCCGACATGGAGGGATTGAAGGCCCGGGCGCTCGCGCAGCGGAGCGAGCCCCCGGGAGGTTGAGGCGCGTCAGCCCTGGGTGGCGGGCGTGGCGCGCGCGCGCCGGGGCTTCTTCGTCCCGGTGATCTCCAGCGACAGGTCCATGGCCCGCGCGGAGTGGGTCAGCGCGCCCATCGACACGTAGTCGACGCCCATCTTCGCCAGGCGCGGCAGCCGGTCCAGGGTGACGCCGCCGGAGACCTCCAGCGGGACACGCCCCCCCGTCAGCTTCACGGCCTCGCGAATCTGCGCGTCGTCCATGTTGTCGAGCATCACCACGTCGGCGCCGTGCTCGAGCGCCTCCGCGAGCTGCTTGAGGTTGGTGACCTCGATCTCGATCTTGCACAGCCGCGGGCCATGGGCCTTGGCGCGACGGAGCGCCTCGGAGATGGAGCCCCCCACGGCCGCGATGTGGTTGTCCTTGATGAGGACGCCGTCGAAGAGGCCGAAGCGGTGGTTGGTCGCGCCGCCCATCCGCACGGCGTCCTTGGCCACCACGCGCATGCCCGGCGGCGTCTTGCGCGTGTCGAGCACCTGCATCTTCGAGCCGCGCACCGACGTCATCGCCTGCTGGGCCAGCGTGGCGATGCCGGCGGCGCGCTGCACGAGGTTGAGCGCGGTGCGCTCGGCGGCGAGCAGGGAGCGAAGCCGACCGTGGCAGCGGGCCGCCACGGCCTTGGGCTTGATCTCCTGTCCGTCCTGCTTGACGAGCTCCACCTCCACGTCCGGGTCCACCTTGTGGAAGACCCGGATGAAGGCGTCGAGGCCCGCGAGCACCAACTGCTCCTTGGCGACCAGCTCAGCGCTGCCCTCCGCGTCAGGCGGGATGAGCGCCTGCGAGGTGACATCGCCCGCCGCCCCCAGGTCTTCGTCGAGGGCGAGGTCGATGAGCCGATCGAGGTAATCCTGCTGCACGTCTCCTCCTGCTACCGCCGGGCCTTCGCCCGCGCCGAGGGCTTCGCCCGGGTGACCTTCTTGGCCGCCGCCTTCCCAGCGGAAGCCTTCTTCGCGGCGGGAGCCTTCGCCCCGCCCTTCTTCGCAGCAACCTTCTTCGCGGCGGACTTCGCCCCGGCCTTGCCACCCTTCTTGGCGGCCTTCGCCGGAGCGGCCTTGGCGGCCTTCTTCGCGGCCTTCGCCGGCGCAGCCTTGCCGCCCTTCTTGGTGGAAGGCTTCGCCGGAGCGGCCTTGCCAGCCTTCTTCGCGGCCTTCACCGGCGCCGCCTTGCCGCCCTTCTTCGCGGCGGCCTTGACGGGAGCAGCCTTCGCGGAGGCCTTCTTCGCGGCCTTCGCCGGAGCAGCCTTCGCGGGAGCAGCCGTGGCCTCGGCCTTCGCGGACTTCGCCGGGGCGGCCTTCTTCGACGGAGCAGGCTTCGCGGCGGGAGCCTCGTCCTCGGAGGCCGGAGCCACGGGAGCGGCCTCGCTCACGGGGGCCTCGGCCTTCTTGGTGGCGGGCTTCTTCGCCTTCACCTTCGCGGGACGCTCGGCCGACTCGGTGGCCTTCGCCGGAGCCTCGCGGCCGTCACCGCCCTCCTTGGCCTTGTCGAACTCGCGCATCGCATCGTCCACGAGCCCCATGCTCATGTACGCGACGCCCAGGTCGTGGTGGTCCGTGGGGGACAGGCCTTCCTTCGTCCCCTCGCGCAGCTTCGCGAGGGCGGCCTGGACCTGCGGGTCGGCCTCGGGCACGCGGCCCTCGTCACCCAGCTCTCCCTTCAGTTCCTGGCCCAGGTCAACGCCGCCCTTCTCCTCCTTCGTCGGGGCGACCTTCACCTGGGCGGGTTCGGAGGGGGACGCGAGGTCCTCCACCACGGCGGGCGTGCTGCTCTCGGACGGCGTGTTCTCGGGCATGGGAGGCTCCGGGGCGATCCGCTGCAGGTGATCTTCGAGCTTGGCCTTGCGCTCCTTCAACTCCACCACGCGGGCGCGGTCCTTCTCCACCACATCCGGCGGGGCCTTGGCCACGAAGTTGGGGTTCTCCAGCTTGCGCAGGACGCTGGTCGCTTCCTGCTCCGCGCGCGCGATCTCCTTGCGCAGGCGGTCGCGCTCGGCGTCCAGGTCGATGAGGCCGGCGAGCGGGACGAAGATCTCCAGGTTCGTCGCCACGAAGGCGGCGGCCTGGGGAGGCTTCGGGCCCGGCGGTCCGACGTGCACCTCGGACAGGCCCGCCAGCGGCATCAGGTAGCCACGCCAACGCTCGAGCAGGTCGCGCGTCCGGGCGTCCGGGCTCTGCACCACGGCCTTCACCTTGGTGGCGGGCGGCAGGTTGCTCTCGCCGCGGATGGTGCGCAGGCCCTCGATGGCGGCGATGACCGGCGCCATCTCCGCCTCGGCCGCCTCGTCCACGAGCGCCGCGTCCGACTCCGGGTACGCGGCGATCATGATGCTGTCCGTCGGCCGGGACATCGGCAGCTTCTGCCAGATCTCCTCGGTGATGAACGGCATGAACGGGTGCATCAGCCGCAGCACGCGGTCCAGGCTGTAGATGAGCACCGCGCGGGTGGTGTCCTTCGCCGCCGCGTCCTCACCGTAGAGCGAGCCCTTGGCCAGCTCGATGTACCAGTCGCAGAACTCCGCCCACAGGAACTGGTACAGCGTGGAGGCCGCCTCGGCGAAGCCGTACGTCTCCAGTGAAGCGCGAGCCTCCGTCGTGGCGCGCTGCAGCCGGGAGAGGATCCACCGGTCCGCCAGCGTCAACGAGCGCTCCTTCAGCGGGCCCCCGTCGTACTGGAACTCGCCCATGTTCATCAGGGCGAAGCGGCTGGCGTTCCACAGCTTGTTGCAGAACGCCTTGTAGCCGGCGAGCCGGTCCATCGACAGCTTGATGTCGCGGCCCTGCTGGGTGAGCGAGGCGAGCGTGAAGCGCAGCGCGTCCGCGCCGAACGCCGGCATGCCCTGCGGGAACTTGTTCTTCAGCGCCGGGGCGAGCGCCTCCGACTTCGCGCCGAGGATGACGTCCAGGGGGTCGATGACGTTCCCCTTCGTCTTGGACATCTTCTCGCCCTTCTCGTCGCGCACCATCGCGTGCAGGTACACGGTGCGGAAGGGCACATCCCCCATGAAGTGCAGGCCCATCATCATCATCCGGGCCACCCAGAAGAAGATGATGTCGTGGCCCGTCTCCATGACGGACGTCGGGTAGAAGGTCTTCAGCTCCGGGGTGGCGTTCGGCCAGCCCAGCGTGGAGAACGGCCACAGCGCGGACGAGAACCAGGTGTCCAGCACGTCCGGGTCCTGGATGAAGCTCGCGCCACCGCACTTGGGGCAGGACTCCGGCGCCTGACGCGCCACGATGGGCTCCGCGCGGGAGAAGTCCACGCCGCCCACCTTCACCGTCGGGGCATCCAGCGGCAGGTCCGTGTCGTCCCCGAGCCGGGGGCTGCACGACGTGCAGTAGTACGCGGGAATCTGGTGGCCCCACCACAACTGGCGGCTGACGCACCAGTCGTGGATGTTGCGCATCCAGTGGAAGAACGTGTTCGTCCAGGCCTCGGGGACGAACTTCGTGCGGCCCTGCTCCACCGCCTCGATGGCCGGACGCGCCAGCGGCTCGATCTTGATGAACCACTGCGGCGACAGCCGGGGCTCCACCACCGTGGCGCTGCGCTGACAGGTGCCCACCGACAGCTTGTGCGGCTCTTCCTTCTCCAGCAGCCCCTGCTCCTGCAGGTCCGCCAGCACCGCCTTGCGCGCCTCGAAGCGGTCCATGCCGGCGTACTTGCCGGTGTCCTTCGTCATCCGGGCCGCTTCGTCCAGGATGGACATCATGGGCAGCTTGTGGCGCAGGCCCGTCTGGTAGTCGTTGAAGTCGTGCGCGGGCGTGACCTTCACCACGCCGGTGCCGAACTTCGGATCCACCAGCTCGCCGTCCGCGATGATGGGAATCTCACGCCCCGACAGCGGCAGCACCACGTGCTTGCCGATGAGGTCCTTGTACCGCTCGTCCTCCGGGTGCACCGCCACGGCCGTGTCGCCCAGCATCGTCTCCGGGCGCGTGGTGGCCACGGTGAGCGTGCGGTCCGAGTCCTTCACCGGGTAGCGGATGTGCCAGATGGAGCCGTTCTTCTCCTCGTGCTCGACCTCCAGGTCGCTGAGCGCCGTGCGGCACGAGGGGCACCAGTTGATGAGCTTCTGGGCCCGGTACATCAGGCCCTCTTCGTACAGCCGGACGAAGACCTCGCGCACCGCCGCGGACGACTGCTCGTCCATGGTGAAGCGCTCGCGGCTCCAGTCCAGCGACGCGCCCAGGTAGCGGTGCTGCTCGCCGATGCGCGCGCCGTACTTGCCCTTCCACTCCCAGACGCGCTGGAGGAACGTGTCCCGGCCCAGGTCGTGGCGGCTCTTGCCCTCCGACTTCTTCAGCTCCTTCTCCACCACCATCTGCGTGGCGATGCCGGCGTGGTCCGTGCCAGGGAGCCACAGCGCGTTGAAGCCGCTCATCCGCTTCCAGCGCGTGAGGATGTCCTGGATGGTCGCCGTGAGGGCATGGCCGATGTGCAGGCTGCCCGTCACGTTGGGCGGCGGCAGGACGATGGAGAAGGCGGGCTTGTCGGACGTCGCCTCGGCGCGGAAGTAGCCCTTCTCCAGCCAGAATGCGTATCGACGGGCCTCGACCTCGGTGGGTTCGTAGGCCTTGGACAGTTCAGTAGTGTCGCTCATTGAAGACGCCCGCCCCCCTCGACGGGGGGCAGCAGAAGGTCAGGAGGTTACGGCGAAGGTCTCGCCTCAGTGCTGCGTCTCTCGGTCCTTGATGAGCCGCTCGAGCTCCTCGCGGATGATCGTCTCCGCGAGCTGCGGTACGACCTCCCAGGCGATCTTCTCGATGACCTCGCGCGACGCCTTGGACAGGGCCTCGCGGAGCAGCGCCTCACCACCATCCGACGCGGCCGGAGCCGCGCGCGGCGTGGGGACCGGAGCGGCCGGAGCCGGCCCGCCGATGTCGATGGAGATCTCCTCCGCGCCGCTCGTGTCGGGCAGCGAGTCCTCGATGCTGATCGCCGGCTGGGCGGCCACCGGCTGGGGCGCGCCCAGGCCGAACGGATCCCTCGCGCGGGCGGCCGGCTGCGGAGGCGCCGCGGGAACAGGCGGCAGCGGCGTGGCGCCCGGAGGACGCGGCAGGCCGCCCGGCACGCCCGGAGCCCCCGGACGCGCGGCGAGTCCCGGAGCCCCCGGC
>NZ_JAKCFB010000063.1 GCF_024198235.1 Myxococcus dinghuensis | reverse complement strand
ACACCGACGGCCGCCCCCTCCGCGCCCAAGGGCGCCGCGAGCCCCGCCGTACCGCCTCGCGCGGCGGCCCCGACGCCCGCGAGCCCCGGCGCCCCCCAGGTGTGGCCTCCGGCGCCGCCCAAGGGCACCTCGCCGCCCCAGGTGTGGCCTCCGGGCCCGGTGGTGCCTCCGTCCGCCGCGGACGGCGCGCCGCCGTCCACGCTGCGCTTCGGCACGCCCATCGCCGGCGCCCGCGAGCTGCCCGTGCAGCCGCCGCCGCGCGCCGCGGAGCCCGCGTTCCTCGTCTTCCCCAACCCGGGCAAGGCCGCCGGGCCGCAGCCCGCGCCCAAGGCGCGCGCCGAGGCCGAGCCCCGTCCCGCGCTGACGCCCGCGAGCCACGAGGTCCCCGACTGGACGCTGGCCCAGGCGCGCGCGGCGCTGCGGGAGTCCACCCGGGAGCGCGACAAGCTCATCGACGTGGCGCTGCGCTTCGGCCGCCGCACCTTCGACTACGTCGCGGCGTTCGCGGTGCTGCGCGGCGCGGCGGTGGGCTGGGAGTCGCGGGGCGAGGGCATGGACGGCGAGGGGCTGGCCCAGGTGTCGGTGCCGCTCGACGCCAGCAGCGTCTTCCGCACGGTGGCCGTCACGCGGGGCAGCTACGCCGGCCCGCTTCCACCGGACGCGCTCACGCGGCACTACCTGGAGCTGTTCGGCCGCCAGACGCCGCGCACCGTCTTCCTGTACCCCGTGGAGGTGAAGGGCCGGCTGGTGGCCATCCTCTACGGTGACTGCGGCCAGAAGCCGATGAGCCAGCGGCGGCTGTCCGACTACATCCTGTTCTGCCAGGACCTGGCCTCCTCGTTCCAGGAGCTCATCCTCTTCCGCAAGCAGCGCGTCAGCGAGGCGCGCGGCCCCGAGGAGGAGATCGCCATCGACGTGGACGTGCCGGTCGCCGCCACGCCGCCGGTGCCCGCGCCCGCGGTGGTGGCGGGGCTGGGGTGGGGCCCGTTCTTCGGCCGGGGTGGCGCCGGCACCGTGGGTCGCGCCGCCGCGCTGCCGCCGCGCGTGCAGTCCCAGGAGGAGCGCCCGCCGCCCGACTTCGCGCCGCTCCTGCGCCGCCTCACCGGTCCGGACGCCGCGCAGCGCGCGGGCGCCATGGTGGAGCTGGCGCGCTCGCCCGAGGCCAGCGCCCGCGTCCTCGCCCAGCACTTCCCCGGCCCCACCGCGTGGAGCCGCCTGCCGGTGGTGGAGCTGCCGGAGGCGGACGAGCTGGGTCCCATCCCCGCGGCGATGTCGCGGCTGGGGCGTCCCGCCGCGCAGGCCCTGGCGCCGCTGCTCGACTCGCACGACCCGGACACGCGCTACTTCGCGCTGCTGACGGCCGGCAACCTGCCCTACGTGGACCTGGTGGACGGCGTGCTGCGCGGCCTGTTCGACCTGGAGCCGGACATCTCCAGCGCCGCGCGCGTGGCCGCCGCGGCCCTCAAGCAGTTGCCCCGGATGGACAGCGCCATGCGCGAGCTGCGCCAGGAGCTGCAGAGCCGGGACATGATGCGCCGCGCGCTCGCCGCCCGGGCGCTGGGCACGCTGCACGACCGAGACGCCGTCGAGGGGCTCATCCAGCTCACCGGCAGCGACGACGAGATGTGCGCCCAGGCCGCCGCGGAGGCGCTGCGCGAGGTGACGCGCATGCCGCTGGGCCTCGGCCCCCGGCAGTGGGCCGCGTGGTGGGCGGAGAACCGCAGCCGTCGCCGCGCGGACTGGCTCATCGCCGCCCTGCGCCACCGCGAGCTGGACGTGCGGCTGGCCGCCATCGAGGAGCTGAGCCGCGCCCTCAACGACACGCTCGGCTACTACGCGGACGCCCCCGAGGCCGAGCGCGAGCTGGCGGTGCGCCGGTGGGAAGCCGCCGCGGTGGACCCGGCCAACGCGCGCCGGCTCGGCCTGCTCTAGACTCCCTCGCGAGGAGGGCGTCATGACGGGCGCGATGTGGATCAGCCTGGTCGCCTGCGCGGGGCAGCTCGCCCTGGCGGGGCTGGCGCTCGCGCGCGTGGGCCGCAGCCCCCTGGCCCTGCCGCTGTCGCTGCTCTCCATCGCCCTGTCGACGTGGAACTTCACCAACTTCGCCCTGGAGCGCTCGGGCGAGCCGGGCTGGCGGCTGGTGGGCTTCGCCGCCGCGCTGATGACGGTGCCGTGCACGCTGCACTTCAGCCTCGCCTTCGTGGGCCGGCGGCGGCGCTCGGCGTGGGCCATGTTCGGCACCTACGCCGTCGTCGGCGGCCTCTCGCTGACGATGCTCGTGGCGCTGGGCGCGCCCGCGCTGGCGGCGAGGCTGCTCACGCTGCGCTTCGGCCTCACCGTCACCGCGCTGGTGGCCCCGCCGCTGGGAGGCGCGTTCGCGCTGCTGGTGCTGCACCTGCGCGGCGCGCTCCAGCCGGACGAGCGCGCCCGCGCGGGGCTGGTGGTGCTGGGCCTGACGCTGCTGGTGGCGCTGCTGCTGACGGAGCTGGCGGTGGAGCTGGGCCTGCGGCGGGTGCCCCGGCTCGGCAACCTGGGCACGCTGCTGGGCCTGCCGGTGATGGCCCTCGCGTCGCTGCGCTTCGGCCTCTTCGGGCGCGACGCGGGCGCGACGCGCATGGCGCTGCACGCGCTGGTGCTGGCGAGCGGGGGCGTCGTCGCCTACCTCGCCGTCTTCCAGCTCTTCGCCGGGGAGACGGGCGCGCTGGTGATGTTCACCACCGCCATCACCTTCGCGCTGCTCGCGGCGACCCGGCGCGGCGTCACCGCCTACGTCACCCGCGGCGAGCGCATGGAGCGGCTGGCCACGCTGGGGCGCTTCTCCGCGCAGATGGCGCACGACCTGAAGAACCCCATCGCGGCGATGAAGGGCGCGGCGCAGTACCTCAAGGAGGAGCACGCGCGCGGCCAGCCCTGGGACGGGCACGGCGAGTTCCTGGACCTGATGCTGGAGCAGGTGGACCGGCTGGGCCGCGTGGTGGACACGTACCAGCGCCTGGCCCGCGTGGAGCCGCTGCCGCGCCCCGTGGAGCTGGGCCGCCTGGTGGAGACGGTGCTGTCGCTCCAGGCCTTCGCGAGCCCCGACCGCGTCGCGCTGGTGCGCGAGCTGGAGGCGGGCCTGCCGCCGTGCGCCGGGGACGAGGACCTCTTGGCCAACGCGCTGGAGAACCTGGTGCGCAACGGCGTGGAGGCCATGCCCCGGGGAGGCACCCTCACCGTGCGCACCCTGCGGGACGGCGCGCGGGTGGCCCTGGAGGTGCGGGACACCGGCGAGGGCATGGACGCGCGCACCCGGGAGCGCGCCTTCGACGACTTCTTCACCACCAAGGCCTCCGGCAGCGGCCTGGGCCTGGCCTTCGTCCGGCGCGTGGTGGAGGCCCACGGCGGCGAGGTGGTCCTGACAAGCCGGGAAGGCCACGGTACGGTGGTCCGCCTGCGCCTGCCGGTGGACACCGGCCACACCGGCGAGGGCGCCCGAGGAGAAGCCGCGTGAGCGAGTCGTTGAGGGGAAGCGTGCTGCTGGTGGACGACGACCCGGCGGTGGCCAAGGTGCTGGGCGCGCTCCTGACGCAGGCAGGGCTGACGACGCACGCGGCGCGGGACGGGCGCGAGGCGCTCTCCGTGCTGGAGCGCCGGGCCGTGGACGTGGTGGTGAGCGACGTGCGCATGCCCGGCATGGACGGGATGACGTTGCTGTCCGAGGTGGCCCGGGGCTGGCCGGACGTGCCCGTCATCCTGCTCACCGCGCACGGCACCGTGCCGCTCGCGGTGGAGGCGATGAAGGCCGGCGCGGCGGACTTCGTGCTCAAGCCGTTCGACCGGGAGGAGCTTCTCTTCACCATCCGCAAGGCGCTCCTGCGCGCGCAGGGCGAGGCCTCCCGCGAGCCCCTGCGCCTGGGCGGGGGCTTCGTCGGGAGCAGCCGGGGCCTCGCGGAGGTGCAGGCGCTGCTGGCGAAGGCCGCGTCGGGCACGGCCACGGTGCTGCTGCGCGGCGAGTCCGGCACCGGCAAGGAGCTGGCGGCCAAGGCGGTGCACGAGCACAGCCCCCGGCGCGCCGGCCCCTTCGTGAAGCTGCACTGCGCGGCGCTGCCGGACACGCTGCTGGAGAGCGAGCTGTTCGGCTACGAGAAGGGCGCCTTCACCGGCGCGGCCACGCGCAAGCCGGGCCGCGTGGAGCTGGCCCACGGCGGCACGCTGTTCCTCGACGAGATCGGCGACATCTCCCCCGCCGTGCAGGTGAAGCTCCTGCGCGTCATCCAGGAGCGGGAGCTGGAGCGCCTGGGCGGCACGCAGACGCTGAAGGTGGACGTGCGCTTCGTGGCGGCCACGCACCAGCCGCTGGAGGAGCTGGTGAAGGCGGGGCGCTTCCGCGAGGACCTCTTCTACCGGCTCAACGTGGTGCCCGTGTGGCTGCCGCCCCTGCGCCAGCGCCCCGAGGACATCGAGCCGCTCGCGCTCCACTTCCTCGACGTGCACGCGAAGGCCAACGGCCGCCCGCCCTTCACCCTCACCCCGGACGGGCTCGCGGTGCTCCAGGCCCAGCCGTGGCCGGGCAACGTGCGCCAGTTGCAGAACTTCCTGGAGCGGCTGGTGGTGCTGTCGGACGGGCAGGAGCTCACCGGCGCGGACGTGACGCGGGAGCTGGGGCGCCAACCCGGCCTCGCGCCGGCGCCTGGCGCTCCCGACGTGGCGCCCCCGGCGGCCCAGGCGACGGGCACGGACGCGGCGCGCACGCTGGAGTCCCAGCGCAAGGACACGGAGAAGCAGGCGCTGGCGGACGCGCTGAAGCGCGCGAACGACAACCGCACGCTGGCCGCGCGGCTGTTGGGCATCAGCCGCCGCACGCTCTACAACAAGCTGGAGGAGCACGGCCTCCTGTAGTCACGCCGCGAGCGACGCCAGGGCCTCGAACTCGTCGTGGAAGGCCTTCACGAGGTCCCTCGGCTCGGGCACGCGCTCCGCGTCCGCCGCCACGCCCACCGTCACCTGCCCCGCGTAGCTGAACAGGCTCACGCCCAGCCCCAGGTGGCCCGTCTGGGGCACCCAGAACGTCAGCTCCCGCAGCCGCGCGCCCGCCAGCGACACCGGAGCCCGAGGGCCCGGCACGTTGGTCGCCACGAGCGACGCCTTCGAACCGAAGAGGTCCACCACCGCGCGCTCCAGCGGGGCCGGCGTCAGGCCCAGCAGCTCCAGGGCGCCGAACGTCACCACCGCCTCCGGCGAGCGCTTCACCGCCAGCATCCGCCGGGACAGCTCGCGCAGCCGGCGCCGGGGCTCCTCGATGTGGATGGGCAGCCGCAGGAACACCACGCCGAAGCGGTTGCCCAGCTCCCGGGGCACCGGCACGTCCAGGGGCCGCAGGTTCACCGGGACCAGGGCGTGCAGGTCCTCGGGCGGCACGTCGAGCGACTCGAGGTAGCGCCGCAGCGCGCCCGCCAGCGTCGCCAGCAGCACGTCGTTCACCGTGCCGTCCAGCGCGCGCCCGAGCGCCTTCACCCGCTCCAGGGGGATGCTGGCGGACCAGGCGGCGCGCTTGTGCAGGCCCAGCGGGCCGTGCAGCGGCGTACGAGGGTCCGGGGGAATCGCCATCAGCCGCCCCAGCGCGACGGCGCCCAGCGCCCCCTGCCGCATCAGGTCTCCCGCGAGGATGGGCTCCGCCGCCAGCTCCATGCCCTTGCGCACCACCGCGCGCGCCGTCCCCGCCGCCGACAGCGCCCGCCGCGTCCACTTCTCCAGGCCGCTGAGGGGACGATGGGCCGCGGGCTCGTCCACCACCGCCGCGGCGTCGCCGTCATCGGCGAGCGTCAGCAGCACGCGCGCCAGGGCGATGCCGTCCGCGAGGCAGTGGTGCACGCGCGACAGCAGCACGTCGCCTCCGGGCGCGCCCTCCAGGACGTGCAACTGCCACAGCGGGCGCGCGCGCTCCAGGGGCGTGCTCATCCACTGGCCCACCAGCGACTCCAGGGCCCCCGGCTCGCCCGGCGAGGGCACGGGCAGGCGCACCAGGTGCGCGTCCAGGTCGAAGTCCTCCGCGTCCACCCAGGAGGGCAGGCCCAGGCGGCCCACCACCACCTTCTGCCGGAAGCGGGGATAGCGCTCCACCAGGCGCGTGCGCACCAGCTCGCGCAGGCGCGCGAAGTCCAACCGGCCGTCGAAGCCGAGCACGGACGTAATCATCATCAGGTTGGCGGGCTCGTCCATGTGGAACCAGAGCGCGTCCACGCTCGCCATCCGCTCATGAGACACCATCATGTCCGGGCCCTCCCTCGCGCACGCCCGTGTCGGAGCACGCTCCCGCACTCTCGCACGGCGCGCGCCCTCTTCGGGAACACACGAGGCCCTATTTCGCGCTGCGAACCCGGTCGAACTGGAAGGTCTGCTTCGTGCGGTCGTCCACGGTGAGCGTCAGCTTGTGGCGCTCCATCTCCCAGAGGTACGTGCCCCCCCGGAAGCGCAGCTTGCCGCGAGACAGGGGGATGACCCGCGCCTCGCCGCACACCGGCCCCACGGCCTGCCCGTCCCGCGTGCGCAGCCGCAGCGTGTCCTTGCCCACCACCTCCACCGTGCCCCAGGCGCGCACCGCCAACGAGTTGCCCTCCCCCAGCGTCGCGTCCTTCAGCGCCGTGCTCAGCACGAAGCACCCCTCCGGGGTGATGAGCAGCGAGCGCGCGTAGTCCGCCCGGGGCTGGGGCTCGATGCGGTGGGCCCGGCCGTCATCCACGTCGGGCAGGCTCGCCGCCGCCAGCCGCCACGTCCCCACCAGGTCCTTGGGCACGGACGTCGACGAGGCCAGCCGCCCCTCCCCACACGGGCTGCCCACCTCCTTCTCCGGGCTCGGCGGCGCGGGCTCGAAGGCCTGCTGGCAGGTGGAGGCGCACCTGCGCGCGGAGCACCGCGAGTCCTCCGGAGCGCAGCCGGCCTTCGCGGTGCAGGACTTGAGGCGCGACAGGGCCTCCTCGCACCCCTCGCGCATACACTGGTCGATGCAGTCCGCGTCGATGCACTCGGCCACGCACACCCAGTTGGCGGTGCCACACACCCCCGCGAGGGTCCTGGGAGGCCCGGACGCCGACTCCTGCGCCCGCGCGACACCCACGACCCCCAGGAGGACTCCCAGCGCGATGAACCGTCCGATGGAACGCATGCCGGGATGCAAGCTAGCCACGACCCCGCGCGGGAGGACCCTCCCCACCGGGAGATGTCCACCCGCGAGCACCCGCCGCGCTCCCCTCCTCGCTCAGCAGAAGTGCCAGCGCCAGGTGCGCACGTCGGCGGGGTCCGCCAGCTCCACCTCGAAGGAGAGCGTCTCGAAGCGCTCGAACTCGCGCGAGTCGGTGCGCAGCAGCATCATCCCCGCGTGGTTCTGCCCGCGCAGGGGCGACACGGTGAAGGACAGCTCCGCGTCGAAGGCGACCTTGTAGAAGAGGCAGAAGCCGTCCACGCGCCCCTCCTCCACCACGGGCCGCTCGAAGCGCACGCGGTGCGGCAGCCCGTCCGCCATCATCGTCTCCAGGTCGAAGGCGAAGGCCGGCTCCGGGTCGCACAGCAGGTGGTCCACCTCGTACGAGCGCACCACGCGCGTGAAGTACGAGGGGTTCATCGCCTCGCGCAGCGTCTGCAGGCAGCTGTAGTCCACGCTGGGGAAGCGCTGGCTCCAGATGAAGGGGATGCACGCCTCGTCGCGCAGCTGCACCGGCTCCATGAAGACCTCGAAGCGGTTGGGCAGGATGCGGCCCCCCGGCTTGAGCAGCCGCGAGCGCAGGTCCAGCATCCTCGGCACCAGCCCCGCGTCGAACAGGGCGTCCCCCAGCAGCTCGTGCAGCAGCACGTCCACCTTCTCCGGCGGCTGGTAGTGCCACGGGTGCGCGCGCACGAAGTCGATGTCCTCCAGGCCGTTGCGCCGCGCCACCCACTGCGCCGTGTCCAACAGCCGCGTGCCGTCCACCGCGTACAGCCGCCGGGGACGCCGCGCCGCCGCCACGAAGGTGCGCAGCCCCGTGCCGGAGCACACGTCCATCACCACGTGCCCCGGACGGACATACCGCTCACACGCCTTCTGCCACGCCAACACCCGCGCCGGGTCCGCCAGCGCCGAGTCCTGGGGCGCGGGACTGGACAAGGCCAGGCTGTCCGGCACCACGTTGCGCAGCGGCAACTGGGAGACCAGCGGCAGATGACTCAGCCGTGAGCGCAGGTCCATCAATGCCTGTCGAGGCAGGTCGAGCAGATTCGCCATGTCATTCCCGGTGCAGGGGGGAACTCCCGTCCCGGCGGGGGCCGGGACTCGGAGCAGGAATTCCAGACCATGCCGGATTTTCTCGACCATCCCCATCCAGCGCGGGGGCAGGAGGACTGTCCCCGCGTGAACAGGCGTGCCGCCCGCAACGTGGCGTCAGCCGCCCTTCGCCGGGCCGAGCTTCGCGCCGAAGGCCTTCAGCCGCTCGCACGCCGTCATCAGCTTCCCGCGGGGGATGGAGAAGACGGCGCGCACGCGCTCCGAATCACCACACCACGGACCGCCATTCACCACGACGTGCGTGTGCGCGTACAGCACGCGCGGCAGGTTCTCCGGGGTGAGCGTCTCGCCGTCGACCGTCTGTCCCAGCCACGCGGTCATGCGGGGCGCGACGAAGAGTCCGCCCACGTCCCCCACCTCCGCGCGCCCGTCCCCGGGCAGGGCGTGGAGGACCAGGTCGCGCAGCTCCGCCAGCTCGCGCCGCATCTTCGTGAGGAAGGCGCGCAGGGCGCGGTGGCGCGGGGGATAGAGCAACTGCCCCTCCGGTCCCCGCGCGTACGCCGCGTAGAGGTAGGCCGCCGCGCGCGCGGTGACCAGGTGCAGCACGCCCGGCCCCGCCTCGCGCACCGCCGACGCCAGCGCCCGGTCCCGGGTGGCGAGCCACCCCACGCGCAACCCGCCCGCGGCGAACTCCTTGGACAGCCCCCCGAGCACCACCGTGCGCGCGCCCACGCCGGGCACCGCGCCCTCCAGCGTCACCGGGCTGTGCACCGTCTCCGCCGTGGGGCTGGTGAGGTTGACCAGCCCGAAGATTTCGTCCGACACCAGCAGGCACCGCTGCTCCACCACGTAGCTGGCCAGCGCCACCAGCTCCTCGCGCGCCACGTAGACGCCCGTGGGGTTGGAGGGCTGCGAGACGACGACGACGTCCGGCGCCGCGCCCTGCCCCCGCCGCGCCAACAACTGCGTCAGCGGGCCCTGCTCCACGTCACACCCGGCGGAGACGAACGTGGGCGGCAGGACGCCGTAGCACGGCGTGGCCACGAACACGCGGGGCGTGCGCCCCAGCCGCTTGCGCAGGGCCACGCCCAGGTGGTGGATGAGCGGCCACACCCCCGGCGCCACGACCAGCTCCTCCGGCACGTAGCGCGAGGCGCGCGTCTCCAGGAGGAAGGCCGCCACGGCCTCCGACAGGCCCGTCTGCGCGCCGGACTCGCGCGGCGCGGCCGAGGCGGCGACGAGCCCCTCGATGAGCGGCTGCGGCAGCGGCCCCTCGTTCTCGCCGTAGTCCAGGCGCACCAGCTCCGGGTCGTCGTCGCGGAAGACCTTGGGCGCGAAGGCCGGGTACCCCGCGAGCTTCCGGATGCGCGACGAGCGCGGCAGCGTCACCACCGGCGCGCCCCGCGGCCCCGGCGCCTCCGCCTCCGCGAAGGAGATGCGGAAGGACAGGAGGTCCGCGAACGTCCGCTCGTAGAACCACTGCGCCAGCGTGCTGATGCGCGAGTACGTCACCTCCGCCGCCACCTCCAGGTCGCCGCGCAGGGGCTCCGGCACGGGCAACAGGAGCGTCAGCTCCAGGTCCGGCCACACCGCGTTCTTCACCAGCCCGTAGAGCACCACGAGGTTGGGCGCGTACGGCTCGCGCGCCAGGAACTCGAACAGCGTGAGCGGCTCCACCTCGCCGGTGATGTTGAAGAAGGCGCTCTCGTCCAGCACCACCCAGATGCCCCGCCGCGCCGTCTCCGCGAGGATGTCGCGCAGCACCGCCAGGTTGGTGCGCTCGCCCTTCTCCACCGTGAGCAGCACCATCTTCACGTCGAAGGCGGACACCAGCCGGCGAATCTCCGACAGCGTGCTGTGCGTCACCGTGGCGCGCACGCCCGCCTTCTCCAGCGCCCGCGCGTAGAGCGGGTGCAGGTTGCGCGACACCAGCACCTCGTCGCCCGGGTCGCACGTGGCCATCAGCAGCGAGTACACCGCCTGCTCGCGCTCGGGCGCGACGAACACCTCCTCCTTCGCCAGCCGCAGGCCGAAGTAGCGCTCCAGGTAGCGCGCCACCTGCCCCCGGAACGACGCGTCCCCCGCCTCGTGCGCGTACGGCAGCAGCGGCCCCTTCGCCAGCCGCCCCGCCAGCGCCGCGACGAAGCCCAGCTGCTCCGGCGACGTGGCCCCCAGGTCCAGCTCCTCCTGGAGCGCGGACGCGCCCAGCTCCCGCAGGGCCTGCCGCAGGGCCAGCGTCTCGCGGGGCCGCGTCAGGTGCGCCTCCCATACGGCGACCTCGTGCCACACCGGGTGCCCCGCCTGCAGCCACCCCAGCGCGGTGGCCGCGCGCAGCGGCTCCGGGCTGCGCGCCTCCATGAAGAACTCGAACTCGCGCCCGGTGCGCTGCTCCAGCGCCACCAGCGGGCGGATGTCCGTGTCCGCCGCCTGCATCACCCGCCGCGCCACGCGCACCCGCGTGGTGAAGCCGCGCCGCGTGAACATCCGGTCGATGATGGGCCGGCCCGGACGGCCCGCCAGGTTGAGCAGCAGCCGCCCCGTGGGCGCCAGCCGCTCCGGCACCTCGTCCAACAGCCGCGCGATGAGCCCCAGGCCGAAGTGGTCCTCGTACACGTTCTGCAACGTGCAGTAGTTGGAGAGGTCGTACAGGGCCTGCTCGTCCGCCTGGGACAGCTCCGCGGGCAGCTCCTCCGTGCGCAGCACCTGCGGGATGCAGCCCACCACGAAGTCCCACGGCGGGTCGCCCGACACGCCGCGCAGCAGGTCGCTCTCCCCGAAGGACAGCCGGGATACGAGTGTCTCGTCTCCGTTGAGCCACGCGTTACAGCGGGCCACCACCGGCGAGTGCGGATTGAGGTCCGCGCCGTGGATGTGCGAAAGGCGCGTGAACTTCGCCAGCGCGATGCAGATCCACCCGGAGCCCGCGCCCACCTCCACCAGCCGCTTGCCGGTGTACTCGTCCAGGGGGACGTGCAGCAGCCCCTCGAGGAACGTATAGGCCCACGCCTCCGGGGCGAAGATGGAGGGGAGCAGGAACAGCTCCAGCCGCTCCTGCGACGCCCCCGCCGCCACCGTCACCGTCACCAGCCGCAGCGGCGCCGACTCGGGCCGCTCCCGCGACAGCTCCGCCAGTTCGCGCAGCTCCACCCGCGCGTGGGCACGACGCTCCGGGTGGGACAGGTCCTCGGAGAGTGCGCGCAGCAGGTGGAAGGCTTCTCGGGGAGACGCGGGATAGGTCGCCATGGCGCGCGGACTGTCCCGAGCGACCCGCCCCCTGTCAACGAACCCGTGGCGTCCGTACGCAACAGTTTGGCGCGACCGCGCGCATCAAGAATCCCCGCGTGGGGCGTCTTAGGCACGTGGTGGGTGGGATGGAGGAAGTCATGACGTCGGTCACGCTCGTGGGCAGACCCCGTGGTGGAGAGGGGGCACTGATGAACCTGGACTTCGGAACGCCGGGCCTCACCGGCATGCAGATGCAGGGACGAGTGAACACGCCTCCAAGATGGAACCGGGTCCCTCGGGACCCTGCCCGTGTGCGTTGGGAGGCCCAACCGTGGCGTCGCCAGCTCCGCGACCCGCAGGAGTTCGAGACGCCCGTGTCCCGGGAGGCGCTGGTGAAGGCGCTGGTCGACGAGGGTCTGGAAGTGGACGCGGAGGTCGCGCGCTTCGCCGGTGTGGCGGAGGACACGGACTGCATCAGCATCGCGCAGGTGGTCCGGTTCGCGGACCTGCTGACGCGGCGCATGACGCTGGCCGAGTCGGACGACCAGATGCTCCAACTGGCCTACCTGCGACGCAACGCGCAGGACCTGGCGGAGCGGATGATCGACTGGGCCAACACCGGCCGGCTCTGACGGCGAGCCGGCCAGCGCCCGGGGCTTCGAGGGGGGGAACGGTGGAGCAGCGGTGCGGACTGGCTTCGCGCCGCGGCTCCACCGGGAAGTTCCCGGGCACTGGACGGACTACTTCACGCTGCTCAGGGCCTTGATCTGCGCGTTGATCCACGGGATGTAGGTGGACACCCGCGCGTAGATGCCGGGCAGCCCGGCCCGCGCGCAGCCCACGCCGAAGCTCACGATGCCCTGCTGGACGAATTTGCCAGCCCCGTTCTTGAAGACGAGCGGGCCGCCGCTGTCACCCTGGCACGAATCCTTGCCGCCTTGCGTGTAGCCGGCGCCGAACATCGCCACCGGGTCGATCTGGATGCCCTGGCTCGCGTACTGCGCGGCCACGGTGCGGTGGGGGACGACCGGAACTCCCACCTGCATCAGGATGGACGAGGTGTCGTAGCCGCCCTCCCGCGTCAGGCCCCAGCCCGCGACCGTCCCCTCCGCGCCGTCCGCCACCTGCGCCCCCGCCGAGGGCAACAACACGGGCTGGATGGTCGACGTGAATCGGATGGGCTGCGCGAGCTTGACGATGGCGATGTCGTTGAGCGTCGCGTCCGGGTCGTATTGGGGATGGTAGACCGTCCGCGAGCCCTGGACGGTGACCTGTCCCGCGGGGGGCCGGGTGAGGTCGTGAGCGCCCGCGGACGCGGTGAGCCCGCTGGTGCCGTCATAGACGCAGTGCGCGGCCGTGAGGACGATGTCGGAGGCCTCCACGCTCTGCGAGACGCGGAGGAGCGAGCCTCCGCAGAAGTGGCTCCCGTACTGCTGCAAGCTGATGATCCACGGGTGGGAGTTCGGGCGCGCCTCCACGCCGCCGACGATCTCCTGCCCGACGGCGTCCACCGCGCCGAGCGGCGACGGCTCCACCGGCTCACCACCACAGCCCATCAGTCCCACCGCGGCCACCACTGCACATACCGAACGCATGAACCCCTCGTTGTCCGAATCCGCGAGGAGCCTGTGCAAGCCCTGCGCCCAGGCGGCGTGAGACAGCTCCCGAGACACGTCTCATGAACAGCGGGGCGAGGAAGCGTCGTTGACGCGTCATGGACGCGGCGCGGGCGGAGGATGACGTGTCACCCGTGGGGCCCGGGCGTTCCGGCGCGCCATCGTCCACCACTGGCCGTTCGGTGGGGGGTGAACCGGGGGAGCGCCACGGCGGGGCCGCGAGCGCCTTGACAGGGGTGGAGTCCCGCTGCTCTCACGGAGACCATGCTCTCCTCGCTCGTCCTCGCCGCCGCGCTGACCGCGGCTCCCGCGCCCCGCTCGGCGGCCTCCGCTCAGACGGTGGTGCACGTCCCCAAGCTGGATGCCCTCACGGGGCTGTCCGCCTTCCTGGAGCGGGCGGGGACGTACGCCGCGTTGCTGCGCCCCTCGGCGTGGAGCGCGGAGCTGCATCCGTTCCTCACCATCGACCCCACGCGCCCCCAGACGTTGAGCGCGGTGGGCCTGGACCCGACGGGCCCCGCGACGGTGTCGCTGCGCGAGGATGGCCGCGTGTCCTGCATGCGCGTGGCGGACGTGGCGCTCTTCCAGCAGAAGGCGGCGGAGGCCATCACCGCCGCGGGGGGCGAGCCGACGAAGCCCACGACGTCGAAGGGCATCACCACGGTGACGACGAAGCGCACCGACGGCGGCGGCATGGGCTACGCGCTCAAGGGCAAGGACGTCTGTGCCTTCGGCGCGGCGGACGAAGGCAGCGCGGCGCTGCTCAAGGAGTCGGTGAAGCTGGTGGGCAAGGCGCCCGCGCCGGACGCGCGGCTGGGCAAGGTGGCCGGCGTGGCGTTCCTCACCAACGGGGGCACGGTGCTGGGGCTGGATGGCACGGGCACGGTGCTGAAGGTGGACGGCACGGCGACGAAGCTGCCGCTGCCGCCGTTCCAGGCGCGCGCGGCCAGCCCCTACGGGGGGATGAAGCCGGAGGGCCTGCTCTTCTCGCGCGTCGCGGTGGCGCCGACGGGCGTGTCCCAGGCGGTGGGCTCGCTGCGCGCGAACCTCCAGGCCGTGTGCGCGGCCTGCCAGAAGGAGCAGGTGCAGGCGGTGGCGGACCTGGTCGCGAAGCAGCTCACCGGCAACATGCTGGTGAGCATGCGCAACGTGCAGGTGCGCGGCTCGCTGCGGTCGCAGGAGGCGCGCTTCTTCGCGGTGAAGCAGGCGGTGGCCGCGGAGGTGACGGACGCGGCGGCGGTGAAGAAGGCGCTGGCGCCGCTCTCGGACTTCCCCGGCGTGAAGGTGCTGGAGGACGGCTGGACCCTGGGCGTGAAGGGCGGCACCGTCTTCGTGCGGCTGAAGGGCAAGCAGCTCGTGGTGGGCAACGACGAGACGGCGACGCAGGCCGTGCTGGCGGCGCTGCCGGAGACGGGCGCGAAGCTGGAGCGGGCGGCGGACTTCTCGCTCGACCCGAAGCTGCTCGCGCAGGGGCTGTCCCAGGTGTCGCTGACGGACGTGATGTCCAACGAGCAACTGGCCGCGATGTTCGCCGCCAGCTCGGAGCTGGGCCCCCTGCTGTCGCGCAGCGAGCGCATCACCGGGTGGATGGACAGCGCCCCGGGCGGCGCGCACCGCTTCGCCTTCGACTGGACGCTTCCCGAATCCCGGTAGCGCTCAAGCCGGCCGCTCCTGCCGCCACCCGCGCCCCTCCCGCTCCGCGCGCTCCGCCCGGGCCTGGAGCAGCGTCATGCCGCGCTGGATGTCCTCGAGGTCCAGCGTGCCCACCAGCCGCTCCCACGCGTCCACCACGACGAGCAGGGGGGCCTGGGCCTCCGCCATGCGCCGCAGGGCCCGCCACCCGTCCTCGTCCTGCTTCACGAGCACCGCCGGGCGCATCACGTCGCGCGCCACGCGGATGTCGCGCGCGTGCTCGGACACGGTGCGGATCTCCTCGACGCCCACCAGGCCCACCGGGTGGTCGCCGTCCGTCACCGGGAGCGCCGTGCGCCGCTCGCGCCGCAGGTTCCACAGCGCGTCGTCCAGCGACATCGTCGCCTCCACCCCCACCACCCGCGGCGTCATCAACTCCGACACCGCCACGCCCTCCAGCAGCGCCTTCATCCGCACCTGGCGCGCCTCGCCCTCCGCGCCCATGTAGATGAAGAAGGCGATGACCACGAGGAAGGGGTTGAGCGACACCGCCCCCCACAGGCCGAACAGCACCGCGAAGCCCCGCCCCAGCAGCGACGCCACGCGCGTGGCGCGCACCAGCCCCAGCCGCCGCGTCAGCAGCGCGCGCACGATGCGCCCCCCGTCCATGGGGAACGCCGGCAGCAGGTTGAACAGCCCCAGGAACAGGTTGAGGCTCGCCAGGTAGAAGCACGCGAACTGGAGGTTGAACGAGCCCGTCGCGCGCACCAGCACCATCGCCCCGCCGAACACCACCGCCAACCCGATGCTCGTCAGCGGGCCCACCAACGCCATCAGCGCCTCGTCGCGCGCGCGGGGCGGCGGCTCCGTCAGCTCCGACACACCGCCCACCATCATCAGCGTGATGGAGCGCACCTTGCCGCCCCGCCACAGCGCGTACACGGTGTGCGCCATCTCGTGGGCGAACACGGAGGCGAACAACCCCACCGCCACCCCCAACCCCCACAGCCACGGCGAGCCGGACAACCGCTCCGGCGGCACCTCCGCCACCTGCGCCGCGCGCTGGAACGCCCCGCCGAACAGGTACGCCAGCAGCGGCAGCACGAGCAGCAGCGTGTAGTGCGCGCGGATGGGGATGCCGCGGAACACGCCCAGCCTCAACGAACCTCGCGACTCGGGCACCCGGGCCTCCCTTGCATGGCGTCCGGCCCTCAAGCTCCATCCCACTGCCCGCTGTCGCACGCTGCCGGGGACGACGCGTTCGCCCGCCCGCTCCCTGAGTGTCCGCTCCCGGTCCCCCTCGATGTCCACCCGCCAGCACCCCCGCCCGCTTCCGCGCGCCGCACGGGGTGCCGGCCGCTAACCATGGCTCCACGCCCCCCACGGAGGACCCCATGCACAACCCCATGACCTATGCCCGCGAGGCCTGGCGGATGGCCCGCGTGCTGCGGGACCCCCACCGCCTGCCGGACATCATCGACCTGGCCCGCGTGCTCGCGCCGCCCATGGCCATGCGCCGCATGGTGGAGCGGCTCATGCGCCACCCCGACACCGCCCAGGCCCTGGTCGACCGGCCCCGCGTGGGCAGGCTCCACCTGCCGGAGCTGCGCGCGCTCCCGGAGGACACCCTCGGCCGCGTCTTCGCCGACCACCTCACCGCCAACGGCCTGGACCCGGACGCCCTCCCCTCCCGTCAGGCCCACACCGACGAGGAATACGTGCGCGCCCACCTGCTGGAATCCCACGACGTCTGGCACGTGCTCACCGGCTTCGGCACCGACGTGGCCGGGGAGCTGGGCCTGCAGGCCTTCGCGCTGGCCCAGGTGGGCAGCCCCTTCGCGCTCGGCATCCTCACCGGCGGACTCGCCAACACCCTGCTGTATGCCTTCTCCGAGCGAGAAGCACGGATGAGGGCCCTGACCCGAGGCTGGGTCCTGGGTCACCGCGCCCGGCCCCTCTTCGGCGTCCCCTGGCGCCGGTACTGGGCGTCTCCCCTGGAGGAGGTGCGCGCGCGGCTGGGGGTGGACCTGGCCTCGGTGGATACCCTGCTCCCACCCGAGGCGCACGCGACGCAGCCGGAGGGCGCGCACGCGCTCCTTTCGTGCTAGACGGCGCGGACATGGACGAGACCTCCGAGAAGGACCCCCTCCGCGCACGACTCCAGGACATGGAGAAGCAGGCCGAGCTGGGTGGCGGCGCCGACCGCATCGCCAAGCAACACGAGGCCGGCAAGCTGACGGCCCGTGAGCGCATCGACCTGCTCCTCGACCCCGGCTCCTTCTGCGAGCTGGACAAGTTCGTCACCCACCGGTCCACCGACTTCGGCATGGGCGACAAGAAGATTCCGGGCGACGGCGTCGTCACCGGCTACGGCACCGTGGAAGGTCGCCAGGTGTTCGTCTTCGCCCAGGACTTCACCGTCTTCGGCGGCTCGCTGTCCGGCGCCTATGCCCAGAAGATCTGCAAGATCATGGACATGGCCACCCGCGTGGGCGCGCCCGTCATCGGCCTGAACGACTCCGGCGGCGCGCGCATCCAGGAGGGCGTGGAGAGCCTCGCCGGCTACGCGGACATCTTCCTGCGCAACACCCTCGCCTCCGGCGTGGTGCCCCAGATCTCCCTCATCATGGGTCCGTGCGCGGGCGGCGCGGTGTACTCGCCCGCCATCACCGACTTCATCATGATGGTGAAGGACACCTCCTACATGTTCATCACCGGCCCGGACGTCATCAAGACGGTGACGCACGAGGAGGTGTCGAAGGAGGCGCTGGGCGGCGCGCTGACGCACAACCAGAAGTCCGGCGTGGCGCACTTCGCCGCGGAGAACGAGCAGGCCGCCATCGTCATGACGCGCGAGCTGCTCTCGTTCCTGCCCTCCAACAACCAGGAGGACCCGCCGGCCCAGCCGTGTGACGACGACCCGTTCCGCGCCGAGGAGTCGCTCAAGACCATCGTCCCGGCGAACCCCAACCGCCCCTACGACATCAAGGAGATCATCAAGGCGGTCGTGGACGACAAGCACTTCTTCGAGGTGCAGGAGCACTTCGCCAAGAACATCGTCGTCGGCTTCGCGCGCATGAACGGCAAGAGCGTGGGCATCGTCGCCAACCAGCCCGCGGTGCTCGCCGGCGTGCTGGACATCGACGCCAGCGTGAAGGCCGCGCGCTTCGTGCGCTTCTGCGACTGCTTCAACATCCCGCTCATCACCTTCGTGGACGTGCCCGGCTTCCTACCCGGCACCGAGCAGGAGTGGGGCGGCATCATCACCCACGGCGCCAAGCTGCTGTACGCCTTCGCCGAGGCCACCGTCCCCAAGATCACCATCATCACCCGCAAGGCCTACGGCGGCGCGTACGACGTCATGGCGTCCAAGCACATCCGCGCGGACATCAACTACGCGTACCCCACCGCCGAAATCGCCGTCATGGGCCCCGAGGGCGCGGTCAACATCATCTTCCGCAACGAGCTGCTCAAGGCCCAGGACGCCAACGCCGAGCGCACCCGGCTGGTGAACGACTACCGCGAGAAGTTCGCCAACCCGTTCAAGGCGGCGGAGCTGGGCTACATCGACGAGGTCATCCGGCCGGAGGAGACGCGCACCAAGGTCATCCGCGCGCTGGAGATGCTCAAGGACAAGCGGCAGGAGAACCCGCCGCGCAAGCACGGCAACATCCCGCTGTAGGGGCCCGTCCGAGCCCCGCTTCGGCCGCCCTCCTGCTGGCTGGAGGGCAGGCAGGCACGCGCCGCACGGGAAATTCTCGTGCGGCGCGCGGGCTTTCAGGGGGCTAGGAAAGGACACCCCCATTTTGCCCCACCGCCGACTCCTCCTCTTTCTCTCCGACGTCGAAGGAAACCTCACCGCCGTGCGCCAGACGCTCAAACGCGTCTGCGAGGCGGTGGCGCTGGCCACGCCCGAGGTGAAGTGGGTGGAGCCGCAGCCGGAAGGGCTGGCCGACGCCAGCTGGCAGGTCGCCGAGCTGACGCTGCCCCCCGCCCCGGGACGCAAGGCGCGCAAGTCCGAGCAGCCCTTCCTCGAGGAGCAGCTCGACGCCATGACGCAGGCGCTGGCCCAGGACTTCCAGGACCGGGCGCTGGGCATCTTCGTGGACCGCGAGCACAGCTACGCGCGCACCTGCCTCAGCGGGCCGGGACGGCCCTCCAAGGCGGTGGAGGGCGAGGTGCTGGACGTCATGCGCCAGGGCGCGCGGTGGCTGGACGTGGAGACGGGGCTGCTCGCCCGGCTGCTCGGTGGGGGCAACACCGCGCGCAACCTGCTGGCCGCGGCGGTGGACTTCGGCAACGAGCCGCACCAGGCCGCGCCGCCTCCGGAGCCGGACGAGGATGACCGCTTCGTGGAGGCCAAGCTCGCCCAGGCGCGGGCGTACATGGAGCAGTACCTGAGCGCCCGGAAGTAGGCCGCGCGAGCGCTCCCAGGCCACCCACCTCGGTGGGGATGGGTGGCCCGTGGCGTCACCCGCTGCTCACACCTCCCAGCACACGGGCTCGTCCCGCCGCGTGGGGTCCGAGCACGTCCCCGTCGCCGGGTCGCACGTCCCCGGCATGAGGCACGCGTCCTCCACGGCGCACACCACGGGGCTGCCGCCCACGCACGTCCCCGCCCGGCACACGTCCAGGAGGGTGCACGCATCCCCGTCGTCACACGGCAGGCCATCCGCCAGCTTCAGCGGCGTGGAGCACCGCCCCGTCCACGGCTGACACGTGCTCGCGGTCCGACACCCGTCCCCCGCCGGGCACTGCAGCACGTCCCCGCCCCGGCACACGCCCGCCTGGCACGTGTCCGTCCGCGTACACGCGTTGCCGTCGCTGCACGCCGTGCCGTCCACCGCGGGGGCATCGACAGGGCACTCCGTGGAGAAGCCATCACACGTCTCCGCCGCGTCGCAGGCCCCCGCGCTCGCGCGGCACATCGTCTCCGTCTCCCGGCGCACGGGCCCGCAGACGCCATCCGTCGTCCCCCCCGCCAGCACCGCGCAGGCCCGACAGTCCCCGGCCACGCCTCCGCCGCAGGCTGCGTCGCAGCACACGCCGTCGACGCAGAAGCCGCTCGCGCAGTGGGAGGCCTCCGCGCACGACGTCCCGTTCAGGAGCGGCTCGAAGACGAAGCGCGCGCGGACGCGCGGGTGGAGCAGCCGGTCGTGGTAGGCGACGAGGAAGCGCCCCGGCTTCGAGGAAGCGACCGCGACGTGGCTGCCCTCGCCGCCGGCCGCGTCCCCCGAGACGAGGAACGGGGTCGCGTCGAGCGGCGTCAGCGATGGAGAGAACCGCCGCCCCACCACGCCGGGAATCGACCCCGCCGGATGGTCGACGCGACTCCAGGCCAGCAGGTACCGCGCCCCATCGAAGGCCAACGCGGGCTTCGAGTGGTACATCAACTGGGTGGCCAACCCCACCGGGGTGGCGTCCACCACGGCGCCATCCGACGCGCGCACGCGCCGCCCGTAGAGCTGCGTCAGGACGTAGCGCCGGTCCTCCCAGGCCACCAGGAAGTGGGTGCCGTCGAAGGCCACGGTGGCGCGGGTCTCCGACCAGGTCTCCTGGGACAGCACGATGCCGGACGTCTCGCGCACCACCCCATCCACCGCGCGGATCCGCCGCGCCAGCAGGTCGCGGCCGTTGCTCCGCGACTCCTCGTAGGCCACCAGGAAGTGGCCCCCGCCGTACGCGACCACCGGGCGCGACTGGGAGCTGGACGCGGAGAACGCGACCCCCAGGGGCTCCATCACCTGGCCATCCGCCGCGCGCACCCGCGTGAAATAGATGGTCGAGTAGAACCCGCCGGGCCGGGTGTCGGCCCAGGCCACGAGGAAGTACCCCTCCCCATACGCCACCGAGGGTTCGTCCTGGTCGAGGCTCGCCGCGAAGAGGGGCCTGGGCGTCGCGTCGAGCACCGCGCCATCCGAGGCGCGTACGCGGACCGCCAGGATGTCCGTGTCCGCGGACGAACCCGTGGGGCGACTCTGGAAGACGACCAGGAACTGGGTGCCGTCCGTCGCCACGCTCGGCGCGGTCTCCAGACGCGGGGTGGTGGCGATGCGCAGCGCGGGCGCGTCGAGCACCACGCCATCCGAGTCCCGCACCCGCGCCCCGAGGATGTCGAAGGCCTTGCCCCGCGTGCCCCGGTCATCCGCCCACACCACCAGGTGGACGCCCTCCGCGAAGGCCACCGCGGGCGTGTACTCCATGCTGACCTCCGCGGAGAGCAGCTGCGCGGTGTCCAGCGCGCCTCCGGAGGCGCTCACGCGGGCCCCGGAGACCACGCTCGTCGCCCCCGGGGCGACGCCATGCCAGACGACGAAGTACGTCGAGCCGTCGCTGGCGACCCCGGGCAACTTCTCCTGGACGGACGCGGAGGCGGCCGCCCCCAGCGGGGCCGCGGCCCCCACCACGCCCTCGCTCGACACCGGAGCCGCGAAGACATCCGTCACCTGGTTGGCCGTCTCGTGCTGCCACACCACGAGGAAGCCCTGTCCCGTGGACGCCACGCTCGCCGCCTCCTGTCGTCCCGCCGCGACGGCGATGGGGAGGTTGGGGCGATCCAGGACGACTCCGTCCACGCTCACCCGAGCGGCGAAGACATCCGGGTTGTTGCTGCCGTTTCGGAAGTCCGTCCAGACGACCAGGAACTGCTGGCCGTCGAAGGCCGCCATTCCGCCGAAGGGGTTCCTCCCCGTGGAGATGGGGAAGCCACCGAGCAGCACCAGGTCGGAAGCACGGAGTCGCAGCCCGGAGTTCTCCGACAGGAGCAGATAGACGCCACCGCCATAGGCAATCCCGGAGCACAGTCCCTGGGTGATGAAGCGGCCGTCCAGGTCGAGCACCACGCCGTCCGACGCACGCACCCGCGTGCCATACACCTGCGGGCCGCTCCCGTTCCGGTAGTCGCTCCAGACGACGAAGTAGTCCGTTCCGTCGGAGGCGATGGCGGGGTTGGACTGGTTACCCGGCGCGTCGGAGATGGGGAGCAGGCCCGCATCGATGACCCGCCCGTCGGAGGCCCGGATGCGCGCGCCCCGGAGCTGCTGGACGGGCCCCGTCCTGTCGTCGAGCTGCCAGTCCGACCAGACCGCGAGGAAGTCACGCCCGTTGGAGGCCACGGTGATGGACCGCTGGGTGCCACGACCTCCCGCCAGCGCGAGGCTGCCCACGTCCAACACCTTCCCGTCCGAGGCGCGCACCCGGACGAACTGGATGTCCGACTCGTCATAGAGGCTGAAGTTCCAGGAGACGTGCGTCCACGCCACCAGGTAGACCCCGCCCCCCAGCGCCACCACCGCGTCCGTGCTCCCGTTCAGGTTGGGCACGGGGATGGGCGTGTCCAGGGAGAGCTCCGGTGACACCAGCGGGTCCAGCACCGCGGGCCACGCCGACTCCGCCAGCACCTCCTCGGGGACCCGCATCACCAGGGCGTCCGCATCGCGAACCGTCTCGATGTCCGTCCTGCGGCCCCTCGCGTCCACCCACGTCGCCCGGCCATAGCGCACCCCCAGGCCCGACGCGGCGTCGACGAAGTGATGTCCGTGCTCCGTCCGCCCCGCGTACGTCAGCCCCGACACCGCGACACGGACCTCCAGCGCGCCCGCGCCCGCCGGCGCGCTCGCCCACTCCCAGCGCTGCTCCAGGCCCCCGTCGCGGTTCTCCAGCACCTCCACCACCGGTCCCCGCCCCAGCGACAGCGCGCCTCCCTCCCGGAGCGAAGCGGCCGGCGCCTCGTCCAGGCCCCGCCCTCCCCGTGACACCGACAGCGTCCGGAGCGTCACCGGCGCTCCCGTGACGGGCCGCCCCGCCACCTTGCCCGCGACGGAATCGCGCGACGCCGTGTCCATGGCCTCCTCGATATGTCGAGGCGCGAACAGGAAGGCCCCCGAGGCGGCCACCTCCAGCGCATACGTCGGCTGGTGTCCCGTGAAGCCGCCCCCTTCCACCGCGCGGAAGGAGCGCTCCACGCGCCGCACGATGGCCTGGACGTCGAAGGGCGGGGACGCCGAGGCCGCGCTCACGGCGGGAGAGGCCTCCGGTGACGCGGGCTCCGGGGCGCGCTGGCACCCCAGCGACCCGCCACAGACCACGAGTAGGACCAGACTCCCCAGCCGCCAGCGCCGGGAAGCCATCACAGTTGATGGATTCATGTAGGAATTCCCCCGAGGAACGGTGAAAGGCCCCTCACCGACGGCGCGCGCCCGGAGCGGCCTGACGACCCGCCGCCCCGGGGGCCCATCCAACCCAGGCAATCCGAGCCGCCCCGTGCTAGACGGGCGGCCATGCCCAAGATCCGCAAAGTGCTCGTCGCCAACCGCGGCGAGATCGCCATCCGGGTGATGCGCACCTGCAAGGAGCTCGGCATCGCCACGGTGGCGGTGTACTCGGAGGCGGACCGCTCCGCCCTCCACGTCCGGACGGCGGACGAGGCGTACTTCGTCGGCCCGCCGCCCTCGCGCGAGAGCTACCTGGTGCAGCAGCGCATCCTCGACGCCGCGAAGCAGTCCGGCGCGGACGCCATCCACCCCGGCTACGGCTTCCTCTCCGAGAACGCGTCCTTCGTGCGCGCCTGCGAGGCCGCCGGCATCACCTTCATCGGTCCGCCCGCCTCCGCCATGGACGCCATGGGCGAGAAGACCCGCGCCCGCGCCAACATGATCAAGGCCGGCGTGCCCGTCGTCCCCGGCACCACCGAGCCCATCGCCACCGAGGCCGAGGCCCGCGAGTACGCCCAGAAGATCGGCTTCCCCGTCATGCTCAAGGCCGCCGGCGGCGGTGGCGGCAAGGGCATGCGCCGCGTGGAGGGTGTCGCCGACTTCGAGTCCGCGTGGCGCTCCGCCAAGAGCGAGGCCCTCAACGCCTTCGGCAACGACGCCGTCTACATCGAGAAGTACCTGGAGAAGCCACACCACGTGGAGATCCAGGTGTTCGCCGACACGCACGGCAACGTCATCCACCTCAACGAGCGCGAGTGCTCCGCGCAGCGCCGGCACCAGAAGGTGGTGGAGGAGACGCCCAGCCCCATCCTCACGCCGGAGATGCGCGCGCAGATGGGCGAGGTCGCGGTGAAGGCGGCCAAGGCCGTCAACTACGTGGGCGCCGGCACGGTGGAGTTCCTGGTCGACGTGCACCGCAACTTCTACTTCCTGGAGATGAACACCCGCCTCCAGGTGGAGCACCCGGTGACGGAGTGGGTGACCGGGCTCGACCTGGTCGCGCTGCAGATCAAGGTCGCCGAGGGCGAGAAGCTGCCGCTCCTCCAGGCCCCCACGCCCAACGGCCACTCCATCGAAGTGCGCGTCTACGCGGAGGACCCGCACCGCAACTTCATGCCGAGCCCCGGTAGAATCACCTACCTGCGCGTGCCGGGCGGCCCGAACGTGCGCGACGACTCGGGCGTGTTCCCCGGGTACACGGTGCCCAACTTCTACGACCCGATGATCTCCAAGTTGTCCGTGTGGGCCCCCACCCGCGCGGAGGCCATCGCCCGGGCGCAGCGCGCGCTGTCCGAGTACGTGGTGAAGGGCATCACCACCAACATCCGCTACCTCAAGGCCATCATGGCCCACCCGGAGTTCGCCGGCGGCGACTACGACACGGGCTTCCTGGGCCGCGAGCACACCACGCTGCTCGGTGCCGAGGACCCGCACGTGACGCGCATGGCCCAGCTGGCCAGCGTGGTGTACGCGCACCAGCGCGACGCGAAGCGCGCGAAGACGGTCCCCGGCGCCAAGGCGGGCGCGACGGGGGGCAACGACGGCCGCGTCAGCCCCTGGCGCATGGCGCTGCGCTCGCGCCGCCGCTAACCCACTGCAACCTCACGAGACTTCCATGCGCTATTTCACGAAGCAGCAGGGACAGAAGGAAGCGGCGCCGGTGGACGTGGAGTCGCTGGGTGGCGACCGCTACAAGCTCACCGTCGACGGCGTCACCTACCAGGTGGACGCGCTGGCGCTCGAGCACGGCACCCTGAGCATGCTGGTGGACGGGCAGTCCTACAACGTCGAGTTCGAGGAGAACGGCGACGAGGTGGGCGTGCTGCTGCGCGGCCAGGTGAGCCGCTTCGACGTGGCGGACGAGCGCCGGCTGCGGCTGCGCGCCGGCACCGCGGGCTTCTCCGTGGAGGGCAAGCAGCTCGTCACCGCCCCCATGCCCGGCAAGGTGGTGAAGGTGCTGGTGAAGGTGGGCGACGAGGTGAAGGAGGGCCAGGGCCTCGTCGTGGTGGAAGCCATGAAGATGGAGAACGAGCTCAAGAGCCCCAAGGCGGGCAAGATCACCGAGCTGTTCGCCAAGGAAGGCACCGCCGTGGAGAACAACGCGAAGCTCGTCGTCGTCGAGTAGCCCTCTCGTGGCGCCCCGCCCGCGCGCGGGGCGCTACGACACCTTCGTCGGGCAGGGCTTCTTCTGCTCCTCCGGCGCGGGACGCTCCGGCTCCGAGTCCCAGCAGTTGGCGCGCTGGTCGTTGATGTGCACCCAGAAGCGCATGTCCGCGGGCAGGTCCCCGAAGGCGCGCCACCCCCAGCCGCCGTCGCCGTCGTGGAACTCCGCCATGCGCCAGCCCGCACCGAAGGCGGCCACGCAGCGCGCGTTGGCGTCCGCCAGGCTCCGGAGCTCGGCCCCCACCACCGGCCGGGTCAGGGCCACGCGCCCCCGGGCCCACCCTTCGTAGAAGGTCGGTGACACGCCCTGGGGCGGCGCGGGCGAGCCCTCCTTCCGGAGGCACAGCACCGGCAGCCGGCGCGAGCACTGCGTCTCCCCTTGATAGGGGTTGCAGCCACTGCAACCCACCAGGACCACGCCATTGCCCTGGGAGAGCTTCCCCCACGTCATCCCCGTGCGCCCCTCGTCACAGCCCGAGGCCCCACTCGACGGCGCCGCCGCCAGGGCCAACAGCACCGTCACCCCCGCGCGCAACCAGCGTCCCATCGTCATCCGCGTCTCCCTGCTCCGAACACCGACGTGAAGGGGACGCACCGGAGCCTGTCCCTCGCGCCCCACGCTCCCCCAAGGGACACCTGATACACTCTGCGTGAACCCAAACCAAGCAACACATCGGGGAGGCACCATGAAGCCGAGCGGAATGAAGGGCCTGTGGGTGGTCTGCGCGCTGTTGGCGGGCTGCGGCGGCGCCGGGGTCGACGAGTCCCCCGCGACGGAGTCCCCCACCCGGGCGATGGGCGGCGTGTACGACCCCAGCATCCACTGTCTCGTCGACTTCGAGCGGGTGCGCTGTGCCAGCGGCGTCTACGCCTACTCCCAATGGAATGACGAGGTGGGCTACTTCATCGAGCGCAATGCCTGCCAGGGCCGCCCCGCCATCCTCTGCCAGGTCGAGTAGAAAGACAGACATCCCCGCCGAGTCGACGCCCGGCACCCGACCCGCTCCGACACGTCAGACATCGCGACACATCTGTCGCCACCGGATGATTCCACTCGCAATGGCAATCCATATGCTGATGCAAGGGAGTTGATGATTCTGGTAGAACCACCGATTCCGGATGCACGGAGGATGCGTGCCCGGAGTGGCGTGGAGTCGGGCCCGGGCGTCGCTCGTCCGCCAACGCAGCGCATCGAGGAGGCCACACCATGTCGCGACACGCCATGCTCCGTCGTTCCCTGATGATGTCGGGCACCATCCTGCTGCTGGCCGCTTGCGGGCCCGAGCAGTCCACCCCTCCGCCGGCGGCGGACGCCGACGGACAGTCCACCGCGGCCGTCATCCAATACGACCCGGAGCTCCACTGCCTCGTCTCCGGTCCTTCCATCAGTTGCGGCAACGGCTTCACCGTCTACTCGTATCTGGACCCGGTCGTCGGCTACTTCGTCCGGCGCAACGCGTGTGTCAGCAGCGGCGGTCCGCTCGTCTGCGGCAACACCTGAAGTCCCACCCTCCCCCGTCGAATCCAGGAGCCACAATGAACCTGTCCCCTGTCCTTCGTCGTTCGCTGATGGTGCTCGGCTCGGGCCTGCTGCTCGCGGCCTGTGGTGGTGGTGCCGAGGAGGCCTCGTCCGCGCCCACGCTCCCCTCAGAGGAAGCGAGCACGTCGAAGTCCCCGCTCGACTACGACGAGAACCTGCACTGCGTCATCCCGTGGAGCTCCGTCACCTGTCAGAGCGGCATCCAGATGTACGCGTGGTACGACGTGAACGTGGGCTACTTCATCCCGCGTGACGTCTGCGCGAAGCACGGCGGCCCGGTCGTCTGCCCGTACTAAAGATGACGGTTGGGCCTCACTCCACGTGAGTAGGGCGCTCCACCTTCCTATGGTTTATTCGCTGCTCAAACCAGGAATCGAAGTGGAGCGCCATGAAGTCACTGCGTCGACGAATCCTGCTCGTGGGGTTGGGGGGCGCGTTGTCCGCGTGCGCCGCCCGGCCCGCGCCGCCGGTGATGCACTACAGCCTGGGCATGTCCCGAGCGGACTACCGCGACTACACCCGTGGGAAGGCCAGTCCCTGTGACGCGGAGCCGCGCTGGCTGTCGGACGAGCTGTCGGCGGTGAACGGCCTCCTGTCGCGCTTCCTCGACGGCACGGAGAAGGCCGCGGACCTGGACGCGCCGGAGCAGGGCCAGCAGCTCACGCTGCTCGAGGAGGCCTCGCGGACGCTGCCGCCCCTCCTCGACGTGCACGAGGGCAACCTGCGGGGGCTGGCGCGGTGCAAGTTCCGCGACACGGGCGCGTTCCCGGAGCTTTCGCGCCGGGGCACGGAGCTGGTGGGCTCCGCCCGGGAGCGGCTCGCCGGGACCCAGGCCGCGGTGGCCGCCTCCGCGCTGAAGGCGACCCAGGACGCGTGGAAGGAAGGCGCCAGGGAGCGGGAGTCCACCGCCCGGGGAACCTGGTGCACGGCCAACCCCAAGGTGGGTGAGGCCTCCGTCTTCTACGCGCGCCAGAACCTGGAGGGCGTCACCGAGTGGCGCTTCTGCGACGGCAGCCGGGTGGAGCAGCGCCCGGACGCGGAGCCCTCCTTCGTCGAGCCCGAGGGGGTGTCCGCCCGAGATCGCCGCCGCATCCAGCCGCCGCGCTACCTCCAGGCCGCCAAGGAGTTCCCGGCCGAGGAAATCGACCGCGCGCCGACCACGGCCGCCGCGAAGAGCGACGCGACCCCTCCCTGACGGACTACAGTCCTGGTCGACCACCCGGGCGCGACACCCGCCGCGCCCCCGTCCAGGGCTCCGTTCATGGGATACGCCACCCCCTTCTTCGCCGCGCTCCTCCTCGTCTGCATGCCCGTGCTCGCCCAGGCGCAGACGGGGACGTGCGAGGTCCAGGTGTCGGGCGCCGTGACGCTCACCTTCAACGGGAACGGTGAGTCCGCGGCCGCCCTGTCCGACCACTGGCTGCCGGTGGACGAGTTCCACCGCATGCTCGAGAAGGCGGTGCTGGCCAGGGGCGGGGACGCGTCCCTGCTCAAGGCCGCGGCGGAGAAGGCCGCCAAGAAGAAGAAGAAGGGGCCCGCGAAGCTGTCCGGCCCGCTGCTCATCAACTGCGTGAGCGTGGACGGCGCCAAGGTGGGCGACCTCATCCTCCTGCCCGGCAAGAACACCCGGAAGACGCTGCCCCTCAAGCCCGGTGACTACGCCCTCGTCGAGTCCGCGACGAAGCCCGGCGAACTGACCGCGGTCCTGCGCATCAAGGGCATCACCTACCAGGTGGGCCACATGGGCGGAGTGAAGATCACCCGCTTCGACGCCCGCGGCGTCGCGGGGAGCTTCTACTTCGCCGCGAAGACGGACCCCGAGGCCAACCGCGAGGGCACCACCCTCCGCAACGTCTTCATCCGGGGCTCGTTCAACATCCCCAACCCCGTCTCGTCGTGAGCCCACACAGGCAGTGGAGCAACCGAGACATTCACAACGGCGATACATCTTCACGGCTGACACAATCGCAACGCGACATGGATGAACAGGTCAGGGCGACCGGGTAGGCTCGGTCGCGCAGTCTCCCCCACAAAGGAGTTCATCATGAACGCTCGTCACATCCGCTCGCTGGTCCTGGCCTCGCTCCCCGCGCTGTTCCTCCTGGGCTGCGGTGGCGCGCCCGCCGAGCAGAAGCCCGCCACCGAGACGCCGGAGGACACGACCTCCGAGCAGTCGACCTCGTGTTTCGACGAGTGCTACCAGGCGTCGCTCACCTGCACGACGACCTGCGGCGCGTCCCAGTCGGCCTGCGACGCCGCCACCTCCGTCTGCTACGACTCGTGCAACCGCGGCGTCGGTCCCTGGCTGCCCTGCTAGTTCCTCCCCACGGAGGGTGAAGCACCCCGGGCGGCGGACCCATGCCGCTCGGGGCGCGGGACGGCTCAGCGGGAGTAGCCCAGCATCCAGGTGTAGATGTCGTGCCCCGCAGAACCGCTGTACGTCTGGCTCCAGGAGTCGTGGCCGACGCCGGGGTACAGCGTGAGCTTCGCGGGTGGATTCGCCTTGGGGTTGCACACGTTGTTGAGCGTGTCCCAGGGGTCGATGGACCCCCACTTCGACACCTGCCCGTCCGACTCACCGTGGAAGGCCCAGACGGGGACGTAGCGCATGTCGCAGAGGTGGGCGACGTTCCCGTTCCCCGCGATGGGGACCACGGCCGCGAGCTTGTTCGGATACGTCGCCGTGTACTCCCAGACACCGAACGCACCGGCGGAGAGCGCGGTCATGTACACGCGGCGGGTATCGACCCGGTAGTGGCTCTTCGCGAACTCGACGAACGCGTCGAGCTCGCCCATCGCCCACCAACCCGAGACGTGCTGCGGCGCCAGGAGGATGAACGGGAAGTGGCGACCGTTCCGGACGAGCTTCGGCGGCGCGGTGGTGTTCATCACGGCCTCCAGACCCGCGAGCGTGCCATCCCCACTCTGCCCCACGCCCCCCAGGAAGATGACCAGCGGGTACGTCGCGGGCGCGTTGTCGTCGTAGCCCTGCGGCAGGTACTCCCAGTAGCCACGGCCCGAGAGCCCCGAGACCGTCCCAGCGGGCCTCGCGAGTATCTGCCCCTGCGCGGCCAGCGCCAGTTGCGCGGTCATCAGGACCAGCCCCAACACGATGCGATGCGGCGTCCTCAAGGGACACCTCCTTTGCTTGGGTTGCGGCACTTACTTTAGTTACCTGAATACAAAAGCCATAACGAAACACCCGTCACGAAAGACAAACGGACTTGACCCAAATCAACTCACATCCACGCCGCGCGTGGTGCTCCGTCAGACACGAGCCCCACGCGCGGCGCTGACGATGGAAATTGCGGACTTCAGCGCAGCGACCTGCGCCCGCGCTGACGCAGCCCCATCCACGTCAGGCCCAGGAGCAACCAGGGCCAGGCCGCGGCGGGTGACGTCGACTGGCAGCCGCAACCGCTGTCATCGCCGTCGCCCCCGGGGACCTCCGGCACGGGGCCGCCGGGCGCACCGCTGTCGGGACGGGTCGAGCCTCCATCCGCGCCGCCGTCGGCTTCACCGGTGCTGCCGCCATCCGCGCCGCCATCGGCTTCACCGGTGCTGCCACCATCCGCGCCGCCATCGGAGTCACCGGTGCTGCCTCCGTCCACGCCGCTGTCGGGCGCGCCCTCGCTCCCACCGTCGGACCCGCCTCCGCCATCAGACGGCTCGCCGGGGCCGCCGTCAGGCCCCGCATCGGCCTCTCCACCGGAGCCTCCATCCGAACCTCCGTCCGGCTCCGTGGGCGGGTACTCCGCGTGGGCGACGAAGACGGCGGTGCCCCACTCCTCCTGGTCATCGTCGGGCGGCGCGAGCCCCGCGACGACGGACACATCGCCGTCCGCGTTGATGCTCACGCTGCCACCGAACACGGGGTTCGAGGGCGTCTCCTGGTCGATGCGCGCCGGCCCCAGGTCCGACCTCACGATGTCGTGCTCGCTGACGACGCGCTTCAGCACCTCGCCGTCGCCGACCCAGACGGCGCGCCGACCCGCGCTGTCGATGGCGCGGAACACCACGAGCCCGTCGTCGTTGAGGTCGGGCGGGAAGAACTCCACTTCCTTGATGTCTCCCTCTCCGTTCCTCGCGAGCTTCCTCAGCGCCTTCCCGTCCCACAGGTAGACGCCCACCGGGGTCCGGCCATCCGCCTGCTTGTCCCAGGCGAGGAAGGCGACCTGTCCGTGGTCGTTCAGGGCCGGCGCCACCGAGGCGAAACGGAAGAACGGGGACGAGGGCTCGCGGCCCCGCGTCTGGGCGACGAGCGTCGACGTGCCATCGAGCCGGAAGATGCGCAGCTCCTGGAACCATTCTCCGGACGCAGGCGACAGGTCCCCCACGCCCGCCATCTGCCCCAAGCCGTTCATCGTGGGCGAGTAGAGGTACTCGTAGGGGCTCTCCCCATCGAGCGACTTCTCCCGGGCCAGGTACGTCACCGCCCAGCCCTTCTCCTGGGGCGTCAGCACCACGTAGCCCTTGCCCACGAAGTTGAAGCTGGCGCGGAAGCCCAGTTGCCCCGCCTCGTTGAGCTTCAGGCTCTCCCAGTTGGAGGCCCCGGTGGGCTCGCGCACGATGCGCACCTCGTCCGGCGACTGGGCGTTCAGGAGATAGAGGCCGTTGTCCGCGGTCCGCGAGGCGCCCGTCACGGCGAACGCGAGGTCACCGCGGGAGTTCAACCCCGGGTCGCTCGCACGAGCGTCTTCCCCCAGCTCCGGCAGCAGGTAGATGCGTCGCCCCTGGCCGTCACGCCCCCACCAGAGGGCGTTCGGTCCCTCCGGCGTCAGGGCCAGGCGGAACGCCACCTGCCCGTCCTTCGTGATGGGCACCTGATGACTGCCCGCCAGGAGGTTTCCGGGCTCGAGGTTGTACGCCCCCGACGCATTGCCCAACAGGTTGGTGCGCGCCTGGAGTTGGAGCGTGTAGCCCTCCGGCAACCGCCCCCACGCGGTCGGCCCCAGCCAGAGCCCCGCCAGCAGCAATCCCAGACACCGTCCACTTCGCCACGTCGTGTCCCGCATCGATGTGCCTCCCGGTCGTCACAACAAGCCGGAAAACACAAAATCCAAGCAATTTCCATTTGGACGCCGGCGACGGCTTCGAGGGAGGGCATCGAGCCCCATCCACCTCGTCAGGGGCTCGTGTCGCGCCAGGGCGGAGGCATGCCAGAGCCCGGCAAGGTGACGACCCCCAACTCGGTGACGACACCGGGGCGACTGAAGATGCGCCGGAGCGACCCCTCGGGGTCGCGAGGAATCTCCCATATCCACGAGGACACCCCGTGCTCTCCGGGTGGCAATCCAGCGATGAGGAAGGTCCCGTCGTCCGCGACGAGCGCGGCGGGGCCGAGGGATTGGTTGTTGTCGACCCAGCACCACAGCCGCGGTGAGGCGCGGAACTGTTCCAGCTGCGCATCCGAGCCCGCCAGCCGCCCCGACACACCCCCTGTCTCCGCCAACGTGATGTCCTGGAGCACGCGCGCGCCCTCCTCGGCGCCCTGGATGTCGACGCGCGCAGCCCTCCCGTCATCCGTCCAGACGTAGACGGCAGGAGCGGCGAGCGCCTGGGGATGCAGCACGAACCCCGAGCCACCGAAGCGGTAGAAGTCGTAGGAGGGACCGGCATCCCCACTGCGGCGGAGCCCCTTCCTCAGCGTCTCCACTGCCAGGTGGAAGCCCTCCACCGGGGTGCCGTCCTCGCGCAGCACCTGCCCCGCCAGTTCGAAGGGACCAGGGGGCTCCTCCATGACGGGGCGTCGCAAGTGGAACGAGAACGGATACGCGGAGAGCTTCGGCGGCTCGGCCGCGTACGCGACCTGGACGACGTTCGGCTCGCCCGGCGACATCGTCAGGCGCCCCCGCCAGAAGACCTCGCTCGTGCCCGCGAGCTCGACGTCATGCACGCCGGACTCGACCTGTCCCCGCCAGCGACCATCGGCCTGGGGCACCAGCTCGGCGTTCGCCACCCGGACCGTGGTGAGCGGCTCCGACCCCCGACTGCGCTGGGGAAGAATCGTCACCTGGGTCATCTCCCCCAGGGCGAAGTCCCACTGCGGGTCCTGGACGCCCGCCTGGATGGTGACGGTCCGCGACATGCCGCGCCCCTCCGCCAGCCGGGGTGTCACCTGGACGTTCCCCGGCGCCAGCCCCCGGAACTGGTAGTACCCACCCACGTCCGTCTTCACCTGCAGGGGCCCCATCGTGTCGGTGCTCGACAGCTCGAGCTCGACGCCCGCCGCGGGGCCTCCTCCCGGCCCCAGCACCCGGCCTCGCAACGTGGCGCCCTTGTCCAGCCACAGGTCCACCCGCTGCACGTCGCCCGCCAGGAGCCCCACCTTCCGCGCGCACCGCTCCCGCAGCCCGCTGCCTCGCGCGCAGACGGTCAGGATTCCCGCCGGGACCGCCTCGAACTCCACCCGGCCCTCTTGATTCGTGACACGCGAGCCGAGCGTCCTCACCTGGGCGAGGGGCCGCCCATCCCGCCCGAGCTCCTGCATGAGGAAGACGGTGAGCCGGTCCAGCGGCGCCTGCCGCGTGGTCCGGTCCGTGACACGCACGAGGATGCGTCCCCGTCCCTCGAACGTGGGGGGCGGAAGCTGGAGCAGCGGCGTGGGCTTGCGAGGCGGAGCCAGCGGCCCGGCGACCCGCGACCGCGGGATGACCGCTCCCGAGGGCACGTCGGGGGGCGGCGGAGGCTCCGCCCCGGGCGCCACCGTCGTGTTCCGCACCAGCGCGGCGAAGCCCAACGAGAACACGATGCCCAGACAAGCCACCCATCGCTCCCTGGCGGTCATCTTCGCTTCCTCCCCGGTCCGACTCCTGGATTCTCCCGCAATCCGAGCCGGTCGCCGGGCCTCCTGACAACCCTCCACCGCTCGCGGTTCCACCTCAGGCGGGACTTCGAGTCCCCCGGCGGGGGCCATCACGACTACGGTGCCCCGTGGCGGGCACACCGCCATTCCGTTTCCGGAGGAGGCGTCGATGTCGTGGTGGGTCTACGCGCTGCTGTCCGCGGGCTTCGCCGCGCTGACCGCCGTGCTGGCGAAGGTGGGTGTCGAAGGAGTCCCCTCCACGCTCGCCACGGCGCTGCGCACCTGCGTGGTGCTCGTCTTCGCGTGGGGCATCGCCCTGGCGCGCGGGGAGCACGCGGCCCTGGCCTCCATCAGCCGGCGCACGCTGCTCTTCCTCGCCCTCTCCGGTGTGGCCACCGGCCTGTCGTGGCTCGCCTACTTCCGCGCGCTGCAACTGGGGCCCGCCTCGCGCGTGGCGCCCATCGACAAGCTGAGCCTCCCGCTGACGGTGCTCCTGGCGTTCCTCGTCCTGCACGAGCCGGTGTCGTGGAAGCTGGCCGCGGGCGTGGCGCTGATGGTGGCGGGCGCCCTGCTGACCCTGTCCTGAAGTGAAGGCCGGCGGACGCTTCACGCTTCGAAATTCCGCGGTGTCGGCGAGGGCTGGTAGGGTCCATCGCCGCTCACGGTCCCACCCGCTCCCGGTCGTTCCCGAGGTCCCCCGAGATGGAGATGCTCTGCACCCTGCGCAGCGCCACGGAGGCGCAGCGCACCGCCCTGCTCCAGGCCCCCGCGCGCCTGGAGGACTTCCTCGACGACGAGGAGGACTTCGCGGACCCGAAGGGCGGGTCGTTCCTGGAGCTGGACATCGGCGAGGCGTGGCACGGCCTCCAGTACCTGCTCACCGGCACGCCGTGGGAGGGCCAGCCGCCGCTCGACTTCCTGGTTCGCGGAGGGGACGACGTGGGCGACATCCCCTCGGACGAGGGCACCGCGCGCATCTTCGCCCCCGCCCAGGTGAAGGCGCTCGCCGGCGCGCTCCAGCAGCTCTCCGAGGACACGCTGCGCCGCCGCTACGACCCCGCGGCCATGCAGGCCCAGGACATCTACCCCGGCACCTGGGACGAGCCACCCGACGACCTGGACCCGCTCGAGGAGGTGCTGTCCTACTTCGAGGAGCTCCAGAAGTTCATGGGGAAGGTGTCCCGGCGCGGTGACGCGCTGCTGGTGCACATCGGCTGACGGCCACGCCGGGGCTCAGCCCATCACCAGGTCGCGCCCCAGCTTCAGCACCAGGGCCACCACCACGGCGAGGACCACCTTGCGCACCAGCCGGTCCCCGCCCTTCACCGCGAGGTGCGCGCCCAGCCACGCGCCGGTGAACTGCGCGGCCGCCATGGGCAGCGCCACCTTCCACAGCACCACGCCCTTGAGCGCGAAGAGCGTCACCGACGCCAGGTTGGAGGCGAAGTTCACGACCTTCGCGTCCGCCGACGCGCGCGCCAGCCCGTGGCCCAGGAGCGACGAGAAGCCGACGATGAGGAACGTGCCCGTGCCCGGGCCGAAGAAGCCGTCGTAGGTGCCCACGGCCAGCGCGATGAGCGCCCCGATGGCCTGCGCGCGTGGACGCGGAGACGGCTCCGCGCGCTCCCCCGCGGGCGAGGGCTTGCGGAAGGTGAGGAACACCGCCACCGCGATGAGCAGCACCAGCACCAGCGGCTTGAGCACCTCCGGCTTCACCAGCAGCACCAGCCCGGCCCCGGCGAAGGCGCCCCCCAGGCCGAAGGGGAACGTCACCCGCGCCAGCCGCCCGTCCACCAGCCCCGCGCGCGAGAAGCGCACGAGCGCGGCGAACGAGCCGAAGACGGACTGGCCCTTGTTGGTCCCCAGCGCCAGGTGCGGCGGAAGCCCCACCGCGAGCAACGCCGGCAGGGTGATGACCCCGCCTCCCCCCGCGATGGCGTCCACCAGCCCCGCGGCCAACGCAGCCAGGCACAACATCCCGAGTTGCAGCGCACCGACATCCACCGCCAGAAGGTCCACCAGAGTTCCCTCGCCGCGAGCGGCGCCTGGGTACCACGCCCCCGAGGGCCCGTCGCGCCCGCCCGCTTCTTGCGTCACCGCCCACCTTGGGCCTCAATGTCGGCGCCCCCTTCCCGAGGACTCCATGCTCGCCTCCCTTGTCGCCCTGCTGGCGCTCACGTTGACCTCGGCCCCGCCCGCCCAGGACCCGTCCGCGCCCACCTGCCGCTCGTTCAACAGCCAGGTCGCGTGTGGGTATGGGTGCAAGACGGACTCGAACCGGGCGCGGTGCGCCAAGACGCCCCAGGGCCGCTGCGTCGTCGTGGACGGCCAGGCCGTGTGCTTCGACCCGCCCGCGTACGTGGTGAAGGCCTACGGCGCGGCGCTCCCGGAGCCGGAGTGCAAGGCCATCGATGGCGTGGTGGCCTGCGGCTACAACTGCATGACGCAGCCCGGCAGGGCGCAGTGCGCGAAGTCCCCCGCCGGGGTGTGCCGCGCGCTCGGGGGCGAGGTGCGGTGCTTCGACCCGCCCGCCATCGTCTTCGCCCTGTACGGCAAGGAGACCCCGCGCGCGGACTGCCGCAGCAACAGCGCGGAGCTGGCGTGCGGCTACAACTGCCTCAACACCCCGGAGGGCGTGAGGTGCAACAAGACCCCCACGGGGGTCTGCAAGGCGACCAACGGGCGCATCACCTGCTTCGACCCGCCCCCCGCCGCGCTGTGTACCTGGAAGCGAGCACTCCCCGCGCCCGAGTGCCGCAACAGCGAGTCCGGGCCGGCGTGCGGCTACAACTGCACCACCGCGTTCTCCAAGTCGGCATGTGCGTCCACCCCATCCGGCGTGTGCAAGGTCTTCGACAGCGAGGTGTTCTGCTTCGACCCACCGGTGGAGCAGAAGGCGGACGCGGAGTGCCTCGCCGGGTTGGGGCTCGCCGCCCTCGAGGAAGCCACTCCCTGACACCGGGTGCGGGTCTGACACCCCGCCGTCCTCTTTGAGTCGCCCTGGGACGGCGGTAGGGTGCTGTCTTCTCGCATCTCGAACGGAGCTGAGCCGCGCATGGCGGAGGGTGACATCCGTCAGTACTGGGTCCGCAACGACAGGGGAACCATGTGGGGACCCCTCACGTTGCAGACCATCGAGCTGCTGATCGACAGCGGCTCCATCCGGGGAAAGATCCAGATCTCCGAGGATGGGCTCAACTTCGCCTTTCCCTGGCGATTCCCGGACGTGCGCGACGCGTTCCCCCGCGAACTGTGGGGTGAAGGCGCGCCGGCGGCCCTCATGCAGCAGGCGGCCGCCACGTCGGGAGCCATCGCGCTCGGCGCGGAGCCCCTCACGCCTCAAGCCGGCCCCCCCATGGCCGGCCCAGGCACCGCGCCCATGGCCGGTCCAGGTGTCCCCATGGCCGGTCCGGGCACCGCGCCCATGGCCGGGCCGGGCACCGCGCCCATGGCCGGTCCAGGTGTCCCCATGGCAGGTCCCGGCGTGCGCCCCATGGCGGGTCCGGGCGCCGCGCCCATGGCGGGTCCCGGCACGCGCCCCGCCGCGGGTCCCGCCGTCGCGAGAGGCCCCGGGCCCGGCGTTGCCCCCGGCGCCCGACCGGGTGTTCCGCCCGGCGCCCCCGTGAACCCCGCCCAGGCGGCCCGACCGGGCGTGCCCGCCGCGGGCGTCGCTCCGGCACCGGGTCGTCCTCCAGGTGCGCCGGTCGCCCCTGCGGGTGTCCCAGGCGCGGCCCCGGGCGTCGCTCCGGCACCGGGTCGTCCTCCGGGCGCTCCGACCGCGGGCGCGGCACCCACCGGTGTTGCCCCCGCGCCGGGCCGTCCTCCAGGCGCTCCGGCCCCGGGCGTGGCGCCCGCGCCAGGGCGTCCTCCCGGTGCCGCCGTGGCCCCGGGCGTCGCTCCGGCACCGGGTCGTCCTCCCGGCGTCGCGGGAGCCCCGCCCGCCGCCCAGCCAGCCCCCGTCGCCACGGTGGAGTCGCCTCACGGCGTCCCTCCGCAGGGCCAGCTCGAGCAGACCTCGCCCATCCAGCTCTACGGCCGCATCGCCGCCGCGGAGCTGACGGGCCTGCTCACCCTCACGCTCTCCGACCGCACCACGCTGATCCACTTCCGCAAGGGCAACCCGGAGTTCGTCGACTCGACGCACGCCGAGGACGCGCTCGGCACGTCGCTGATGGGCGCGCGGCTGCTCATGCCCGACCAGCTCCAGCAGGCGGAGGCCGCCCGTGAGCGCTTCGGCGGAGACCTGCTCGCGGCCCTCTTCGGCATGGGGCTCTTGCAGCCCGCGACGGCCTTCAGCGTCCTGGGACAGCGCGCCACCACCATCCTGTTCAAGGGCCTGCGCGCGGAGGCCGGCACCTTCACCTTCGAGCCGCGCGAGCTGCCCGGCAACAAGGCCATGCCGCTCGGCAACCGCTGGGCCGTGCTGAGCGACACCGTGCGCCGCATGCCCTCGGCGGACATCCGCCGGCGGCTGACGCCCGTGCTCCAACTGCCCATCATGAAGTCGGGCGGCATCGTGCCCGCGAGCGACCTGCGCCTCACGCCGCACGAGGTCCGCGCGCTCACCGTCATCGACGGCGTCCGCTCGATCGCCCAGCTCATCACCGACTTCCCGCAGGACACCGACCACCTGCTGCGGCTGTCCTTCCTCCTGAAGGAGCTGGAGGCCGTCTCGTTCGCCGCCGTGCCCCAGGCCAGCACGGCCGCGCGGGCGGCCCCTCCTCCCGCCGCCGCCCCCTCGCCAGCTCAAGGCAGCGCGGCAGCGCGTCCTGGCGTGGCCCCCACCGCCGCCAGCCCAGGTGTCACCGCCGCGCGGCCTCCCGGGGCGACTCCGGCGCCAGGCCAGGGTGTCCCGGGCACGAGCCCCGGCGCGCCCCCCGCCGCCGGTCCAGGAGCCACCGCCGCGCGACCGCCAGGC
>NZ_JAKCFB010000062.1 GCF_024198235.1 Myxococcus dinghuensis | reverse complement strand
GGGCGCGGCGGCCTGCTGCGGCTGCGGCGCGGGACGCGCGACCGGCTGGGGCGCCGCGGCGGGAGCGGCCACCGGCGCGCGACGCGCGAGCAGGTCCGGGTCCTGGGGGTCCAGCACCTCGATCTGCGTCCAGACCGCCTCCGCCTCCGTGGCGCGGCCGCGCTCCTGGTGGATCTTCGCCAGCTCCTTGTAGACGGACACCGTCTTGGACGTCTGGCCCAGCCCCTGGAACGCCTGCGCGAGGAGCGACAGCGTCTCCACGTCGCGCCCGTCCGCCTTGAAGCACACCTGGAGCTTCGCCAGCGCGCGCTTCTGGTCACCGCGCTGCAGGTACGAGGACGCCAGCTCCTTGGCGAGCGGGAGGTTGTCCGGCTCGAGCGTGGAGAGGCGCTCGGCGACACGCGCCCAGTCGTCACCGCGGCTGTTGCGCTTGAGGTACTCGGCGGCCCGCTTGAACTCCTGGATCGCCTCGCGCGTCATGTTCTCGCGCGCGTAGAGCTCGGCCAGCTTGATCTTCGACGCCACGTTCTCGGGGTCGAGATCCACCATCTTCTTCAAGGTATCGAGCGACGCCTTCGTGTCGCCCGCCTTGTCGTAGTGGTTGGCCACGATCTGGAAGTAGGCCATCGCCTCGGACATCAGCCCGAGCTGCTGGTGGAGCTCCGCCAGCTTGAGGTTCACCTCCAGCAGGTTCGGGTTGAGCTTGAGGACCTGCTTGTAGAGCGCGACGGCCTTGAGGAAGAACCCGTCGGAGGAGTAGCTCTCCGCGACCTTGGTGAAGAAGTGCGCCGCCTGGGCGTTGTCGTTCTTCTTCTGGTACAGCTCCCCCATCTTCTGGAGGACCCGGATGTCCTTCGGGTCGACTTCCAGAACCTTCTGGTACTCCTTGATGGCTTTGTCGTAGGCGCCCTTCGCGACCAGCTTCGCGGCGGCTTCGATGATCTTGTTCTTGTCCATCGAGCGTGGGCTTCCGGCAGGCCGAAACCCCTTGGAACTTCGCGGGTTTCTATCTTCAAAAGGGGGGAGAGTCGGAGGCTAACGGAATCCTCCAACGCGGGTCAAGAAACAGCCCGGCTCCCCCCGGTGCCAGATCACCTGCTCGCATGCCCGCCCCTCGGACGGGAATGCCACGGTAGGCGGACGTGCGCTACGGCGTCTCTTCCACGGCCTTCTTCAAGCGCCGCGTCCCAGTCTCACTGGCCAGGAGCCGCTCCACGAAGCGGGTGTCGTAGTTGCCCTCCTGGAAGGACTCCTCCACGAGTGCGGCCCGATGGAACGGGATGTTGGTGCGGATGCCCTCGACCACGTACTCGCCCAGCGCGCGCTGCATGCGGCGGATGGCCGTCTCGCGGTCCTCGGCGTGGACGATGAGCTTGGCCAGCAGGCTGTCGTAGTACGGCAGCACCGTGTAGTTCTCGTAGGCCCCCGAGTCCACGCGCACCCCGTAGCCACCCGGCACGCTGTAGCCGGTGATCTTCCCGGGCCACGGCGCGAAGGTGATGGGGTCCTCGGCGTTGACGCGGCACTCGATGGCGTGCCCGCGAATCTGGATGTCCTCCTGCTTGAAGCGCAGGGGGTGGCCGTAGGCCATGCGGATCTGCTCACGGACCAGGTCGATGCCCGTGACGAGCTCCGTCACCGGGTGCTCCACCTGGATGCGCGTGTTCATCTCCATGAAGTAGAACTCGCCGCGCTCGTCGAGCAGGTACTCGATGGTCCCCACGTTGTTGTAGCGCAGCTTCTGCATCGCCTGGACGGACACCTCGCCCATGCGCTTGCGCAGCTCCGGCGTGAGCGCGGGAGACGGGCTCTCCTCGATGAGCTTCTGGTGCCGGCGCTGCACCGAGCACTCGCGCTCGTTGAGGTGGATGATGTTGCCGTGCTCGTCCGCGACGATCTGGATCTCGATGTGGCGCGGCTTCTCCACGTACCGCTCGATGTAGAGGTCGCCGTTGGCGAACGAGGCCACCGCCTCCGCCTGCGCCGTGGCGAACGCCTGCGCCAGCGCGCTCGGCTCGCGGACGATCTTCATCCCCTTGCCGCCACCGCCCGCCGCCGCCTTGAGGATGACCGGGAAGCCGATCTCCCGGGCGAACACCTCCGCCTCGCGCGGGTCCTTCACCGTGCCGGGGCTGCCGGGCAACAGCGGGAGCCCCGCCTCGCGGGCCGCCTGGCGCGCCCGCACCTTGTTGCCCATCAGCCGCAGCATCTCCGGGCGCGGACCGATGAAGCGGATCTTGCAGTTCTCGCAGACCTCCGCGAACTCGGCGTTCTCCGACAGGAAGCCGTAGCCGGGGTGGATGGCGTCCGCGCGGGTGATCTCCGCGGCGGACAGGAGCTGCGGGACGTTGAGATAGCTCTCCTTGGACGCCGGCGGGCCGATACACACCGACTCGTCCGCGAAGCGGACATGGAGCGCGTGGGCGTCCGCGGTGGAGTGCACCGCCACCGTGGCGATCCCCAGCTCGCGGCAGGCGCGGATGACCCGCAGGGCGATCTCCCCGCGGTTGGCGATGAGCACCTTCTTGAACACGGGCGTGTCTCCTGGGGCTGCGGACCAACGGAGCGCGCCCCCCACCCGGAAGGCGGGAGGCGCGAGCACCGCGTCAGGCCGGCTCGATGCGGAACAGCGCCTGGCCGAACTCCACCGGGCGACCGTTCTCCACGAGGATCTCCGCCACGCGGCCGGAGACCTCGGACTCGATTTCGTTCATCAACTTCATCGCCTCGATGATGCAGAGCACCTGGCCCTTCTTCACCACCGAACCCACGTCGACGAACGCGGGCTGGTCGGGGGCGGGCGTCCGGTAGAACGTCCCGACGAAGGGGCTCGACACCACGTGGCCGGGCTTCTCCGCGGCCTTCTCCGCCACGGGGGCGGCAGCGGACGCCGCGAGGCCAGGGGCCTGCGCGACCGGGCGCGGGGCCACGGGCGCGGTGTACTCCACCGCCGGACCCACCGACACCGGCGCGGGCGCCGCGTGGTGGACGATGGTCGTCTCCGGGGCGTGGCCGCGGCGGATGAAGAGCTTCTCCTCCCCGCGCTTCCACACCAGCCTCGTCACGTCCGAGGCCTCGAGGATGTTGACGATCTCCCGCAGGGCCTCCACGTCGAGCGACGTGTTGCCTGCGTCACGCGCGGCCTCGGGGGCCGGCGCGCTCGCGGGCGAAGAGGCCCGCGTCGACTTGCGCTTGGTTGCCATGCTCGCGTCCCCTCCCGACAGCAGTGCTAGCCAGCCGTGGCCACGCGGGTGAGGTACTTGCCACCGTCGCGCGTGTCGATCTTGAGGACGTCACCCTCGTTGATGAAGAGGGGGACGTTGACCACGAAGCCGGTCTCCAGCGTGGCGGGCTTCAGGGCGCCGGACACGGTGTCGCCGCGCACGCCCGGGTCGCACTTGGTGACCTTGAGGTCCACCGAGTTGGGCAGCGTCACGGCAATCGCCTTCCCGTTCCAGAACAGGATGGAGGCGTTGATGTTCTCCTTCAGGAAGTTCTTCGACTCACCGAGCGCCTGCTCGCTGATGAAGGTCTGCTCGAAGGAGCGGGTGTCCATGAAGTAGTAGTCGCCGCCCTGCTCGTACAGGTACTGCATGTCCTTCTCTTCGATGTCCGGCCTGCCGACCTTCTCGCCCGACTTCAGCGTCGGCTGCAGGACTCGGCCGCTGAGCAGGCTCCGGATCTTGGTGCGGACGAACGCAGAACCCTTGCCCGGCTTCACATGCTGGAACTCGACGACGACGAACGGCTCGCCGTCGATTTCGATCTTCAAACCGTTGTGAAACTCGGACGTATCAATGACACCGGCCATGGGGACCGACTCCTTCAGACTCGAAACGGCGGAAGCTTGAAAAGTCGGGGGTGTCTAGCCCATGCCCCCTTCCATGGGAAGGGGAAACCTGCGGAGCGGTGCGTCGCTCGGATGACTGCTGTACAGGTGGTGGACTACAGCTCCGCGCCGACCTTGGGGGCCGTCACGCGGAGCACATAGCGCCCCTTGCCGAAGTTGCCGTCCGCGCGCAGCGCGAGCACCAGGAAGTACTCGGGCGACACCAACCGCATCAAGGTCAGCACCTTCTCGCTGTTGACGCTGACCTCGCTGACGGTCCCCGTCTTGAGCGTCTCCGCCGCGTGGCGGAGCTGGGTGAGGAGGTTGGCGTACTCGACCCAGACGCCGCCCAGGTCGAGGTCGCCGGCCTCGTCACGTTGAAAGGTGTCGACGGAGATTCCGTCGAAGCCCATCACGCTGCACGCGAGGGCTCCGTCCACCTGGTTGACCACCGACTCGAGATGCGCGCGGAAGGACATGTTGACGAGGGCTCCGGGTGTGGACGAGGACGGCTCAGGGGGCCTGGCAGTCAGGCACAGCGCCGTTCTGTCCGCGCGGATCGCACGCCTCCGTCCTGGGCACGTGGACCTCACCCGCCTTCGGACACGTGTAGATCGTGTTCGTCACGATGAGGCCGAAGGTGACCTCGTTCGTCGCCACCTTGTCGCCCGAGGCGGTCTCTCCACGCAGGCGCATGTGGATCACGACCTCGACGGGACCACCCGCGCCCAGCAGCGCGTTGAGCGCCTCGGTCGTGATCATGTTGAGGACCATGTCGCTGTCTTCGTTCGGCCGGTACGCCGTGAAGATGGGCAGCGTCGTGGCGGGGATGTTGAGGTTGGGGATGGTGTCGTACGAGAAGTCCGCCTCACGGAGGAAGACGGCGAGGGAATCCGGATCGGAGACCTGCCCGCCGCCCACGATGATGGGCGTGTCCACCAGGTTCGAGGCGATGATGAATCCCAGGTTGTACCCAGTGGATAGACCGAGGTTCAGAGCGCCGCGGAGGATTCGGTCGTCCGCCTGGACGGAGCAGTCATCCGCGGGGATGGATGCCTGGAGGATCTGGATCTCGGGGGTCTTGTCGACGCAGGACACCAGACCCAGCGCGAGCAACGCGGCGGCGTAGAAGGGCTTCATAAGCGAAGTGCTCTCCTGGCTGAAGAGGCGCGGCGCCATTACAGGCTCTGCGCGATGGTCTGCCGGTTCAGGATGCGCGGCGTGATGAAGATGAGCAGCTCCTGACGGCTGTCGAACTCGGACTTGCTCTTGAAGAGCAGACCCAGCACGGGAATCCTCGACAGGAACGGCACCTGGAAGGAGTTGATGCTCCCGCGGCGCACGTAGATGCCGCCGATGACCGTCGTGTCGCCATCCTTGACCAGCACCTGGGTGTTGGCCTCCTTGCGCTGGATGGCGGGCTGGCCGTTGGCGCCCGTGTTGGACGAGTCCGGCTGGTTGTTGGAGGCGTTGATCGACATCAGGATGCTGCCGTCCTGCGTGATGTGCGGAGTCACCTCCAGGGACAGGCGCGCCTCGATGAAGGTCGTGTTCACGCCACCTGCGGACGTCTGGCTGAACGGGAGGGACACACCCTGGCTGATGCGCGCGGTGTTGTTGTCGAGCGTCGTCACCCGGGGCGCGGAGATGGTCTTGATGGTGCCCTCGGTCTCCGCCGCGGACAGGCGGAGGTTGAGCTGGAGCGCTCCACCCGCCGAGCCGAACGAGAAGCCGATGGCGCCTCCGTTACCCTCACCCACGGAGGCGGGCAGGTTCACGGCGAAGTTCGGGTTCGCCGACAGGCCGTTCGCCGTGCCACCCGCGCCGCCGGTGACGGCCACGGAGTTCGGGAAGATGAGGCCGGTCGCGTTGCCGGTGGCCGGCGTCGCGCGGGCCTGACCACCCCACTGGACACCCAGCTGGCGGCTGAACGAGGTGCTGGCCTCCACGATGCGGCTCTCGATGAGCACCTGCGGGGTCTGCGTGTCGAGGCTGCGCACCAGGGCCCGCGCCTTCTCCGTGTTCGCGCGCACGTCCTTCACGATGAGGACGTTGGTGCGCGTATCCACGGTGACGGAACCACGGTCACTCAGCACTTCCTTCACGCGCGCGGCCATGTCGCCCGCGACCGCGTAGTTCACCGGGATGAGGTTGACCAGCAGGTCTTCCAACTGCTGCTGCGCCTTCTTGCGCTCCTGGCGCAGGCGGGCCTCCTCCTCCAGCGTCTTCATCGGGGCGATGCGGATGATGTTGCCGAACTCCTCCTTGCCCAACTGCTTGGTACGGAGGATGAGGTCCAGCGCCTGGTCCCAGGGCACGTTGCGCAGCCGGATGGTGACGCGGCCACCCACGTCGTCGGCCACGACGACGTTCTTCTTGGAGATCTCCGCGATGACGCGCAGCAGGTTCTGGATGTCGATGTCCTTGAACTCGAAGGACACGCGCTTGCCGCGGTAGCGGGCCTGCTGGGGCGCGCCCTCGGCCGCGTACGCCGGGGCCTCGGCGGTGAAGCCGGCCGTGCGCTGAGCGACGGACACCTCCTCCGTCTTCACGCCCTTGACGTCCAGCCGCCACGACAGCGTGCCGCCGTTCTGCGAGACCTTCTCCTCGATGGCGCCGTCGGCGGCGACCACCACGCGCACCTTCCGGCCCTCACCCGGCACGCTGAAGGCGCTGACCATCTTCACCGGCGTCTCGAGCGCGCTGGTGTCCAGGCTGCGCTCCAGCTTCTTCGGCAGCCGGGCGTTGTCCAGCGTCAGCACCGCGCTGCGCGGGTCGGGGCGGTCCACCTTCCACGCCGCGGTCCCGGACAGCTTCAGGACGACGCGGCCACCGGCCCCGCCCTCCTGGAAGGACAGGTCCTTGACCTCGACGGTGGAGGCCGTGACGGGCGCCTCGACCGGAGCGGGCTGCGCGCGCAGGGGCTCGACCTCCGCGATGGAGGCGACCACTTCCTGGGACGAGGGAGCCGGCGGCGCCTTGCGGGCCACCGCGCCACCGAGCACCACCTCGAGGCCGCGCTCGGCGCGGTCCACGCGGTACGCGGGCATCTTGCCGCGAACGTCCAGCACCAGGCGGACCTTGTCCGAGTGGGCGCCGACGCGCACGTCCTTGAGGCTGGCGCCGTTCACGCGCGGCGCGCGGGCGGACAGGCCCACACCGTACAGGTCCACGGCGAGCCGCGGCGGATCCGCCAGCTCCAGGACCTCGTAGCGGGCGATGTCGCCATCCGCGCGGATGCGCAGGGTGTCGTCCGCGTAGGTGAGCTGGGTGATGCGCTGGGCGGGCTGGGCCACCTCGCGCTCGTCGGCCTCGGCGGCCACCACGTTCTCCGGCAGGGCCGGCTTCGTGGGCGCGGCCTCGGCGACCTTGACCGGCGCCGTGGGCGCCTCGGCCACCACGGTGGCGGGCTCCTCCACGGGCTGGGCCTCGGCGACCTTGGCCGGCGTCGGGGCGGCGGGCGCGGGGGCGACCACCGGCTCCTGACGCTTCACCTCGGCGACCGGCGTGGGGGCGGCGACGGCGCCGTCCACGGAGATGACCACCCGGTTGCCGTCCGCGCGGACGTCGTACTGGGAGGCCTTGTCCAGGGCCAGCAGCACCCGGCCGACGCTCGCGCGCTCGTCCGAGAACTGCGACGCCACGACGCCCGTCACGGGCCCCGAGCCGTCATGGTGACCCTTGATTCCCGTCGCGTCGGCCGACGACAGGTCGACCACCAGCCGCTCCGGCCCGCTGAGCCGGAAGACGGTGAAGGTGGGCGGCCGGGTCCCGGTCACCACGACCTGGGCGCCAGAGCCCGTACGGGACACGTCCAGGTCCCGCAGCGTATTCAGTTCGGCGCCTTCAACCCTGGCGCCCGCAAGGACGACCGCCCAGGCGGTCGCCAAAATCCACTTGCCCCTCGTCACAGCGCTCCTCTCGAGCATGCGTCCCCTCACCAAAGTTGGAAGCGGGCTGCCGCCCGCGGGCGCGCCTAAGGGGCGCTACTCCCCGTAGTTCTTACCGGTCATCAGGTTGTACGTCGGATCCATCCGCTCATCCTGCTTGAGCTGCAGGGTCACCGGGTTCTTGATGATCTCGCCGTTGCCCGAGAACACCTCGGTCACGGTCAGCGAGTCGCGAAGAATCTGCGTGACCTTGCCGCCCTGGCGCCCCACGCGGGTGTTGCGGCGCACGATGTGCCCGCGCCCCATGGGGTCCTCGACCATGGCGATCGGATTCGCGTCACCCGTGACGACCGCGACCAGCTTGAGCTGGTCCAGGTCGAACGCGCACAGCGGCTCGGTGCACGTGGTCACGGGGTTGGCCTGGGAAACCGGCCCAAGCTCTTCCAGCGGGCTGCGGAACGGGTCGCGCTTGCCCACCGGGTTGTAGGTGTAGACGTACGGCGCGGCCGCGGCGGCCTCGACCGGCGTCGGAGTGGTCTCCGCCGCGGGGGCCGCGCGCTTGGCTGGCGCTGCCGGCGGCGGGGGCGGGGGCGCCTCCTCGCAGGCAGCGAGCGTCAGCGCGAGCGCAGCGGTCGTCATGGTGGCCTTGAACATCTTCATCCTCAATCCCCTTGTCGCCCTACTTTCCGGACGGATCAAGTTTCTAGTTCTTGGTCTCGACGAACCGGAAAGTCGTCGCCAGGAAGCTGCTCTGCAGCACGACCTTCTCGTTCTTGAGGGTGGGCGTGCCCAGGTTGATGTTGTTGACGTTCACGATGCGGCGCATGTTCGCCATCTCCTGCAGGAACATGGCGATCTCGTGGTAGTTGCCGCTCACCGTCATCTGGATGGGGATGCGCGCGAAGAACTCGCCGCCGCCCACGTATTCCTTCTCCGGCTTGACCTGGGAGATCTCCAGCCCGCTCTTCTTGCCGATGTCGTTGATCTGCGCGAGCAGCTCCTCGATGTCCTTGCGCTCGGGGAGCTCCGTCAGCGCCTCGTTGAGCTTCTGCTCCAGCACGTCCATCTCGCGCCGGCGCTCGTTGAGGTTCTGGGCGATCTCGCTCTTCTCGGCGAAGTCCTGGTCGAGCCGGTGGCGCTCGGCGACTTGGGCCTCGATCTCCTCCTCCGTCGGCTGGACGAGCAGGAAGTAGTTCGCGACGGTCATGAGGATGATGACGGCCGCCAGGCCTCCGAACTTCGTCGCCGGAGGTGCCTTGATGAATTGGTCCAGGTACTTGTCCATGGCGTGGGCCCCGGTCAGATGGCGTAGTTCGCGGTGAGGGTGATCTTGAAGTCGACCAGCGACGGCATGCCGGCCGCGGTCGGCTTCGTCTGCACCGCGCTGTTCAGGTCGATGTTGGTGAAGAAGGGGGTGATCTGCACCGAGGGGAACTCCTCGATGGTGGCCTCCGCCGTGAGCAACTCCACGCGGGACGTCTTGGCCTCACGCCGCTGGTCCACCAGGCGCCCCATGCCCTTGGGCGTCCACACCACGCCGTTCAGGCCGCGCATGAACTCCGCGACCTCGTCGTGGCTGACGGCGGACCCGTCGATGGCCACGCCGCTGTTGACCTCGCTGAAGGCCTTCACCCAGACCTTCTTCGGAACCGCGGACGCCAGCGCGTCCATCATGCGCACCGGCCCGTTGCGCCCCTTGCGCAGCGAGTCCAGCACGGCCAGCTTCTTCTCCACCTCGGTCTTGCGGGCGTTGATGTTCCTCACCTCGCCGATGACCTTCTCCAGCTTGGCGATCTCCGTCCGGGTGTTCTCGATGGCGTTCGCGTTGGTCTCGTACTCCTTGGCGCGATCGGCGTACCACGAGTAGTTGGCGCCGCCGGCGATGAGGAGGGCCAGCGCGAAGAGGATCAGGACCTTGCGACCCTTCTGCTGGGTCTGGACCTTCCGGACGGGAAGCAGGTTGATGCGAATCATCATGTGCGTCGTCTCCTGAAGGTGGACGGGCTAGGCCAGCTTGTCGCCAGGACGCCGGAGCGCCAGTCCCACGGCCACCGCGGCCATGGGCGCCACGTCCATGATGAACGCGGGGTCGAACTTGCGGTTGTCCACTTCAATCTTGCGGAACGGGTTGAGGATCTCCACCGGCACGCCGGTGCGCGCTTCAATCGTCTTGAACAGGGCGGGGATCTTCGCCGTGCCGCCCGACAGGTAGACCTTGGTGAAGTTCGAGTCCGCCGCGGTGCCCGCGTAGAAGTCCAGCGAGCGCTGGATTTCGCCGGCCACCTGCTCGGCGACGCTGGACAGCACGCGCTCGACCTCCTGGGGGACCACGGCGTCCGCGTCCGCGCGGTTGCCGCCGATCTTCAGGGCCTCGGCCTCCTCGTAGGAGACGTTGAGCTGCTTCTGGATCTCCTCGGTGAACTGGTTGCCACCGATAGTGACGTCGCGGGTGAACACCGTCACGCCGCTGGCGATGATGTTGATGTTCACCACCGAGGCGCCCGCGTTGATGAGCACCACGGTCTCCTTCTCCGGGAGGTCGTAGTTGACGGAGAACATGTTCTGGACGGCGAAGGCATCCACGTCCACCACCACCGGGGCGAGGCCCGCCTCGGAGACCACCGTGGTGTAGTCGTTGATCATGTCCTTCTTGGCGGCGACCAGCAGCACGTCCATCTGACCGGTGGCGTCGTTGCCGCCCCCGTCGAGGATCTGCGTGTCGATGTTCACGTCCTTGACGTCGAACGGGATGTACTGCTCCGCCTCCCACTGGATGCTCTCCTCGAGCTCCTCCTGGGACATGCGGGGCATCTGGATCTTCTTGATGATGACCGAGTGACCGGACACGCCGATGGCGACGTCCTTGCCCTTCACCTTCAGCTCGGACATCAGCTCCTGCACGGCCTGCACGATGGCCGTGGAGTTCATCAGCGCGCCGTCGACGATGGCCTCGGGAGGCAGCGGCTTCATGCCGAAGCTCTGCAGCGCGAAGCCGACCTCGCCACGCTTGCGCTGCTCCTTGAGGAGAATCATCTTGATCGAGGTCGATCCGATATCCAGGCCGAGTGCCAGTTTGCCCTTCGCCATGCTTGACTCCGTCGAGAGGCGACCAGCGTAGCACTGGCCGTCAACCCCTCCTAAAAAGTGCCTGGAACCCGCCTGCTCTCCGTTCGGCCGGGACCCCTGCGGTGATACAGCGCCGGGCCCCCCACTCGGTCGCGGAGGCCCGATTTTCCGGCCCCGGACGCGTTCCGTCAATCCGCCCCGGAAGACGAATTTCCCCTACCCTCGCTCTGCCTCCGCGTCCGGGTCGATGCCGTACTCCTTGATCTTGTACAGCAACGCCCGGTGACTGATGTCGAGCACCTCGGCCGCTCGGGTGCGGTTGCCCTTCGTCCGTCGCAGCGCGGCCTTGATGTAGGACTCCTCGAGGTCCCGGATGGCCCGCTTGAGTGACAGGTCGCTACCCACCTGTTGCACCGTCGCGGCCCCGCCCCCAGTCACCGTGGACCCGGGTGCGGGGGCGGACCACAGGCGCTCCGGGAGGTTGGTGGGGAGGATGTGCGGGCCATCCGCGAGCAGCACCGCCCGCTCCATCGCGTTCTCCAGCTCGCGCACGTTGCCCGGCCACGCGTAGGCGGACATCAGCGCCTCCGCCTCCGGGGACAGCGCCTCCACGGGCGGCTCGCGGTTGAGCTCCTTGTTGAAGCGGTGGAGGAAGGCGCGCGCCAGCACGGGCACGTCCTCGCGCCGCTCGCGCAGCGGAGGGATGCGCACGTTCACCACGTTGAGGCGGTAGTAGAGGTCCTCGCGGAACTCGCCCTTCTCCGCCAGGCGGCCCAGGTCGCGCAGCGTCGCGGCCACCACGCGCACGTCGACCTTCTCCACCCGGCTCTCTCCCACCGGGCGGATCTCTCCCTCCTGGAGGACGCGCAACAACTTCACCTGCGCGGGCAGCGGGAGTTCACCCACCTCGTCGAGGAAGAGCGTCCCGCCGTCCGCCTCGGCGAACAGGCCGCGCTTGGCGGAGCGCGCGTCGGTGAAGGCGCCCTTGGCGTGGCCGAACAGCTCGCTTTCGATGAGGCCCGCGGGGATGGCGCCGCAGTTGACGGCGACGAACGGCAGCGCCGCGCGGGGGCTGCGGGCGTGCAGCTCGCGGGCGATGAGCTCCTTGCCGGTGCCGCTCTCGCCGCTGATGAGCACCGTGGTGTCCACCGGCGCCAGCCGCGACACCTGCTTCAGCACGCCCTGGAGCGCCGCGCTCTCCCCGAGGATGTGCCCCGCGGGAGCGGACGGGAGGCTGGCCTCCTTGAGCCGCCGGTTCTCGCGCACCAGCCGCTCGCGCTCCTCGGCCTTGCGCAGGACGAAGACGATCTCCTCGGGCTTGAAGGGCTTCTGGACGTAGTCGTAGGCGCCCGCGGACACCGCCTCCAGCGCCTGCTCCTGCGAGCCATACGCGCTCATCACCACGACCGTCAGCCCGTTGTGCGCCGCCCGCGCCTCGCGCAGCACGGCGAGGCCGTCCTTCTTCGGCATGCGCACGTCGCACAGCAGCACGTCGTAGCCGCGCGCGGCCAGCTCCTTGAGCGCCTCCTCACCATCCGCGACGGCGCGCACGTCGTAGCCCCGGTCGGTGAGCACGAGCGTGAGGATGTGACGGATGGAGGGCTCGTCGTCGGCGACGAGGATGGAGCGGAACAGGGGCATGGCGTTCTCCCCGTATCATCGCCCAGCCCCCTGCCCCGCGACAGCTTCTGGCCGGAGAACCCTCCCAGGCCCCCAGTCCGCCTTCGTCACGCCACCGGCAGGGTCACCGTGAACCGGGCGCCGGTCCCCACCCCGTTCTCCGCCGCCAGGCTCCCGCCCATGCCTCGGGCGAGGCGCAGCGACACGGCGAGCCCCAGCCCGGTCCCCTGCCTGCCCTTCGTGGTGAAGAACGGCTCGAACAGCCGCGACATCACCTCCGCCGGAATCCCGGGGCCCTCATCCACCACCATCACCCGCACCCCGCCCTCGTCGCGTCGTGACACGACGTTCACCCGCCCCTGGCCACCCATGGCCTGCGCCGCGTTGAGCAGCAGGTTGATGAGGATCTGCGACAGGGGGCCTGTCTCCGCCCGGGCCACCAGCCCCGGCTCCAGGTCGAGCGACACCGTGACGCCCGTGAGCTCCGGCGCGGCCCGCACCAGCCGCACGCACGTCTCCACCACCGTCCCGACCTCCACCGGACCGGGCGAGGACGTCTCCGGGCGCCCCAGGTCGAGCAGCCCCCGGACGATGCGGTCGATGCGCTGCACCTCGTGGTCGATGCGCTCGAGGTAGTCCTTCAGCTCCGGCGTGGGCGCCTTCATCCGCGCCAGGGACAGGTAGCCCAGGATGCCGGCCAGGGGATTGCCCACCTCGTGCGCCACGCCCGCCGCCAGTCGTCCGACGGTGGCCAGGCGTTCCGCGGAGACGAGGTCCGTCTGGGCGCGCGACAGCCGGTCATTCGTCTCCCGCAGCGAGCTCATCTGGGCGCGCGTGAGCGCCTGCTCCAGGCGCAGCGCCTCCGCCAACCGCTGGAGCGCGCGCTGCATCCGGGACAGCAACGGACCGCCCTGGCTGGGCGCGAGCTGGTGGGGGTCCAGCTCCAGCCGTCCGAGCTGCTCGACGACGGCCTCCGTGGAGCGCAAGGGACGCCCCACCGTCAGGTCGAGGATGACGTAGGCCAGCAGCGTGAGCGCGACGAGGTCCAGGGCGAGCGCGAGCGGGAGGAAACCCCGCACCTGGTTGAGCACCTCCGAGTCGTGCGAGCCGGGCGCGGCCAGCCGACGCCCCACCTCGAGCAAGCGGATGAGGACCGGCTGGAGCGACAGCCAGGACAGCCCCGTACACAACGAGCCCAGCAGGAAGGCCACGCTGGCGATGCGCCACTTCACCGGTGGCGCGCGCGCGTCACGGCGCGCCTCCCAGCAGCAACGCGAGGTCCATGGGGAGCACGCGCGCGAGCCACGGCCCGAGCAGGAGCAGCTCCAGCCCCGCCAGCGCCAGCCACGGCCCGAACGGGATGTTCGTCGTCCCCGGCACCCACTCCTCCTCCTCTCCCTCCTCGTCCACGGGCGCGTCGGGGATCGGCTGGAACAACAGGCACGTGGGAACCAGGAGCAAGCGCTTCCAGAGCGGAATCCCGGACCGGGTGAACTCCCAGGTCATGGTGCTCTCCGGCTCCGATTCCAGCTCGGAGTCCGCTCCGGCCGCTTCCTTTTCGCCGGGCGCCGACGCCGCGGCCGTTGCACCGGGAGGTGTTCCTTCTGACCCATCGCCCGGTGAGGCCTCCGTGGGTGGGGGAGACGCGGGTGCGGGGGACTCGGGCGTCGCGGCGGGCCCCGCACGTCCGGTGAGGCCGAGCATGGCGAGGCCCACCACCGCGCCCTGCAGGGACGACAGGAAGAGGATGCCCAGCAGCGAGCGCCAGGTGAGGAACGCGCCCAGCAGCGCGACGAGGAACTTGTCCCCCCCCCCCAGCGCCTCCTTCTTGAAGACCTTCCAGCCCACGTACTCCATCGACCGGAAGACGAGGAACCCGACCACGGCCCCCAGCGTCGCGTCGACCACCGCGTTCGCGCCCCTCGGCACGGCGAGCAGCAGCCCCGCCGCGATGCCCGGAATCGTCAGGGAGAACGGGAGGATCCAATGGGCCAGGTCGATGAACGTCAGCGGAATCAACAGCGAGACGAGCACGAGCGCGGGCACCAGCTCGTACGTCCACCCGAACCGGCGCAGACACGCGAGGAAGAGCAGCCCGGTGAGCAGCTCCACCAATACGTAGCGGGGCGAAATGGGCGCCTGGCAGCCACGACACCGGCCCCGCAACACGAGCCATGAGACAATCGGGATGTTCTCGTACCAGGAGAGCACGTGCCCACACTTCGGACAGCGTGAACCCGGACGGACGATGCTCAATCCCTCTGGAACACGGGCGATGACGACATTGAGGAAGCTGCCGATACACAGACCGAGCACCAGCAGGAAGGCGGTGAACAGGGGCCTGACCCAGCCGGGCTCGAGGGAGATGTCCATCACGGAGCCGGGCATCCTAGCGTCGCGGGGCAGGGAGCACAGCGCGGGGATCGACGATTTCCGTCAGAGGCAGTGACAAATTTTGGCAGCCGGGGGACCAACCGGCTGGCTCGCGCGCGCCCGGATCCTGGGAATTCATCGGGTTGGCACAACTGTTGGCCGTGGCACTCTTCGTGCTAAGTCTTCGGGCAGTCGTTCAACCCCCCTCTGCACCTGCGGAGCACTCCCGACATGCTGAACCGTCTCCTGAAGAAGAAGGGTGGCTTCACCCTCATCGAGCTGATGATCGTCGTTGCCATCATCGGCATCCTGGCGGCCATCGCCATCCCGAACTTCATCCGCTTCCAGGCCAAGTCCAAGCAGTCCGAGGCGAAGACCAACCTGAAGGCCATCTTCACCGCCCAGAAGGCGTTCTTCGGCGAGAAGGACAAGTACGTGACGGACTTCACCGTCATCGGCTTCGATCCCGAGCCGGGCAACCGCTACAACTACACCATCAACGGCGCGTGCCTCACCCCCGTGGCAGTGACCGCCCGCACGGCCAGCACGGGCTGCATCGGCCAGGACAGCGCGCGCTTCACCACCGCGCCCGCGGGCAACGGCTCCACCATCCCGGGCACCGCGATGGGCGTTGAGCCGGGCGTCACCAGCTGCCCGAACTGCGAGTTCCGCGCCGGCGCCGTCGGCAACGTGGACAACGATCCCGCGGGCGACTCGTGGATCATCACCTCCATCAACACCGGCATCACCCTGACCGGCACCTGCGGCGTTGACAGCACCACGCTGGGCGGCGGCGAGCCGGGCAACATCTACAACGACGTGAGCTGCAAGTAGCTTGCAGGCGGGGGCTCTGTCTCCCGTAGAATATGTTGAACCCCCAACAGGGCATCCGGCATAACCGGGTGCCCTGTTCCGTTGATGAGCCGCATGTCAAAGCTGGCCCGCGTCCTACTCCCCTCGGGAATCGCCCTGGTTGCGTTGCTCTCCGCAGCGCCCGCTCCCCCCTTGCAGGTCGGTGACCGCCCCGTCCTCCCCCGCCCCGGAGTGCTGCGCGCGCTGTTCAAGGCCCAGCTGGAGCTGGTGGCGGACTACTTCTGGGTCCTCACCATCAACAAGGTCGGCTCGGCGAAGAACCCGCGGGAATACCGTGACGTCTACTACTACGCGGACCTCACGACGGATCTCGATCCGCGCTTCGCCAAGGTCTACACGTTCGCGGGCATCACCATCCCCATCCACCTGGGCCGCGAGCGGTACGCGAACGTGGAGGAATCCACCCAGCTGCTGCGCAAGGGCGCGTCACACCTGCCCAAGGACACCAGCATCCGCTTCCAGCTCGCCTACAACCTGATGTTCTACGAGCATCAGTACCGCGAGGCTGGCGTCATCATCGACGAGCTCGCCCAGGACCGCGACGCGCCGGAGTGGTACTCCGCCCTGGCGACGCGCCTGTTCGCCCAGGCGGGCGACTTCGAGACGAGCATGGCCCTGGCCGTCACGCTCCGCGACGGCGCTGAGGACGAGGAGACGCGAGAGTACTACGCGCACCGCGTCCAGGAGATCCTCCAGGAACAGGTGCTGCGCGGAGTCGACGCCGCGGTGGAGCGCTACCGGGCACGGGAAGGCCGCCTGCCCGACACGCTGGACCCGGTCGTGAAGGCGGGTGACCTGAGCGGGCTGCCCACCGACCCGCTGGGTGGCCAGCTCTTCCTCGGCGAGGACGGGCGGAGCTATTCCACCGCCGCGCGGTTCCGCCTCGAGATCATCTACGACGAGAAGACCCACGACGGACAGCGCGTCCTTCCGAAACCCCGAGCGACGACGAGCCATGACCCAGCCAGCGAGCCCTGACGCCCCGCCCATCCAAGCCCAGGGGCTCTCGAAGACATACAAAGTCGGTTTCTGGTTCAACCGCACGGTGCGCGCCCTCCAGGGGCTCGACCTCGAGGTGGGGGCCGGGCAGATCTACGGCCTGCTCGGGCCCAACGGCGCGGGCAAGTCCACCACCATCAAGATCCTCATGAACCTGGTGCGGCCTACCCATGGCTCGGCGCACCTGTTCGGACAGCCCGTCACGAGCGCCGCGACGCGACGGCTCGTGGGCTTCCTCCCCGAAAACCCCTCCCCCTACGAGTACCTCACGGGGCGGGAGTTCGTGACGCTGGCGGGGCACCTCTCCGGGCTGACCAGACACGAGCTCGACCAGCGTGTCACGGAGGTCCTGGGAGCCGTTGAGCTTGGCAGCGCGGAGAAGCTCCAGATCCGTCGCTACTCGAAGGGAATGGTGCAGCGCGTGGCGCTGGCGCAGGCCTTGGTCGGCAAGCCGAAGATGCTCATCCTCGACGAGCCGACGAGCGGCCTGGACCCGGTGGGCCGTCGCCAGATGCGCGACCTCATCCTCGCGGAGCGGGACCGGGGAACGACCGTCCTGTTCTGCAGCCACATCATCCCCGACGTCGAGGCGCTGTGTGATCGGCTCGCCGTGCTCGTGGGCGGGCGCCGCGTGCGCGAAGGCAGTGTCCAGGAGCTGCTGTCCGCCCAGGTCCCCACCATGGAGATGGTCGTCGAGGGGCTGAAGGTGGACCAGGTCAAGGGGCTGGGGGTCGCCCTGGAGTCGGCCCTGGCGCTGGACGGGCGAGTTCTCGTCCAGGTCGCCGACGCGGACAGTCAGCGGCTCTTGGGCAGCGTGCTGACGGCGGGTGGACGCGTCAATCGCATGCAGCCCGCGCGCTTCTCGTTGGAGCAGCTTTTCATGGACGCCCTCAAGGAATCCGGTCGCGCGACGAGCGTCGGTGGGGAGATCAACACGTGAGCGCCTTCGGAGCGATGGTCTGGAACGGGTTCCGCGAGGCGCGACGCAACCGCGTCACCGTGGTGGTGGGTGCGTTCGCCGCGGTCGTGATGCTGTCGTCGACACTGGTCACCGAGGTCACGGTAGCCACGTTCGACCGCGTGCTGACCGACTTCGGGCTGGGGATGATGAGCCTCATCCTCGTCTTCCTCACAATCTTCCTGTCCAGTGGCCTGCTGAGCCGGGAGATCGAACGGCGCACCATCTTCCTCATCGTGAGCAAGCCCGTCTCGCGCACGCAGTTCCTGCTGGCGAGGCTCGCCGGCAACATGCTGACACTGGCGCTGCTGATGGTGGCGATGATGCTCATCTTCGACAGCCAGTTGCTCCTCTTCGGAGCGAAGATCACCTCGACCCAGTACGTGGCGGCGGCGGGGCTGTGGTTCGAACTGCTCGTGCTCAGCAGCGCGGGCATCCTCTTCTCCAGCTTCGCGGGTCCCATGGTCTCCGCGGTGTGCACCACCGGGCTGTATTTCGCCGGCCACCTCGCGGGTGACCTGCTCGACATCGCCCGCCGCGCGGAGAGCGAGACAGTCCAGGAGCTCACCCAGGCGCTCTACTACCTGCTGCCGAACCTGGAGCGCCTGAACTTCCGGTCCCACGCCGCCTACGACCTTCCTGTCGACGTGACCACCTTCGCCTCCAGCGCGGGCTATGCGGTGGCCTGGGCCATGGTGTTCACCGCCATCTCCCTCTTCATCTTCGAGCGGCGGGACTTCCGGTAGGAAGGGCGCTGCCCTTCGTCCGCCCCCGGCTCATGGAGCACGGCCCGCCGCCAGGCGGGCCTGCTCGAGCGCCTTGCGCGAGGCCACGAGCCCGGGTTGGAGTCTCAGCGACTCCTCGAGCGCGGTGACGGCTTCGGTCGGCCGCCCCAGCACCAACAAGGTGCGGCCCTCCTCCATCCATGACTCGGCCCGCAGGGGATTGGCCGCCAGTGCCTGACGGAATCGGGCCAATGCCTCCTCGAGCCGATTCACCCTGCGGAGCGCCAGGCCCAGGTTGTGGAGGAGCACAGGGTCTCCCGGCCGCAACCGGAGCGCCCGCTCCAATTGGGGAATGGCGAGGTCCAGCCTTCCGGCCAGTGCCTGGGCAATCGCGAGGTCGCTCTGGACCTGGAAGTAGCCTGGCAGTTCGGCCACGGCGCGCGTCAGCTCCGGCAACGCATCCTCCACTCGGCGTTGCTTGAGATAGGCGGCCCCCAGGTAGGCCCGAAGGAAGGGCTGGTCCGGCGTCTTTCGCAGCGTATCCTCCCAGAGCGCCACGTCGTCGTGCCACACGGGGAGCCGGAACAGGGTCTGCGCCGAGAGCGCGACCCACGCACCACAGGTGGCGAGGCCCAGGGGCCGCGCATACCGCGCGCCGTGCGACAGCCCCCACCGCAGCCCCACCGCCACCAGCAAACAGAAGCCCACGGACGGCAGATACAGGAATCGCTCCGCGTAGGAGGCAACTCCGCGCAGTTGCATGAAGAGCACGGGCATCAGCGGTGCCAGCAACCAGACGACTCCGGCACTCGCGGCGCCAGGCCTCCCGCGCGACCTCCACCCCAGGAAGGCCAACGCCACGACGAACATGCCCCCGAGCACGATGTCGAGCGGTGCCGGAAGCACCCGGACCGGCAAGGCGACAACGAGGGGTTCTGGCCAGAACAACACCCTTCCGAACCTCCCGACCAGCGCGAGCACATCCAGGGGAAACAACTCCGCGCCGCCCCCCGCCTCGGCCCCCACCGGGACCGGGAGGGACGTTCCCAGGGCTCGCAGGCGCAACGCCGCATAAGCCACGAGCCCCAGTACGAGGGGCGAATGACGGACCAGAGCGCCTCGGCCGCGCGACGAGGCCTCCGGCGCGACACGGCGGGTGGCCCACAGCACCACGGGGAACACCACGGCCACTTCCTTGAAGAGCAGCGCCGCGCACCACAACAGCGCGCCCCCCAGGGCGCGCACCCAGGAGATGGGGCCCCCTGATATCCAGCGCACCGCGAGCAACACCAGAAGCGTCGCGGTGACGTCCATGAAGCCACTGAACCAGGCCACCGCCTCCGTGTGGACGGGATGCACCGCGAACACGAGCGCGCCGGCCAGCGCGCCCCATTCGGACTCCGCATCCAGGACGCCATCCGCCCGCGTCAGGCACCGCCGCGAGAGCCACAGCACCAGGACGCAGACGGCCCCGTGCAGCAAAGTGAGGACGAGGTGATAGCCCCACGGCTCCGTCCCGAAAACACCGCGCAGCCCGAAGAGGAGCACGTGCGCCAACGGACGGTAGTAGCTCTCCGTGGGCCCATGCTGCTGGGCCCCGGCGTCCTGCGTGAAGGCGAAGAGTGGGTGGTCGAAGGCCTCACCAACCGACTTGGGGGACCTCAGCCACGGGTTCTCCAACACCAGTTGCACGTCGTCGTAGACGAACCCGTTGCGGAGGGTTCCCGCGTAGACGGCGAGGGCCGCGACCAGGACGAGCAGACCCTGTTGCCAGGCGCGGAGGGGAATCGAGCGGGGGGAAGGCGCGGCCGTCATCGTCACGGCGCCGCATTCTAGCGACTCACCCGTGCCGACGGGGCACGCCGACCCGATAGGAGGTCGGAGGCCCGCCAAGGGGGCGGCCCCTGGATGGCTCGCGGTGACAACGCCACCCGACGCGTCTTCACGCGGCGGGAGCCGTGCTTGGCCCTATACTCCGCCGCGGCGAGAGCCCTCTCAGGGGCACGCACCACCAGGGCCCGGTTCCATGCGCATCCTCGAGGTTTCCAACTTCATGCCTCCCCACCCCGGAGGCATCGAGGTCATGGTCGACACGTTGTTCCAGGGTCTCCGTCGAAGGGGCCATGACGTCCGGTGGATTGCCGCGTCCACCCCGGAAGCCCCTGGCGTCTCCGGGCCATTCATCCGCGTCCCCGCGTGGAACTGGCTCGAGCGGAACCTGCACGTCCCCATGCCCCTCTGGACGCCCGAGGGCCTCCGCCAGCTCCACGAGCAGATCCGCTGGGCGGACGTCGTGCACGTGCACGATTGCCTCTACTTCTCCTCCTCCCTGGCCACGGCGCTCAGTCGCGTCCGACGCAAGCCGCTGCTGGTCACGCAGCACGTCGGCCAGGTCCCCTACGGCGGAGTCCTCGATTGGGTACAGGAGGCGGCCTACCGGACGCTCGGGCGGACCCTGCTCCAGGCCGCCAGCGAGGTGGTGACCTACAGCCCCCACGTCGTCGACTATTTCCAGAGAGTCGGCGTGAAAGCGCCCCTGCGCATCATCCCGCTGGGCTTCGAGCCACGCTTCCAGCCCCTCCCCGAAGAGGAGCGACACGCGGCCCGGCGCGAGTGGGGACTCCCCGTGGCCACGCCCCTCGTCCTCTTCGCCGCCCGGCTCGTCCCCAAGAAGGGCGTGCAGCAGGTGGCGGACGTACAGCGCCGACTCGCGGCCGAGGGCATCTCCCTCCTGGTCGCGGGCGAAGGCCCCTTGGAGAACCTCGTCGAGGGGCTGCCTCGTACCTTCCATCTACGCCAGGTCGACCACGCGCGCATGCACCGGCTCTACGCCTGCGCGGATGCCCTGCTCCTTCCTTCCCGAGGCGAGGGGCTCCCCCTCACGCTCCAGGAGGGAATGCTCACCGGGCTCCCCGCCGTCGTGTCGACGGACCCGTCGTTCGTCGCCAACGTGGCCCAAGCCCCCGGGGTCTCCCTCGTCGAAGGCACGGAGGCGCTGGTGCAGGCGCTCCGCGCGACCCTGGCCGGAGCGCCGCCCCGGGAGACCGTCGCGGAATGGGCCCGTGCACGATGGGGCCTCGAGCGCTTCATCACGGACTACGAGCAGACGATGGAATCCCTCGTCCGCGAGCACTGAGCCCGCCACGAAGACGTCCGCGCGCCCATGTTCAAACCGGTCCGGGCCGGACGCGCTTCCACAAGCCCACGAACTGGAACTGGTTCAACACTCTGAGGGGCCTCGTTCGCACTCCGCCGGATGGATGAACTTCTGGAGCGCGAAGCCCGCCCGCTCCAGCACCGGCATCCATGACCACTCGTGCTGATAGCGGTAGCGAGAGGGAACGCCGAAGCGGCGGTTGCCCAGCTCGTCCAGCACACACAGCGTCAGGTAGCCGAACCGGCCACGGTACGTGTGGTCCTTGAGCAGGAAGTACTCGCCCGTGCACCGGAGGACCTCCTCGAGCGTCGCGACCGGGTCCGGCGCGTGGTGCACGACGTCGATGCTGTAGGTCAGCGGGAAGGACCTGTCCGGAAAGGGGAGGTGCTGGCCGTCATACAACACGGGGTCGACGAGGCCGTGCTCCCGGCGTTGGACGTCGACGGGAACGACCTCACGCGCCCACCCCCGCCGGGTGACGGCCTGGGCGAACCACCCATCCCCCGCGCCGAAGTCGAGCGCGCGATCCACGACGGGCACGTCTGACAGGAGGCCCGCCATCAGTTCGAGGATGTTGTCGCGATAACGACTCATGGGTGGATGGCCGTGCCTTTCAACGAGAGCCCCGCGTCGTAGCCCCGGGAGGGACACCACGCGACGTGGCCGCTAGGCGTGCTCGAGTACGACACACGTCACCTCGAACGGCTTCACCAGCCAGGGCCACAACCATTGACGGAGCGAAGCACGCGGCACGTCGTCTGCTCCAGCGCCCCGTCCAGGTTTCAGCAGTCGGGAGACAGCTCCGGGCAGATCACCCGCCACCAGGTCGAGGAGCCGTCCACACGCCACCACCTTCGCGGCCCTGGGACGCATCGTCGGGAAGAGCGCCACCAGTTCATCCACCGAGGGGCGAAACATCGTGTCGATGGGGTCCGGATGCCACGGGAACGCGCGAGGCACCGACAGCAGGAGCACGCCATCCGGCGCGACCAGCTCGGTCAGGCGTTGCGCGAAGCCCCGCCGGTCATCGACATGCTCCAGCACGCTCGTGCAGCACACCGAGCGAGGCGACCATTCGGCGAGGCGGGCAAGGCACTCCGGGTCCATCAGGCTGCCGACGACATCCACGCCGTCGTCCGCCTTCAGGTCCTGGTGGATGACGCGCCCTCCCCGTCGACGCAGGGGCGCAAACAGGTCCTGATCAATCCACGGTTGCTGGACTTCGCGGAAGTAGCGTGTGGAGCTGCCCACATTGACCACCGGCGACGCACGGGAGAGGTCTAGCCTTCCCAGTTCGCGTCCCAGCCATTTCGCTTCCTGCTTCAACATGACCGACTCCAGTAGACGACGCCTGCGCTACCGCTGGGCTACGGAAAGTCGCCCGGGCGCTCACGAACCGAGGGCGGGAAGACATCCGCGGGGGCGCTGTCGAGCGGAAAGAGGTGGGATTGGCAGTCCTTGCCGTTCACCGCCAACAGGAAGCCCTGCCTGCCAGGAAACACCTCGCGCAGGAACTGCCGGTCCCGCTCCAGGCTGATGTGGTTCACCCACAGCACACGGTCGTCGAGGTCGGGGCTGTTGTTCGGGCGGAAGAAGACGAAGTGCCGCGCGGGGCGGGCCTTGCACGGAATGGCGAACCCGCTTCGGATGAAGATGACCGAGTCGTCGGGCGCCTTGCGCTCCACCGCGTTGCGGGGATTGTTGACGTCCTTGGCCATCAGGCGGAGCGTGGTCCACCGCGGCGGCAGGTACATCGTCGCGCAAACGCAGACGCATCCGACCAGCGCCGAGGGAACCAACGCCTGGGCCCCGAGCCCTCCCGCCCATCTCCAGAGCGAGCGCACACCCTCCGCCGAGAGCAGGACCAACGGCAACATCACCTCCGAGTAGTGGACGGGGGCGAAGGAGTCGACGCCCGCGTCCGCCACCGGGAGATGCGCGACACAGAAGCCGAGGATCCCCGCGACCAGCCACCGGGCACGCGCCCCACGCGCCAGCAAGGCGAAGGCGAAGCCCAACGGCCAGCCGAACGAATCCAGGTTGAGCCGGAAGAAGGCCAGGACCAGGCGCCCGACCGCGAGCACGGGCGAGCGGTCCGTGAAGAAGTAGAAGAACCCTTCGCCCGCGACCTCGCGCGGCCCGAAGAAGACGAAGCGGAAGTCATTCTCCCGGGCATAGCGGGCGGCCGCATGGTACCCCGTGGTCCACGGCGAGCCCGTCAGCGCGTCGTTCGTGAGCAGGAACAAGCCCCCCAGCGGCGCCGCCACCAGCACGAACGCCGCGAGCGAACCCCAACGCGCCGTGGACTTCGTCCTCCAGAGCCGGGACAGCCACAGGACCAGGAACGGCGTGCCCATCCCCAGGGCCACGGCGGGGCGCGTCCAGAAGGTCAGGCAGTAGAACAACGCCACCAGGGCCCCCACGAATGGCCGGGAGTCCTCCTCCTGGCGCACGACGAAGTACAGCAGCCACGCCAGCGCGAAGATGGCCGCCGTATGGGACATCATCGTGGCGGCCCCGGTCATCAACAGCGGCGATACGAGATAGAGCCCCGCCGCGACCTTGCCCCAGGCGCCGCCCCACCACCGACGGCCAATCAGGAACACGGCCACGGCCGTCGCGCCCGACAACAACGGATTCACGACCCAGGGGATGCCGAGCTTCGTCCCGAAAGCGAGGAGGAAGGGCCACCCGAGGAAGTACTGGCTGTACATCTTCCCATCGTTGATGAGGAAGACGTTGTCGAAGAACAGCTTCATCGGGGGCGAGGGCACCCAGAGCCGGAATGACGCCAGGAGCTTCGCCGCGAACTGGTACGACGCCTCGTCGTCCGTCACCGGTGCGTGGTTCAGGATGGAGGCCTGGATGGCCAATGGAATCAACGTCCCCAGGAGCCCCACCAAGAGCAAGGCCCGCCGGTCCGGATACGCCACCCAGGCCGCGCGCAGGGTCTCGACCCGCTGGGCCGGGAGCAACCTCGCGCCGGCCAGGGTCACGAAGCCCACCAGCGGCAGCCCCAGGAACGCGAGGGTCGCGGCCAGCAGCAGATACCGGCTCGTGGACATGTCGATGCTGCCCAGATCCAGGATGAAGCCACCGAACTGGGAATGCCAGAGCGCCCAGTAGGCGAGCACGCAGGCACAGGCAGCAACCAGGGGGACGAGGACGCGGAGCCAGACGGGTCGCATTGGGGAGGCGACGAGGATGGTCCGCCCCGTGGCGGGTTGTCCACCGGAAGCGCACCCCGACGCGGGCCGTCCCCAGGTGGGGAGAGACCGCGGCGTGCGGGAACGCTTCCGGAGGAGGAAGCACTCGACCGGGCACCTCCCGCCATGATGAGCACGTCGGGGCGCGAAGCACCTGGGCTACACTCGCGCCCCACGCCGACGGGTGTCCTCCCGACCCTCTCCCGGACACGAGTTCATGCCCAAGTCCCCTCCGCGCATCGCGGTCATCCTGCCTTGCTACAACGAGGAGCCCGCGATCCGCGCCACCGTGCTGGCCTTCCAGCAGGCACTCCCCTCCGCCACCATCGTCGTCTACGACAACGCGTCGACCGACCGGACGCGTGACGTCGCGCACGAGGCCGGGGCGCTCGTGCGCGGCGAGATGCGGCGAGGGAAGGGCAATGTCATCCGCCGCGCGTTCGCGGACCTCGACGCGGACATCTACCTGGTGGCGGATGGTGACGGCACCTACGACGCCTCCGTGGCGCCCAGGCTGGTCCACCTCCTCGTCGACGACTCCCTGGACATGGTCGTCGGCACCCGTATCCACAGCGAGAAGGAGGCCTACCGGGCGGGCCACGTCGCGGGCAACTGGTTCTTCAACCAGGTCGTGGCGAGGCTCTTCGACAAGGGGCTGTCTGACATCTTCTCCGGCTATCGCGTCCTCTCCCGGCGATTCGTGAAGTCCTTCCCGTGCATGTCCGAGGGCTTCGAGATCGAGGCGGAGATGAGCATCCACGCCCTCCAGCTGCGCATGCCCGTGCGGGAGGTTCCCACCCACTATTCGAAGCGGGTCGCGGGGACCGCGAGCAAGTTGAACACCTGGCGCGACGGCTTCCGCATCCTCCGGCACGTCCTCCGCCTCCAGCGGCTCCACCGGCCACGACAGTTCTTCGGGAGCCTGGGACTGGCCACCATCCTGCTCGCGCTGCTCCTGGCCATCCCCATCTTCAGCACGTTCCTCCACTCCGGACAGGTGCCCCGCTTCCCCACCGCCATCCTGGCCATGGGCATGGTGCTGCTCGGCTCGCTCGTCTCGTTCGTGGGGCTCATCCTGGAGAGTTCGAGCCAGCTCGCGCTCGAGACGAAGCGCTTGAGCTACCTCACCATGGCCTCGCCCGCGGAGTTCGAGCAGCCCGCGGAGGCGCAGACGCCGCGCGCCACCGGGACCGCTCGATGAGCGGCTCGCGTCGCCGGTGGGTGCTCTGGCTCCTGAGCGCGGCGGCCATCGCGGTCCCCTGTCTCGTCGTGAGGATTCCTCCCGTCACGGACCTGCCCCAACACCTCGGGCAGATGCGGCTCTTCATCGAGACGCTGGGCACCTCGAATGGCCCCTTCGCCATCCAGCCGCTGACCCCGTACTGGGGCGCGCACCTCGTGCTGCTCCCGGTGTGGCTCGTGGCCCCCGCGCGCGCCGTGGCGAGCCTCTCTCTCCTCTTGCTGGGGCTTCTCTGGGTCGGCGCAGTCCACGCGCTGGCCTGGCGACGGGACCGTGCGCCCGTGGCTGCGGTGCTTGCCAGCGTCTTCTTCTTCAGCCAGTCGCTCTACTGGGGATTCATCCCCTTCCTCGTTGGCTGGCCGCTGTACCTGCTCTGGCTCCAGGTCATCCAGCGCACGGACGGCTCCGTCGTCGCGGTGCTCGTCCGGCACACGCTCTGCGCGGCGTTGCTGTATGCGTGTCACGCGCTCTGGTTCGCCATGGCGATGCTGACCCTCGCGGCGCACTGGGCCACGCGACGCCCGGGCTGGAGGGCCGTGTTCCGCCAGGCGGTGGCCGTCCTTCCCGTGGGCCTCCTCGCGCTCTGGTGGTACCCCCAGCTCGCCCAGCGGGGCTTCACCTCCCCCCCCCTCTACATCCGCGACTTCGCCGAGCGCCTCTCCCCCCCAGGGCTCCTGACCGCCGCGCTGGGCGGGTTGAGGGACTCCGTGGAGGGCCCCGTGCTCCTCCTGGTCGTCGGCTGGCTCGGCTTGGGTCTCTGGCAGCACCGGCGCGAGCTGCGTGGACACGTCGACGGCGCCCTCCTCGTCCCCGCGCTGCTCCTCACCGCTTGCGCGCTGGTGCTCCCCGACAAGTACAGCAACACCATCCTCCTGGCGGAGCGGTGGCTGCCCTGCGCGATGGTGCTGTTGCTGCTCGCCCTGCCCCCGCCCCGGCTCCCCTCGCGCGCGCTCCATGCCTGGAGCGCCGCGGCGCTCCTGCTCCTGTCGGGCTTCACCGCCATGACCTGGCAGGCCTTCGAGCAGGACGAACTGGAGGGCCTGGAGACCGCGGTGGACGCCGTCCCCCAGGGCGCCCGACTCCTGGGCCTCGCGTATCCCAGGGAGAGCGCATTGGTCCTCGGGAGGCCCTTCCTGCAGGCCTTCTCGTACGCCTACGTCCTGCGGGGCGCGACCCTCAGCTTCTCCTTCGCGTGGTTCGCGCCAAGTCCCGTGGTGCAGCGGGACTTCCAGCGCCCGCCGTGGACACCCGGGCTCACATGGAACCCCGAGCACGCCACGACCGGGGACTTCCAGTACTTCGACCACGTCCTCGTCGCCCTGGACGGCGACGAGAGCCACGACGAGTTCGCGCGTGCCATGCCCGTCACGCCCGTGACGCGAACAGGGCGGTGGCGACTCTATCGCTCCGAGCCCACCCTGATTCCCTCCCGCCCGGGCCTGCGCCCCATCGACGCGGGAGTCGCTGGCCCCCGGGCCCCCTGATGAGGCCCGGAGGCAGCCAGGAGGTCAGCCCCGGCCCGCGGTGGGGGGCGGCTCGTCCAGGTCGTCCGTGAGGCCGTGCTTGGCGAGGCGATAACGGAACGAGCGGAAGGACAGCCCCAACAGCTCCGCCGCCCGTGTCTTCACGCCGCCCGCCTGCTTGAGCGCCGCGAGCAGGTAGCGCCGCTCGCTGTCATCCAGGTGGCGCTCGAGGTTGAAGCCCCCGCCCAGGGTCGGCTCGCCGCCCTCCTCCGAACGCGTCGCCGGCTCCGAGTCGCCTCGCACGGCCGGAGGCAGCGTGGAGAGCCCCAGCAGGTCCGAGTCGGACAGCGTCGCGGCGCGCTCCACCATGTTCTGCAACTGGCGGACGTTGCCCGGGAACGCGTAGCGCTCCAGCAGCGCGAGCGTCTCCGGCGCGAAGCGCAGCGCGGGACGCCCCAGCTCCTCCGCCATGCGCGTGAGGAAGTGGTTGGCCAGGAGGGAGATGTCTCCGGCGCGCTCGCGCAGCGGCGGCAGCTCCAGGGTGATGACGTTGAGGCGGTAGAAGAGGTCCTCGCGGAAGCGCCCCGCCTTCACCTCCGCCTCCAGCCGGCGGTTGGTCGCCGCGATGACGCGCGCCTGGAAGGGCACCTCCGCCGCGCTCCCCACCGGCTTCACCTTCCGCTCCTGAAGCACGCGCAGCAGCTTCACCTGCGTGGCCAGGGGCATTTCCCCGACCTCGTCCAGCATCACCGTGCCCTCGCCCGCGGACACGAGCAGGCCCTGCCGGTCCTGGAGCGCGCCGGTGAAGGCCCCCTTCACGTGGCCGAACAGCTCGCTCTCCAGCGTGCCCTCGTTGAGCGCCGCGCAGTTGAACGGCAGGAACGGGAGCGCCGCGCGGCTGCCGCGCATGTGGATGGCCCGCGCCACCAGCTCCTTGCCCGTGCCGCTCTCGCCCGTCACCAGCACGGTGCTCCGGCCCGACGCCACCTTCTCCACCAGCGCCCAGACGGCCTGCATCCGAGGGCTCTGCCCCACCGCCGCGCCCAGCCCCGGCAGCAGCCGCGCCCGGAGGGAGGTGTTCTCCTGGCGCAGCGTGCGCTTCTCCAGCGCCTTCTGCACCAGCAGCCGCAGCTCCTCGTTGTCGAAGGGCTTGCAGATGTAGTCATACGCACCCTCGCGCATGGCCTCCACCGCCGCCGAGGGCGTCCCATAGGCGGTGATGAGCACCACCTCCGGAGGCTCCTTGCGGGCCCGCGCGGCCCGCAGCACGTCCAGCCCGCTGCCCGTGCCCAGCTTCATGTCGGAGATGACCAGGTCGATGCCGTCGCGCGCCAGCGCCTCGCACGCGGGCTTCACGCTGGGAACGCTCGTCACCGCGTAGCCCTCGCGGTGGAGCAGGAGCTCCAGGTACTCCCGCATGGACAGCTCGTCATCCACCACCAGCACGTGGCCTCGCACGCTGCCCTCTCCTGCCTGCGTTGACGTCACAACGGCAACCCCACGACGAACTCCGTGCCCTCGGCCGGGTCCGAGCGCACGCGGATGGAGCCACCGTGCGCCCGGATGATGGAGTGCGCGGTGGACAGCCCCAGGCCCGTCCCACCATCCCGCGTGGTGAAGAAGGGCTCGAACAGGTGCCCCATCATCTCCTGGGTGATGCTCCCCGCCGAGTCCCACACGCGAATCTGCGCCTCCGCCTCACCCCGGGCGAGCGCCACCTTCACCGAGCCCCGCGGCCCCGCCGCCTGGAACCCGTTGCGCACCAGGTTGATGAGCACCTGGCGCAGTTGGTCCGGGTCCACCGCCGCCGTCAGCTTCTCCTGGGCGGAGACCTCGACACGCACATCCCGCGCCAGCGGGTCCGCCCGCAGCATGTCCACCGTCTCCGCGAGCAGCGCGTCCAGCGGCACCGGACGGCGCACCGGCTCCGGGGGGCGCGCGAAGCGCAGGAAGTCCTCCACCAGGCGCGCGAGTCGGTCCGACTCGCGGACCAGGATGTTGGTGAGCTTCTGCACCACGCCGTCCCGGGGCGTCTCCTGCGCCAGCAACTGCGCGGAGCCACGCATCGCGGCCAGGGGGTTGCGCAGCTCGTGCGCCAACTGCGCGGAGAGCGCGCCCAGGCTCGCCAGCCGGTCCGAGCGCTCCAGGTCCTCCTCCATCCGCCGTAGCTCCGTCAGGTCCTGGAAGACGATGAGCAAAGCCCCGGGGTCGCCCTCCAGCGGCGTGACGGACAACCCGAGGATGCGGCGGCGGCTCCCCTTCACCCCCACCACCAGCTCGCCACGGGGAGAGCGCGGCGCCAGCGCGGAGACGCCCGGCAGGAGGGACTCCAGCGGCTGCCCCACGGTGCCGGCGTCCTCCACCTGGAGGATGCCCCGCGCCGCGGTGTTCACGTAGGTGACGAGCCCCTGCGCATCACAGGTGATGAGCCCCGAGGGCATGGACGAGAGGATCTGCTGCTGCAGCCGCCCGAGCCTCCGCAGGTCCGCCTCGCGGGCGACGAGCGCGCCGCCCGCGGCGGAGAGCTGCCGGGAGAGATAGCCCGCCAGGACGGCGATGAGCCCCAGCGCCAGCAGGTTGCTGCCGAGCACGAACAGGCCCCGGCTGGGCAACACCGGCCCCAGGGGCGCCCCGTCCGACAGGCGCACCCCCACCACCAGGCCCGCGAAGGCGACGCCTCCCACCGCCGCCGCCCACAGGGCCCCGCGCCAGTCGAGCACCACCGCGGCGCCGATGACGGCGAGGCTGTAGAGGAAGGTGAGCGGCGAGTCCGAGCCGCCGCTGAGGAACACCAGGCCCGTGGCGATGACCACGTCGCCCAGCACCTGCACCCAGGCGTCCATCCGGCCCGCCTTCTCGCGGCGCAGGCGGATGCCCACCACCACCGTGGACACGTACGCGGCGATGATGACCGCCAGCGAGAGCGTGTCCGCCCGGCTCGGCTCCTCGAGGGGCTGGAGCAGCAGGCGCGCCACGGTGATGACGAGGGAGAGACTCGCCGCCACCGTGCGGAACAACACCAACCACACCAGGCGCGCGCGCAGCCTCTCGGCCTCGTCCGCGCGCGCCCCGGGGGCGGCGGAGCTACTTGATGGCACCGGCAATGGAGAAGATGGGCAGGTACATGGCGATGAGGAAGCCACCGACCACGCCGCCGAGGAACACCATCAGGAGCGGTTCGATCATCGACGTCAGCGCGCTGACGGCGGTGTCGACCTCGTCGTCATAGAAGTCGGCGATCTTGTTGAGCATCGTGTCCATGGCGCCCGTCGCCTCGCCGACGCCGATCATCTGCACCACCATGGACGGGAACACCTTGGTCTCCAGCAGCGGACCCGCGATGTTCTTGCCCTCGGCGATCTTCGAGCGCACGTAGTAGATGGCCTCTTCCACCGTGCGGTTGCCGGCCGTCTTCGCCGTCACGTCCAGCGCGTCGAGGATGGGCACGCCCGAGGAGATCATCGTGCCCAGCGTGCGGGTGAAGCGCGCCACCGCCACCTTGCGGATGACGGGACCGAACAGCGGGAACTTCAGGAAGGCCTTGTCCCAGAACTTGCGGCCCTTGGGCTGCTTGTAGCTCCAGGAGAAGGAGACGACGAGCGCGGCGATGGAGCCGAAGACGTGCAGCCAGTAGGTCTGCGCCCAGTCGGACAGCTCCACGACGATCTTCGTGGGGGCCGGCAGCTCCGAACCGAAGTCCGCGAACATGTCCGCGAACACCGGCGTCACCTTGAGGAGCAGGAGCGCCGTCACGCCGATGGCCACCAGGATGACGATGATCGGGTAGGTCATCGCGCCCTTGACCTTGCGCTTGAGCTTCTCGTTCTTCTCGCGGTAGGCCGCCAGACGGTTGAGGATGGTGTCGAGGATACCGCCCACCTCGCCCGCGGCGCACAGCTGGACGTAGAGCTCGTCGAAGACCTTGGGGTGTTCCTTGAGCGCGTCGGCGAAGGTGCTGCCCTGCTCCACCTTGCCCTTGATGGCCATCACCACCTTCTTGAAGGCGGGGTTGTCCATCTGGCTGGCGAGGATGTCGAGGCACTGCACCAGCGGCAGACCCGCGTCGATCATCGTCGCGAACTGACGCGTGAAGACGAGGATGTCCTTGCCCGTCACCCCGCCGATGCCGGGCAGGGTGATTTCACCGTCCAGGGCGCTCTTCTTGCGGACCTTGACCGGGTTGAGGCCCAGGGACTTCAGGCGCGCGTTGACGGCCTCGATGTCCGAGGCCTCCATCTCGCCCTTCTTGGTCTCTCCGCCCTTGGTCTTCGCCTCCCAGAGAAACTGGGCCGTGTTCTTCTTGGAAGCTGTTGCCTTCTGGACTGCCGGTGCTGCCATGAGCTCGACCTCCGCGGACGCCGCGCGAGTCTAACCGCTGAACCGCAAAACTCGGAACTAACGACCGCCCGCCCCTCCGGCTGGCCGCTGGGCACCGGGTACGACACCACCCCCGGCCAGGATGTTGCGCAGCTCCTCGGGGTCGCTGGAGCGTCCGAAGGCCTCGTCCTGGTTGATGACGCGCCGGAGCAGGAGCGCCGCCAGGGCCTGGTTGAAGGTCTGCATGCCGTACTTCGCCTGACCCACCTGCATGGAGGAGTAGATCTGGTGGACCTTGTCCTCGCGGATGAGGTTCCGGATTGCGGGGTTGGGGACCATGACCTCCAGCGCCAGCACGCGCCCCGGCCCGCCCGCCTTGGCCACCAGGGACTGGCTCATCACGCCCTCGAGCACGAACGAGAGCTGGGCGCGGACCTGGGGCTGCTGGTACGGCGGGAACACGTCCAGCACGCGGTTGATGGTCTGCACCGCGCTGTTGGTGTGGAGCGTCGCGTAGCAGATGTGGCCCGTCTCCGCGATGGTGAGCGCCGCCTCGATGGTCTCCAGGTCGCGGAGCTCGCCCACCAGCACCACGTCCGGGTCCTGGCGGAGGATGTACTTGAGGGCCGTCTTGAAGTTCCGCGTGTCCGCCCCCACCTCGCGCTGGTTGACGAGGCAGTTCTTGTGCGGGTGCAGGTACTCGATGGGGTCCTCGATGGTCATGATGTGCTCATGACGCTCGGTGTTGATCTTGTCGATCATCGAGGCCAGCGTGGTGGACTTGCCCGACCCGGTGGGTCCCGTCACCAGGATGAGGCCACGCGGCTTCTTCACCAGCTCCGCGACCACCGGCGGCAGGCCCAGCTCCTGGAAGGTCAGGATCTTGAACGGAATGGTCCGGAACGCCCCGGCCACCGCGCCGCGCTGCATGAAGATGTTGGCGCGGAAGCGCGACAGCCCCTTCACGCCGAAGGACAGGTCCAGCTCGTTGTCCTCTTCGAACTTGTGCTTCTGGGCGTCCGTGAGGATGGAGTAGCAGAGCTGCTTGGTCTCCACGGGCGTCAGCGGCGCCGTCTTCAAGGGGACGAGTTCGCCGTCGACGCGCAACTGCGGCGGGGAGCCGGTGGTGACGTGGAGGTCGGAAGCGCCCTTCTCGACCATTGCCTTGAGGAGCTGGTGCAGATTCGCCACGGTGGGGGTGTCCTTCGGTCAGGCTGGGGAGGGGGATGACTAGAAGCGGTCCGGCGCGGTGTTGCCCACGACCTCTTCCAGGGTGGTGGCGCCGTCCATCATCTTCCTGAGACCGCTCATGCGAAGGCTGCTCATGCCCAGGCGGATGGCCTCCTGCTTCAACTCCGCGGCGGACGCGCCGTTGATGACCAGCTCCTTGAGGCCATCCCAGAAGGGCATGACCTCGTAGATGGCCACGCGGCCGCGGTAGCCACGGTCGTTGCAGTCGCGGCAGCCGACCTTCTCGTACATGGTGAAGGTGCCGATCTTGTCCGGCGGCACGCCCGCGTCGATGAGGGCCTGCTCGTCCACCTTGTCCGCGGGCTTCTTGCAGGCCGGGCACAGCCGGCGCGCCAGACGCTGGGCGAGGATGAGGTTGAGCGAGGCGGTCACGAGGAACGGCTCGATGCCCATGTTGAGCAGGCGGCTGACCGTGCCCGGGGCGTCGTTGGTGTGCAGCGTGGAGAGCACCAGGTGGCCGGTGAGCGCCGCCTTCACGCCGATCTCCGCCGTCTCGAAGTCGCGGATCTCACCAATCATGATGATGTCCGGGTCCTGGCGGAGGAACGAGCGCAGCGCGGCGGCGAAGTTCAGGCCGATGTCGTCGTGCATCTGCACCTGGTTGATGCCGGCGAAGTTGAACTCGACCGGATCCTCCGCGGTGGAGATGTTGGTGCCCACGTCGTTGAGGCTGGAGAGCGCCGAGTACAGCGTCGTCGTCTTGCCGGAGCCCGTGGGGCCCGTCACCAGCACCATGCCGTAGGGCCGGTCGATGGCCTCCTTGAACCACGCGAGCGGCTGCGCGTCGAAGCCCAGCTTGGTCATGTCGAGCTGGAGGTTGCTCTTGTCGAGCAGACGCATCACGACCTTCTCGCCGAAGAGCGTGGGACACACGCTCACGCGGAAGTCCATCTCCTTGCCGCCGCCCATCTTGATCTTGATGCGGCCGTCCTGCGGCAGGCGGCGCTCGGAGATGTCGAGCGAGGCCATGATCTTCAGACGCGAGGTGATCGCGTTGCGCAGCTTCATGGGCGGGCGCATGACCTCGTACATCACGCCGTCGATGCGGAAGCGGACGCGGAAGTCCTTCTCGTACGGCTCGATGTGGATGTCGGACGCGCGCTTCTTGATGGCGTCCATGAGGATGAGGTTCACGAGCTTGACCACCGGCGCGTCGTCCGCGGCCTTGGCCATCTCGTCGATGTTCTCCGTCTCCTCCTTCGCCACCTCGATGTCGTCGCCGACGTCGCCGACGATCTCCTCCATCGAGGGGCCCTTCTCCGCGTAGTACCGCTCGATGGCCTCGCGGATGGAGACCTCCGAGGCCACCACCGTCTCGATGTTGTAGCCGGTGAGGAACTTCAGGTCGTCCACCGCGAAGATGTTGGACGGGTCGCACATGGCCACGATGAGCGACGGGCCGGCGCGGTTGACGGGAATCACCAGGTGCTTCTCGGCCACTTCCTTCGGCACGAGCTTGATGATCTCCGCGTCGATGTCGAAGTCCTTCAGGTTGATGGCCGGCACGCCGTACTGCTTGGAGAGGAAGTCGGTCAGCTTCGACTCCTCGATGGCGCCCGTCTTGATGAGCGCCGTGCCGATGCGCGCGCCGCTCTTCTGCTGCTCTTCCTGGGCCTTGCGCAGCTGCTGGACGGAGATGAGGTTCTCGCGAACCAGCAGTTCACCAAGTCGACCGGACATTCGTGAAGCCTCTTCCTTGTGGCAAAGAAGGATGAGACGGGCGGGGGCCCGTCTCGCACTCTGAAGACAGGGGAGATGCCTCGGGCCCCACAGCACCTTGGCACGGTTCCTGACCGGCGATTAGAGGGGAGCCGCGCACGCCCGTCAAGGCGCCCCCTGAGCCTGCCTGGCCGAGGCAACCCGTTGAACAACCACGAGAAAAATGCTCAGTCGCCCGCGCGGGCGATCACCGTGCGAGCAGCCTCCACGTCGCGCTTGATCTGCCCCGTGAGCTCCGCCACGGAACCGAAACGTTGCTCGGGCCGCAGCCGCTCCAGGAACTGCACCCGCAGCTCGCGGCCGTAGAGGTCCCCGGCGAAGTCCAGCAGGTGGGCCTCGATGGTGACCTCCGAGCCCCCGAAGGTGGGTTTGATCCCGATATTGGCCGCCCCCCCGTACCACGTCGCCGTCGCCTCCCCCAGGAAGCGCACCCGGATGGCGTATACGCCCGGCGCGGGGCGCAGCTCGTTCTGCGTGTCCACGTTGGCGGTGGGGAAGCCGAGGGTCCTCCCCCGCCCCGCGCCCGCCACCACCGTGCCGTCCAGGTCGAACGGCCGGCCCAGCAGCCGGCACGCGGCGGACACGCGCCCCTCCAGGATGTACTCGCGCACCCGGGAGGACGAGGCCACCACGCCGTCCACGGTCACCGGTGACACCACGTGCAGCCGGGCGCCCCGGCGCGAGGCCGCCTCGCGGAGCGTCTCCACGGTGCCCGCCCGCGCGGCCCCGTAGGTGAAGTCGCTGCCCACCACGACGTGGGCCACCCCGAGCGTGTCGAAGAGGGCGACCTCGAAGTCCGCGGCCTGGGTGCGCGCGTAGTCGCGGGAGAAGGCCTGCACGACCACGGACTCCAGCCCGTAGTGCGCCAGGAGCTCCAGCCGCCGGGGCAGCAGGGTGATGAGCTTGGGGGCCAGGTCCGGCTGGAGCACCTTGCCGGGGTGGGGGTGGAAGGTGAACGCCGCCGGGGGCGCGTGGCGGCGCGCCTCCGCGAAGAGGGCCTGGTGCCCCACGTGCACGCCGTCGAAGTTGCCCAGCGCGAGCGCCTGTCCGGCCAGGGCCCGGCCCGCCTCCGTCACCGACTGGTAGACCTTCATGGCCCCTCCTATAGCAGTGTTTTTCCCTGGCCAGACCCGCCACCGCCGTGGTTGGAGCCCCCTAACGCATGCCTCGTCCCCGCCTCCTGCCTGACCCCGTCGGCCTCAAGTACTTCACCCAGGACACCCCCGTGGACTGGGACGCCGAGTTCGGCTTCACCGGCCCGCTGGAGCTGGAGATCGGCTCCGGCGCCGGCGGCCACGCGCTGGAGTACTGCCGCCGCAACCCGCTCGTCCGCTTCGTCGCCTTCGAGTGGCGCAAGAAGTACGCCCGCGACACCCAGGACCGCGCCGTCAAGGCCGGGATGCGCAACCTGCTCGTCGTCGAATCCGACGCCCGCTTCGTCGTCCCCCGCATCTTCGCGGACGGCTCCCTCTCCGCCATCCACCTCCAGTTCCCCGACCCCTGGTGGAAGCGCGCCCACGCCAAGCGCGCCGTCGTCCAGCCCTCCTTCGCCAGGCTCCTGCTCGACAAGCTCGCCCCGGGCGGCCTGTTCGACATGCGCACCGACGTCCAGGACCGCGCCGAGAACATGCTCTCCATCCTGGAATCCTCCGGATTCCACAACCCCCTGGGTTCCGGCGTTTTCCATCCTTATGACCCGGAGGAGGTCCCCTCCACCCGGGAGCGGCGCTACCTGGCGTCCGGCGAGCCGGTGTACCGCGCGCGCCTCGTCAAGCCGCGGTAGGGGCCCGGGCCGGGGCACCTGCCTGACCCCTTGGCTTCGCGGACTCGACAGGTGAGAATTGCAAGCATTCTTGCGACGCGGGACGATTGCACTGGGGGCGCAACCGCATGGCGGAAGGCGAGCGGAAGAAGACGCAGGAGGTCGCCCGCAGGACGGGGCCCGCAGGGGAGCTGAGTGGTCGCACGGTGCTCATCGTGGACGACGACCCGGCGCATGTGGCGCACGTGCGCGAGGGCCTGGCGCCGCGCGGGTACCTCTTCCGCGAGGCGCACGACGGGGCGCAGGCGCTGTCGGCCATCCGCGAGTCGCGCCCGGACCTCATCCTGATGGACGTGGAGATGCCGGGGCTGGGCGGCGTGGAGGTGTGCCGCATCATCAAGGCGAACGCGGGGGAGGACGGCTTCGGCTTCATCCCGGTGATTCTGATGACGGCGCGGCAGGCGGCGGGGAAGGTGGAGGGGCTGGAGCTGGGGGCGGACGACTACCTGGTGAAGCCCTTCGACATGCTGGAGCTGTCGGCGCGGGTGAAGTCGATGCTGCGGCTCAAGGCGCTGCAGGACGCGCTGGTGGAGAAGAACCGGGAGCTGGACCGGGCCAACAAGGAGCTGGCGCGGCGGCGCGAGGAGCTGCTGGCCCTCAGCCGCACGGACGCGCTCACCAGCCTGTTCAACCGGCGCTGCTTCGAGGAGCGGCTGAGCGAGGAGTTCGCGCGCTCGCGGCGCTACCAGTCGCCGCTGTCCCTGGTGATGCTCGATATCGACCACTTCAAGCGCATCAACGACACCTTCGGCCACCCCTTCGGGGACCAGGTCCTGCGGGCGGTGGCCCAGACGGCGCGCTCGCGGCTGCGGGAGGTGGACGTGCTGGCACGCTACGGAGGGGAGGAGTTCGTGGCGCTCCTGCCGGAGACCGCGCCGCCGGACGCGCTCACCGTGTGCGAGCGCATGCGCGAGGCCATCGCGGCGCTGGACCTGGAGCACGTGGCGGTGGACGGGCGGCGGCAGCAGGTGCGGTTGACCGCGTCCCTGGGCGTGGCCACGGTGCCCGCGGAGGCGCTGGGGAGCGCGGAGGCCCTCCTGCGCGCGGCGGACGCGGGCCTCTATGCGGCCAAGGAGGCGGGCCGCAACCGTGTCCGGCAACACGTTCCGTGAGGTGGACGCACCTGAGGCTTTTCCCCGGCGCCGCTTTGACCTAAACCCCACCCCCATGCGTCCAACCGCGAAGATGTCCTGGTGGGTGGCCCTGGTCCTGGTGGGCCTGGGCGGCTGCAACCGGCCCCGCTTCGACACGCCCCAGGACGCCTATGTCTCCTTCCACCGGATGGTGCGTCGCGACGACCTCCGCGAGGCCTGGGCGGTGCTCTCCAAGCCGACCCAGGACGCGCTCATGAAGAAAGCCCAGGCCGTGAGCGACGCCTCGGGGGGCGCGGTGAAGCCGGAGCCCCTGGGGCTGTTCTTCGCGAATGTCCCTCCCCCCGAGGATGTTACCGAGGTCTCCGTGGTCAAGGAGTCGGGCGACGAGGCGACACTGGACGTGCGCTCGCCAGGACGCACCCACGAGGTCCGGATGGTCCGGGAGCCGTCCGGGTGGAAAGTGGACCTCTCAGCATCCCTTCAGCCGTGAAGCCGGGCATGTCCGGGCTCCTCGCATCAGGTAACGTACGACTGTGAACGATCGGAAGACACGGCGGGCGGTGCCCGCGGTCGAAGTCATCCGGCGGCCGGCCTCGACCCCCGGTAGCGCCACGCCGACCCCGTCCCCCGCGGAGTCCGCATCCCCGGCGCCCACGCCGCGCCCCACGCCCACGCCCCGTCCCGCGGGCGTGGCGCCCACCCCCACGCCGCGCCCCCCAGGCGCGGCGCCCACCCCGCGTGCCGTCC
>NZ_JAKCFB010000061.1 GCF_024198235.1 Myxococcus dinghuensis | reverse complement strand
GCCGCGCGCGCCGGGGCGCTGGAGCCCGCGGCGGGACGACGGGCGGGCGGAGCGGACGACGCGCGCTCGATGGCGGCGGGCTCCTGGGCGGCGGGGACGGCCTGGCGCGAGCCGCTGGTGCCACCCGCCGGGCGCAGGGCGCGGAGGTTGTTGCGCGTGGCCCCCTGGCGCATCTGCTCCAGGGCGCTCTCGTCCGCGCCGTCCGGGGCCAGGGCCACGCCCTTGTTGCGCTGACGCTTGAGCGCGTCCACGGAGACGATGCGGGTGCTCCCCGCGCCCTCGTCCTGTGGGACGTCGCTCTCGCCGGTGGCGAGGTCGCTGGTCATCAGCGTGAACACGAACGTCACCGGTCCCAGGGTCAGCTTGTCGCCGTCCTCCAGGGCCTGTGTCTGGACGGCGGAGCCGTTGAGCAGCGTTCCATTGGCGCTGCCCTGGTCCTCGACGCTGTAGGACTCGCCATCCAGGAACAGACGGCAGTGTCGGCGTGAAACACCGGGGTCGTACAGCACGACGTCACATTCGGACGTACGACCGATGAGCACGGAGTCCTGGTCGAAGACGAACTCCTTGCCGGCGTCTTTTCCCTCGGAGATCGTCAGCTGGAAAGGCATGGGGCCCTACAATCCTATCGAGGCTCGCGCCGCGCGGGCAACGGCGGCACGCGCGGAGACCGGTTCCACCACCTCTGCCTCGCCCCCGAAGGACAGCACCCACTGCGTCAGCCAGCGCTCGCTGTCACCAGCGACGAGGACCTCCACCCCCCCGTCGGAGAGCGGGCGGGCGTCCTGGCCGAAGCGTTCCTTCACATAGGGCGCCGCCACGGGCGAGAAGCGGACTCGGACGGACACGTCGGTACGGCTGCGCGCGGGGTTGGGGACATCCGCCCGGGCATCGGGCGGGGGCAGGAACGGCGTATCGGTGACGACGAGGTCCTCCATCCGGTCCAGCCGGAACAGGCGAGCGTCCTGCCGGGTGTGGCAGAAACCCTGGAGATACCACTGTCCCCGGTGGCTGAGCAGCTCATACGGACGCACCGTGCGGGGCTCCGGGGCCCGGCCGGGGCTGGCATAGCCGAAGGTCACCTCTCGGCGCTCGAGAATCGCGCGGGTGAGCGGCCCCAGGGCCTGGGGCGCCTCCGTGGACGCGTCGATCTTCCGGTACATCTCCCGGTAGCGCTCCCGGACCTGGGGGGGCAGCACCTTCTCCAGCTTCTGGAGGGCGCCCTGGAGCGCGTCGCCGGCGGCCGGGCGCAGCAGCTCCGCGGCGGCGGCCAGCGCGGCGGCCTCGCCCGCCGTCAGCCGGGGCGGCGCGAACAGCCGCTGGTCCAGGTCCACGTAGACGCGGTCGTTGTCCACGTAGATGTCGATGTAGTCGTCCGGGTTGAAGGGGGGCCGGCCCACGCACGTGAGCAGGTCCAGTTCCTCCAACAGGTCCTCGCGGCTGACGTTGAGGGCGCGCGCGAGCGCCTCCACCGTGACGCCGGGGTGCTTGGACACGTAGGGGACGAGGAACAGCAGGCGGCGGAGCCGCTCGTGGACGTTGCTCATGCGCTCACCTTGTCTTCCTGCGCGTCCGCGTGCCGGTTGACGACGCGCGCGCCCATCTCCCGGAGCCGCGCCTGGGCGCTCTGCGGCCCCTCGACGAGGCAGTCGGGGCCCAGCGTGAGGCAGAAGCGCGCCAACCCGTCGAGGAACGACACGGGCAGCCGGGCCCGCGTGACGCCCTCCTCCACCGGCTCCAGCGTGGCGCCCGGGAACAGCCCCCCGGCGCGCGACGACAGCGCGCCCGACAGCCGCAGCGTCACCTCCACCGGCGCGTGGAAGCGGTGCTGCCACGGGAAGTAGGCCACGTGGTTGTCCAACGAGAAGTCCTCCGGCACCTGGAAGTCCGGCGTGCGCGGCCGCGCCGTGTTCACCTTCAACTCCCGAACGCGGTGGACGTGGAACGTTCGCAGCCCGCCGCGCAGGTGGCAGTGGCCCACGAGCGTCCACACCCCGCGCCGCAGCGCCAGGCCGTACGGGTCCACGCGCCGCTGCGTGGTGCCCGGGTGCTTGGGGCTGGCGTACGTCAGCTCCACCCACTTGCGCCCCGCACACGCGTCCCACAGTTGCTCCAGCCGGGCGGAGACCTCCTTCTCCTGCCCCGCCTGCACGGAGCCCAGCTCCATGCGCACGCGCGGCGTGGGCAGCGACTCACCGGCGAAGAAGCCGATCTTCCGCAGGGCGTGCGCCAGGTCGTCGCGGCCGGGGAAGGCCCCCGACGCGAGCGCGGCGGAGCCGGCGGCGTACAGCACGGCCAGCTCCTCCTTCGTCAGATCCGCCTCGGGCAGGTAGTAGGCGTCGCGGTCGACGATGTAGCCGTCGCGGCGCTCGTCGTCGCCCTGGACGTAGGTGAGGGGGAAGCCCAGCTCCACCAGCTCCGCCTTGTCCCGCTCGAACTTGCGCTCGGCGGCGTCGTCGGAGCCTCCATAGTCGGCGGGGAAGTGCTCGCGCAGCTCCGCCCAGGAGATGGGCTCGCGCGCGTCGAGCAGGAGGGCCACGAGGTCGAGGATGCGTTCGGTGCGGTCCATTCGGGAAGATCGGCGACGATGCCGGGCGGACCCCGGGGGGTCAAGGAAGGGGCACGCAACGGCCGTCAACAAGCGCCGGGCCCGCCCGGGTGCAGCCGATTAGCCGGCAACGACTGAACAGGCAAGCAGGTATTCATCTGTGGGAAACTTGCCCGTTGGCCTGGAAACAGAGGACGTCGGACGGAGGGCTCGCACTATGGGTTCGACTTGGGGTATTCCTGCAACGGCTTTACGAGGGACCTCTCCATGAACCGCACCTTCCGTAACGTGGTTGCCGGGCTGGCGCTGCTGGTGGGAGGGGTGTGTGGGGCGATGCCCGCTTCCGCCGGAGCCGAGCCGCTCTACTTCGCCGTGGAGGTCTGGCGCGAGGGCCGGCTGGTGGCCCAGCCCAAGCTCCTGGGAGAGACGGGGCGCACGCTGCGCGCCGAGCGCCGCCGGCCGGGAGCCCCCCTGCCGGACTACCGACTGGTCCTGATGCCGAAGATGGACGGCGAGACGTTCATGCTCCAGCTCGACCTCCTGTTGCCGGAGGCCAAGGGCCACTCGGAGCTGGCGCTGCTCCATGGCCAGCAGCGCAAGCTCCAGTTGGGCCGCGTGCCCGGCGAGCTGGAGGTGTCGCTGCTCCTGATGAAGGTGGACTCGCCGGAGTTCCGCGCGCTGATGCGGCTCACCGAGGACAGCGCCAGCAGCGGCGGCTCCTCGTCCAGCTCCATCTAGCGAGGAGTCCCCTGCCCCGCTACAGCACCGCCAGGTCGTCGCGGTGCACGGCCTCGTCCAGGTAGCGGTAGCCCAGCACCCTCTCGATCTCCGACGTGTGGTGTCCGGCGATGCGCCGCAGCTCCTGCGCGTCGTAGGACACGAGGCCGCGCGCGAACACACGGCCGGCCTCGTCCGCGAGGTCCACGGGGTCGCCCCGCCCGAAGTCGCCCTCCACGCCGCGCACGCCGCTGGGCAGCAGGCTGCGCTTGCCGGTGACGATGGCCTCGCGCGCGCCGGCGTCGACGGTGAGCACGCCCAGGGGGCGCAGCGCGTGGGAGATCCACGCGGCCCGGGCGCCGCGACGGCCGCCGGTGGGCTCGAAGAGCGTGCCCACCCCCTGGCCCTCCAGCACGGCGCGCAGGCGGCCGGGCACCGCGCCGGAGGTGATGACGCCGCGGATGCCCAGCTCGGCGGCGCGCGCGGCGGCGCGGACCTTGGTGGCCATGCCGCCCGTCCCCACGGTGCTGGAGGCCCCCCCCGCGAGCGCGAGCAGTTCGGGCGTGACCTGATCCACCGCGTCCACGAGCCGCGCCTCCGGCTCCCTGCGGGGGTCGGCGGTGAACAGCCCGTCCACGTCGGAGAGGAGCACGAGCGCGTCGGCCTCCACCACGCCCGCCACCAGGCCCGCCAGCGTGTCGTTGTCGCCGAACTTCAGCTCGTCCACGGACACGGTGTCGTTCTCGTTGATGACGGGCACCACGCCCGCGGCGAGCAGGCGCTCCAGCGCGTGCTTCACGTTGAGGTAGCGCCGCCGGTCCTGCACGTCCTCGTGGGTGAGGAGGACCTGGGCCACCGCCTGCCCCTGCCCTCCGAACACGTCCTCGTACGCCTGCATGAGCCGGCTCTGCCCCACCGCGGCGCACGCCTGCTTGCCCGGGATGTCCCGCGGGCGGGCGGGCAGGCCCAGCCGCTCCACGCCCAGCGCGATGGCGCCGCTCGAGACCACCACCAGCTCCCGGCCCCGGGCCGCCCACAGCAGGTCGTGGCCCAGCGCCTCGAAGTGCTCGCGGTTGAAGCGGCCGGTGGCGTGCGTCAGCGCGTTGGTGCCGATCTTCACCACCACGCGCCGGGCGGCGCGCAGCGCGTTACGTCCCGAGTGGGTCACGGGCCCGGAGGTTAGGCCGGAAAGGGTGCGCGCGGCGCGTGTGTTCAATACGGTTCCGGTACCCCGGGCCGGAAGGGTGGTGTCAGCCGCCGGGGCGGCGCGCCGTATAGTGCGCCGGATGGACGGGGCCGGCGGGGCTTCGTCATGGGAGCGAGCGTTTGAAGGAAATCTACGGCAACACCCTGGGTCTCAAGGCGAGCGAGCAGCAGCGGCTGCGCAACACCTTCCGTCGGCGTGTGTCCCCGCACGAAATCGTGTCCCCGGAACTCGCCCGCCACCTCACCGAGCTGTCGCACGAGACGAACCGCCAGGTGGGTGTGCTCATCAACCGCAAGGGTGAAATCGAGCACGTCGTCGTCGGCAACGCCCACAAGCTGGAGCTGCCCGACATCGGCCGTGCGCGCGCTGGCCAGGTGCGTCTGCGTGGCCTGCGCCTGGTGCACACGCACCTCAAGAGCGAACCGCTCACCAAGGACGACCTGACGGACCTGGCGCTGCTGCGGCTGGACTGCGTGGCGGCGGTGGGCGTGGGCGGCGAGGGCCTGCCGGGGGTGCTGCACTACGCGTACCTCGTGCCGGAGAACGGCACCGGCGAGTTCTGGCACGTCGAGTCGGTGGCCTCCGTCCACGGCAACCAGCCGGACCTGTTGGACACGCTGGACGCGCTGGAGGAGGAGTTCAACCGCAAGGCGGCGGCGCGCGCGGTGGGCGGGCGGGAGAAGGCCATCCTCGTGGCGGTGTGCCTGGACGGCAACCGCGCCACGGCGGAGGCGAGCCTGTCGGAGCTGAAGGAGCTGGCGCGCACCGCGGGCGTGGAGGTCATCGACAGCGTGCTCCAGATGCGCCGCGAGGCGGACCCGCGCTACCTCATCGGCCGGGGCAAACTGGAGGACCTGAACCTGCGCTCCATGCAGTCGATGGTGGACCTGCTCATCTTCGACAAGGACCTGAGTCCGTCGCAGGGGCGGCACATCGGCGAGGCGACGAGCCTCAAGGTGCTGGACCGCACGCAGCTCATCCTCGACATCTTCGCGCAGCGCGCGCAGAGCGCCGAGGGCAAGCTCCAGGTGGAGCTGGCGCAGCTGAAGTACCGGCTGCCGCGGCTGGTGCAGAGCGACGACTCGCTCAGCCGGCTGGCGGGCGGCATCGGCGGACGCGGCCCCGGCGAGACGAAGCTGGAGATCGACCGTCGCCGCGTGCGCGACCGCATCACGCACCTGGAGAAGCGCATCGACGCCATCGGGCGGGAGCGCAGCGTGCGCCGCGCCCAGCGCAACCGCCGCGAGCTGCCCATCATCTCCATCGTCGGCTACACCAACGCGGGCAAGTCCACGCTGCTCAACGCCATCACCAACGCGCAGGTGCTGGCGGAGGACAAGCTGTTCGCCACGCTGGACCCCACCAGCCGCCGGCTGCGCTTCCCGCAGGAGCGCGAGGTCATCATCACCGACACGGTGGGCTTCATCCGGGACCTGCCCAAGGACCTGGTGGCCGCCTTCCGCGCCACGCTGGAGGAGCTGTACGACGCGAGCCTGCTGCTGCACGTGGTGGACGCGGCGGACCTGGCGCGCGACGAGCAGGTGGAGGCGGTGGAGAAGATCCTCGCGTCGCTGGGGCTGATGGAGAAGCCCCGGTTGATGGTCTGGAACAAGGCGGACCTGATGCCGGCGGAGGACATCGAGAGCCTGCTGCGCTCGCGTGGAGGAGTGGCCATCAGCGCCCAGACGCGCGAGGGGCTCTCCGCGCTGCTGGCCAAGGCGGACACCACGCTCTTCGCGGAGGGCGCCTCGGAGGCCATCGGCGTCGTCTGAGGGCGGGCGGGTTGCGAGGCGAGCGCGGCTCCCCGTAGAGTCGGGGAGCCGTGGCCCACTCCATCTTCACCCTGACGTCCCCGCTCTCCGGACTGCTCGCCCAGGCGGCACCGGACTACGCCAAGCCTGTCTCCTCCCTGTCGCCGAAGTACTTCGAGCTGCTGGAGCAGAACAGCCACATCATCTACCCGCTGGTGGCGGTGCTGACGCTGGTGCTCATCGCCGCGGGCATCCTCCAGGCGTGGAGGACGCAGGACCTGGACGGCCTCCAGAAGAACGAGTTCAAGAAGGCCATCGTCAACGAGCTGCGCAGCAACATCGCCGGGTTGCCCGGTGACGTGCTCGCCAAGGCCGTGGGCCTGGACCGCCTGAAGACACACCGCCTGCTGGAGCAGATGCAGCAGGACGGCATGGTCGTCAGCCACACCAACTCCCAGCGCCTCACCGTCTGGCGCATCCGCGGCGCCTCACCGGACGCCAGCCCCCGGCGGTACTGACGCGTTGCGCGTCCCGGCCGGGGACTGAGGTCGCGGAGGCTCAGACCAGCTCGGACTTGGGCTGGCGGGTCATCAGGTCGACCACCGCCGACTTCGCGTTCTTGTCCTCGTAGGCAATCAGGTACACCTGCTGGCAGATGGGCAGCTCCACGCCCGTCTTGATGGACAGGTCGCGCGCGCTGCGCGCCGTCTTCACGCCCTCCGCGACCTCCTTCATCTGCGACAGGATGTCCGCCAGCTTGCGGCCCTTGCCCAGCTCCATGCCCACGTGGCGGTTGCGGCTCAGCTCACCCGTGCACGTCAGCACCAGGTCCCCCATGCCGGACAGGCCGGAGAGCGTCAGGGGGTTGGCGCCCTTGCGCACCGCCAGGCGGGTGATCTCCGCCAGGCCGCGGGTGATGATGGCCGCGCGCGCGTTGTGGCCCATGCCCAGCCCGTCCGCCATGCCCGCGGCGATGGCGATGACGTTCTTCAGCGCGCCGCCGTACTGCACGCCCACCACGTCCGTGGACGTGTAGCTGCGGAACGTCTCCGTCTGCAGCGCCTTCTGGCAGCGCACCGCCACCTTGTCCCAGTGCGAGGCGATGGTCACCACCGTGGGCATGCGCCGCGCCAGCTCCTTCGCGAAGCTCGGGCCGGACAGCACCGCGATGTACGGATGGAACTCCTCCGGCAGGCAGTCCTCCAGCAGCTCCGTCATCGTCAGCAGCGTCTCGTTCTCGATGCCCTTCGACACCGTGACGATGGGGACGTGCTTGGGCAGGAAGTCCTTCGCGCGCGCCACCACCTGGCGCGTGGCGTGGCTGGGCGTGGCCAGCACCACCAGCTCCGAGCCCACCAGCGCCTCCTCCAAATCCTGCGTCGCGCGCACGCGCTCGGAGATGGGGATGCCCGGCAGGTACGTGGGGTTCTCGTGCCGCGTGTTGATGGCGTCGACCACCGTCGGCTCACGCCCCCAGAGGCGGACCTCATCACAGTTCACCGCCAGCACGTTCGCCAGGGCCGTACCGAAGGAACCGGAGCCGATGACACTGCCACGCATGCAAGACCTCTCTCGGGGGGTGGGGGGGCACGGAAGCGTGCCACGCTAGAGACCGGTGACGATGCCCACGGACACGACGGGCATGAAGGCGGCGTCCTCCGTCCCGCTGCGGACGTCGCCGCCCAGGGACACGGAGTAGGACGTTTTCTCGCTCAGGGGAACCTCCGCCCCCACGCGCACGGGCCACGAACTGGTCGTCACCAGGTTCGGCGGCAGTCCGCCCAGCGGCGTGCGCTGCAGCGGCTCCGTGTCGAACGACACCAGGTAGCGCGCGTCGAGGAAGAACCGGGGCGTCCGCGCCCCCTGGACCTGGAAGCTGGCCACGAGGCCCGGCATCACGTTCCAGTTGCGCCGGCCACTCAGGTAGCGCGCGCCCTTGTCCTCCACGCTCGCCGAGCGCAGGAAGAAGGCCCGGCTCCCCTCCGCCACCACGCCCACGCTCCAGCGCGCGCCGCCCTCCAGCACGACCCAGCGCCCGCCCAGGCGCAGCTCGTTCATCGTCCCGTAGAGCGTGTCGAACCCCGCGAGCACGTCCAGCCGGGGCAGCACGCCCACCGCCACGCGCGCGGACACGACCGGGAAGCCCAGCGAGACCCCGGCCGCCACCCTGCCCGCGCCCACCGTGCGAGCCCCCAGCAGGCTCACCCGGTTGGGCACCGCGGGAGGCCCGGCCGGCTCCACGGGCCGGAGGCGTGACTCGCGAGCCCCCGGCGGGTTGTCCACGACGGTCATCGGAGGCACCTCCGGCAGGCGGGGGAGCCCGGCCGCGGCCTCGCCCTCCGGCACGGCCGTGGCGCCGGGGAAGGTGTTCCAGCCCTGCTCGTCCCGGGCGCCCTGCCCCGAGGAGGACTCCACCTGGGCGGGCGTGGCCCACGACTCGTCCGGCGTGGGGTTGCGCGCGGGCGGCTCCACGGGAACCTGGGCCCGGGCGGACAATCCAGCCAGGAGGGTGAGCGGAAGGAGGGAGCGCAAGGGGGCCATGGAGTCGGCGGGCAGCTTAATCCACGGCGCTCCGGGGAACGAGCGGCGCACGACCGCACGTCCACCCGGCGTGCGTCTCCCGAGGGGCGGTGAACAGCCGGTGGGAAACGTGTCCGCACCGGCGCGGCAAAGGTCTACCATCCGCCCCGCGCCGGACGCGGGCGCCCAGAGGAGAGACACGGGATGAGGGCTGGAGGAGGGCGCGCGGCGCTGCTGATGACACTGGCCCTGGCGACGGCCTGCCGCAGCCGCGCGACGGAGCCCGCGGCCGACGCGGGTCACACAGCCCCGGGGCTCGACGCCCACAAGACGCTGGCGGGCTGCGAGACGCTGCTGCCCACCGACCAGCGCGAGCTCATGCTCCCCGGCTTCTCGTTGAAGGAGGAGCGCTCCTGCCCCACCTGCGCGCCGCTGTGCGTCCTGCGCTCCTCGACGGAGAAGGACGTCTCCGTGTCGGTGACCTGGGACTGCAAGCCGCACTACGCCGACGCGGACCTGCACGCCCTGCTCGCCCCCACGTTGCAGGCCGGCGGCGAGGAGATTCCCGCGCTCGGCCGCGCCGCCGCCCGCCGGGCCCCCGTGCAGGGGATGATGCAGGTGATGACCTGGGACGACGACACGCCCTGCGCGCTCGTCGTCACGTGGCTCGGCGGCACCTCCGACCAGGCGGTGGACGTGGCGCGCATCGCGCTGAGCGCCACCCGCCCGGACAGCTTCGTCGCCGCGCCGCCGCCCGACGCCGGAGCACCCTGAGCGGCGGCGTCCCGCCTCACAGCATGCGCAGGTACTCGACCAGGTCGTCGACCTCGGCCGAGGTCAGCGACGACGTGTCGCCATGCTTGTTGGACTGCCGGTTGCGCAGGAGCCGGTCCTTCAGCGACGGCGCGCTGCCGTCATGCAGGTACGGCGCGGTGCGCGCCAGCCCCAGCAGGGACGGTGTGTTGAGCCCCTTGCTGCGCACGGAGGCATCGTCCGGCAACGTCCCGCCGACGTTGAACGTGCCGACATCCGCCTGCTGGTTGTTCGTGAAGGTTGCGCCCTCGTGACAGGTCGCGCAGCCGGCCTTCTGGAAGACGGCCTCGCCCCGCGCCTGCGCCGGGGTGGGCGCGTCGTGGCGGTAGGGGTTGTCCGGCGTGGGGATGGCGTCGATGAAGGCGCTCAACTGCGCCACCATCACCCCGTCCAGCGCGGTGCCCCCCATGCGACCGCGGACCGTGGCGTCCATGAAGTCGCGCAGGGTGTCGAACTCGCCGCTCCAGTGGAACGGGCTGGTCTGCGTCACCTTGCGCCCGGCGAGGCTCGGCGTCTGGCGCAGCCCGTCCGGGAAGCCCCACACGTGACCGTCCTCCCGCCCGTCCAGGTGGCAGGAGGCGCACGACGCGGCGACCGAGGAGCTCGTCATGCGCGAGTCCAGCGCCGAGTAGAACAGCTTGCGGCCCGCCGCCGCCTGCGGCGACAGCACGTCCCCGACGATGGCCACCGGCACGCCCTCCGCGCGCACGTTGGCCACGTTGCCGGAGGCGTCGTTCACCAGCGTCGTCACCGTGTGGTCGAAGGCGTTGTAGACGTACGCCTTGCGCCCGTCCCGCGTCAGCGCGATGCCGCTGGGGCCCGAGCCCACGCGCACCAACTGGCGCACGGAGCTCAAGCGGCTGTTCGACAGGTCCGCGCCGGAGCGCCGGTCCGTGGGGAGGATGGCCACGTTGTCCGTCTCGCGGTTCACCACGAAGATCCACAGGCCGGAGGGGTCCACGGCCGCGGCGACCGGGCCCTGGATGGGGTGGCTGCGCTCCGGACTGACGAGGGTGGACGGCGGGAAGTCGGGCTCGTCGTCCGGGGGCGGACGGCACCGGTCGATGTCGTCGACGCGCGGCGACCCGTCGTCCGTGTCGAACGTCACCAGCCCCGGCGCCACCACGCCCGCCGTGTTGCAGGGCCCTCCCCCGCCGTACAGCGAGCCACCCGGGTCGGAGCCCGCGGGGGCCAGTGGGTCTTCTCGAGCCCACAGCGCGGGAGAGAAGGCGCGCTTGCCGTCCGGCGTCACCACCACGTCCGACATGCCGCGCGGCCGGAACAGGGCCCGCACCTGGGGGACGAAGATGTCGCCCTCCTGCGGCTCCCCATCGATGTTCGCGCGCGCATACAGGTCCGTGCGCTCCTTCATCAGCCGGGGCTGGTGCGAGTCCGACAGGTCCACCGTCACCATGTCGCTGTGCTTGAACAGGCTGACGAGCGCGCGCCTTCCACCGTCCACCAGCGCGATGCCGCGCGGCTCCTCGCCTACCGGCAGCTCCCAGCGCACCGTCAGCGACGCGGTGTCCACGGCCATCAGCGTGCCGTGCTCCGTGGTGTCCAGCGCGGTGCTGTTCACCACGTACAGCGTGTCACCCTTCGGAGAGACCGCCAGGCCCATGGGCTCCACGCCCACCTGCACCCGCGCCGCCTCGCTCCACTGCCCCCGGCGCACCACGGACACGCTGCGCTCGGCGCGGTTGGACACGTAGACGGTGTCGTCCGGACCCACCACCACGCGCTCGGGGCCCTGCCCCACCTTCACCTCGCCCACCTTCTCCCCACGCGCCGTGTCCACCACCGCGAGCACGCCCGTGTCCGCGTCCACCACGTACAGGAACGCGTCGTCGAGGCTGAGCGCCAGCGAACCCGAGGCGCGGGTCCACGAGTCCACCGGCGAGTGGTCCTCACAGGCCACCAGCCCGAGCATCGATGCCGCCACCGCGGCCAGCACATGACGTCTCATGGGAAGCGTCCTCCACACGGCTCCGGCCTCTGCCCGCACCCACTCACCCTGGGAATGCCGCGTCGTGTCGCGGTCGGGAATGTCGGCCGGCCCTGGTCGCTCGCCTCCCCCGCGAACCACCATGCTTGCATCAGATGGCGTCCGAAGTCGATTCCTTCCCTCCCCCGAGGCCGGGGGAACGGTCAGGGTCCGGCCACGATGTCCACGGCGAAACGCCACGAGCGTGTGGCACGCGGTGGGAGTAAAGGAGAGGAACGTGTCGCGTTCCGCCCCCGTCATCCTCAGCTTCCGGCGCACCTTCGCGCTGCTCATCATCCTGGTGGTGCTGCCCTCCGCCGGCCTGTCCGGCTTCGGCGTGGTGGCCATCATCAACGAGCGCGCCGCGGTGGAGAAACGCCTGGAGGCCGCGTGGAGGGGGACGCTGGAGGCGCTGTCCCAGGAGCTGCCCGCCGCCCTGGCCTCCGCGCGGCTGGAGGAAGAAGGCGGCACGCTGCGGCTGGTGGCCCCCGACGGGCGCGTCCTCTCCGAACCCAACGGCACCTTCCTCCTGGAAGGCGGCCGGGCGGTGACGGAGGACCCGCTGCTGGCGGAGTCGCTCGCCGCCGTGCTGCCGGAGACCCACTCGTTCCCCGAGTCCCCCACCTTCTTCTCGCTCGCCGCCGGCAGCCACTCCGTGCTGGTGATGGCCGAGCGCGAGGGCCAGGTGGTGCGCGGCGTGCGCCTGTCGGTGCGCGCGCTGGAGGCCCTGCTGACGGAGCGGGTGGAGCCCCGCGCGGTGTCCAGCGAGCCGGTGCGCTTCACCCTCATGCCGGTGCCCCGCGAGCCCAGCGGCGAGGGCGGGCTGATGGGCAAGCTGGTGTCGGAGGTCGCGCAGGCGCGGGCGAGCGCGCTGGGCCCCCAGGTCCTGGCCGAGCGCGTGCTGTCCCCACCGCTCCAGGACTTCCGGCTGGTGGTGCTGCCCACCGGCGAGGACCCGGTGGCGCGCGCCTCCACGCGCAACCGCGCCGTGTACGGCGTGCTGCTCGGGCTGTTCTACCTGACGCTCACCTTCGGCGTCGTCTATACGGGGCGCGTGCTCTACCGCGAGGCGCGGCTGTCCCGGATGAAGACGGACTTCGTGTCGCTGGTGAGCCACGAGCTGCGCACGCCGCTCACCTCCATCCGCATGTTCATCGAGACGCTGGCGCTGGGCCGGCTGAAGGACCCGGCGCAGATGCAGGAAGTGCTCACCCTGCTGACGCGGGAGACGGAGCGCCTGTCCATCTTCATCGAGCGGGTGCTCGACTGGTCGCGCATCGAGGGCGGGCGCAAGGTGTACCAGCCCGAGCGGATGCCGGTCTCCGACGTGGTGGACTCGGCGCTGGCCGCCTTCCGCGCCCAGCGGCTGGAGGGGGGCATGGACCTGAAGGTCGACGTGGCGCAGGAGCTGCCTTGGGTGAGCGTGGACAAGGAGGCGGTCGCCGGGGCGCTGCTCAACCTGCTGCAGAATGCGTACAAGTACAGCGGGCCGGAGGACCGGCGCATCGCGCTCACCGTGCGCCGCAGCCGCCGGTGGGTGGACCTGACGGTGGAGGACAACGGCGTGGGCATCGCCCCCAAGGACCGCAAGCGCATCTTCGAACGCTTCTACCGGGTGGACAATCTGATGACCCGCAAGACGGAGGGCAGCGGACTGGGGCTGGCCATCGCCCGTCGAATCATCGAGGCTCACGGCGGACGCATCGCCGTGAAGAGCGAGCCCGGCCGCGGCAGCCGGTTCACCATCCACCTGCCGGTACAGAAGGCATGAGCGACACGACACGGCGCATCCTGGTGGTCGAGGACGACCTGTCCATCCTCACCGGCCTCTCCATGAACCTGCGCTTCGAGGGCTACGAGGTGCTCCAGGCCCAGGACGGGCGCACCGGCCTGCAACGGGCCCTGGACGATACCCCGGACCTCATCGTGCTGGACCTCATGCTGCCGGAGCTCAACGGCTTCGAGCTGCTCAAGGACCTGCGCCAGCGCGGCCGGGACACCCCCGTGGTGGTGCTGTCCGCCAAGGGCATGGAGACGGACAAGATCCTCGGGCTCAACCTGGGCGCGGACGACTACGTCGTGAAGCCCTTCGGGCTGCAGGAGCTGCTGGCGCGCATCAAGGCGGTGCTGCGGCGGCGCTACCCGTCGCTCGGCGCCGCGCCCCCGGTGACGTTCGGCGACGTGAGCGTGGACATGAACGCGCGCACCGCGTCCCGCGCGGGCGCCCCGGTGGAGCTGACGGCGCAGGAGTTCAAGCTGCTGGCGCACTTCCTGTCCCACCCGGAGCGCACCTTCACGCGCGAGGAGCTGTTGTCCGGCGCGTGGGGCTACCACTACGAGGGCAGCGCGCGCACGGTGGACAACTTCATGCGCCAGCTCCGGCTGAAGTTCGAACCGGACCCGGAGGCGCCCCGCCACTTCGTCACCGTGCGGGGCCTGGGCTACCGCTTCGAGAAGTAGCCCTCAGGGCCCGGCCACGCCGATGTGGCGCGAGTCCTCCAGGTCGAAGGGCTTGCCGTCGAAGCGCCCGTACCGCTCGCGTGGGACGAAGCCCGCGGCGGTGAGGGCCGCGTCCAGCTCCTCCGGGGAGAAGTGCCGCAGCTTGAGGCGGCGGATGGGGCTGGGGGCGTCCGGGCGCTTGCGCTCGCGCAGGTGCAGGGCGAACAGCGGGCGGCGCGGCTCCAGCCCCGCGTTGGGCTCCTCGTCGTCGCGCGGCAGCACGGGCTCGCGGGGCGTGTTGAGCACGTCGTAGACGAAGGTGCCCTCCGGCGTGAGGTGACCGCGCACGGTCGCCAGGAAGGCCTCCAGGTCGTCGTTGCCGGGCATCAGCCCCAGCGCGTGCTGCGGCGCGAGCACCAGCGGGAAGCGGTCCGGCAGCCGCAGCGAGCGCAGGTCCGCGACGAGGAAGCGGGCGCGGTCGGACACCTCCGCGGGCTGCGTGGCGCGGCGCTCCTCGGCGGAGCGGATCATCACCTCCGACGGATCCACCCCCACCGCGGTGAAGCCGTGCTCGGCCAGCGCCCACACCACGCGGCCGTTGGCGGCGCCCAACACCAACACCGGGCCACCATGCTCGCTCGCCTGGCGAGTGTAGAAGAGGAGGTCCGGCTCCTGGCCCACCAAGGACAGAGATGTGCGACCGCGTGCGTCGTTCCCACCCATTTCCGGAAGCCCCTAGCACGAAAAAGGGGCCAGCCGGGACAGTGAGTTGCTCAGGCGGGACACGCCGGTACCCACCGGCTGTCCGGGAGCGGACGCTCCCCCCCTCCCAACGCCAGCCGACACTGGCATCGGCCTTGCGATGTGTCTCGTCGGAGTCGGCCGTTCATGGTGAGCGGACCGAGGTGCGTGGGGAGCAAGCGGATGAGGCGGGGATGGCGCTGGGCAGGCGCGCTCGTCGTGGCGAGCGCGATGTGGACCGTGGGCTGCGACTCGAACAAGAGCGAGGACGAGTCTCAGCAGGACAACCCGAGCATCGATGACCCGGGCACGCCGCCCGACACCGGCACGCCCGACGCGGAGACCCCCGGCACGCCCGACGCGGGAGAGCCGGACGCGGGGAGTCCCGACAGCGGCGTCCCCGACGCGGGAGAACCGGACGCGGGAGGGCCGGACGCGGGCATCCCCGACGCCGGCCCACCCGACGCGGGGCCGGACCCTCGCGCGGAAGCGGAGATTCCCCCCCTGCCCTCGGTGCCGGGCTGGCGCTTCCTGGGCGCGGACCAGGGCGGCCCCGTCACCGTGTACGGCGTGACGGCGGACCAGGGCGGCAACATCTGGGTCGCCGGCGGCGTGGAGGGGCTGTTCCTGCTCAAGCCCGGCGCGGAGCGCTTCGTGCGCTACGGCATGGAGGATGGCCTGCGGCCGTATGGCTTCATGCCGGACGGCAGCACGCCTCCGGGGCCCAAGTACCTGAAGGTCATCTCCGTGGCGGGCGGCAAGTCGGGCACGGTGTACGTGGGCTACGAGGGGATGCCCGGCAAGGGCTCCGACCACTGCGAGAACAACTGGGACGGTCCCAGCCCGGACCCGTCGCGCTACAAGAGCGGTGACGCAGACAAGGTGTCGCTGCACGCGAACGGCACGCTGAGCGTCGTGCACTACGACATCTTCTCCGGCCCCCACGTGGTGAGCGCGGAGCCGCGCGGACGCGAGAAGCTCTGCAACATCCTGCGCATCGCCTACGACAAGAACACCGCGAGCGTGTGGTTCGGCGGCAACCACGGCTTCGCGCGCGGCAACGCGGAGTTCAAGGGCGCGCCCATGTGCAACGGGCAGCTCAACTGCTCCGGCGTCTTCGAGCACGTCCACCCGAGCATCAACGCGTACGACGCCAGCGGGAACATGGTCCTCCTGACGGACGCCTATTACGGCGTCGCCCCGGCACCGAACGGGGACGTCTGGTTCGGCGGCTCGGACCGCACCACGCGCTTCCTGTACGGCACGAACAGCGGCAACTTCTGGCACGCGCAGACGGGCTCGGAGAACGACCCGGCCAACAAGCGCGACCTGTGGCCGGACGCGAAGCCGGAGTACTCGCGGCCCAACGAGCGCGTGCAGGACAACATCTCCGGCGCGGTGGTGGCGCGCGACGGCAGCGTGTGGATGAGCTCGTTCAGCAACGGCCTCGTGCAGCTCGACTCCGGCGGCGGGGTGCTGCGCCGCCTGGGCGCGGGCTCCGGCCTCGTGGACAAGTACCTGTCCTCCGTGGGCCTGGACCCGTCCGACGGCAGCATCTGGACGGGCGCGTCGTGGGGTGGCGGCCTGTCCCGGGTGAAGGGCGGGAGCATCATCAACTACGGCCTGGACCTGTTCGGCGCGAAGTACGGCATGGCGCGCATCAGCGACATCCAGTCCGACACCTCGGGCGGCGGGCGCCGCATGCTGGTGGCCTTCATGGGCCACACCGACTCCGTCACCAAGAAGTGGGTGGCGGGCGGCATCGGCATCTACCAGGGCAACTGAAAGCTGCTCGGGGCCCGACGCGGCGGTCGTCCTCCCTCGCGGGGCGACCGCCGCACTCTTCCGCGCTACTTCGCCGGCAACACCCGGTGCTTCTCGAACAGGGCCTGCTGACGGCTGACGAGCGGCACCTGCGCGCCGCCCAGCCACATGCCCACGGGGCGGGAGGACGACTCCAGCGGGTCTCCCGTCCACAGCACCACGTCCGCCACCGCACCCGGCACGAGCCGCCCCACCGGCAGGTGGAAGGCCTCCGCGACGTTCGACGTCATCGCCCGCAGCGCCTCCGCGTGGGGCAGGCCCCAGGACACCGCGTTGCCGGCCTCCTGGGCCAGCGTGCGCACCATCGCCGGCTCGCCCAGCACGGAGATGAGCACCTTCACCCCCGCCGCGTGCAGGAGCGCCGCCGCGTCGAGCCGGCTGTTGAGCCGGTCGAAGTCCAGCGGCAGGTTCTGCGTGGGCTGGAGGATGACCGGCACCTTCGCCGCCGCCAGCTCGGACGCCACCATCCACGCCTCGCCGCCACCCGCGATGACCAGCTCGAGGCCGTACTCGCGCGCCAGCGCCAGCGCCGCCCGGATGTCCGACACCCGCTGCGCCACCACCACCACCGGCAGGGTGCCCGCGAGCACGGGCTGCATCGCCTCCAGGTCCAACCGGCTCGCGGCGACGTCGCGCATGCGGCGCTGCTCGAAGTCCGCCTTGCGCCGGCCGTACTCGCGCGCGTCGAAGAGCAGCTCGCGCAGCCGCTCCAGCACCAGCGCCCGGGAGCCCGACACCGCGTCGCGCCCCGGCGTGCCCAGGTTGACGTGCATGGCCAGCGCCCCGCGCCGCACCGTGCCGTCCGTCGTCACATAGGCGCTCTGTCCGGACACCAGCCCGCCGTGCTGCACCGTCACCGCGCCGGTGACCCCGCCCAGGCGCGCCACCGGGAACACCGCCGAGGCGGGATTGACGCTGTCCGCGGACTGGAGCGCCGCGCGCACGTCCCGCCGGTCCGCGTCTCCCCTCAGCCCGTCATCCTGGGACTGCGACTCCTGGCCCACCTCCACCAGTCCGAGCTGCGTGAGCGGATCCACGAGGCCCGGCGTCAGCAACCGCCCCTTCCCCTCCACCGTCCGGCAACCCGTGGGCGCCGCCACGCCGGCCGGCTTCACGCTCGCCACCTTCCCACCGTCCAGCACCACCGTGGCGTCGCGCATCCAGCCGGCGCCCGTGAACGCCGTCACGCCCAGGAACGCCGTGCACGCCTGCGTCCCCACCGGCACCAACGCGGCGCACGCGGCGTCCCTCGACACGTCACACGCCGCCGTCAGCCCCAGGTCCGCGAGGGACGGCGCCGGCGCCGACGACGCCACCAGCCGCGCCGAGCCCCGGGCCATGTCCCCCACCTCGAAGTCGCTCGCCTCCACCGCGCCGGACGCCGCGTCGAAGGTGACGACGCCGTCCGCCCACACGCGCTGCGCCCGCGCGTAGACGCTCAGCGGGTGCCCCTTCCACAGCACCACGTCCGCCATCTTCCCCGGCTCCAACGAACCGGTGAGCGCCTCCACGCCCATCACCCACGCCGCGTTCAGCGTCACCCAGCGCAGCGCCTCCTCCTCCGTCAGGGGGATGCCGGACTCCCGCGCGCGCCACAGCGCCTTGCCGGCCTCCTGGTTCAGCCGCTGGATGCCGTAGGCGGAGTCGGAGTGGATGACGGCCTTGCCGCCCACCTGCGACACGAGGCCCGCGTTCTCGGGGATGCCGTCCCAGGCCTCCAGCTTGAAGCCCCACCAGTCCGCCCAGGTGGCCACCGCCACGTTCTTCGCCGCCAGGCTGTCGCGGACCTTGTAGGCCTCCAGCGCGTGGTGGAAGGCGCGGATGGAGTAGCCCGCCTCCTGGGCGACCTGGAGCATCACCTCCATCTCGTCCGCGCGGTAGCAGTGGTTCTGGACCAGGATGTTGCCGCGCAGCACCTCCGCCAGCGTCTCCAGCTTCAGGTCCCGGGCGGGAGCCGGCCCGGCCTCGTCGGGCGACTTCTCCTTCTTCTTCGTCCAGTCCGCCCACTTGTCCATGTACTCGCGCGCCTGCGCGAAGGCCTGCCGGTAGCCAGCCACGTTGCCCATGCGGGTGGAGGGCGCCATCTTCCGGTCCTGCCCGTAGACGCGCCGGGGGTTCTCGCCGCACGCCATCTTCAGCGAGTCCCTCGCGCCCGGAAACCGCACCTCCGCCGCCGAGCGCCCGAAGTGCAGCTTCACCGGGAACCCCCGCCCCCCCACCAGGTTGGCGCTGCCCGGGAGGACCAGCAGGGACGTCACCCCGCCCGCCGCCGCCCGCCGCAGGCCCGGGTCCTGGGGCCAGAACGAGTGCTCGGCGGAGACCTCGGCCGTCACCGGCGCCGTGGCCTCGTTGCCGTCCGAATTCGAGAACGACTCCGGGGTGGCATACACGCCCAGGTGGCTGTGGGCGTCGATGATGCCGGGGGTCACGTAGAGGCCGGTGCCGTCCACCTCCTCCGCGCCCGGAGGCGTCGCCACCTCCGCGCTCCGCCCCACCGCCGTCAACTTCCCGTCCACCCAGGCCACCGCCCCGTCCTCGATGGCGGGGCCCGTGGCGGGCATCACCGTCGCGTGACGGACCACCACTGCCCGGGCCTGCTTCCAGACCCGGGTGGCGGCCGGAGGCGAGGCGGCGGGAGCGACGGGGGGCGGCGCCTGGGGCACCGTGGCGCAAGCGGAAACCAGCAACAGGGGCAGGGTACGGAAGCGCATGGGCCGCGTCGTAGCACGCTCCCATGGGGCTCCAACCATGCCCACCGGCCAGGAAGGCAGGCGCCGTCCGCCACACAGGAAATCACTTCGCGACGAGAAGCCGTCTAGAATCCCCGCCGGACATGCCCCCCCCTCTGCCCCCAGCGCCCATCCCCACGCACACGGTCATCAACGCACGGGCCCAGGGTGAGCGACTCTCCGCGCAGCAGTTCCACCTCGTGCTGCTGGACACCGAGCGCGCAGGCACCGTCTTCCCCCTGGCGAACGAAGCCCTGCGCGTGGGCAAGGCGCCCGACAACGACGTCGTCATCGACCACCCCACGGTGAGCCGCAACCACCTGCTGGTGCGCCGCATGGGCGACCGCTTCCTGGTCCAGGACCTCGACTCCACCAACGGCACGTTCCTCGACGGCGCCCAGGTGCGCGAGGCGTACCTGCGCCCCGGCGCGCTGCTGGAGGTGGGCGACGTGCGCCTGCGCTTCAGCCCGCAACTGGCCCCCGTGCAGGTGGAGCCCACGCAGGAGGACCGGCTCGGGGACCTGGTGGGCCGCAGCCTGCCCATGCGGCAGATCTTCGCGCTGCTGCAGCGCATCGCCCCCACGGACTCCACCCTGCTGCTGGTGGGCGAGACGGGCTCCGGCAAGGGCGCCGCCGCCAAGGCCATCCACAAGCTGAGCCCGCGCGCCCCCGGGCCGCTCGTCGTCTTCGACTGCGCCAGCGTCTCCGACTCCCTCATCGAGAGCGAGCTGTTCGGCCACGAGAAGGGCGCCTTCACCGGCGCCGTCAGCCAGCGCATCGGGTGCCTGGAGCGCGCCAACGGCGGCACGCTCTTCCTGGATGAGATCGACGACCTGGCGCTGGACCTGCAGCCCAAGCTCCTGCGCGCCATCGAGGACCGGGAGTTCCGCAGGCTCGGCGCCTCCTCCGCCATCTCCTTCGACGCGCGCATCGTCGTGGCCAGCAAGAAGGACCTGTGGGCGGAGACGCAGGCGGGCCGCTTCCGCGAGGACCTCTACTTCCGCCTCTCCGTGTTCACCGTCAGCCTGCCGCCGCTGCGCGACCGCAAGGAGGACATCCCGCTCCTGGTGGACGCCTTCGCGGGAGAGGGCCTGTGGCTGCGGCTGCCGGAGAAGATTCGCGAGCAGTTCACCGGGCACACGTGGCCGGGCAACGTGCGCGAGCTGCGCAACGCCCTGGAGCGCGCGCGCCACATGGTGGACATCCCGGAGCTGGCCGGGGACGCGCTCCTGCGCGAGTTCACCCGCGAGCCCCCCGCCCCCTCCGGCGACTTCCTCCCGGCGGAGTTCACCGGCCCCTTCAAGGTCTGCAAGGACGAGCTCATCCGCGCCTTCGAGCGCGAATACCTCACCCGCCTGCTCGGCCGCGCCAAGGGCAACATCGCCCGCGCCGCGCGCGAGGCGGAGCTGGACCGCAAGCACCTCTACTCGCTGCTGCACAAGTACGGCCTGGTGCAGAGCGAGGTCGACTGAGCCCGGGGCCCTTCAGCGCGCGGGCGCGCAGTCCGGATCCAACAGCTCCGGGCGGTATTCGAAGTGCATCGTGTCGTAGTGGTACCAGCGCCCGCCCCAGATGAAGCCCTCCGCCTCGAAGGCCTCCACGAGCACCTGGGGCACCTCGTTGCGCCAGCGCACCGGCTGCCGGGGGCGCTGCCATTCCCAGTAGTGCGAGCGCGCCGTGTTCAGGTCCAGCGAGACGCCATACGCGTGCGCGCTGCGGCGCCGGGTGTTCGCGACGTTGCGCCAGACGAAGGTGCCGCCGACGTTCGTGAGGAACGGCCGGAGCGACGCGTCCTTCGCGACGAGCGCCTCCAGCCGCGCCGCGAGGCGTTGGAAGACAGGCTCCACCTTGCGGTGCACCTTCAACGACTGCCCGAGGAAGCGGATGGGCACCACGTCCACCTTCGCCTCCGCGTCGCCGTAGGTGGCGGTGAAGAGCGGGTCGAAGCGGATGCGCCCCGGGTCGTCGTCCTCGCGAGTCACGGGAGTGACGGCCCCCGCGCGGTAGGGAATGGAGAGCGTGTCCTCCAGGTCCGGTGACTCCAGCCGCTGCTCGAACGTCTTCTGCTTCCCGTCATCGAAGGGGAAGGTGCGCCCGTCGGGGAGGCGGAAACCCCAGCCCGCGTCGAGCCGCACGGGCGCGAGCACGGGGTACCACTTCACCAGACAGCGAAGCGCCCCAGGTGGATCGCCGTCGCCGTCCTCGGCGGGGACGGAGGCCATGGACGGAGCGCCCGCCAGCAGCCCGAGCGCGACGCAGGCCCCGCGCGAGGCCGACCCGATACGACTCCGAGGAGAAGGGGTGTTGGAAGTCACACCTCCATCCTCGCATCCGCCGCGCGAAGTGGTGAGCACTGGACGGGGCCTACAACGGTGCGTGACGTGCAGCCGCGTCATGGCATGGTCCCCGCCCGTCCAACGCCCTCAGGAGGGTCCCCCCATGAAGCGTCCTTCACCGTGGCTCGCAGTGATGTGCGCGGGTTTCATCTCCATGCATGCGACGGGCTGCTTCGGCAGCTTCAAGCTCACGCAGAAGATCTGGCAGTTCAACAAGAACATCTCCGGCGAGAAGTTCGTGCAGTGGCTGATGTTCCTCGTGCTCATCATCGTCCCCGTGTACGAGCTGAGCACGATCATCGACGCGCTCATCATCAACAGCATCGAGTTCTGGAGCGGCAACAACCCGGTGTCGAGCGCGGACGGGGCGGATGACGGCACGCGCGTGGTGCGGCTGAGCCCCACGGACGTGCTGCGCATGTCGCGCGACGCGGAGACCGGGGTGATGCGCCTGGAGGTCCAGCACGAGGGCGAGGAGCCCGTGGTGCGCTACTTCGAGCCGCTGGAGAACGGCATGGTGGTGCGCGACGACGCGGGCGCGCTGCTCATTCGCGCCGAGGAGGCCGCGGATGGCGCGGTCGCGGTGACGGACGGCGCGGGTGTCACCCTCACGGTCCACGCCCGCGAGGCCGTGGCGCTGGCCCGGCGCATCTACGAGGAAGGTGGCGCCTCCGCGCTCGCGCGGCACACCGTGGCCCAGGCCTCCGTGTCGCGAGGCCTGGCGCTCGGCGTCTGCACCACGCCGTAGACCGCTGATGAGTCCAGCTCCGCCGGGCGGGCAGCTCCGCCCGGTGGAGGATGCACCGGCGCTCGCGCGTCGGGTGTCGCCGTGTCTGGTGCTCGGCGTCTGCGCCACGTCGCGGACCGCTGACGCATCCAGCTCCGCCAGGCGGACAGCTCCTCCCGGTGGAGGATGCACCGGGCGCTCAAGCGTCGGGTGTCGCCGTGTCTGGTGCTCCGCATCTACGCCACATCGTGGACCGCGGATGGGTCCCCGGCTCCGCCGGGCGGACAGCTCCGCCCGGTGGAGGATGCACCAGGCGCTCGCGCGTCGGATGTCGCCAAGTCAAGCGCTCGGCATCTGCGCCACAGCGCGCGGCCCCGTATCACGGAAGGCCTCTCGCGGCAGAGGATGCATTGGACGCGCTCTCTTCGAGAGGCGCGGTCCCCGCGCGTGTCGTGGACGGCTCGCGAACACACGCGGAAGAAACGAGAGCACTCGCGGGCCAAGCCTCGGACGGCAACAGACGTCACGCCCCCACGGACACCACGGCCCCCCTGTCGCGCCCCGAGCTTCCGTGGCAACGATGAGCGCCCTCCGACTGTGCACGCGCGGCCGGACACGGCCCAGGCGCCCCGTCCCGACACGGGCATTCCCAGGCGAGTCCCGCCTGCTAGCGTGCGGCCATGCTGGATCTGCTTCTCGCTGGGTCGGCCATCGTCCCATCGCTCCTGCTGTTCTGGTACATCCGCTCGCGCGACCAACGCCCCGAACCGGCCGGCGTACTCCTCGGCACGTTCCTCCTCGGCGCCGCCATCTGCATCCCCGTGGTGCCGGTGGCCATGGCGCTCGAGAAGCTGGGTCAGACGTGGGTCATGGGGACGTGGAGCAGCGCGCTGTCTCAGTCCTTCCTCGGCGCCGCCATTCCGGAGGAGCTCTTCAAGTTCCTCGTGCTCTACCGCTATGCCTGGCGCAAGCCCGCCTTCGACGAGCCCGTGGACGGCGTGGTGTACGGCGCCACCGCGTCGCTCGGCTTCGCCACGCTGGAGAACGTCCTCTACGTGAGCGACGGAGGCCTCGGGGTGGCGTTCATGCGCGCCATCACCGCCGTGCCCGGCCACGCGTTCATGGGCGTGGTGATGGGCGCATTCGTCGGCCGCGCGCGCCGCCGACCGGCGGGCCAGCGCTTCTCGCTCCTCGCCGCCGGCCTGGGTTGGGCCATCCTCCTGCATGGCGCCTACGACCTCTTCCTGATGACCCACACCGGCTACGCCGTGCTCTCGCTGGTCGTGCTGGGCATCCTCGTCTGGTGGGGTCGCCGCCTCTACCTGGAGCTCCAGGCGGACCAGCGCGAGCACATGCGGCTGAGCGCCCATCTCGCCCACGTGCGCCGCGTCGCCGGCCTGCCACCCGGGGCTCCGGACGACATCCCCCTGCCCCATCACCCCGGCGCGCCCCTGCCAGCCGAGTTCGTCGCGGAGCCAGGGCGCTCACCCTGGAATTGGATGAAGCTGGCCATCGCGAGCACGGGCCTGACCATCGTCGCGCTCATGACGGTCGCGGGCTTCCACCAACTGCTCTACATGCCGGAGCGGGACGGCCTCCACGTGGCGTCGTGGGTGGTGACGCTGGCCCTCTTCCACATCCCCACGGTGCCCTTCTTGCGGCTGTTCCGCTCCGGGCTCCGCCTCGAGCCCGTCCCCCGGTTCACCGGGCCGGGCTGACAGGCTCATGGTGGGCGCTGGCCTCGCGCGCCAGCGCCCACCGCGTGCTCGACCTCAGGTCCCCGAATCCGTGACGCCGCCGTCGAGCGGCTCGCCGACGTCCGGGCCGAAGCCCGCGTCCTGCGCCACGGCGGAGAACGTCCCGTCGAGCGTCCGTCCCGCGCCGTAGCCCTCGCCCTTCTGGAAGGACATGCCGAACTCGCCGCGCGTGTCCTCGCCGGGGTTGCCGCCCTCGTCCAGCTCCAGCGAGCCCTTGGACACCGGCGCGAAGACGCGCGCGGGCTCGCCCGCGTTGAGGTGCACCACCGTCGTGCGCGCCAGGCCCGACGGCGTGTTGCCCGCCAGGTTCACCTTCGAGCCCGGCCGCAGGTCCAGCCCCTCCGTGGACACGGTGATGCGCGCCACCAGGTCCACGTCGAGGTCGTTGTTGCGGTAGTAGCTGACCTGGAACGCCTCCGCGTTGCGGAGGATCTCCACCTTGGACACGTCCAGCGGGAACAGCTCGGACGCGCTGCCCGACAGCGAGTTGTCCGGCCGGGCGCACGCGACCACCCCGGCCCCGGCGGCGAGCCCCGCCAGCGTCAGCGCGGCCAGCGCGCGAGCCGCCCTCCTCATCGCTCCACCGCCAGGTGCAGGACGCCCTTCTTCGTCGGCGACACCACGGGCGTGCGGTACAGCACCACGCGCTTGCCCGAGCTCAGGTACGCCAGCTTCGGCGACCAGCCGCCGTTGGCGTCCACCAGCGTCTCGCGCCAGATACCGCCGATGCGCGTGGCGACGACCAGCTTGTCCTCGTTGGGGTTGCAGCTCGTGTCGTTGCGGCCCGCGGCCTCCGCGCAGATGTAATAGGCGATGGACGGGTCGTGGTTCACCGGGTCGAACGCCAGCGACGGGTACCAGCCGCCGGTGCCGTGGTGGTAGACGGGGTCCGGCGACGTCCAGTCCGCCGCCGCCGTGCAGCTCGTCGCACTCCGGTCCGCGCATTCGATATAGGTCAGCTTGTCGTCGGACTTGGACAGCACCGCGATGCCGAAGCCCGCCTCCGCGTCGTAGGCCATGGACGGCCCGAGCTGCCCGTTGGCCAGCACCTGCACCTTCGTGGGCGCCGACCACGTGGTGCCGTTCGCGTTGCGCCGCTGGAAGACGACGTCCGCGCCAGTGGCCTGCGCGCTCTCGAACGCGCGGTCGTGCACCACCGCCGGCTGCGCGCCCGCCTGGATGAGGGAGATGTGACCGCCGAAGCCCTCCTTCGTGTCACCCGACGGCGCCACCATGTTGAACGTCCACGCGGTGGGACCGCCGATGGCCAGCTCCAGGTCCGCCGACTCCCAGTCCTGACGGCCGAAGTTGCCGTTGTGCCCGTCGCGGTACGCCACGAGCGCCTGGTTGCCGGAGAAGATGATGGAGGGATTGAGCCCCACCAGGAAGCCCGCGTCGCTCAGCGGGTTGTTGGTGAGCGCCGCGTTGGAGCGCGTGGCGACGATGCGCTCGGTCCACGTGCCGTTCGCGTTCCGGTACGACACCGCCAGGTCGCTCTGCAGCCAGAAGGTGGAGTCGTCGCGACCGCCACCCAGGTACGCCACCGCGGGCTGACCGTCCGGACCGAACGCCAGCGACACGCCGTACACGCGCTGCACGGTGACGATCTTCTCCACCGGCCCCAGCGTGCCGCCGTCGAACTCGCGGTAGCGCAGGTCGTAGTTCGCCACGCTGCCCGTCATGGTCCCGTTGTTCACGAAGTACACCATGCCGATGCGGTCGTTCGGTCCCACCGCCATGGCGATGTTGGAGATGGGATTGAACTCGCTCGGGTCCGCGTCCACCTCCAGCTTCGTGAAGGGGGTCTGCTCCTCCGAGCCGCCGTCCGAACCACCGTCCGCGCCAGGATTGGTCGGCGGGGAATCCTTGCCGCAGCCCAGCGCCAATACCAATCCCAGTGTCCAGGCATGCCGTTTCATCTTCCGTCTCCTTGCGTTGTCGGACCCGACCGTCGTCGCCGCGCATCCTATGTCAGCGTGACTCGCGGGGGAGCAGGCGAGCGATACATCCGGACTCGAAGCCAAGGACCTCGCGCTGGGTTAGGCTCACACGCACCTATGGCCCGTGCGCGTTCTCCCCTTCGACGCCTGTCGCGGCGCTCCTTCATCCAACGTCTGACCTTCCTGGGCGGCGGTGTCGTGCTGCTCGGTCCCGTTGCATGCAAGCGCTCGTCCGACGACTCCTCCAAGGCCCCTCCCAAGGACCCCGGTCCACTCGCGCGTGAAAGTGGGGGGAAGACTCCACGGACTTTCTCGGCGTTCGAGTACGCCGTCGTCGTCGCCGCCACCGAGCGCATCCTCCCGCGCGACGAGGACCCCGGCGCGACCGACGCGGACGTGGCCGTCTACATCGACCGCATCCTCCAGACACCGGAGATGGAGCCCATCCGCGGCGACTTCCTCGAGGGCGTGGCCGCGCTGGAGCGACGCGCCCAGCGCATGTTCCAGAAGGGCTTCGCCACCCTGACGCCCGCGCAGCAGGACGAGCTGCTCACCCTCTTCAAGGACAGCCCGGGCAAGAGCGGCGAGGCGCACTTCTTCGAGCTGCTCACCGTGCTGTCGCTGGAGGGCTTCCTCGGGGATCCGTCCTACGGCGGCAACAAGGGGCGCGTGGGCTGGCGGCTGGTGGGGTTCGACACCGTGGGCACGGTGGCCATGGCGCCGCCGGACGACTACGACGGGCCGAAGTGCCTGCGCGAGTGCGGGGTCCACAAGTGAGCCTGCCCGAGGTCGACATCTGCATCATCGGCAGCGGCGCGGGCGGCGCGCCCATGGCGCTGGAGCTGGGGCGCGCGGGCTTCAAGGTCGTCGTGCTGGAGAAGGGGCCGCACTACCGGCCCCAGGACTTCATCCACGATGAAATCCTCAACAGCCGCCGCAACTTCTTCATGCCGTTGCCGTGGGAGGAGCCGCACCTCATCCGGCGCAACGCCAAGGAGCGCTACGAGCGGAGCACCGCGGCGTGGACGGCCAACTGCGTGGGTGGTGGCACCGTCCACATGAGCGGCTTCTTCTACCGGCTCAAGCCGGTGGACTTCCGGCTGCGCAGCACGCTGGGCGCGGTGCCCGGCAGCACCGTCGTGGACTGGCCCATCTCCTACGAGGAGCTGGCGCCCTTCTACGACAAGGCGGAGGTGGAGCTGGGCGTGTCCGGACAGGCGGTGCCCCACCCGTTCGCCGAGCCCCGCAGCGGTCCGTATCCCCTGCCCGCACTGGACGTGCATCCGGTGGCGGGGGAAATCGACAAGGCGTGCGCGGCCATGGGCTGGCACTCGCTGCCCACCGCGCGCGGCATCATCAGCCGGCCGTACAAGGGGCGCGCGCCGTGTGCGTACTGCGCGCTGTGTGGCAGCTACGGCTGCGAGATGGGGGCCAAGAGCGGGACGAACGCCAACCTCATCCCCGCCGCCATCGCCACCGGCAACGTGCAGGTGCGCCCCGGCTGCATGGCCCGCACGGTGGAGGTGGACCGCAAGGGCCGCGCGCGCAGCGTCGTCTACGTGGACCCGGACGGGGTCACCCAGGAGCAGCCGGCCAAGGTCATCGTCGTGTCGTGCACGGCGGTGGAGAGCGCGCGCCTGCTCCTCAACTCCACGTCCAGCCGCTTCTCCCAGGGGCTCGCCAACGGCAGCGGGCTGGTGGGCAAGAACCTCATCTTCAGCTCGTTCGGCGAATCGCAGGCGACGTTCCGGCTGTCGAAACAGGCGGACAAGCGCCCGTGGTTGAAGGACCCGGGGCCCTTCGTCAACCGCAGCATCCAGGACTTCTACCTGATGCCTGACACGCGCTTCGGCTTCCGCAAGGGCGGCACGTTGGGCTTCATGTGGACGCACCCCAATCCCATCCACGCGGCGACAGGGTTGGCGGGCAGCGGGGCGTCCGCTGTCTTCGGCAAGGAATTGAAGGACCGGATGCGGGCCTACCGCGACTCACGCATCCTCCAGTTCGAGGTGTACGCGGAGTACCTCCCCACCCCCGGCAGCTACGTCGGCGTGGAGCAGGGGGTGAAGGACCACTTCGGCATCCCCGTGGCGGCCATCACCGTGGAGCGCCACCCGCTGGACCTGGTGGCCACGCGCTTCCTCGTCGACCGCGGCGAGGAGGTGCTGCTGCGGCTGGAGCCGGACGAGGTGAAGCGCACCAACACCACGGGCGAGACGACCATCCTCCAGCACGGCACCTGCCGCTTCGGGGACGACGCCGCGACGTCGGTGCTCGACAAGCACTGCCGCGCCCACGAGGTGCCCAACCTCTACGTGGTGGACGGCAGCTTCATGCCCACCGGCGGCAGTGTGCCCTCCACGCTCACCATCGCCGCCAACAGCTTCCGCGTGGCGGACCACCTGGTGCGCTCGCTCAAGTCGGGCGCCCGCGCGGGGGGCTAGCTAGCGCGCGCGCAGGGGCTCCACGTCCACCTTCACGGCGTAGCGCCCCTGCAGGTCCGAGTCGAATTCGATGAGGTGGTCGCCCACGCCGATGACGTCCGCCTCCAGGGAGAAGACACCGAACTTCTCCATCTGGTCCAACACCGAGCGGCCCGCGGTCGCCTTGCGGGTGCGCGCGCGGCAGCCATCCTCGTGGAAGAGGACGACCGTCTCCTCGCCCGCCGCCGTCACCTCGTCCAGGAAGAAGCTCACCTTGACGGTGGAGGCCTCCGGCACCTGCACGATGAACTGCCCATGCCCGGGGAAGCGCCCCTCCGCCCACGACTCCGAGCCCAGGATGCAGCCGGCGATGCGGTTGCAGACCGGCCAGGTGGCATCACACGAATCCTTCACGCGCGGCCCGATGAAGTCATCCCGCGTGTCCCCACATCCCACCGCCAATGCCACGCACAGAATTGCCGCTGCGTGCTGGGCCTTACGACGAAACACTGTTACAACATTCATCATCATCTGACCCTCTAGCGAGGAGTGGACGTCCATGCGACTGCACACCCCGTGGCTCCCCATCATTCTCTTTTCCGTCGCGGCCTGCGGTGAAAGCAGCGAGGAATTCCCCAAGGCGCCGCAAATCATCACCGACCGCGATGAAATGGCTTTCAACCGCGAGTTCGGCAGCGGCACGTACATCGGCACGGAGAACTTCAACTCCGTCTCGGTGACCAACAAGGGCCAGGATACGCTGGAAATCACCGACATCGTCCTGAGCGGCCCCAGCGACTTCCGCATCAAGCTCCCGGAGGGCTTCACGCCGGGGACGCCGCTCCAGGTGGCCACCAACAAGCGCGTCTTCATCGAGGTGGGCTTCAAGCCCCGCGAGGCCCGCGAGTACACCGGCTCCATCACCATCAAGTCCAACGCGGGCAACCTGCCGGAGAAGGTCGTCACCCTCAACGCGCTGGGCATCCAGCCCTGAGCGCGTCCCGCCAGCCGGGTGGTGGGCCTCACGTCCCCGCCCGGCTGCGCGCCCCGCCGTGAGAGGCCGCCGCGTGGCTCCCTGACCGACAGCGGTCAGGTCCTGAAGCCAGGCGCCCCCCGGAGGCGGGTTCCCCTTCCAGACCTCGCGTCGACGACGCATGGCGCGGGAGCCATGGCGACGGCGGAGTCCCGTCGCGGAGCGCCTCGCGAGGCGAGGGCTCCCGGGACGAAGCGTGCTCACGGAGCCCGCGTGGCGGGCCCCGTGCTCGCGAGGCTCACGGCTGACGGGTGAACACACAGTTCGCCGCGGTGCCGCCCCCGTCCGGAGTCCCGGCGTCGGCGCCCGCCATGGGGCACGACACCTCCGTGCCGCCGTCGAGCGTGTACTTCTGGGGATACGGCGCGTAGGCGGTGCGCAGCGTGTAGTTCACCGACTCGTAGGACGTGCGCTCCGCGGCGGAGACGTCCACGCGCATCTTCTTGCCGCGGATGAAGCGAGGCTCCAGGCAGCCGCAGGCATACGGCGCCAGCGTGACGACGGTGGAGTTGGGGCGCTCCTCCAGCGTGTACAGCGGCATGAGGCTGTTCACGGAGGCATTGGCCGGCGTGTGCCAGGCGCGCAGCGCGTCCGAGCGGTAGCCCAGTGTGAGGGATTGATTGCGGCTGCCCGTCTTCACCGCCACGCAGCCTCCGTCGGACACGCCCCCGTCCGCCGTCGCGTCGCCATCACAGAAGGTCAGGTCGAGCGCGAGCCCGTGCGGCGTGCCCGAGTCGGGGACCTTCTCCACCTCCCACTGCACCAGCCACGCCCGGTCCTCCGGAGCGGGGACGTCCGGGAGGGTGAACTCGTACGAGTCCACGTCCGAGGGCACGGCGTCATAGTCCATGGGCCCGCGCACGCCGCGGCCGTTGACGCGGTCCTCGCCGTTGCGCAGCCGGCCGAAGCCGTGGGACAGCTTGCCGGAGACGGAGAACTCCGCCGTGTCGGGCGGCGACGGGAAGGCGCTCGTGGACGCCAGCGTCCGGACCACGGGCTGCTCGGTGCCGCTCACGTACCGGCCCACCTCGTCCGCGTCCTCCTCCAGCCACGACACCGTCAGCCGGTAGTCCTTGTCGTCCGCCCAGTCCGTGCCGTCGTCCTGGACCAGGAAGTAGTAGGTGATGTTGTCCGTGTGCGCGGGCACCGGCAGCACGCCGACGAAGTTGCTCAAGTTGGCGAAGACCGGGTTGCTGGCGGCCTCCTCGCGCAGCGAGTGCAGACACATGGGCGCGGGCAGGTCGGTGCGCTCGCAGAAACCACGCACCAGCGAGGTCATGTCCGGGTTCTCCGAGAAGCCCTTCGGGCACACTTTGCTGTCGTTGAGGCAGGTGTTGCGCCAGTCATCCAGATTGCCCGCCGTCGTCACCAGCCTGAACACCAGCACCTGACGGTCCGGCGTGTCCGGCAGCGCGGGGAAGCGCCCGCCCGTCGCCAGCGGCGTGAGCTGGTAGCGCAGGCGCGTGGGCACGGTGGAGGCCGGCAGCCGGACCGAGTACCAGTCCTGGTCCGCGAGGTAGGCCAGCCGGCCCTCGAACGTCCTCACCGCCTGGGGCGTGCCCGGCGTGGTGCCGTCCAGCCCCGCGCCGAACGCGGTGGCGACGGTGTCGTTGCCCGGCAGCGTGACGTCCTGCGGGTCCTTCTCGTCGAGGACGCGAATCTCCACCTCGTACGGTTGCCGGATGTCACCGGCGGCCGTGTCCCGGTCGCTGATGCCCCGGTAGCCGCGCACCACCAGCATCCACTTGCCGCCCCGCCCCGCCTTCACCTTGCGCGCCGTGGCCAGCACGCCCGGGCGCACCTGCGGCCGCACCTCGCCCTCGTCCTCCTTCTCCTCCTTCGTCAGGAAGCCGGGGCGCAGCAACTGGTAGGACAGGCGCCAGTTGGGCACGAAGCCCTGGTCCGGCGCGGTGACGCGCACGTAGGCCACCTTGCCCTCGGCCAGGTCGAACGTGTAGCGGTCCACGTCGTTGTCCGTGGCCAGGTAGCCCGTCGTCGTGGCCACCAACCCGTCGGTGCCCGCGCCCAGCGCCAGCGGCGTGGCCGCCGTGGGCAGGTCGTTGGGCTCGTGCGCGTCCGGGTTCTCCGTGATGGTCATCGTCAACCGGTAGGGATTGCGCGCGTCGAACTTCGGCTGCGACACCACGTCCGGCGCGTCCTGCACCAGCACCAGCAGCGTCTTGCCCGCCAGGTCGTCGCGCAGCGGCACCACCATGTCCACCGGCCGCGGCGCGCCCTGACCATGCTTGTCGTCCTTCTTCGCCAGCGCGCCCTCCTTGCCGTCCGCGAGGGGGCCCAGGATGGTGATGGACAACTGCACCGCGGTGCTGGAGGCCAGGTAGGCGCCGTTCACGTTGAGCAGCGTGCGCGCGCTGGTGTTGGCGGGCAGCACGATGCGGTACCAGTCCTGGTCGCCCTCGCGCTTCTCGCCCTCGAGCACCAGCAGGCGCTCCAGCGCCACGCCGGGCTTGAGCTCGCACTCGGCCAGCGACAGGGCCTCCTCGCGCGAGTTGCAGAGGTCCTCCACCAGCGGCGTGCCCGCGTCCTCCTTGTCGTCCCCGCCGGACGAACAGGCGACCAGGGTCAGGAGCGCGAGTGGCAACAGTCGGACGTAGGTAGGCATGATGGCGTCAGCTCTCACGGCGTCTGGGGCGGGTCGTCGACGCGGCCGGGGCAGCCGTCGACGAAGTCCTCGGGCGTCACGCGGATGACGCCGTCGGCGGGGGACTTGATGCCACCCACGGGGTAGCGGACGTTGTCCACCCGGAAGGTGCGCACGAGGGTTCGGGCGGTGGGGTCGTCCGCGGGCACCATGGCCACGGACAGGACCACGTTGTTGTAACCGGCGCCGTGGGTGACGATTCCCGCGTCGTCCGCGGCGGGCAGCGTGGGCACCAGCAGCACGTTGTCCACGCGCAGCGTGTAGCACTGGCGACCCTGCTCGTCCGGCGGCCCCTCCGCCTCGAACGCGTACCGGTAGCCGTCCACGGACAGGTTCGCGGTGTCGACCTCGAGCGGGTGGGAGTGCAGCCGCAGCTCCTCGCGGCTCGTCAGGCCGTCGTTGTCCGGGTCCTCGTCCAGGTCGTTGCTGGAGCCCTGCGTGCCGCCGCGCCACTCGATGCCGTCCGGCACGCCGTCGCGGTCGCTGTCCGCCAGCGACGCGTTGGTGCCGATGAACTGCTCGTCGCAGTCCAGGAGGCCGTCGCAGTCCGTGTCCACGGCGCGCAGCGCCGGCGGGCAGCCCTTGTCCAACCCGCCGCCGTCCGGGTCCGCGACCTGGATGGGGTTGAAGTCGACGCCACGGTCGCGGAAGTACACCTCCACGCCGTCGCTGAAGCCGTCGCCGTCCGTGTCCACCTTGTTGGGGTCGGTGCCGATCTCCGCCTCGCGCGCGTCGGACAGGCCGTCACCGTCCGTGTCCGCGTCCTCGATACGGCTTCCGGGAGCAGCGGAGAGGTTGGAGGCGATGACCTCCTTCACGATGAAGGTGCGGCGCACCTGGCCGAAGGAGAAGTCGAGGAAGTTGATGGGCTCGTTGTTGCGGAAGTCGCGGAAGTTGCCGCCGCCCCGCCCCGCCATCTTCTCCAGGCGGTCCGCGTTCTGGTTGATGATGAGCAGCGGGCAGCCCGCATCCCCGGACAGGTCACAGCCGGTGCCGATCGGCTGGGTGGGGTTGAAGACGTGGACGGTGTTGACCGTCACCTCCTCCACCAGGTCGCGCAGTTGGTGGATGCGCACCACCGCATCACCCTCGATGAGCTCCGCGTCCTGGTTGTTGGTGGGCTTGCCGTCCGACAGGAAGATGACCGAGTAGCGCGCCTGCGCCAGCGCGTTCTGCCCGCCCGGCGACAGGCGGCTGCGCGCGATGTCCGTGTTGATGAGCGAGTAGATGTCCGACAGCGGCTTGACGAAGTCCGTCGAGTCCCGGTTGGGCGAGTTGTCGGGGTTGCGGAACGTCAGCAGTTGCTCGGTGAGCTTGCGGCGCGCGGCGTCGTCCAGCGTGGCCACCTGGACGAAGCCGTCCTCGGGCGGGTTGCCCGGCGCCTGGGTGAGGAACGCGGTGGTGCTGCCGGCGAAGAGGACGACGGCCAGGTACACCTCCGGGTCCTGCGGCAGGTTCTCGATGAGCTCCACCAGCGCGGTGGCGCGCGCGCCGTCCGGGTCGCTCACGCGCATGGACTGGGAGGCGTCCATGGCGACCACGAGCTTGATGGGGCGGACCACTTCGTTGGAGCCGACCGTGCAGAAGCGCCCCTCGATCGCGATGGCCCGGTCCACGGGGACCTCCGTGTCGCGACGCGGGTCGTACAGATAGGTATCCGTGCAGGCGAACACCACCACCAGCGCGGCGGCCACGCCCGCCAGGACCCGTCCACCCACACTTCTCATCGCGTCTCCCCGGAAGGAGTGGTGCCGATGCACCGCCTCTGGTCATCCCACGGATTCGGCAGGTTGCTCGTCGTGCGGAAGTCCCCCGCAGCGAACGTCAGCTCCGGCCCCACCGGCACGCGCACGGACGGCGGCGCGTACTGCGCCCACGCGCACGCGCTCGTCCAGACGCCGTAGTCCGTGGCGACGCCGCTCTCCGGCGCCTCGGCGAACCAGACGTTGAAGAGGTTGAAGCCCTGCTTCGCGCCCGAGCGCTCCTGCGGCGAGACCAGTTGCAGGTTGGAGATGGTGAAGTCGTAGCAGATGCTGCCGTCGGGGCGGACCTCGGCGATGCGCGTCTCGTACTGGTAGCCGTACTTGTCGAAGAAGGCCTTGTCGCGGCGGGTCGGGTCGGAGCCGGAGCGCAGCTCCAGGTCGTCCGGAATCCCATCGCCGTCCGTGTCCAGGCCCGCCACGTTGGGCGTGAGCGGGTCCAACCCCCAGCGCGCCTCGAGGCTGTCCGGCATGCCGTCGCCGTCGCTGTCCACCAACTGCGTCTTCGTGCGCAGGAAGTTCTCCGCGGACTGGGACAGGCCGTCGCCGTCCGTGTCGCGGCACTGGCAGGTGCCCTGGGCCGTGAGCACGTCGCAGCCACGCGAGTCGCGGTGGTTGGACGCCTTGAAGCCCTGGTCCGCGCGGCGCGTCTCGAAGCCGTCGTCCAGGCAGTCGCCGTCGCTGTCGCGCAGGAAGGGGTTGGTCTTCAGCACCACGGAGTTGTCCTGGTCGTCCGGGACGCCGTCCCCGTCGCTGTCCACGATGCGCGACTGCAGCGAAGGCATCGAGCTGAGCGACTCCACCACCAGGCTCTTCATCACGTTGCGCGAGGCGAACGACGAGTAGTCCAGCGCGCCCAACCCCAGGTTGGAGATCTCACTGGTGTCGTTGAACTCCTGGTAGACGCCGTTGCCCATCTCCGCGAAGCGCTTGAGCAGCCAGGAGGCGATCTTCTTCGCAGCCTCCGGATACTGGGCCTGCGGCACGCCCGGGTAGATGCCGTAGATCTCCTGGCAGATGGGGCCGCAGGCGCGCACCGCCTCCTGGTTGAAGAGCAGCACCGTGTGCATGCGCAGGTCGCCCACGTTGTACTGGTCCTTGAGCTCCATCAGCCGGCGCACGTAGCTGAAGAGCTGGTAGTTCTGGTTGCGGTCCGTGCCGATCTCGAACCCGTCGATCTGGTCCGTCGTGTTCGTGGCGTTGCAGAAGCTCACGATGGAGTCCGCCCACGTCAGGTCCGGGTTGTCCGGGTTGGCGTAGACGCTCAGGTTGTCGTTCGCGGAGCAGCGCGGATACGGCGTGCCGTCCGTGAGGAACACGACGACGTAGCGGGTGCGAGGCAGCAGCTCCGGGTTCTCCGTGGAGACCTTCTGGATGTCGGAGGCGATGACGCCGTAGGCGTACGACAGCGCGCCCTGGTAGTCGGTGCCCTTGCCCAGCTGGCTCTGGAGGCCCTCGATGTAGCTGTCGATGTTGGTGTCCGGCCGGGCGAAGCGCTCGCTGGCGGTGCTCGGCGGCCAGACGTTGCGGACGTTGGTCTCGAAGGGGGCGACGGACACCTGCACGTTGCCGCCCTGCGCGTTCACCTGACGGAACTGCGCCACCAGGCGCTTGAGGGCGCGCACGCGCGCCGGCTCCGTGACACCCGGCGGGATGATGGCCTGCACCTCCGCGCGCTGGCAGAAGCCGCTGTCCATCTGCGCGCCCGGCGGGTCGGAGACGCACATGCTGCCGGACTCGTCGATGACCACCACCACCTTCACCGGGAAGCCGCTCGGTGAAGGTGGGCGGGTGCAGACCCGGCCCTGCAGCGTGAGCCGGTCATCGAGTTGCGAGAGCGGGTCCACCTTCGACTCCAACATGGAGTCGGAGCAGGACAGCAGACCCGCGGCCAGGAGGCCCGCCGCGAACAACGGAACACGAACGAGGCGGAACATGCGGAAGCGACCTCCTGGCATGGGGTGCATCAGGTGACTACTGCTCGCTGCGACGACGGCGCAGGAGCATGCCCAGCAGCGCGGCGCCGAAGGCCGTGGCGCTGAAGCCGGCGGGCACGGAGTTGCAGTTCGAGCCGTCCTCGCCCTCCTCGCCCACCGCCACCACCAGGGTGGAGGTGGAGACGCGGTGGTCCGGGAAGACGCGGTCGGCGAACGCCAGGCGGGCCTCCACCGTCAGCTCGTAGGTGCCCTTCTTGTCCGGGACGAAGTGGGGGACGTTGCCGTCGACGTAGACGTACTCCCAGTTGCGGCTCAGCGTCACGGCGCCCTGCGGGCTCTCCACCACCGCGTTGGAGCCCTCGGGACGCTTCGTCACCGACCACTTGTACTCCATGGCCGCGCCGTTGCGGTTGGCGAACAGCGCCGGACGGATGGCGATGCCCGTCTGCTTCTCCGCGCGGTGCCCACCGGCGCTCACCGTGAAGGGCGACTTCGGGTTGAGGCAGTCCGCCGGGTTGCTCTTGTCCACCACGAGGCAGTAGAGCGTGTCGCACGCGTCGCCGATGCCGTCACGGTCGTCGTCGGACTGGTCGCGGTTGGCGACCTCCTTGCAGTTGTCCGCGTCGTTCAGGATGCTGTCGTTGTCGATGTCCGGGTCGCACGCGTCGCCCAGGCCGTCGTTGTCCGTGTCCTTCTGGTCCGGGTTGGCCAGGCCGGGGCAGTTGTCCGCGTTGTCGGAGATGTTGTCGCCGTCCGCGTCCACGCGGCACTGGCTGGCATCCGCCGGCATCACCTGATCCGGGTTGAACACGCGCGGGCAGTTGTCGGAGCCATCCGGCACGCCGTCGTTGTCGTCGTCCTGGTCGCACACGTCACCCAGGCCGTCCGCGTCCAGGTCGGACTGGTCCGTGTTGGGGATGAGCGGGCAGTTGTCGCGCGCGTTCTCGACGCCGTCGTTGTCCTGGTCGGGGTCGCAGTCGTCGCCGATGCCGTCGCCGTCCGCGTCGCGCTGCTGGAAGTTGGACTGCGAGGGGCAGTTGTCGCAGGCATTGCCCACGCCATCGCCGTCGGTGTCCGTCTGGTCGCGGTTGGAGACGAACGGGCAGTTGTCGCGGTCATCCGCGCGGCCGTCGCCGTCCGCGTCGTCCGTGTACGACAGCGTGTCGCCGTCGTCCGTGTAGTTCACCCACACCGAGCCGCCGCAACCGCAACCACAGCCACCGCCCTCCTCTTGGGGACGACCGCAGCTATCGCCGAGGCACTCCGGGTTGTCCGGATTGTCATTGGACTGCGCCTGGGCCACCCCAGGGTTCACGACCAGGATTGCTCCGAGCACGAAGGCCGGGGCGAAACGAAAGAGCGACATGGTGACTCCTTTCCGACCCGAGCCCCTAGCAAGAGCCGATCCGGCGGCCTTGGCAGAGGAAAACATCGAGGTTCCAGGGGGTTGCGAGTGCGGCATGGGTGCTGGGGGCGGGAGTGTGGGGGGGGCACCCCAGTCACAGCGAGGGGCGAGCCCCACACTTGAGGGATGGATCAGGTTCCGAGAATGAACGCGTCGGGGTCGAGGGGAATGATGCCCGAGGGGGTACGACCCTTGTCCTCGTCGTAGCGGACGGGCTGCACGAGCAGCGAGCCGATACCCGCGCCGCGCGGATCATTGTCCCGGCCGGCCTGGAGGTACAGGTAGATGTCGTTGGTGCCCGCGGGGATGATCTCTCCCGGGATGAAGGGATGCGGGCGCGCGAGCGTGGGCATCAGGGAGATGTTCTCCACGCGCGTGGCGTAGCAGATACGCCCGTCCACGGACGGGTCCGTCTCCACGAGGTTGTAGCCGTAGCCGCGCTCGCGGTGGAAGTCGAGGTCGGCGCTGAGCGGGTCGCCATGGGCCTCCACCTCCGCGATGTTGGTGAGGCCGTCGCGGTCCGAGTCGAGCAGGTCCTCGGGCACGAGCGGGTTGGTCATCGCCAGCACCTCGATGAGGTCCGGGATGGTGTCGCCGTCGGTGTCGCCGATGCACGGGTCGGTGCCCAGCACGCGCTCCTCGCAGCCATTCAGCCGGTCGCCGTCCTCGTCGAGCGACACGCTGCAGCCGTTGATGACGTCGGGGACGAGCGGATCGAGCCCCATGCGCACCTCCAGCCCGTCCATCAGCCCGTCCATGTCCGAGTCGGCCGACGTCGGGTCCGTGCCGAGCGCCGTCTCGTCCAGGTCCGGCAGGCCGTCCCCGTCACTGTCGACGAGCAGCTGGCCGGCGCGCACCACCACGTTGCGGTTGTAGGCGATGAAGCGCTTGAGCTTCAGGGTGTTGGGGCGCGCGGTGTACTTCAGCCCGGTGATGGCGCCGGGCAGGCCCGCGGGGTCCGTCTCCAACAGCTCGGTGCCACCCGCCTCCGCGATGGCCGCCGCGTTCGCGTGGGTGATGGGGTCGGAGGTCTGCCCCCGGACGTAGATGGGCTGCACCACGACCTCGCCCGCGCCGTACTGCCGGGCCAGGTCCTTGATCTCCCCGGTGATGGCGCCCAGCTCGCACGAGCTGCAGTCCGTGGGCGAGGTGAGGCTCCGGCAGCGCTGGGCGATGCCCTCGTTGAGCAGGGGGTTGGCGCAGCTCGCGTCGCTCAGGCGCATGACCACCACCACCACGTAGCGCGTGCGCGCCACCTCGCCCCGGCAGGACGTCTGCATGTCGCCGGACAGCAGCGTCTTCGCCAGCTTCAGCGCGGAGCGGACGCTGATGGGGCCGCTCTCCTGGTAGGAGGCGTACTGGGGAAGCACCGCCTGGAACTCGGCCGCGTCGGAGAAGCGGCCCATGAGGCCCGTGGCCACGGAGTGGTGCGCCACCAGGGCGAACTTCACGAAGGGACCGGAGAAGCGGCTGGACAGCGTGGAGAGGGCGTCCGTGCCGTAGCCCACGATCTCCGTCTCGATGCCCTGCCCTCCCTGCATCGCGAAGAGGACCTTGGTGGGGAACGCCTCGCCGCCCGCGAGCGGCACGCACACGGTGCCCGAGAAGCTGGCGCGGTCCTTGCGCCCCGCTCCGCGGCCATCAATGGAGTACAGCCCCGCGTCGGAGCAGGACAGGAAGAGAATCGGGAGCAGGAGCCACGCGGCGCGTGGGAGGGGGCTCATCCGTTGGATTGTAGACCGCAGCCCCCCCGGGCAACGCAAGCGACAGCGACGCGTCGCGCGCGCTTTGCGCTCGCATGGGCACAACCGAAGGGGAGATTTCGGCCGGCCATGGAACGTGCGAGTGCCTGCGGGCCACGACCCGCGACACGACCGCCAGGCTGACACGTCACCAAGCGATGACGTCGTGCGCGCGCCGAGCGCGTGGACCTCACAATGTGAGCAGGAAGGCGAGCAGGTCGTCGCGCTCCGCGGGTGTCAGGTCGCTGGCGCCACCATGCTTCGGACCCGCCGACTCCAGCACCGCGCGCAGCGGGAAGCGGGTCTCCACCACCAGGTGTCCGTCCCTGACGCCGTAGCCCGCGGTGGCGCTCGTCAACAGCGGCCACATGTCCCACGTGCCTACCAGCGAGGGAGGCGCCGCGCCCACCACCAGGTCCTGGAGCTCCACCCGCAGCGGCAGGGCGATGGGGGTCCCCACGTCCAGGTACTGCCCGCGCGTCGCCGCGTCCTGGTCCAGGGTGTAGAGCGGCGCGGGGTGGCACTCGGTGCACCGGCCCCGCCCCTCGAACAGCGCGCGCCCCCGCGCGGGGTGGCCCGAGCGACCGTCCGGCAGCGTCACCGTCTCCCGGGGCGCGCCGTCCTCTCCCCGGAAGGGATTGGGCGGCGTGACCATCAACGAGGTGAACAGCGTGAGCGCCTCCACCTCCTCGTCCGTGGGGTCCGGGTCGTGGAAGCGGTTGCGGCCCCCCACGAAGCGCGCCGTCTCCATCAGGCTGTGCTGGCTGGCGGGCGTGAAGTAGGGCGGCGTGTCGCGGCTGCCCAGCACCGTGGGCGAGCGGTAGATGCGGTTGGGCTTCGTCTTCTCGTAGAAGACGCCACCGGTGTGGCCCTCGACGTGGCAGCCGTCACAGGTGATGCCGGTGCGCCCGAGGTCCACGTAATAGAGCACCTGTCCCAGCCGGCGCTTGGCCTGCGCGCGCGACGGGACCACCGGCAACTGGCGCAGCACGCGCGCCTTGCCCGCCCGGGCCTCGCGCACGTCCACCACCGCCACCGTGCGCGTGAAGCGGTTGAGCACGTACAGCGTCCTCCCGTCGGGGGACAGCACCACCGAGCGAGGCCCGGAGTGCAGCTCCTCGCCCGCCCGGCCCTTCTTCTGGAAGTCCTCCGCCGGGCGGATGCGCGGCGTGCCCTCCGGAGGTGGCAGCGCGAGCTCCTGGAGCACCGCGCCGCGCGCCTCCGCGTCGCTGTTGGACATCAGCGCCCGCGCGTCCAGCACGCGCACGCGGCCGATGCCCACGTCCGCCGCGTAGAGCAGCCCCGTGGACTCGTCCAGCGCCAGGCCCTCCGTCACGCCCGCGCCGAAGCCCCGGTGCCGCACGAACTCGGCGCGCGCGGGGTCCACCACCGCCACGCCGCTGTTGTTGCTCACCTCCATGCGCTGGGGGTTGGGCCCGATGTTCGGCCCCAGGCTCGCCATGAAGACGCGCCCCAGCTTCTCGCTGGCCACGAGCGCGCGCGGCGCCTTGCCCCCCATCACCTGCGCCCGGAAGCGCTCCGTGTAGCCCCCGACGATGGCCACCCCCGGCCCCGGCACCACCGTGGACACCAAGGCCCCGTCCGCCTGCCGCAACAGCTCCAGCTGGCCCGTCTGGAGGCTGCCCACCGCCAGCAGGTCCTTCCAGCGCGCCAGCGCGCGCGGGTTCGGGTCCACGCGCGCGCTCCACCGCTCCCGCCCGTCCTCGAGCGACAGCGCGCGCACCCGGTCCTCCACCTGCTCCGCCACGTAGGCCACGGCCCGGGCGCCGTCCACCTCCAGCCCGGAGGCCCCCAGCGGCGCCGGCAGCACCCGAGGCGCCACGTCCGCGCCCTCGTCCAGCGCGTACACGCGCAGCTCCGGCTGGTAGCGGTGCACCACGCCCAGCCAGGCCTTGCCCCGCGCGTCCTTCCAGGTCGCGAACGCGGACGGGCCATCCCCCACCGCGCGCGCCTCCACCTTCCCGGACGCCACGTCCAGCGAGAACACCGTGTCCGTGGGCGGCGACAGGATGAACAGCCGACCGCCGTCCGGCGACGCCACCATCGCCGTCAGGTCCGGGAACGCCGTGTCGTTCACCACCGTGAGCGGGGCGCTCCCCTCCGGCGCGGGGCTCCCGGCGGGCGCCACCAGCCGCGCCTCGACCACCGCCTGGGTCAGGTCCTCCGACAGCGGCACGTGCCCCGGGAGCCGCGCGAACGCGTGCCCCGCGTCCACCACCGTCACCGGCAACTCGAGCGACAAAGGTGGCCCCAGTGACAGTCGCAACCCGGGTACCAGACGCTCTCCATGGAGCGCGAGCGGCTGGGACGTCTCGTTGCTCGTGAGCCGAGGTCCCACGGACACCAGCCGGGGAGCCGTGCTCGGCGGCCGGGCGGCCTCCGCGGGGACGACGGGTGCGTCCGCGCCCCGGCTCAGCCGGAAGGCGACGACGCCCGCCGCCGTCCACAGCAGGGCGACGCCCGCCACCACTCCCCATCGTCGAGCCGAAGGTGTCACATCCGTGTCCTGGGTTGCGCGCGCCGGAGCATGTCCCAATCCCCGACGCGTCGCGATGTCTCGTGGAGCTGGAGCAGGAGCCTGCTCGCCCGGGAGACAACTACGGAAGCGGAGCGGCACGCCATCTTTCCAGCATGAAGGCAACATCCGAGTCCGGTCGTGGAGCAGGCGCCCCACATGGGGTGGAGTGCCCCCCACACCTGCCGGCCCGCACGCTGCGAAGAGCGCAGGAGTGTGCGTTGACAGGTCCATACGCGCATCGCTTAACCTGTTGATGATGCGACGCTTCCTTCTCTGCATGGCCGTCGCCCAGCTCCTCGGAATCAGCACGATGTTCGTCCCGAGCGATGCATGGGCCCAGGGCCGCGGTCGTTCGGCGAAAACGGCGAAGTCGAAGGCCGGAACGAAGAAGTCCGGCCCGAAGACACCGCCCAGAATCGAGACCAAGGGCACCCCCGTGACGGACCCCGTCACCGGTGACGCGGACGCCACGGCGTCGTCGGCGCCGCCGCAGCGCGGGCCGTCGCGCATCGACTTCGACGACCGGCTCATCCAGGGCCAGACGAACAAGTCGGGCGCCGTCTATCTCTACGACCGCAAGGAGCTGAAGACGCGGTCGATGATCCGCGAGCGCGAGAGCTTCCGCGCCGAAACGCTGGCCACGGTCTACGACCAGTAGGTCCGCACCGCCCACCAGCCCTTGAAGGGAGCGTCACCGTTGAGCGGCCAGCCCAGCGTCCTGCAAGTCGTCATCCTCCGCGACGGACTCCTCGTAGGGACCGAGGTCTTCGTCCCCGGCACGTATGCGCTCGGCTCGGATCCCTCGTCGGACCTGAGGCTGGATGACCCGTCCGTGGAGCCGCGCCACGCGCTGCTCTACTTCCAGAACGGCCGCGCGGCCATCCAGGACGCGGGCACGGCCACCGGCCTGTTCGTCAACGGCCACCGCGTCACCGCGTGCGAGATCCGCTCCGTGGACGAGGTGCTGTGTGGCCCCTTCGTCCTGAAGACGCGCGTGCTCGCGCAGAAGCCGCAGGAGGCCAAGCCGCAGCCGCCGCCGGAGGTCGCCGCGCTCTTCGGCACGCCGCAGCCCCCGCCGCCCGCCGCGCCGTCGCAGGCCCCCGCCGCGCAGTCGCAATCCGGCGCCGTGCGCCAGCTCCGCCCCGTCACCGCGCCCGCCCAGCCGCTGGCCACCACGGTGCCCGCGGTGCGCGCGGTGCCGCAGCAGCCCGCGCCGGTCCAGGCCGCCACGCAGGCCAGCTTCCCGCAGCACGCCGTGGCCCCCGCCGTGGTGCCGGTGCCCGCGCCCGTCGCGCACGCGCCCCAGGCCGGGGCCGCGCCGGTGCACGTGGCCCC
>NZ_JAKCFB010000060.1 GCF_024198235.1 Myxococcus dinghuensis | reverse complement strand
TCTTCCAAGGAGGTGGACCACTACCACGCCAACGACAACTACGACGACGCGAACACGTTCGAGCAGGTCAACCCGGTGGGGAGAAATAGTTGTCGCCGCGGGGAACGAGTAGTTGACGCTGAGGAGACAGGAATCGCAGCAGTTGAAAGCCGGGCGGCACAGCGGCTCGTCGCCGTTCCCCGAGGCGCTGCGCACGTGCGCTGTGCGCTATACAGAACACACCGTGGTGACAGGTGGGGCCGTGACGGACGCAACGAAGAAGCTGAGCGTCTCCGGACCGATGCTCTACGAGTGGCGAAAGGGCCGCCCTCGTGCGCAGCCCATCTGGATATATTCGGTCGAGCCCAATGGGCTCATTGCGGTCGTGCCAGCGCCCCCAAGGAGGTCGCCATGAAGGTCTGGATTGATGGGATTGAACGCGCGCCGAAGGAGGTGGCTGCGCGGGAGATTGGCTTTGGCGAGGAGGTTTCTTGGCTGCCAAACTTCAGCTACCGCATATCGCTGGGGCGTCAGGAGTTTTCTGACTTCGTGCGCAAGGAGTTCAATGAGTGGATGGATGAGCTGCGCAGTTCCCCTCCGCGGGGTGATGAGTTTGCCGGGGGAGAGGAAATGCAGAGGCTTGGGTTTCCGATTGTGGAGGAGTTGTATTCGAAGCGAGGAGATGTGTTGGCTCGGTTTTTTGTCGGAAGGCTTTTCCGGGACGTTAGATTTGGATTGCTCGATTTTTCTTGCGGGGAACTCTCCGACGTTGTCTATGTACTGAACTCGATTGAGGGGGCTGAGGCGCTGGTTGATGAGTTTGTGTTTTGGGGGAGATGCTATCGGGCTCCAGCAAAGGCTGCTGACTGAACCGGATTACGTCATCGGCGTGATCTGTGGAGGACAACCGAGCTGGCAGGCTGCTGAAGAAGTCGGTTTTGGGACGGGCGCGCTGCTCCGAGCGGGCCCGGCTCGTCAATGAGAGGTAACCGTCCGGCGAGCGACGTGGCGGGAGGCCTTGCCGGGGTAGCAGTCGTGGTGGACCCTGGCCGGAATGTCGAAGCCGGGTGAGAAGCAGGAGTGGTTGCAGGTCGCCGAGGCGTTCGAGGCGAGCGGGTTGACGCAGGAGGCGTTCTCCGCGCAGAGAGGGCTGAGGCTGAGCACGTTGCAGTCGTGGGTGTACCGGCGCCGACGCCAGCACGCCCGGAAGGCCCCAGCGGTGCGCCTGTTGCCGGTGGAAGTGGCGACCGTCGCGCAGGTGGGGCCCATGCTGCTCGAGGTGGTGCTGGCCAGCGGAGCCCGGCTGCGGTTCCCCGCGGGCGCCGACGGCCGCGCCATCCGCCGAAGAGTCCGCTGAGGCAGTCGCTCTCCTCCGCGACGAAGCAATGGGCGGCGCTGACCCGCTTCGCAGAGGACCCGCGGTTGCCCCTGGACAACAACCGCTCGGAGGCGGCGTTGCGAAAGGCCGCGCTGGGCCGCAAGAACTTCCTCTTCGTCGGACACGAGTCCGCGGGAGAGAATCTCGCGGGCCGCTACGCCCTGGTGGCCACCTGCGAGGCCAACGGCGTCAACCCCGAGGTGTCCCTGGCCGACGTCCTGCTCCGCGTGCAGACACATCCCAACTCCTGCGCACGCCGAGGAGCCAGTCGCAGGACACCAACGGCCCCGCCCTGCTCATGATGAAATCGTGAGGTTCCCGTGAAGATCGATATTCACGCGTTTCATACATTGAACCCATTCAACCAAGAGGAGTGGGTTCATGGTCTGGAAGTGGAATGCGTGTGCAGCACGAGTGGCCTCCTGGCGAGGAGTCCTGGCTTGCGCGGCACTGGGCCTCACGGTCCTGACTCCAGGCCGTGCCTCCGCCGAGCTGCCTATCCTCTCCGTCGGGTTGCTCACGGATCAAGCCATCATCACGGATATCCTCGCTGGCACTGGCCAGATGGGAGCGAGCATTGCCTTTCCGTTCAGATGCACCAAGCAACTGGATGGGCTCGTACTCGAGACCCGGCAGCGCTATACGAACGCCGCCATCAGCGTTGACGCCGCGTACTGGATGTCCGCCTCGAAACGCTACGCGCCGATGGGCGTCGTCATCCAGTTGGGGCTCCACGTCCGCACGGCTTCGTCGGATAGCGAGGACGCAGGCCTGGGTCCCTCCCTCGGACTCAGCCTCACCCGCGACCTCGTCCGACGGATTCGCGACCCGATTGATGCACCTGGCTTGGACAATCTCAAGGCCTTCGCCGGACTGCAGGGCACCGCCGTGATGTCGCCCGCCCATGCACAACTGCAGGTCCCTGTCCGCGTGAGCCTCGGCCTCCAGGCAAGTACCAAGAACCTGCACCTGATGCTCGCGGGGCGTGGGGGATGGGAGGACACGCGCCTGGGGTTCACTCCACGCCCGACCTTCGATGTCACGTTTGGAGTCGGATTCCTCGATTTTCTCTGACCCAAGGTGCGTTGGACGTGCTCGTTTGGGGCTGCTCTCCCTGCGCTGGAGGTTGTAGCGGCGCCCGCGCCGTAGGCGCGGGAGCGCTTCTCTCGACCTACAACTGTAGGATCAGGTGTCGCCGAGTTCGCTGAGGTACTCGCACAGCACCCGAACCACGTCGTCCCCGCGAACCCATCTTCGCCCCGGATACACGTCGTCCTCATGGCAGGCCACGTCCACGCCTCGCTTCGCGCGCCCCCGAGAGAGCACCAGCGACGCATGCGACACAACCGGATGCACGTCGGCGAACGCCGGGTCATGCTTGAGCATGTCGACGAGCCTCCTCATTGCCGCCAGCGCCGGATGAAGCACGCGATAGCGCTCGAGACGCTCGAAAGCACTGTCGACCTTGACCCATTCATCAGCTGCCGCCGTGGCTTGACGCTCCCATGGAGTCCCATGTTCTCGTTCGGGTGGCTCAATGCGAATGGTTTCAGGAGGGGAGACGCTGGCGCCCTTCCATTCAGCTGGGCACGGAGGGCTTTTCGTCGGGCGCCACGTCCGCTGCTCCAAGGGGCCCCAGGGAGTGCTCATCCCCGCGCTTTGCGTTGCTCGGGGCGCGGGGATGGCACCGTGGCCTCCGGATGCGTCATTGCGGTGTGAGCTTGAGCAGCTTGCCGTTGGTGGCGTCGGTGAGCAGGTAGAGGGCGCCCTCGGGGCCCTGCACCACCTCGCGGATGCGCGCGTTCAGGTTCTTGAGGAGGTGCTCCTCGCCCACCACGCGGTCATTGCGCACCATGAGCCGCACCAGCGCCTGGGAGGCCAGGCCGCCGATGAACAGGTTGTTCCGCCACTCGGGGAACAGGGTCCCGGAGTAGATGGTCATCCCCGAGGGGGCAATCACCGGGTCCCAGTAGTACACGGGCTGCTCCATGCCCGGAGCCTGGGGACTCTGGTGGATGGGCGCGCCCGAGTACTCCTCCCCATACCCGATGGTGGGCCAGCCGTAGTCCTTGCCTGCCTCGGTGAGGTTGACCTCGTCGCCTCCCTGCGGACCCATCTCCACCGTCCACAGCCGGTTCTGGCTGTCGAGCGCCGCGGACAGGACGTTGCGGTGCCCCACCGACCAGATCTCCGGCTTCGCCTCCGGGTTGCCCAGATACGGGTTGTCCTGGGGCACGGTGCCGTCGGGATTGATGCGGACCACCTTGCCGAGGTGGCTCTTCACGTCCTGGGCCTGGACACGGCCCGCGAGGATGGAGCGCTCCCCGAGCGTGACGAACAGCTTGCCGTCCGGGGTGAACACCATCCGTCCCCCGGAGTGCAGCGTCGACTCGAGCGTGGGCATCATGCGGAAGATGATCTGGACGTTCTCCACGCGAGGCTGCGCACCGTCCACGAGGCGCGCGCGCGCCACCGTCAGTCCGTTGCCGCCCGTACGAGGCTCGGAGTAGGTCCAGTAGATGCGCTGGCTCTCGGCGTAGTCCGGGCTCACCTCCACGTCGAGCAACCCACCCTGACCGCGTGCGTCCACTGCGGGCAGACCGCTGACCGCGGGGGACTTCGCGCCCTGCTGCGTGACGATGTAGAGCGAGCCGGTGGCCTTCTCCGTCACCAGCATGCGCTGGTCAGGCAGGAAGGCGATCGCCCAGGGGTTCCTGAAGCCCGAGGCAATCTCCGTGACCTGGATGGGCGTCTTCGTCTGGATGGCGGGGGCGCGCGTCTGCCCTGGGAAGGCCGGATTGAACTCGGGCACGTTGGGCGGGCCCTGCGGAACCGGGGGACCGCTGGGGAGCGGATCTTCAGGGACACCCGCGTCGTCTCCAGGGACACCCGCGTCGTCTCCAGGGACACCCGCGTCGTCTCCAGGGACGCCCGAGTCCTGCTGCGAGGTGCCCGAGTCCGATGGCGTGGGTTCTGGATCCTCTCGGCAACCGACCAGGAGGGTGGCGACGATGAGGGGCATTGACAGGATGCGCATGCGACTCACTCCAGAGGGGGAAGGGAGGAACCATCGCGTCCTTTGCGCCGACTGGGAAGGACGCATTACGACCGATGGCGGTCGATGTGCTCCAGCCGCTCTATACCCAGGCCGTGACCCTCATCCCGTTCCGAGAGAGAGGGCCCTGCCGCGAGAGGGAACGGGAGAGGCAGCGGTTGCTTCGACTTTGGAGCGTTAGGGCAGGCAGCCAAGGACACCATTCAGAGAGGCGTGACTGGAGGGAGAGTCATGGCCCTTGACGTCATTTTCGAGCGCTCCACGCATCACAGCCCCGTGCTCGTCGTGGCGCGGTTGCTCATGCCGTCGGTGCTGAGTGTGAAGTGGCTCGAGAGCTTGTCCGAACAGCGCCGGCAGTGCACGAGCGAGTTCCGACTCGCGACTTCAACCCTCTGACCGTGTCAGACTTGACGGCGCAGCTCCACCGTGATTCCGCGAGGCGTTGAGCACAAAGCGGCAGGGGGCTGCTGGTCCTTGCCTTGTGGTCCCGCTGGCTGTGATGCCGGGAGGCGCTGGCTGTGTTGTGTGCGCGGAATCGAGTGCTTTGCACTTGGGAGCTTGCCCTGCGTTGAAGTCGTCAGACCCCAAGGTCAGGATTCGGTGGTCCTGACTTCCAGGGGACGTGGGGGATTCCATGAAGCTCGTTGGCACCGTCGCTCTGATGTGGCTTGTCGCCGGATGCGCGCCAACCCGAGTCGTCCGCCTGGATGTCGGCGCAGGTCAGCAGGTCATTCACAACTCGGTCGAGATGGCTCCGGTCCAGGTGAGCGAAGCCGAGTTCAGGTCGGCCCTCGCGCGACTTCTCCTCGAGCTTCGCCTGGACGTTGCACTCCGCGAGACCGACGAGGTGGACCGGGCGCGGTGGGCGAGGTCGAGGGCACTCCTTGCCACTTCGGACGGAATCGTGGACGCGGGTTCAGCCCCTTCCTTGGAGACGCTGTATTCGCGCGTCTGTCCCGAACAGGACGCGTGCTTGTCCCTGGCGAGCGGGACGGGGCTCATGTTCTCTCGAAAGGACCGGACGCTCATGGCTCTGTCCTTCGCCCTCGACACCGTGTGGGAGAGTGTCGAGGCGGAGGTCGGCAAGACGCTGAACCCGGCGGTGCTCAAGGCCATGGTAACCTCCGTCGCGCTCACCTTGCTCCTCACGATGACCCTCCCCGAGCCGGTCACCAAGGCCCTCGCGGTCGCGTTGACGGCGGCGATGGTTGCCTATCTGGGCGTGGTCCCGGTCTGGGAATTGGGGCGAGGCTTCGTCCAGTTGTGGGACGACGCAGGGAATGCGACGAGCGTCGTCGAACTCCAGTCCATCGGGCACCAACTGGGTCGGGTGTTGGGGACGAACGGGGCACGGGTCCTGGTCCTACTGGTCACCGCGGCGCTTGGCGGAAGAAGCGCGATGGCGGCGCAGGGGCCCAGACTGCCTGGATTTCCCCAGGCGGCGCTGCGCGTGGAGGCGGAGGCGGGAATTCAGCTCGGAGCCGCCCTGGGTGGTGGCGTGACTTCCATCGCGCTGCCGGCTGCGGGCGTGCTCAATGTCGCGCTTGCACCTGGAGCCGTCGCGGTGATGGCGATGTACTCGGAGGGACGCTTCCCAGGAGAGCCGGAAGGCTCGGTTCACCATATCTGCACGAACAAGAACTCCATCTCCGCGGCATCCGGAGGTCCCTGGACTCCATTGTGCGAAGAGGTGTTCTCCCGGGCTGGAATGTCCTTGGAAGATGCCGCCAACAAGGTTCGACTTGGTGGCCACCAGGGGCCTCACTCACGCGAGTACCACGAGGCCATCCTGCGGCGGTTGAACGACGCCCTGGGACGGTGCAGAAACACCGAAGCGTGTCGGGGTCGATTGGTCGAGGAGCTTGCGAAGGTCGCGGACGAGTTGCTGACCCCCGGTAGCGGGCTTCGGCGGCTGATCGTGCCGCATGAGGGATAGACGATGTCCGAAGATGCCTTCTACGACATAGGAATCGCCGACGTCCCACAGTGGGTCCTGGAGCTTCCCGTCCCCGCTGTCGGTGGCGAGTTGGACGACCCGTGGATGTTCGGGGATGGAAGGCGTCTGCCAGACCCCGGAGCGCTGAAGAGCAGGCCGTTCCGCGACGGTCCGCAGCGCTCCTTCTCGGTCGCGAACTCCGGTCGAACACCCATCGCGAATGAGCAGGTCGCGCGACTGCTTCTCCAACTCGCGCCCGACGACGTCCAGGTATTCCCCATCCATGTCGACGGGGCGGACACGCCTCTCTACATCGTCAACGCCACTCGATGCTTTGCCTGCGTCGACGAAGGGACGTCCAAGGAGGTACAGCGCTATCCGCCCGATGGCGCGGCGCCAGAGCGAGCCGGCTCATATCGTGCGATCCTCGGCCTGCGCATCGACCCCGCCAGGGTCGGCGGGGCCCAGGTCTTCCGGATACAGGGATATCCGTCCGCCCTCATCGTCTCGGCCACGGTCAAGGCGGCGCTCGAGCGAGTAGGGAACCTTGGGGTCTGCTTCGAACGCGTGACAGGTCCACACGAACTTGGAGCGACGTAAGCGGCCCCTCGGCCCCCCTCAAATCATGTTCCCCGCGGCCCAGGAGCCCCAGGCGGTGAGGCTCGTGTACGGGACCTGGAGGTCCGCGAGCGTCAGCGGGACGATGCGAACGGAGCCGTCGTCGTCCTTGTCGAGGTTCTCCTCCGCGCGCTCCCGCCACTGGTCGAGGTCCTTGGGCATGCCCCAGTGCTCGAACAGCTCCTCGCGCATGTCGCGCACGAAGTCCCCGTCCTGGATGACGGCGCTGACCTCGGCGTCGAACTGCATGCTGCGGTAGGTCCAGTTGCTGCTCCCGATGAACGCCACCTCGTCGTCGATGAGCGCCACCTTCGAGTGGACGTACGGCGACGCCCCCTGCGTGCCCGTCAGCAGCGGCGAGTACATGCTGAACGACGTGCTCTCGATGTCCGTCACGTGCTCCAGGTACACCCACGTCCCCACCCACGCGTTCTTCGTCTTCCAGTGGAACCCGCGGTTCATGAACTGCGACGCCGGACGGAAGGGCAGGTTGGGCGCACGCCACACCCGCATCAGGCTGTCGTCCCCGTTGCGCAGCTGCTTCTCCAGGTTGGTGATGTAGCTGTCGTTCGACTCCGCCCACATCGACGTCTGGGACGCCGTCTTCAACACGCGCCCGCTCAAGAGCCAGCCCTCGTAGCGCAGGCTGGACTCCGCGATGTCCGACTTCCGCACCGTGTACTTCTTCCCCAGCGTCCCCGCGTACGTGAACTGCGTCATCCGCGCCATCGCGATGGCCCGGAACGCGAAGTTCATCACGTACGCATAGCCGCTGTAGTCCCCCAGCACCGTCTGCTTCGGGTGCGGCACCACGATGATGACCTTCACCCCCCGCGCCGCCGCCGCCACCAGCGCGTCGATGATGCACGGGTCCGTGAGCGCCTGGTTCTCCATGTAGATGTAGTCCTTCGCCAACTGGAAGTACCGCACCAGCTCCGTCCGGATGTCCCGCTCGGCCTTGCCCTGCACGTCCGTCGTCACGAACGTCACCGGCGTCTCTCCGCCACTCCGGTCCGGCGAGCTCGGCGCCTTGGGCGGCTTCCTCCCCGCCCACAGCTCCGACCAGTAATGCCCCACCACCCGGTACACGTCGCCCGTCAGCTTCACCGCCGCGTCGTGCCAGTGGTTCTCCCGGTCGTGCACCGTGGACGACTTGTAGTCCTCGCCCAGGTTCATCCCCCCGAGCAGCACCACCTGCTCCTCCCCCGTGTCGAACAACGCGATCTTCACGTGCAGGCTCGTGAAGGGATGCAGCTTGTTGCCCGCGTACGAGTGGTACTTGAACTCGATGGACCCCTCCGGGAGCTTCCACTTCAGGAGGATGCTCCTCCACCGGTCGATCCACTCCGACCAGTCCTGCCGCCAGAAGTGGTGGTGCGGCACGAAGCACTCCGACTTCCAGCCGTTCCACAGGATGACCTGGACCTTCACCCCCGCCTTCACCGCCGACGACAGCGCCTCTGACAAGGTCCGCTCGTCCTTCCCATCCACCGCGGGCAAGCGCAGGCTCGGGTCCGCCTTCCAGTACGCCAGCCGGATGGAGGCCCCGTTCCCCGCCTCCTCCACGGCGATGATGCGTCGGTGCAACTCCGCGAAGAAGTTGTCACCGTCCAACAGGAAGCGGGCGGTGTCGCAGCTGGTCTCGACGCGCAAGGGAACCTCGGTCGCCCCGGGGCTCGGGCGGGTGGGACGGCACCGACCCTGGGGGATACCCTGGGTCTTCGATGTCTCGGTTTCCCCGTTGTGGTGCAACGCCAGTGCCACGAGTGCTCCTCGCGCGCACGCCATGCCTGGGTGTGTGCTGTGAATGGCTCCGCTCCACGTGACGCGTTCGCGACGGACGCGTCCGCGTCCAGGAAGGACGAGGGGTCGATTGTGTGGGTTTGCGCGGCTCCGGATAATCCCTGGCAGTCCCCGGGGGTGAGCCATGTCACGAATGAAGTGGGCCAGCGCGCTGGCGCTGGGCTGGAGTGTCCTCTCGCTGTCCGCGTGCGAGCAGCCAGCGCCGCCAGACCTCTCCCCGGAGCCGGAGGTGGCGACCACCCCTTCGGCGCTGGGCGTCTCCTCGTCGTACCTCGACCTGCGGATGCGCACGGGGACGGGGGTCGCCTCCGGGATGACCTGCGGCTCCGGCAACGAAGTCGCCCCGAGCTGCGCCAGCGGCGCGTCCTCGGACTTCAACTTCCACTGGGTCGCGCCCTATGACGGCGCGTTCACGTTCTCCACCCGGGGCAACGGGACGACATACGACACCGTCGTCCAGGTCACCCGCTGGGTGGACAGCGTCGTGCTCGGCTGCAACGACGACTTCGAGTCCACACCACAGTCCTCCGTCACCGTGAGCCTGGGACAGAACCAGCAGGTCCGCGTGTCCGTGGACGGGAAGGGCGCCTCCTGTGGCAGCTTCCAGCTGGACATCACCGGCGTCCCCTCGACGTGCGGCGCCTGCAACACCCCGCCGAGCGCGTGCCACGACCCCAATGGCTACTGCTACAACGCCGCCTGTCAGTACAATCTGAAGCCCGCGGGCTCCGCCTGCGACGACGGCAACACCTGCACCACGAACGACACCTGCGGCTCCAGCGGCACCTGCCAGGGCACGGCCCTCCTCTGCGACTCGCCGCCGGGCGTCTGCTACCAGGGCACCGGCTCCTGCTCGAACGGCAAGTGCACGTACCTGCGCAGGCCCGCGGGCTCGAGCTGCGATGACGGCGACAGCTGCACCTCCGGAGATGCCTGCACGGCCTCCGGCTTCTGCGCCTCCGGGACCCGCGTCTGCTGCCCCAATGGCACCGCCCCGTGCAATGGCTCCTGCTGCGGCACGGGCTCCTACTGCTCGGGCGGCACCTGCGTGCTGTGCTCCCCGAACGAGCCGTACCTGGTGAAGTTCCCCACCTGTATGGACCAACAGCTCCCCTGAACGGAGCGCGGCCCGGGCCCGGTCCGACGCGGGACCGCGCCCGGGTCGTGGGCCCTCAGCGCCGCCGCAGCACCGCCCCCTGCTCGCCGATGGCCCACGCCGCGCCACCCGCGCTCCAGGCGCCCGCCAGTCCCTGCACGGTGCCGCTCTCCTGGCGCTGCCAGCGCGTCCCGTCGAAGTGCAGCAGGACGCCGCCGTCACCCACGGCCCACACGTCGTCCGCGGCCGAGCCCCAGACATCCCGGAGCGCCGCGCCCCGCGCGCTGGTGGTGTCCACCCGGAACACGATGCCCTCGTAGTGGACGATCAACCCCTGGTCGCCCACGGCCCAGGCGTTCTCGTCGCTCGTGCCCCACACGCCTCGCAGCGTGTGCGCGGGCTCCACGGTGATGGGGACCCAGTCCGCGCCGTTGTAGTTCTCGAACGTCCCCTTCGCGCCCACGGCCCACGCGTACCCCGGCGTCAGCATCCACACGTCGTGCAGCTCCACGTCGCTCCGCCCGGCGTCCAACCAGTTCCGCCCTCGCCACACCGCGCGCCGCCCCTCCGCGCCGACGAGCCATACCTCCGTGAGGCTCGCGCCGTGGATGGCTCGGGCGACCAGCCCCTCCGGCAGCGCGAAGGCCTCCCACTTCTTCCCGTTCCAGCGGTGCGCCTGCGTGCCCACCGCCCAGACCTCCTCGGGGCTCGCCGCCCAGGCGGCGACGATGGGCTCGGGAGGCGCCTCCGCCGCCCGCCACGTCTGTCCATCCCAACGCAGCGCCGCGCCCGTGGTGCCCATCCGACCGAAGACCCAGACCTGGTCCGCCGCGGAGCCGGTGACGACGCTCCAGCTCGCGGCGGGCGCGAGGTCCCGCGTCAACTTGTGCCACCCCGAGGCGTTCCTCACCAGCAGGGTTCCGCGCGCCCCCGACACCCAGACGTGGTCCGCGCCCGTCCCGGAGATGGCGAGCAGGTCCTCCTGCGTTCCCGCGTCCACCACCGACACCGCCTGTCCGTTCCAGTGCAGCAGCGTGCCCAGGTCGCCCACGAACCACACGTCGTTCGCGCCGCTGCCCCAGAGGCCGTGCAGCGGCACGGCGCGCGGTGACTGGAGCGACACCCAGCCGGAGCCCGCCCAGCGGGCGATGGCGCCCGACGCCGTCACCGCGAAGCCCGTGTCCGCGTCCGGCGCCACCCACAGCGCGGTGTAGGCCTCGCCGCTCGCCGCTGCTCCGGGCAGCAGCCCCGCGGCGCTCCAGCCCTGGCCCCGCCACCGCGCCAGGCCCTGCTCCCCCGCGAGCGCCCAGACGTCCCACGGCGCGCGGCTCCACACCGCCGACAGCGTCTGGCCGGCCAGCCCGTCCGCCGGCGCCCAGCCCGTCGCCGTCCGGCGCCACACACGGCCGTTGGGGGCCTCGGTGCTCGGCGCCTGCGTCAGCCAGCCCTCCGTGCCGGAGGACACGCTCAAGCCGCTCACCTGTCCCGCCTGACCCAGTGAGACATGCCCCCAGGTCTGTCCATCCCACCGGGCCAGCTCCGCCGAGTCACCCGCGAGCCAGACATCCTCGCGGCCATTGCCCGAAAGTCGTAAGGGATTGCCGGTGAGTCCCGTTTCACGCAGCCCCCATGTCTGCCCATTCCAGCGCAGCGCGTGGTTCCCGCTCGCGACCCAGACATCGGAGGGCCCCCCGTTCCAGACCGCCTGGAGGGAGTCTCCAGAAGGGATGGGATTGTCCCAGCACCACCCGTCCTGGCCGCACGCTCCCGTGACGGTGGGCAAGGGGCCGGCGTCCGAGCCCCCATCTCCGGGGTTTCCACCATCCGCGCCCCCGTCGGACGCGCCTCCTCCGTCGGGGCCGGAGTCCGGCGTGGCGCCATCGGGGTTTCCACCATCCGCCCCTCCGTCCTCGCGCGTGCTCGCGTCGGGAGCGCCGTCCTCCTCCGTGTCCGAGCAGTGCACCAGCGGCGCCGCGGCGAGGGCCACGACCAGCCATTTCATGGCCAGACGTCCCAACGCCGAGCCCAGGTGTGGGCGTTGACCAATGGACGTTGCAATCATGGGGTCTCCGGAGGAAAGGCAAACTTCTTGGAAACACGTCCGGGTGCTATTGCCATTGAATGTGTTGTCAAATCATTATGCCTGAAAGACTTGTAAGTCCAGATTTTCTGGCGTGGTGAAGAATTGCGCGGAGGGTTGAGGCGGGGGGCTCGCGCGTCACCGGAATGCGACCGGTCCGTCAGTCACCCGCGACGTCTCCACTCCCAGGCCAGGACGAAGCGATCCGGTCACGTCCCCGTGACCGGCCGGGCCGTGTCTGTCGTCATGTCGTCGCCGAGCCGTCGAACCGGAGGAGTCATCATGCACAAGGCAGGAACGAAGCTGTCTCGAATGCTGCCGTTGGCCGGAGTGATGCTGCTGACCGCGGGCTGGAGCAACCCCCTGACGCCCCCGAAGGAGGACCGCGCCAACGCCCAGAGCCTGGTGGAGCGGTTCGACGCGGCGGTGAAGGACACGGGTGTCTTTCGCGTCGACCTGGACCTGGCGAACGACGGGGACTGGCAGTTCCTGGTCGGTCGGCTGACGTCGGCCGGGAAGAGCGAGCGCAACGCGCCGGAGCTGTTCCGTCGCCTGGACTTCATGCGTGAGCGCGCGCTGGCGCGGCAGGCCGCGGGGACGCAACCGGCGAACCTGGTGGAGGGGGCGTGGTGCAACCACTTCCTCAAGTACAGCCAGGACCCGGTCAACTCCAACGGCTTCACCACGTTCTTCCCCGTGGTGGAGGTGGCGTGCAAGGACGGCGCGGACTACGTCTACGCCGACCTCTTCAACTACGACACGAACGTGGCGGAGACCAACTCCGTGCTCGTCTCCTCCGCCTCGGGTGAGGAGTACGGCGGCGGTCTGGCGTTCGACGACGTCCGCGCCCCGGCCACCGTGGCCTCCGGCAAGGGCCGCGTGCTGCGCATGGAGTCGCTGCTGATGGCGCTCGGCGCGGACCTCGACCAGACGTCGTACATCGTCGAGCGCGGCGCGTCGGTGAGCACGCCTCCGACGGTGGCCTTCACCCACCCGCGCAAGGTGCTGGTCAACGCGCCGAACGCGGAAATCTATGCCTGCCAGCTGCGCGGTGGGGCTGACTGCGACTACTCGGTGGCGGGTTACCAGAACGGCTCGCTGGTTCCCTATCCGTCGGTGCCCGCGGGTGTCGCGGCGACCTATCCCACCCTGGCGGGCACGCTGAACCCCGCCGACTACTGGACCTTCGGCGCGCCGTACGACTACGAGAACCTCTACGTCCCCGTGCGCGGCACCGTGAACGCCGGCGCGGAGGGCGGCTTCCAGTGCACGCTGAACAGCGTGTCGCGCGCGCGCATCCAGCTCATCACCAATGTGTCCGGTCGTACCTGCCTCAACCAGACGGAGTTCGTCACCTCCCTGCCGCTGGGGAGCAACGTGACGCCCCTGAACGTGCTCACGAACATGAACCGCCTCTTCAACACGGCGGGCACGGGCACCAGCCCGTCGGACTGCAAGGCGTCCACGGTCGTCAACGAGATGACGCGCTACACCATCACCATCACCGGCAAGGTGCGCTGCAACGGCGTGGAGTTGCCGTTGCTCGTCATCTACCCGAAGGCGAACTCGGGCGTGACGCCGAACATCTATTTCCGCAACAGCTGCATGGCCTCCGGTACGCAGGTGAAGCTGGCGGACGGCCGCGTGGTGCCGGTGGAGGAGGTGCAGATGGGTGACAAGGTCCTCGCCAACGCGCAGGGCACGGCGCTGACCGTCACGGACATCTCCCGCGGCAACGAGGTCAAGCCGATGCTGCGCCTGCGCGACGCCGCGGGCCACGACGCGACGCTCACGGAGATGCACCCGGTCATCATGGCCACGGGCGAGGTCGTCGCCGCCAAGGACCTGCGCGTGCAGGACCAGGTCCGCACCGAGCAGGGCGTCAGCACGCTGACCTCCATCACGAAGGTCTCGCCGGAAGGCCAGCGCGTCTACAACCTGGCCCTGGGCACCGACCAGGAGCTGCTCGCGGTGAAGAAGAACGGCCGCACCCTCTACGCCGGCGGCTTCCTCGTGGGCGACCTGCGCATGCAGGATGCCCTCACCCTGCCCAAGCGTGAGCAGATCTCCATCCTCCAGCGCCTGCCCAAGGCGTGGCACCAGGACTTCCGCAACGGCATCAAGCCGGCGGTCGCCCACTGAAGACGCGTGAACTCCCCGTCACCGTGAGGTGACTGGCGCGTCCGTGCGCTCCTCCGCCCGAGGCGCGCAATCGAGGAGGGGCCCCCGAGAGGACTCGGTGGCCCCTCTTTCTTTTGGACCGCGCGGGTCGCCAGGGATTCCCGGGCTCGTGCGCGCGGGCTCGAACCCGAGCGTGGAACCCATTAGGGTGCGTCGCCATGCGATGCGACCACTGCTCCCGCTCGGAGGCGACGGCCTACGTCGAGCTGAACCACAACGTGGGCATGGTGTTCGCGCGCCGCTCCTACACGACGGCCGCCGAGCTGTGCCGCGGGTGTCTGGGCAAGGCCTTCTGGCACCACACCCTGCGCAACCTCACGCTCGGCTGGTGGGGCACCATCTCCTTCTTCGTGACCTGGTACTACCTGCTGTCCAACCTCGTCACCTACGTGCAGGCCCGCGCGGAGATGGGCCGCTCTCCGCGACAGGCGACGCCCGTCGTGGCCGCCGCCCGGGGCGACGCGGCCCTGCGCATCCTCCAGCCGTTCGAGCACAACGTCCGCATGCAGCTGCGCATGGGCGACGACCCCGCCGACATCGCCCGCGACATGGCCCGCCTCCATGGCGTCGAGGCCGCCGCCGCCCACGCCTTCGTGGAGCAGATTCGCGCCTCCGCCTGACCTCGCCCCACCGCCGCCGCCCTCTCGCTTCGTGAGGATTTCCACCCCGAAAAGGGGGGGCCTCCTCGTGTCCGGCGAGATGGGTGGTTCCAGCGGGGGCGTTGGGTTGCAATCACTCTTCAATCGCTGACGCCCGGCGGTCCCTGTGTGCGCGCGGGTGGCCGCATGGAAAGCCTCCATCAATTCATGGGGTTGCCTTGGGGCGGGCCCGCTCGCCCTCCTTGCCGCCGCGCGCGAGGGATTGGCGGATGCCCCTCATCCGGCAACGAGTTGGGATTCGCGGGAAAAGCCTGGGACGGTTTGCACCCTCCTCCCGATAATCTTTGAGAATTCGTTTCACAAAAGGGGACATTCCAAATGGGTCTTTCACCCACGGGTGGTGGATCGAATACCTCGGGCGCGGGGGCGGCGGAGGCCGCGCGTCGTGCCGAAGCCGAACGTCAACGCGCCGAGGCCGCGCGCAAGGCCGCGGAGGAGGCGCGTCGGGCCGCGGAGGCGGCGCGGCAGGCCGTGGAGGCCGCACGTCAGGCGGTGGAGGCGGCGCGGCAGCAACAGGCCGCCCTGCAGAAGGCCCTGGCGGATGCTCAGAAGGCCGCGAAGGCGCCGGGCCAGACCCCCGAGGGCGCGAAGAAGACGAAGACCGCCGCCGACGCGGCGGAGCTCGCCAACACCCGCGCGAAGGGGAAGCTCACCGCCGCGGAGGCGAAGCTCCAGGGCTCCGAGGCGCTGGCGGCCCTGTCGGGGAAGATGGCGGAGGAGGGCATGCGCACGGCGAACGCGGCCGCCACGCGCGAGAAGAAGACGCCGCCCTTCACGCAGAGGGACCTCGACGGACTCAAGCCGAAGAAGAACGAGCTCGCCTCCGCGTTCGAGAACCCCGCCCGGCTGGCGGAGCTGGAGAGGGTGCTCGGCACCACCGCGTCGCCGGAGGTGGACCGCTCGAAGGGGGGACCGCCCCTCGCCCTGCTCGACTCGGTGGACGGGCGGGACATCGAGGCGGCGCGCAAGCTGGCCGACGGACAGACCTTCACGGACCCGTCGTCCGGCGGGAAGTACCAGGTGAAGAAGGACGCGAAGACGGGCGACCTGACGCTGTCGGACCCGAAGAGCGGGCACACCGTCACCGTGAAGCCGGATGGCGGCTACACGTCCTCGGTGAAGAAGCCCCAGCCGGCGCAGGGCAAGGCCGGTGCGGAGGACCTCACGTGGACGCGGACGGTGGACGCGCGAGGCACGCCCCAGAGCCTCGAGTCGCGCTCGTCCTCCACGAAGCAGGACCCGAAGACGGGCGCGACCACCACCTCCACGACGTCCGCCTACGACATCACGAAGTCTCCTCCGGTGCTGAAGTCGCGCACGGAGGAGCTCCAGATGGAGAAGCCTCCCGCGGAGCTGGCGAACCGGCCCGACGTGCCCCAGGGCCCGGCGACGGTGAAGACGGAGACGCAGTTCGACGCGCGGGGTGTCCAGACGAAGTCGGTGAAGACCACGGAGGTGCACACGCCGGGCTTCGACGCCAAGGCCGTGGGTGACCACGAGGCCGCGCAGCGCCAGGCGCTCGACAACGCGTCCAAGGGGGAAGGCCACCACCAGGCGAACAACCCCGCCACGTCCCTGAAGCCAGGGGGCTCGAGCCTCACCCTCACCGAGGAGACGCGCTACAACGCGAAGGGCGAGCCCGCCGTCACCACGCAGAAGTCGGACTCGGTGCAGCTCAAGGCCGTGCCCAAGGACGCCAACGGCAATGGCATCCAGGTGGTGCGCAACCAGCAGGAGGTGACGCGTGGCCCCAAGGACGCGACCTCCACGGACTCGCTGCCCGCCGTGTCGTCGAAGACGCCGGGCAACGTGACCAGCCGCACCACGGTGACGTCGTACGACCCGGATGGCTCCACGTTCGAGAAGGGACATGCCAGCCGGACGCAGGTGGTGACGCAGGCGTCTGGCACGGTGGATGCCAACGGCCAGCTCCAGATGAAGCACCAGCCGCTGGAGGCGAAGACCCTCCAGGAGGCCGGCGGCAACCGCTGGAAGTACGACCACGCCGGCTTCGAGGTGGATGGCGACGGGAAGCCCGTGAAGGGCAAGGCGCCGAAGACGCTCGACCGGGAGCGCCAGCTTCCGTGGACCCAGGACGTCAAGGAGTTCGCCGTCGACACGTTGACGGACCTGGCCTTGTCGGCCGGCGAAGTCGCCGTGGACACGATGCGCTTCACGAAGGACGTGCTGCTCAAGCCGGTGGACGCGGCCATCGACAAGATGACCGCGCCGGTCGAGGGCGCGCTGGCGGATGAAATCAAGACGCTCAACAGCCCCGGCGACACGCTGACGTTGAGCGGGAACCTCGATGGGAAGGTCGGGCTCAAGGCCGGCATCGACGGGGAGATCGAGGTCGAGATGACCTCGGACGGCAAGTACCAGCTCTCCGCCGAGGTGACGGGCGACGTGGGCGTGGGCGTGGTGGGGTCCGCGTCGCTGTCGGCCGGTGGGCGCATGGAGATGACGTTCGACACGCCGGAGGAGGCGGCGAAGGCGGCCGTCATCCTGGGCAAGGGACCGGCGGCGATCGCCTCGGGGGGCGAGGACCAGAAGTTCATGCTCGACCACCTGACGGCGATGGAGGTGAACCTGGGCGCCGAGGCCGAGGCGGGACTCGGCCTCAAGTTGGGGCCCGCCAATGCGGACCTGTCCGCCAGCATCGGCGCGACGCAGAGCTACCGGGTGGAGTTCGCGAACGGCAAGCCGACGCACCTGGTGAGCACGCTGGAGGTCGAGGGCTCCGCCGGCGCGAGCGTCGCCGCGGGCTTCGGCAAGTTCGGCGGCCAGTACGGCGGCGAGGTCACCGGCACGGTGAGCCTGGAGACGCGCATCCCGCTCGACGCCAGCACGGCGGACCCCAAGGACCTCCTGGCGTTCGTGGCGAGCCCGGCGACGGCGGCCCTCGTGGACTCGGCGGAGACGACCATCTCCATCGAGGGCTCGATGGACCTGGGGAAGGAGGGCAAGTTCTACACCTCCGAGGTCAGCGGCCTGCGCGGTGAGGACCTTCAGAAGGTCATGAAGAACCTCATCGACGGCAAGTTCGACACGGCCTTCGAGGGTGTGCAGTACGAGGAGTCGACCACGACCGGTTCGTACAAGGACCGCGAGCTGGGGTTCGGCGCGAAGCTCGGCGTGGTGGACTTCGAGATCAACGCGCGGCACCGCGACATGACCGCCGAGGGCAGCGGCGCCGAGGGCGGACCCAAGATCGAAGTGGGCGGCGACGGGGACGGTGGGGGCACGTCGAAGAAGAAGAAGCATGGGAGCTCGGGGAGCAGTGGTTCGTCCGGGAGCAGTGGCTCGTCGGGGAGCAGCGGCTCGAATGGCGCGGATGGGAGCAAGCCCACGGGGAGCACGGGAGAGACGGGCACGTCCGCGAAGCCAGGGGACACGTCGAAGACGGGCAATGGGACGCAGCCGGGGACGACGGCGAATACTCCGGCTCCGGAGCAGGGTGCGCGCCCGCCTGCTCCTCGGTTGCCTCCGCAGCAGTTCCGGGTGAACCCCGGCACGGGACAGCTCATCATCGCTCCCGGGCCGCAGAAGCCTCGCGCGGAGAACCCCGGCACGACGGAGACGAGGCCGGCGACTCCGGAGCAGGGGACCGACAACACGGGGAAGGCGCCGGTGCCCGTGGTGCGCAACCCCGCGCTTCCGGGACGCACGACGCAGGTGCGCTACGACGATGGGAAGGTCCGCATCGAGGCGGGCCCGGCCGCGACGAAGGAGGACATCCAGGCCCACATGGAGACGGCGCGCATCCTCCAGCGCTACGAGGGCGCCGTGGGCAAGGTGCGCCAGCTCATCGACAAGGTGAAGCAGGCCATCACCGGTATGCCCGGATACGGAAGCCAGGGCTTCGAGTCACGGCTGGAGGTGAAGAAGCTCTCCGGCATCCTCGAGAGTCTCCAGACGACCCAGGCGCAGCTCGAACAGAGCATCAAGGGGGCGACGAACAGTTCCGTTCCCGCGACGGCGCAGCAGCGTGCGGACTTGGAGAATCGCATCGCGAGTATCGAGAACCAGATTCGCGAACACGCCGCGCAGGTCGACTCAGTGGACAAGGGGCGTGGTCATGTTGCCATGGAGGACACGACCACGCCTGTCGGGGATCCTGCTTCCAGATTGCCTCCCAATGTTCCTCCCTGGGTCGCGACAACGTTGCCCCCAGGGATTCGACCCGAAGACGTTCGAGTCGAGGCGAGCAAGGCCACCACGGGCAAAGTGAATCCAGAGCTGAATCAGCCGAAGCCCAACAGTGCGTATTGGATTGATGGGCGATATCTGTACGTGACGGATGAACGCGGCCGGATTGCTTCGATTGAAGGAGACCTCGTCTATACGAAGAACGGCGTGCGAGACGACGGACTCCAGCTCGAGGGTAGTTTCGAGTTCAACGTCGACGCCAATGGCGAGCGGACGCCCGTCATGACAAGGCCGGGGCCCGACCAGAGCGCGAATGGAGGCACGAGCCCTGGTGACGAGCATCTCAGGTATGACGGAGACCAGGGTGGGCATTTCATCGGTGCCCAATTCGGCGGGCCGCCAGAACTTCTCAACTACTTCCCGCAGACGGTTTATCAGAATGGTTCGGTGAGAAAGAACGAGGAGGACCCGAGAAGCCCCACGAAGCAGAAGCGGGTAGATCGTCACTTCGTCCGCAATTGGTATGAGCTGGAGATGGACTTGGCTCGGTATGTCCGAGACGGGAACACCGTCAGGGTGCGCATCACTCCGGAGTACCTGACTCCAGGGACCAATCGTCCCGATGAGGTTCGCGTGGATGCCACCTTGACGACTCCGACTGGCGAAAAGGCGGAAGGGAATTGGGTCTTCGGGAACTCTCAGCGAAAGAAGCAGCCAATTCCCATCCAGACTGCTTCTCCCTGAGCGGGACGCCACGCTCCAGCATGGTGTGGGCCGACCAACGGAGGGAAGTGTTCTCCCGTGGTCCTCGGGACGAATCGACTCCTCACCGCCCCGCCGCCGCGACCTCTTCCCACAAGCTGTCCCCCTCGAGCACCGCGCCCAGCGGTGCTCGCTTCTCCGCCACGCGCAGCAGCACCGCCGCGAGCTGGTCCAGATGAATGGGGCGCAGCCCGCGCAACGGGCGCAGCTTCGCGAGCACGCCCAACAGCGCGGGCGGGCGGTGGTATTCGCCCTCGAACGCGGGCGGACGCACGATGGTCCACGGGATTCCACTCTCGCGCACCAGCCGCTCCGCCTCCGCCTTCGCCTTCAGGTACGCCCCCACGGGCTTCCCCGCGCCCATCGAGCTGAGCAGCACCAGGTGGTCCACCCCCGCCGTCTTCGCCGCCTCCACCAACTGCCGCGTCGTGCCGATGTCGCTCGTCTCGTACGTGTCCCCGGTCCCGAAGCGCTTGCGCATCGTGCCGATGAGCTGCAGCACCGTCGTGCACCCCTGCATCTGCTTCGCCAGCCCAGGCCCGTCCGCCAGCTCCACCACCGCCTTGCGAGGCCACCCCTTCGCCGGCTCCGTCTCCGCGCTCTTCGGTCGCACGTGCGCGATCAGCGGCACGTCGCGCGCCAGCGCCTGCTTCACCACGTTGCGGCCCGTGGCCCCCGTGGCTCCTGCGACGAAGAGAAGACGCGCGTCCTGTGATGCCATGGTGACTCCCGACGGAAGAGGGGAGCCCTTCTTCAGCACAGCCCCGCCGCGCTGCCCAGCCCTGCCCGTGTCACTGGCCGCTACCGGACGCCCCGGCTTAAGGCACCTCATCCACCCCGACCTCACGCGCGTGTGACAGGTCCGCCAAGAAGAACGCCTCCATCCGCGAGCCCTCCTCCAACACGGTGAAGGACCGCGGGTCGTAGTCGACGGACCCAGCCAGTTCTCCGCGAACGCCTGCTGCATCTGCTTCACCACCGACCCCGTCACGCGCGCGTTCGTGTCCCGCCACACGTCCTCGCGCAGGCCATCCCCGAGCCTCGCGTCGATGGCCAGTCCCTGCAGCTCGTGGTGATTGCGTGCCAGGTTCTCATCCGCCGGCAGCGGAGGGTGCCGGTGTGCCCGTCATCCCGGCGCCTCTAGCCGAGGCTTCACCTCCGCCTCGAAGCCGGTGCCGACCCGTACGCGGCACCACACTCCCCTGCGCGGGAAGGGCCCAGGCGGCTCCCCGGACCGAGGCGGGTGTTCACGGGAGGACGCTTCCGACCCCCCAGGTCGGCAACCTGCCGGATGCGGAAGGCCCCGGCCCGTGGCTAGCATGCCGCCCGCCTTGGACACCCCTGAGCCGCTGGTCTTCCCCCAGAGCTTCGAAGGACTCCTCCGTGCCCTGGGGGACCAACTGGATGACCGCTGCGTCGGTCGCCTCAAGCAGGTGGGGGTGGACCCCAAGGGGCGCCTCGCGCCGGCCTACCCGCTCGAGGTGTGGCTGGGCGCCCTGAAGGTGGCCTCGGAGACGCTGGCCCCGGAGCTGCCGCTGGAGGAGGGCGCCGCCGTCGTGGGGCGCCGCTTCGTCGAGGGCTTCGGCTCCACCCTCATCGGCAGCGCGCTGTTGTCCTCCGTGAGGCTGCTCGGCCCGGACCGGATGCTGGCGCGGATGACGCGCAACCTGCGCACCGGCACCAACTACCTCCAGGCGACGCTGGAGCCGGTGGGGCCCGGGCGCTACGCGCTCACCTGCCAGCCCGTGGTGGTGGCGGGCTTCTACGTGGGCCTCTTCCTCGCGGGCCTGGAGGCGAGCGGCGCGCCCCGCCCCTCGGTGCAGGTCGTCCGTCGAGAGGGCGAGAAGGCGGTATACGACATCGCCTGGGGTTGAGCGGGGGGCGCCAGACCGTGGTAGTCACCGGGCGTCCATGTCCACGCCCTCGTCGACGCCCTCGTCCGCCAATTTCTCCGACACCCAGGTCCAGCTGTCCGCCACGCTGCGCGCGCTGGCGGCGCGCCTGCCCGAGTCGCTCACCGTCCGGGAGTTGATGGAGGCCTGTGGCGAGCAGGGCCTGCTGCTGTTCTGCTGCATCCTCACCTTCCCCTTCCTGCTGCCGGTCTCCGTCCCGGGCGTCTCCACGGTGTTCGGGGCCCTCATCGTCCTCATCGGCCTGGGCGTGATGTTCAACCGCGTGCCGTGGCTGCCGCGCCGGTTCATGGACCGCCGCCTGTCGCGCGTGTCGCTGGCCCCCGCGCTGGAGAAGGGCGCCGACGTGTTCATGAAGGTGGACCGCCTGAGCAAGCCGCGCCTGCTCGCGCTCACCCACGGCGCCAGCACCAACCGCTTCAACGGGTTCATGCTCTTCGTGGCCGGCGTGCTCTTGATGGCGCCGTTCGGCCTGGTGCCCTTCAGCAACACGCTGCCGGCGCTGGCCGCGCTGTTCTTCGCCATCGGCATCCTGCAGCGTGACGGCTACTCCATTCTCGCGGGCCACGCGATGACGCTGGGGACCATGGGCTACTTCGGCGCCCTCATCTACGGCGCCATCCAGGGCGGCCGCGGTCTGGCCAGCCTCATCGGCGGCTGAGCCACCGGCCGGACGCGGGGCGGCCTACCTCTCAGGGAGTGAGGAATCACCACGGGTGCCGGGTGTGTGACAACCCGTGTATCAGCCCGGGAATCCGACTCCCGGGATTCCTGAAACTCGTTATCATGCGTGCCGGGCGGCCCCCCGCACATGCGTCCTCTCCCACTCGAAGCGATGGTCCCTCGGCCCGAGGAGCCGGCGCGTTTTCGCGCCGAGGGCGAGGTCGTGGGCGGGCGCTACCGAATCCTGGACTTCCTGGGTCGTGGCGGTGCGGGGACGGTGTGGCGCGCGCAGGACCTGCTGGCGGGCCCCGTCGCCATCAAGCGGCTGCACAAGACGGTCGAGGACCTGGTCAAGCTGCCGCCGGGTGAGAGCACCCCGTCCTCCGCGGCGCGCCACGAGCTGGCCCTGTCGCTGGCGCACGAGTTCCAGACGCTGGCGTCCGTGCGCCATCCGCACGTCATCAGCGTGCTGGACTACGGCTTCGACGCGGAGGGCCGGCCCTACCTGGCCATGGACCTGCTGGAGGACGCGCGGCACCTGGTGCAGGCGGGCGCCAACCAGCCGCTGAGCACGCAGGTGGACCTGCTGGTGCAGACGCTGCACGCGCTGGCGTACCTGCACCGGCGCGGCGTCATCCACCGCGACCTCAAGCCCGCCAACGTGCTGGTGACGCGCGGGCAGGTGAAGGTGCTCGACTTCGGGCTCGCGGTGGGGCGCGACCGGGTGCACCACGCGCAGCCGGGCGGCACGCCGGGCTACCTGGCGCCGGAGCTGTTCGAGGACCAGCCGCCCTCGGAGGTGACGGACCTCTTCAGCGTGGGCGCCATGGCGTGCCAGATGATGTTCGGGCGGCTGCCCTTCGACGGGAAGGTGCAGGCCCCGGCGGGCTTCCCCGCGCCGCTGCGCACGGTGCTGGAGCGGCTGGTGTCGAAGGACCCGCGCGAGCGTCCCCGGAGCGCGGACGCGGCCATCTCCGCGCTGTGCACCGCGACGGGGCGGCCCGTGCCGGTGGAGACCGTCACCACCCGCGAGAGCTTCCTCCAGGCGGCGCGCTACGTGGGGCGCGCGCGGGAGCTGTCGCGGCTGGGCTCCGTGCTGGAGGCGGCGCTGGCGGGGCGCGGTGGCGGCATGCTCGTGGGCGGCGAGAGCGGGGTGGGCAAGTCGCGCCTGCTCGACGAGCTGCGGCCCATGGCGCTGGTGCGCGGCGCGGTGGTGCTGCGCGGGCAGGCGGTGGCCGCCGGCGGCAGTCCGTACCAGGAGTGGCGCCCGGTGCTGCGCTGGTTGTCGGTGCTCGTGCCGTTGGACGAGCGCGAGGCGAGCGTCCTCAAGCCGCTGGTGCCGGACCTGGAGGTGCTGCTGGGGCGGCCCGTGGCGGACCCCGCGGAGCTGGGCGCGGAGATGGCCCACGCGCGCCTGCTCCAGTTGGTGGAGGACCTGTTCGAGCGGCTGGCGCAGCCCACGGTGGTGGTGCTGGAGGACCTGCACTGGGCCCACGGCGAGTCGCTCCTGCTCCTGTCGCGTCTGGCGGCGCGCGCGGCGCGGCTGCCGCTGCTCCTGCTGGGCAGCTTCCGCGACGACGAGGCGCCCACGCTGCCGGTGGAGCTGCCCGGGCTGGACGTGCTGCGGCTGCCCCGGCTGGACGCGGGGGAGATCGCCGTCCTCAGCGAGTCGATGATTGGCCCGGCCGGGGCCCGGCCGCACCTGGTGGAGCTGCTGCGCCGCGAGACGGAGGGCAACCCCTTCTTCCTCGTGGAGGTGGCGCGCGCGCTGGCGGAGGAGGCGGGTGGGTTGGACCGGCTGGGGGAGAAGGCGCTCCCCGAGCGTGTCTTCGCCGGTGGCGTGCGCCGGCTGGTGCGACGGCGCCTGGAGAAGGTGCCGGTGGGCTCGCGCGACCTGTTGCGCGTGGCGGCCATCCTGGGGCGACAGGTGAACGCGCCGCTGTTGCGCGCGGCGGCGCCCGGCGTGGACGTGGAGCGCTGGCTGTCCGACTGCGCGGCGGCGGCGGTGCTGGACGTGGCGGACGGCCACTGGCGCTTCGCGCACGACAAGCTGCGCGAGGGCGTGCTGGAGGAGCTGGCCGCGGCGGAGCGTCCGCTGCTGCACCGGCGCGTGGCGGAGGCGCTCGAGGCGGCGTACCGCGACGTCCCCGACGAGTGGACGGCGGCGCTGTGCTACCACTGGGGCGAGGCGGGCGACTCGCGCCGTGAGGCGGAGTACGCGCAGCGCGCGGGCGAGGCGGCGCTGCGCGTGGGCGCGTGCCGCGAGGCGCTGCCGTTCCTGACGCGCGCGCTGGAGCGGGTGTCGTCCCGCGAGGTGCTGCGGATGGGGCACCTGGAGGCGCTGCTGGCGGAGGCGCGCTTCCAGCTGGGGGAGCTGGAGACGTTCCGGCGGCACGCGGAGCGCGCGCTCAATCACTTCGGCTGGCCGGTGCCCACGTCGCGCATGGGGTGGGCGCTGGGCACGGTGTCGCAGGTGGTGCTGCGGCTGGCGCAGAGCGCGCGGCCGGACGCGTACGACGAGGAGACGGAGGAGCGGCGCCGGGTGCGCCGGGTGGCGGGCCGGCTGCTGATGCGGCTCATCGACGCGTTCATCTACGCGCAGGAGGCGCTGCCGGTGCTGTGGGCGGGGCTGCGCACGCTCAACCTGTGCGAGCCGGCGGGCGCGTCCCCGGAGCTGGCGCGCGGCTACACGAACATGGCGGTGGTGGCGGGCACGGTGCCCATCCGTCCGGTGGCCGAGGTGTGGATGGGGCGGGCGCGCGAGGTCGCCGAGCGCGTGGGCAGCCCCGCGGACCTGGCCTACGTGCTCAACCGCAACGCCGTGTACGCGACGTACGTCGCGCGGTGGGCGGAGGTGGAGGCGTGGCTGGAGCGGGCCATCGGCATCGTGGATTCGGTGGGGGACTTCCGGCTCGCGGAGGAGTGCCGGGCGCTGCTCACGGTGGCGTCGTGCTACCAGGGGAAGTTCCACCGGGGCCTGCCGCTGATGGAGTGGCTGGAGAACTCGGCGCGGCGGCGCGGGGCGCTGCAGACGCAGCACTGGGCGCTGCACTACCAGGCGTTCATCCACCTGCGGCTGGGCAACCTGGTGAAGTCGCGCATCGCGCTGGACCAGACGGTGGCGTGGACGGAGGCGCAGGGTGGCCTCACGGACCGCATCATCGTGGAGGGCACGCAGGCGCTGCTGCGGCTGCGCGAGGGCGACGTGGCCGGGGCGCGGGTGGCGGCGGAGAAGGCGCTGGAGAAGCTGTCGGCGGGCAAGGCCGTGGCGCACTTCGTGTACTTCGGCGTCACCACGGTGGCGGAGGTGCTGCTCACGCTGTGGGAGCGCGAGGGCGGGCGGGACGCGGCGCTGGTGGAGAGCACGCGGGCCGCGGTCCGGGCGGTGGAGGGCTTCGCGCGGGTGTTCCCGTTCGGTGAGCCCGCGGCGCGGCTGTGGCGGGGCTACGAGGCGTGGCTGTCGGGCGACGCGCAGGGGGCGTACGACGCCTGGCGCGAGTGCATCGCGGTGGGCACGGCGAAGGAGACGGCCTACGAGGAGGCGCGCGCGCGGTACGAGCTGGCGCGGCACCTGCCCGAGGACGACCCGGGACGGAGCACCCACATGGCACGGGCCGTGGAACGCTTCGCACAGCTAGGGACCCAGGACGACCTGACGCTGGCGAGGGTGCTACAACCGCCGGGTGCCTAGCGGACTGGAAGCGGGGGACGTCGCGCTGCTGGCCTGTCCGGCCTGTGGCGGGACCTTGGTGTTCCACGGTCAGGAGGAGGCGGGGCGGCTGGAGTCCGGCCAGCTCCGCTGTGGCGGTTGTGGCGAGGCCTGGGGCGTGGAGGCGGGGCTGGCCCGGCTGTACCGCGAGGACGCGGTGCGTGGCACGGACCGGTTGATGCGCGTCATCTACGACGGGCTCCCCTCGCTGCATGACCCGCTGACGACGGTGCTGACGCCGCTGCTCCAGTCCGTGTCCGAGGCGCGGATGCGGGGGCGCTACGTGCGCAGGTTGGAGCTGGAGGCGCTGGAGGGTGAGGCTCCGGTGCGCGTGCTGGAGGTGGGCGTGGGGGCGGGGGCGAACCTGCCGCTCATCCAGCGCGCGCTGCCCGCGGACCTCCCGGTGGAGGTGTGGGGGGTGGACCTGAGCGAGGGGATGCTGGGGCAGTGTCAGCGTCGGCTGCGCCACGGGCGGTTCGGGGCGGTCCGGCTGCTGATGGCGGACGGGCACGCGCTGCCCTTCCCGGCGGAGACGTTCGACCGGGTGCTGAGCGTGGGAGGCATCGGCGGCTATCGCGACCCGGGGCGCGCGCTCGAGGAGCTGGCGCGCGTGGCGAAGCCGGGCACGCCCATCGTCGTGGTGGACGAGCAGATGGACCCGGACTTCCGGCCGTCCCTGCTCCAGCGCGCCGCGTTCCGCGCGATTACGTTCTACTCGCGCGACCCGCACTGTCCCACGGAGCTGCTCCCGGAGGGCGCCACGGACGTGGTGGCGGAGCAGGTGTCCCCGTTCTTCTACAGCCTCACGTTCCGGATGCGGGACGCGTGAGTCGCTTCACGGATTGAGCACCAGGTCGAGCAGGCGCAGCGTCATGCCTCCGGTGAAGTCGATGGTGGCGCCGTTGAACCAGGCCGCGTCGTCGCCCGTGAGCACGCCGACGAAGCGCGCCACTTCCTCCACGGTACACATGCGCCCGGCCGGGTTCATTCGCGAATGCGCGGTCTCCAGTCGCGCCCGTGCCTCCGGCGAGTACACGTGCTGGAGCGCCGGCGTCATCACCGTGCCGAACTTGAGCAGGTTCACCCGGTGCCCCCGCGGCCCCAGCTCCATCGCCAGGTAGCGCACGTACATCTCCAGCGCCGCCTTCGACGCGCTGATGAGCCCCGTGTTCGACAGGTGCGAATCGTCCAACGGGTTCTGCAAGCCGAGCAGCCGCGCCCCGGGCGCCAGCATGTCGCGCGCCACGAGCGCCTGGGCCCAGAACACGAACGAGTGCGCCATCGTGTCGAACGTGCGCCGCACCCGCTTCGCGTGCAGCCGGTCCTCTCCCTCCGACAGGAAGTGCCCCACCGAGGCCCCGGCAATCGAATGCACGAACAGCTTCACCGAGCGCGGTCCGGCCACTTCGCGCAGCGCCTCCACCCCCGCCTCCGCCGCCTCGGGCGTGGAGGCGTCCGCCTGCCACAGCACCGCGCGCCGCCCCGCCTCGCGGACCTGTCGCTCCAACCGCTCGGCCTGCTCGGCATACCGTCCCCGGTGCACGCCGAACACATCCAGCCCCGGCTTGCGCGCCACCTCCACCGCGATGCCCGCTCCCGTGCCCGAGGAGGCCCCGAGGATGAGTGCCCACTGGCGACCCTCCGCGCCGCGTCCCTCCGTGTCGCTCATGTCGCCGCTGCCTCTCCGCGCGCGCGCGCGTCGTGTCGGCCACGGGCCCGGTCCAGCAGCGCCTGCACCGCGCCCGCGACCTCCCGATGCATCCCCAGCATCGACGCCCGGTCCTCCGCGTCGAACCCCGGCCCCAGGTGTCGCGTCAGCGGCTCACCCACCCACTGCGTCATCTTCACCGGGAAGGGCAGCGCCAATGGCCACACCCCCGTCGCGCCCAATCCCAACCACAATGGCAGCCGCGCCGGCATGCCCACCCGCCGCCCCAGCGCATACCCGTCATTGAGCCCCAGGTACGCGTCATCCATTCCGCTGCCCCCCACCGGGACGATGGGCAACCGGTACCGCACCGCCAGCCGCAGGTAGCCGAGCCGCTCCCCCCAGTCCACGCGGTAGCGGTGGCGGAAGCTCCGACACCCCTCACGCGTGCCACCCGGCTGCAACAGCACATGCTCTCCGCGCGCCACCGCCTCCGCCAGTCGCGGGTCATCCCCGGTGACGAAGCCCAGCCCCTCCGCCACCGCGCGCATCCCGGGGAGCTGGTCGAACGCCGCGTGCGCCACGCCGTGCGGCAGGTAGCCCAGCCGCTCGTGCAGCGTCACCGTCAGCATGCACAGGTCCACGGCCAGCGGGCGTCCGTGATAGCCGACGATGAGCTTCGCCCCCGGCCGCAGCAGCGGCTCCAGGTTCACCACCTCGTAGCGGTGGTAGCGGCGCAGCAGGCCGAAGAACGTCAGCCACGTCGACAGCGGCAGGTTCCTCGCGCCCGTCATCCTCCCACCCGGTACAGCACCGCGCCGTGCGCCACGCCCGCGCCCACGCCCACCATCAGGATGCGGTCCCCGGGCTTCACCGGACGCGTGCGCAGCAGCCGGTCCAGGCTCGTGGGCAGCGACGCGGAGCCCACGCTGCCCACCGTGTCCACCACGCGCACCCCGCGCTCCGGCGGCACCTCCAGCGCCTGAAGCACCGCCTCCAACATGCTGCCGTTCGGCTGGTGCGTCACCACCCACTCCACGTCGCGCATCGTCAGCCCCGCCTCGCCCAGCACCGTGTGCGCCGCGCGCGTCAGCGCCCCGAGCGCCACGCGCGTCATCTCCCGGCTCGGCGTCAGGAAGCGCATCCGCTCCAGCCGCCCCGTGGCGTGCGGGTTCTCCAGCACCACGTCCGTGGGCATCGAGCCGTCGTTGCCCAGCGCCACGCCCAGCACGCCCTCGCCGGGCCGCGCCGTCCCCAACACCGCCGCCGCGGACGCGTCCCCCAGCACCAGGTAGGGCCGAGGGTCCTCGGGTGTCGTCGTGCGCGACAAGAGCTCCACCGACACCACGCCCACCGGCCCCAACCCCGTCGCCACCGAGCGCGCCGCCAGGTCGAAGGCGCTCAGGAAGCCCATGCACGCGTTGCCCAGGTCCATGGCGTCACAGCTCCCCGAGAGCCCCAGCGCCGCCGCCACCCGGTTCGCCGTCGCGGGCGTCGTGACGTCGCCTCCCATGGACGTGACGCAGAAGATGCGCCGCAGCGCCTTCGCCTCCAGCCCCGCCGCCTCCAGCGCGTCACCGAGCGTCCTCGCCGCCACCTCCGCGCTCGTCATCCCCGGCGGCGCGAAGTGCCGGGTGTGGATGCCCGTCTTCCGCGTCACCTCCGCCGCGTCCCGGCCCACGCGCTCGCACAGCTCCGCCGTCGTCACGGCGGGCCCCGGCTGGAAGCTCGCCGTCCCCAGGATGCGCACCGGAATCATGCGGCTTGTCGCCTCCCACCCCGGCGCCCGTGGGGGCCACACCGCGCGCGCAGCCGCCGCCAGTGGGCCTTCAGCTCCTCCAGCTTCCACTGGAGCGCCTCGTCGCCCGCCGCGCGCCGCAGGATGTCCCGCGCCTTGGTGAACTCCATGGCCGTCAGCAAGGGCGCGTCCGCGGACTGGATGTCGTAGCTCACGTCGGCCATCAGGCTCTCCGCATCGCCGTTGCGGTGCAACAGCAACACACCGCTGGCGACCAGGTCCAGCACTCGCGCCACCGGGTCGAGCCCCGCCAGGAAGCGGCCCATGCGGCTGTCCGGCGTCCACGCCGTCTCGCGCGGACCGAAGGGGAAGATGTTGCTGGAGAAGACGAGGTCCGCGCCCGCGTTCACCAGCACGCTCGCGGGCACCATGCTGGTGAAGGCGCCGTCCACGTAGCGCGCGGGCGGGACCATCGTCGGCGCCCAGATGCCCGGCGCGGAGCCGCTCGCGCGCACCGCCCGCGCCACCGGCCCCCGCTCGAGCGCCACGCAGTCCCCGCTCGTCAGGTCCGTCGTCACCGGCAGGAAGCGGATGGGCAGCTCCTCCAGCGACACGTCCCCCAGGTCCTTCGCCACGAAGCGCTCCAGCGAATACGTGGTGACGAACGCCGCCGCCGCGGCCAGGGAGAGCTGCCGGCCCATGGCCCGCTCCTCCAGCCACGCGAGCCCCTCCAACCCATCACGCCCGTCCAGCGCGGTGCCGCAGAAGTACGCCCCCACCAGCGAGCCCATGCTGGAGCTGCTCACGAAGTCCACCGGCACGCCGTGCGCCACCAGCCAGCGCAGGATGTGTACGTGGTAGAAGCCCCACACGCCGCCACCGCTGAGCGCCAGCCCCACGCGCCGGTGCGTCAGGGCCCGCGCCCATCGCGACAGGGCCGCCCGCTCCGCGCGCTCCAACCCCAGCGCCGACAAGGGCCGCGCGTCCAGCTCCAGCCGCTCCAACCGCTCCAGCTCCAGCCGCAGCACGCACGAGGGCAGCAGCCCCGTCATGGGCCGCGAGTGTTCATGGGGCTCGCCGCCCAGCGCCCCGCCGCGCGGTGGCGCCCTCGGGTCGATGACCACCGTGGGCAGCACCCGCCGCTCCTCCCCCCGCCGCGCGCGCAGGTCGTCCAGCCGGGACACCAGCCGCACCTCCTTGTCGACGAGCGGCGCGTCCACGTCGCAGCCATCCAGGAAGACGTAGTGCGGGTCGTGCTCCCGGGTGATGTCGCGCAGCCGCGCCAGCTCCAGCCGGCCCGGCGCCCCGTCCGCCGTGACGGGCACCGTGGTGCGCAGCACGCCATCCGCGCCCTTCACCACCGGCGCGTCCGGCGGGGACTCGGCGCAGGGGCGCACCAGCAGGACCCGGTCCTTGAAGTCATGGCTGATGACCTTGGCCATGAGCGCGATGAGCCGGGACAGCGGCGCGCCGCGCACCTGGCTGTCGAAGGCCACCACCTCCACCTGGGGCGGCCCCTCCTCCTCCGCGCGCGGCGCGCTCGCCAGCAGCCGCTTCAAATCCTGTCGCAGCCCGGCGCGCCCCTGCACGAGGTTCCACACCGCGTCGCGCGGGAAGAACAATCCCTTGCAGGTCGTGGCCGCCCGGGCCGTGACGGTGTAGCGCCCGCCCACCAGCGCCTCGAAGCCCAGCGGCGTCCCGGGGCGGAGCGTCAAGAGCAGCTCGTCGTCGCGGTGCGCCTCCAGCTCGCCTTCCAGCAGCAGGAAGAAGCCCTGCGCCTCCTGGCCCTCTTCACACAGCACCGTGTCCTTCGCCCAGCTCACCTCCCAGGCCAGCTCCAGCAACTGGAGCAGCACGGTGTTGCTCGTGTGGCGCAGCGCGGGCGCTCGCTTGAGCGCGTAGAGCCGACGACGCTGGACGTCGAGAGGCGTGGAGCGGGCCATGAATCACCGGAAGATAGCGAACCCTCCGGCGAGGGATATGGGGTCTCGATGGCCCCGGCCGGACGCGGAGTGGAGTGGACCGATACGTGGATTACGCCGGCTGCGGCTGTTGCGGCGGTTCGCTCGGCGGTGTGCCACCGCCGTCACCCGGGCGCGCGTGCTCGTGACGCTTGAGCAGTCGTGAGCGTGTCGCCTCCACCACCGCGTACAGCACGGGGATGAAGATGAGGTTGACGAACGTCGACAACAGCATGCCGCCGAACACCGTGGTGCCCAGCGCCTTGCGCGCCGCCGCGCCCGCGCCCGACGCCAGCACCAGCGGCACCACGCCCATGAGGAACGCGAAGGACGTCATCAGGATGGGACGCAGGCGCGTCTGCGCCGCGTGGATGGCGGAGTCCATGACGCTCCGGCCCTGGTGACGAAGCTGCTCCGCGAACTCGACGATGAGGATGGCGTTCTTGCTCGACAGGCCCACCAGCATCACCAGCCCCACCTGGCAGAACACGTCGTTCTGCAGCCCGCGCAGGTTCACGAAGCCCAGCGCCCCGAGCATGGCCACCGGCACGCCCAGGAGGATGACGAAGGGCAGGGCGAAGCTCTCGTACTGCGCGGACAGCACCAGGAACACGAACACGATGCCGAGCGCGAAGATGAGCAGCACCTTGCCGCCCGCCTCCTTCTGCTCCAGGGACAGGCCCGTCCACTCGAAGGTGTAGCCCTCCGGCAGCGTCGCGCGCGCCTTCGCCTCCATCGCGTCGAGCGACTGGCCGGTGCTGGCTCCCGGCGCCGCCTGGCCGTACAGCTCCGCGGAGCGATACAGGTTGTAGTGCTGGATGTTCTGCGCGCTGGTGATGGGCTGGATGCGCACCAGGTTCTCCATCGGCACCATCTCCCCGGACGCCGCGCGGACGTAGAGCGAGCCGATGTCCTTGGGCTTGCTGCGGAAGGGCATGGCCGCCTGCACGTACACGCGGTACACGCGGTTGGAGAAGGTGAAGTCGTTCACGTACTGGCTGCCCAGGTACACCTGGAGCGTGGAGAAGAGCGACTCCAGCGGCACCCCCAGCGACAGCGCCTTCTCGCGGTCCACCTCGATGTTCAGCAGCGGCGTGTTGGCCGTGTAGGACGAGAACACGCTGCGCAGCACCGGGGACTGGTTGGCCTGGCCCACCAGGGACTCCGTCGTCTGCGCCAGCTCCGTCAGCGTGCGGTTGCCCAACTGGTCCTCGAGCACGAACTCGAAGCCACCCACGCTGCCCACGCCGCGGATGGCCGGCGGCTGGAAGGGCAGCACGCGCGCCCCGCCGATGGCGAGCAGCGGCATGCGCAGCCGCTCCACCATGGCCGCCACGCTCTGGTCCTTCTTCTTGCGGTCGTCCCACGGGTGCAGGTTGACGAAGAGCGTGCCGTAGTTGGCGCCCGTGCCCAGCAGCGAGAAGCCGCCCACGGTGAAGATGTCCGCCACCTCCGGCTGCTTGCGCATCACGTCCTCGGTCTGCAGCAGCACCCGCCGCGTGTAGTCCAGGGACGTCCCCTCCGGACCCTGCACCGCGATGATGAGGTAGCCCTGGTCCTCGTCCGGGATGAAGCCGGAGGGCGTGACGCTGTACACCCAGACCGTGGCCAGCAGGCACAGGCAGAAGACGATGACCACCGGCCACTTCAGCGGGCCGATGAGCCGCTGGAGCAGGTGGCCGTAGCCGTCGCGGAAGCGGTCCAGCGCCCGGTCGAACTGGCGGAACACCTTCCACTTCTGCCCCTCGTGCGGCCGCAGGAGCCGCGCGCACAGCGCGGGGGAGAGGGTGAGCGCCACCAGGGCGGAGAGGCTGATGGAGAAGGCGAGGGTGAGCGCGAACTGCCGGTAGATGGAGCCCGTGGTGCCGGGGAAGAAGGACACGGGGACGAACACCGCGGACAGCACCAGGGCGATGGCCACCACCGCGCCGGCCACCTGGCGCATGCCGCGCTGGGTGGCCTCGCGCGGCGGCAGGCCCTCCTCCATCGTCCGCTCCACGTTCTCGATGACGACGATGGCGTCGTCCACCACCAGGCCCGTGGCCAGCGTGAGGCCGAACAGCGTCAGCGTGTTGAGCGAGAACCCGAACGCGCTGACGAAGAGGAACGTGCCCACCAGCGAGACGGGCAGCGTCGTGGCCACCACCAGCACGCTGCGCCAGCCGTGGAGGAAGACGAAGATGACGAGCACCACCAGCACCACCGCCTCGCCCAGCGTGATGAGCACCTCCTCGATGGAGGCCTGCACCGCGGCCGTCGTGTCGAAGGCGACCCGGTACTTCATGCCCGGGGGGAAGTTCTTCTCCAGGCGCGAGAGCTCCTTGAGGACGCCGTCGCGCACGTCCAGCGCGTTGGAGCCCGGGAGCTGGAAGATGCCCAGGCCCACCGCGTCCTTGCCGTCGAAGCGCAGGAGCTGCGAGTAGTCCTCCGCGCCCAGCTCCGCCCGGCCCACGTCCCGCAACCGCACGAGCGAGCCGTCCGCGCCGCGCTGCACGACGATGGCGCCGAACTCCTCCGGCGTGGCGAGCTGGCCCTTCACCTGGAGGGTGAACTGGTAGTTCTGGCCCTTGGGCGCCGGCTCCTGGCCCACCTTGCCCGCGCCCACCTGCACGTTCTGCGCGCTGAGCGCCGCCACCACGTCGTTCGCCGTCAGCTTGCGCCGCGCCAGCTCCGTGGGGTCCAGCCACAGCCGCATGGCGAACCGCCGCTCGCCGAAGATGCGCACGTCGCCCACGCCCTTCACGCGCAGGATGGCGTCGCGGATGTAGACGTCCGCGTAGTTGCTCAGGAAGCCCGTGTCGTAGCGCCCGTTCTGGTCGAACAGGCCGAAGGCCATGAGCAACTGCGTCTGCGCCTTGTTGACGGTGACGCCCAGCGCGTTGACCGCCGCGGGCAGTTGTGGCGACGCGGTGGCCACGCGGTTCTGCACGTCCACCGCCGCGATGTCCAGGTCGCGCCCCTGGTCGAACGTGACGATGATGGTGCTCGTCCCGTTGTTGCTGCTGGTGGACGAGATGTAGCGCATGTCCTGCACGCCGTTGAGCTGCCGCTCCAGCACCGTGGTGACGGCGCTCTCCACCGTCTCCGCCGACGCGCCGACGTACGTCGACGTCACCTGGACCTGGGGCAGCGACAGGTCCGGGTACTGCTCGATGGGCAGCCCCGGGATGCTGATGACGCCCGTCAGGGTGATGATGATGGACAGCACGCTGGCGAAGATGGGCCGGCGGATGAAGAAGTCCGTGAACATGCCGTCCCCTCAGTGCCCCGCGTCCGGGGCGCCAGTGCCCGCGTCCGCCGCGCCGCCAGTGCCCGCGTCCGCGCCTCCGCCCATGCCCTGCGCCTCGGGCTTGCCCGTCATGGGGTGGATGGGCTGGCCGTCGCGCAGGAGCTGGATGCTGCTCACCACCACGGTGACGCCCGCGTCCAGCTCGCCCGTGACCTCGTAGTTGTTGCCCGTCACGTCGCCCACGTCCACCGGCGTGCGCTTGGCCACCGTGCCCCCGTCCGACGGCGTCGCGACGAAGACGAAGGACTGGCTGCTGATCTTCGTCACCGCCGCGGTGGGCACGGTGAGCGCCTCGCGGATGTCGTAGGTGACGCGTACGCGGACCAGCTGCCCGGCGCGCAGGCCGTCCGTGTTCTCGAAGGCCGCCTTCACCTGCACCAGCTGCGTGGCGGCGCTGGGGATGGCGCCGACGTAGAAGACGGGCGCGCCCACCACCGGCTTGCCCTCCGCGTCGAGCACCTCCATGGGCGTCCGTCCCACGCGAACCTCGTGGGCCCGCGCCACCGGCACGTCCACGGAGATCTCCAACACCTTGCTCTGGTCCAGCGTGGTGAGCGGCGTCTGCGGTGAGACGTAGTCCCCCACCTTCACCGGGAAGTTGCCCACCACGCCCTTGAAGGGCGCGCTCACCTCGTAATAGCCGAGCTGGACCTTCTGCGACTGGATTTGCGCCTCGATGGCGCGCGCCTCCGCGTCCGCCTGCTGCGCCTGCGCCACCGCCTGCTCGTAGTCCTGGCGACTCTGGAGGCCCTCGCGCAGGAGCTGCGCGCTGCGCTCGCGCGTGCGCCGCGCGAACTCGCGCTGGGCCAGGGCGGAGGCGCGCTGGGCCTGGGTGGCGCGCAGCCCGGCGCTCTCGCGGCGGGGGTCCACCACCAGCAGGACCTCGTTGGGCTGCACCCAGGCGCCGGGCCGCACCGGGATGGCCTGCACGTAGCCGGCGACCTGTGGATACAGGGTGATGCTGCTGCGGGAGATGAGCGTGCCCACGTACTCGGCGGCGTCGCGGACCTCGCCAGGCGCCAGCGACAGCACCTGCACCGGCAGGGCCTTGTTCTCGCCGGCTTGTCCGCCCTGGGGGCCGTCCGCCTTGTCGGAGCCCTTGCACCCCGCCAGCAACAGGGCCGCGCACCCCGCCACCCATGTCCTCCTCACCAGTCGCATGCCGCCTCCGCCAGGTATGCCTCGACCTGGGCTTGCTCCAACTGGAACTCGCGCACCACCAGCGCCAGCTCCGCCTGCCGCAGCGCCGCCGCCGTCTGGATGAGGTCCTGGCTGGTGCCAGTGCCCACCTCGAAGCTGCGGCGGGTCAGCCGGTCGTTCTCCTCGGCGAGACGACGCTCGCGCGAGGAGATGTCCCGGGATGCCCTCGCCACCTCCACGCCCCGGCGCGCCTGGACCAGCTCGATGGTGGCCGAGCGCTCCAGCTCCACGGACGCCTGGCGCGCCACCTCCACCTGCGCCCGCGTCTGGCGCAGCGCGCCCTCGCGCACGCCGCCGTCCCAGAAGGGCAGCACCAGGTTGGCGCCGATGTTCCACAGCGGCACGTTCACCCAGTCCTTCTTCACGGTGATGGCCACCGTGGAGCTGTTCAGGGACAGCGAGGGCAGGTACTGCGCCGTGACCTCCTTCACCTGGCGCTCCGCGACGAGGACGCGCGAGCGCGCCACCCGCAGGTCCGAGCGCTCCTCCAGCTCCTGGATGGGCCGGCAGTCCTTGCGCGCGCGGCGCAGCATCTGCTCCACGTTGACCCCTCGCTCCAGGCCCACCGCCTGGGTCAGCCCCAGCGCCAGGCCGAGCGACTCGCGCGCCTGTCGCAGGTCCTCGTCGCCCGACACCACCAGCGCGCGCGCCCGCTCCGTGTCCTGCTCCACGCGCACCACGTCCAGCCGCGTGCCCGCGCCCAGCTCCAGCCGCCGCTGCGCCAGCGCCAGGCGCTCCAGCGCCGTGCGCAGGTTGACGCGGTTGACCTCCGCCAGCCGCTCCTGCGCGGCCACCTGCACCAGCGCCTGCGCCAGCGTCCGGCTGATCTGCCGGCGTGTCTCCGCCAGGGACCACGAAGCGGTGCGCTGGGCCTCGCGCGCGGTGCGCAGCCCCGCGATGGCCTGGAAGTCCAGCAGCGCCACGGAGGCGGAGAGGATGCCCGCCGCCGGCGGCTTCGTGGGCTGCACCGACGCGCTCTCCGGAATCTCCTCGACCGGCGTGGACCCGTCCTGGAACGCGGTGAGGCGCCCCTGCTCGAGGCTCCCTCCACCCACGCCCCCGCCGCCGGTTCCGTCCCCGGTCCCGCCTCCGCCAATCCCGCCGCCCACGCCCCCGCCCGTGCCTCCGCCGCTGCCCAGGAAGAACAGGCTCGTGTTGTCGGGGTCGAGGATGTTGAGCTGCACGGCCACCGTACCGGTGATGTTGGGCAGCAGCGCCGCCAACGCGATGCGCGCCTGGCCCGCCGCGGCCTCCACCTGCGCGAGCGCCGTGCGCAGGTCGGTGGAGCGCTGGCGCACGAGGTTCAGCGCCTCGTCCCAGGACTTCACCAGGACGGGCGCGGGAGGCACCGGCGTCAACAGCGGGTCGGAGACCTCCGGGACGGGCGGCTCCCCCGTGTCCTCCGTGGGCGCGCCCGTCCGGGGCGTGGCGCCTCCGGTCGGCTCCTCCGGGGTCGGAGCGCTCCCCGCCGCGCCCTGCCGGGGCGTCGCCCCGGCAGTCGCCTGGGGCGGGGACGCGGCGCGCAGGACGCCAGGGGTCCGCTGTCGCGCGGCGGAGCCGGGCCCGGGAGGGACGGGCGGCGCGCCTGCGACGGGGCCGGCGCGCGAGAGCAGGAGGGCGAGCAGCAGGGCGTTCATATCGAGCGCCCTGAGGTAGGGGGTGCTTCCCGCAGTGACCACGTACCGCGGGGCCCCCCGCGTGGCTGCCGGACAGATGCCTCCCGTGCCTGCTCAGCAGTGGATGCTACCGGCGGCGTGCCCGCGCGCCGGAGGGCCGACGTTCAGCGGCCCTGTTGGAGCATCGACAGGCGCTGCTTCGCCGCGCGGCTCTGGGGGTCGAAGCGCAGCGCCTCCTGCAGCCGCTGCTTGCCGCGCTCCTCCTGTCCCTGGAAGACATAGACATCGGCCAGGCGGATGAGGACGTCCGTGTTGTAGGGCTGCAGGTCCAGCGCGCGCTCGAACTCGCGCGTCGCGGTGGTCAGGTCCTTTCGCCGCATGGCCAGTTGCCCCAGCATGACGTGGGGCTGCACCAGCCCCGTCGTCTCCGGCCGGCTCGCCAGGGCCTCCACGGCGCTCAGCCCGCGCGCGTCCCCGAAGCTGGCCAGCGTCAGCGCGGCGGCCTGCCGCACCCAGGTGGACGTGTCCTGGAGGAAGGGCACCAGCTCCTCGGTGGCCTCCTTGCCGCCCACCGTGCCGATGGACTCGATGAGGTCCGAGCGCAGGTGGCTGTCGGTGGCGCCCTTCAGCGCGGCGCGCAGCAGCGGCACCGCCTCGCGCTTGTGCCGCCGCGCCAGCACCCGCGCCGCCACGCCGCGCAGCGACGGCGTCTCCCGCGTGTCCGCGAGCACCGCCTCCAGCGCCGCCCGGCCTCCGCTCTCCGCCGTCGCGTCGTCGAAGGCGTCCGCCAGCCGCACGCGGCGCTGCTGACGCTCCGCGGACTTCGGCCACAGCGTCGTCAGGGCCTGGGCCATGGCCTCGGGCGTCTGCTTCGTGTGGCAGGTGTTGCACGCGTTGGGGATGCCGTGGCGCGTGGTGTTCTGCGGCGCGGGCACGTCCAGCGCGTGGTCCGCGAACTTGTCCAGCACGCCGGAGACGACGGGCGGCATGTGGCACGACAGGCAGTCCTGCGCCGCGCGCGCGGTGTGGCGCGTGTGGGCCGTGCCCTCCTCGAACGTCTTCGCGTGGCACTGCTGGCAGGTGGCCGAACCCGTGGAGACCGCGGGCGAGGGCTTGTCCGCGCGGCGCAGCTCGTTGGCGGCCTGCGGCTCGTGCGGCGCGGTGTGGCAGGTGAGGCAGGTGGCGCCGCCCTGCATGTGGCAGCGGGACTGGATGAGGGCCTGGTACTCGAAGCTGGAGGTGCTGGGGCGCCCGTCCGTGAAGTAGTCGCCGGAGCGCTCGTTGCCCACGTAGAGGACGACGGGCTGGTAGAAGTCCTCGTAGCGCTGGCCGGGACGGAAGCGGTGCTCGGCGTCGAGGATGGGGAACAGCGGCCGGCGCGGCCCGTGGCACTGCGCGCACACCGCGAAGCCCAGCTCCGGCGGCAGGTCCGCGGGCTGGACGATGTCCTTCGGGTCCTGCGTGTCCGCGTGGCGCGCGCCGGGCCCGTGGCAGCTCTCGCACGCCACGCCCGCGTCCGTGAACCTCGTCGTCCACTGCTGCGTCGCCCGGTCGTACTTCGCGTCGAGCCCCGTGACGTGGCAGTCCAGGCACGCGTGCTGCGTGCTGCGGCGGAAGTTGGTCCAGAAGAACGGGTGGTCCGGCGTCAAGAGGCCCTGCTTCGTCTCCGAGTAGTCCACCCACTCGCCCTTGCCCGTGACGTGGAAGTACACCGGCAGCACCTGCCAGCGGCCGTCCGGCATCTGCGTGACGGGGTCCTGCATCCGCTTGCCACCCACCACCCACTGCACCGGGAACTCCGCGAGCTGCCCGTCCGCGCCCTTGGTGCGCATGAAGTGGCGCTCGCCGTCGCGGCGCATCCACGCCTCGCTGGAGTCGCCCTTGAAGTGGGGGTGCTTCTTGAAATCCCCCACGACGAACCTCGGCGTCGCCGGGGACAGCGCGCGCGCGTGCCAGTCCTTGCCCCAGGCGGCGTGCTCGTCCTCGTGGCACTCGCCGCACGCCGCCGAGCCCGCGAACGCGCCGCGCGCGGGGTGGCCGTCATTCACCTCGGCGGGGGGCGGCGTCGCGGCGCTCGCGGTGGGCGTGGGGGGCGCCACGGGCGCGGGCGTCGCGGCCCGTGGCGCGGCGGGGGGCTCCACGCGGAGCCGGGAGTAGGTGACCGCCGCGGCCGTACCGAGCAGGGCGAGCAGGACGAAGGCGAGCAGGGCGGGACGGGCGGGGCGCATGACGGACCGTCCGCGATGCTGCCTGTCGCGCCTTTGCGAGACAAGCGGGCTTCCCTGGGAGGACTGGGTTGTGCCGTCCTGCTGGGTCGTCGGGAGGCCCACCGTCCGGGCCCGCGCGCGGGGAGGGCGGGTGGACGAAATTTCCGGTGGGGACGCGACCCGGTCCGTCGTGGTTCCGGGGGCTTTCCTCGCGGGGTTGACCCTGGCGCATCCTCGAAGGGAGGCTGGCGGGGATGCTCAAGCTCCAGTGGCTCCAGGTCCACCAGTTCCGCGCCGTGAAGCCCGGCACGCGGCTGTCCTTCAGCCCCACCTTCAACGTCCTGCTGGGGCGCAACGGCACGGGGAAGACGCAGTTGTTGGAGCTGCTGGCGGCGGTGGCCAGCTCCGACTTCACGGCGCTGGGGCAGGAGCTGCTCGACGTGGAGTACGCGCTGGCGGCGGACACGGGCCACATCACCGTGCGCGTGCGCAACACGCCCACGGAGCCGGTGGCCGCCGGGCTCTCCATGGACATCTCCGTCGCCCCGGTGGGCATGGCCTGGCCGCTGGTCATCCGCCGCGAGGGCATCCAGGTCTCCGTCTCCCCGCTGGACGACCCGGGCCTCGTCGTCCAGGAGCGCATCGCCCCGGAGGTCGCCGGCCGGCTGTGGCTGGTGCTCATGTCCGGCGGCATCGCCTGGGTGGAGAAGACGGGCGAGGGCACGGCGGCGGTGGAGCCGCTGCTGGCCATGGCCCGCGAGGTGTCCGCGCTGGCCGGGCTGGTCCGCTTCGACGAGGGCCTGGGCTACTTCGAGCAGCTCTTCCAGGTGGAGCTGCGCCTGTCGCGCCGCGCCCAGGGCGTGCTCGCCGCGGGCTCGGGGCTCGCCTCCAAGGACCTGCTGGACGGCCTGCGGGGGCTGGCCGCGGAGCAGTGGGGAGCGCCCCGCTACGTCGTGCCCTCGGACGCGGTGCCCTTCCTGAAGGAGGCGGCCCGGCTCCTGGGCTTCGCCGGCGCGGAGGCGGTGCTCGTCCCCACCGACGCCCCCCAGGAGGGGCGCCAGTACGAGTCCCTCACGCTGGGGGGCCTGGAGCTGGTCTTCCTGGGCCCCGGGGGCACGCGCGTGTCGGCGCGCGCGCTGGGCCATGGCCAGAAGCGCCTCCTGGCCCTGCTGCACTACCTGGGACAGGCGCGCGCGGTGGCCCTGGCGGACGAGGTGGCGCACTCGCTCCACCCGGACCTGGTGCGCGCCACGGTGGCGACCCTGGGGGAGCGGCAGAGCTTCCTCACCAGCCAGAGTCCGCTGCTCCTGGACCTGCTCGCCTTCGAGTCTCCCGAGCAGGTGCGCGCCACCTTCACCCGGTGCGGCCGCGACGAGGCCACCGGGCAGCTCGTCTGGGAGGACCCCTCCCCCGAGGCGGCCGCGCGCTTCTTCACCGGTGTGTCCGCGACCCCCGCCCAGGCCGCCCCCCTGCTCCAATCGCTGGGGCTCTGGTAACCGGGGCACGGACGACCTCATCCGGCGTCGGAGAGTCGACAGCTCGCGCACCGCGCCATGACTGGCGCCGTGACGCGTCACGGACTGGCCTATCTTCCCGGACCGGGGAGGAACCGCCAGATGCCGATGCTGAACGTCAACGGAACCGAGCTGCACTACGAGGATACGGGTGGGGCGGGCGAGCCCATCCTCTTCAGTCACGGGCTCTTGTGGAGCACCCGGTTGTTCGACCCGCAGGTTGACGCGCTGCGAGGCCGCTACCGCTGCGTCGCGTACGACCACCGGGGCCAGGGCCGCAGCGCGGTGCCGTCGGTGAACGCCATCGACATGGAGACGCTGTACCTGGACGCGCTGGACCTCATCTCCAAGCTGGGCCTGGGGCCGTGCCACTTCGTGGGCCTGTCCATGGGGGGCTTCATCGGCATGCGCATCGCCGCGCGCCGGCCGGAGCTGCTGCGCTCGCTCACCCTGGTGGAGACGTCCGCGGACCCGGAGCCCCTGGCCAACGTGCCGCGCTACACGCTGCTCAACCTCATCGCCCGGCTCGCCGGCCTGCGCCCGGTGGCGGACCCGGTGATGCGCATCATGTTCGGCCGCACCTTCCTGTCGGACCCCAACCGCGCGGAGGAGCGGGCCCTGTGGCGCGCGCGGCTGTTGGAGAACCGCCGCGACATCTGGCGCGCCGTCAACGGCGTCATCCGCCGCAACGCCGTGTCCCACGAGGTGCCCAACATCCGCGTGCCCACGCTCGTCATCGTGGGCGAGGAGGACGTGGCCACCGTGCCCGCCAAGGCCGAGCGCCTGCACCAGCTCATCCCGGGCTCGCGCCTGGCGCGGCTGCCTCGGGGCGGGCACTCCTCCACGGTGGAGGAGCCGTCGCTCGTCAACGCCGCGCTCGGCTCCTTCCTGGAGTCCCAGGTGCGCAGGCCCCCCGCGTCCTCGCAGACGGGGTGACGCTCACGCCTTCTGGCCGAGCGCCTTCCTCGCCGCCCGCGCGAGCCGCTTGTCCGCGGCGAACTCCGGTATCGCCAGCAGCGCCTCGGCGACCGGCTTCGCCGCGCCGTGGAGGTTCGCCGTGGCGAGCGACAGCAGGGCCTCGAACCGGGACATCCGGTCGGGGCGCTCGCGGGCCGCCTCCACGCGCGTGAGCAGGGCCGCGGCCACCGGCTCCCCGGGGAGCCGGTCGAAGAGCTGGCGCAGCGCCTTGCGCTCCATCACCTCCGGCCGGACGTCCAGCAGCCGCATCGCCGGCTCCAGGACGCCGAGCCCCAGCTCGCGCAGCGCCAGCTCCGCGTCGCTCGAGCGCCACCCGTCGGCCACGGCCCACAGCAGCACCTCCGCGCCCCGCGAGTCCCCCAGGAGGCCCAGCACCTCGGCGGCGAGCTCCGCGGGGGCCTCGGCCGTCTCCCGCGTCTCCACCGCGCACACGGCCGGGTCCAGCAGGTCCGCGTCCCCCAGCCAGGCCAGCGCCCGCGCCGCCTGCTGCCGCAGCGTGGGCGCGGGGTCCCCGTGGTGCACCTGACGCAGCACCGGAATCACCTGCGGCAGCCCCAGGTCCTTCAGCGACTCCACCGCGAGGTCGCGCGCCTCCTTCTTCACCGCCGTCAGCGCGGTGTGCGCGAGCGGCATCAGCCGCGCCTTGCGCTTGCGCGCCAGCTCCGCCACGGCCTTGGGGCCCTGGCGCTCCGCCAGGAGGTTCTCGAGCAGCGTGCCCGCGCGCCGCCGCATGCCCGCGTCCGAATCATCCCGCGCCACGACCTCCAGCAGCGCCCGCGCCTCGATGCCCCCCAGCCGCGCCAGCACGAGCAGGGCCGTGCGCCGCACCGTGCGGCCGTGGCGCTCGTGGAGGGCCTGCCGGGCCACCTCCAGCACCCGGGGGCGCTCGACGGTGGCCAGCGCCGCCGCCAGCGCGGGGCCCGCCGCGCCGTCGCTCCAGGCCGGGTAGAGCGACGCCAGCAGCGTCTCGGCGGGCAGGGCCGCGTAGTGGCGCGCCATGTGCTCCGCCGCCTCGTAGCGCGTCAGCTCGCCGCGGGCCCGCCGCCGGAGCGCCTCGTCGGGCGGCAGCGGCGTCTCGGGCCGGCGCACGCGGACGCTCGGGTGCGTGGCGACGGGCTCCAGCGTCCCCGCCTCCACCTGCACCGCGCCCGCCAGCCGCACCAGGGCGATGCCCAGCACCTGGTACACCTTGATGAAGTCGTCCAGCCGCGCCCCTGCCTCCGGGCGCTGCGCGAGCGCCTCCAGCAGCGCCGCGGGCTTCTCCAGGCCCAGCTCCCGCAGCCGCGCCACCAGCGGCTCCACCGCGCGCGGGGACACGGAGGCCAGCCCGTGGGAGAAGCGCTCCGCCAGCTCGTCCCGCACCTCCGCGAGCGCGATGGCCGCGCCGGACGCCCCCGCCGCGCGCGCCGCCTCCGACCAGCCGCCCCGGGGCACCGCCACCGCCGTCGGAGCCGCGGGGCGCGCGCGCCGCCG
>NZ_JAKCFB010000006.1 GCF_024198235.1 Myxococcus dinghuensis | reverse complement strand
CGCCAGGCCGACGTTTCCGTGCTTCGTCAACTCCTCCATCAGCTTCCTCACCTGGGCGTCCGTGACCGCCACCTCGGGGACCTCCTTCTCGTCCCGGGCGGCTTACCGGCGCCTTCACTCAAGGTGGGGAGAAGTAATTGTCGCTGGTGGGGAGGAGTAATTGTCGCTGGGCAGCACACTGCGCAGTGGCGAGACGTCGTGTTCTCCGAGCCCGAGAGGGTAGCAAGCGCACCGGCCGCTCCGCGAACGTGCGGCGAGAGCATTCCGGGTTTCGGCAGCAGAAGCGCCGTACACGCAGTTCGAGTTGCACCACGCGCCCCGCGGCGGGCAGGTCCACCGGGCGTCGGACGTAGCTGCCATGCACTGTGTTACTGGGCGTCTGGCAGGAGGGACATCGTGCTCCCGTGCCCTCCATGCTCACCCCGAGGATGACACGCGCCGCGCTACCGGGGGCCACGCGGTCCACTCGACACCCAGGAAATGGGTACAGCGTTTCCATTTCCAGGGTGTATTCGCCCCACTGGCAGCTTGCCGCGTCTGCCTACTTCCCAGAGGGGAACCACACGAAGTGCGGGAGAGCCACGGAACTGGGCTACTCCCACTTCCCTCTTTCCCGCTCGCCCTTCCTCGCCGACTACACACTTATAGGGACACGACCGACGTCCGCAGCGTATCGAGTTCGAAGTACCAGATTCGGCCGGCATCGTCAGGCCAGAAGGTGGTGAGATCGTTACCGACTTCCTTCCCATCGGCATCGACGTAGTAGCGCTTGAGAATGGCTGTTCCTTCAGGGCCAGCAGGTCCCTGGGCGCCCGTGTCGCCTTTCTGTCCAGCGGGTCCCTGAGCGCCCGTGTCGCCTTTCTGTCCAGCGGGTCCCTGGGCGCCCGTGTCGCCTTTCTGTCCAGCGGGTCCCTGAGCGCCCGTTTCGCCCTTCGGGCCCATGGGGCCTTGGGGACCGGTGTCTCCCTTTGGGCCCGTGGCGCCCTGCGCACCTTCCTTCCCTCCAGATTCGGTGGCGTCTTTGCTACATGCAGTCACGAGAAAGAGCATCAGTAGAAGAGTCGTTCGAATTCGTGTTTGATACCAGATTGCAAGCGACACATGGACACGGAATCCGTTCCTGGTCGCCTCTCTCTCGACCGGACGGCGGGGCCCGCCTGGGGAGGGACTCGAAGGCATTCGAGGGGGAGGTCATCCCATCGATACCGCTCGACAAGGCATGTCCGCGCTGGAAGAGGGTGGGGCCGCACGTGTCGCGACGCGTGACGGTCAGTCGCCCCGTTCGATTCCAGTCAGGGTGACGTTCCCTTTTCGAGTTGCAGAGAGGAGGCCGGTGCGGCTCCACCTGTCAACAGGTCGATCAGTCCGTACGGAGCGTTGGCGTCGTCGAAGCAGAGCGCGTGGATCTTCGCGGCCTCGACGGCGGCTTTCGCGCTCCGGATGAACATCGCCTCCTCGTATTCGCGCAGCCCGGCATCAAAGTCGCCGCGGTGCGCGGCCAGGGCCTTGCCGAGCTCCGCACCGTCGTACATCGCGAGGTTGGCGCCCTCGCCGTCGGGCGGGTTCAGGTGCGCGGCGTCGCCGAGAAGCGTGACGCCGGGCACGTGCTCCCACCGATGCCCGGGCGGGAGCGCATGGATCCTCCGGAGGACGGGGGCTGTCTCGCCGTCGGTGATCAGCGCTGTGAGCTCCGGCGCCCAGCCGTCGAACTCCGCCACGACTCGGGCCATCGCCGTCTGCGGGTCGGCGAAGTCGATGCCCGCGATCCACTCCAGCGGCCGGGTGAGCGCGACGTAGGTGTGCAGGACGCCCTGGGGCTCGCGGTGGGTGACAATCCCCTTGCCGGGTGCGAGGGCATAGAGGGCTCCGCCCCCGACGAACTTCGCGCTGGCCGGGTGTCGCAGGTCGGCATCGAGCAGATAGGTCTCGATGAACGAGGTCCCGACGTACGCGGGCTTCGCGTCGGAGAGCAGCGGCCGGATCCTCGACCAGGCGCCGTCCGCACCGACCACGAGGCTCGCCGTCACGGTCGCCCCATTCGCGAATACCAAACTGTGCCTCCCGCCGCCGAGCGGACGGATGGCAGTGACCTTGTGACCCCACTGGACGGCGCCATCGGGGAGTGAGTCGAGCAGGATGCGTCGCAGCGCGCCGCGAGGTACCTCGGGACGAATCCCCTGGCCGTCGTCGGGTTGGTCGAGGAGGACCGCGCCGTGGGGGTCGAGCACCCGCGTGGCGTCGCCACCGGGATGGATGATCTGGCGGAACGCGTCCAACAGCCCGGCCGCCTCGAGCGCAAGCTGTCCGTTGTCGTCATGGATGTCGAGCATGCCGCCCTGCGTGCGCACCTCCGCGGATGCATCGGCCTCGTACACCGTCGCGGAGATGCCGTGGACGTGAAGAACGCGAGCGAGTGTCAGCCCTCCGAGGCCGGCGCCAATGATCGTGACGGGCGTCATCGTGATTCCTTTCGAGCGGGAGGCCGCCAGGGAACATGTCGGCGGTCAATGGAACGGCGTTCCATTGGGCATGCTGGAACGCCGTTCCAGATCTGTCAAGATGGGGCCATGGGTACGGTAAAGCGAGGGTCCGAGCGCCGTGAGGACGCGCTCTCACGCGAACGGATCGTCGAAGCGGCGATCGAACTCCTCGACGACGAGGGAGAGAGCGGGTTGACCTTCCGCGTGCTTGCCACCCGGCTCGCCACGGGAGCGGGCGCGCTCTACTGGCACGTCGCGAGCAAGAGCGAATTGCTCATCGCCGCCGCCGACACAGTCGTCGCCCAGGCAATGGATGAAGCCCCCGTCGCCGCCTCACCGCGCGACGCGATCCGCGGGATTGCCGGCAAGGTGTTCGAGGCGATCGACGCGCATCCGTGGGTGGGCACTCAGCTCGCGCGCGCCCCGTGGGAAGCGCCGATGCTGCGGATCTTCGAGCGCGTCGGGCGCCAGGTCCAAGCGCTGGGAGTTCGAGGCGGGGCCCAGTTCACGTCGGCGTCGGCGCTGCTGAGCTACATCGTCGGCGCGAGCATCCAGAACGCCACGAACGGCCGCCTGTTCGAGCCGTCCGTGGATCGGGTCGACTTCCTGGGTGCGATGTCGGCTCGCTGGAAGGAGCTCGACGCCCACGAGTATCCGTTCCTCCGGAAGATCGCGGCCCACCTGCCCAGGCACGACGACCTCGCGGAATTCCTCGCCGGCCTCGAACTCATCCTGACCGGGATCGAGGCGTCTCTCTGACGATTCCTCGGGATGCCTCGGTGGTTGTTCCCGGCGCGCTCCAGGGCGCGCAGTGGAGCGGCGACTTCGAGAACGCCGTCGGACCACCCGCTGCTCGAGGTCGAACCTGTCGTCAAGGCGCCAGGTCCACTCCCGCCCGCGCAAGGTAGGCCACCGCCTCGACTTCCCCTGGCCGTCCCAAGGCGCTCGTGATCGCGGCCATGAACGGCCCATCCCACGCGTTGGAGTCATCAATCAGGCCTTCGCGGAGGAATCGCTGGAAGTCGTCCTGGCTCGGATGGGACATCTGGAGTCGGCACATGGAGCTGCGGCACTCCAGGGACACGACGCGCGCGCCCCGAGGCATCAGCGCACCGAGCTTCTCCGCGCGCTGTGTGGCGTCACGGCTCCACGTAGGGTCCACGTCTTCACTGAAGAAGCGCGCGTCCATGCGTGCGACCACCTCGTCCGGCGTCGGCTCCGGATGGGCCACTGCCGTGCCTACCGTAGAGCGGTCCGAGTCGGGCGGACCGATGGCCGTGGCGTCCTCCGTGGGACCCGTGGGCGTGTCCACGCGCGTCCCCGCTGCCCGGGCCGCCACCTGGGCCTCCCGCGCGAGCTGCTCGGAGCGGGCGACCGACGCCTCGAGCGCGCGAACCTGCGCTGTCAACCGCTGCACCTCGGTGGCGTCGCGCGCACCGACCTCCATGGCCTTCATGTCGCCCGCGCTGATGAGCCAGTACACGCCGTAGGAAAGCAGCCCCGAGAGCAGGACTGCGCAGGCCCAGATCCAGTTCCTTGTCATGCCACATGAACCGGGGTGCCCACGCGTACGCGGGCATCCCGCTCCGAGAATCACTGGGACGTCCGGCCTTTGCTAGGCATTGTGGTCAACGACGTTGACCCGCCCGCCCGGGTCGAGGTGACAGTTGACGAACAGGTATCCATAGCCAGGAACGTAGGCGTCGGTCAGCGTGATGACCTGCGCCGAGCCGAAGGCGGGGAGCCACCTGCGGGTACCGCCCCAGAAGAGGGTGGCCTCACGATTCACCCCAAGCGCCATGCATCCCACGTTGTTCGATGCCGTGGCGCCGAAGGCCGTGACGAGCACCGTCTTGCTGGTGGCACTGTCGGACATCAGGGGAATCTCGAAGCCCCGCCGAGTCGAACAGCCGTTGGACATGGTGCTTGCGTTCATGATGAAGCAGGGGTTGTCGCCCCAGAGGACCGCCTTGCCACTGCTTGCGGGCACGGAGCGCGCCAACGCCGCGAGTGGAAGGAGGACCCCCCAAAGGACTGCCTGCTTGAATCGCCTCTTCATGCGCTTCTCTCGCGGACTTGGGTGATTCGCGCAAAATCAGCACCAACACTCGAACGGCAACTCCCTAAGATTAGGGATTGCGATTCGAGGTTGGACGCGAGTCCGTACTCAGCAACTACACCGGATCCAGGCACATGAGGACCTCGGCGATTCCATCCGGGGGAAGCGGGTCCTCGTGGCTCATGATGTGGAAGCCACACTTCTCGAGGACGCGGATCGACGCGACGTTGTGGGCCGCGATCCACGCATGAAGTGGGCGGGTGCGCTCGAGCTCGAGAAACTCGGAGAGGGCCCGAGTGGCGATGCCCTGGCCCCAATGTTCGCGACCGATCCAATAGGCGACGAGGCGCTTGGACTCCTGCTCCCAACTGCCGATGTTCCCCACGACCACGTCGCCCATCACGATGGTGCGGCTGAGGTTCCCCGGGCGGAGGACATTGGTGCGCCAGTGGGTCATGAACGCATCGCGCTCCCGCGATGAGAAGGCGGCCATGCGCAGCGCCTCGGGGTCGCGCTGGTGTTCGAAGAAGATGGGAAGGTCCTCTTCCGTGACGTCGCGGAGAAACATGGTGGAAAGGCTCCTTCCAGTCCGCGTCGCGAGGGACGTCGCGAGGCGAGTGGCCGAGGGACTCTATCCGCGTTCGGGCTCGACGACGCGCGGGAATTCGGACCGGCCTCTCGCACCCGCCGGGCGTGAGCGTCCTTCCGTGCCACGTCTGCACGCCCTGCAAAGTTCGCTGCACTCTCCGAGAAGGAACCGTGCAGCTCCTGCATGACTCCGGCCCCTGACGGTCGAGTCCTCCCGAGGGCATGCGCATTGCTCTGGCCCCTGGCTCTCGCGGCCCACGTGGTCGCCTAACCTGGAGCACGAGCAACGATGCGCAGCCCATCTCCCCATGGCGTCGAAGCAAGATCCTCTCTTTCCTGGTCGGGGCGACTCGTCGCCGCGGCGTTCATCCTCTCGTGCGCGATGGGGTGTGGAGCTCCCGCGGAGGAGCCGTCTTCCGGGTCCCCGGAGCCCTTGGGCGAGGTCTCCCAGTCGCTCGACTGGAGCATCACCTCCGTCGGGGCCCAGTGGGCGAACTTCTGGTGGAGCGTGATGCCCTTCACGATCAACCAGCAGGAGTACGTCATGGTCTACACCCGCGCGGGAGGCATCACGCGCTTCGATCGGTTCACACCGGATGGCTTCGGGACCGTCAATCTCAAGCAGACCACGCTCGCCGTGTCATCGGATCCGGAGAAGAACCCGGTGAGCATCTTCATGCCGTACTACGTGAATGGCGTTCCGCACTTCATCGCGTACTCGGTCTACTCGGGCGACGTGATGTTCGCCCGCATCAACGCGGATGGCAGTGACTACACGGTGCTCTCCCGGGGTGTCTGGGGGAAGGGGTGGAGTTCCCTCGTCTCCTACACCATTGGTGGGCAGCCCTACTTCATCGCGTACAACGTCACCACGGGCCAGGTCCACTTCGACAAGATCTCCGCGGATGGGAGCGGGTTTTCCATCCTCGCCTCGGGCTTCTGGGCGCCGGGCTGGAGTTCCATCGTGACGTACAACAGCCTCGGGCTTCCCTATCTGGTCGTGCACAACGGTGATACGGCGCTGACGCGCATCGACGCCATCAAGCTCGATGGGACCGGGTCGGTCAATCTCAACTCATTCAACCTGGTGGGGCACAACCAGTTCTTCATCGGGTACCAGGCCCTCACGGTCTTCCAGCAGGGCCTGAAGACATACCTCATGCCCTATTGGAGCGTGGCGGGCGACGACAGCCAATACGAGATCGTCGAGGTCTCGCAGGACGGAACAATCACCCGACTGGGGAAGGCTCCTTGGGACGGTGACTTCGACATCGCGGCCCCCTACAAGATCGGCTCGCAGAACTACTTCATCGCGTATTCTGGCGTCACCGGGAAGGTCTTCTTCGACAAGATCACCTTCGCGACGGCCACACCGCCTACGCCACAACCGAGCCAGCCGTGGATCTGGGCGACCCAGGTCGACAACGCCGTGCCCTGGGGATGGAAGATCAGCGGCGCTGGGTTCCAACCCAACTCCACGGTGGGCATCAACGTCACCGTCAACGGCGTGCCCAGTGGCTATTTCGTCGGCACGAATGCCCTCGGGAGCTTCAGCGCCACCATCGTCAATCTCCCCTGCGTGTCGCCGAACGTCTCGAACTGGCAGGTGACGGACGGCTCCGCGTCCGCATCGCTCCAGGTCAAGTGCACGGCGTTGTAAGCGCATGCCACTCCACGGGGGGCGCGCAATTCGTGCGCCTTCCGTTCACGCGGGCAGGGGCGTATGTTCATGCGCCGGGCGAGCCCGGTGGACTCGGGTTCGCGTGACCCTGCGAGGATTCCATGCCCCCGACCATCGGCCCGAAGCCTGGCGCGCTCCCCCCGCGCGTTCCGGGAAACACCTCCCCGACGACGCCGTCTTCCTCTTCGAAGCTCCCCGAGTCCTCGACGGCGACGAAGCCGCTCTCGCCCACGTCGACGTCGACAGGGGCGCCTCCTCCCGCGAAGCAGGATGTCTACGCCGGGCAGAAGCCGGCCCCGGGAGCCGGCACGCCGCAGTTGGGGGATACGCTCGCCCATCCCACGAAGGCCCTGCACGAGGCCTCCCTGTCGAAGTCGAACGTCGCGCCGCAAGACCTCCAGCAGTTCCAGGCGGAGGCCAAGACGCTTCGAGAGAGCCTCCGCTCCGGCATCAAGCCCTCGGGACACATCCAGAAGATCTGCGACTCCATCCAGAGGGATGTCCCGAACGCGGCGGTGCTCCATTACATCGATCAAAGCTCGAACGAGATCATGCAGAGCGAGGCGGCACGAACGGGCTTCTCCGAGGGCTCGCAAGGCGTCTGCAATCAGATGACCAACCAGTGGATCAATCTCCACGCGTCCTCGCAGGATCCGAAGGCGGCCACCCGGCAGTTCTCGGAGCTGGTCGAGCACAAGTTCGTCAATCTCGTCATCGGCCAGCACGACGAGGCCGAGCGGACGAAGCAGAACGATCAAGCCGTCCGAGCGCTCCGATCCCAGGCGGACACGTGCATCGCGGAGGCGAAGACGGCGAACGCGAAGGTCCTGGAGTTGCAGACCAAGATGAAAGCAGGCGCCACGCTGACGCCCGCCGAGGTGTCCGAGTTCAAGACCCAGGATGCGCTCGTCGATTCGAAGTTCGATGAAGCGAAGGCCCTCGTCGCTCGAATGGAAAAGATGAAGGAACTCCCTGGAACGGTCGTGTTCCAGGGCGATGCCAACCAGTTGGCCTCACACCTGAAGTCCGGCCCGCTCGCCGACGGCTTCTACCGTCTCGAGATGACGCCCAAGAAGGCCCAGGATGGCGACGACTCCGGCCACGTGCTGGGACTCCACAAGTCGGGTGGGACCTGCGGTCTGATGGACCCCAACACCGCGCACTGGCAGGTGCCCTCCCAGGAGGACCTCGGCGCGTTGACGATGTCTCACGTCAAGCAGCTCTACAAACCTGGCATCTTCGGCAACACGGGGAGCGGCTTCGCGGCCTCCCAGTACGCGCTCCGCCTCATGCCCGCCGGACAGCCTCCCGGCTCCAACACGACCCCGACGAGCTGAGCACGCGCCCGCCAGGGCCGGAGTGGTCGACTCCGGCCCCGGGGGACAGGACTCACTTGGGGACACACTCCTGGAACTGGCAGGTCTCCTTCGGGGAGCAGATGAGCGGGCCGCTGCCTCCGGCGCCCGTTCCCTCCTTGCAGCACACCGAGCCGGGCTCCATGCAGCCATCGACGTTCGGGCCGCAGTGGATGCAGGCCAGTCCCGGCTGGCAGATGACCGGGCCCACGCCGCCGGCCCCTGTTCCCGGGGCGCAGCACACCGTGCCCTTGGGCTGGCAGGAGAACTCCGAGCCGCAGCTCAGGCACTCCTCGCCGGCCTGACAGGTCTTCTCACCGCAGACGCCTCCGCCGCCGCCCGCGTCGCCGCTGCCCGGCAAGGTGGTCCCTCCTTGGCAGTTCTCGAAGCAGCCCGAGAGCGTGCACATCACCAATCCCAACAACACCAGGTACTTCCGCCGCTGTGTCTTCATGACTTCCCCCATGGACTTGGCAATTCGCTTGCTGAGAGCCTCCATGAGCCCCCTGGTCCATGAACGGTGCCCCGCGTGGATCTTCCCGGCGTATGTCCAGGGCCCGCGCGGCGAGGTGTCCAGCAGGCGGGGGAACCCGTCTTCTCCCTTGTGGGAATCGCGCTCCGCCCGTTTCATTCGGGCACCATGCTCGCGAACCTCCACAACGCCGACATCCCCCGGCCCGTGCTCGACGTCATCGCCCGGTTGCGGGAGCAGGGGCATGCCGTCTACCTCGTGGGTGGCTGCGTCCGGGACATGGTGCGCAAGGTCCACCCCAAGGACTTCGACGTGGCCACCAGCGCCCTCCCCGAGGAGGTCCAGGGCGCGTTCCGGAAGGTCATCCCCACGGGCATCCAGCACGGCACCGTCACGGTGGTGCAGGGGGGCACCCATGTCGAGGTGACCACGTTCCGCTCGGAGGGGGACTACCTCGACGGCCGCCGCCCCAGCTCCGTCGCCTTCGAGCGCGACATCGTCAAGGACCTCTCCCGCCGCGACTTCACCATCAACGCGATGGCCTACAACCCGCTGGACCGTGAGCTGGTCGACCCCTTCGGAGGACAGGCGGACCTCCAATCCCAGCTCATCCGCTGCGTCGGCTCCGCGCTGGAGCGCTTCTCCGAGGATGGCCTCCGGCCCATGCGCGCCGTGCGCTTCGCCGCCGTGCTCGGCTTCTCGCTCGACCCGGCCACGCGCGACGCCATCCCCGCGACGCTCGGCGTGTTCCGGAAGGTCGCCCTCGAGCGCGTCCGGGAGGAGCTGACCAAGCTGCTCCTGTCGCCCCGCGCCGAGGGCGGACTCGTCCTGCTCTCGGAGACGGGGTTGCTCGACGTGTTCCTCCCCGAAGTCGCCCGCGCGGACCCGGAGGCGGCGCGCCTGGCTCGGGCCGCCACGCAGGCCGCGCCGGCGGAGATCGAACTCCGGGTCGCCGCGCTCCTCGCCGACCTCGTGGACCGCACGCGCGCCCGCGACATCGGCCTGCGCCTCAAGTTCCCCAACAAGGTCGCCGACCTGGTGGCGCTCCTCGTGGAGAATGCGCGCCTGGAGGACCGGGTCGCCGACTCGGACCCCGCGCTCCGCCGGCTCCTCGCCCGGGTCGGGCTCGCGCAGCTTCCCCACCTGGTCGCCGTGGCCCGCGCCCGCGTCCAGGTGCGCGCCCCCGAGCGGTGCGCGGAGCTGGAGCAGCTCGTCACGCGGCTCGAAGCCCTCGCCGCCGCGAGGCCCCCGCTGGTCGCCAAGGACCTGGCGCTCACCGGCGGCGACATCATGGCGACCCTGGGCGTCGGCCCGTCGCCCATCGTCGGCGAGGCGACGCGCTTCCTGATGGAGTCGGTCCTCGACGAGCCGTCCCTCAATACGGCGGAGGCCCTCAAACAGCGCCTCTTGTCCTGGCACTCGGCCCGCCCGACGACCTGAGGGCCCGGGAGTGTCCACTCGGAGGCGCCTGGGCCATGGGCCCGCTCGCCTGCCCGGATGACCACCCGGGGCAGGGGAGGGGAGTCCGGACCGCGTCCGGGCCACCCTCGCCGCGTCCGGTTCGGGGTGGTTTCGGCGTCCTCCCGCGTGCGCCCGGACGTCGGGGCGTGTAGGAAGGGGCATCATGCGAGTCGTCGTTGCGATGAGCGGCGGGGTGGATTCCTCGGCCGCGGCCGCCCTGCTCAAGGAGCAGGGCCACGAGGTCATCGGCATCACCCTGCGCGTCTGGTCCTACGAGGGCAAGGCGAAGTGTGGGAGCTGCTGCAGTCCCGACGACATCGACGACGCCCGCGCCGTGGCCCAGACGCTCGGCATCCCGTACTACGTCGCCAACGCGGAGGAGATCTTCCAGGACCGCGTCGTCAATCCCTTCGTCCAGTCCTACCTGGGCGGACGTACGCCCATCCCCTGCGTGGCCTGCAACCGTGACGTGAAGTTCAACTTCCTCCTCAAGCGGGCCCGGGCGCTCGGCGCGCGGCTCGCGACGGGCCACTACGCCCAGGTCGAGGAGGTCGACGGACGCTACGTCCTCCGTCGGGGCGCGGACGCGGCCAAGGACCAGAGCTACTTCCTCTTCACCCTGGGCCAGGACGAGCTGCGCGACATCGTGTTCCCCGTGGGCGGCATGACCAAGGCGCAGGTGCGCGCCATCGCCGAGCGCCACCACCTCCCCACCAGCCAGAAGCCCGAGAGCATGGAGATCTGCTTCGTGCCCGACGGCGACTACGCCGGCTTCGTGGAGAAGGTCGCCGGCCCCCAGCCCGCCGGGGACATCGTCGACGCCGACGGCCAGGTGCTCGGCACCCACCAGGGCATCCACCGCTACACGGTGGGGCAGCGCAAGGGCCTCAACCTGGGCGGCGGTCAGGTGCGTTACGTCCAGCGCCTGGAGCCGGAGACGCGACGGGTCGTCGTGGGCAGCGCGGACGAGACGGGCCGCGAGCGCTTCGGCCTGCTCCAGCCCCACTGGGTCGACGGGCCGCCAGCCCCGGGACAGCCCGTGGACGTGCGCATCCGCCACCGCCACGCAGGGACCCAGGGCCGTGTGGAGATCTCCCCCCACGGCCTGGTGTCGGTGCGCCTGGACGCGCCCGCGCGCGCGGTGACTCCGGGACAGGCCGCGGTGATCTACCATCAGGACCGGGTGCTGGGCGGCGGCTGGATCATCTGAGCTCGGGTCGTTCGAGAGGAGGGAGTCGGACATGGCGCGGCACCTCATGGGGTGTGTTCTCGCGGTCGCGGTGCTCGCCGCGGGCTGCAAGCAGCGCTCCGACAAACCCATCGCCGGGTTGCTCGCCGCGGGCGCGCCCGTCCTGCGCACGGTGGGCAAGGAGCAGCGCCCCGTCGCCGTGGGCGCCCAGCTCACCGGGGACATGGAGCTGACCGCCTCCGGGCCCGCCGTCATCGAGTACTTCGGCGGCGGCCTGCGCTTCCTCGAGAAGGGGGACTCGCTGGAGGTCGGCGACGCGAAGGAGGCGAAGCTCCACGGCGCCAACCTCCCACCCCGCCGCTGGGCGGACAACGCCGTACAGGAGACGCCCCGCGCGCAGCGCATCGTCGCGGCCCGGTACACCAACGTCCAGGTGACCCCCAAGAGCGCCCACGAGGACGCCTACTCGTCCACCCAGTACTTCGTGGCGTTCTTCACGCCCAACGGACTCCAGAAGCTCGGCTCCGACGTGCAGCACGAGGGGCCCCACCAGCCGCTGCCGCCCCCGCCCCACCGGCCCAAGGTCCCCTTCATCCACGCGGGAGACCTGGGGGAGGGGGGCCTGGTCGCCACCGTCGAGGACGGCTTCGCCATCGCCGAGACGGACGACCTGGCCACCGCCGTGCTCCTGGAGGGGCGTGACGTCCCCCTGGGGCGCACCGTGCGGCTCATCGTCCCGGATGGCTCCGAGGTGGTCCTGAAGACGCCGGACGGCACCGAGGTCGAGGTCGAGGGCCCCGTCGATCTGCGGATGCGCTGACCCTCCGACCGCCGCCGGTTTGTCCTCGCGGGCGTGGCTTCTGTAGAGTCCACCGTCCCTCGGCGGAGGTCTGCCATGACGAGGAGTGAGCTCATCGAGCGCATCGCGCAACGTGCTCCCCACGTTCCGCGGCGTGAGTTGGAGGCCATCGTCCATGCCGTCTTCGACTGCATGGCCGGATCGCTCGTGGCCGGTCGGCGCATCGAGCTGCGCGGCTTCGGCGTGTTCGCCGTGCGCACGCGCCGCGCCCGGACCGGCCGCAACCCGAAGACGGGGCAGATGGTGTCCGTGCCCCAGCGGCGCACGCTGTCCTTCGCCGCCGGCAAGGAGCTGCGCGAGCGGCTCAACGCCCCGCCCGCCGACGTCCCCCGGGCCGAGCCGCCCGCGCGCGAGCCCACCGCGTCGCTGACGACGCCTCCGGCGCTCGTGGCGAAGCCGCTCGTCGCCTCGTCCGTGCCGGGGTGACGCCAGTCGCGGTTCCGTGAATTTGACCGGCCTGGAGGTGGGGCGTACGGTGCCTCCACGCCGACGCTACAGGCCGCAACACGGACCCGTGTGGCCCGCTGTGTCCGCGTGTGAGGACTGCCGAGCCATGCGTGACGCCCACCGGATGAAGGAGAAGTTCGACGTCTCTCTCGACAACCGGCAGATCGTCAGTCTGTTGATCGCCGGCATCGTCGTCCTGGGCGCCGTCTTCGTGCTCGGCGTCGTCGTGGGCAAGAAGCTCGCGGGGGACGCCCAGACGGCCACCGCCCCCGACCTGCTCTCCGCGCTCGACGCCAACGCCCAGGCGCTCCAGGCCGTCCAGCAGAAGGAGCAGCCCTTCACCTATCCGGACGAGCTGACGCGCAAGACCGGCTCCGAGCCCGTCGCACCCCCGGCGCCCAAGCCCGTCGCCGCGAAGCCCGCGGCCGCGCCGGAGAAGCCCGCCGCGCCCAAGCCCTCGACGCCCGCGGGGAAGCCCGCCACCGCGCTGGCCCCGACGCCGGACCCGGACACGGGCGAGCTGCCTCCCGAGGAGCCTTCGGAGGAGCCCACCACCGTCGCCGTCGCGGCGCCCAAGCCCGCAGCGGAGCCCGTCGCGGAGAAGAAGCCCGCGGACAAGCCCGCGCCCGTCGTCGCGGAGAAGCCCGCCGCCGCCACGCAGGTGTCCGGCAAGGTGGAGGCCGCCGCCGTGCCGACGCGCACGACGAACAAGGAGGGTGGGGGGCTGAAGGAGGCCATCGCCCGCGTCGCCGCCCAGCCGCCGGACCCCTCCGTGAAGGGTGGGGCGTTCACGCTCCAGTTGTCGGCGTTCCAGGACAAGCAGGAGGCCGACCGTTTCGCCGGCCGGTTGCGTGATCGGGGCTACGCCCCCTATATCGTCACGGCGGAGGTGTCCGGAAAGGGCACCTGGTACCGGGTCCGCATGGGGACGTTCGCGACCAAGGATGCGGCGTCCCGGTATCTGGCAGACTTCAAGCGTGAGACCCAGCTCGACGCGTTCGTGGCCGGCACGAACTAGGGCGGGGCCGAGGAAGACGGGAAGCACCATGACGACGACGAGGCGGGTGGAGAAGCCCTGGGGCCACGAGCTCATCTGGGCCCACACCGAGCGCTATGTGGGCAAGCTGCTGCACGTGAAGCAGGGCCACAAGCTCAGCCTGCAGTACCACAACAAGAAGGACGAGACGATCCACGTCCAGAGCGGCAAGCTGCTCTTCGTCGTCGACGAGGGACAGGGGCTCATCGAGCGGGAGATGAACCCCGGCGAGAGCTACCACATCAAGCCGCTGACGAAGCACCGCATGGTCGCGCTCACCGACTGCGACATCCTCGAGGTCAGCACCCCGGAGCTGGACGACGTGGTGCGCCTGGAGGACTCCTACGGGCGCACCGGCACCAGCGCGCCGTAGCGCGGCGTCACCCCGTCCGCGGCCCGCTCACTGCTCGCGGGCCGCATCCGGATTGCGGGTCCACTTGTCGACGGTGCCGTCGCCGTCCAGGTCCTCGCCCAGCCGGTCCAACTGGCCGTTCTCCCAGTACTCCCACGAGTCCACCCGGCCATCGCCGTTGGTGTCGCGCTCCTTCCGCACCAACTGCCCCTTCTCGTAGAAGGTCGTGGTGTCCGCGCGGCCGTCGCCGTCGAAGTCCCGCTCGCGACGCGTGTTGGCGCCCTTCTCGTAGAAGTACGTGGCGTCCACCTTGCCGTCGTAGTCCAGGTCCATCACCTCGCGCGTCAGGGCCCCGGCCGGGTCGAAGAAGCGGGTGAGGTCCACGCGCCCGTCCCAGTTCAGGTCCAGCTCCTGGCGCACCTTCCGGTAGCGCTCCTGGCCGTCCTCGCCGCGCTCCACGACGATGTAGGTCCACACGTCCGGCTTCCCGTCGCCGTTCACGTCCTGCTGGCTGACGCGTTCGTTGCTCGCCGGGGGGGCGTGGACCGCCTCCGCGCCCGGCGCGGACACGCCCTTCTCCGCGGTGCCCCCCGGTGTCCCGCCGGACCTGCTCGCGCAGCCAGTGAGGAGTCCCGCGGTCAGAAAGCCCAGGAAAATCGAGCGGTTGCTTCGGGTCATCGGGCGCTCCGGGGAGGCGGGTGGGCCTCCCTCGTGTCGCGCGCACGAGATGCTTTCGCGCGCCACGTCATTCCATATATTTTCACATATCGCCATGGCCCGAAAGAAGATCAGCACCACCATCTACATCACCCCGGAGCAGAACGAGCTCCTGAAGGCGCTGAACCAGAAGACCAAGGTGCCCGTGGCCGAGTACATCCGCCAGGGCATCGACCTGGTCCTGGAGAAGTACAAGGCGCAGCTCCCCGGGCAGGCGACCTTCGACGAGATTTGAAAGAACAGAGAGGCGCGACGTGAAGAGCATGCAGGGAAAGCGAGTCGTGGTGTTGGGGGGCGCTGGGTTCGTGGGCTCGCACCTGTGCGAGCGCCTGCTGGACGACGGTGCCGCGGCGGTGACGGCGGTGGACAACCTCATCACGGGCAACGAGGCGAACCTCGTCAGCCTCCAGGGGCGGCCGGGCTTCCGGTTCGTGAAGGCGGACATCGTGGAGGGCATCCCCGTGGAGGGGCCGCTCGACTACGTGTTGAACCTCGCGTCGCCGGCGTCGCCCATCGATTACGCGAACCTCCCGCTGGAGACGCTGCGGGTGGGCTCCATCGGCACGGAGAACGGGCTGAAGCTGGCGGAGGCGAACAAGGCCGTCTTCCTGATGGCGTCCACCTCCGAGGTGTACGGGGATCCGCTCGTGCATCCCCAGCGCGAGGACTACTGGGGCAACGTGAATCCCATCGGTCCGCGCTCGGTGTACGACGAGGCCAAGCGCTACGCGGAGGCCGTCACGGCCGCCTACGGGCGCAAGGGCGTGCAGGTGCGCATCGTGCGCATCTTCAACACCTACGGCCCGCGCATGCGCCTCAACGACGGCCGCGTGGTGCCGGCCTTCGTGGGGCAGGCGCTCAAGGGCGAGGACTTCACCGTCTTCGGTGACGGCAGCCAGACGCGCTCGTTCTGCTACGTGAAGGACCTGGTGGACGGCCTGGTGCGCCTGGCCCTGTCGGACGAACCCAACCCGGTCAACATCGGCAACCCCCGGGAGATGACCATCCGCCAGTTCGCGGAGGCCGTGCGCGCGGCGGCCGGCGGCGGCGGGAAGATCATCGAGAAGCCCCTGCCCAAGGACGACCCCAAGCAGCGTCAGCCGGACATCACTCGGGCGCGGACGTTGCTCGGGTGGGAGCCCAAGGTGCCCTTGGAGGAAGGTCTGCGGGAGACGATCGCCTTCTTCCGCGAGGTTGCCGTGCGTCGCACCTCGGCATAGGTTGCCGCCGCGAGAGACCCTCGGAAATCGCAGTCAGGTACGGCCACGGCCGGGTGGCGGGGAGACGGATAGCGTGAAAGTCCTGGTGACGGGTGGCGCGGGCTTCATCGGCTCGCACGTGTGCGACGAGTTCCTTCGGGGTGGGCACGAGGTCATCGCCCTGGACGACCTGTCCGGCGGCAAGCGGGAGAACCTGGACCCGCGCGTCCGGCTGGCGGTGCACGACATCCGCAGCCGGGAGGCCTCGGAGCTCATCAAGGCGGAGAAGCCCCAGGTGCTCTGTCACCTGGCGGCGCAGATGGACGTCCGGCGCAGCGTGGACGACCCGGGCTTCGACGCGGACGTGAACATCCGCGGCATGCTCAACCTGCTGGAGGCCGCGCGGGTCTCCGGTGTGAAGAAGGTCATCTTCAGCTCCACCGGCGGCGCCATCTACGGCGAGCAGGACGTGTTCCCCGCACCGGAGAACCACCCGACGCGGCCGGTGTCCCCGTACGGCGTCTCCAAGGCGGCCGGCGAGCTGTACCTGGGGTACTACCGGGCGCAGTACGGCCTGCCGTACGTGGCCCTGCGCTACGCCAACGTGTACGGCCCGCGACAGAACCCGCACGGCGAGGCGGGCGTGGTGGCCATCTTCTGCCAGCGCCTCATCCAGGGGCAGGGCTGCACCATCTTCGGCGAGGGCAAGCAGACCCGGGACTTCGTCTTCGGGCCCGACGTGGCCCGCGCCAACCGGCTCGCCTTCGAGAACGACTACGTGGGGGCCATCAACATCGGCACCGGCGTGGAGACGGACATCAACCGCCTCTACGCGCTGCTGGCCGAGGCCGCCGGCTCCTCCGCCGCCGTGGCCCACGCCCCGGCCAAGCCGGGCGAGCAGATGCGCTCCTGCATCGACAACCGCCTGGCGAAGAAGGTGCTGGGCTGGGAGCCGACCGTGGACCTGAAGGAGGGCGCCCGCCGCACCGTCGCCTTCTTCCGGGAGAAGGTCGGCGGTCCGGGCCGCGCCCACGGCTGATCGCCGCCGCTGGCGCGCCAGTCCCCCGGGGTGTGCCCGGGAAGGATGGGGGACGAACAGTCCCCCGCGGAGCCGTTCCCCTGGTGGGACACCGGGCGGACCGGGCGTGGACCCTGATGGTTGGGGAACAATGGGGCTCCCCCGACGGGTTGCTCGTCGGGCGGACGTTCACGCGTAGATTTTCGCGCGGTTCCCTGTTAGTCACGCCCGCTTCTTCCGACGAGCGCTCCGAACATGCCGGCTGAAAACGCGCACATCCGCAACTTCTGCATCATCGCCCATATCGACCATGGGAAGTCGACGCTGGCCGACCGCCTCCTCGACAAGACGGGGACGCTGAGCAAGCGCGAGGCGCAGGCCCAGTTCCTCGACAACATGGACATCGAGCGCGAGCGGGGCATCACCATCAAGGCCCAGTCCGTGCGGATGAACTACACGGCGAAGGACGGCAAGCAGTACGTCCTGAACCTCATCGACACGCCGGGACACGTGGACTTCGCCTACGAGGTGAGCCGCAGCCTGGCCGCGTGCGAGGGGGCGCTGCTGGTGGTGGACGCGTCGCAGGGCGTGGAGGCCCAGACGCTGGCCAACGTCTACATGGCGCTGGACCACGACCTGGAGATCATCCCGGTCATCAACAAGATCGACCTGCCCAGCGCGGACGTGGCGCGCACCCGCGCGGAGATCGAGGACGTCATCGGCATCGACGCGTCCGTGGCGGTGCCGGCCTCCGCGAAGGAGGGCATCGGCATCCACGAGATCCTCGAGTCGGTGGTGCAGCGCGTGCCGCCCCCGAGCGGCTCGCCGGACGCGCCGCTCAAGGCCCTCATCTTCGACTCCTGGTACGACAACTACCGGGGCGTGGTGACGCTGGTGCGCGTGCTCGAGGGCACGCTGAAGCTCAAGCAGAAGATCAAGCTGTGGAGCAACAACAAGGTCTTCGAGGTGCAGGAGCTGGGTGTGTTCAGCCCGTTCTCGCGCCCGGTGACGCAGCTCATGGCGGGCGAGGTGGGCGTGCTCGTCGCCAACATCAAGGAGCTGCAGGACGCCAAGGTCGGTGACACCGTCACCGAGGAGCTGCGCCCCACGGAAGAGCCGTTCCCGGGGTTCCAGGAAGTCAAGCCGATGGTGTTCTCCGGCATCTTCCCGGTGGACTCCGCCGAGTACGAGAACCTGCGTGACGCGCTGGCGAAGCTGAAGCTCAACGACTCCGCCTTCACGTACGAGCCCGAGTCGTCCACGGCGCTGGGCTTCGGCTTCCGCTGCGGCTACCTGGGCCTCCTGCACATGGAGATCGTCCAGGAGCGCCTGGAGCGCGAGTACAACCTGGATCTCATCACCACCGCGCCGAGCGTGGTGTACCGGATCACCACGAGCAAGGGCGAGGTCCAGCTCGTGGACAACCCGGCCAAGCTGCCGCCGGTGCAGAACATCGAGAAGTTCGAGGAGCCCATCCTCACCTGTCACATCCACGTCCCCAACGACCACCTGGGCGCCATCCTGAAGCTGTGCCAGGAGCGCCGCGGCGTGCAGAAGGACATGAAGTACCTGGGCAGCAGCGGCCAGCGCGTGCAGGTGACGTACGAGATGCCGCTGGCGGAGGTCGTCTTCGACTTCTTCGACAAGCTCAAGAGCGTGTCGCGTGGCTACGCCAGCCTCGACTACGAGCTGTCCGGCTACCAGGAGGCGGACCTGGCCCGCCTGGACATCCTCATCAACGGGGACCCGGTGGACGCGCTGAGCGTCATCGTGCACCGCGAGCGCGCGTACCTGCGCGGTCGCGAGGTGTGCCAGAAGCTCAAGGAGGTCATCCCGAAGCAGATGTACGAGGTGGCCATCCAGGCGGCCATCGGCGCGAAGATCATCGCGCGCGAGACGATCTCCGCCATGCGCAAGAACGTGCTCGCCAAGTGCTACGGCGGCGACATCAGCCGCAAGCGCAAGCTCCTCGAGAAGCAGAAGGAGGGCAAGAAGCGCATGAAGCAGGTGGGCACGGTGGAGATTCCGCAGGAGGCCTTCCTCGCGGTCCTCAAGACGGAGCAGTGAGCCCATGAGCGCGGCCAGCCCCTCCGCCCCTCCCGCCGTGAAGCTCTCCTCGGTGATGGCCGCCCGCCGCACGCCGGACCAGCTGCGCGCGCGCCGCAAGCTGGTGTGGCGGGAGATGCTCACCAGCCTGTGGGCCCCGCTGTGCATCATCGGCCTGGCCTTCATCCCCTACACGCTGCTCATCGAGTACGCCCCGGCCGCCGCGTCGTGGGCCCAGCCCGTGATGAAGGGCCTGGGCCTGGTGATGGTGGCGTTCTTCCTGGTGCTGCTCGTCTTCCGCAACGTGTCCGCGAAGGAGAAGGCGCTGCGCCCGCTCAGGCAGGAGGCGCACGAGCTCATCTCCGAGGACGAGGCCCTGCTGCGCAAGGTGCAGGGCATGGGGCGGCTCCAGCCGGGCGTGTCCGAGCAGATCGCCGAGCAGGCCCTGCGCGTGGAGAACGCGTCGGTGGCCGGCGACGCGGACACGCTGCGCGCGGAGCTCAAGGGGCTGGAGGCCCTGACGGCGCAGCACCTGGGCGCCTTCCGCAAGCGCTCCGTCATGGACTTCGTGGGCGGGTTCGGCAAGGCGCTGCTGGTGGCGCTCGTCATCCGCACCTTCATCGTGGAGCCGTACCGGATTCCGTCCGGGTCCATGCTCCCCACGCTGGAGATCGGCGACCAGGTCTTCGTCAACAAGTTCATCTACGGGGTGCGCATCCCGTTCATGAACGTGGTGCCGTTCGTCCTCGTCCGGCGGCCGGCGCGCGGCGACGTCATCGTCTTCAACAACCCGGTCGACGAGTCCAAGGACTACATCAAGCGCGTGGTCGGCCTGCCGGGCGACACCGTCGAGCTGTTCGAGGGCGTGGTCTACATCAACGGCAAGATGCAGCCCCGCGAGCGCGTCTCGTCCGAGTTCATCGTCCACAACATCACCGACAACGGCGTGTGGTTCGACCAGCAGGAGACCCTCTACGAGGAGGACCTGTCGGGCGTGTCGCATGCCGCCCTCCAGACGCTCTCCCGGATGCCGCGCCACGAGGGGCCCTACGTGGTGCCCCCCGGGCAGGTCTTCGTCATGGGCGACAACCGCGACAACAGCGCGGACAGCCGCCACGGCTTCGGCATCACCGGCAACAACCAGACGGAGTTCGTGCCGTACGGCCACATCAAGGGCAAGGCGATGGTGGTGTGGCTGTCGCTGGGCTACCACGGCCTGCTGCATGGGCTGTTCGGCGGCACCGGCCTGCGGGTGGACCGCTTCTTCGAGCCGGTGCGCTGAGGCGCGACGTCCGGGACTGTCGCGGCGCGTCCCGGGTTATGGTGGGGCTCGACGCCGCCGGGGGGCGAGGATGAGGCTCCTCGGGGTGTCAGGACGGAGCCGTCGCCCATGACCGCAGCCAGCCCTTCCGCCCCGCTCCCCACGACCCTCGCCGCCGCCATGGCGCAGCAGCGGACGCCCGAGCAGGCGCGCGCGCGCCGCCTCCTGGCGTGGCGGGAGCGCCTCACCAGCCTGTGGACACCGCCCGTCCTCGTCGCGCTGGCCTGCGTCCCCTACACCCTCGTCGTCCAGTACGCCCCCCCGGCGGCGGCGTGGGCCCAGCCGGCGATGAAGGGCTTCGGCCTGGTGATGGTGGCGTACTTCCTGGCGCTGCTCGTCTTCCGCAACCTGTCCGCGAAGGAGCGGGCGCTGCGCCCGCTGCGCTACGAGGCGGGCGAGCTGCTGGAGGAGGGCGACCGGCTGCTGCGCAAGCCCCAGGTCCAGGCGAAGCTGGAGGCGGGGACACCCGCGCGCCTCGCCGAGCAGGCCCTGCGCGTGGAGGGGGCCTGCGTGGCGGGGGAGGCAGAGGCGCTGCGGCGCGAGCTCAAGGCGCTCGAGGACCTGACGGCACAGCACCTGGGGGCCTTCCGCAAGCAGACGACGTGGGACTCGGTGGGGGGCATCGTGAAGCTGCTGCTCTTCGCCCTGGCCTTCCGGACCGCCGCGGTGGAGCCCTACCGGATTCCGTCCGGCTCCATGCTGCCCACGCTGGAGATCGGCGACCACGTCCTGGTCAACAAGTTCATCTATGGCGTGCGCCTCCCGTTCCTGAACGTGGTGCCGTTCGTCCTCGTGCGCGCGCCGACGCGAGGGGACGTCGTCGTCTTCAACAACCCCGTCGACGAGTCGAAGGACCTCATCAAGCGCGTGGTGGGCGTGCCCGGGGACGTGGTGGAGCTGAACGACGGCGTCGTCTCCATCAACGGCCAGGTGCAGGCGCGCCGGAGCGTCGACCCGCGCTTCACCGTCCACAACCTGGTCGAGGGCGGGGACTGGTTCGACCAGCAGGAGGCCCTCTTCGAGGAGGACCTGTCCGGCGTCTCCCACGCCGTGCTCCAGATGTCCGAGCGCACGCCCCGTCACGAGGGGCCCTACGTCGTGCCGCCGGGGCACGTCTTCGTGCTCGGTGACAACCGTGACAACAGCTCCGACAGCCGGCATGGCCTGGGCGGCCCGGGCGGTTACAACCGCGCGCAGTTCGTGCCCTACGGCCACATCAAGGGCAAGGCGATGGTGGTGTGGATGTCGCTGGGCTACCAGGGGCTGCTCCACGGCGTGTTCGGTGGCACCGGCCTCCGGGTGGATCGCTTCTTCGAGCCGGTCCGCTGACACACACCTGGTGGGCGAGCGGGCCGCCTCGTCGCGGACGGTGCTTGACGCGCCGCACGGCCCGGGGTACGCGGCGCCCCCGGCCATGAGACACCTCCTCGGAATCGAAGGCTGGCGCCGGGACGAGCTGGAGGCACTGCTCGACAGAGCGCGCGTCCACCTGCCCGGTGGACCCGACGTCACCCACACCCTTCGCGGGAAGGTGGTGGCGAACCTCTTCTTCGAGGACTCCACCCGGACGCGCACCTCGTTCCACATGGCCGCCCGGGGCCTGGGCGCGGGGGTCCTCAACTGGAGCCCCTCCGGCTCCTCGACGTCCAAGGGCGAGACGCTCCTGGACACCGCGCGCAACATCGAGGCGACGGGGCCGGTGGCCATCGTCATGCGCCACAAGTCCTCCGGCGCGCCCCACCTGGTGGCGAAGCACGTGCGCTGCGCGGTCATCAACGCCGGGGATGGCACCCACGAGCACCCCTCGCAGGCCCTGCTGGACGCCTTCACGCTGCGCCAGCGCTGGGGCAGCCTCGAGGGCCGCACGGTGCTCATCGTCGGCGACATCCTCCACAGCCGCGTCGCCCGCTCCAACCTCTGGTGCCTCAAGGAGTTGGGCGCGCGGGTGGTCTTCTGTGGGCCCCCCACGCTGCTGCCCACGGGGCTGGAGTCGCTGGGCGCGGAGGTGACGTCCAACCTGGACGCGGTGCTGGCGCAGGCGGACGCGGTGATGTGCCTGCGCCTGCAACTGGAGCGGCAGACCGAGGCGTTCCTGCCGTCGACGAAGGAGTACTCGCGGCTGTTCGGGCTCACCGCGGCGCGCGAGGAGCGGATGAAGCCGGAGGCGCTGGTGATGCACCCAGGCCCCATCAACCGGGGGCTGGAGCTGGCGCCGTCGGTGGCGGACGGGCCGCGCAGCGTCATCCTGGAGCAGGTGTCCAACGGCGTCGCCGTGCGGCGGGCCATCCTCGAGGTGTGTACGTCATGAGCGGCACGGTGCTCTTCCGGCGCGGGCGCGTCATCGACCCGCGCAACGGCGTGGACGGCGTGCGCGACGTCCTGGTGAAGGACGGCAAGGTGGCGGAGGTCTCCGAGGCGCCGCTGCCCGTGCCCGCGGGCGCCGAGGTGGTGGAGGCCGCGGGGCGCTGGGTGCTGCCGGGCTTCATCGACCTGCACGTCCACCTGCGCGAGCCGGGCGAGGAGGGGAAGGAGACCGTCCTCACCGGGTGCCGCGCCGCGGTGGCCGGCGGGTTCACCGCCGTGGTGGCGATGCCGAACACCAAGGTGGTCAACGACAGCGGGCTCGTCACGGAGCTGGTGCTGTCGCGCGCGCGCGCCGCCAACCTCTGCCACGTGTACCCGGCCGGGGCCATCACCAAGGGCCTCAAGGGCGAGGAGCTGGCGGAGACGGGCGAGCTCATCTCCGCCGGCTGCGTGGCCATCACCGACGACGGCCGCCCGGTGATGAGCGCCGCGCTGATGCGCCGCGCCCTCCAGTACGCCACGCTCTTCGGCGTGCCCGTGATGGTGCACGAGGAGGACCTCACCCTGTCCGCCGGGGGCGCCATGCACGAGGGGCCCACGGCCACGCGCCTGGGCCTGCGAGGCATCCCCGCGTCCGCGGAGGTGGCCATGGTGGCGCGCGACCTGGTGCTGCTGGAGGAGACGAAGGGCCGGCTGCACATCGCCCACGTGTCCTGCGAGGGCAGCGTGCGCCTCATCCGCGAGGCGAAGCGCCGGGGCCTGAACGTCACCGCCGAGGCGACGCCCCACCACGTCATCCTGGATGACCGGGCGGTGGGGGACTACGACACGCACGCGAAGATGGCGCCGCCCCTGCGCGCCGACCGCGACGTGGAGGCCCTGCGCGAGGCGCTGGCGGACGGGACGGTGGACGCCATCGCCACGGACCACGCGCCCCACGGCGTGCTGGACAAGCAGGTCGAGTTCGAGAAGGGGATCAACGGCATCGTCGGGTTGGAGACGGCGCTCGGGTTGACGCTGGAGCTGGTCCACGCGGGCGTGCTCACCGAGCAGCGCGCGGTGGCGCTCCTGACGCACGGTCCCGCCCAGGCCTTCGGGCTGCCGGGCGGTCACCTGGCCCCGGGGGCCCCGGGGGACGTCACGGTGGTGGACCCCATCGAGGAGTGGACGGTGGATGCCCACCGGTTCTATTCCCGCAGCCGGAATACCCCCTTCCATGGCCGTAGGCAGAAGGGACGTGTGGTGCAGACCTGGGTTTCTGGCCGGAAGGTGTATGCCGACGGTCAGGTGAAGGAGTCGCGGTGATGACGAAGCGGGCAGTGCTCGCCCTGGCGGATGGCACCACGTTCGAGGGTCGCGCCTTCGGCGCGGTCGGCGAGACGGTGGGTGAGGTGGTCTTCAACACGTCCATGTACGGCTACCAGGAGATCCTCACGGACCCCTCGTACGTCGGGCAGATCGTCACCATGTCGTACCCGGAGATGGGCAACGTCGGGGCGACACCGGAGGACGAGGAGGCGGGCAAGGTGCACGCGGTGGGGATGGTCGTCCGCTCCCTCACCGACCTGCCCTCCAACTGGCGCGCGCGCGAGTCGCTCGACGCGTACCTCAAGCGAAACAACGTCGCGGGCATCGAGGGCCTCGACACGCGCCGCCTGGTGCGCCACCTGCGCACCCACGGCGCGCAGACGGGCGTCATCTCCAGCGAGGGCCACTCCGCGCCCGCGCTGGTCGAGCGCGCGCGGTCCGCCCCCGGAATGGAGGGCCTGGACCTGGCCACCGGCGTGTCGACGAAGGCGCCGTACACCTTCACCGCGCCCTCGCCGGACGTCTTCACCGGGCTGGGGGAGGTGCACCCCAAGGGCGACCCCCGCTTCGACGTGGTCGCGTACGACTACGGCCTGAAGAAGTCGATGCTGCACTTCCTGGTCGACGTGGGCTGCCGCGTCACGGTGGTGCCGTCCCACACCACTGCGGACGAGGTCCTGGCGCGCAAGCCCCACGGCGTCTTCCTGGCCAACGGCCCGGGCGACCCGGCGGCGGTGAAGGGCGCGGACCGCACCGTGGCGGCGCTGCTGGGCAAGGTGCCGGTGTTCGGCATCTGCCTGGGGCACCAGATCATGGCCCTGGCGCTGGGCGGCCGGACGTACAAGATGAAGTTCGGCCACCGCGGCGGCAACCAGCCCGTCAAGGACCTCACCACGGGCAAGGTGGAGATCACCGCGCAGAACCACGGCTTCGCCGTGGACGACGCCAGCCTCAAGGGCAAGGCCGTCGTGACGCACATCAACCTCAACGACGGCACGGTGGAGGGCCTGGCCGTCCCGGACGCTCGGGCCTTCAGCGTGCAGTACCACCCCGAGGCCTCTCCGGGCCCGCATGACGCGCGCTATCTCTTCGGTCGCTTCGCGAAGCTGATGGCGGGGTAGGATGACCTGGCCCCTATGGACTCCCCGCTGTCACCGCTCTCCTACCAGCCGTACCTGGACCAGCTCATCGCCTTTGGCAGCGCGGACTCGCGGAAGGCGGACCTCCTCGACGCGAAGGCGGAGTACTTCCGCCTGACGGGCGAGGTCTTCGAGGACGACAAGCTCTTCGAGCTGCGCATGGCGTCGTTCCTCGACTTCTACCTCTACGACCGCGTCTCGCCCCCGGCGGGCAAGACGCCGGCCGTGGAGTTCTACGAGCAGCGGGCGGCCAGCTCCTCCCCGGAGGAGTCCAACGCCTTCCGGAGCTTCACGGAGACGGTCCACGGCCTCTTCGAGGTCCGCAAGCTGGGCAAGGGCCTGGTGCGCCTGCGCGAGCTGTACTCCGGCAAGGACTTCGACGTGACGGAGCGCCGCCACATCGCCGGGCTGGAGACGGGCGACATCCTCGAGGCGCGCCTCATCCCGTTCGGTGGGCACCTGCTGTTCTCCTCGGCCTTCTGCTACCACCCGCGCGTGGCGGTGAAGGCCATCAAGGCCGAGGTGAAGCGCCGCAAGAAGAAGGAGCCGGAGCGCAGCCCCGACGAGCTCGTCTGGGAGTGCGCGCGCCGCGCCCTCAACATGGAGCGCTACCGCCAGCTCGCCGTCGAGAAGCTCTACGACTTCGAGCAGAAGGTCCTCTGAGGCCCCGGGGGCCGCCGTCGTCCGGACGACGGCCCTCGCGGCGACACCTCAGACGCGGTGGATGCTCATCAGGTTGGTGTTGCCGGGCACGTTGAGCGGGACGCCCGCGACGATGACCACGGGCGTGCCCACCTCGCAGATGCGCTCGCGGTGACACAGCTTGCGCACCTGCCGCAGCATGGCGTCCGTGGACGCCACCCGCGGCACCTGCAGCCCCGTGACCCCCCAGTACATGGCCACCTTGTTCACCGTCGCCTCGTTCGGCGTCAGGGCGATGATGCGCGCGTGGGGCCGGAACTCGGAGATGAGGCGCGCGGTGTGGCCGCCCTCCGTGTAGGCGACGATGGTGTGGATATCCAGTTGGGTCGCCGCCGCCACCGCCGCCGCGGCCACGCCCGTGCCCAGGTCCTCCGAGCGCTCGAAGGGGGAGTGGTGCAGGTGCCGCGTCACGCCGCGCTCGGTCTCCTCGACGATGCGCGCCATCGTTGCCGCCGCGTCCACGGGGTAGCGCCCCGCGGCCGTCTCGCCCGACAGCATCACCGCGTCCGCGCCGTCGAGGATGGCGTTGGCCACGTCGGAGACCTCGGCGCGCGTGGGCCGGGGGCTGCCCACCATGCTCTCCAGCATCTCCGTGGCCACGATGACCAGGCCGCCCATCTGGTTCACCACGCGCACCATCCGCTTCTGGATGGCGGGTAGCTGCTCCAGCGGCATCTCCACGCCCAAGTCACCCCGGGCCACCATGATGCCGTCCGCCACCTTGGCGATGGCCTCCAGGTTGTCCACCGCCTGGGGCTTTTCGATCTTCGCGATGAGCGGCGTCTGGAGCTTCTCCACGTGCTCGCGCGCCGCGTGGATGTCGTCCGCCGAACGCACGAAGGACAACGCCACGTAGTCGACACCCACCTCCTGCCCGAAGGCGAGGTCCTCGATGTCCTTGGGCGTGAGCGTCGCCACGGACATGGGGGAACCTGGCAGGTTGAGTCCCTTGTGGTCCTTGAGGACCCCGCCGACCTCCACTTCGCACAACACGTCGCGTCCGGACACCTTGCGCACGCGCAGGCGCACCCGGCCGTCGTCGAGGAGGATGGCGTGGCCCGGCTCCACGTCCTTCACGAGGGAGCGGATGGGCGTGGGGATGATGGCGCCCTGGCCCAGCACGGCGCGGGTCGTCACCGTCACCTTCTGGCCGGGCGTCACCGTCAGCTGCCCGCCCTCGAACCGGCCCAGGCGGATCTTCGGGCCCTGGACGTCCTGGAGGATGGCGACGGGCTGCTTCAGACGCCTGGCTGCCTTGCGCAGCAGGGCCACGCGCTGGCGGTGTTCGTCATGCGTACCGTGTGAGAAGTTCAGCCGCGCCACGTTCATGCCGGCGCGGATGAGGCCCTCGATGACTTCCAGCGAACTCGAGGCGGGCCCCAGGGTGCAGATGATCTTCGCCTTGCGCATATGCGCGGGCATCCTAGGCGCCCGGGTGGCCGGCTTGACAGCGTCGCGCCCCCGGGACTAACTCTTCGTCACGGGCGCGCGGCGGACCCAACCCACCGGGTGGTCTCGCGCCAGGCTTCCAGCGCTGTTCGATGTTCGAAAGAGAAAGCCCGGCTTCCCTGGGAGGGGGGGCCGGGCTTTCTCCTTTCGGCGCGGGCTCTCACCGGGGAGGCCTACAGCTCGATCTCCTTGCCGGTGCCCTCGGGCGGGGGCGGCTTGGGGTGGCCGGGAGGCAGCACGAGCGCGTCCCCATCCGAGGGAGGCTGGCCCCCGGACGACGGGGGGAGGCCGGGCGCGGCGGGCTCGTCCATGAGGCCCGGCGGGCCGCTGCCACCCACGCCGGGGCCGCCCTTCTGGAGCGATTCGATCTCCGACCGGCTGATGCCCGCCAGCGTCAGCACCTTCCGGGTGACGCGGATGCGCGCGTGGCTGGTCATCGCCATGGCGATGGAGTCCGAGGGCCGCGCGTCCAGGCTCATCTTCTTCTGGCCCTGCTCGAGGAAGACGCGGCCCGAGTAGACGTTGTCGCGCAGGTCGTCGATGCGGACCTCCGTCACCTTGGCGCCCAGCTGGTCCACCACGTCGTCCAGCAGGTCCTGGGCGAGTGGCTGGGGCGGCTCGCGCTCCGCCAGCCGGAAGGCGATGGAGACCGCGGAGGCCTCGTCCACGAAGACGGGCAGGACGATCTCCTGGTCCTTCGTGGTGAGCACCACCGCGTGCGTCTGGGCCTCGATGAGCGGGATGACGTCCTTCACCTCCAGGTCCACGAGTTCGGAGCAGGCCTTGGGGTCGCTCCCGTGGTCGGTGATGCAGGGCTGTCCGGCTGGCTTGTCCCGGCCCACCGCCGAGGCGATGGCTCCCGGGGAGGTGAAGGCCGGAAGCAGCAGGAACCCTCCCAGCGCCAGCACCAGAGCCGAGAGGGGAGCGAAGACGAAGGTGGCGCGCTTGGGCATTTTCACGCCCCTAAGCTACGCACCCGTCATTCCGCCGGGAGGGCAGCGGTCCAGCCCGGTTGCCCTCGGCGCCGGGAGCCGGCTGCCCGGAGGGCAAGGAGGCGGACGTCAACGACGGTCGTCGTCCTCGTCCTCGTCGTCGTAGTCCTCTTCGTCCTCGACGTCCTCGTCCTCGTCCTCGTCGAGGTCGTCATCCTCGTCCTCGGACTCCTCGTCGTCCTCCTCGTCCTCGTCGTCGTCGAGCGTGTCGGCGACGTCCTCGGACTCCAGCGTCATGGAGACGGCGAACTTCTTGTCGAGCACGGCGATCTGCGCGCGCATCTCCGAGAGGGCCGCGACGAAGTCCTCCGCGAGGTTGGCCGGCGCCTTCGCGTCGCAGTGGGGGCAGACGATCTTCTCCGTCCCCTCGATGAGGTCTTGCACGTCAAGCTCGAAGCTTGCCTCGCACTTCTGGCAGGTGAAGTCGATGCTCATGGTCGGGCGCGGCATACAAAGCCGCCGGTCCCCATGTCAACGCCCTCGACATGGAAGGGCGGGTGCATGGTGGCCCAACCCCCACATCCGCTAGCGTGCGGCCCATGGACCTCCCGAAGACCGTCGTGCATGCCCTTCATGAGCGGGCCGCGCAGCAGGAGCATCGGCCGGCCCTCTGGACGCGACGGGGACGCGCCTACGTCCCCACCTCCTGGAAGGAGTACGCCGAGCGTGTGAAGCGCTTCGCCCTGGGCCTGCGGACGCTGGGCTTCGGGGAGGGGCAGGCGCTGGGCATCATCAGCTTCAACCGCGAGGAGTGGCACGTCGCCGACCTGGCCGCGATGGCCCTGGGAGGCGTACCGGTAGGTCTGTACACCACCAGCGCGGTGGATCAGCTCGAGTACATCCTCGGGCACTGCGAGGCCACCGTCCTGGTGGTGGAGCACGACAAGCACCTGCGCGCGGCCCTGGCGCTGCGGGCACGCCTGCCGAAGCTGCGGCACATCATCGCCGTGGACGCCCCCATCGGGCCGCTCCAGGAGGGCGTGGTGCGCTACGAGGAGGTCCTGGAGCGCGGCACGGACGTGGACGAGAAGCCCTACTGGGACAGCATCAACGCGCTGAAGCCGGAGGCGCTGGGCACCCTCATCTACACCTCCGGCACCACGGGCCACCCCAAGGGGGTGATGCTCAGCCACCACAACCTGTCCTGGACGGCGCGCCAGCTCATCCTGGCCGTGGACTTCGTGGCCAAGGACGACTCCGTCATCCTCTCGTATCTGCCGCTGTCCCACATCGCGGAGCAGGTCATCTCCCTGCACTGTCCGCTGATGCTGGGCATCCAGGTGTACTTCGCGGACTCCGTGGAGGCGATGCCGGCGAACCTGAAGGACATCCGGCCCACGTTCTTCTTCGGCGTGCCCCGGGTGTGGGAGAAGTTCAAGGTGAAGGCGGAGGAGGGGCTGCGCGCCCAGCCGCCGTTGAAGCGCCGGCTGGTGGAGTGGGCCCGGGGCGTGGCCTCGGAGTTCCATGCCCGCGCCCAGCGCCACGAGCGCATCCCCGTCCTGTTGGAGACGCAGTACAACCTGGCGCGGCGGCTGGTGTTCGAGCCGCTCAAGGCCCGCATCGGCATGGCCCGGGTGGAGTTCTTCGCCACGGCGGCGGCGCCCATCGGCCGGGAGGTGCTGGAGTTCTTCGCCTCCATCGACATCCTCATCCACGAGGTGTGGGGCATGACGGAGGTGTCGGGCCCCGGCACGGTGAACACCCGCGACGCCACCCACCTGGGCACGGTGGGCCGGCCCATGATCGGCGTGGAGATCCGCATCGCCGAGGACGGGGAGATCCTCGTCAAGGGCGGCAACGTGTGCCAGGGCTACTTCAAGAACCCGGCGGCCACGCAGGAGCTGCTGGAGGACGGGTGGCTGCACACCGGTGACGTGGGGCAGTTGGACGGGGAGGGCTACCTCCACATCACCGGCCGCAAGAAGGAGATCATCGTCACCTCCGGCGGGAAGAAGACGGCGCCCGGCAACATCGAGGAGCTGCTCAAGGGGCTGCCCGGCGTGGGCAACGCGCTCGTGGTGGGCGACCGCCGCAACTACCTGGTGGCGCTGGTGACGCTGGACGCGGAGAAGGGGCGCACCCTGGCGCGGCAACAGGGGTGGCCGGAGGACCCGGCGGCCCTGGCGAAGGACGCGCGCGTGGGGCCGTTCCTGCAACAGCTCATCGACCGCGAGGTGAACCCGAAGCTGTCCCGCTTCGAGACCGTCAAGCGCATCGCCGTGCTGGAGCGCGACTTCACGGTGGACGACGGCGAACTCACCCCCACGATGAAGGTGCGCCGCAAGATCGTGGAGCAGAAGCACGCCGCCCTCATCGAGTCGCTCTACGACGAGGCCGCGGCGGCGCGCGCGGGCTGACGGCGTCCCCCTCTGCGGCGCCGTCCCGCCGCTCCAAAAAGAAGGAGGGGCGGGGAACCTTCCGGTTCCTCGCCCCTCCTCAGGTCATGCCCAAAGGGGTGTGGTGACGACCGGGACTACTTCCCGGTGCGCTTGTCCATGGGGATGTAGTCGCGGCGCGCCTTGCCGGTGAACACCTGGCGGGGGCGGGCGATCTTCTGCTCGGGATCCAGGACCATCTCCTCCCACTGCGCGCACCAGCCCACCGTGCGGGGGATGGCGAAGAGGACGGGGAACATCTCGACCTGGAAGCCCATCGCCTCGTAGATGAGGCCGGAGTAGAAGTCGACGTTCGGGTACAGCTTGCGCTTGACGAAGTACTCGTCCTGGAGGGCGATGCGCTCCAGCTCCACGGCGATCTCGAGCAGCGGGTTCTTGCCCGTCACGTCGAAGACCTCGTCCGCCACGCGCTTGATGACCTTGGCGCGCGGGTCGTAGGACTTGTAGACGCGGTGGCCGAAGCCCATCAGCTTCTTCTCGCCCTCGCCGCTCTTCACCGACTTGATGAAGTCCGGCACCTTCGAGATGTGGCCGATCTCACGCAGCATGCGGAGCACCGCCTCGTTGGCGCCGCCGTGCAGCGGGCCGTAGAGGGCGGCGATGCCGGCGGTGACCGCGGAGTACGGGTCGACCTCGGACGAGCCCACCGTGCGCACGGACGTCGTCGAGCAGTTCTGCTCGTGGTCCGCGTGGAGGATGAAGAGCACGTCGAGCGCGCGCTCCAGCACCGGGTGGACCTTGTAGGTCGTGGTGCCGATGCGCTTGATCATCGCCAGGAAGTTGGCGACGTAGGACAGGTCGTTGTCCGGGTAGATGTACGGCAGGCCCATGCTGTGCCGGTACGAGAACGCGGCGATGGTGGGCATCTTGGCGATGAGCCGGGTGATCTGGATGCGGCGGCTGCGCTCGTCCTTGGTGTTCTTCGCGTCCGGGTAGAAGCCGGAGAGCGCGGCCACCGTGGAGGCCAGCATGGACATCGGGTGCGCGTCGTAGCGGAACCCGTCCATGAAGGACTTCACGTTCTCGTGGACGTAGGTGTGGTGCGTGACCAGGTGGATGAACTGCTCCAGCTCCTTGGCCGTCGGCAGCTCACCGTTCAGCAGGAGGTACGCGACCTCGAGGTAGCTCGACTTCTCCGCGAGCTGCTCGATGGGGTAGCCGCGATACTCCAGGATGCCTTTGTCGCCATCGATGAAGGTGATGGCGCTCTTACAGTTCGCCGTATTCAGGAACGCCGGGTCGTAACCCATCAGGCCGAAGTCGTCGTCCGAGACCTTGATCTGGCGCAGGGCGTTGGTGCGGATACATCCGTTCTCGACCGGGACCTCGTACGTCTTGCCGGTCCGATTGTCGGTGATCGTCAGCGTGTCCTTGGGCATGGGCGGAGATTTCACAGGGCGCAGATCGCTTTCAACAAAAAAGAACGATAAGTCAGCAGGGGCGACACTGATGCTTCCTACGGGTGCTCGGAAATTCGGACGCCCGCGCGGGACAATTGGCGCCAGAAGCCCGGAAAACTCTTCTCGACACATTCGGGGCCGGTGAGGACCAGGGGCGTCCCGGACAGGACACTCAGGGTGGCGGCCGTCATCGCCAGCCGGTGGTCCCCCCGGCTGTCCATCTCGAACCGGGGCGGCGGGGCGGCGGGGGGCTGGATGCGCAGGACCTCTCCCTGGAGGTCCGTGGTGCCCCCGTAGGCCGCCACGAGGGTGCGGATGCCCTCGAGCCGGTCGCTCTCCTTGACCCGGAGGATGCCCACCTCCGTCAGCGTGGACGGGGCGGGCAGCACGCACGCGAGCGCCGCCAGGGTGGGGAGCAGGTCGGGGCACTCCGTCCCGGAAGCCCGCAGGCCCCCGGACAGCCGCCCCTGCACCTTCATCGTGTGCGCGGGGCCCTCGGGGACCGCCCGCAGGCCCACCTGCTCGATGAGCCGGAGGATGGCCTGGTCCGGGTGGGCGCTGTCCGGGTCCGCCCGCTCCACCGCGCCCTGGGCCTTCCAGGCGATGAGCAGGAGGTAGCCCAGCGACGACCAGTCCCCCGGCAGGGCCGGGACGCTGGGGGGCGCGGTGTAGCCGGCCACGGTGTAGCGGGAGGGCGACTCCTGGATGTCGAAGCCGAAGCGTCGCAGCCACGACACCGTGAGCTCCAGGTAGCCGGCGCTGGTCAGCGTCCCCTCGATGTCCACGCTCCAGGCGCGGCGCTCGCGCAGGAAGAGCGCGGCGCAGCCCAGCAGGAGGCTGGAGGCGTACTGGCTGCTCTGGGCGCCCGGCACGCGGAAGGCGGACGTCATGGACGACGTGTCCGTGGGGGCCTTCAGCTCCACGGGCCACGGCGTGCCCTCGACGAGGGTGAGCCCCGCGGCGCCGAGCGCGTCGCGCAGGGCGGTGAAGAGCGGACCGTGGGGGCGCTCCCCCAGGCGCGGCGTGCCGGTCAGCCGCACGTGGGCGCCGGGCGTCACCGCGACCTGGGTGGCGAGGATGCGGAAGGGGGCGCCGCCGTCGGCGCAGTCCACGTCGCGCACGGGCCCCGCCGGCAGCCGCAGGGCCTCCACGCCCCGGCGCAGCACGCGCACGTCGGCGGGGAGGTCCTCGTCGGCCTCGGCCTGGACGGAGGGCAGGGGCCAGGCCCCGGTGAGGTGTCCCAGCACCAGCGCCCGCTGCGCGTCCGACTTGGAGACGGGCGGGGTGAGGGCGGAGGCGCGCAGGCCGCTGGGGTCCACGAGGACGCGGCGGGTGCTCTCGCTCACGGGCGCACCCCCTTCGTCCAGGAGGGCCACAGCCCGCGCCACGTCGTGGCCTCCACGTCGCGGACCTCGGTCGCGCCGATGGCCGTCAGGAGCACCATGCGCAGCTCACCCTTCGCGCCCGCCTTCTTGTCGGCGTCGAGCAGCGTGGCCACGTCCTTCAGCGAGGACTTCCCCAGCAGGCCGGCCACGCGCTCGCGGCCGAGCACGCCCGGGCCCTGGAGGAGCGCGGACTCGACGGTGGCGGCGACGGGCTCCGGCGTGACGCCCAGCGTCCGGCCCACGTCGAGCGCCAGGAGGATGCCCAGCCCCACCGCGTCGCCGTGCGACAGCTTGAAGCGCGACACGCTCTCCAGCACGTGGCCGAAGGTGTGGCCGAAGTTGAGCACGCGGCGCAGGCCGGTGTGCTCGTACGGGTCCCGCGAGCAGACGCCCTCCTTGAGGGCGCGCGCGTCCTTCACCAGCTTCTCCAGCGACGGCGCCTTGCGCACGTACGCGCGGAAGCGGCGGGCGTCGAGGCTGATGACCATCTTCCACGCCTCGAGCGACCCCTCCCGCACCTGCGTGGGCGACAGGGACGCGAACAGCTCCGGGCAGATCCACCCCTCCTCGGCGTAGTGGAAGACGCCCGCGGGGTTCTTCACCACGCGGCCCTTCACCGTGAGGTCCACCGCGCCCTTGCCGCCGAGGCTGCTGTCCACCGCGGCCAGCAGCGTGGTGGGCACCTGGACCAGCCGGACGCCGCGCTTGAGCAGGTGCGCGGCCACGGTGGACACGTCGCCCACGGTGCCGCCACCCACGGCGACGAGCGTGCCGGAGCGGGGCAGGGACAGCCCCGCGGCGAGGACCTTCTCCAGCGCCTGGAACGTCTTGGCGCTCTCACCGCCCACCAACTGGACGATGGCGCGCGGCGAGCGGGCCTCCAGCGCGGGAATCAGGCCCGGGTGGAGCCGGGCGACGGTGCGGTCGACGACGGCGACGCTGCCCTCGGGCAGGCGCTTCGCGAGACGAGGAAACGGGCCCCAGCGGTCGTTCGGAGGACGGTAGGCGCCGGGAGGAGTCTGGCTCATAGGGTGTTCGGGCGTGCGTTCATCTGTTGGACGAGGTCTGCGATGACCAGGGACACCATGGACTCCAGCACCGGGACGGCGCGGGGCATGATGCACGGGTCGTGACGGCCACCCTTCGCGTGGTCCGCCAGCGTCGCTGGGGGTTTGAAGAAGGCGCGGACCTGGAGGGGCTCGCCGTTGGTGAGCCCGCCCTGGATGCCGCCGTAGACATCCTTCACGGAGTGGAAGCGGGTGCCGGGCTGGCTGATGCGCTCGAGCAGATCCGGCGGGCCCCACACGACGCCGGTGATCGCGCCGACGCTGCCGAGCGCCTGGGCGATGAGCGCCTTGATCTTCCCGAAGATGGGTTCGCCCAGTCCCACGGGCAGGCCCTCCACGCGCACGTCGATGGAGCCGCCCAGGCTGTCGCCGGCCTCCTTCGCCGCGAGGATGCGCGCCGCCATCTCCTCGCGCACGGCGACGTCCGGGCAGCGCGTGGGGTGCGCGTCCACCATGGCGCGGGTGAGCCCGGGCGCGGGGACGGAGGCCACGAGGTCCCCCACCTGGGACACGTACGCGACGGTGCGCACCGTGGGCAGGTCCCGCTCCAGGTACGCCTCGGCGATGGTGCCGCCGATGACGCGGCAGAGCGTCTCGCGCCCGCTGGTGCGGCCGCCGCCCCGGTGGTCGCGGTGCTTGTAGCGCTCGCGCCAGACGGCGTCCGCGTGGCCGGGCCGGTCCACCTGCTTGAGCTGCTCGTAGTCGCCGGAGCGCTGGTTCGTGTTGCGCACGATGGCGGCGATGGGCGTGCCCAGCGTCTTGTCCTCGAAGACGCCGGAGAGGATCTCCACCTGGTCCGGCTCGTTGCGGGGCGTGACGAGCGACGACTGCCCCGGGCGACGACGGTCGAGCGCGGCCTGGATGCGCTCGCGCGTCAGGGGCACCCCCGCCGGGCAGCCATCCACCACCGCGCCGAGCGCGGGGCCGTGGCTCTCACCGAAGGTCGTCAAGCGGAACAGGGTGCCGAAGGTGTTCATGTCGCTGTCTCCCAAAGCTGTCGCTGCCGCCGGGCCTGCGCGACGAACCACGCCGCGCCCAACAGGACCGGGGTACCGCCGCGCCGCGAAATCTCCGCCGCGATGCGTCGTCCGGGCGCACCGTACGCGATCACCGCCACGCGTGCTCGCTCGAATCGCAGGGAATCCGGTGGTGGCACCCGCTCGGGCCACGTCCAGACGCCCGCGCCCTCCAGCGGTCCCTGGATGTCGGCGCGGCGGAGGACCCGCAGGGCCTGTCCCCGCTCGGCGGCCACGGTGCGCAGGGCGGAGGTCGCGCCCCCGTCGCCCAGGACGAAGACGTCCCGGGCGCCCAGGCGCTCCAGGACCTTCCGGGCGCCCTCGGTGTCGGTGTTGAAGGACTCCCACCGGGAGCCCCGGCGGACGAGGGTGTTGATGGCGTCGAGGGGCGAGCCGGTGTGCCGGGCCAGCCGCATCTTGAAGGGGCTGGTGACGGCGAAGCCGGCGTACTCGGTGAGGAGCGAGTCCACGAGCGCCTCGACCGGGCCGGCCTCGGGGATGTCGATGCGGTCGAAGGGCTGGCGGTGGAGGCGCGGCGAGCGCGAGTGGGTGATGGCGGTGCCCAGGATGCCGAGCCGCAGGGGGGCGGGGAGGGTGAGGCGATCCGCGCCCTTCCACTCGCGCACGACGTCGTCGAGCAGGCGCTGGCCGGGGGCCGCCGCCCACGAGCCGCCCGCGGCCACGTAGTCCAGCACGTTGTTCCGGGCGAGCACGGCGCGAGCGGGCAGGGCCACCGCGCCCATGCCCAGCACCGTGACGCGCGTCGCGCCGAAGCGCGCCGTCAGCGCGCGCTGGGTCTCCAGGAGGGTGCCGAGGTGGGCCGGCTCGCTCATGGGCTCCACGTGCTTCACCAGCGCGTCGGTGGGCAACGGACGCTCCCACAGGGCCAGGGCCTCGTGGGTGCTCAGCGGCCGGTCCGCGTGGTGCGAGGCGAGCAGCTTGCCGGCGGGCGCGTCGAGCGAATCGCGCCGCTCGCCGGTGGCGTCCATCAGGTCCTGGTCCACGCGCCACGCGGCGGCGACCCAGGCGGGGGGGAGGGGCTTGCCCCGCTCCGAGACGAGCAGCGGCAGCACCTGGGCGAGCGCGGCCGGGTCGACGGCGTCGGCGGCGTGCAGGTCCGTGCGGATCTCCAGCACTTCGGCGCCTCGGCGCTGACACTCCCGCGCGAAGGCCACGGCGTCGCCGCCGAGGAGGGTGGGAGGCAGGGTCACGACACGCCGGGCGGGCGTCACGGGGGCTCCTCGTGGGTGAGGCAGCCCCGGAGGAAGTCGACCAGGGCCACGGTGGGGACGCGGGCGTGGAGCGCCTCGCGTTCATGGAAGATGGAGGCGATCTCCTCCTCGAGGGAGACCTCGGGGCGCAGGCGAGGGCGCGTCCGGTCCACGAGCAGGCGATCCCGATACGTCTCGAACGTCACCGGAATCAGCAGGGTGAAGGCCCCCGCGAGCGCGTCCGGATGATGCGAGAGGAAGCCGCCGCCCACCGCGACCAGCGAGCCGGGGGGCAGGTCCACCAGCGCGCGGCGCTCGGCGGCGCGGAACTCGGTGGGGGACTCGGCCACCCAGGTGCGCAGGGGCCGGCCGTGGAGGCGCTCCAGGTGGTGATCCAGGTCCACGCCCTCCCGTCCGAGCAGGGCCGCCACCCGGGGCAGCAGCGTGGACTTGCCGGCGCTGCGGTGGCCGCAGAGGACCACCGTCTGACCCGCGGCGGGGCGCGCGACCGGACCCGGCCGCGCGAGGGCTTCCCTCAGTGCCGGCGCGAGCCGGGGATCCACCGAGGTGAGGACATGCTCGACGAGGTGACTGCGCCGCTCAGCGGACGGTGCCGACATACACGTGCGCGGTGCCGAACGTCAGCGGATGGGCGCTGCGCTCCGCGTACGCTCCGGACTGGTCCATCAGCGACAGGAACTTGTCGCCGGCGGGGAAGGCCGCGGAGGTGCGCGGCAGGTACTCGTAGGCGGCGCGGTTGCCGGTGAGCAGACCGCCCACGGCGGGCATGATGGTCTTGCTGTAGAAGCGGAACAGCGCGCCGAACATGCCCTCGGGCTGGCCGAACTCCAGCACCACCACGTGGCCGCCGGGGCGCACCACGCGCCCCATCTCCCGCAGGCACTGCACCGGGTCGTCCACGTTGCGGATGCCGAAGGCGATGGACGCCACGTCGAAGCTGTTGTCCGCGAAGGGCAGGGCCATCGCGTCCGCCACCTGGAAGTTCACCTGGAGGCCCGCCTTCGCCGCCTTCGCGGGGGCGCTCTCCAGCATCTCCGGGCAGAAGTCGGTGCCCGTCACGTGCCCGGTGTCGCCCACCTTGCGCTTGAACACCATGGCCAGGTCGCCCGTGCCGGAGGCGCAGTCCAGGACGCGGTCACCCGCCTTGGCCTGGCTGAGCCGCACGGCCGTCCGCCGCCACAGGCGGTGGATGCCGAACGAGAGGACCTCGTTCGTCACGTCGTACCGCGTGGCGATGGAGGAGAACATCTGACGGACTTCAGTGCTCATCGCGCCCTCACGACCTGGGCCGGGCTGTCCGGCCGCCAAAGGTGTCGGCCCACCGCGTCTAGCACGGGTGACAGCCGCTGCATCAAGGATTGGAAGCGCTCCGGCGTCAGGGCCTGGTTTCCGTCACACAGGGCCTGCTCCGGGCGCGGGTGGACCTCGATGAGCAGCCCGTCCGCCCCCGCGGCGGCCGCCGCCAGGGACATGGGCAGGATGAGGTCCGGGTGTCCCGTCGCGTGGGACGGGTCCACGATGACGGGCAGGTGGGTGCGCTGCTTGGCCCAGGCCACCGCCGCCAGGTCCAGCGTGTTGCGCATCTCCGTCTCGAAGGTGCGGATGCCCCGCTCACAGAGCATCACCTGCTCGTTGCCGCCCTCGAGGATGTACTCCGCCGCCAGCAGCCACTCCTGGAGCGTGGCCGACAGCCCGCGCTTGAGCAGCACGGGCCGGCGCACCTTTCCGAGCGCGCGCAGCAGCGAGAAGTTCTGCATGTTGCGCGCGCCCACCTGGAGGATGTCCGCCGCCTCCGCCATGAAGGGAATCTGCGCGGAGTCCATCACTTCACTGATGACCGGCAGGCCGTGCTTGCGCCCCGCCTCCGCCAGCAGGTGCAGCCCCGGCTCGCCCATCCCCTGGAACGCGTAGGGACTGGTGCGAGGCTTGAATACGCCGCCCCTCAATACATGGGCTCCAGCGGCCGCCACGGCCGCGGCGGTCTTCTCCACCTGGTCCGTCCCCTCCACCGCGCACGGGCCCGCCATCACCACGAAGCCCGGACCGCCGACCTCCACCTCACCCGCGCGGACGCGCGTGCCCTCGGGCCGGAAGGCTCGCAGCACCCGGCGCGCACCCGTGTCCTTCCCGGACACCGCCGGCGTCGCTTCGTCTGGCTGCTTGCCTCCCACGGCCTCTCCTGTTCATCGAGTTCAAGAGGTTTTGAACTCCTTGGTGCATGTATAGCCGAGATGGCTTAGAAGACAACCGAAGGTGGTGGCAGGGCAGTCGCGGATGAGGACCGCTGATGAAGACGCTCAATCCCGTTGAGAGCCAGCGCTGGGTGGCAGGAGTGATGCCCCTGGCGGCGGTGGATCCGCTCTCCGGGGCGGAGGCCCTGGGCGTCCCGTCGGTCTACTGGGAGCGTCCCCTGGAGCAGGAGGCCGCGGCGGGTTGGGGCGAGGCGGCGGTGCGGGTGGCCTCGGAGCCCGGGCAGGTGCCCGCGGTGCTCGCGTCGTTGAGCGAGCTCCCCTTGCGCTGGTTGGGGGATGTCCCCGCGTCGATGCCGGGGCCCTGGTTCGGCGGTGTCCGTTTCGGCGCCACGGGGCGACCGGACGGGGACTGGGCGTCGCACGGCGTCTCCCGGTGGACGCTCCCGGAGGTGCTGGTCTGGCGCGCCGGGGGCCAGCTGCTGGCGGCGGCGTTCGCTCCGGAGTCCCAAGGCGGGGAGGACGCGGTGCGCTCGCGGCTGGAGCGGGTGCGCGCGTGCTTCCCGAGCGCCTATCGGCACGCGCGCGGAGACGCCGTGGCGTTGTCGCTCGCGTCGTCCCGGGAGGAGTTCGAGTCGCGGGTGGACCGGGCGGTGGAGGCCATCGCCGCGGGGAGCCTCCAGAAGGTGGTGCTGGCGCGGGCGCTCGACGCGCAGGCGCCCGAGTCCTTCGACGTGGTGGACGTGCTGGCGAGGCTGCGCGAGCAGAACCCGCGCTGCGCGACCTTCTTGTTCCGGGCGCCGGACGGGGCGTGCTTCGTGGGCGCGACGCCGGAGACGCTGTGTCGGGTGGAGGGCCGCGTGCTGGAGACGGAGGCGCTGGCGGGAACGGCGGCTCCTCAACTGGCCGAGGGGTTGCGAGGGCAGGACAAGGACGTGCGCGAGCACGAGGCGGTGGTGCGCTACATCCTCGCGACGCTGCGCACGCTGGCCTCGGACGTGAAGGCCGACGCGGAGCCTCGGCTCCTGGCGCTGAAGAACGTGGTGCACCTGCGCACGGGCATCCGCGCGGAGCTGCGGGAGGGCGTGACGGCGGCGCAGGTGGTGGGGGCGTTGCACCCCACGCCGGCGGTGGGCGGGACGCCCCGTGAGCGCGCGCTGGCCTTCCTGGTGGAGCACGAGGGGTTGGACCGTGGGTGGTACGCGGGGCCGGTCGGGTGGGTGGGGCCCCGCCGGGTTCATCTGGTCGTGGCGCTGCGCTCCGCGCTGGTGCGGGGCGCGCGAGCGAGGCTGTTCGTGGGATGCGGAATCGTGGCCGGCTCCATCGCGGAGGCGGAGTGGCGGGAGACGGAGATGAAGAGTCTGGCCATGTTGCGGGCGCTGGGAGGCGGGGATGTCGGCCGACGTTAACGTCAACGTGTTGTGGGCGCGCGCGCTCCTCGAGGAGCTGGTGCGCGGTGGCGTGCGCCACGCCGTGGTGTGCCCGGGTTCCCGCTCGTCGCCGCTCGCGCTCGCGTGCGCGCGCATGGAGGGGCTGCGCACCTGGTCCGTCATCGACGAGCGAGGCGCGGGCTTCTTCGCGCTCGGGCTGGCGAAGCACTCGCGCACGCCGGTGGTGCTGGTCGCCACCAGCGGCACGGCGGGAGCCCATTTCTATCCGGCCGTCATCGAGGCCTCGCTGTCGCACGTCCCGCTCATCGTGCTGACGGCGGACCGTCCGCTGGAGCTGCAGGGCTGGGGGGCCGCGCAGACGGTGCCCCAGGCGCGCTTCTATGGTGAGCACGCGCGCTACTTCGCGGACCTGGGCCTGGCCGAGGCGAGCGAGGTCGCCCTGATGCACCTGCGCGCCACGGCGGCGCGCGCGGTGGCGACGGCGAAGCGCGCGCCCCGAGGGGCCGTGCAGCTCAACGTCCCGTTCCGCGAGCCGCTGGCCCCCGTGGCCGAGCCCTTCGGTGAGGAGCGGCTGTCCGCGCTGGTGAAGGCGGGGCGTCCGGGCGCGCCCCTCACGCACATCGTCCCCCCGGTGCCGGTGCCGGACCCGGCGGTGCTGGAGGCCGTGCGGCGGCGCATCGCCTCCACCGAGCGGGGTGTCATCGTGTGTGGTCCGCGCGACGAGGTCGACGGCTTCGGCGAGGCCATCGCCGCGTTGTCCCTGGCGACGGGCTACCCGGTGCTGGCCGAGTCGGTCTCCCAGGCGCGCTACGGCGGTGGTCCGCTCACGCTGTCGTACTACGACGCGGTGTTGCGGCATGCCCCCTTCGCGAAGTCGCACAGGCCGGAGCTGGTGCTGCGCTTCGGGGGCGGGCTCACGCCGAAGGCTCCCCAGCAGTGGCTGGATGCGTCGGGCGCGGAGGTGGTCCTCTTCAGTGACGAGGGCGGCCTGTTCGACCCGGGGCATCGCGCGGCCACGGTGGTGGAGGGCTCGTCCGTGGCGGCGTGTGAGTCGCTCGCGAAGGGGCTGTCCCGTGGCGCGGCGGGGAAGTGGCCCCAGGCGTTCCTCGTGGCGGAGCGGTTGGCGCGAGGCGCCCTGGAAGCCGCGTTCGCGGAGCGCCCGGACCACCTCAGCGAGCCGCGCATCGCGCGCGAGGTGGTGGCCGCGCTGCCGTCGGGTTCTCCGCTGTTCGTGTCCAGCAGCATGCCCATCCGGGACGTGGACGCGTTCGCGCCCGCGGGGCCGGTGCCGCTGCGGGTGCTGGCGAACCGCGGCGCCAACGGCATCGACGGCATCGTGTCCAGCGCGCTCGGGGTCGCGGCGTCGGCGGGACGTCCCACGGTGTTGCTCACGGGGGACCTGGCGTTGCTGCACGACGTCGGCGCCTTCGTCACGGCGGCGCGCTCGCGCGTGCCCCTCACCGTCGTCGTGGTGAACAACGATGGGGGCGGCATCTTCTCGTTCCTGCCCATCGCGCAGGTGGCGAAGCAGGACGAGTTCGAGGCGCTGTTCGGCACGCCGCACGGCGTGGACCTGTCGCATGCGGCGGCGCTGGGCGGCGCGCGGTTCCACCGGCCGACGACGCCCGCGGGGCTCCGCTCGGCGGTGCGCGAAGGCCTCGAGGGGGGCCTGCACGTGGTCGAGGTGCAGGTGGACCGGGCCGCGAACGTGGATGACCACCGGCAGCTCTTCGCTCGGATGGCGACCGCCATCGGGGAGGGACCATGGGCGTGACGCTGGCGTACGAGACGTGGGGCGACGGCTCCCGGCCGCTCGTGCTGCTCCACGGCTTCACGGGCAATCGGACCTCGTTCGATGGCCTGCGTCCGTTGCTCGGGCCCGCGGTGAAGGCCATCGTCGTGGACCTGCCGGGCCATGGCGCCACGCCGCTGCCCGAGCGCACCGGGCGCGAGGGCTTCGTCGAGACGGTGGACGCGCTGGTGGCCCTCGTCGACTCGCTGGGGCTGGGCCCCGTGGACCTGTTGGGCTATTCGCAGGGCGCGCGGGTGGCGCTGGCCGCGGCGGTGCGCGCGCCCGAGCGCTTCGGTCGGCTCATCATGGAGAGTGGCTCTCCGGGCCTGCATCGCCGTCAGGAGCGGGCGGAGCGCAGGGAGTCGGACGCCCAGCTCGCGACCTTCCTCCGGACGCACGGCGTGGACGCCTTCGTCGAGCGTTGGGAGGCGCTGCCCCTGTTCGACGGGCTGCGGGCGATGCCCGAGGAGCGCCAGGCGGCGCTGCGCGCCAATCGCCGCGCGTGCACGGTGGAGGGGCTCGCGGGGGCGCTGGAGTGCATGGGCACGGGGACCCAGCCGGATTACTGGCCGGAGCTGCACCGTCAGCGCCTGCCGACGCTGCTGCTCACCGGGACGCGGGACGAGAAGTTCACGACCATCGCGCGCCGCATGGCGGCCGAGCTGCCCGTGGTGTGGCGGTACTCGTTCGCGGACGCGGGGCACGCGCCGCACCTGGAGGCGCCGGAGGCCTACGCACGCGAGGTGCTGGGCTTCCTCCAGACGCCCTGGTACGAGGCGCCGCAGTTCGAGGGGGCCGCCACCCCGGCGGCTCCGGAGAGGGTGAACCCGTGAGCACGTCCGTCCCAGGAGTCCCGACCGCCGAAGCGAAGCCCCGGCCCACGGTGAAGACGTGGCTGATGGCGGTGCGCCCGAAGACGTTGACGGCGGCGCTGGTGCCGGTGCTGGTGGGGACGACGCTCGCGTTCGGCCTGGGCGTGGGGCGCCTGTTGCCCGCCCTGGCGGCGCTGCTGGGCGCGGTGCTCATCCAGATCGGCACCAACTTCATCAACGACTACTACGACTTCAAGAAGGGCGCGGACACGCACGAGCGGCTCGGCCCCGTGCGCGTGACACAGAGCGGACTCATCGCGCCCTCCACGGTGATGGCGGGCGCGGCGGTGTGCTTCGCGCTGGCCACGGCGGTGGGGGCCTACCTCGTGGTGGTGGGCGGCTGGCCCATCGTCGTCATCGGCCTGTTGTCGCTGTTGTGTGGCTACGCGTACACCGGCGGCCCCTATCCGCTGGGCTACAACGGCCTGGGCGACCTGTTCGTGTTCATCTTCTTCGGGCTGGTCGCCGTGACGGGCACCTTCTACGTGCAGGCGGGCATGGTGCACCCGGCGGCGTGGTGGGCGGCCGTGCCGGTGGGCGCCAGCGGGACGATGATCATCGTCGTCAACAACCTGCGCGACGTGACCACCGACGTGAAGGCGGGCAAGCGGACCCTGGCGGTGCGCTTCGGCACGACGGCGGGCAAGGCCGAGTACGTGGCCCTGCTGGGGGTGTCGTTCCTGACGCCGGTCGCGATGTACCTCACCCAGATGGCGAGCCCCTGGGTCTTCCTGTCGTTCCTGAGCCTGCCGTTCGCGGTGCCGCCGCTGAAGCTCGTGCTGGGCGCGCAGGGCGCGGCCCTGAACCCGGCGCTGGGGGGGACGGCGCGGTTCCAGCTTTTCTACGGCGTGCTGTTCGGCCTGGGGCTGTACCTGAGATGATGTGAGCCCATGCGCATCGTCCAGGCGACGCTGACCCCGCTGCGGCTGGAGCTGCTCCAGCCCCTGAAGACATCCCGCGGTACCTACTCCGCGCGCGAGGGTTTCCTCGTGCGGTTGGAGGACGAGGAGGGCCGCATCGGGCTCGGCGAGGCGATGCCGCTGCCCGAGTTCGGCACGGAGTCTCATGCGCTCTGCGGCGAGGTGCTCGCGGCGTGGCTGGGCTCGCTGAAGGGCGAGACGCTGGGAGACAGCGTGCGCGCGGTGGAGGACACCCTGTCGCCGTTCGCGCCCACCCTGGCCCGGGGCGAGGGCGTCCGCATCCGCTCGCGCCACCCCGCGCCGTCGGGCCCGGTCCCGGCCGCGGAGCACGCGCTGGAGCTCGCGTTGCTCGACCTGCTCGCCCGGCGCCAGGGCGTGCCCTTGTGCTGGCTGCTGGCGGAGGAGGCGCGTCCGGAGGTGGTGGTCAACGCGCTGCTCGGCGCGGAGTCACCCCAGGCGCTCGCGCAGGAGGCGCGCGCGGCCGTGGCCGAGGGCTTCGGCACGCTGAAGCTGAAGGTCGCCATCCGTTCGCTCGAGGACGACGAGCAGCGCGTGAAGGCGGTGCGCGAGGCGGTGGGGCCGGACGTGAAGCTGCGGTTGGACGCCAATGGCGGCTGGTCCGAGTCCGACGCGAAGCGCGCGCTCGACAAGCTGGGCTGGTATGGCCTGGAGCTGGTGGAGCAGCCGACGGCGCCGGACGACCTCGCGGCCCTGTGGCGGGTGCAGCGTCGCGCCCCTTGCATCATCGCGGCGGACGAGTCGCTCGGCTCGCCGGACGCGCTGCGGGCGCTGCTCGCCGTCGACCCGCTGCTGGGCGGCGGCCCGGCGGTGGGGGCGGTGGTGCTCAAGCCGATGGTGCTGGGCGGCTTGCTCCCGGGGCTGGTGGTGGCGATGCGCGCGGCGCGGCTCGGCATGCAGGCGTACGTGACGAGCTCGCTCGACGGCGTCGTGGCCCGGGCGGGGGCGGCGCACCTCGCGGCGGCCTTGCCCTCGGGTTCGCTCGCGTCGGGGCTCGCGGTGGGGCGCCTCTTCGCACGGGAGCCCGAGGCGCATGAGTACAAGCCCGTTCACGGGCGCATCCGCCTCCCGGAGACCTCCGGGCTGGGCCTGGAACCAGGAGTGGTCGTGTGACGTCGCTGTCGTGTCCCATCCGCGAAGGGGCCGCGCATCACCCCGATGCGCAGGCGCTGACCTTCGCGGGGCGCTCGTGGTCGTACCGCGAGCTGGATGAAGCGGTGGGGCACTGGGTGGCGGCGCTGGAGGCCCGGGGCATCGCCTCGGGACAGCGCGTGGCGCTCCTGGCGACGAACCACGCGGACTCGGTGTTCCTCTTCTGGGCCCTGGGGCGCCTGGGTGCGGTGCTCGCGCCCCTCAACGCGCGCCTCACCGCCTCGGAGCTCGCCCCGCTCGTCGACGACGTCGAACCGGCCCTGGTGCTGGCGCTCGCGTCGCTCCGCGAGAAGTTCCCGCGCGCCGAACCCCTCGAAGCCTTCGCGTCGTCCGCGACCTCGGCCACCTGTGGTGCGCTCGAGGTGTCCTCGCCGCGCGTGGTGCTCTTCACGAGTGGGACGACGGGGCGCCCGAAGGGCGCGGTGCTGACGGAGGGGAACTTCCGCGCCTCCTGCCGGGCCTCCGCCGCGAACCTGGGGACCCACCCCGCGCCGCGCTGGCTCGGTACGCTGCCGCTGTTCCACGTCGGCGGGTTGTCGATGTTGACGCGCACCGCGTACGAGGGCGGCTGCCTCGTCCTGCACGAGCGCTTCGACGTCGACTCCGCCAATCGGGCCTTCGACGAGGAGGCCGTGTCTCACGCGAGCCTCGTGGCGACGACGCTCGAGCGCGTGCTGGATGCGCGGGGAGGGCGGCGGATGCCCTCCACCTTCGAGGTCGCGTTGATCGGTGGAGGCCCCGTCCCGGTGCCTCTGTTGGAGCGGGCGCGGGCCGTGGGGCTCGTCGCGCTCCAGACGTATGGGCTCACCGAGTCGTGTTCCCAGGCCGCCACGGAGCGCCCCGGCGATGCGGATGGCAGGACGGCGGGCCCCGCGTTGCCAGGGGTCGAGGTCCGCGTCGTCGGCCCGTCGGGCGCGCCGTGTGGCCCCGGAGAGGAGGGGGACATCCAGGTGCGCGGTCCCACGGTGATGTCGGGCTACTGGCGTCGCCCCGAAGCCACGCGCGAGGCGCTGCGCGACGGCTGGCTGCACACGAAGGACCTGGGCGTGGTCGATGCGCGAGGCCGCCTCACCGTGCTGTCTCGCCGCACCGACCTCATCCTGCGCGGTGGAGAGAACGTCTATCCCGCGGAGGTCGAGGCCGTGCTCATCAACCACCCGGCGGTGCAGGAGGCCGCGGTGGTGGGCATCGCGGACGCGCGCTGGGGCGAGGTGCCCGTGGCCTTCCTCGTGCCGCGTGTCGGTCAGGAGCGCCCGGACGTGGACGCACTCGCGGACTGGTGCCGGCGGGACCTCGCCGGTTTCAAACAGCCGGTGCGCTTCATCTGGCGGGAGGCACTCCCGCGCAACGCGATGGGCAAGCTCGAACGCCAGGTGCTCCGCCAGGACGCGAGTCACTGAAGGACAGTGGCGCCAGGAGGTCCGCGAGGGTTCGCGGTGGATTGATATGTGAATCAATTCCCGCTCGTGCCCGATGAGCGCTGGCCAGGGTGCCAGGCGGGCGGGCGAACGGGCGGCTCCTCACTTGCTTGGCGGGAGCCGAGCCGTTCGCGTCGAGGCGGTGTTCAGCTCTCGGTGGCGGGGTGGCCCCACGGATTGGTGCGCGGGTACTCGCGCAGCATCGCGGTCAGCCGATACACGGACGAGACGGTGGTCGCGCCGGCGCGGACTCTGCGCGTCAGGCTGGCCCTCCGTTCCGCCACGGCCCCGATCCGGGCCGCCTGTTGCGCGAGCTGTCGCTCCACTTCGGGGGACCAGCGGGAGAATTCGAGCCATTCCATGGGACTGCTCCTTCGCGAACCACACGTGAGGGGGACATGGACGAAACACCTGTCCCGGGCGGAATGCACGACGCCCTGCGTCGCTTCCCGGTGTCACTGCCGTCTTCCAGACAGGGAACGTACGCGTCGCACGGCCGTTTGATTCCATGTGGACGCAATCTTGAAGTGCACAGAAAACCCTCCACCCACCTTGGAACATGACGGGAACCCACCGGGTGTGGGTCGCCTCGCGGGTGTCTGAGAATACGCGCCGGATTTGCAACGGATTCACTACGCCGGGCGTGAATCGCAAACATGCAAGGAATTCGACGCGCGGCGTTCTCTGGGTGGGGGGACGTGATTCGGAAAATCCGTGACACGGATAGAGACATGGCCTGGGCGGTCGGCCGGGACCAATGGCAACTCATTCCTTGTCATGTCTGGAGGTGGCCGTGTTGCAAAAGACCGTTGACGTCATCATCGTGGGCTGTGGGCCGGTGGGCGCCATGGCGGCGAACCTGCTCGGGCAGCGAGGCATCTCGACGTTGGTGGTGGAGCGCGAGCTCTCCGCGCACGGACAGTCGCGCGCCATCAGCGTGGATGACGAGGCCCAGCGCATCTTCCAGGCCGCGGGACTGGAGGGCGAGCTGGGCGTCGGTTTCCATCCCTGCAAGCGGCTGCAGTATCTCGATGACGACCTCCGCGTGCTGGCGGAGGTGGACTTCACGAAGCTCGACGAGCCCAACGGTCATCCCGTGGGCGCGCTCTTCCAGCAGCCTCGGATGGAGGAGGCCCTGCGCCGGGGGATGGCGCGCTTCGCGCACGTCGAGTTGTGGCGCGGTCACCTGGTGGAGTCCTTCGTCCAGGGTGACGGAGGCCTCACGGCCCACGTGCGAGACGTCATCACGTCGCGCACGACGCTGGTGAGGGCGAAGTACCTGCTGGGCGCGGACGGCGCGCACAGCGCCATCCGGCGCATGCTGGGCCTGAAGCTGGAGGGCTCCACGGGGTTGGAGCACGCGCTCGCCATCACCGTGGGGACCTCCTCTCCGGAGCCTGACTTCTCCTGTTACCTATGCGGGCCAGCGCGGCGGGGCTTCGTCACGCGCACGGCGAAGGACGAGATGCGCTTCGACATCATGGTCCCCGCGGGCGTGGACCTGGACGCGGTCCGCCAGCCGGAGTCGGTGCGCGCGTTGATCGCGCCGTACATAGACCTGTCGACCGTCGAGGTCCGCTCGGCCAACGTGTACTCGTACCACAGCCGCATCGTGAGCCACTGGCGGGTGGGGCGCGTCTTCTTGCTGGGGGACGCGGCGCACCTCATGCCGCCGTTCCTGGGACAGGGGTTGTGCGCGGGCCTGCGCGACGCGCTCAACCTCGCGTGGAAGCTGGCCAGCGTCCTGGCGGGGGCCGCGGCGGAGTCGCTCCTGGAGACATACGAGGTGGAGCGGCGCGACCACGTCGAGGCGCTCATCCGCAGCTCGGACGCGATGGGGCGGGTGATGATGTCGGGCGGAGCGCTCGTGTCTCGCCTGCGCAACCTGCTCATCCAGGTGCTCTACCGGCTGCCGTTCACCGGTCCCTTCATCCGGGAGTTCCGCGCGCGGCCCGTCGTCCCGCTCCGGCGCGGCTTCCTCCTCGGGGGTGTGCGGGCCAAGGATGGGGTGGAGGGCACCTTGTTCCCCCAGCCCCGCGTCGAGGTGTCGGACGGGACGCTCGCGCGGCTCGACGACGTGCTCGGGCCGGGCTTCGTGCTGCTGACCCGGCCAGGGGCGTCGCGTGAGCTCCGGACGGAGGCGCGCACGTTGGCGGAGTCGCTGGGGATGGGCGCTTGGAGCGTCTTGCCCGCACCGCATGCGGGCTTCGCGTCGTCCAACGCGGTGGTGGACGTGGGCGGAAGACTGGGGGACTGGTTCCTGCGCCACGCGGTGGACGTCGTGGTGCTACGTCCGGACCGGCATGTCTACGGGGCCGTGTCGGCGACGCGCTTCGCCGCGCTGCAGCGCTCGCTCAAGGGGCACCTGCGGCCGCGCCAGGGCACGGGCGAGCGCGACGTGCGCAGGGCGGGGTAGGGCGGCTGGAAACGACGAGGGGCGCCCGGGCCGGAAGGTGGCCCTGGGCGCCCCGGAGGCGTCAACCGACGGCGGTGTGACTCAGGCCGCGGCGACCTTCGCCTTCAGCATGCCCTGGGCCTGCTCGATGCAATCGCCGAGGAAGCGCAGGTAGATGTCGAGCGCCTCGGCGCCCGTCTTGGCGATGATCTCCGCCTTGTCGTCGGAGACCTGCTCCAGCAGCTTGTTGAGCATGACCTCGTTGAGGGCGGTGTGGCCCACGTCCAGCTCCGCGTGCTCCTTGAGGAAGGACATCTTCCTCAGCACGCCCTCGCCACAGACGCGCTGCGCCTGCTCCAGCAGGCCGGGGACGAAGACGACGGACAGGTTCTCGATCTCGTACTCGATGGCGACCTGCGCGGCGGGGACGGGACCGGCGATGGTGTCCTCGTGGATCCGGCGATAGTCGACCATGGACTGGGTGGGCGTCTGCTTCAGCAGCGCGGACGCATCCAGCTTCTCGGTGTTCTTGGAGTTCCAGCTCTCCACGAGGCCCTTCGCGTCCTCGACCATCATCAGGTGATGGCCTTCCTCGTGCTTCGCGTGGGTGATGAGCTTCTCGCCCACTTCCTTCATGCCCGCCCGGACCGTGGCCTCGCCGGCGCGGCGGATCCACCCGTCCACGGGCTCCGTCATGAAGACGCCGCGCGAGTTGTACTGGATGAGGAAGGCCTCGACGAACGCCGGGTCTGCCTTGGGATCCAGCAGCTTCTGGAGGGCGGGGGACGTCTTGAGACGCTCGCGTGCGGCGGCGACGTGCGGAACGTACTTCTGCTCCACGAGTTGCTTGCTCATGTTTTGAACCCCTGTGGTGTTGGTGTTACCGCGAATTGTGTGGGCCGCGGCGCCCGATGGTGAGCTCGCTGATGTGCTCGAGGTAGTCGGGGATCAGCTTGGCGGAGATGATCCACAGATAGGGATCAGGTCCGCCGTGGATGCCGGCCTCCTCGATGTAGCTACCGCCCTCGTCCTCACAGATGAAGTGGAACGAGCGGCGTTTGCGCGCCGAGTACCAGCGGCGCGCGGCGTCCACCAACGCCACGAAGGTGGACGGTCCTTCCTCGGTCAGCGGGAAGAGCCGGGTCATGTCCAGCATCGAGTACAGGTTCGTACCCTGCTGACCCAGCTCCATCACCGCCGCGGCCACGGCGACGCCGTTGATCCGCGCGACCACGGTTCCTCGCTCGCGCTCCAGGCCGAACCCCTCCCAGCGGGCCTGGATGCGACGCATGTCGAAGCGCTCACGCGTGAAGTCGAGCGCCTCCATGTAGCAGTTGGGGCGCGTGCGACCGATGGTCTCGATGAGCTGGGCGATCTCCTCCGGCGTGGCCGGAGCGATCTCGATGCCCTCGTGGGCGCGGCCCGTCAGCTCGTGCGAGTAGACATCCAGCATGCGCACGCGCTTGGTGAAGGACTGCTCGGGGTCCGCCGCCATCTGCCGCTCGGCGTAGCGCACGTGCGACTTGGCGATCCACGGGTTGAGCCCCTCGACGTAGGCCACCACCCACTTGCAGTCCGCGTCGCTCTGCGCGTGCTCGAAGGTCCGCACGTAGATGTCGCGCAGGATGCGGCCCGGCTCCATCACCGCCATCTGTGGCTTGCCCGGGCGCTTGGCCAGCTGGTGCAGGAGCCAGGAGTGCTCCTGGGTCCGCATGATGGAGATGGTCGCCTCGGGGCCGCGACCGGAGGGCCACACCGCCTGGCAGAAGAGCTGCGGGACCTCGGAGGCCCGCTGCGCCATGGTGCGGAACTGCAGGCGCAGGGCCTCGAACTCCTCGTGCGACTTGCCCGCCAGGCTGAAGAAGCCGGAGAGCGTGAACACGTCCCAGAGCCCCTCGGTCAGGCCCTCGGCCGTCCGCGTCGTCGGCGTCGTCGTCTGCGACACGAAGCTGACCCACCGCGCCTCGTCGGACGAGTAGGGCTGCACGCTCAGGCCGCACAGCACGAAGCCGTCCGGACGCACGCTGGTGACGTAGCGCAGCTCCCCACGCAGCGTCAGCGTCTGCCCCATGCCCGTGTCCAGCTCGATGTGGGGCGGCAGCAGGCCGGGGAACATCAGGTCCTCCGGCTTGCAACGGATGCACAGGCCTGAGAAGGACAGGTCCACCAGGTCCCGCTTCAGCTCGCCCAGCTCCCGCCACAGCGGGTGGTGCAGGCGGACGCTGGTGCCCTCGGGGGCGGGGACGCGGCGGTGCCAGCGGTGGCGGATGCGCTGCAACTGCGCGGGCAGGGGGGTGAGGAGCTGGTCCTCGGCGCCCCCCGTGGCCTCCAGGCGCATGCGGTACGCGCTGTTGTAGCCGATGATGTCGACCTCGTAGGGCGCCTCGCCCCACCCGGTCACCGTCTCGTCGACGCGCCACTCCAGCTGCCCCGTCGCGCTGTTGAGGCGCTCGAGCTCCATGCGCACCGAGCGGCCCATGCGGCGCAGCACGCCCTTGTTCCGCGCGGTGCAGATGGCCGCGAGGATGGCGCGGATGCGCTCGGCGTCCTCGATGGTGTCCTGCACCGGCAGCGCCGAGGCCGCCGGCTCCGCGACGCCGCGCTTGAGCGCGTCCGCCAGCATGTCGAGGATCTGCCGGCCCTGCTCCACCGTCACGCCCACCAGTTGGAGTCCCACCGGCGCGTTCACCGTCTCCGCGTCCGCGCGGATGAGCGCGCCCACCAGCGGCCCGATGGTGACGCCGCAGCCCTGCAGGAAGACGGGCAGCGTCGGCGCCTCCAGCGTGTTCACCGGACCGCGCGGCATCACCCACACCACCGTGGGGCTCAGGCGCGTGACTTCACCGATGAAGCCATCCGCCGTCAGCAGCGAGCAGGTGATCGCATCCGCGCCCTTGCCGTGCAGCGAGTAGCCCGAGTCGTCCAGCGCGGCCTCGGCCGGCGGCAGCGGAATCACATTGAGGAACGCGTCGCGGCTGTCGAACTCAACCCTCGAGCGCGCGGAGAGCGGGTTTCCCCCTTCCATGTTCAGGAGCCCCCTTCTCCGGTAGTGAGGAACGCCCGATGCGGTTGGCGAAGTTGCAAGCACGACAGTTCCTCCCTGCTCCAGCGGTGCGGCGGTAGGCGGCGTTTCGCTATGGGTCCGCATCATACGGAGTCAGCAGGAACAGTCAAATCGAATTTGTGCAGCCTTGCTGTTTTCGTCAAGGCGGGAATCTAGAACACTGGGTCAACCCTGACAGGGTTCTTCTCCAAATTTCACGAAGTGTATGCCCAGGACACGACAACAGTACGGCCAAGATGTCGCGTATCTGTAATGTTCGCAGTCAATCACGCCCTCGGCCCTTTCTCGTAGTGAAATGGAGCGTGTCGGGGGAAGCCACTAGAGTCACCTACCGTACGTCGTCGGTGAGACGAGGTGTGGGATGCGTGCAGCGGCGGAAATTCCAGGGGTGACGGCGAGTGAGGGCGCGGAGTCGGTCCGGGTGCCCGCGCGCGTGCCTTCCCTGGAGTTGGTGGAGGGCCCGGATTCGTTCCAGGTGAACCTGGGGAACGTGGCGACCGAGGCCCGGGCGCTGTTGGACGCGACGCACCGGCTGCACGGCGTGGATGTGACGCTGGACCTGCCGGATGACGCGGCGGTGGCGCGGGTGAGCCGGCGTCGCGCGGGGCAGGTGATGTTGCTCCTGCTGGCGCACGCGGCGGACCACGCGGGAGGGCAGGGCGTCCGGTTCGTGGTCGAGCCCCCCGACGACTTCGGTGACGAGGGACCGCGCTTCGCGGTGCGGACCCCGGACGCGCGGCTGTCCGGGCGCGAGTTGAACACGGCCCTCCTCTCACCCGTGCTGGCGGGCCCGCGTCATCGTCAGCTCGCGCGGGCGCGTGAGCTGGCGGAGGCGATGGGCGGTGAGCTGGTGGCGTCCTGTGACGAGCGCTCCGGGCTGTGTATCACCGTGAGCCTGCCCTCGACGGGGCTGTCCAGCTGGTAGCGTCGTCGTCGACGCGTCGTTCCCTCGGGTGCCAGGGCGGTCCTCGCCCGTCCGTGTCTCGCCGCTGGGTCCGATAAGTCCTGCAACCTGGAAGGGTGGCCAAACTCCTTGACGGGAGGGGGGCGGGTTCTCGACTATCCCGCGCCTTCTTACACGGTCACACCTTCCAGGAGTACGTCCATGGCGCCCCCGTCGTCCGGCGAGAAGATCTCCCTCCAGAACGGCAAGCTGTCGGTTCCGGATCATCCGATCATCCCCTACATCGAGGGTGACGGCACCGGCCGCGACATCTGGCGTGCCTCCCAGGCCGTCTTCGACGCCGCGGTGGAGAAGGCCTACAAGGGCAAGAAGAAGATCGCCTGGTACGAGGTCCTCGCGGGCGAGAAGTCGTTCAAGGCCGTCAACAACTGGCTGCCGGACGAGACGGTCGAGGCCTTCCGCACCTACCTGGTCGGCATCAAGGGCCCCCTGACGACGCCGGTGGGCGGCGGCATCCGCTCGCTGAACGTGGCGCTGCGCCAGATGCTCGACCTGTACGTCTGCCTGCGCCCCGTGCGGTACTTCAAGGGCGTGCCCAGCCCCGTGAAGACGCCGGAGAAGGTCGACATGACCATCTTCCGCGAGAACACGGAGGACATCTACGCGGGCATCGAGTTCGAGGCGGGCTCCGCGGCGGCGGAGAAGTTCCTCGGCCTGCTCAAGCAGGAGTTCCCGAAGGAGTTCGGGAAGATCCGCTTCCCGTCCGACATCGGCCTGGGTGTGAAGCCGGTGTCCAAGGAGGGCAGCGACCGGTTGATCCGCGCGGCCATCCAGTACGCGGTGGACCACAAGCGCAAGAGCGTCACCCTGGTCCACAAGGGCAACATCATGAAGTTCACCGAGGGCGCCTTCCGCAAGTGGGGCTACGAGCTGGCCGCCCGGGAGTTCGGTGACAAGGTCTACACCTGGGATCAGTGGGAGGTGACCAAGGCCGCCAAGGGCGAGGAGGCGGCGAACGCCGAGCAGAAGGCGGCGGTGACGGCGGGGAAGATCGTCATCAAGGACTCCATCGCGGACATCACCCTGCAGCAGGTGCTCACCCGTCCGGACGAGTTCGACGTCATCGCCACGCTCAACCTCAACGGCGACTACCTGTCTGACGCGCTGGCGGCGCAGGTGGGCGGCATCGGCATCGCGCCGGGCGGCAACATCAACTACGTCACCGGCCACGCCGTCTTCGAGGCGACGCACGGCACGGCGCCCAAGTACGCGGACCTGGACAAGGTGAACCCGGGCTCGGTCATCCTCTCCGGCGAGATGATGTTCCGGCACCTGGGCTGGCACGAGGCGGCGGACCTGATGATCCAGGGGATGGATCGCGCCATCGCGGCCAAGACGGTGACGTACGACTTCGCCCGCCTGATGAAGCAGGAGGGGCAGTCCGGTGTGACCGAGGTGAAGTGCTCCGAGTTCGGTCAGGCCATCATCAAGCACATGTAATCCCCTCACGGGGCACGGGAGACGGCGAATCCATGGCTCAGAATCGCAAGAAGAAGATTGGTCTCATCGGTGGCGGGCAGATCGGCGGCAACCTCGCGCTGCTCGCGGTGCAGAAGTCGCTGGGCGACGTGGTGCTCTACGACATCCCCGTGGCGGAGGGGCTGGTTAAGGGCAAGGCGCTGGACATCAACCAGCTGTCGGCGGTGGACGGCTATGACTGCCGCGTCACGGGCTCGACGGACTGGAAGGACGTCGCCGGCTCGGACGTCATCATCATCACCGCGGGCGTCCCCCGGAAGCCGGGCATGAGCCGGGAGGACCTGCTCGAGGTCAACCTGAAGATCATGAAGGACGTGGCGGCCAACATCAAGCAGCACGCCCCGGACGCCTTCGTCATCAACGTGGCCAACCCCCTGGACGCGATGGTGTTCGCGCTCCACAAGATCGCCGGCCTGCCGGACAACAAGGTCGTGGGCATGGCGGGCGTGCTGGACACCAGCCGCTTCAAGTGCTTCGTGGCGGAGGCCCTGGGCTCCTCCATCCGTGACGTGGAGGCGCTCGTCCTCGGCGGCCACGGCGACGACATGGTCCCCCTGGTGCGCCACAGCACCGTGGGCGGCGTGCCCCTGACGGAGCTCATCGCCAAGGACAAGCTGGACGCCATCGTCGACCGCACCCGCAAGGGCGGCGGCGAGCTGGTGGCCCTCTACAAGACGGGCAGCGCCTACTTCGGCCCCGCGGCCTCCGCCATCGCCATGGCGGAGAGCTACATCTTCGACCGCAAGCGCATCCTCCCGGGCGCGGCGCTGCTGAAGGGCCAGTACGGCATCAACGACTACTTCTTCGGCGTCCCCGTCCAGATCGGCGCGGGCGGCGTGGAGAAGATCATCACCGTCGACCTGAACGACGCCGAGAAGGCCGAGCTGACCAAGTCCTTCACGTCGGTCAAGGCGACGGTCGACTCCGTCAAGCTGTAAGCCGTGGATCCGGGAGTCCTGGACTCCCTTCCAGACGCAGGCGGCCCGCCGGCATGGCCCGGCGGGCCCCGCGTCTGATGCCGCGAATGACGCGGCCTTATCGCCCCAGGCGCCGTGGTTGCGGCGCTGTTTCGCCAAGTTAACTAGCCTGTAGAACTCGCACAGGGATGTCCGGAGCGTGGCGTGTCCGGAGAGGCACGCTGGCGATGGAAGGTGTGTCCGGCATCCTGGCAGTCAAGGAGACGATGATGGCAGCAGCAGCGCGGTTCACGGTGGTGGGCGGCGGTCTCGCGGGGCTGATGACGACGATCAAGCTCGCTGAGGCGGGTCATCAGGTGGATGTGCTCTCGCTCGTTCCGGTGAAGCGCTCCCACTCGGTTTGCGCTCAGGGCGGCATCAATGGTGCGGTGAACACCAAGGGCGAGGGCGACAGCCCGGAGATCCACGTCAAGGACACGCTGCGCGGCGGCGACTTCCTGGCGGAGCAGGTGTCCGTCAAGGGCATGTGCTACGCGGCCCCCAGCATCATCTACCTGCTGGACCGCATGGGCGTGACGTTCAACCGCACGCCGGAAGGGCTGCTCGACTTCCGCCGGTTCGGTGGCACGCTCCACCACCGCACCGCGTTCGCGGGCGCGACCACGGGCCAGCAGTTGCTCTACGCGCTGGACGAGCAGGTGCGCCGCTACGAGGCGGAGGGCAAGGTCACCAAGTACGAGTACTGGGAGTGGCTCGGCACGGTGAAGGACGAGAGCGGCCGCTGCATCGGCAGCGTGGCCGTGGACCTGCGGACCATGGAGATCCGCACCTTCCCGGCGGAGGCCGTGTGCCTCGCCACGGGTGGCCCGGGCATCGTCTTCGGCCGCTCGACGAACTCCATCATCAACACCGGCACCGCCGCGGGTCGCGCCTTCATGGAGGGCGCCATCTACGCCAACGGCGAGTTCATCCAGGTGCACCCGACCTCCATCCCGGGCGAGGACAAGCTGCGCCTGATGAGCGAGTCGGTCCGCGGCGAGGGTGGCCGCGTCTGGGTGCCCCGGAAGAAGGGTGACACGCGCGGGCCCCGGGACATCCCGGAGAGCGAGCGCTGGTACTTCCTCGAGGAGAAGTACCCCAAGTACAAGAACCTGGTCCCCCGCGACGTCGCCACGCGCGAGATCTTCATGGTCTGCCGCGACCTGGGCATGGGCATCGGCGGGCGCGACGGCGTGTACCTGGACGTCACGCACATCCCGGCCAAGACGCTGGACGCCAAGATCAAGGGCGTCATGGAGATCTACGAGAAGTTCGTGGGAGACGACCCGCGCGTCACGCCGATGGTCATCTTCCCGGGCATGCACTACTCCATGGGCGGCCTGTACGTGACGTTCGAGCCGAACAAGGACAACACCCCGCTGGAAGGCAGCCCGAAGAACCAGTCCACCAACATCCCGGGCCTGTACGCCGCGGGCGAGGCGGACTACGCGTTCCACGGCGCCAACCGCCTGGGCGCCAACTCCCTGCTGTCGTGCATCTACTCGGGCATGATCGGCGGCCCGGCGATGACCTCGTTCGCCAAGAACAACGAGACCAGCGCGGCGGCGATGCCGCAGAAGTACTTCCAGGACGCCAAGCGCTACTGGGAGGACCGCTTCGCCACCATCAAGAAGATGAACGGCCCGGAGAACCCGTACGGGCTGGCGAAGGAGCTGGGCGACGTGATGACGGAGAACTGCACCGTCGTCCGCTACAACGACCGGTTGAAGAAGACGGTGGAGAAGATCCGCGAGCTCAAGGGCCGCTGGAAGAACGTGAACGTGCTCGACACGGGCAACTCCTCCAACCGCTCGCTCTCGTACACCAACCAGCTGTGGAACATGCTGGAGCTGGGCGAGGTCATCGCCACCAGCGCGCTCCTGCGCGACGAGAGCCGCGGCGCGCACTACAAGCCGGACTTCTCGCTGCCCGAGCCCAAGACGAAGGACCCGAACAAGGATCCGGAGTGGATGGCGCAGTGGCAGAAGCGCCACGACAAGTGGGCGAAGACGACCATCGCGAAGTACGCGGAGCAGGGGCCGCAGATCTCCTACGAGGACGTCAAGACCGACGTGTTGTCGCCCGAGCCGCGCTGGTACGCGTGAGTCGCCGGGGAGTTCTTGGGGCGGGCCCGGGCGCAGGTCCGGGCCGCCGAAACTGACTTGGAAGTGAAGGGTCGAGCCACATGGACACCGCACAGGCATCTGCCGTCAGTACCCAGACCATCACCTTCCGCATCTGGCGGCAGGACGATCCCAGCCAGCCGGGCCACTACGATGAGTTCAAGGTCCCCTATCGCAAGGGCGCCAACGTCATCTCGTGCCTGATGGAGATCCAGCGCAACCCGGTCACCGCGGACGGCAAGAAGGTGCCGCCGGTGGTGTGGGACGCCGCGTGCCTCGAGGAGGTCTGCGGCAGCTGCGCCATGAACATCAACGGGCGCGTGCGCATGGCCTGCTCGGCGCTCATCGACAAGCTGGAGCAGCCCATCACCCTGGAGCCGATGACGAAGTTCCCCGTCGTCCGCGACCTGGCGGTGGACCGCAACCGCATGTTCGAGGCGCTCAAGCGCGTCAAGGGCTGGGTGCCCATCGACGGCACGCACAACCTGGGCCCCGGCCCGCGTCAGTCGCCCGTGGACCAGTCCACGATGTACGTGCTCTCCACGTGCATCACCTGCGGAAGCTGCCTCGAGGCCTGCCCCCAGGTGACCATGGACAACTCCTTCGTCGGCGCGGCGGCCATCAGCCAGGCCCGCCTGTTCAACATGAACCCGACGGGGAAGATGAACGCCGAGGAGCGCGTGCGCGCCCTCATGGGCCCCGGCGGTCTCTCCGACTGCGGCAAGGCGCAGAACTGCGTCAAGGTCTGCCCGAAGGAGATCCCGCTCACGACCTCCATCGCGATGATGAACCGCGAGGTGACCAAGGTCGTCATCAAGGACCTCTTCTCGCAGGAGGAGGAGAAGAAGAGCCACGGCGGTCCGGGCTAGGCCCACGCCCGCTCACGGCTCGCTTCGAGGCGGCCCCGTCTCCGCGTCCTCTTCCGGACGTGGGCGGGGCCGTCGCCGTTCCCGGGGCCTCCGGGCGTCGCCAGGGGAGGGGAGCGGCGCACGACTCGACCGCTGGACGTCCCGGGCGCTGTTTCCTCCTCGTGACGATGGGGTGAAGGCGCGCTCATCTCCCCGGACATCCAGGGTTATCCGCTGTCCACCGCCTGCCGCACCGCGGTGGGGGTCGGGTCAAACGGCCTTGCCATCCGTTGTTTTCTGCGCAATGAGGGGCACGCGCTGGCCGCCTGTAAGCGGTCGTCCCCCTCGTCTCCACATGGAGCCTCGATGAAAATCCACGAGTACCAGGGCAAGGAAATCTTCCGGAAGTACGGTGTGCCCACGCCGAAGGGCATCCTCGCACTGTCGCCGAGCGATGCGGAGGCGGCCGCCAAGCAGCTCGCCACGCCGGTCGTCGTGGTGAAGGCCCAGATTCACGCCGGTGGTCGCGGCAAGGGCGGCGGCGTGAAGCTGGCCAAGAGCCCCGCCGAGGCGAAGGACCTCGCCAAGGCGATGCTGGGCATGAAGCTGAAGACCATCCAGACCGGGCCGGAAGGCCAGACGGTCCACAAGGTCTACATCGAAGAGGGTCTCGCCATCGGCCAGGAGCTGTACCTGGGCGTGACGCTGGACCGCGTCACCAGCCGCGTCACCTTCATGGCCTCCCGCGAGGGTGGCGTGGAGATCGAGGAGGTGGCGGAGAAGCACCCCGAGAAGATCCTCCGCGAGACGGTGGACCCGGCGGTGGGCTTCCTCGACTTCCAGGGCCGCAAGCTGGCCTTCGGCCTGGGCCTGACGGGCGCGACGGTCACCAAGTTCGTCCAGTTCTGTTCCGCGCTCTACAAGATGTTCGTGGAGACGGACGCGTCGCTGGTGGAGATCAACCCGCTGGTCATCCTGAAGGATGGCGGCGTGGTGGCGCTCGACGCGAAGGTGACCTTCGACGAGAACGCGCTCTACCGGCACAAGGATCTGCTGGAGTACCGCGACCTGGCCGAGGAGGACGCGCGCGAGACGCAGGCCAAGGAGTGGGACCTGGCGTACATCGCGCTGGAGGGCAACATCGGCTGCATGGTGAACGGCGCGGGTCTGGCCATGGCCACCATGGACACCATCAAGCTGGTGGGCGGCGAGCCGGCCAACTTCCTGGACGTGGGCGGCGGTGCGAGCAAGGAGAAGGTGACGGCGGCCTTCAAGCTCATCCTGGCCGACCCCGCGGTGAAGGCGGTGCTCGTCAACATCTTCGGCGGCATCATGAAGTGCGACGTCATCGCCGAGGGCATCATCGCCGCGGCGAAGGAGGTCCAGCTCAAGGTCCCGCTCGTGGTCCGGCTGGAAGGCACCAACGTCGAGCTGGGCAAGGAGCTGCTGCGCAACTCCGGCCTCGCCATCACCCCGGCGGACAACCTGCGGCAGGCGGCGGAGAAGGCCGTCGCCGCGCTGAAGTAGTCCGGCGCGCTTCATCGCCAACACTTTCCTGAAGGAGCGCCATGAGCATCCTCGTCAACGAAAACACGAAGGTCCTCTGCCAGGGCATCACCGGCTCGGCGGGCTCGTTCCACTCGAAGCAGATGCTGGAGTACGGCACCAAGCTCGTGGCCGGCGTGACGCCGGGCAAGGGCGGTACCCAGTTCGAGGGCAAGGTTCCCGTGTTCGACACGGTCGCCGACGCCGTGAAGCAGACGGGCGCCAACACGTCCGTCATCTTCGTGCCGCCCCCGTTCGCCGCCGACTCCATCATGGAGGCCGCCGACGCGGGCGTGTCCCTCATCATCACGATCACCGAGGGCATCCCCGTCCTCGACATGGTGCGCGCCAAGCGCTACCTGCAGGGCAAGCCGGGCGTGCGCCTCATCGGCCCCAACTGCCCGGGTGTCATCACCCCTGGCGCCAAGTGCAAGATCGGCATCATGCCGGGCCACATCCACAAGCCGGGCCGCATCGGCGTGGTGTCCCGCTCCGGCACGCTGACCTACGAGGCCGTGCACCAGCTGACGCAGCTGGGCCTGGGCCAGTCCACGGCGGTGGGCATCGGCGGCGACCCGGTGAACGGCACGGACTTCGTGGACGTGCTGAAGCTCTTCAACGCGGACCCGGACACCGACGCGGTCATCATGATCGGTGAGATCGGCGGCAGCGCGGAGGAGGCGGGCGCGGAGTACGTGGCTCGCGAGTTCACCAAGCCGATCGCCGGGTTCATCGCCGGTCAGTCGGCGCCCCCGGGCAAGCGCATGGGCCACGCCGGCGCCATCATCTCCGGCGGCAAGGGCACGGCGACGGAGAAGATCAAGGCGATGGAGGCCGCGGGCATCCTGATGGCCGCCAGCCCCGCCGAGCTGGGCACCACCCTCCAGGAGGCCGTCAAGCGCGGCCCCAAGAAGCGCTAACACCCCTCAAGGGAACAAGGAGCCAGTCACATGGCCATCGAGCGTACGCTGTCCATCATCAAGCCGGACGGTCTGCAGAAGGGCGTCATCGGGAAGATCATCACCCGCTTCGAGGACAAGGGCCTGAAGCCGGTCGCGATCCGGCTGCAGCAGCTGTCCCAGAAGGAGGCCGAGGGCTTCTACGCGGTCCACAAGGCCCGCCCCTTCTTCAAGGACCTGGTGCAGTTCATGATCTCCGGCCCGGTGGTCCTGATGGTGCTGGAGGGTGAGAACGCCGTCCTCGCCAACCGCGACATCATGGGCGCGACCAACCCGGCGAACGCCGCTGAGGGCACCATCCGCAAGGACTTCGCCACCAGCATCGACCAGAACACGGTCCACGGCTCCGACAGCCTGGAGAACGCGAAGATCGAGATCGCGTACTTCTTCCGCGAGACGGAGATCCAGCCGTACGAGTACACCGCCAAGAAGTAGGCGGGTGGGCCGCCCACGCGGCCCTGGACGGACGGCCCGGTGTCGGCACCCGCGAGGGGCTGGCCCGGGCCGTTGTCGTTTCGGCGGATGGCCTGGTCGCACGGGGGGTGCGCTAGGGTCGCCGTCGATTCTGGTGCCGCGTCGGGGTGTGCTTCCCCTGAGATGGCGAACACCCGGCCGCGCGCGCGGCGGAGGAGGTGTCGTGAGTCGTCGGCTGATGGTGTCGCTCGGCTTCGGGGTCGTCTTCGTGGTGGGGTTCGGAGCTGGGTTGTTCGTCCGTGAATGGGCCGAGGCGCTTGTGTCGGGCCCCGCCGAGACGCTCGTCCTGGGGGAGGATGTGGCGCTCGAGTTCGCCAAGGAGGACGACTCCTGTCCTGGCTCTCCGGCGGGAGGTCTGATGGCGGGTACGCGGCTGCAGGTCAGGAACCACGGCCCCTTCAGGACCGTCGAGTTGAGACTCTCCTACATCAGCAACAAGGAACTCCCGAGGAGGGAGGTGCCCTACGGGCCCCCGGCGGGCTTCGAGAAGCGGATGTGTGTCCGTCCTCCCGTGAGCATTCTGTCGGAGCCGACGCAATGAGTGGCGGAGGTGCTGGGTGAGCCGACGGTCGCGCGATCGTGGCTCGCCGGGCGGGCGGGCGGTCCAGGCAGGGGAGGGGCGTTCGAGTCGACCTGCCGGCCGGGGACGCCTTTGACACCTCGGCCCCAGGTATGGGAAGGGACGCCCCCAGGCCCACCGTTTACAGCGCGACGACGATGACCGAGACCCCCGCCACCGCCTCCCTTCCCGTCACCGAGCCCCTGCCGGCGCCGGCGCCCGCGAAGCTCGTGGACGTGGCCAGCCTGTCCATGGAGGGGCTCACCCGCTTCGTCACCGAGCAGCTCGGCGAGCGCGCGTTCCGGGCCCCGCAGGTCTACCGCTGGCTGCACCAGCGCGGCGCCACCTCGTTCGACGAGATGACGGACCTGTCCAAGGTCCTGCGCGAGAAGCTCAAGCAGGCGGCGGAGATCATCCCGCTGGTGAAGGACGTGGAGCTGCGCAGCACCGACGGCACCATCAAGTACCGTTGGAAGACGCGCGACGGCCGCTACATCGAATCCGTCTACATGCCTTCCGAGGATCGCCGGACGCTGTGCGTGTCCACCCAGGTGGGCTGCGCCATGGCCTGCGGCTTCTGCATGACGGGCACCATGGGCCTCAAGCGCAACCTGACGCCCAGCGAGATCGTCGCCCAGGTCCACGCCGTCAACCGCGAGGTCCGCAAGAACGAGGGCCACGAGACGCTCCGCCCGCTGTCGAACCTCGTGTTCATGGGCATGGGCGAGCCGCTCCACAACTTCGAGAACCTGAAGACGGCCCTCGCCATCCTCCAGTCCGAGGACGGGCCCAACTTCAGCCACCGGCACATCACCGTCTCCACCGTCGGCCTCGTCCCCATGATCGAGCGCTTCGGCAAGGAGACCGACGTGAAGCTGGCCATCTCCCTCAACGCCAGCACGGACGAGCAGCGCAGCAAGACGATGCCCGTCAACCGCAAGTGGAACATCGCCGCGTTGCTCGACGCGTGCCGCAAGTTCCCCCTGCGCCAGGGCCGGCGCATCACCTTCGAGTACGTCCTCATCCAGGGCTTCAACGACACCGACGAGGACGCCCACCGCCTCATCCAGCTGCTGAAGGGAATTCCGGTGAAGGTCAACCTGATTCCCTACAACGAGAACCCCGGGTTGGGGTTCCAGACCACCGCGGAGGAGCGGGCGGAGCAGTTCCGGGCCATCCTCTCCGACGGCCACGTGGCCGCCTACATCCGCCGGAACCGGGGCCGGGACATCGCCGGTGCTTGTGGCCAGCTCGCCAACCGCGGGGAGCAGGTCGCGGAGAGCACGACATAAGGTCCCGAGCTTCCTTGACAATCCAGCGGGAGCGGCGTTAAGAGCGCCACCCCGTTTCCATCGTCGTTACTTGTTCGTTGGAGCACTCCATGGCCGTTGTCCTCCGTCTTGCCCGCGCGGGCGCCAAGAAGAAGCCGTACTACCACGTGGTTGCCACCGACTCCCGGAACCCCCGGGACGGCAAGTTCATCGAGGCGGTGGGTGCGTACGACCCGAACCTGACCCCGCCGAAGGTGGAGTTCAACGAGGACCGGCTGAACTACTGGCTGAAGACGGGCGCGACGCCTTCCGAGACCGTGGCGGACCTCATCAAGGTCGCCTCGAAGCAGCCGAAGACCACTCCCGCGGCCTGATCCGCGCCCGTCTCCTGTACTGAGCGGACGTGGAGCAACTCCTCACGTATCTGGCGCGGGCCCTGGTCGACCAACCGGACCAGGTCGGCCTGCGCATGTCCGACGTGGACGGTGCCCGGCTCTTCGAGCTGAAGGTCGCCCCCGAGGACGTCGGCAAGGTCATCGGCCGTGACGGGCGCACGGTGAATGCCCTCCGGACACTGCTCAACGCCGCTGCGCAGAAGGCGGGGCAGAAGGTCCGGCTGGAGATCCTCGACGACCGGCGCGGTCCAGCCAGTCCGTCGCCTGCCGCGTCCCCGGATTCTTCCCGGTGACGCAGCGCCCCCTGTTGGAGCTCGGCTTCGTCTCCCGCGCGCATGGGTTGCGCGGTGAGCTGGCCGTGCGTCCGTTCGATCCCGCCTCGGAGACGCTCGGCACGGTCGACCGGGTCCGCGTGCGCACGCGCTCGGGCGAGGAGCGGGATCTGGAAGTGGAATCCCTGCGTCCCACCCCCAAGGAGGACATCGTCGCCTTCGTGGGCGTGGACTCCCGGACGGAGGCCGAGGCGCTCGTGGGCGCCACGGTGTTCGTCTACCGGGAGGACCTGGAGCCCCCCGCGGAGGGCGAGTTCTTCCAGGGAGATCTGATCGGCCTGTCCGCGGTGGACGAGGCTGGGGCGCCGCTGGGGAGCGTGGTGGAGATCTGGGCCACCGGCGAGGTGCCCAACCTGGTCATCCGCGCGCCCGGCAAGCCCGAACTGGTGGTGCCGTTCGCGGACGAGTTCGTCCCCACCGTGGACATCGCCGCCCAGCGCATCGTCATCCGCCCGCCCGAGTACATCGAGGTGGGGCGGCGCGAGTCCGCGGCGGAGGGCTCCGGGGACGGCGAATGACAGCGCCGTATCCGGTCGAGCTGCTCACGCTGTTTCCCGGCATGGTGTCCGGCTATCTGGGCGCCAGCATCCTCGGGAAGGCCCAGGAGAAGGGCTTCTTGTCGGCCACGGTGACGGACGTCCGCGAGTTCGCGGAGGGCAAGCACCGGGTGACGGACGACGCGCCCTATGGCGGCGGGGCCGGCATGGTGATGAAGCCGGAGCCGCTGGTGGCCGCCATCGAGGCCGCGAGGGTCCGGCACCCGGGCGCGAAGGCCCTGCTGATGAGCCCCCGGGGCGCGACCTTCACCCAGGCCACCGCGCGCGAGCTCGCCCGGCACGAGGCGGGGTTGATCCTCGTCTGTGGCCGCTACGAGGGCGTGGACGAGCGGGTGATGCCCCACCTCGATGGGGAGCTGTCCCTGGGCGACTTCGTCCTCACGGGCGGGGAGATCGCCGCGCTCGCCGTGGTGGACGCGGTGGCCCGCCTGGTCCCTGGCGTGCTGGGGAACGTGGCGTCCTCCGTGTCGGAGAGCTTCGAGGAGGGGATGCTGGAACATCCCCAGTACACCCGCCCGCCCGTCTTCCGGGAGGCCGAGGTGCCGGCCGTCCTCCAGTCCGGGGATCATGCCCGCATCGCCCGGTGGCGGCGGTGGAAGTCGTTGGTCCTCACGCGGGAGCGCCGGCCGGACCTCTTCGCTCGGTTGATCCTGTCCGCCGCTGACCAGAAACTGCTGGCGCGGCGGGAGGAAGAGCTGTAACCCTGGGCGTTCTCAGCGGCCAGGTCATCAGCGGGCTTGTCCGACACCGCTCTCTCTGGTAGTACGGCCCGCTCTTTCACGCGTCCTTCGCGTCCGCTTTTCGTTTTCTGGAGTCCGTCAATGCGTAACAGCGCCATTCAGCACGTCGAGGCCAAGTACCTGCGCCAGGACGTCACCTCGTTCCGTCCTGGTGACTCCGTGCGCGTCCACTGGAAGGTGAAGGAGGGCGAGAAGGAGCGCGTCCAGGCGTTCGAGGGCGTCGTCATCCGGAAGACCTCCGGCAGCCACCGCGCCACCTTCACGGTGCGCAAGATGTCCTTCGGCGTCGGCGTGGAGCGCATCTTCCCGCTGCACAGCCCCCGCTACGAGAAGATCGAGGTCCTCTCGCGTGGCGCCGTGAACCGCAGCCGCCTGTTCTACCTCCGCAACCTCAAGGGCAAGGCCGCTCGCGTGAACTTGCAGGAAGACGTCGAGAAGGCTTCGGCGAAGGCCTGAGGTCTGCTTCGACCTTCGGGGTCGTCGTGAGAAGGAGCGTCCGATACCGGGCGCTCCTTTTTTCATTCGCGCTAACATGCAGGGGCCATGCAATTCGCAGAGGTCGCCGTCCAGAATGTTCGGGGGTTCTCTCCCGCGGGCCGCTTCGCGCTGAAGGCCGGGTATCTGGTCCTCAAGCCGCCCACCTCCGAGGTCAGTCCGCTGGCCGGAGTCGTGCTCTCGCTCTTCTACGCGGATGGTCGCGGAGGGGATGTCGCCTTCGTGGCGCCGGGGGCGAAGGGGGGCAAGGCGGCCCTCACGTTCCAGGGCGCGGACGGAAACACGTACCGCGTGCTGCGTGAGTTGGGCGGCTCCGGGACGCTCCACCGCGTGAATCCGGCGACGCAGCAGCCGGAGCTGGTGTCCTCGGACGCGTCCGAGACGAACCAGTTCCTCCGGGGCCAGGTGGGCCTGCCGCCGCGCACCACCTTCGAGCAGGTGTACTGCCTCCAGGTCGGGCAGCTTCCGTCCCGCAGGCCGCGCAAGGCCGGGGCGAAGGCGGCGGATCCGAAGACGTCCGGCAAGTTCCCGTCGCTCGCCTCCGCTTCGGCCGTGGCGCCCGCCGAGGACATCGCCGCCGCGGAGGCCCGGCTGCGCTCGCTCGAGACGGAGCTGGTGAACGCGCGCGAGGTGGATGGGCTCCAGTTCCAGGTGGATGGGCTCTCCTCGCAGGTCTTCGAGGTGGATCAGCGCCTCAAGGGGACGGAGGGGTTGAAGGCGGCCATCTCGGAGGCGGAGGCCGCGTGGCGCGCGGCGCCCACGCCCCAGACGCTCGGGCTGCCCCAGGACATCCTCCAGCGCGTCCAGCGCTACCCCAAGGCCATCGCCAAGCGCGATGACGCCCTGGCCCGGTTGGAGGCGGATCGCGAGGCCGAGGTCGCCGCCGTCCCCGCGGACGTGGAGCCCTTGAAGGAGAACCAGGGCTTCTGGGTGGGCATTGGCGTGGGCGTGCTCTTCCTGGGGTTGGGCCTGGGGCTCGGTTTCGGGGTGCACACCTCCTTCCGCTACCTGGCCTTGTTGGACATCCCGGCCTTCGGCGTCTCCGCCTTCATGGCCCTGCGCTACGTGGACGACCTCCAGAAGGCGAGCCGGCGGGGCAGCAAGGAGGGGCGCTTCGACGCCCGCGCGAAGAAGATCCAGGAGGAGTTCGAGGCGGAGGCCGCTCCCGTGCGGATGGCCCAGAAGGCGCTCGGGGTGGAGAGCCTGGACGAGATTCCCGGCGCGCTGGAGCGCAAGGAGTTGATCGGCGCGCGCGTCGTGGAGCTGAAGGATCAGCTCCAGGGCGTCGAGTCGGATCCGGAGTTCGTGGCCGCGGCCTCACAGCGCCAGGCGTTGAAGGAGCAGTTGGACGCGCTCAACGTGGAGCTGGCCCGCAAGGGCTCGTACGTGCGCGACATGCGCGAGGTGGAGCGGGAGATGGGCCGGGTGAAGGAGTCCATCGCACTGGCAAAGGCCCCACCCCCGGCCGCCGCGCCCGGGCCGGATGGCAGCGTGCCCCCGGCCGAGCCGCTGGAGGATCCGTCGCCCGCGCTGTTGTCCCAGGCCGCGGACGTGTTCACCACGGACGTGCTGAACGTGCAGGGGATGCTCAAGGAGCGCTGCGTCCAGTACCTCACTGCGCTCACGGATCGCCGCTACCAGGGCGTCGAGTGGGACAAGGAGGGCAAGGCCGTGGCGCTCGCCGCGGGTCGGAAGGTGCCGGTGGGCGAGCTGCCCCCGAAGGACCTGGACCTCTACTACCTGGCGCTGCGCATGACGGTGGTGGAGAAGGCCAGCGCCCGGATGAAGCGGCCCTTCCTCCTGGAGGACGTCTTCACGGGCATGGACGAGGTGAAGCTGCCGCTCATCGCCCGCATGCTGAAGCACCTGGGCACCCTGACGCAGGTGATTCACGTCACCGCGCACCCCGGCTTCGCCCAGATGTCGGACGGCACGGTTAACGTGTAGTCCGACGTGGCGGGTGTCCTCCAAGGGGGAGGACTGAAGGGGGAGGGTGGATGGGGCGGGTGGATCGGCGGGCGTACGGGGCGGAGGCGGAGGAGGCGGCGGTGCGGTTCCTGGAGGCCCAGGGGTGGCGGGTCCGGGCTCGCAACTGGCCGTGCCGCCACGGTGAGCTGGACGTGGTGGCGGAGCGGGAGGACATCGTGTGCTTCGTCGAGGTGCGGATGCGCTCCTCGGCGGTGTGGGGTGACCCGGCGCACACCGTGTCCTTCGCCAAACAGCGTCGGGTGGTGAAGGCGGCGCTGCACTATCTCTTCGCCCACGAGGTCCGTGGGCGGATGATTCGATTCGATGTGATCTCGGTGGTGGGGCGCGGAGCGAGCGCCACCGTGGAGCACATCCCCGGCGCGTTCGACGCGGGCATGTGAGGGCAGGCAATGGCTGGAACGCTGTACCTGGTGGCCACGCCCATCGGGAACCTGGGAGACATCACCACGCGCGCGCTGGAGACGCTGCGGGCCGCGCGCTTCATCGCCTGCGAGGACACGCGGCACTCGCGCGTGCTGCTGGACCACTTCGGCATCGGCGGGAAGGACCTGGTGAGCCTTCCCGCGTTCGCGGAGGGCCAGCGCGCGGGCCGCATCCTGGATCGCATCGCGGAGGGCGAGGACTGCGCGCTCGTCACGGACGCGGGCAGCCCCGCCATCAGCGATCCAGGTGAGAAGCTGGTGGCGGAGGCCCTGGAGCGCGGCCTGTCCGTGGTGCCCGTGCCGGGTGCGACGGCCCTCGTGGCGGCCTTGAGCGCCTCCGGCCTGCCGACGGGGCGGTTCCATTTCCTCGGCTTCCTGCCCCGCAAGGGGCCTGAGCGCCGGGCCATGCTGGAGGAGGTGGCCCTGCTCTCCGCGACGCTGGTCCTCTACGAGTCCCCCCGGCGCCTGGGCGAGACGCTGCCGGACCTCCTGGAGGCATGGGGAGAGCGCCGGGCCTGCGTGGCCCGGGAGTTGACGAAGCTCCACGAGGAGTTCGCTCGCGGGACGCTCTCCGAACTCGCCGCGCGCTACGCGGCCGAGGAGGCGCGGGGCGAGGTGGTGGTGCTCGTCGAGGGACGCACCGGGGAGCGGCGCTGGTCCGAGGAGGAGCTTCGCCGGGCGCTCGAGGAGGGGCTGTCGCGCGGGGAGAAGCTCAAGCCGCTCAGCACCGAACTCGCCCGTCGCGCGGGATGGTCCGGGCAGGACGTCTACCGGCTCGGGCTGTCGTTGAAGCGGTGAGCCCCGGAGGCCTTCCGGGGACCGTTCGCGCGGTCCACGCCGGAGGGTGGGGCGACGGAGCGGGCCGTGTCGGACCCGCTCCGCGGCGCATCGTCAGAAGTTGAACGATGCGCCCAGCTCGAAGCGGAACGTGGTGCTGCCGACGGCGCGGAAGCGGCGGGACACCAGGTCGTAGCGCCAGTCGAAGGTGGGGTTGAGCTCCGGAGAGCCGGGGCTCACGTCGACCTCGCCGTCGCCGTTGAGATCCTTGCCCACCTCCTCGTTCGTCAGCGTGTGGTCCGTGTTGTAGAGGAACGTGCCGGACGCGCGGATCTTGAAGGACTCACCCGCGCTGGCGGTGGCGCCGATCATGCCGCCGACCTGGAAGTAGTCCTCCGAGGACAGCAGCTTGCGCAGCGCCGCGCTCAGCTCGTTGTAGTAGCGGCCGGAGCCCACGTAGTTGCCGATGGCGCGCACGTCGAGCTTGAACTGCTGGCCCTTCTGCGGCCGGTCGAAGGGGATCAACTCCACGCCTGCGAGCATGCCGACCTGCTCCGGCGCCTTGATGCCGGTCTCCTTGCGGTTCCACGGCCCCTCGCCGCAGTTGCCCGGGGCGCCCAGGTTCGGCGGTTCCGCGTTGCGCTGGTCGCAGTTGGAGTAGATGCCGGGGCCGCGGACGGGGATGGTGTAGCTGGCCTTGAAGTACGGCTCGGCCGCGCCCATCCGCCGCGAGAAGGACGTGTAGAGCTGGTACTTGTGGATGCGGTCGCCGATGTTGCCGCGGTCGTCCGAGTTGGTGGTGTCCACGCTCGGGTCACGCTGCTTGGCCGTGGGGGCCTCGTAGTCGATGCCGACGATCCACGTGGGCTTCGTGTCGTCCTTCGTCTGGTTGAAGAAGGCGTAGGCGAGGCCGAAGTGGAGGTTGCCCAGGCCGCCGCGGAAGCTCTCCTGCGGCACGCCGAACAGGGGGATGCCCTGGTTGCCCGGGTCCGCGAGACAGCCGGGGCTGACGAGCGAGCCGTCCGCGTTGATGCAGTTGTTGGTGATGGTGGAGTTCGCGCGAGACGACTGGGACGTGAAGTTCCAGGTCTCGTTCTGGGAGAACACCAGCGGCAGCTTGAAGGACAGCTCGAGGTCCCGGTACAGGCCGATGGCCAGCGCGAGGTTGAGCCGGGCGTCGACGCCCTTGTACCAGAGCTCCGCGACGTCGGCCCGCGTGGCGGGCGTGCCGTCCGGGTTGCCCGGCGCGCCCATGGGGGCGAGCTGCTCGCGGATGATCTTCGCGCGAGTCTGGGTGCGTTCGAACCCGACGTCGATGAACAGGTCGAACGGATCATCGTCCTCGAAGGCCGAGGCGATCCGGGTGATGTCCGCCGCGCTGGCGGCGAACGGCGCGCCCAGTGTCAGCGCGGCGAGTACGGCGCGAAGCCTGTGCATCCGACCTCCGACGGCGAAACGTCCGGACCTTCCGGCAAGGCCCGGGGGCTTCCAGCTAGCCGTGCCGTCGAAGGAGTGTCAAGAATCGGGTCGTATTTACTTCCCCGCCACCGGTGTGCCGAGCAGCCCGTCCAGGCGACCGACCTCCTCGTCGAAGGCGGTCTTGAAGCGGCTGGCCAGCGAGCGCCGGTGGGTCTTGTGCTGGTCGAAGGGGTCCAGGACGCGGTCGTCCTGCGTCATCAACTGGTAGTGCAGGTGGGGCGCGAACGAGCGGCCCGTGTTCCCGCTCCGGGCGATGACCTGGCCGGTGGAGAAGCGGGTGCCGGCGTGGATCTCCTTGGACACCTCGTCCAGGTGCAGGAAGAGGGCGCGCCGACCCCGGCCGCCGGACTCGATCAGCTCCAGGCAGTTGCCGTTGCTGCCCCAGTTCCAGTTCTTGCGCTTCACGACGCCCGCGAAGGGGGCCTTGACGGGGGTGCCCACCGGGGTGCGGAAGTCCACGCCCTTGTGGCGCCGGCCGTCGCGCAGCAGGGACGTCACCTGCTCGTAGTCGTCCAGGGGCGAGTTCTCCAGCCGCAGCTCCAACTCGTCGCCAGAAGACAGGTAGTAGCGGGCGGCGCCCTCGCTCGCGGGCTGGAAGCGGTAGGCGCTGAGCGTCTTGCCCAGCTTGGCGCTGGTGAAGCGCACCGCGTGGACCAGGGGCTCCTCGTTGGGGCGGCGCTGGAAGAGCACGTCGAGCGTGTCACCCCGCAGGATTCCCGTTGGCACCTCCACCCACCAGACGAGGGTGCGCGTCACCACCTGGGCGAGCGCCGGGCCCACGTCCGCGCCCGCGGCGCCCACGAGCGCGGTCTCCAGGGGGCCCTCGATGCGCACCGAGGCGCGCTCCAGCCCCGCGGCCTTCACCGGGTCGGACGACGGGGCGGCGACGGGCGCGGCCGGCGTCGCCGCGGCGACGGTGCCGGCGTCCGAGGCGGCATCCGCCACGGGGGCCTGGGCGGTGGCCTCCTGTGTGGCGTTCGCCAGCCGTTGCTTCCACCACCACACGCCCCCGGCGGCACCTCCGAGGATGAGTGACACGGCGACCACGGGCCCGATAGGGCTGCGCTTCGGTGGTGCACCGAGGGTGGGAAGGTTCGGCCGCATAAAGCTCCCAGGCGTTGGAAAGGGTGGGCGGGCGCGAAAACCGACGCCCGCGAGAAGGAATTCCGCCAACCGAGGTTCAGTCCTCGGGGCCGTCTTCCTGCTCGTCAGGCGTGGTGTCGCGCAGGCCGAATTCCTTCATCTTGGTCTGCAGCGACTTGCGGCTGATCTGCAGGAGGCGCGCGGCCCGGGTGACGTTGCCGCCCGTCTCCTCCAGCTTCTTCACGATGAGGTCGCGCTCGAGCTCCGCGGCCTTCATCCGGACGATGTCCTTGAGGCCCACCTCGCCGGCGGGCACTTCCATGCTCGGCGCGGGGGTGGCCGGCACGGCGCCCGCCTGGACGCCCGCTCCCTGGCGGATGGTGTCCGGCAGGTCCCGGGCGGTGATGAGCGGCCCGTCCGCGAAGATGAGCACGCGCTCGATCTGGTTCTCCAGCTCGCGGATGTTGCCCGGCCACGGATAGGCCTGGAGCAGGGCGAGCGCGTCGTCCGCGATGCCTTCGATCTTCTTGTTGAGGCGGCGGTTGTACTTCTCCACGAAGTGCCGCGCGAGCATGGGGATGTCGCTGCGGCGCTCGCGCAAGGGCGGCAGCGTCAGCGGCACCACCGCGAGCCGGTAGAACAGGTCCTTGCGGAAGCGGCCCGCCTCGATCTCCGTCTGAAGGTCGCGGTTGGTGGCGGCCACCAGGCGCACGTCCACGCGCGTCGTCTTGATGCCGCCCACGCGTTCGAACTCACCTTCCTGGAGCGCGCGCAGGAGCTTCACCTGCATCTCGACGGGGATCTCCCCGATCTCGTCGAGGAACAGCGTGCCGCCGTCGGCCAGCTCGAAGCGGCCGGGCTTGGACGTGACGGCGCCGGTGAACGCGCCGCGCTCGTAGCCGAACAGCTCGCTCTCCAGCAGCGTGGCGGGGATGGCCGCGCAGTTGATCTTGATGAACGGCTTGTCGCGCCGGCTGGACGCGCCGTGGAGCGCCGTGGCGATGAGCTCCTTGCCCGTGCCGCTCTCGCCCGTGACGAGCACCGTGGAGGGGGTGTCCGCCACCTTGTCGATGATCTTGTAGACGTCCTGCATCTGCGGCGACTCGCCGATGATGGCGGCGCGCGCCTTGAGGTCCGGGCGGACCGAGCGACGGGCGCTCTCGTTCGTCTTGGCGGCCTTGGCCACGACGACGGACAGCTCCGCCTGGTCGAAGGGCTTGGTGATGTAGTCGAACGCGCCCGCCTTGATGGCGTCCACCGCCGAGTCCACGGTGCCGTGGGCGGTGATGATGATGACGGGCACGTCCGGGTTGGCGGCGCGGATGGTGCCGAGCACCTCCATGCCGCCCACCTTGGGCATCACCAGGTCGGTCACGACGATGTCGGCGCCGTTCTTGTGGAACTCGGCGAGCCCCTGCTCGCCGTTCTCCGCGACGGTGACATCGAAGCCATCGCGGCGCAGCATCGCCGCGAGCACCTTGCGCAGGTTCGCTTCGTCGTCGATGACCAGGACCTTGGCCATGGGGTGAGGGCGCGTCCGGACTTACCGCTGGGCGGACGAGGTGGCGCCCTCGAGCGTGCAGATGGCGTCCGGGTGCTTGATGCGCAGCAGCAGCGCCTCCAGCACGCGGAACGGGTGGTTCATGCGCGAGGCGCCCAGGTACGCGGCCACCATGTCCATGGCCACCGCCAGGTCCATGTTCTCGCGGCCCGTGGACACCACCACGCCGGACTCACCGCGCAGGCGGTTGGACTGGTAGACGCCGTCCGACGCGAGCTGGCGGATGGTCTCTATCTCCAGGACGCCCGTCTTCTCGTAGATGCGGTGCAGCTGCGAGTACAGCCGGGGCGACAGCACGACGGCGTAGGGGCCGAAGTGGCCGTGCTCGTTGAGCTTGCGCGTGGCCTCGACGATGGCCAGGAAGCCGCCACCCGCCGTGGTCCAGTCCCCCAGCGGCACCGTGAGCCGGCCGTTGGCCGTCATCAGGCCCTCGTAGCCGAGCTTGGTGTCACCGTAGAAGATGAGCTCGTCCTCCTGCTGGGCGCACAGCGCGGCGGCGCCGGCGGCGGCGGACACGTCGAGCGGCATGTTGTGCGTGCGCGCCGCCTCGATGTCGCGCCAGTGCAGCAGGAAGTCCTTGTAGATGATGGGGATGGTCTTGAACTTGCGCGCGTCGGTGAAGACCATCGCCGTCTCCTGCTCGCCGACGATGTCCACCGCGCCGGGGGAGACGCCCTGGAACTCGTCGTAGGGCACCGTCTGCACGCCCGCGCCCAGCGGACCGTAGATGTCCAGGATGCGGCGGCCCACCAGCGAGCGCCGCGCGACCTGGATGACGGTTTCGTTCAGGCGCGCCCACTCCTCTTCACGGAGCGGATTCTCGGCATGTCCAAGGAAGTCAGGCATCGAACGGTCTCCAGCAGCTCTACCAAGGAGAAGAGGGGGACTACGAAAGACGTCAGCGACCGTTGCCGCCGCTGCCCTTGCGGAGCGAGCCGACGGTCAACGGGTGGGACTCGACGGCGGGCGGCGGGGCGGGCAGGCCGTACATCAGGCGCTGAGGGGGCAGCGCGGTCAGGGGCTCGACCGGAGACCGACCGTTGAGGAGGTGGGGCACGGGGGCCGGCGTCGGAGCCGGCGCGGGCGCAGGGGAGGGGACCGGCACCGGGCCCCCCGCGATGGCCTGTTGGAAGTGCCCCGGCGCGATGGGGGTCGTGAAGCGACCGTCCTGTCCGCTGTCGAGCATCCGCAGCATGTGGACGGCTTCGGACACATGCTCCTTCTCCTCCGACGCCAGGTGGAGGAAGAAGGCGCGGACCTCCGGATGGGAGGACGCCCTGGCGAACGCCTCGTACTCGTTGATGGTCTCCAGCTCGCGTGCCAGCACGCGGCGGATACGTGCCACGTCGTCCAGGTCGCTGTCCGGGGTCTCGGCCATTGGAATCGGACCCTCGCAATCCGCCGGGGGCACCGTCAAGTGAAACAGGGGTCGTCGGGTTTCCTGCTTCATGCCACTTGACGTCACGCATAGAGTCCCGTCCCCCGTGACTGTCTCCACGTCCGAGTCCGCCGCACCGCCCGCACCCGTCAAGCCCTCCCGTCCCGAGGGCCCCAGTGCCCCCGGAGGTCGCGGCGCCGTCCTGGTCGCCACCGGCATCCTCGCCTCGCGCTTGATGGGGCTGGTGCGCGAGCGCGTCTTCGCGCACTACCTGGGCAACGCGGAGGCCGCCGCCGTCTTCAAGGCCGCGCTGCGCATCCCCAACTTCCTGCAGAACCTGTTCGGCGAGGGCGTCCTCTCCGGCTCCTTCATCCCCGTCTACGCGCAGTTGCTGGGCCGCAAGGACACCGAGGAGGCGGACCGGGTCGCGGGCGCCGTGTTCGGGCTGCTGTCGCTGGCCACCGCGCTGCTGGTGGCCGCGGGGATGTTCTTCACCCCCTTCTTCGTGGACGCCATCGCCCCCGGCTTCGTGGGGCACTCGCGGGAGCTGGCCATCCGCGTGGTGCGCATCCTCTTCCCGGGCACCGGCTTCCTCGTGCTGAGCGCGTGGTGCCTGGGCATCCTGAACAGCCACCGGCGCTTCCTGCTGTCGTACCTGGCGCCCGTCGTCTGGAACGGCGCCATCATCACCACGTTGCTCGCCGTGGGCGGGCGCCATGGCGAGGACCGGCTGGTGGAGCTGCTGGGCTATGGCGTGGTGGCCGGCAGCTTCCTCCAGTTCGCGGTGCAGGTCCCGAGCGTGCTCCGGCTCCTGGGGCGATTCCGTCCCACGCTGGCGGTCGCGGGCGAGTCGGTCCGTCAGGTGCTGCGCAACTTCGGTCCGGTGGTCCTGGGGCGCGGGGTGGTGCAGTTCAGCGCATGGGTGGACACCGCCTTCGCGTCGCTCATCTCCGACCGGGCATTGTCCTCGCTGGTGTACGCGCAGACCATCTACCTCATCCCCGTGAGCCTCTTCGGCATGGCGGTGTCCGCGGCGGAGCTGCCGGAGATGGCGCGTGTGACGGGGGACGCGAAGGAGGAGGAGCTGGCGGCGAAGCTGCGCCAGCGCATCGACGGGGGCGCGCGTCGCATCGCCTTCTGGGTGGTGCCCTCGGCGGCGGCGTTCCTCTTCGTGGGGGACATGGTGGCGGCGGCCTTGCTGCAGACGGGCCGCTTCGACGCCGCCGACTCGCGCTACCTCTGGTACCTGCTGATGGGCGCCGCCGTGGGGCTCGTGGCCTCCACGGTGGGGCGGCTCTATGCGTCCGCGTTCTACGCACTCAAGGACCCGAAGACGCCACTGCGCTTCGCCATCGTCCGCGTGGTGGCGGGCTCGCTCGGCGCATGGGCGCTCGGCCTGCACGCGCCCGCGTGGCTCGGCCTGCCGGCTTATATGGGCGCGCTCGGGCTCACGCTCGCCAGCGGCCTGGTGGCCTGGCTGGAGTCCAGCCTGCTGCGCCGCAAGCTGACGAAGCGCCTGGGGCGGGTGGGGGTGGCCCCCGGGCTCCTGCCGCGCCTGTGGCTCGCGGCGGGGGTGGCGGGGGCGGTGGCCCTGGGCGTGAAGCTGGGGCTGGCGGCGGTGCTGGGCCCCATGCCGGGAGTGGAGGCGGAGTGGGGGGGCGCGGTGCTCGCTCCGCCCCGGCTTCACCCCATCCTGGGGTTGCTCGCGGTGGGGTTTCCCATGGGCGGGGTGTACTTCTCCTTGGCCGCCGCGCTCGGGATTCCGGAGGCGGGAGCGGTGTTCAAGAGGGTGGGACGCCGGCTTGGCCTGGTGCGCTAAACCCGCGTCCGTGCTCGGTTCCCGGCGGACCGGGCGGGGTGTCGTTGGAGATGCAATGACAGGGGTGGGGGATGGATTGACCCCCTGCGTCGGTTATGGCTCCGGCGGTGGTGTGTTCCACGCGCGCGTCATCTGGGCTTCCGCCGGACAGGGCGCACGTGTAGAGTGCGCCGCCTTTTTCATGAGCCCGGCTTCACGGAAAGTCCGGGCTGACTTCGTCTCAGGAAGGTCTCCGCAGTGAGCGACGAGAAGAACGGTTCCAATGCTGGTGGTCCGGGCGGAATGGGCGGCCCCAAGAAGCCGAAGGCGACCTTTGGCGACGTGATGCTCGGCATCCCCTCGGGTGGCAGTGGCCGTAGCGAGGGCGGAGGCCGTGGCGGTCGCGGTGGTGAGCGCGGGGGTGCGCCCGGTCAGGGTCGGGACTCGCGACCGCCGGAGGGTGGCGCTCCGCGCGAGGACCGTCGTCCTCGTGGCGGTGGCGACCGCGCCGAACGTCGTGGCGGTGGCGGCGGCGGTGGTGAGCGCCGCGCGTCCGGCCCCATGGTCGTCGTCAAGCGCGCCTCGGGTGCCATCGAGACGCGTGGCCCGGTCGGCGACGCGCCCGCGGAGGCGACGGCCACGGCGGAGCAGACCAGCGCGGCCGCCGAGGCCTCCGCTGCGCCGGCTCCCGCGCCGCGCCCGGTGACGCCGACGCCCGCGCCCTCCAGCGCCCTCTACGAGGAGGTGCCGGAGTCCGAGTCCTTCGCCGAGATGTTCGAGGCGCAGGCGAAGGAGGGTGGCACGCCGGGTCGCCGGGGCGTGCGCCTGGGCGAGAAGGTCAAGGGCACGATCTTCCAGCTCGGCGCGGACACCGCGTTCGTGTCGCTGGATGGCGCCTCCAAGAGCGAGGCGATGATCGAGCTGCGCGAGCTCAAGGACGACGAGGGCATCCTGCGCTACGGCGTCGGTGACAGCCTGGAGGCGCACGTCATCGAGGTCGGCGCCAAGGGCATCGTCCTGTCGCGCGCGCTGGCCAAGGGCAGCGCGTCCATGGCGATGCTGGCCGAGGCGCGCGCCTCCGGCATCCCCGTCGAGGGCATGGTGCTGAGCGTGAACAAGGGCGGCGTGGAGGTCGCCATCGGCGACGTGCGCGCGTTCTGCCCCATCAGCCAGCTCGACCTGCGCTACGTGGAGAAGCCGGACCAGTTCATCGGCGAGAAGCTCAAGTTCCGCGTCACCGAGGTCCGGGACCGCAACGTGGTGCTGTCGCGCCGCTCGCTGCTCGAGGACGAGCAGAAGCAGTTGGCCGCCGAGACGCGCAAGGCCCTGGACGTGGGGCGCGTGGTCAAGGGCAAGGTCACCGGCGTTCGTGACTTCGGCGTCTTCGTGGACCTGGGCGGCGTGGAGGGCATGATCCCCGTCTCCGAGCTGTCCTACCTGCGCGTGGGTCACCCCAGCGAGGTCGTGAAGCAGGGCGAGGACGTGGAGGTGGAGATCCTGCGCATGGAGGCCGCGCAGCCCAACTCTCCGGACAAGTCCAAGCAGAAGGAGCGCATCACGCTGTCCATGCGCTCGCGGCAGGAGGATCCCTTCAAGAAGGCGATCTCCGAGATCAAGGAAGGCGACCGGCTGCAGGGCAAGGTCGTGCGCCTCCAGCAGTTCGGCGCCTTCGTGGAGCTGCGTCCGGGCGTGGACGGCCTGGTGCACATCTCCGCGCTGAGCGACCGGCGCATCGCGCACCCGCGCGACGTCGTGCAGGTCGGCGAGACGGTCTGGGTGGTGGTCGAGAAGATCGACCCGAACGAGAAGCGCATCGGCCTGCGCCGGATCTCCGAGGAGGAGGCGCAGCGTCCTCCCGAGGAGCGTCCCGCGCCTGCCGCGGCTCAGGCCGCCGCTGCTCCCGCGGCTCCGGCCGCGCCGCGCCCCAAGGTGGGCCAGGTCGTCGTCGGCAAGGTGGACCGCATCGAGCCGTACGGCGTCTTCCTGGTGTTCGCGGGCGGCAAGGGCCTGCTCCCCGCCAGCGAGACGGGCACCGAGCGCGGCACGGATCTGCGCAAGCACTACGCGCTCGGCCAGGAGGTGAAGGTGGCGATCATCGACATCGACGCCTCCGGGAAGGTCCGCCTGTCCGTCACCGCGGCCCAGCGCGCCGAGGAGCGCGCCGAGGTCGAGGCGTGGCAGAAGACCCAGCAGCCGCAGGGTGCGGGCAAGAAGGGCTTCGGCACGTTCGCGGACCTCTTCAGCAAGGGTGGGAAGTAGCCGTTCGTTTTCCGTGCGCTTCGGCTCGTGGATGAAGCTTCGAAGCGCACGGGAAATAGAAGTTGACGCTATGGGGCGGGGGCGGTACTAACCCTCTCGCCGCTGACGCGGGGTGGAGCAGCCTGGTAGCTCGTCGGGCTCATAACCCGAAGGTCGCAGGTTCAAATCCTGCCCCCGCAACTCGACAGCCAGAGACCCGGTTGAGAATACTGAACCGGGTCTCTGGTGTTTCAATCAAGCAGTACACATGACGCGGGGTGGAGCAGCCTGGTAGCTCGTCGGGCTCATAACCCGAAGGTCGCAGGTTCAAATCCTGCCCCCGCAACTCTGATGTCGAGGCCCCATCCTCCCACTGCTCGGAGGATGGGGTTTTGTCTTTTCTGGGCACGCGGCGACGTTCCGCAAGCATTTGTCCGTCGCGTCCCGCGTTCGCGTCGGAAGGCGCGGCACTGCGGCGACACAGGTCCCACCGTCGTTCCGGATCGTGGGTTTTCAGCTCCAGTTCGAGCCGAAGGCGCCGTTTCGGCTCGGCCGGGCTCCGCCAGGGCCGAAGGGCGCGCCCGATTCCTTCACCGTGGCCCACATCGAGCCGGATGGCGCGGAGAACATCCTGGTGAAGCCGGGAGCCGCGACGAAGGCCTCGGGGGGGAGAAGGTCCGCCTGGGCGAGGAGGGGCGGATGGGCGTTGCGTCTGGGGGAAGGGGGCACCGAGGTGTTCCTCGGTCACGGGATGGAGGATCGCGAAGGCGTCCCAGGCGGGGTTCACGAAGGTCTTCGTGGATGCGCAGTCGATCGCGTCGTCCATGGCGTTGCTCAATGCAGGCCCCGCGAAGAGGAAGAAGTAGGGCTGCGTCCAGCACGTGAGGTTTTGCCTTTGGCCCGGTCGTCCGCGTGATGGCCGGGCCGATTGCTTTTGCCCGTCGTCTGGCAGCACTCGGTCCAACCTGACGGGTCGTCAGGCTTTCGTGGCGCCATGGTTGGAATTGTGGGTTTTGATTGACCCGGGTATTTCGCGTCACCTGTGTGAAGCCAGAAACCAGGTTGGATGCCCGCCTAAGTCATTGATTCGGCAAGAGAATTTCCAGCGCCAATCCTTCGCTGGCTGCGGAAATCTCCGGCCTTCATAGAAAATCAGGACAAGTCGCCTTTCAACCTACATCAGTATGGGCACTAATCTCTCCAACAGGTGACAGTTTGTCGCCCGGGAGTTGCCCAGAATTGACCAAAAGTTCCGGCGGACCCGCCGGCACTTGCGTCGCTGTCGCTTCTGGAAGCTCCCACCCCGCGCAAGCCAAGGGAGTCCCCCCACGTGAGAAGGTTGGTTGCCAAGCTGTCCGGCGTGGCACTGGTACTTTCGGGTACCGGCGCTTCGGCCCGGACACTGCCGAATTACGATGCAATCCTGGATGCGAAGCCCGCGGCGCGTCGGACCGCTGACTTCAAGCCCGTGAACGGTGACACCAGTGTCCGCGTTGCACATCGCGACGAGCTCACTGGTGCCCCTCGTTTCGTCTGGGCCAACCCCAAGAGCGGTGGCGCGCAGTCGAAGCTGCGCGCCGAGTACGCGAGCATGGCGCCGGAGAAGGCCGCCCTCGCTCAGCTCAACGCACACGCGGCGCTGTATGGCCTGTCGTCCTTCGAGGCCGCCGGCGCGAAGGTCACGTCCATCAGCGAGAGCTCGCGTGGCGTGAAGGTCGTCATGATGTCGCAGGAGTCCTCGGGCATCGAGGTCTTCCGCCGGGGCGTCCGCGTCCTGCTCAACGGGAACAACGAGGTCGTGGCCATCTCGGGCTCGCTCTCGTCCGGGCTCTCTCCGGACGCGACCGCGTCGGCGAAGATGGGTGGGGCGGATCGGCTCGCGTTCAGGATGCCCGCCACGTCCGCCATTGCCGCTGCCTACCACGACCTCACCGGGGTGGCGCTGGACGGCTCCCTGCTGTCGTCCGTGAAGGTGGCGAAGGACTCTGGCCGCTACACGCACTTCACGCTGGCCACGCTCGCGCGCCCGCTCGATGAGGGGCTGCTCATCCCCGCTCGTGCCAAGCAGGTGTTCTACCCGCTGGGCAAGTCCGTCGTCCCTGCGTACTACCTGGAGCTCAACACCGGGCGGGCGGACAGCACGGAGTCCGACTACTACTCCTACGTCGTGTCTGCGGTCGATGGTCGGCTGCTGATGCGCAAGAACCTGACGGCCGAGGCAGCGTTCAGCTACCGCGTCTTCGCCGACACCACGCCCCCGTACACGCCTCACGACGGCCCTGCCGGCAGCAATGGCACGCCGCATCCCACCGGTGCTCCGAACGGCTTCGTTCCTGCGTTCGTCCCCCCGTCCCTGATCACCCTGCAGAACGCGCCGTTCAGCCGGAACGACCCCTGGCTCCCAGCTGGCGCCACGGTGACCACCGGTAACAACGTGGACGCGTACGCGGATCTCGTTGCCCCGGACAACTACAACGCGGGCGACCTGCGTCCGACCGTGACCGCTCCTGGCGTGTTCGACCGGACGATGGTCTTCAACATCCAGCCGAACGCCAACGCCGAGCAGATCGCCGCGGCGACGACCAGCCTGTTCTTCATGAACAACTGGCTGCACGACTGGTTCTACGACTCCGGCTTCGACGAGGTCTCCGGCAACGGTCAGACCAACAACTTCGGTCGTGGCGGTCTGGGCAACGACGCCATCCGCGCGCAGGCGCAGGACTACGGTGGCACCAACAACGCCAACATGCAGACTCCGGCGGATGGTGCCTCGCCGCGCATGCAGATGTACCTGTTCAGCGGTCCGCGCAACGCCTCCTTGACGGTGAACGCTCCCGCCCCCGTGGCTGGCGTGTACCGCACCGGCGTCGCCACCGGCTTCGGTCCCCAGTTGTTCGACACGACGGGGGACATGATCATCGCGCTGGATGCCGCGGATGCCGCGGGTCCGTCGACCACCGATGGTTGCTCTCCCTTCACCAACGCAGCGGCCATCGCCGGCAAGATCGCGTTCATCGATCGCGGTAGCTGCAACTTCACCGTGAAGGTCCAGAACGCCCAGACGGCGGGTGCCATCGGCGTCCTCATCGCGGACAACGCGCCGGGCTATGTCACCGACATCGGTGGCGCCGCTGCTGGCATCACGATCCCGTCCCTCCGGGTCACGCTGGCGGACGGCAACATCCTCCGCGTGGCCTCGGGGCTCAACGTGCGGTTGTTCCGTGGCCCGACCACGAATGTGGACGGCACCGTGGACAACGCCATCGTGGCCCACGAGTGGGGTCACTACATCAGCAACCGCCTCATCTGGGACTCGTCGGGTCTCGTCAACAACCAGGGTGGTTCCATGGGCGAGGGCTGGGGTGACTTCCACGCCCTCCTGATGATGGCCCGGCAGGAGGACGTCAACGTCCCGGGCAACGAGAACTGGATGGGGGCCTACGGCGCGGGTGAGTACGCGACGCGAGGCATCTCCCCGGACAGCTCCTTCTTCGGCATCCGCCGCGTGACATACTCGTCGGACATGGCGAAGAACGCCCTGACGTTCCGTCACATCGCGGACTCCGCGGTGCTGCCCACCACGGCGCCCATCGCCCCGGGTGGCGTCAACTCGGAGGTTCACAACTCCGGTGAGGTGTGGGCCACGATGCTGTGGGAGTGCTACACGGCCCTCCTGCGGGCGCACCCCTTCGCGGACGCGCAGCTCCGGATGAAGGAGTACCTGGTCAACGGCTACAAGCTGACGCCGTGGGCGCCGACGTACATCGAGGCCCGTGACGCCGTGATCGCGGCAGCGCTCGCCTCGGATCCCGACGACGCCCTTCTCCTGTGGGGCGCGTTCGCCAAGCGTGGTGCGGGTGTTGGCGCGATCGCGCCGCCCTACAACTCCATCAACCACGAGGGCGTGGTGGAGAGCTTCCTCACGGGGACCTCCGTGGAGTTGGTGGCCGCGTCCGTTCGCGACGACCTCGTGGCGTCGACGTGTGATCGTGACGGCTTCCTCGACAACGGCGAGACGGGCCGCATCCTCATCACCATTCGCAACAACGGCTCGACCGCGGCCTCGAACGCCAGCGTGACGGTGCTGTCGACCACTCCGGGGATTCGGCTCGGCAATGGTGGCTCGGCCCGCTTCCCGGTTCTGCCCAACTACGGTGACGAGGCGACGGTCGCGATCCCGGTCACCCTGACCAATGGCGCGCCCATGGCCACGGCGACCTTCCAAATCGCCATCCGCGATGATCGCCAGGCCCAGGCGGGTGACCTGATCTCGACGTTGAGCGTCCAGACTCAAGTCGACGAAGGGGCCAACACATCGAAGACGGAGACTGTCCAGACGTCCCCCGCGAACTTGCCCTGGGGTCTGGATACCAATCCCGATCTCGTGGAGAACTACTTCGGCATTGTGGCGTTCGAAGACGGTAACCGTACGTTCTACGGCGAGGATGTCGACGGTCCGTCCGATGGTTCGCTCATCACCCCTGTGCTCCAGGTGAGCGCCACCGAGCCGCTCGTCCTCAACTTCAAGCAGGCCTACAGCTTCGAGTACTACGACAACCCCGCCACGGGCCTGCGGGAGTTCTACGACGGCGCCGTCATCGAGCTCACCGAGGACGGTGAGACCTGGGTGGACATCGGCACGCCGCTGTACGGAGGGACGCTCGAGTCGTACTCGGGCAACCTGAACCCCCTGGACGGCCGCCCCGCCATCGTCGACGAGACGCCGGACTTCCCGGATCTGGTCCCGGCGACCCTGAACCTGGGCACGACCTACGCGGGCAAGCAGGTGATGATCCGCTTCCGCATCGGCACCGACAACTTCTCAGGCGCCACGGGCTGGTTGCTGGACGACCTCTCCTTCAGCGGCATCGACAACCTGCCGTTCACGTCGTTCGTCCCCGACAACAACGTCTGCGTGAACCGTCCCCCGGTCGCCAACGCCGGGCCGGACCTGACGGTGAACGAGCGCTCCTCCGTGACGGTCAACGGCAGCGCGACGGACGCCGACAACAACCCGCTGACGTACACCTGGACGCGCGTGTCCGGCCCCGCCGTCACGCTCACCAACGCGAACACCGCCAACGTGAGCTTCACCGCTCCCGACGTCACCGCCGACACCGACCTGGTGCTGCGGCTGTCCGTCAGCGACGGTGCCGCCACCTCCACCGACACGGTCACGATCCGCATCAAGAACGTGAACCGCGCGCCCACCGTCAACGCCGGCCTGGATGGCGTCGTGGACGAGCGTCAGGCGGCCACCCTCAGTGGCTCCGCGAGCGATCCGGATGGTGACGCGCTGACCTACCTGTGGACCCAGATCTCCGGTCCCACGGTGGCGCTGAGCCAGTACAACACCGCGACCGCCACCTTCGTGGCGCCCGAGGTCTCGTTCGACCAGACCGTGAGCTTCCGCCTGACGGTGAGCGACGGTGTCGCCACCGCCTCCGACACGGTGGACGTCGTCATCCACAACGTCAACCGCGCCCCCGCGGTCACCGCCGCGTCGGTGACGGTGAACGAGCGCAGCACCGCGACCCTGCAGGCCACGGGCTCCGACCCGGACGGTGACTCGCTGACCTATAGCTGGACGCAGACCGCCGGCACGCCGGTCACCCTCTCCGGTGCGAACACGGCCACGGCCACGTTCAACACGGGCGAGGTCGCCGCCGACGCCGTCCTCACCTTCCAGGTGACGGTGTCCGACGGCACGGCCACGGCCAGCCAGACCGTGACGGTCAACATCCGCAACGTCAACCGCGCCCCCACCGTGAACGCGGGCGTGGACGGCGTGGCGAACGAGCGCACCGTCGTGACGCTGTCCGGCTCGGCCAGCGACGCGGACGGTGACACGCTGACCTATGCCTGGGTGCAGACGGCTGGCACGCCGGTGGCCCTGTCGGGCGCCAGCGCGCTGACCGCGACGTTCACGGCTCCCGAGGTCGCCACGAGCGAGACGCTGACGTTCCGCCTGACGGTGAGCGATGGCAGCGCCACGGTGAGCGACACCGTGAACGTGGTCATCAACTCCGTCAACCGTGCCCCCTCCGTGTCGGCTCCGGCCACCCTGTCCGTCAACGAGCGGAGCTCCGTCTCCCTCGTGGCCCAGGGCTCGGATCCGGACGGCGACGCGCTGACCTACACCTGGACGCAGTTGTCCGGGCCGGCGGTGACCCTTGCGGGCGCCAGCACGTCTTCGGCCTCGTTCACCGCTCCGGACGTGACCACCAGCACGGTCCTCACGTTCCGCGTGACGGTGTCGGATGGCACGGCCACCGCGAACCAGACGGTGACCGTGACGGTGAACAACGTCAACCGCGCTCCCGTGGCCAACGCGGGCTCCGCGGCCTCCGCCCAGTCGGGGACGACGGTCACCCTGAACGGCAGCGCCAGCAGCGATCCGGATGGCACGGCGGTCTCCTACCAGTGGACCCAGGTGGCGGGCCCGGCGGCGGCGCTGTCCAGCGCCACGGCGGCGCAGCCGACGTTCACCGCCCCGTCGGTGAACACGAACACGGACCTCGTGTTCAGCCTGGTGGTGAGCGATGGCGAGGCCACGAGCACGGCTTCGATCGTCGTCATCACCGTCACCCCGGCGCCGGTGCCCAACCGCGCTCCGGCGGTCACGGCGGCGGCGGTGTCCGCGGATGAGCGCACCACCGTGTCGCTCGTCGCGCAGGGCACGGATCCGGATGGCGACACGCTGACCTACGCGTGGACCCAGTTGACCGGCCCGACGGTGACGCTCTCTGGCGCGAACACGGAGACGGCGAGCTTCGCGGCCGGCGACGTGGACGACGACGCGGTCCTCACGTTCCGGGTGACGGTGTCCGACGGGCAGGCCACGGCCTCCACGGTCGTCACGGTCACCATCCGCAACGTGAACCGTGCCCCGACGGCGAACGCGGGCTCCGCGGCCTCCGCCCAGTCGGGGACGACGGTCACCCTGAACGGCAGCGCCAGCAGCGATCCGGATGGCACCACGCTGACGTACGCGTGGACGCAGGTGTCCGGTCCGGCGGTGACGCTGTCCAGCACCTCCGCGGTGCAGCCGACCTTCACGGCTCCGTCCGTGACGGGTGTGCGTGAGCTGGTGTTCAGCCTGGTGGTGAGCGATGGCGTGGCCTCCAGCGCGGCGTCGCTGGTGGTCATCACCATCACCCCGGCGCCGGTGCCCAACCGCGCTCCGGTGGTGACGGCCGCCGCTGTCACGGCGGACGAGCGCACCACCGTGTCCCTCGTGGCGCATGCCACGGATGCGGACGGCGACTCGCTGACGTACGCCTGGACGCAGGTGTCCGGTACGTCGGTCATCCTGGCGAATGGGAACACGGCGTCGGCCAGCTTCCTGGCCGCCGACGTGGACGACGATGACATCCTCATCTTCCGCGTGGACGTGTCGGACGGCACGGCCACGACCAGCGAGGAGGTGGTCGTCACCATCCGCAACGTGAACCGCGCTCCGACGGCGAACGCGGGCTCCGCGGCCTCCGCCCAGTCGGGGACGACGGTCACCCTGGACGGCAGCGCGAGCAGCGATCCGGACGGCACCACGCTGACGTACGCGTGGACGCAGGTGGCGGGTCCGGCGGTGACGCTGTCCAACGCGACGGCGGCGCAGCCGACCTTCACGGCTCCGTCCGTGACGGGCGAGCGCGACCTGGTGTTCAGCCTGGTCGTCAGCGATGGCGTGGCCTCGAGCACGGCCTCGCTGGTGGTCATCACCATCACCCCGGCGCCGGTGCCCAACCGCGCCCCGGTGGTGACGGCCTCGGCGGTGACGGCGGACGAGCGGACCACCGTGTCCCTCGTGGCGCACGCCACCGACGCGGACGGTGACACGCTGACCTACGCCTGGACGCAGATCCCCGCTTCCACGGTGACCCTCGAGAACGCGAACGAAGCGACGGCGAGCTTCGCGGCCGGCGATGTGGACGATGACGCGGTCCTCACGTTCCGGGTGACGGTGTCCGACGGCGAGGCCTCGACCTCCGCGGACGTCACGGTCACCATCCGCAACGTCAACCGCGCTCCGACGGCGAACGCGGGCTCCGCGGCCTCCGCCCAGTCGGGGACGACGGTCACCCTGGACGGCAGCGCGAGCAGCGATCCGGACGGCACCACGCTGACGTACGCGTGGACGCAGGTGGCGGGTCCGGCGGTGACGCTGTCCAACGCGACGGCGGCGCAGCCGACCTTCACGGCTCCGTCCGTGACGGGCGAGCGCGACCTGGTGTTCAGCCTGGTCGTGAGCGATGGCTCGGCCACGAGCGCGGCTTCGCTGGTGGTCATCACCATCACCCCGCCGGCGGTGCCCAACCGCGCTCCGGTGGTCACGGCCTCGGCGGTGACGGCGGACGAGCGGACCACCGTGTCCCTCGTGGCGCACGCCACCGACGCGGATGGCGACACGCTCACCTATGCCTGGACGCAGCTCTCCGGTGACACGGTGGCGCTGTCCAACGCGAACACGGCGACGGCCAGCTTCGCGGCCGGCGAGGTGGACGCGGACAAGGAGCTGACGTTCCGCGTGACGGTGTCCGACGGCAAGGTCTCCACGACCAAGGACGTCACCGTGACGCTGCGCAACGTCAACCGCGCGCCCGTCGCCAACGCGGGCGAGGCCATCACCACCGAGTCGGGTGCCTCCGTGACGCTCAACGGCAGCGCCAGCAGCGACCCGGATGGCACGGCGGTCACCTATCAGTGGGCGCAGGTGTCAGGCCCGGCGGTGACGCTGTCCAACGCGACGGCGGCGCAGCCGACCTTCACGGCTCCGTCCGTGACGGGCGAGCGCGACCTGGTGTTCAGCCTGGTCGTGAGCGATGGCTCGGCCACGAGCGCGGCCTCGCTGGTCGTCGTCACCGTGTCCGCCCAGCCGGTGCCCAACCGCGCCCCGGTGGCCAAGGCCCGCATCATCCTCAATGGTCCCCAGACGTCGATGACCCTCGACGGCTCGGCGTCCAGCGATCCGGATGGTGATGCCCTGACCTACCGTTGGGAGCAGGTCGGCGGCCCGGGTGTCACGCTGAACGAGTCGACCAAGGCGGTGCTGAGCGTGGACGTGCCGGAGCTGGATGGTGACAGCGCCACGTTCAGCTTCAAGCTCACCGTCAAGGACAGCAAGGGCGAGAGCCACAGCGTCACGGTCGAGGCCACGGCCAAGCCGAAGGACGAGGGTGGCTGCTCCGCGACGGGCGGTGGTGCTCCGGTCGGCATGCTCGGCCTGGCGCTCATCACCCTGCTGCGCCGTCGTCGTCGTCAGGCCTGAGACGCGGCGGACCTTCGGGGCCGGGTGCCTGACAGGCCCGGTCCCGGAGGTGTGAAGGCGGCCCGCTCGGCTGCTCTCGCTTTCGAATCACGGTAGTCCCGACGGCCGGCGTCCTCTCGCGAGGGTGTCGGCCGTCGTTCATTCGGCGGCGTTGTCAGCCGGACGCTCCCTGGAGCGAGAAGGGCCTCCGCCGTCTCACGGCGCTGACTGGTGCACAGACCACGGACAAGCCGACTGGGATGCGGGGAGGGATGCGGCACGCTGCGCGGCCCGTCCCATGTTCCCGCTCGCGACCACCACTCCGCCGTTCCTCCAGGAAGTCGCCGTGCTCATCGCCGCCGGCGCGCTGGTGGCGTACGTGGGGCACCGGTTCCGTCTGGTCCCCATCGTCGGCTTCCTGCTCGCGGGCGCGTTGATCGGCCCGAACTCCCTGGGGCTCGTGCGGGACCTGGAGTTGGTGAACTCGGCGGCGGAGCTGGGCGTCATCCTCCTGTTGTTCAGCATCGGCATCGAGTTCAGCCTCGAGAAGCTGGTGAAACTCCAGAAGCTCCTCTTCGGAGGCGGTGGCCTCCAGGTGGGGTTGTCCAGCGCGGGGATGACGGCATTGCTGATGGCGTTCGGCGTTGCCTGGCGACCCGCGCTCTTCACGGGCTTCCTCGTGGCGCTCTCGTCCACGGCCATCGTCCTCAAGCTGCTGGGTGACCGGGGCGAGACCTCGTCACCGGTGGGGCAGGTGTCCCTGGGCCTGCTCATCTTCCAGGACCTCGCCGTGGTAATGATGGTGCTGCTCGTGCCCATGTTGGCGGGGAAGGGCGATACCGCGGCGCACCTCCTGGGCGCGCTGGGCAAGGCGGTGGGCATCGTCGTCGCGGTGCTCGTGGTCGCGCGGCGGCTGATGCCGCGACTCCTGGAGGTGGTGGCGCGCACGTGCTCCCCGGAGTTGTTCCTGCTCACCGTCATCGCGGTGTGCTTCGGCACGGCATACCTCACCAGCCTCGCTGGGGTGAGCGTCTCGCTGGGGGCGTTCCTCGCGGGGTTGTTGGTCAGCGAGAGCCGCTTCAGCGAGCACGCCTTCGGCGAAATCCTCCCGCTGCAGATCCTCTTCAGCGCGACCTTCTTCGTCTCGGTGGGGATGTTGCTCGACGTGGGGTTCCTGGTGCAGCACCTGCCCGAGGTGGTGCTGGCCATCGCCGTGGTGCTCGTGGTGAAGGTCGTCACCACGGCGGCGAGCGTGCTGGCCCTGGGCTATCGCCTCCCCGTCGCGATGGAGGCCTCGCTGCTGCTCGCCCAGGTGGGGGAGTTCTCCTTCGTGTTGGAGCGCAGCGGACGGACCTTGGGGTTGTTTCCCGCGGGCATCGAGGAGGGCTCACAGGCGTTCATCGCGGCGACCGTGATGTTGATGGTGTTGACGCCCTTGCTGTCCCGGACTGGCCGTTGGGCGGCGGGGCGACTGGTGCGAGAGCGACGCAAGGCCGTCGCGGACCAGGGGCCGAAGACCGACGAGTCGGAGGCCATCGCCGCCGAGGCCTTCGCGCGCTTCTCGAACCATGTCGTGGTCGCGGGCTACGGCGACGGCGCGCGCCGACTGGTGCGGGTGCTGCGCGGGTCGGGGATTCCGTTCCTCATCACCACGTTGAGCCCCCAGGGCGCGAGCGAGGCGGAGGCGGACCAGATGCCGGTGCTGCGCGGGGACTACTCGCGCCAGCGCACCCTGCGCGTCGCGGGCCTCCCTCGCGCCAAGCTCCTGCTGGTGGTGGACGACGAGCTGGCCATGGCCCGTCGCGTGGTCGCGGTGGCGCGCCTGGAGAACCCCACGCTGCGCATCGTCGCGAGGGTCCGCATCGTGGCGGACATGGAGCCGCTGCGAGAGGTGGGCGCGGACATCGTCGTGTGCGAGGAACTCGAGAGCCTCGTGGCCCTGCTGTCCTCGGTCCTCGAGGACTACCGTCTTTCCCCCGAGGAGGTCGAGGAGCACGAAGCCGCGGTTCGCCGCTCGGGATACGCGGCGCTCCGACTGTCGGGGACACCCGCCAAACCCGTGCTGCTGTGCGCGCTCGGCGCGGACTGCCTCGACTCGCGCAGCGTGATGGTGCGTCCCGGGGCCCTCGTCGTGGGCCGCACCCTCGAATCCCTGACCCGCGAGTCCAATGGTGGGCTCATGGTGCAGGCGGTCCAGCGGGGCGGAGAGCGCCTGGACGACGTGTCCCCGCATCTGCGTCTGGAGGAGGGGGACGAACTCGTCGTGAAGGGGACCGCCGAGGCGTTCTCGCTCTGCGCGCGTTTGTTCAGGACGCCCACTCCGCAGGTCGTGGCGACCGAGGCCGAACTGGAGCCTCCCCCCACACCCCGCACCGCGGCGGAGCGCATCGACACCGAGGCCACCATCGAGTTCCGACCGAAATCCGGAACGGGACCCTGCGGTCACCTGGACCAGCTTCGACCGGTGCGCCCTCGCACGAAGGGATGCGAGGAGTGCCTCAAGCTGCACGACACCTGGGTCCACTTGCGGCTGTGCATGACGTGCGGACACGTCGGCTGCTGTGACGACTCGAAGAACAAGCACGCGACCCGGCACTTCCACGAGACGTCCCACCCCATCATCCGCTCCTTGGAACCGGGCGAGGACTGGGGCTGGTGCTACGTGGACCAGGTGCAGCTCGAGTCCGAGCCGTCCTCCTCCGGCCGGTGACGGACGGGCTCCATCAGAGCGGACGCACGTGCTCGGCGAGCTTGCCGGTGGCCATCAGCTCCTGGAACTCGTCGCCCATGCGCTCGCTCTCGGAGACGACCTGGTTCCAGGCCCGTACCCGCTCGGTGTCGCGCATGTTCTCGAAGTCCTTGCGGTCCGGGATGCGTCCTCCGGGGAGGCGCGCGACCAGCTCCGGAGAGGGGGCGATCAACAGCGCCCGGCGGAAGTTCGCGGGCCGGGCGCGCCGCCAGGGCAGGGCCTTGTCGAACCACCCGGGCACCACGTGCGGATAGAAGTGCGGGTACAGCACCAGCCCCTCGCCCGGGCCGAAGTCCAGGTCCAGGTGGTAGTCGATGATGCCGCCATCGCGGTAGATGCCCGTGGGCGCCCCTGGGATGCGCACGCCGCTGAGCACCATGGGGATGGACCCGGAGGCAATCAGCGCATGGCGCAGGTTCTCCCGGGTCAACGGCAGGTCGGTGGAGGGGAAGTCCTTCATCCCCGCGAACGGACTCGTGTCGCCCGCGGTGTGGAAGATGACGCGCCGCATGTGCAGGCCCAACGTGCCGCGGCTCACCAGGTTCCCCATGGCGCACAGCGCGAGCCCCAGCATCTGGACCTGGGACTGCTCCGCGCCGACGGTGCCCCGACACAGCGCGGTGATGACGTGGAGGCGTGCCCAGGGGTGATGGAGGATCTCCTCCACGCCCTCGTCGCCCAGCAACGCGTCGAGGATCCGCCCGCTCGTCTCGCTCACCAGCGACGGAGGGGGCTTGGGCGGGTAGCGCTGATCGATGTACGCCGCCTCGAAGCGCCGCAGCGCGGCAACGGGGTCCTTCTGCGCCAGGCAGGCCAGCCGCCAGCTCCCAATCGAGCTGCCGATGAGGTGGAGCGGTCGCGATCGCTCTCGGAACAGGTCTCCGAACAGCGCGCGGTCCAGCCCGGCGAGGACCAGCCATTTCGGCCCTCCGGAGGCACCCGGCACGACATCGACGTCTTCACCCCGAAGCCCGCGCTCGCGAACGAGGCGCAGGGCGTCAGGGCCCGCCAGCAAGGTCAGATGGGAGGTCATCGCGGACCGTCACCGTAGCAGGCGCCTCCCGGCCGTGGGCATTTCGTGCGCGAGAGCCCCTGGCTTGCGGCCTTCCAGGGCCCGCTGCTCTACTGCGCGCCGACATGAGCCAGCGCATCGTGCCCGGACGTCCGCCCGTGGAGTTGAGTCGTCGCACCTTCCTGGGGACGGCCGCCGCGGCCACGGCGCTCGCCGCGACGGACGCCCGGGCCTCCGCGGAGGCGCAGCCGGAGGCCGCGTCCGCCAAGCCCTTCGAACTGGCCGAGGTCTCCATCGTCGAGCTCCAGGCCGGGATGGCCGCCGGCCAGTACACCGCGCACGGACTCACCGAGCGATACATGGAGCGCATCGGCGCCATGGACCGGGCGGGCCCACTGCCGCTGTGCTCCGTCATCGAGCTGAATCCGGACGCGCTCGCCATCGCCGCCGCGCTCGATGCGGAGCGCAAGGAGAAGGGCGCGCGGGGGCCGCTCCACGGCATCCCCGTCCTCATCAAGGACAACATCGCGACGGCGGACCGGATGCAGACCACCGCGGGCTCGCTGGCGCTCGTGGGACGGGTGCCCAGGCGTGACGCCTTCCTCGTCGAGCGTCTGCGCGCGGCGGGCGCGGTCATCCTCGGCAAGACGAACCTGAGCGAGTGGGCCAACTTCCGCTCCACGCGCTCCACCAGCGGATGGAGCGGGCGAGGGGGCCAGTGCCGCAACCCCTACGCGCTGGACCGCACGCCGTCGGGCTCCAGCTCGGGCTCGGGCGCGGCCACCGCCGCGAACTTCTGCGCCGTGTCCGTGGGCACGGAGACGGATGGCTCCATCCTGTCTCCGTCCGCGGCGTGTTCCTTGGTCGGGCTCAAGCCGACCGTCGGACTCATCAGCCGCTCCGGCATCATCCCCATCTCCCACAGCCAGGACACCGCGGGCCCCATGGCTCGAACGGTCGCGGATGCCGCGGCGCTGCTCTCCGTGCTCGCGGGCGTGGACCCCTCGGACGCGGCGACTGCCGCGCGAAAGGGGCACGCGAGCACCGATTACACGAGGTTCCTCGACCCCGAGGGGCTGCGCGGCGCGCGCATCGGGGTGCTTCGTGAACCCTTCTCCGGCTACCACACCGCCACCGACGCGTGCATCACGGAGGCCCTGGCGCTCATGAAGGCGCGAGGCGCCACGCTCGTCGACCCCGCGTCCATCGCCACGGCGAAGCAGCTCGACGAGCCCGAGTTCGAGATCCTGCTCTACGAGTTCAAGGCGGGCCTCGAGGCCTGGCTCGCGGGGCTGGGCGAGCAGGCGGCGCCGCGCACGCTCGCGGACCTCATCCGGTTCAACGAGGAGCACCGCGCCACCGAGCAGCCCTTCTTCGGACAGGAGCTGTTCATGATGGCCCAGGAGCGCGGTCCGCTCACGGACCGCAAGTACCTCCAGGCGAAGGCCGCGAGCCGGAAGCTGTCTCGCGACCAGGGCATCGACGCGGTCATGGCCCGACACCGACTGGACGCGCTCGTCGCGCCGACCATGGCTCCGCCGGGGCTCATCGACCTCATCAACGGCGACCACTGGCTCGGCAGCAGCACGACGCCCGCCGCGGTCGCCGGCTATCCGAGCCTCACCGTGCCCGCGGGCTACGTGCGCGGGCTGCCGGTGGGGCTGTCCTTCATCGGACGGGCGTGGAGCGAGCCCGTGCTGCTCAAGCTCGCCCACGCCTTCGAACGGGCCAGCGGGGTACGCCGGCCCCCCGCGTTCGCGTCCACGGCCGACCTGCGATTCGTGGCCGGCCGCTGACGCCTCCGAGGGCTACGGGGAGTTGGCCCAGGGGGTCGTCGCCTGCATCACCGCCTCGCGAAGCGAGGCCGTCCGCAGGTGGTTGAAGCGCTGGTACTCCGGGTCCGTCACCATCTTCATGAACGTCGCCCGGTTCGGATAGCGGACCAGCAACACCGCGTCCCATGTCTGGCCGGGCTCCGCCACCAACGGCGTGGAGCAATCACCCGCGTAGAGCGGTTGGGCTCCGGCCTTCAGGATGAAGGGCAGCACGGCCTCCACGTACTCGGCGAAAGCAGCCCGGCCCCCCTCCTTGAACCGCACCAGGTTCATCATCACCATCGGGCCCCCGGTGTCTTCCTGGATGAATTTCTGGATATCGGCGCCCTGCGGATCGACAGCCACGTTGCATCTCCTGACTCGGTCCGCCCCCAATCGGACGGAGCGTCATTGTCCCTCAGTCCCCACGTGTGGTGAACCCAGAGTCATTCCGCACCGGTGCTTCAGGTGTATCAACCGAGCCAGAGGCCGCCCCGGGGCGGGCGCGGTGGTCGTCGAGATACGCGGCGAACCCCGCCTTGGACTGGATTCGGAACGCCGGCAGGCGTGCCAGGGCCTCGGGAGGGAAGACGTATTGCTCGCAGACGAGGCTGGCCCGGAGCTCCTCGGGGTCTCCTCCGAGGAAGGGCTGGACCTCGTGCTGCAGGTCCCCACGGAAGTGCACGAGGCCCCCTGGGTGTGGACGCACCTCGCCCACGGGGCGGCCCTCGTCGAACAGCCGCAGCGCGCCACCCCGGGCGCCGCGCGGCATCTGGAGATACAGGACGCTCACGTGATGAGGGGTGGCCCCGGGGACGCCGCTGGGCTCCTGGAGCGTCGCATCGATGTGTCGCCCCACGCCCGTGCCGGCGTCGAGCAGCAGCAGGTTCAGGTAGAAGGCATTGGGTACGGGCGGAGGGGGGCGCCTCGCCAGCCGCTCCCACCAGGGCGTCAGGCCCCGCGCGCTCTCGGGCGCGAGGACCCGGGCCAGATAGGCCCGTAGGAAGGGAAACCGCTCCTCCAGGAGCGCGCGCCCTTCGTGTGTGAAGATGAAGGCGAAGCCCCGACTCGCGCGAAACGTCCCCATGAGCGGGCTGCGCGCGACGAAACGAGAGCCCAGCAGTGCGTCTCGCAGGTCGTCGAGCTCCGTTGCGGGCAGGGCGTTGGGGCGGGTGATGAAGGCGCGCACAGGGACTGGGATCGCAGATATTTCGTGGGAAGTGACGGATAGTGCTTTTACAGCCTACCTTTCGGGTTCCAGAATTGTCGTGACTCCTCTCTCGCGCAAGGTCCCTGAATGAGCCAGCAGCCTCGCACCAGCAGCGCCCCGTCTCCTGCTCCCGAAGCCGCGCCACCGACCGCTGTGCTGACCCAGATGGTCTACGGCTTCTGGGTGTCTCGCTGCCTGCAGATCATGGCCGAGCTGGACATCGCGGACATCATCGGTGACGACCCGAAGACGGTGGAAGAACTCGCGCAGGCCAGCAAGACGCACGCGCCGTCGCTCCGGCGGCTGCTGCGGCTGGTCAGCGGCCTGGGCATCCTGCACCGGGACGACAAGACGGAGCGCTTCCGGCTCACGGAGATGGGGCAGCTGCTGCGCAAGGAGAACCCCGACTCCGTCTACGGCTCGCTGCGCGCGCACGGGCTGCTCATCTCGTGGCAGGCGTGGGGCGACCTGTCCACCGCGCTGAAGACGGGGCAGCCGACCATCGACAAGTTCATGGGGATGCCGTTCTTCGACTACCTCGCCAAGGATCGCGAGGTCGCGGAGATCTTCAACACCAGCATGGCCGCGTACCAGAGCCTCAACGCGCCCGCGGTGGTGGGCGCGTACGACTTCTCCGGCGCGAAGTCGGTGGTCGACGTGGGCGGCGGCACGGGGACGCTCCTGGCGCGCATCCTCCAGGCGTACCCCTCCATCAAGGGCGCCATCTACGAGCTGCCTCACGTGAAGCACGAGGCGACCGCGATGCTCAAGGAGCTGGGGCTCGGGAGCCGCACGGAGGTGCTGGAGGGCGACTTCTTCCAGAGCGTCCCCCCCGGCTATGACATCTACATCCTGTCGCAGATCATCCACGACTGGGACGACGAGCGCAGCCTGCGCATCCTCTCCAACATCCGCGCCGCGATGAAGCCGGACTCGAAGCTGCTCATCGTGGAGACGGTGTTGCCGGGCGACAACATCCCGCACTTCGGAAACCTCTACGACATGGCGATGCTCGTCGTCGTCGGTGGCCGCGAGCGCACCGGGCCCGAGTACACCGCGCTGGCGGAGAAGGCCGGCCTGCGCGTCCAGCGCGTGCTCCCCACGCACATGCCCCCGAGCGTGGTGGAGATCGTCCCCATCTGAGTCGGGCCCGAGCCGTGGCCCTGGACCCGTCCGGTGTCCGGGGCCACGCCGTTGCAAAATGCGGCACGTGGGGGGCGCCGGGGCCCGCCGGGACGCCCGCTGCCCGAGCAGGAAATCGCCCGGCGGGGTTTTCGCCGGGAGTGGGCGTCGATTAGAGTCCGGGTCGCCCGATGACGCCTTTTCTCGACGCCATCCTCGCGTTTCCCACGGCCATCTTCACCATCGTCCTGGGCGTGGTGATGACCTACTGGCTGTTCGTCATCATTGGCGCGGTGGGCATCGACATCCTGGACGGCGGCGACCTGCACCTGGAGGCCGGCGGCAAGGCGCTGGGCGGGGCGGTGGAGGCGGGTGGCAAGGCGCTGGGCGGGGCGGTGGAGGCGGGTGGCAAGGCGCTGGGCGCCCACGACCACGACGCGCACGTCGACGGGGGCATCCTCTCCGCGCTGGGCTTCGCCGGCATCCCGCTCACGGTCTCCGTGAGCCTCGTGTCCTTCATCTCCTGGTTCCTGTCCGTCTCCAGCGCGCAGCCCGCGCACGCGGCCCTGGGACCCTTCCTGCCTTCGTGGCTCATCAGCACCGTGCTGGGCCTGGTGTGCTTCATGGTGGCCACGGTCGCCTCGGGGCTCGCCGTCCGGCCGCTGCGCCCGGTCTTCGTCGCGAAGAAGGCACCGGGCCGTGACTCGCTGATGGGCCGTGTGTGCACCATCGCCAGCGGCGGCGTGACGGGCACCAGCGGCCACGCCTCGCTCGAGGACGGCGGCGCGGGGATGCTCCTCCACGTCGTCTGCGCGAAGGCGAACGAGCTCAAGCGTGGAGACCCGGCGCTCATTCTCGCTTACGACGCCGCGCGCGACGCTTATGAAGTGGAGCCAGTCGACTGGCTCGTTCCGGAGGAACTCGAGCAGCTGCGTGACCCCGCACGGGCCGCGGCGCTCGCCCGGGTCAAATCACACGGCTGAAGACACCAGGGTCCGCTCAGGGGGAGCGACCGACCCGTTCGACGCTGGAGGGCTTATGCGGGGGATCTCCAGCGCCTGATACAAGGCCCGCTGTCATCACACGTCAGGAAATGGCCATGGATCCAGTTACCGCGATCGCCGCCGGCGTCGGCGGCATCATCCTTCTCAGCGGCATCCTGCTCACCATCGTCCGGCTGTACCGGCAGGTGGACCAGGGCAAGGTGCTCATCGTCAACACGCTGAAGAGCGAGCCGCTCGTCACGTTCACCGGCGCGGTGGTGTTTCCCATCATCAACCGGGCCGAGGTCATGGACATCTCCCTGAAGACGGTGGAGATCGACCGGCGCGGCAAGGAAGGGCTCATCTGCCAGGACAACATCCGGGCGGACATCAAGGTCACCTTCTTCGTGCGGGTGAACAAGACGCGCGAGGACGTGCTGAAGGTGGCGCAGTCCATCGGCTGCGCGCGCGCCAGCGACCAGGAGACGCTCGAGAAGCTCTTCGAGGCCAAGTTCTCCGAGGCGCTCAAGACGGTGGGCAAGAGCTTCGACTTCGTCGACCTCTACACCCAGCGCGCGAAGATCAAGGACCAGGTCGTCGACGTCATCGGCAAGGACCTCAACGGGTACATGCTGGAGGACTGCGCCATCGACTTCCTGGAGCAGACCCCGGTGGAGATGCTCGACAAGGACAACATCCTCGACGCGGAGGGCATCCGGAAGATCACCAAGCTCACCACCGAGCACAACGTCGTCACCAACGAGCTGCGCCAGAGCGAGCGCCAGGCGGTGACCAAGCGCAACGTCGAGGCGGACGAGAGCATCTTCGAGCTGGAGCGCCAGCGCGAGGAGGCCTCCGCGAAGCAGAAGCGCGCCATCGAGAGCGTGCAGGCCCGCGAGACGGCCGAGGCGGAGCTGGTCAAGCAGGGCGAGTACTCGCGCGCCCAGCTGGCCCGCATCAAGGCCGAGCAGGAGATCCTCGTCCAGGAGCAGCACAAGACGCGCGACATCGAGGTGGCCCAGAAGCACCGCGAGCGCGAGGTGAGCGTCGAGGCGGAGAACGTCGAGCGCGCCCGCTCGCTGGCGGCCATCGGCCGTGAGCGCGACACGGAGCTCGAGCGCATCGCCAAGGAGCGCGCGCTCGAGGAGCAGAAGAAGGACATCGCCGACGTGGTGCGTGCCCGCATCGCCGTGGAGAAGACGGTGGCGCAGGAGGAGGAGCGCATCAAGGACCTGCGCGTGGAGTCGGACGCCCTGCGCAAGAAGAACGCGCTCATCATCACCGCCGAGGCCCAGGCCCAGGAGAAGACGGTCAAGGACGTGAACGCGGCCAAGGCCAACAGCGAGATGGCGGTGTTCCTGGCGAAGGAGAAGCTCACCCTCGCCGAGGCGGACCTGGAGGCCGCGGACAAGACGGCCAAGGCAAAGGCGCGCCTGGCCGAGGGTGTCCAGGCCGAGGCCGCCGCCGAGGGCCTGGCGGGCATCCGCGTGAAGGAGGCGGACGCCGTGGCCACGGAGAAGCTGGGCATGGCGCAGGTTCGCGTGAAGGAGGCGGAGGCCGGCGCCATCGAGAAGCAGGGCCACGCCCAGGCGCAGGTCGTCCGCGAGCGGCTGCTGGCGGAGGCCGCGGGTGAGCAGGAGAAGGGCCTGGCCCACGCGCGCGTCCAGGAGGCCGAGGCGGTGGCCATCCAGAAGCGCGGCGAGGCGGAGGCGTTCGCCACGAAGGAGAAGCAGCTCGCCGAGGCCGCGGCCATCCAGGAGAAGCTGCTCGCCGAGGCCCGAGGCCTGGCGGAGAAGGCCGCGTCCATGAAGCTGATGGACGGGGTGGGCCGCGAGCACGAGGAGTTCCGCCTGCGCCTGAACAAGGAGCGCGACGTGGAGCTGGAGACCATCCGCGTCCGCAAGGACATCGCCCACTCGCAGGCCGAGGTGCTCGCCAAGGCCTTCGCCAACGCGAAGTTCAACATCGTGGGCGGCGACGGCCAGTTCTTCGAGCGCTTCGTGAAGGCGGTGTCCTTCGGCACCGCGGTGGACGGCGCGCTGGAGCACGGCGAGGCCCTGAAGCAGGCGCTCGGGGGGTACCTCAACGGCGAGAAGGACCTGCCGGCGGACCTGAAGGAGATCCTCTCCAAGCCGGGCCTGAGCAACGACGCGCAGAACCTGGCCGTGGCGGCGCTCCTGCACCGCATGACGCCGGGCTCGGTGGACGCGGCCTCCGCCCTCAAGGCGCTGGCGGGCAGCGACGGCCGTCCGGCCGCCGACAAGAAGGGCTGACACCGGTCAGCGAGTGGGGCCGCCATCGCCCGGAGCGGTGGCGGCCGGGATGTCCAGACGTGACGTAACGACGACCTCGCCCCGGGGACCGCCTGGGGTTTGGCGCTCCCTCCACGTCGTGAGGGAGCGGGGGTGGGGTCCACGCGGTTTTCCGGTGAGCACGCATGGCAACTGACGGCGGCAAGGGCGCGGCGCCCGCGGGCGAGGTGGCGCTGGAGGGCGGCAGCTACGAGGTCATCCGGACGCGCCTGCTCGCGCAGGCGGACGCGCTGGGCGGGAAGGCGAACGACCTCAACGCGCGTCGCAAGGCGTTCTTCGGGGGCACGGAGCTCTCCATCACCGGCAACGAGCGCGTGCGCACCGAGCACAACTGCGTCGCGCGCGACATCGTCAGCGTCGGGCGATACCTGCTCTTCGGGTACAACGTCTTCATCGGCCTGAAGAAGGAGACCTCCGTCGCGGACGTCTTCTCGCTGCATCGCTTCGAGAAGACGGCGGAGGGGTTCGACCTGTCCGCCGTGCCGCACACCGAAGCGGGCGGCTTCCTCGCGGACCCGCGCTTCGTGCGCGACTTCGGGGAGCTGTATCGCTACTACAAGGACGCCAAGCTCCTGCAACTGCGGCGCAAGGACACGCGGCTGCTGGCGGTGTTCCAGACGGGCCGCTCCTCGCGCGACATCAAGGTCTTCCGCTTCACCCTGGAGACGGACGGCCGCGCGACGTACGTGGACAACCAGGGCGAGCGCGACCACGTCTTCCCGCCGTCGCATGACTTCGAGTGGACGGTGGCCACGCGCGAGAACTACGTCCTGGGCGCGCACCCGCACGTCAACGTGCTGGACCAGGTGTTCGTGGAGACGGTGAAGGGGGACCTCACCGTCAAGGTGGAGAACAACACGTCCACCGGGCTGGGCATCTACAGCGAGCCCGTGGACGACGCGAACCAGTCGCTGGACGACGCGAAGTTCGCCTGGGCCCAGGTGGGCTCGCTCATCCTCCTGCGCGTGCAGCCGTTCCGCGAGGCGGCGCCGCGCTTCCTCGTGTTCAACTCGCGCACGCAGCACGTGGCGCGCATCGACGCGCTGGGACAGGCCTGCATCCGCCTGCCGGAGGACCAGGGCGTCATCTTCCCCGGCGGGTACTACCTCCAGACGGGCGACTACAAGGTCTTCGAGGGCGACGCCACCGGCGTGGGCATGGAGTTCAAGCAGGTCATCCGCTCGCCCAACGGGGAGGACGTGCTCTACGTCTTCCACCAGCGCGAGGACGGCCGCTACCTGCTCTTCCCGTACAACCTGGTGCGCAAGGAGGTGCAGAACCCGCTGGTGTGCAACGGCTTCAGCCTCTTCTCGGACGGCGGGCTGGTGGTCTTCCGCGAGACGTCGCAGGAGCCCACGCGCGTGCACCCCATGCAGGTGTGGCAGACGCCGTTCGTGTCGGACGAGCACGCCGCGGCCACGCCGCCCGCGCCCGGCTACCTGGGCAAGGTGGGCAACGCGGAGCTGGTGCGCGGCATCTCCGACGCGCTGACGCTCCAGCGCATCGCGAAGACGGAGAAGCCCAGCCGGCGCACCTACGAGGACCTGGTGGGGTCGTCGACGCGCGCCCTCGACGCGTACTACTGGCTGGGGCACGCGGAGACGCAGCTCCAGGAGCCCATCGAGTCGCTGCGCCGCACCTCCGAGCTCATCATCGACGAGTTCGAGAAGGTGCTCGCGCTCCAGAAGCGCGCCACGGAGTCCCTGGCCGCGGCGGAGAAGACGCAGGAGAAGCTGCTCGGGCGCGTGCGGCCGGAGCTGCTCACCACGGCCGAGGAATTCATGCTCGTGCTGGCGGAGCTGCGCCAGCAGCGCGGTCACCTCATCACCCTGAAGGACATCCGCTACATGGACCTGGGGCGCGTGGATGCCCTGGAGGCCGCGGTGGTGGAGGCGTCCGACCGCACCAGCACCGGGTGCGTGGAGTTCCTCCAGAAGGGCGAGGCGCTCCAGCCGCTGGCCGCGCGCCTGGACGAGCTGCTCGCGAAGCTGGAGCCCGTGCAGACCACGGTGGAGCTGGCGCCGCTGGGTGAGGACGTGGAGAAGACGGCCCAGGGCCTGACGGTGCTGGGCGAGGTCGTCGGCGGGCTCCAGGTGGGTGACCCGCTGGCCCGCGCCCGCATCCTGGAGGGCATCTCCGAGCTGTTCGGCCGCCTCAACCGGGTGCGCGCCAGCCTCGCGGCCAAGCGCAAGGAGTTGTCGGGCCGGGAGAAGCGCGCGGAGTTCGGCGCGCAGTTCCGGCTGCTCGGGCAGGCCATCGAGAACGCCCTGGCCCAGGCGGACCTGCCGGAGAAGTGCGACGAGGGCCTGTCCCGGCTCACCGTCCAGTTGGAGGAGCTGGAGGGGCGCTTCGGCGAGTTCGACGAGTTCCTGGGGCAGATCACCCAGAAGCGCGAGGAGCTGCTGGAGGCGTTCGGCGCGCGCAAGCAGACGCTCGTGGACGAGCGCCAGCGCCGCGCGCAGAGCCTGTTCGGCGCGGCCGAGCGCATCCTCCAGGGCGTGCAGCGCCGCGCGAAGTCCTTCAAGTCCGACGACGAACTCAACGGCTACTTCGCCACCGACGCGATGATCCTGAAGCTGCGGCAGCTCGCCGAGCAGCTCCTGGCGCTCCAGGACAGCGTCCGCTCCGACGAGGTCCTGTCGCGCCTGAAGTCCGCGAAGCAGGACGCGCTGCGGGCGCTGCGCGACAAGCAGGACCTGTTCGCGGAGGGCGACGCGCTCATCAAGCTGGGGACGTACCGCTTCAACGTCAACACCCAGCCGCTGGACCTGACGCTCGTGCCTCGCGACGGCGCGCTCTTCCTCCAGCTCTCCGGCACGGACTACGCGCAGAAGCTCGAGGACCCCAAGCTGCTCGAGTACCAGGACCTCTGGGAGCAGCACCTCGTCTCCGAGACGCGTGACGTGTACCGCGCCGAGTACCTGGCCTCCTGCGTGCTGACGGACGCGGAGGAGGGGCGGGGCGGCCTGACGCTGACGGTGCTCCACGAGGCCCTCATGGCCGGCAGCCTGCTGGAGCGCGTGCGCGCGGTCGCCGCGGACCGCTTCGACGAGGGCTACGAGCGCGGCGTCCACGACGTCGACGCGACGGCGCTGCTGGAGAAGCTGCTCCACCTGCACCAGGGCGCGGGGCTGTTGCGCTTCGCGCCGCTGCCCCGGGCGTGGGCCGCGTTGTACTGGGCCTTCGACGCGGACGAGGGGGTCCGGACGCTCCTGCACCGGCGCGCGCGGAGCCTGGCGCGGCTCCGCAGGACGTTCATCTCCGCGGGCGGGATGGGGGAGCTGGGCATCGCGCTGGGCGAGGCCGTGGCCGCCTTCCTCCAGAAGCATGGCGTGAAGCACTCGCCCGCGGAGGCGCGGCTGGCCGGCCGGTACCTCGTGGAGGAGCTGGCGGTGGAGCGCCCCCGCTTCACCACGAGCGGCGAGGCGCTGGCGCTGCGGGACGCGCTGCTGGCGCAGCTCGACCGGCAGGGGACGCGCTCCGCGTTCGAGGAGGACCTGCGTGGCCTGGAGAAGGACCTGGCCTCCCGGCTGGAGGTCGCCCGCGCGTGGGTGGACGCCTATCTCTCGCAGAGAGAGGGGGGGCCCGGTGACGCGGTCCACGTGGCCCTGGAGGCGGCCGTGCTGCTGCTCACGGACCGCAAGCTGGATCGCGAGCCCGCGGGCGCCCTGATGGCGACGGAGGTGACGGGCCTGCTCGGCAGCCATCCGCGCATCCAGGACCGCAAGCTGGCGGTGCGCCTGGACGAGTTCCTGGCGCGGCTGGGGGAGTTCCGACAGCTTCGCGTGCCCCAGTACCAGGCGTACCGGGCGCTCCTGCGGGACCTGTTGGAGCGCGAGCGCCGCAAGCTGCGCCTGGACGAGCTGTCGCCCAAGGTGCTGTCGTCCTTCGTGCGCAACCGGCTCATCGACGAGGTGTACCTGCCGCTCATCGGCGCGAACTTCGCCAAGCAGCTCGGCGCCGCGGGCGAGGGCAAGCGCACCGACCGCATGGGCATGCTGCTGCTCATGTCGCCGCCGGGCTACGGCAAGACGACGTTGATGGAGTACGTGGCCAGCCGGCTGGGGCTCGCCTTCGTGAAGGTGAACGGTCCGGCGCTGGGTCACGCGGTGAAGTCGTTGGACCCGGCGGAAGCCCCCAACGCCACGGCCCGCCAGGAGGTGGAGCGCATCAACCTGTCCTTCGAGATGGGCAACAACGTGATGCTCTACCTCGACGACATCCAGCACACCGACCCGGAGCTGCTCCAGAAGTTCATCTCGCTGTGCGACGGCCAGCGCCGCGTCGAGGGCGTCTGGAACGGCCGCACGCGCACCTACGACCTGCGCGGCAAGAAGTTCTGCGTCGTCATGGCGGGCAACCCGTACACGGAGACGGGCGAGCGCTTCCGCATCCCGGACATGCTCGCCAACCGCGCGGACACCTACAACCTGGGTGACATCCTCGACGGGAAGGAGCACCTGTTCGCGCTCAGCTACCTGGAGAACGCGCTGACGTCGAACGTGGTGACGGCGCCGCTGGCGACGCGCGACGCGGCGGACACGCACCGCATCATCCGCATGGCGCAGGGCGAGGAGGTGCCCGCGGGTGAGCTGAAGCACGGCTACGCGGCGGCGGAGCTCCAGGAGATCATCGCCATCTTCCAGCGGATGTTCCGCGTCCAGTCGGTGCTGCTGAAGGTGAACATGCAGTACATCGCCTCGGCGGCGCAGGACGAGCGCTTCCGCACGGAGCCGGCGTTCAAGCTCCAGGGCAGCTACCGCAACATGGGCAAGCTGGCGGAGAAGCTCGTCGCGGCCATGACGGACGCGGAGCTGGAGCGGCTCGTCGACGACCACTACCAGGGCGAATCCCAGACGCTCACCACGGCGGCCGAGCAGAACCTCCTCAAGCTGGCGGAGCTGCGGGGCCGCCTGACGCCGGAGAAGGCGAAGCGGTGGGAGGAGATCAAGCAGGGCTTCGCGCGCGTCAAGCGCATGGGGGGCAAGGAGGACGACCCCGTCGCCCGCGTCACCGGCCAGCTCAGCGGCATCGAGGAGCAACTGGGCGCGGTGCGCGACGCGGTGGTCCAGGCCGCCACCCAGGTCCAGCAGGGCACGTCCCAGGACGAGAGCCCCGCGGCGGAGGCGCTGCCGTACCTGGAGGCGCTGCGCGACGCGGTGCTGGAGGTCGCCAGGGTGGGTCGGGAGGTGAAGGACGTGCAGCCGGCTCCCGCGCCCGCCGCCGCCACGGACATGACGCCGTACCTGAAGCACCTGGCCCAACTGCTCAAGGCCCTCACCGAACGGGTGGCGACGCCCGTGGCGCAGCCGGCGGCGGTGGCCGCGCCCCAGACGGACTTCGGCCCGTACATGGAGCAGCTCTCCCGGGCGCTCTCCTCGCTGGCGGAGCGGCCGGTGAACGTGTCCGCCCAGGTGCCGGTGGAGGCCCTCCAGCGCACCGCCAACGCCGTGGGGCCGTCCCCCGCGGAGCTCAGCCGGCAGATCGAGCTGGTGGAGGGCGCGCTGCTGCCGCTGGAGCGCGCCTCCCGCCGCGCCATCCAGGGCGAGGGCGAGGGCGTCAAGTCGCTCCAGGTCTGGCAGGGCGTCACCGAGGCGCTGGAGCTGCTGCGCTCCATGCTGCGGCGGTGACGTCGAGGCGCCCGGGGCCATGGCCCCGGGTGTCGCGGGCGGGGAGGGGGCTTCAGCGGAACTGGCTGTCACCCTCGTACGTGCCGTTGTCCAGGACGCCGGGCAGGGTGTCCTCCACCTGCTCCCCCGTGGACGACGTCACCCGGACGTTGAAGGCGCCTTCCCCCATGCCGCTCTCGTTGACGAAGTAGTTGTAGTCCTGTCGCGGCACGTTCTGCCAGGCGCCGTTCCCGCGCCGCCACTCCAGCTTGGAGATGGGCAGCCGGTGGTTCCGCACCTGGATGGCCGTCCACCACGGGTTGCTGCCGTTCTTGAAGTGGTACTCGAGGCCGCCGGCCACGTCGCAGGAGACCACCTTCCAGGTGATGTCCACGCGGCCCAGGCGCATCTCGGCGATCTTCGCGAAGGCCTCGCGGCTCAGGTCGAGATGGCCCGCCTCGCACTCGGGGCAGCGGTCGACGATGCGCACGCGCACCGAGCCGCTGGGGCCCTGGATGTCCACGCACTGGCCGCAGGCCGCGCTGTTGGCGTACTGGGGCGTGTTCATGGCCGCCACCATCAGGTCGCCCGGGCTGGGGTCGTAGCTGCAATTGCCGGCGCCCGTGGCGTCGTAATAGGTCGCGATGCCCTTCTGCTCCTCCCCCAACGGCACACCTCCGCCGGTGGGGTCATCGCTACACCCCGCACAGGCGAGGAGCGCGGTGGCGACGGGGAACAGCAGGACGCGGGACGGAAGAGGGAATGAGCGCATACGCGGCCGATGATAGCGCATTGCGTCCATGTTTCGTCGCGTGAACGCTCGGGGATTGTTCACGCAAAGACTTGCATGCCTGCTAGCTTGCGCGCGCTTCCCCCGCGAGCAAAGGAGTTGTCACGCAATGCAATTCTTCAAACGGGCTGTCTATCTTTGCGCCGCCGTCCTGCTCCCCGCCTGTGGCGGAGCGGATGGAGCCATTGGGCAGGAGGATTCGCTGGCGCAGCATGAGTCAGCGGTGACATCCGTGTCGTTCGGTGGCTGCATCTTCAGCATCACGGCCTATCCCCAGTCGGGGGTAACGCCGCCGGCCTATGACGCCAAGCTCATCCGCCAGCCGATCCCCTCGTGTCCATATGGCGGTGGGCTGGTGACGCTGGGCACGTCGGTCATCCTGGAGCCGTCGCGGACCGTGGCGGGGAACAGCCTGGGCGTCGCCACGGCCTTCACCAAGAAGTCGAGCGTCAGTGGCAGTTCGCCCACCACGGTCACCGTGCAGCACGTGGACCCGGCCACGCTGGCCATCCTGCGGACGGCCACGATCGCCGTCTACCTGGGGGCGGGGAACGTGGAGTCGGCGACCGTGGCGGTGGAAGCGGACGGCACCACCGTGACGGTCTCTGGCTCCAAGACGGGCGTCATCTACGGCGAGACGGGCAGCGGGAGCCACTACACCGTGACGTACCCGGACTTCTTCACCAGCACCACGCCGCCCACCGTCGCGGCGTTCCCGTGAGGTGAAGTCCAAGGGGTGGGAGGCGCCTCCCCCGAAGGCCTCCCACCCCGTGTCCCCCCAGTCGTGCCAGGAGTCTCAGCGCCCCCGCGCCGAGGCTCCCGAGATCGCACGTGCCTGGGCCACCAGCTTCACGAACTCCAGTCGATCCGCGTCCCCGGCGGCGGCGCCCTCCGCCAGCTTCTGCGCGGTCATCAGGCTCCAGCCCTCGGTGGCCGGGTTGCCGCGGAGGATGTCCGCGGTGGACGCGACGGCCACGGCGAAGCGGAAGTCGGGCGACGCGGCCTCCAGCGACTCGCGCAGCTTCGCGCGCTCGAAGGCGAAGGCCTGTTCGGACGCCTCGGTGCCGTTGGGCGCCTTGGCGCGCACGCGCACGGTGGCCAGCGGGGCGTTCGTCTCCCGCTCCAGCTCCACCTCGTACAGGGCGGTCACGTTGTGGCCCGCGCCGATCTCACCCGCGTCCACCTTGTCGTTGCGGAAGTCGCGGTCCGCCACGTCGCGGTTCTCGTAGCCCAGCAGGCGGTAGCGCTTCACCGCGACGGGGTTGAACTCCACCTGGAGCTTCACGTCCTTGGCGATGACCTCCAGCGTGCCGGTCAGTTGCGTCTCGAAGACCTTGCGCGCCTCCTTGTAGCTGTCGACGTAGAAGCAGTTGCCGTTGCCCTTGTCGGCGAGCTTCTCCATCAGGTCATCGCGGTAGTTCCCCATGCCGAAGCCCACCGTGGTGAGGGTGACGCCCTCCGCCACGTACTTGTGGATGCTCTCCAGCATGGACTGCGGAGAGAGGTTGGGGCCGATGTTGGTGTCGCCGTCCGTGAGCACCACCACGCGGGACACCACGCCGCCCGCGGCCTTCTTCACGGCGTGGCGGTACGCCAGCTCCATCCCCGTGCCCATGGAGGTGCCACCGCCGGCCTCGAGCATGTCGAGCGCGGCGTGGATGCGCTTGATGTCCGTGGCGGGCGTGGGCGGCAGCACGTCCCGCGTCGAGCCCGCATAGGTGACGATGGCCACCGTGTCGTTCTCGTTCAGGTTCTTCACCGCGATCTTGATGGCCTCCTTCGCCAGGGGCAGCTTGTCGCTGGAGGCCATGGAGCCGCTGGTGTCCACGAGGAACACCAGGTGCGCGACCTTGCGCTGCGAGCGCGAGACGACCTTGCCCTGCACACCCACCCGCATGAAGTGGCGCTTCGTGTTGAAGGGCGAGGGTGCGGCCTCCAGGTGCACGGTGAAGGCCCCCTTCTCCGGCGGGGCGTAGCGGTACTTGAAGTAGTTGACGAACTCCTCCACGCGCACGGAGGACCCGGGGGGCAGGTTGCCCTGGACCAGGTAGCGCCGGGCCACCGTGTACGACGCGGTGTCCACGTCCGCGGCGAAGGTGGACAGCGGATCCTTCGCCGTCTCGGTGAAGGTGTTCGGCTTCCAGGCCTCGAACGTGTTGCCCCCACCCTCCGCGCCGCCGACGTCCGACGTGTCCGCGAACGCGCCGTCCATCGCCTTCTTCCGCGACAGGTCCTTGGGCGACGCGAGCTCCTGCATCGGCTGCAGTTGCATCATGGGAGTCCCAGCGGCGGACGGTGCCGCCGCCCGGGTCATGGGCGCTGCCTTCATCGGGGCGGGGGAGGCCGGGGGCGCCACACGGCCGACGGCGCGCTCTCCTTCCGCCTTGGCCGCCGCCTTCTCCTCCACAGAGGGGTCGGGCTGGGTCTCGGTGTCGACGTCATCGAGCGCGGCCTCTCCCTGGGCACCAGAAGGGGCGGTGGCGACGGAGACGGGAGCGGCGCGGGTCCGGTTCTCGCCGACCGCCATGGGGGCCTGGCTCGTGCAGGCGGAGCCGATGAACAGGAGTGTACTTCCCCACACGGTCATGCGGCGCTTCAGGAAGGTCTGGGACATGCGGTCTCCGGGGGACGGAAGGTTCGGTCGCCGCGTCGATACGCATGACCCGGGGAAATGGGTCTAAGCCCCCGGATGATTCGCGTCCGCCGGGGGGCAGTCCCAGGGCGCGTCCTTGTGCGAGGCCAGGGCGTCTGACAGGGTTGCCGCCCATGCAGACCTCACGACCCTTTCGCATCCTCGGCATCCAGCAGATCGCCATCGGCGGAGCGGACAAGGCACCGCTGCGCAAGCTCTGGGTGGACCTGCTGGGCCTGACGCCTCACGGCACCTATCGCAGCGAGCGCGAGAACGTGGACGAGGACATCGTCACCGCCGGCGCGGGGCCCTTCAAGGTGGAGGTGGACCTGATGCAGCCCATCAACCCCGAGGGCAAGCCGCGTGTCCACGAGACGCCCCTCAACCACGTCGGCCTCTGGGTGGATGACCTCCCGGGCGCCGTGGCCTGGCTGGAGAAGCAGGGCCTGCGCTTCGCGCCCGGAGGCATCCGCAAGGGCGCGGCGGGCTTCGACATCTGCTTCGTCCACCCCAAGGGCAACGACCAGTTCCCCTTCAGTGGCGAGGGCGTACTCATCGAGCTGGTGCAGGCGCCCCCGGAGGTCATCGCCGCCTTCGACACGCTGGCGGCCGCCGCTCACTGAGGCAGTGCGGGGCGGGCCTTGAGCCGCTGCCCCAGCCCCTGGAGCGCCGACTTCACGCCGCGCTCCAGGCGGTCCCACCCGAGGCACAACAGCCACGTGGCGACGATGAGCGCCGCGGTGAGGACCCAGTACAGGCCCCACCCGGCGCGGTCCCTCCAGAAGCGATCGAACGAGAGGACGCCGCCGACGCGGTAGAACAGCAGCATCTCGTGGAAGAAGTACGCGGACAGCGACGAGGTGCCGAAGACCTCGAGGAAGCGCCGCGCCCGCGACGGAGCCTGTCCCGCGGGCAGCCGCCCCTCCACCCACATCAGCGCGAGCAACACCGCGCAGACCCACGCGAAGCGGGTGGCGGAGTTGGACGGGTTGGAGACGAAGAAGCGGTGGGCGGGGTACAGCGCGAAGAGGACGTCCGCGGCCAGTGTCCCCGCGATCCCCAGCGCGACCAGCGCGAGGAGGCCCCGCGCCAGCACGGCTCGGCCCCACGCGCCCGCGAGCGCGCCCGCGAAGGTGCCGAGCCACGCGAAGCCCACCCAGGGCAGCAGCGGGAAGGGCGCGAAGGAGGACTTGTTCGTCAGCGTCGCCCAGGGCCCCGAGACCTGCTCTCCGAACGGCGCCACCACGAAGACGCCCATCGCGAGCGTGAAGCTCAGCCCGGCGAGGACCCGCGGTCGGGTCGCGAGCGCGGCGGCCACGGGCAGCACGAGCAGCAGGCAGACCCCCACGCACTGGAGGATGTCCATGCGGAGGATCCACTTCGGTTCCCGCAGCAGCGGGAACCAGGCCCAGTTGACGAGCGTGGCCACCAGCAGGACCTCGCCCGCGCGGCGGAGGTTGCGGCGCACGCGCTCGCCCAGCACGCCGCCCGCGGCGCTGCGAATCATGAGCAGCGCGAGCGCGAAGCCGGCGGAGAAGATGAACGCCGGCGCCACCAGGCCATCGACCTTGAGCAGCCTCCCGGTCCAGGCGCTGCGGCGCAGCTCGGGGGTGAGCAGGGCGAGCGAGTGCGTCTGCACCATGAACAGCACGGCGATGCCGCGCAGCCAGTCGATGGCGCGCACGCGGTCCTGGGACACAGGGGCGGGGAGGGCGGTGGAGGTCACGGGCGGGCGCACCCTACGGCAAGTCGGGGTGGGTGTGCACCGGCGGTGGGACGGCCCACGTCCGCGCCTCCCGTGCGCCCGGGCTGTGACAGGATTATGGGGTGCTGTCGGAGTCGGGCGTCAGCCGAGGCGAGGTGACCGGTGGGTGATGAGGTCGACCGGAGAGAAGCGCTGAAGTGGATCGCGGTCGCGGGAGCCTCGACGGCCACCGCCTGCACGCGGAGTTCCGGAAAATCGGAGGAGCAGCAAATGAGTCAGCAGGAGAGTGAGCAACCCGCCGTCCTCCGGGCCGGCCCGCTGGGAGGGATGCCGTGGCGGACCCCGGACCCCTTCCTGTTCTGCGTCCACCATGACGACCGCTATCCCCGGGGCAACGACCAGTTCGGCCCCGCGGCCTCGTTGGCGGGCCGGGACCTCGGCCAGGATTTCGGCGGGCGGGATGGCTGGAACATGTATCACGGCACCGTGGTGCCGGGTTTCCCGCAGCACCCGCACCGGGGATTCGAGACGGTGACCGTCGTCCGCAACGGCCTGCTGGACCACTCGGACTCGCTGGGCGCGGCGGCGCGGTTCGGCGGCGGCGACGTGCAGTGGATCACCGCGGGCAGCGGGCTGCTGCACTCGGAGATGTTCCCGTTGCTTCGCTCCGACACGCCGAACCCGGTGGAGCTGTTCCAGATCTGGCTCAACCTGCCGCGCGCGGACAAGATGGTGGAGCCCCACTTCTCCATGCTCTGGAGCCACGCCATCCCGCGCCACGTCGCGCGGGACGACGCGGGGCGCGTCACGGAGGTCACCGTCATCGCGGGGAGCCTCGGCGGGGAGAAGCCGCCCGCGCCGCCGCCCAGGTCGTGGGCCGCGCGGGCCGACTCGGACGTGGCCATCTGGACCTTGCGACTGGAGGCGGGCGCCCGGTGGACGATTCCCGCCGCGAAGAAGGGGAGCAACCGGTTCCTGTACTTCTTCAAGGGCGCGTCCGTGCGGGTGGGGGCGCGCGACGTCCCCGCGGGGCAGCTCATCGAGCTTCGCGCGGAGGTGGCCGCGGCGCTGGAGAACGGCTCCGAGGAGAGCGAGTTCCTGATGCTCCAGGGACAGCCCATCAACGAGCCCGTCGTCCAGCACGGCCCCTTCGTGATGAACTCCCGCCAGGAGATCATCCAGGCGTTCCAGGACTACCAGCGCACGGGCTTCGGTGGCTGGCCGTGGAAGCGGGACGACCCGGTCCACCCGCGCGACGAGGGGCGGTTCGCCCGCCACGCGGATGGACGGCTGGAGCGACCGGCCTGACGAGCCGTCCTGGCGCCGGTGCCCCTCCGTGCGGGGGGCTCGGCTCCGGGTCGGCCTCGCTCACTCCGTGTGGCCGGGAAGTCACCTGGGTGGCATGTCGTCAGGCGTGACAGCTTCGTCCGCGCGTGCGCATAGAAGAGAGGTGTCCGACTCCCCTGGTTCCTCTCCACCCCGAGCCGCTTCGGAGCCCTCTCGCTCGGGCTCGCGGCTGGCGTCCATCGCCGTGGCGAGCGCGCTGTTCATGGAGTTCGTCGACTCCACCGTGCTGTCCACCGCGCTGCCGACGCTGTCCGTGGCGTTCGGCACGGACCCCATCCACCTGAAGCTGGCGCTGACGTCGTACATCCTGGCGCTCGCGGTGCTCGCCCCGGCCAGTGGCTGGGTGGCGGACCGCTTCGGCCCCAAGCGCGTCTTCATGCTGGCGATGGTCGTCTTCCTGACCGGCTCGGTGCTGTGTGGCTTCTCGCGCACGCTGCCGCAGCTGGTGGTGTTCCGGACGCTCCAGGGATTGGGCGGCGCCCTGATGACGCCGGTGGGGCGCCTCATCGTGGTGAGCTCGGCGCCGCGGGAGCGGCTGGTGTCCGCGCTGAGCTGGTTCACGATGCCCGCGCTGGTGGGGCCGCTGCTGGGGCCTCCGCTCGCGGGCATCATCCTCGGCGTCGCGAGCTGGCCGTGGATCTTCTTCATCAACGTCCCCGTGGGCCTGCTGGGCATGGCCGCGGTCGCCCGCTTCGTGCCGAGGCTGGAGCAGCCCGACCCGGGGCCGTTCGACTGGAAGGGCTTCGCCCTCGCGGTGGTGGCCATCACCCTGTTGATAGGCGCGGCGGAGACGCTGGGCATCGGGCTGGTGCCTCCGCTGCTCCAGGCGGGCGTCGTCGCCGTGGCGGTGATGGCCACGGTCCTCTACGTCCGCCACGCGCGCCGCGAGTCGCGGCCGGTGCTGGACCTGGGCCTCTTCAAGGTGGCCACCTTCCGCGCCAGCACCGTGGGCGGAGGGCTCGTCCGGATGGGGCTGGGCGCCACGCCCTTCCTGCTCCCGCTGCTGTTCCAGGTGGGCCTCGGGTGGGGACCCTTCGAGGCGGGCGTGGTGACCATCGGGACGAGCCTGGGCGCGCTTTCGTGCAAGCCCGTGGCGCCGTGGATCATCCGGAGGGTGGGCTTCCGCAGCACACTCATCGGCTCCAACATGGCGTCCGCCGTGCTGACGGCCGTGCCGGCCCTGTTCCGCTCCTCGACCCCCATCCCCGTCATCTTCGCCGCGCTGTTCATCAGCGGCTTCGTGCGCTCGCTGCAGTTCACCGCCACCAACGCGGTGGCCTACGCGGACATCTCCACGGACCGCATGAGCACGGCCTCCACCATGGCGGTGGTGACGCAGCAGGTGGGCCTCGCGATGGGCATCAGCTTCGGCGCCCTCATGCTCCACGTCGCGCGAGGCAAGGGCGACCTGCCCCTGACGCCCGACCGCTTCGTGCTGCCGTTCGTCGCCATCGCCATCGTGTCGTCGCTCGCGGGGCCGATGTTCCGACGGCTGCCGGCCAGCGCGGGCTCCCGCATCGGTGGGCGCGCGGCGGCGTGAGCGGGGGGAGGGCCGCTGTCGTGGGCCCTCGGGCTCACTCCTCTCGACGCACCTCGCGGATGGTCCCGCGCGGCTCGGGCGTCCCGAGCGTCACGAGCTGTTCGAGCTCCCCGCGCACGAGGAACGTGGCCTGGGCGCGGCTGTAGAGCGTGTCGCCGACGGACTCGACGCTCCGGTGGATGCCCATCAGCGTGGAGGAGGTCTGCAGCAGGCGCAGCCGGACCCCCGAGTCTTCCGTGAGGGCGTCGTCGTCCTCGAGGTTGCCCAGGTCGACGGACGCGGCCAGCGCCGCCGCGAGCGCGCTCGACAGCAGCGGCGCCGCGTTGCCCGGGGTCTTCACCCACGCGCGGATGGCGAGCGACAGCTCGCAGCGTCGTCGCTCGAGGTATCCCGCGGCCCTCTCTCCCTTGAGGAACGCGACCACCGCCTCGTCGGCGGTCGCGGGGGGGCGGTAGAGCCGCAGCGTGAGGTCGTCCACCGCGTAGTCGTCACCGCGCCGCAGCGGATGTCCTGGAGGGGACTCCACCTCCACCACCTGTCCCTGGGCCGTCTCCGGGATCGCGAAGTTGAGGGTCCGTCCATCCGCGGACCAGCGGAGGACCTGGGCGAAGTACGAGGGTTGCCGCAGCACCTCGAGGTCGTCGCCCGGGGGCAACTCCAGCTTCATGCTGGAGGCACAGACCTCCACGAGCGCCTCCACGTCGGTGGTGGGGCCTCGGGAGGGGCCGGTCGCCACGTCCACCGTTTCGGGGATGGCGGGCCGGACGACGTCGTGGAAGTAGGACTCGAGGGTGACGAGCATGACGGCCTCACGACCGGGGGAAGAGCGCGTAGGTCTCTTGGCGTGGGATGACGACCTGGGGCGCGGAGAGGATGACCTCGCCGGCCGCGCGGGACTCGACGATGACCTCCAGCGGGGTGTCCGCGGCCACCGGAGGCGGGAGCTTCTTGAGGGCCTGGGCATCGAGCACCACGAGGCCCTCCTTGTCGGGCGTCACGGGCAGCACCGTCATCCCCCAACCGACCTTCACGGCGGGCGGAGGAAGCGCTTCGGCGCGCCCGAGCAGGAGGTGGGGCCGCGCGCACGCCCAGAGCGACAGCGTGGCGCCCTTCCCATCCGGGATGGCCTGGGCGATCCCGAGCCAGGGCCCCGTGACCTCGGTGCGATACAGCGTGGCCCCCTGGGTCAGGGAGCCCGCCACCGCCTCGCGATGGTCCGTGAGGCTCCAGAGCACGTCCCCCTCCGTCACCGTGAGGACGGCCCACCAGGTGCCGGCGGCGAGCTCCACCAGGGCCTCGGGTGTGAAGGCGACCCAGCGCGTGCTCCAGGGCGCGGGGCCTTCGCTCTCCAGCACCAGGGGGATGGGGGCCTTCGTCAGCGGAACCTCGCCGGGGCGACCGTGGGCATCCGGGTAGAGATTCAGGCTCCCCACCACGCGCGGCGTCAACGGGCGCAGGTGGAGGTCGAGTGACGAGAGCTTGCCGCCGGGCTTCGCGATGACGAACGCCTGCGCCGTGGCCTGGCCGGAGCCACAGGGCTGCGACAGCGGCGGGCGCTCCGGCGGCTGGGGGGCGAGGGGGATGGTCTCTTCCCGAAGCTGATGACGGACGCGGAAGCGCACCTCCGCGAGGGGCCGGTTCCCCGACAGCGGCACGGTCGCCGTCGCGCTGCCGTCGGTGGCGAGCGTGAGCCTCGACTCGTCTCCGCCATGGCTCCACTGCCGGAGCACGTCGAGCGTGTCGAGCACGAGCCGGACACGGTCGAACAGTCCGAGCCCGGTGGCGCGCAACGTCACCGCCACCTTGCCGGTCTTCAGCTCCGCGGGCCACGCGCGCTGGAGCGCGTCGGTCAGCGTGTCCTCGATGGTGAGCTCCTGCCGGGGCATCAGCGGAGTGGCCTGCTGGAAGAACAGGGCGCCCGCGCCCACGCCCACGGAGGCGGAGAGGTCCGGCGGTCGTGCCGGCGCGTTGAGCTTGATGCTGGTGACCTTGGCCTTGGTCAGCGTCTTGGGCGTGCCCACCGGAGGCAACGCGGCCGTGGCATCCACCAGCTCCACCATGAGACGGGTGGCGAAGATGCCGGGGAGCGGCTCCGCGGGGCCCACCGCCACCGTGTCGGATGGCGTGGGCGGATACCAGGCGCCACCCTCGGCGACGCTCAGCCGGCCCTTCCAGGCCGCACCCGTCGGAACGGGCGCCGTGAGCTGCACCTGGACGGAGGTGAGCGGGCGACGGGCGCCCCAGTCCAGGCTGAGCCAGGTGATCTCCGTGGCCGGCGCGAGGACCGATTGGCCCAGGCTCGTGGCCAGCGTCGCGGTCGGCGCCAGGTCCACGACCACGTCGTCCGAGGGCGCCCGCACGACGAGCGCGGCGCGCGACAGCGCCACCCCCGCGGGGACGTCCAGGGCGAGCACGAGCCCGGCGGCGTCCACGGGGACCAGGGTGGTCGGGGAGGGCGACTGCGCCGTTCCGGTATAGGTCAGCGTGGCGCCGACGCGCGTATCACTCATGGGGTGGTCCCGACGCCGCGCTGGAGCTCAGCGGGCGGCTTCCTTGATGTCCGTCACGTTGGGGGCGCGGCTGGTGTCCGAGGCGATGATCTCCTGGAGCACCTGGATGGCGCCCTCGATGCGCAGCATCGTCTGGACGAGCTGGGAGCGCTTGGCGTCCAGCTCCGCCATCATCTTCTGACCCGCCTCGTGCTCCGCCTTCAGGTCGGCCAGGCGCTGCTCCATTGCGTCCTTCATGACTTCTTCTCCTGCTGCCGGAGGCGCTGCTCCAGCTTCTCGATGCGTTGGTCGTACTGCTGCTTCATTTCCTGGATGGCCGCGATGGCCAGTACCCCGAAGAGAGAGTAGTTCAGGCCCTTGATTCCAGGGCTGTCCTCGCTCACGCCCTGCTTGCTCTCACCCACGAGTTCGGGGAACAGCGGCTCCACCTCCTGGGCCACGAACCCCAGGTTGCGCGTCCCGGTCGCCTTCCACTCGAACGTCCTGGGGGCGAGCGCCATCACGCGCGGGAGGATGCCGTCCAACGACTCCACGTTCGTCTTCAAGGACACGTCCGACGAACCGAAGAAGCCCTGGCCGTCCTGCGTCAGCCAGGCGCCGATGCCGTTGCTGTACCGGATGTGGAAGATGCCGCCGCTCTCCATGGCCATGCTCACGAAGTTGGCGCGCGTGGGGTTCACCTCCTGCAAGCGGATGCCGACGTCCGGGGCCGTCTGGATGATGTGCAGGGGGGACTTCGGAGCCTGGGTCGCCGACGGGACGTTGATGCCGACGTTGCCGTTGGAGATGGTGAGGCGGTCCGCGCCCAACTGGCGGAGGACGATGATGTCGTAGTTGTCGTTGTCGTTGCAGATGACCAGCTTGGTGCTCTCGGTGTCTGCGACGTAGGCGGGCGTATGGCGGAAGTAGCGGATGTACGCCAGATCGCCGGAGCCTCCGAAGGGATCCAGCGGGAACTGGATGCCATTGCTGGTGGTATCCCCCACGGAAGGGACGAAGGCCGCCGCGGTGATGTTGCCGGTCGTCGTGAGCTTGGTGCAGTTGACGCTGCCTGACACGCGGAGGTCGCCCCCCTGGATGTCCACCTTCGTCCCCGGGGTCGTCGTTCCGATGCCGACGTTGCCGTCCGCGCCCAGCCAGAGCGGGTGGGTGTTGTTCACCACGAAGGAGAAGGCGTTGTTGGCGCGGACGCCCACATCCCAGAACAGACCCGACGCGGTGCCGCCGCTGCGGCCGTAGCGGATGGACGCACGGGCGTCCGCCGCGAGCCAGACGACGTGCGGGTTGTTCATCATGAACCCGTTGCCGCTGTTCGCCCCGATGGTGACATGGGACGTGGGGTCTCCCCACAACTGCGTGGCGCCGACGACCAGGCGGTCGAAGCCCACGGCGGCGCCGGGCACCCGGACGTCCAACGGCCCTTGGGGATCCGCGGTGTTCAGGCCGAGGTTGCCGCCCGCCTTCAGGTGGAGCCGGACGTCGCCGGCCCCGCTGCCGTTCTCGTTGTCGCCGCCGTTCTCGGCGATCTGGAACCCCGTCGCGGTGTTGCCCGTCTCACCACGCACCAGCCAGCTCTTGGTCCGGCTGCGCAGTTGGAGCGCGGCACCATCGACGCCCGCCGTGGTCTTCAGGAGCAGCGCGACGCCGAACCCGGCGCTACCCGACATGCGGAACTCCGCGGCGGCGCTCCCGTTGCTGCTGACCGCCAGGAGGCGCCCCGTGCCCGGCGCGGCCCCGATGCCGATGTTGCCGCCGACCGACAGGCTCCCGGAGAGGGTTCCACCGGTCACGCTGAGCTTCGAGCTGTCCAGCCCGGTCAGCCGGTCGGTGAGCTCCGTTCCATTCAGGGAGATCCCCGCGGTGGTCACCACCCGGGCGACGCTCAGGGTGGCGGTGTTGGAGATGCTGTCGCCCTCCAGCTTCTTGCCGTCGTCCCCCCCGCGGTGCGTGTGCGAGCGGATCTCGTCACGCGTCTTGATCTGCATGTTGTTCCAGGTGTCCGCGAGGATGGGATCACCGGACTTCGCTGGGTAGAAGGGAACGCTCATGGCTTGAACCTCGATGTGTCGAAGCGGGTCGCGTCGAAGACGCCGTCCCAGGAGAGCTCCTCCCGGGGCGGGTCGAACGTGTCATGCAGGTCGATGGTGGAGCCGAAGGAGGCGAGGGCGTCCTTCACGGTGAACTCCTCCATCGTGAAACGCGTGGTGATGTCCATGTTCAGCGGGCCCTCCCGCGCGATGAGGGCCTCCGGGGGCATGGGCAGCGTGAGCTCGATGCGTGCCGTCACACCCGCGGCGCGGCCGTACTCCATCGCCGCGGTGAGCTCCTGGATCAGCCCCGGCAGGCCGGGGACCTGGAGGTCCTCGCCTCGCAGTTGGAGGTGGAGCGGGATGTAGTCGACGGGGATTCGCAGCGTGCAGGTCGCGGGCGTCACCTCGCTCCAGTCGAAGCGCAGGTCCGCGCGAGGGGTGTTGCGCTGCTCGAGCGCCTGGGCCACGGCCTCGTCCTGACGTTGCGCCGACCAGCCGAGCAGATACGAGCGGACCTGTTGTCGGTCCAGCGTGTCGTAGGTCCAGTGGGTCTCGCCCGGCACCATCTCGGGGAACTGGTCGTTCTCGCTGAACACGGAGAAGCGCGCGGTGGGGGCGTTGAAGCGCGCGGGGGCGCTGGGGTTGTCGGGGCCCGCGAAGCGGGTGGGGTTCGCGACGATGAGGGGCTGGGAGACGGGGTGTCCGTCGATGAAGGGGGGACGGCCCTTGTTCAGCGTCAGCGTGGAGCCCAGGGGAACGCGGCCCAGGAAGATGAAGTCGAGCCCGGTCTCGACCTGATGGAGGATGGGGACGGCGATCTCCCGCTCGGTGGCGCGGAGCGCGATTTGAGGCAATTCCGTCTCCAGCCCTCCGTTGTTCGTGAGCAGGCGTTGTGCCGCGCCCACGTTCCGGAAGCTCGCCACGGCCCGGGTGCGGGGGTTGTCCACCAGCTCGAGTCGGACGGTCCGCGGCGTCCCGTCCGCCCGGAGCACCGTGAAGGTGCCCACCGCGACGTCCCCCTCCCAGGTGATGTCCGGCGGCTGGCGCGCCATGTAGACCATGGACGCCAGTCGCAGGAGCGCGGGGGCGGAGGCGAGCCCGGTGCGATGCAGCTCGACGAGGGCCGCCAGGTGCTCGCGGAAGTAGTCCTCCGACTCGCCCCGGCGCGGGGTGAGGCCATAGAGCGCGGCGACCCGGCCCAGCTCGGAGTCCGCCTTGTCCGTCGGCAGGTCGCTCTGGGGGAAGCCTCGCGCCAGCGAGTACCAGCGTGAGCGCATCAGCCGCGTGAGGCCGCTCTCCATCTGCTCCAGCTCGAGGGCGAGCGTGGAGAAGAAGGCCTGGAGCTTCGAGCCGGATTGGAGGACCGCCGGGAGGTATCCCACCATCCGACGGGCGCGTTGGTCGGCGCTCATCCGCCCCCCACCAGCTCGGCGCCGCCGAACTGCAACTGGAGGTCCGGCTTCGCCACCAGCCGGGTGACCGTCTCGGCAGACAGGGGCGCCGGCGTTGCGTCGACGAGCGTCACGGTGATGCCGGTCTCCAGCCGGACGTCGCAGTTGACCAGCGCGCTGATGCGGGCGTGGGTCATGAGGTGCTGCTCGAACGGATCCCACGTGAGCTCCGCGGGCTGGCCGATCTCCGCATCCTCGGCGAGCCGCGCCCCATACAGGCTCACGGCGGAGCGCAGGGACTCACGCACCTGCTCGGGCGTCCGCGCCTCGCCGTTGACGAGCGCCACCACCAGGTCGAGCCGCCAGATGGGCGGGCGCAGGCGGGTGATGCGGGGCGGCTTCTTCTCCAGGTCGATGCGCGCGGCGTCCAGTGAACCCAGCCGCCAGTCCCGGTCGAGGCCGTACTCCCGGCTCTCCTCCTCCTGGACGAGCACCTTGTCCGGCGGTGGTGCCGCGTTCTTGCCCCAGATGAACGTGGCGACCTGCAGCCCGGTGATGCGGCGCACGCCCGGGTTGCCGTAGAGGACGGCCTCCAGCTTGCGGCGGCTCACCGTGGTCCCCACGGGCAGGCCGTTCAGGTGGACGGACAGCGCTTCCTGGAGCTGGCGCCGGAGGCGGTCGAAGGTCGCCTCGTCCATGTCCTCGCGGATGGGCTCCACCTGGAAGTCGACCTGGAAGTAGATGTTGCGCGCGTAGCTGAGCCGGGCGCGGATGCCCGCGGCCTTGGACTCGCGGATGGCCTTCTCGACGCGGGTGATGCCGTCGACGTCCAGTTCGAAGTCCGCGTCACCGACGAGGATGTCGACGACGCCCGGGGGGGCGTCCTCCGGCTCCCGCACGGTGACCTGCTGGACGCCCTGCTGGCGGACGGCGGCGGCGATGGCCTCCAGCGTTCCCTTCTCGCCGTCCCGCAGCGCGGTGCGGGCACGGGCGCGCAGGTTCTCGTCGGTCTCCTCCTCGCCGACGCGCCGCAGGGGCGCCGGGTTGGAGATGGCCTCGATGCCGAGGATGGGCCGCGGCATGATCGTCAACTGGAACGGGTTGATGACGGCGGGCGCCGAGCGCGCCGCCTCCGAGTCGTCCCGCACCTCCTGGATGGGGATGACCACGCGCGTCTCGCCCTTGCGCAGCGTGGCGTCCTCCAGGGTCTCGAACAGCGGCAGCGGCTTCCCATCCGAGGCGATGCCCGTCACCAAGCGCCCGGCGGGGATGCCGATGTCGTCGGGCGCGGGGGCGGCGCGGCTGAGCTCCACGTCCCCCGCGAGGCGCCCGGCGCGCGCGCGCTTGATGCCGAGCACCGCCACGACGTTGTCGAGCGCCGCGCCCTCGGCGGTGTCGAGGTAGCCCGCGCGATGAGCCAGCTCCATCATCGCGTAGAACGTCGCCATCTCCCGGGCGTAGGCCTCCGCCAGGGTGCGCGCCATGCCGCCGACGTTGGGATCGGTGCCCGCCCCCATGTTCTCCAGGAGGCGCTCCACGATGGCGCTGAACGTGGTCTTCTCTGGAGGAATGAGGCTCAAAAGGAGATCTCCCACGTCATCGTCATGACCATGTTGGGTCCGCGGTTGACCTCCTCGAAGCGCACCCAGTTGAAGAGGACGGCGGTGTCGCCGCCCTGGCGAATCAGGATCCCCGCCTCCGTCAGGGGCTGCACCGTGGCCTGGGTGAGGGGTTGCAGGGTGGCCGTCACGGTGGCGCGCACGAAGCTGCTCCCGTCGCTCAGGGTGATGACCTCGACCTTGGGGGCCGTGTCGGGTGCCTCGTCGACCTTGGTGAACCCGGTGGTGTCCTTGGGGTTGGGCGTCTGGGTTCCCGTGCCCACGGCGATGGCCCATTTGGTGGGCAGCGAGGTGACCCGGCCCATGAGCAGCCCCGCGACCAACTGCTTGCCCGCGATGGTGATGAGGTTGGGGACACGGCGCTGCTCCATCAACGAGCCGTCCAGGTGGCGCAACTCGAGGGTCAGCACTCCGTTCATGCCCTGCATTTCCTTGCCGTTCATCGTGCTCTCCCGAAGTCGTGTCCGTACCCGTCGTCCGCGCCGCCCGTGCTCAGCCCATGTCGAGCGCGAGCCCCAGCTCTACCGCGTCACCTGTGATCGCCTTGACCCGCGCGCGCACGTCCACAGCGCCCGGCAGGTCCGCCCGCGCCGTGACGCTCAGCTCCGTCACCTCGTCCACGCGCGGGTCCTCCATGAGGGCCTGTCGGACGTAGCGGCGCAGCAGGTCCAGGTTCGCCCGGTCCAGCGGCTCGCCGATGAGGTCCGCCACGCGGCTGCCGTAGCGCTGGTGGCCGAGCTGGTCCAGGTGTCCGCGATAGACGAGCAGCCGCATCGTCAGCGCCTGGATGAGGTTGTCCTTGCCGCTCACGGTGGGCGCGCCGGCGTCCTGGGACCAGTCGAGGTCCACCTCGCCGGTCTCCTTGAAAGCCAGGCGGAGGTCCGTCTTGAGTTCGTCCGCCATCAGAGCAACCTCCCGGGGCCCGCGGTCGCGCCAGGGGAGCTGGGGATGCCCGGCGACACCTTGAGGCGCGACATCATCTGGGTCATCGCGTTGCCCAGCGTCTCCGCCATGGCGGCGGCGAGGTCCTTGGCGTTCTCACCCCGGATGCCGCCGGCCATGAGGAAGCCCAGGGCGAGGGGCTCGAGCAGCGACTTGCTGGGCGCCGCGCCCATGAGGCTTCCGGGCGACGCGGTGGTGAACCCCGCGATGGCGATGCCCGGCGCCACCTTCACCTGCACGGTGAAGAGCGTGAGGGCCTGCTCGACCGTCTGCCCGATGGCCTTCGCCAGCGCGTCGCGCTGCTCCCCGTTGATCTTGTTCGCCGCGAGCAGGCCCTTGGCGATGGGTTCGATCTGCGAGGCCCCGGGGCCTCCCGCCGGAGGGGGCAGCATCATCCCGGGGCCCGCGGTGCTGCCGGAGCCCGGGGGCGGTGGGGCGGCGGCGGGGATGCCCGGCGTCACCATGCCCATGGCCGTGAAGAGGGTGAAGGCCTGCCCGCAGGCGTCGCCGAGCGCGGTGGCCAGGTCCGGGGCGTTCTCGCCCCGGAGGCTCGCGGACTGCATGGCGCTCTTCGCGAGACCGCCGATTTCGGATCCGCTCGGTGCCGGCATGGTTACTTGGCCTTCACGTCCTTCGAGCCCTTGAGCGGGGCGCCGGTGAAGTAGCACTTGTGGCTCATCTCGGTGATGACGCCGCTGCCGCCCTTGCCCAGGTCGATCTTCCCGGACGCGTCCACGGTGCAGTCGGTGCACTTGAGCTGCACGTTGCCCTCCACCTCCAGCGACAGGTCCGTCTTGCCCTTGATGGTGATGACGTCGTCCTGCTTCACGGTGACCACCGTCTCGCCGGCGGTGAGGACGATGGACTGCTCCTGGTCGATGGCGATGGACGTCTTGCCGCCCGGGGGCGAGACGACGCGCCACTCGTCCGCCTCGTGGACCGGCGGGTTGAGCGTGTCCGAGTACAGGCGGCCGGTGATGATGGGACGGTTCGGGTCGCCGCCGATGTACGTGATGACGACGAGGTCCCCCGCGTGTGGCGCACTCACCATGCCGATGTGGGGCGTGGCGATGGGGACGCGGCGCAGCTCCAGGCCGCTCTCGCGCAGCTTCACGTGGCACTCGTGGTTGTGCGCGTCGCCATCCGCGTGCGGGAAGGCGCTCGTCACCACGCCGATGTCCCCCATGCGCAGCGAAGCCAGCTCGTCCCGGATGATGGCGCGGATGATGGTGACCAGGTCGCTCATGCCGCGCCTCCCGCCGCCAGGAGGCCCGCGGCGTCGCCGCCGGAGGGGACGGGTTTCGACGCCCCCTTGCCCGGGTTGACCAACTGCTCGCCCAGGTCCGCGAGCGTCTCCTTGAGATGGGCGAGCGACTCGCGCAGGGAGATGACGGCCTGCCGGGGGATGACGGTCTCGAAGATGAGGTGGACGCCGGCCGCCAGCTTGTTGATGACCCGCATCGCGGCCTGGGCCGCGTTGATGAGGGGGGCGAGGGTGGCGTAGTCGGGGTTCTGCGCGCTGCCGTCGTCATTGCCCATGCTGGTCAGCCCCTCGAACGCGGGCTGGAGGCTCTGGAGCATGTCGTCGATGGCGAAGACCTGGTCCAGCCGGCCGAGCCACACGAGGATGAGGTCCAGGGCCTTGCCCAGCGCGTCGAGGCCCACCTTCACGGGCGCCCCGATGCCGAAGCGCCCCACCAGCCTGACGATGGACTCCACGGTGTCCGTCTGGAGCAGCTCGTCCAGGGCCGTCACGAGTCGGGAGACGGAGTTGATGATGTCGGCGGTGGTGCTCATGTGGGCTCCTCCAACTCCTGCTTGGGGGGCTCCTCCGGCGTTGTGTCCTCTGGCAGGGCCTTCTTCTCCAGGGCCTCCAGGTTCTGGAAGGGACCGAGCGGATCGAACCCGACGATGGCGTCACCCAGGGCGCTGGCCTCCTTGGCCACGCGCTGGAGCTTGGCGAGGAAGTCCCCGGCGCCGGCGATGCCCTTGATGACGTCGAGCGCCGCGCCCAGGTCGAGGCCGGTCATCTGCTCGAGCAGGCTGACACCCTCGGTGGCGAGCTTCTGGATGAACTCGCCGATGCTCCCCGCTTCCGTGAGTGACTTCACGAACCCGATGATGGCCCCGGGGTTCACCTTCCCGAGCTTGCTCATCAATCCGCCGAAGTCCTTCCCGGTCAGCGAGTCCTTGGTGCCGTTGACGACCGAGCCCAGCTCGTCCGGCGTCAGGTGGTTGAGCAGCTCCGGGTTCTTGTCCACGGCCTTCATCAAGGAGCCGGGGTCCTGCATCACGCCCGCCGCGTCGACGGAGCCCTGGGCCCACGTCTGCGCGTCCTGCTTCACGGCCTGGTTGACGCTGGCGACGCCCGCGTCCTTGGACGCGGGGGGCTCGACGTACTCCTTGACGCGGAGGAAGAAGCTGAAGCGGCTCTGGTGGCCCGCGAGCTGGCGCACCTGGAAGTCGGCGATGAGGACGTCGGTGAGGTCCGCGCCCGCGATGGCGTCCGACGCGAACGACATCGGCGTCGCCTTCATCTGGGCCTGGCGGAGCTCCTCCAGGGCTCCCTGCGGATCCTCCCCCAGCAGCAAGCCCTCCATGACCACGGTGACGGGCTCGCGGCCCAGGTCCTGGAAGACGCTGCCGGCCTGACCGGGCACGCGCTGCTGCACGAGGTTGCGCGCGTCCTCGGTGTAGATGTTGGTGAGCCCGACGAGCTCGATTTTTCCGATGCGGACGGGCATGTCAGAGCTCCATCCGGGTGGTGAAGCCCGTGCGGGCGTTCAGGGTGTGGCGGACCGTGCGGACGCGCAGCACTTCGCCGGAGAGCAGGGCCTCGACGGGATGGCCCGCGGGGATGTCGCTCACCTCTACGAGGTCACCTGGCTTCACGGCCGGCGCTCCGAGGACTTCGATGAAGCCATGCAGGGGGCGGGCACCGAGCGCCGCCACGCGCGCCTTGGCCTGGGTGGATGCGTCGTCGCCGGAGCGGACCGCGCCGTCCTTGACCTCGCGCGAGCGTTGCCCCGTGGCGCCCGCGCGCACGGCGCCGTCGTCGCCGAGCGCGGCCTTGCCCTGGATGGGAGACAGGTCCTCCACGAGCCAGTGGGCCTTGGCTGTGCCCTGACTGCTGGCCGCGCCTTCGCCCCACACCTCGAAGCCGTCGATGACGGGGAGCGGCTTGCGCAGCTCGGTGCGCAGGACCTGGGTGCGGTACACGAAGGAGTGGTCAGCGCTCCCCGTCTTGGGCTTGGCGAAGTGGACCTTGCCCTGGCCATCCGTGAAGACATCGAAGCCGCTCTGTTCGGCGAGCCGATGGATGTGGCGCAGCGCGCGCGGGCCGCGATGCAGGACATAGCTGGGGAACGTGGGGCCGTCCTCGATGGTGCCTGGCGTGCCGCCGGCCTTGTTCACCAGCTCGCGGACGATGGAGCCCGCGGACATCTGCTCATAGGCGCCGGAGACGTCGAGCCGGGCGAGCTTCGCGAGCGCGTCGCCTCCCGAGATGATGCCGACATCCGGCGCGGCCCTCGACTCCAGGACGATGCCGGTGAAGACGGTGGCGGCGCCGTCGCCTCCATCGAGGGAGATGGTCGTCACTTCGCCAGGACCGGGCAGGGCCGAGTCGGAAGGCACGAGCTCCAGCGTGCAGCGACCACCCGCGCCGTCCATGGTGAGCTCGCTGGTGATGGCGCGCACGAAGGCCTGTCCCTGGCGCGGCTTGCTCGAAGCCTGGAGGGAGCCGATGGTCACGCTGTAGCCGATCCCCGCCATGGCCTCAGACCTCCAGCCCGTGACGGCGCGCCGTCTCGCGAAGGATGTCCACCAGTGCGTCCTCCAACGTGCGCCGGTCCATGCCACCCGCGGTGGCCGCCGGGTCCAACTGGACGTTCACGTTGAAGGTGTTGCGCACGGCCGCGCCTGGAGGGGCCTCCGTCGACGCGCGCGCGGACGTGTCGACGGTGAGTGAGGCGTGCGTGATTCGCTGGGCGTGCTCCAGGACCGGCGCGACCTCCTGCCCGACGTGGAGCGCCAGGGCGTGTGTGGAGGGCGCCGGGCGCGGCGTCGTGCTCTCTGGGGGCGAGGGCTCCGCCGACTGGACGGGCTCGCGCGCGACAGGGGGCGCGAAGACGAGCTTCGTCGCGGGCCGCGGGGGCGTGGTGGCGACGGGACGGAGCGGTCGCGCGCGCACGCCTTCGGGCGTGGGCGAGGCGGGGCCATCCGCGTGGCTCGGAGCGAGGGGGGCCACCCGTTGCGCGGAGATGCCGAGCGGCGACGTGGCCGCGTGCGCCGGTGGCGGAGAGACGTCCCGTGACACCGCCGGTGGGAGGGCGCTGTTCGAGGAGGCGCGTGCGGCAGCTGGGGCGGGGGACCGCACCGGCGCTCCGAGCGAACCGTCTGGGGTGTGCGCCGTCGTGCTCGTGCGGCCGGAGGCGTGCTCGAACGGAGCGGATGCCTGTCGCAGCGGGAGGGACCGCGTATCCTCGAACGCTCTTCCGCTTTCGCCGTAGGTGGCCTCACCTTGCCCAGGCATGGGGGACGCGATGACTCCGCGGAGAGGCTCCTCCCGGTGCGGTGCGAGGTTCGCGGACGCGGAGCGCATCGGCGAGTGGGGCGCGGCCGGGGCCTCGCTCTTCGGCGCGGACGTCGGTGCCGGAGACGCCGTCACGGGAGCCGGGCGCAGCAGGCGGACCACCTGACGTCTTGGCGTGGGGGATGGCGCTCCCGAGGGGGAGGTCTGACGCGGTTCGTCCGAGCGCGCGGCGGCGCCGGTCGTCATGCCCCCGGAGCCGTGGGACTGGAGCAGGGGCTCGAGGCGCGAGGCCGGGGGCCCCGACACGACGGCTGCATGGGCGGCTGGAGGCGTCGGGCGGGACGGGGGCGCGAGCGCGCGTGCGTCGTCGCCACTGGGGGCCGAACCCTGGCGCGGCGGTGTCGCGGCCAACGAGGAGTCGATGCTCGCGGCCGGGCTCGACGAAGAACGGGCGACTGGCTCCGCGCGGTTGTCCGGTGCCGTGTGGGTGCCCCTGGGCGCCTCGGCCATGGCCTGCGTGGCGATGGCGGGCGCGGGCCGCTCGTCGCGCTCCTGCGGCGACGGAAGCGTGGCGCGTGGGTCGGAGGGAGGGGGCCTCCGCTGGGCTCCCATCGCGTTGAACGGGGCCTCGGGACCGGCGGCCTGCCGTGGGCTCGCGGCGCCCGTGTGCCGCTCATCTGAGTCGGCGACGTGGCGGGAACGCGTGACTTCCTCGTCCGCCCCCTGGCCCGTGTCCTCGGAGGCGACCTGCGACTCGGGAACGCTGGTCGGTAGCCGCAGGCCAAGCTGCCGCGCCACACCCTCGAGCGCGCGGAAGGCGGGGGTGGCCAGGCGCGAGGCCAGCTCGGCGGTGGTGAAGGTCGTCTTCATTCAGTCGCCCTCCACCTGGATGACCACCGCGTCGGGAAAATCGGACAGCCTCCTCGGTCTCGACACCGGTAGGGAGGCGGGAGCCTGGGGCTCCGTCAATTTCAACATCGTCAGCAGCCGATCCACTTCGGCCGCAGGGAGTGCCCAGACCTGGGATGGGGCCCACCCCAGGGCCTTGCACAGCTTCAACGTCACGTCCGCCAGCACGCGCGAGCGCGGGTTCGCCCCGCCGAGGATTCGATCCTCCTCGCGGACCTCCCCCGCGTTGAGGGAGACCACCTGTCCGAGCAGCGCGGCCGTGCTGGCGCCGTCGAGCCGGTTCAAGGGTCCGGCGGGTGACAACGCCACGAGCGACGCGGAGAGCATCTCGCGCAGGTAGCGCTCCAGGCTCAGGACCCGCGAACCCTCCGCGCGGGTCTCCATGCTCTCCTCGAGCGCTCGTGCGCGCTCCGAGAACGTCCACGGGCGCAGTCTCGCCTGCACCTTGCCCGCTTGGATCCAGCCCTCCGGCGGCGGCGTGACCGCGGCCTCCATCGCCCCTCCGGAGGCCCACCACAGCGCGACGGGCGCCAGCTCCTCGAACAGCGCGGCCGGCACCCCGGAGTCCCGCAGGACGTCGCCCGCGAAGCCCTCCGTGTCGAAGACGAGGCCCGCGCCGTCCAGCTTCGCGTGCTGGTCGAGCGCCCGCAGGTGCGCATCGAAGCCCCACCGGCGGAGGCGGAGGTGCTCGCCGGTGGAGGCCTCCACCTCCAGCTCCTCGGCGTCCTCTCCGAGGCGGAGGTGGAAGTCCCGGCCGTCGATCTCGATGGAGATCGCGCCGGGCTCCATGCGTGGGCTCGCGGGCGCCTCCGTCACGGGCTACTCCTCGCGGACGCGGGTGGCCGTGAAGGCGTAGGTCGTGGCGGCGCTGCCGTGCGCGTCCATCTGGAACGACTTGCCCTCGACGAAGCAGTCGTCGAAGGACAGCGTGCGCACGTCGTCCGTGCCCTCGGTGCGCTTGAGGTTGGCGACGAGCTGGAACTTGCCGCGCGCCTCCAGCAGGGAGTCCAGCGCGACGTCGGCGGAGCGGATGACCATCTCCCCCACGACGGTGCGCAGGCCGAAGATGACGTCCACGCGCTCGTTGGAGCCGATGGCGCGGATGTCCTCGCGCTCGGTGACGACGCGGAAGGCGAGCGACTGGAGGCCCTCCACGGCCTGCCCGTCGACGAGGATGCTGCTACGGTTGGCTGAGAATACCGTTGGCATCGGTGTGTTCCCTCATCAGACCTGGACCGTGATGGTCGCGTAGATGTAGTCGATGGCTCGCACGGGCCTCACCGCCATGTTCACTCGGACGATGCCCTGCGCGAAGTCCTGCTGCGACGAGTAGACCTCCACCTTGAAGGCGGGGTCCTTGCCGTCGGTGGAGGGGACGATGGCGCCGTCCTTCTGCATCTGCACCAGCGCCTCCACCAGCTTCTGCTTGAGCGCGCTGCGGCCGTCGGCGTTGTTGAGCAACCCGATGAACAGCTCGCCCACCATCTTCAGCGTGCGCACCGCGCGATCCGCCACGCGGCGCACGTTGATCTGGTCGCCGTCGGTCGTCAGGCCACGCACCACGATGGTGCCCCGGCCGCGCTCGGTGACCACGGGGACGACGTTGCCGCGCAGGAGGCTCTTCTGGTCCTCCACGCTCAGCGTCTTCTCGTCCAGGCCCGCGACGCGCTTGAACGTCGGGGAGTGGTGGGAGGGCAGGCTGCCCACCAGGCCCGCGACCGCGCCCACCGTCCCGTGCGGCGCCACCAGGACGAACCGGTCGCTCACGAGGTTGGTGGCGAGCTGGGTGTTCTCCGCCACGGTGCCCGCGGGCGCCACCTGGCCGAAGCCGATGCGGCCCTTGCTCTCACCGGCCATCAGGTTGCAGTGGCTGATGACGTCGCCGTGGATCTTCGTCACCTTCGCCAGGTCGGTGAAGTCCTGGACGGCGGCGAGCACCATGTCCACGTCCGGCTCGTTGCGCAGGCGCCCCAGCGCCGTGGCGTAGTCGTCCGGCGAGGCGTCCTTGCCGCCGGCCAGCGTGTACGTGCCCGCCAGGGGCCAGCCCACGCCCTTCGTCGTGTCCACCCGGACGAGCGACGAGGTGTCCAGCGTCGAGGTCAGCGAGGCCGAGTTGATGTTGCGCAGCACCTCGGTCGCGCCGCTGGCCGGGTGGGTGACCTCCACGTCGAACGACACCGACTTGTCGATGTTGTTCCGGTACTCGATCTTCAGCGTGATGCCGTTGGCCCACGGGCCGGGCACCCTCGCCACGAACGTGGCGCCGAACTTCTCCCCCGTGGAGCCAGAGGGGAACTTGCTCGGGTCGGCCGCCACGGCGATGGTCGCGGTGGCACCCGCGCCCGCCGGCAGCGGGGAGACGACGAGCTCCGACACGCCGTTGTCGAGCGCCTGCCGCGCCTCGGGGAGGCTGAAGCCGCTCGCGCGGCCGGCGATCTCCAGGAACCGCGACCAACTGCTGGCGCGGAGCACCTTGCCGTTCGCGGCCTCGATGAAGCCTGTGATTCCCAACACACCGGAAGGCGTGAGCTGTTGAGGTAATACTTCCTTGACGACACTGACCTGGACACCAGGAATGATGAGACCTGTGGCCATACGCTCCCCGACCCTCGCGAGCGAGGGGGTGGTAGACCCTGCTCAGGGGGCAGGTTCCCTGGACCGCATACCTGGGCATCACGCCCGCCCCGGAAGGGGCACGGTCCTATGCAATGAAACAAATGTGGAAGATGCGTGCGCAGGGCCGTGACGACACGCCGCTCCTGGCGGCGAACGAGACGTCCGCGACACACCAGGAGTTGTGACAAATCACTGCAACAGGGATCAGGTGGTGGCGGTCGCCGGAATCTGCACGCCCACCTTCTTCAGCGCGGCGATGGTCGTGGCGGCGAGCGTGTAGGCCTCGTTCACCAGCGCCTTGCCCACGCCCAGCAGCAGGTCGACGATGGCGACGATGTGCTCGACACCGGCGCTGACGAAGTCGACGATGATGTTCAGGAAGCGCTGCCCCGTCTGCGCCAGGTTCCGAGCGGAATCCGGGAGCAGGTCCAGGGTCGAGTTCACCAGGTCACGCCCGGCCTCGAGCACGCCCTTGATCGACTCGACGACCTGGGGATCCTTCAGCGGAGCAATCAGCCCCTCGACCTTGGTGAGCACCGAGCTCAGTACGTTGCGTACCGGCGTCCAGATGACCTCGATCTTGGCGGTGATGGACTTGAAACCACTGCCACTCACGGCAATGAACAGCTTGTATAGCGACTGCTCGACCTGGATCGCGATGTTGTCCACGGTCGCCAATGCGTCCGAAACGGTCGCCGCTGCGTCAGCCATATGTTTCCCCCTCAATTGGATTGAGTGCGTTCACCCGAAAAGCGAACGCGTGCGCAGAGTATGTTAGCGAACACTCCGCTTTCAAGTGTTTATCAGGTAGGGAGCAAAACACGCGAGACATCCTACCGGTGTTGTGCTGTCACGGCGGACCCAGCGCGGCGTGACGCGCGAAGTCGAGGAGCGCGGGCGTGAGGAGCGCCGCCCGCGCCGCTCTTCCCGGTGTCGGTCAGGGGTCCTGGGTCATGAAGGGGATGCGGAAGGCGCGCGCGGAGGAGGGGAAGCCGCCCGCGGTGGCCGCGGCGACATACGCGGTGAGGTTCGGGAAGGCGTAGTCGCGATCAGCCACGCCGCCCAGTCCCAGCCAGGTGGCGAGGGAGAAGCCGTACTGGTCCACGGAGAGCGAGGGAATCCACCGGCCCTTCGCGTCGACCGTGTCCAGGTTGTTCCCCGCGCCGTTGGACAGGTCCAGGTTGGGGAAGGTGCCGAAGAGGCGCCGGCCCTGGACGCGCGTGCCGAGCACGAGGGCGTGGCTGCCCCACCCGTGGTCGGAGCCGTTCTGCGCGTTCTCCAGCAGCGTCCGGCCGAAGTCGCTCATGGTGAAGAGCGTGGCCTGGGGCGGGTTCGGGCCGAAGAGCCCCTCCGTCTCCAGCCGGAGCATGGCCTGCTGGAATGCATCCAACGCGAAGTCGAGCTGGCGGAGCAGGTCCGTCTGGGTGGGGCCTTGGCCGGCGTGGGTGTCGAAGCCGCCCAGGCCCACGGAGAACATCTGCCGGCGCACGCCCAGTCCGCCACTCGTCGAGGGCGCCGCGCCCGCGATGAGGTCGCGGACCACCTGGTACAGTTGCGTGTGCAGCGTCCAGCCCGTGACGCCGGCGGGGGCGGTGAAGGCGCCGTCGATGAAGTCGCGCGTGGCCTGGGGCAGGGCGCTCCAGGCCGTCTCGCGCGCGGTGGCGCGGGCGCTGGAGAAGGTCTGCGCGGTGTCGAAGACGCCGCCGTAGGACGCCTCCAGGGTGACGCCGTCGTGGAGGTCCACGATGCCCGCGAGCGCGTTGGCGCGCAGCGTGTTGAAGGCGGCGTCGTTCGTCTGCTTGAACTCGAGCACGCCGCTGGAGGACACCATCATCGGTTGGCGCTCGCCGCCGGCGGAGAACAGCGGCTTGCCGCCGAAGGACGTCAGCTCCGGGTAGTCGCCCGGGTTGAGCGGATGGAGCCGGTCCGCCGTGCGACCGCCCCAGCCGGTGGCCTTGCCCTCCAGCGTGTCGGGCAGGTCGATGGTGGAGGGATTGGCGATGGCGCTGGCCCAGGCGTCCTGCTGGTCGCTGTGTGAGAAGAGGTTGTCGGGAGAGGCGATGGCGCCGCTCTGGTAGTCCGCCTTGCGCAGCGGGAGGACGAGCGGGCCGACGTTGCAGATGACGGCCGCGCGCCCCTGCTCGAAGTGGCTCGCGACCTTCTCCAGCGAGGGATGCAGGCCGTATTCGCCGGTGGCCATGCCGATGGGGTTGATGACCCGGAGGTCGTCCAGGGGGATGCCGATGTTGGGCCTCGCGGCGAGGTACGTGGCGTGCGCCGTGGAGGTCCGGGGGACGATGACGTTGTTGCCGTCATTGCCTCCCAATAGGAAGACGCCGACGGTGGCGCGATAGCCCGCGTAGCCGGACAGCGACGCGGCGGCGGCCTCGCCCAGCCAACGGGGCAGGGGCGGCGCGACGGCGAGGAGCCCGAGACCGAGCGAGGTGCCTCGGAGGAACTGGCGACGTGAGAAGTGCATGACGGGCTACCTCTGGATCTGGAACTCGGGAGAGAGGGCGGTGAGATGGACGGCGAGCTTCTTGCGGCGGAGCGTGTCGCCGGCGTCCGGATGGGAGATGGCGTTGAGGACGGCCTGCTGGAGGTCCGCGGACATCGTCCCGTGGAGCCAGTAGCGGTTGAGCCACTGCACGATGTCGCTGGACGCCGTGGGCAGGAGGTCGAGGTCGATGAGGACACCCGCGTTGGCGGTGCCGCCGGTGAAGAGCAGGTCGTGTGTGATGTTGGCGCGCGCGGTGATGGTGGCGGTGTCGAGGATGGCGAACTCGGGCCCGAGCAGTCCGCCCCCTCCCGGCGCCGGAGCGTTGGGTGGGTAGTAGCTGAAGACGGAAGGCGGCTGCGGGACGAGCTGCCCCATGGACTGGCTCCAGCCGCTCAGCTTCGCGCCCGGGTCGAGCGTGCCGGAGGTGTCGAGCGTTCCATCCAGTCCCCGGACGATGGCGCCGACGTAGAGCGCCGGCGAGCGCAGGTGGCCGAAGCGAGCGAGGTCGCCGGAGGGGGCCGTGGGGCCGCGTGCTTCGTCGTACTGGAGGATCTTCCGCACCACCGCGCGCAGGTCGCCGCGCACGCCGTTGCCGTTGTTCTTGAAGGTGTTGACCACCGCCTGGACGTAGGCCTCGCTCGGGTTGCTGGTGACGAGGTGCTGGATGAGCTGCTTGCAGAGGAAGGGCGGCAGGTTCGGGTCCGCGAAGACGTTGTCCAGGGCCTCGGTGAGGTGTTGCCGCGCGGTGGCTCCGGCGGTGGTGTGGAAGCCCCGGAGCAGCTCCCGCGAGGACGCGTCGTGGTTGACGTCGCAGTCCATCATCGGCGCGGTGTAATCGGGGGGATTGGCGCGGCCCCGGGTGGGGCAGGTCGCGCCGGCGTACGTCCAGCCGGAGAGCGTGTGGGCGAAGGCCTGGACCTGGGCCTCCGTGTAGACGGGCACCTTGTGGCCGAGCCCGTCGAGCTGCGGCGTACCGTTCTCGTTCAGCTTGTAGATGCCGAGCGAGAACAGTTGGAGCATCTCCCGCGCGTAGTTCTCGTTCGGTTCGATGGGCTGGCCGTTGGCCTTGAAGGCCTTGTTGTTGACCATGTCCAGGTACGTGCCCATGGCGGGGTCGAGGGTCAGCTCCTCCAGCAACTGACGGTAGTTCCCGAAGGCCCGCAGGGAGAGGAGGTTGAGGTAGCCGGCGAGCGCGATGCGCGGCTCGGGCTCCGGCGTGGACTGGACGTTGGGGATGCCGTTCTGGGAGACGACGAGGATCTGGCTGAGCGCGAAGGCCACGCGCTGGCGCAGTTGGTCCTGGCCATGGATGGCATTGAAGAAGAATTGGGAGCCGAGGTCCTTCGTGGCCAGCCCGTCATAGGTGGAGCGGGGCGCGGCGAACTGGTCGGTGATGGCCTGCTTGATTCCGACGGCGACCACGTGCTCGACGGTGTCGATGGGCGGTGGCGTGACGCCCAGTGCCTGGCGTGGGCCGAACGTCGCCTGTTCCAGGAACCGCAGGGCGTTGGCTTCGCTGGGGCTCTCGAGCGATTCGACCCCCTGCTCCTGTCGGGTGGGGTCCTCGAGGGGTGGAGTGGAGGAGGAGGGTGGGTCCTCCTCCGGTGTACAGGCGGTGAGGCCCACGGCCAGCGTGAGCGCGAGGCGACGGATCATCCGGGGAGGCTCCTTCAGCGGGTTCACGAACGGAGATGGACAGTCTCCGGCCGGAGAAACACGGAAGGTCAGCAGAAGTTGCGCTCCCCGGGAATCTTCGTGAGCGGCGTCCCAGGCGATCCGATGTGTGGGATTGCCCGTAGGGGGCATCCACGAGGGCGGCTCCAGGTCGGGTCGGAGTCGCCCTCCACGCTACCAGGCGATGGTGTCCAGGTGGACGGTGCCTGTCCATCCGCCGCTCGTCGTCAGCTCGGCACCGAGCTGGTAGAGCGGCGTGGTGCTGTCCGAGGGCAGGGTGACCGTCAGGGTGTTCCAGTTCCCGAGCTGGAGCTCGCTGATGGCGGTCCATCGCCCCGTGTAACGCCAATTGCCAGTCGCCCCCTCGAGCGCGAAGGGCTGGACGGCGGTGATGGCGCTGCCCGTGGGAATCCACAGACGGAGCGTGACGCTGGCGCCACGGGGTACGGGGGGCGAGGGGACGGAGACGACCCCGGTCCCCGAGGTCCCGCTGAAGGGGACCGCCAGGGAGCGCGTGCCGGACTGGGCTCGGGCGGTGCTGCTCGTCACGGCCCCGAGCACGGCGCCGGACGCGGACCAGCCCTCGGTCCCGGATTCGAAGCCATAGCCCCCGGTGCTCGTGCCCCCGTCGGTGCCACCTCCCGTGCCGCCATCCGTGCCGCCGGTCCCACCATCCGTTCCACCCGTGCCCCCGTCGGTGCCACCTCCCGTGCCGCCATCGGGAGTCGGCAGGGTGCTGCCCGTCGCGGGCAGGGTGAGGCCTCCGGCTTCGAGGAAGGGCCTGGCCCGGCTCTTCAGGTAGGGCTGGCCGTCCGTGCCCTGGTCGTTCTGGTACGAACTCTGGCCCCCCGCGCCCGCGCCGAAGAGCAGCGCGAGGACGCCTGAGTTGGCGAACTTGCGGCGGTGGAGGTCTCCCGTCGGGCCGAAGAAGTACTCCGTGCGGTTGTCGCGGTAGCCGGCGCGGGCGCTGCCATCGTTGCTGATGTTGCGGTGGCTGGAATTGCCGAGCGGAATCTGCCAGAGCACCCAGCGCTTGCCGGAGGACTGGTTCATCAACCGCAGCCACTCCGCGTAGCGGTTGAAGGAGCGCGAGGCGATGGCGGCGGTGTCGCTCGCGTTCCACCACACGTCCTGGCCCTGCGTCAGCTTGTAGAAGTCCGCGTCGCGGTCGAGCGGGTCTCCCACCAGCACGTCGAAGGTGGCGCCGGTGGCGTTGGTCGTCAACCCGAGCGGCCCGAGGAAACGGACGACCTTGTCCACCTCGGGTTGGAGCGGGTCGGTGATCGAGCAGCACGAGATGTCCTTGCCGCTGGCCCACGCCGAGACGTGGAGCCCCAGGATGACATTGTTGGCGCCCACGGCCTTGCGCAACTGGAGGAATGCCAGACCCCAGCCGGCCACGGTGTTGGGCAGGGCCGCCAGCTCCGGCATGCCCGTGTCCGCGACGGCGGCATAGGCCTGGGGATTGGCGCTTGTCTGGTGTTGGAGGAGCCCGAAGGCGTCTGGCTCGACGAGGAGGAGTACGGGTTTCCCGTGCTCCTTGGCGCGCTGCATGAGGATCTTCCAGTCACCGAAGTAGGTCCGCATCGTCGCGGCGTTCCGTACCTTGACGAGCGCCTCGCCTTCGCCTCCACCCGACTCTCCGTAGAGCTGGTAGAAGACAGGCGCGGGGAGGAAGCCCTGCGCCTCCGACTCCTGGAGGAAGGCCTTGCCCCAGCTCCCGTCGCGGGAGCCCCAGCCCCAGTTGTCCACCCAGCCCTTGGTGAAGTAGCGGTAGCGCACGTCCCAGGGGACGCCGCTGTCACGCATCCAGACCTGCCCCGCTTCCTCGAAGAGTCCCACGAGCAAGCGATTGGGGAGCCCCGTGGGCACGGGGCCTTTCACACCCGAGCTCTGCGCGAACACGGGTGCGGGGTTGAGCGCCAGCGCGACACACGCCAGCGCCAGGGCGCCAAGGTTTCGTCGGAGGGTCGTTCTCATGCACTTGATACAAACAACGACCGTGCGACACGCCGAGTGTCAGCGTGGGTGCCCGCGAGTGCTGCACGGACGGTCGCGTGCCTGCCTGGAGACCGGGCCCGTCGAGGGACGCCACTTCTCCGACCGGGACATGTCTGGCATTGGCGCGCGTGCGGGGAGCTGCCCCGCAGTGGGGCTCAAGGCCCCGGGCACGCGAGGCCGGGCTCGGGGGCGTCGACGTCCTGGTAGCGCAGGAGGCAGCGCACGGCGTCGGGGTCGACCGAGTCCGCGAGATACGTCCTGCGCCACAGCAGCGCGGCCACGCGCTGGGGCATCTGCGGATCCTGCGCGACCAGCGCCCGACGCACGCCATTGGCACCCGTGGGGATGGCCGCGGCGAGCTCCTCCAGCTTCGCGACCTCGTCGGCGCAGCCCTCCGGGCAGTTGTAGAGGAACACGGCGTGGCCGTGCTCCAGGTTGTGGACGTAGAGGCAGCGCGAGACGGGCTCGGCGTAGACGCCACAGCGCGCCACGTTGCCGCAGTGGGGGCCGGAGTTGGGGGGATCCTCGCCGTTGCCACACACCGGGGTGTCGCACGTGGCCAGGTGGCCGGACGACGTCGCCGCGGAGAGCGGGAAGGTGAAGCGGTCGCAGCCCTCGAGGTCGGGCTCGTCGGACGAGTCGCAGGCCGACAGCGCGAGGAGCGCGAGAAGGGAGGGGAGGAGGCGTCGGGAGTGGGCGGTCACCCCTCCGTCATATCCCATCAGCCCGGGAAGGCGCCGCGCCGCTCCAGGTCGTCGAGGCGCAGCCCTCGAAAGCCAAGCACCTCCGTGAGGCGCAGGAAGTCGGACGGGGACAGGCTTCCTCCCACGACGGGCGGCGGTCCTTCGGCTCGCGGCGCGGCGCCGTATGTGTCGAGCAGGGCGACGACGTCCGGGCTGGACGGGCCTCGCACCGTGAAGTCCACGCGTCCGGGCAGGTAGCCCGCATTGGCGGCGAGGATGACGTGGTCGGGCAGGCGTGACTCCCAGCGTCTGGCGACCAGGGGATGGACGCGTGCTTCGGAGCTGAAGAGCAGCAGCGCGGCATGGGATGAGAGGCGAGGCGGGGTCCGCGCGCAACGCTCCGCCTCGCGCCGGACCTCCAGGCGGCAGTCCCGCAGCGCGTCGACGCCTGGGATAGCTCCCTGGGCGATGTCCCGCGCGCTCCTCGCGCGCAGCAGGACCTCCTGGGCCCGGGCGACCGGGAAGAGGGAGGCGCGGGCCGCCGCGTTCACCAGGGCCACCGTCTCCGTCACGGACTTGCGGTGGGCGCGGCGCAGCGCGTCCTTCAAGAAGGGGACGCGGGCCTCCATGCCGAGCGCCGCCACGGTGCCCACGGTCGCGAGCCATTCCAACGGGCCCGGCACAACCAGGGGCGCGGCGAGCGCATACGTCAGCAGGCTCGTGCTGACGGCGCTCGCGTCATCGCCCCCAGGGCCGGGGCAGAGGACGTGCGTGTCGTCGGTCCGTGGCGCCGCTCGGGTGTGGCGCTCCACCACGAGGGTGGGGACCCCGGGGACGAGCGAGTCGGTCTGGAGGTCCCATCCCAGGAGGACGAGGGCCTCGGGCCGCCAGTCCCGCACGCGCTCGACGAAGGACGGCGAGTGGGCATGCTCCCCCTTGCCAGGCAATCGCACGGCGCCACGCGCACCCATCGTCTCGAGAGCCCGCACTGCGAGGACTCCCGCCGCCAGCCCGTCCGTGTCCGGTGCGGGGACCACGAGGACGCGGCGCTCCCGCCACGTCCCCAGGACGCGGCGGGCATCGGCGAGCGCATCTTCGGGGGCGGGCCACCTGGGGTCCTGGAGATGTCCGAGCCGCATGGGGGATGTCTGAACATTCGGACCGGGGAGGGGATGCCGCACCCAGGTGGAGGCAGGCCGCCCTCCAGCCGGCTTGCGCGCGCGCGGCGGGTGGGACTTGCCGTCGAGGCGGGACGGACAGGTCGGGTTTCGCGGCGCGTCACCTCCCGGGTGGGGCGTATGCGGGCGCATTTCGGAGTGTCATCGGACGGCGGTTCCTCTAGGGTCCGCCCCTATGAACCGGACCCGACTCCCGCAGTCCTTGCTGCGCTCGGCCCTCGCGGCCCTGGTGTTGACCGCCGCTCCGGGCCTCGCCCAGCAGAAGAGCCCCGAGAAGCCCACGTCCGAGGACGCGAAGAAGTTCGTCGAGAAGCTCAACGCGGACCTCAAGCAACTGTGGACGAAGCAGGCCACCGCCGAGTGGATCAAGTCGACGTACATCACCGACGACACCGAGCGCAACGCCGCCTACGTCAACGAGGAGGTGCTGGGCTACGTCAACGGCGCCATCAAGGACTCGCGCCGCTTCGACGGGCTGAAGCTCGACGCCGACACCGCGCGCATGCTGCACCTCCTGCGCGTGTCGCAGGCGCTGCCGGCGCCCTCCGACGCCCAGAAGCGCGCGCAACTGGCGACCATCGCCGCGAAGCTGGAGGGCCTCTACGGCAAGGGCAAGTACTGCGGCGCGGACGGCAAGTGCCGCGACCTGGAGGAGCTGTCGGACGTCATGGCGGAGAGCCACGACTACGACGCGCTGCTGGATGCGTGGCAGGGCTGGCATTCCATCTCCCGCCCCATGCGCCCGCTGTATGAGCAGCTCGTGTCCATCTCCAACGATGGCGCGAAGGACATCGGGTTCAACGACCTGGGCACGCTGTGGCGCTCGGGCTACGACATGCCGCCCGCCGACTTCGAGAAGGAGGCCCAGCGGCTGTGGGGGCAGGTGAAGCCCCTCTACGACGACCTGCACTGCTACGTGCGCGGCCGGCTGGCGAAGGAGTACGGCGCGGCGAAGGTCCCCGCCGGCAAGCCCATCCCCGCGCACCTGCTGGGCAACATGTGGGCCCAGGAGTGGAACAACATCTACCCCCTGGTCGAGCCGTTCCCGGGGCAGGCCAGCCTGGACGTCGACTCCGAGCTGAAGAAGCAGAACTACGACGCGCTGAAGATGGTGCGCCTGGGCGAGAAGTTCTTCACGTCCCTGGGCCTCAAGTCGCTGCCGGACTCGTTCTTCGAGCGCTCCCAGTTCACCAAGCCGAGGGATCGCGAGGTCGTCTGCCACGCCAGCGCCTGGGACGTGACGTACGAGAACGACCTGCGCATCAAGATGTGCATCAAGCCCACCGAGGAGGACCTCATCACCATCCACCACGAGCTGGGCCACAACTACTACTACACCTATTATTACAACCTGCCTGTCCTCTATCAGGCTGGCGCGAATGATGGCTTCCACGAGGCCATCGGCGACGCGCTCACGCTGTCCATCACCCCGAGCTATCTCCAGCAGATCGGCCTGTTGAAGGAGGTGGCGAAGAACGACAAGAACCTCATCAACCTCCAGATGAAGGACGCGCTGGAGAAGGTGGCGTTCCTGCCCTTCGGCCTGCTGGTGGACCAGTGGCGCTGGGAGGTGTTCTCCGGGCGCGTGAAGCCGGCGGACTACAACAAGTCCTGGTGGACGCTGCGCCAGAAGTACCAGGGGGTTGCCGCGCCGGTCGCCCGCACGGAGCAGGATTTCGACCCGGGCGCCAAGTACCACGTCCCCGCGAACGTGCCGTACACCCGCTACTTCCTGGCCCGCGTCCTCCAGTTCCAGTTCCACAAGGCCCTGTGCGAGGCGGCGGGTCACAAGGGCCCCCTCCACGAGTGCTCCATCTACGGGAACAAGGAGGCCGGTCAGAAGCTCCAGGCCATGCTGGAGCTGGGCGCGAGCAAGCCCTGGCCGGACGCGCTCCAGGTGGTGACGGGCACGCGCCGGATGGATGCGACGCCGCTCCTCGACTACTTCAGTCCGCTGCGCTCCTGGCTCAAGGCCCAGAACAAGGGCCAGAAGTGCGGCTGGTAGTTCACAGGAGTGGACATGACGTCACGGGGGCGAGTACGTTTCCCGCTGTCCTAAAGGGTTCGCTCGGTTGGACCGGACGGCGGATTTTCGCGTCCGTGACGAAAGAAGAAGAAAGCAAATGGCTACTGGTACCGTGAAGTGGTTCAACGATGCGAAGGGTTTCGGATTCATCACCCAGGACGGCGGCGGCGAGGACGTGTTCTGCCACCACACCGCCATCAACATGGATGGGTTCCGCACCCTGCAGGAAGGCCAGAAGGTGGAGTTCGAGGTGACCCGCGGTCCCAAGGGCCTGCAGGCGCAGAACGTCCGCGCGGCCTGAGCTGAGCGTCGTTCGAAGCACTTCCTGTATGCATCATGAGGGTCCGGCCTTCCACGAGGGTCGGGCCCTTCGTGCTTTCTGGAGTACCCCGTGTCGTCATTCCCGTCCTTCGCTCGTGCCTGGCCGTTGCTCTTGTCCCTGGGGTGCGCTTCGGCGCCCAGGCCGCCCGACCCGGGGAGCGCCGTGGCGGCGCCCCAGGTCGCGAGCGCGCAGGTGGGCTCCGTACCCGGGGGTGGTGAGGTGCCAGCCATGAAGTCGTCGGTGGACGTCACGGCGTTGGAGGCGGCGCTGGTCGCGAAGCATGGCGAGGCGCAGCGCGCGCGCATCCAGCGGGGCCTCGCCCAGGTGTTGGCGCAGTGGCGGCCGGAGGATGGCGACGTCGCGGCCTTCGCGCGCGAGCAGTTCGTGTCGGACCCGCGGGTCCTCGATGCGACGTTCGCGCGGCTGGAGCGGCTGTTCGAGCAGCTCGACGGGCACATGCTGGAGCTGGGGCGCGAGGCGCAGTGGTACACGGACCTCGACCTGGGGCCGCTGTTGCCCGTGGAGTCCCTGGTCTCCGCGTATGACCCCTCCGCGCACGTCACGGACGACCTGTTCCGCGCGCAGGTCGGCTTCGTGGTGCTGCTCAACTTCCCGCTGACCTCACTGGCCGAGCGCACCGAGCAGGGGCCGCGCTGGACGCGGCGGCAGTGGGCGGAGGCGCGGCTGGCCGGGCGCTTCAACCGGCGGGTGCCGGCGGAGATCGAACAGGAGATCTCGCGCGAGGTGGCGGTCGCGAACCTCTACATCGCCGAGTACAACATCTGGATGCACCACCTGGTGGACGCGCGCGGCGAGCGCCTCTTCCCCCGGGGCATGCGGCTCATCAGCCACTGGAACCTGCGCGACGAGCTGAAGGCGGACTACGCGGACCCGCGCGGCCTGGAGAAGCAGCGGATGATCGTCCAGGTGATGGAGCGCATCATCACCCAGACGATTCCGGCGGCGGTCATCGACGACCCGAGGCTCGACTGGAACCCGTTCACCAACGCGGTGTCGGTGGCTCCGGCGGAGTCGGTGGAGGCGGACGCGCCGGCACGGGAGGCCCGGGCCGACGCCCAGCGGGAGCCGGACACGCGCTATGCGCGGCTGCTCGCCATCTTCCAGGCGTCGCGCAAGGCGGACCCCTATGTGCCGGTGGCGCCCACGCGCATCGCGCGCGCGTTCGACCTGGGGCGTGAGCTGTCCGAGGCGCGGGTGAAGGCCTTGTTGACGCAGGTGTTGGAATCACCGCTGTCGCCCCGGGTCGCGCGGGTCATCGAGGCGCGCCTGGGGCGGAAGCTGGAGCCGCAGGACGTCTGGTACGCGGGCTTCCGGCCGGGGGCGAAGCGGCCCGAGGCGGAGCTGGATGCGTTGACGCGCAAGCGCTACCCGACGGCGGAGGCGTTCGCGAAGGACCTGCCGCGAATCCTCCGGGGGATGGGCTTCACCGGGGAGAAGGCGGACTGGCTCGCGGCGCACATCCGGGTGGATGCGTCCCGGGGGGCGGGGCACGCACAGCAGGCGATGCGGCGAGGGGACTTCCCGCGGCTGCGCACGCGCGTGGAGAAGGGGGGCATGGACTACAAGGGCTACAACATCGCGGTCCACGAGCTGGGGCACAACGTGGAGCAGGTGTTCAGCCTCTACGGCGTGGACCACACGCTGCTCACCGGCGTGCCCAACAACGCGTTCACCGAGGCGCTCGCCTTCGTGTTCCAGGCGAGGGATCTGGAGCTGCTCGGGCTGGGCAAGCCGGACGCGAAGAGCGAGCGGGAGCGCGTGTTGAGCGAGTTCTGGCAGGCGTGGGAGCGCTCCGGCATCGCCATGGTCGACATGGAGGTGTGGCACTGGATGTACGCGCATCCGGAGGCGACGCCCGCCGACCTGCGCGAGGCCGTGGTGTCCATCTCCCGCGACGTGTGGAACCGGTACTTCGCGCCGGTGCTGGGCGGGGAGGGGACCTCGCTGCTCGCGGTCTACAGCCACATGATCAGCTATCCGCTCTACCTGCCGGACTACCCGCTCGGACACCTCATCGCGTTCCAGATCGAGGAGCAGCTCTCTCGCAAGGGGCCGCTGGGCGCGGAGTTCGAGCGCATGGCCACCTACGGCTCGGTGACGCCGGATGTCTGGATGGTGCACGCGACGGGCGCGCCGGTGAGCGCGGAGCCGCTGCTGCGGGCGACCCAGGCCGCGCTGGACGCGAAGCCTTGAGCAGGGGCGCGGCTCGCGGGCGTTCGAGCTTGACGGGCTGATGGAAGGGGCCTCGCACGGGGGCCAATCCTCCGCTGCCATGGCCAGGGTGGTGCCGAGCAAGGTCCCGCGCGGCGCCACCTCCCTGGGAGGCTACGGCTTGGGCGCATGGCCCCAAGCAAGTCCATCCGTTCGACGTCGAGCAGGGGCGCCGGCACAGGTCGAGCGCGGCGCCTCCGCTCTCCGGTGCTACGGCTTGGACGTATCGCCGGGGATGTCCACCAGCTCCACGTCGAAGATGAGGACGGCGTTGGGCGGGATGCGCGAGCCGGGAGGCGGGCGCTCACCGTAGGCGGTGGCGCCAGGGCAGGTCAGCCTGGCCTTGCCGCCGACCTTCATCTTCGCGACGCCCTGGGTCCAGCAGGGGATGACGCCGTTGAGCGGGAACTCCACGGGGATGCCGCGCTTCGCGGACGTGTCGAACACGGTGCCGTCGACGAGCCGGCCCTCGTAGTGGACCTTCACGGTGTCGATGGCGCGCGGCGACTTGCCGGTGCCCGGGGTCAGCTCGCGGTAGACGACGCCGGAGGGGAGCTTCACGGCGCCGGGCTCCTTCGCCGCGCGCGCGAGCGCGGCCTCGCCGGCCTGGGCCTGGCGCGACTTCGCGAACGCCTGGATCTTCGACGCGTAGTCCTTCGGCTCGATGGAGGACGGGGTGCCGTTGATGCCGTCCACGATGCCGCGCTGGAGCACCTCCTGCTCCGCGGGCGTCAAGGCGAACAGGGACAGGTCCTTCCCGACGCTGAGGCCCAGGGCGTAGATCGTCTTGTCGTCCTCGGAGAGCGCGTCGGGCGAGGTCGCCGCGGGCGCGCCCTTCGTCGGGGCCTCGGACTTCTTCGCGGCGCCCTGCGCCTGGGCCGCGGTGCCGCCGAGCGCCAGCACGAGGGCCGCCGTCCACATCGTTCGCATGCTTCCACCTTTCATCATGGTCGCGGACTATAGGGCCGCGACGCGCGACGCCCAGCGCGAACTGGGGCGCGGGTGCGACAGGTGACACGCAGGCTCGCGCGAAGAATTCAACGATGGGGCACGCGCGTGGTGGCTTCGCACGCGGGGCGGGTCGTTTTCTTGCGCGTTCGGCGAGCGCCTCTACCCTGCATCCAGGTTGCTTCAACCCCGGAGCAACCTGTTGCACCCCAGCAGCGGAGGCATCGCGGCGATGAGCGACAAGCGGAAGACGAAGCGGGCGCCCCTCGATATCTATCTGAACAAGTACATGGGCGGCGTGCCGTACATGTCTCGCGCGGCGGACATCAGCCCGGACGGGGTGAGCCTGTCGCGGTTGATCGAGCCCCAGCACGACGCCAAGCGCGTGGGACTCCAGTTCCAGCTCCCCGGTTCGGAGGAGATCATCTACGCGGAGGGCGAGGTGGTCCGCGAGTGGGTGGAGCTGGCCTCCTCGAAGCGCGAGCGCTCGGGCGTGCGCTTCACGCTGCTCACGGAGCGTCACCGGAAGATGATCGACGCGTACGTCGACCGTCACGGCCGCCCGGGCAGCGAGAACTGATGCAAGGCCGCGCCCCCTTCGGGCGGCTGTCTTGACTTCTCTCGAGGCGGCCCCGTTGAATGAGCCGCCGTTCTGTCCTGGGTTGACCGGTGGTGACCCGGGCGCGGACTGGAGGAGTTTCGTGAGGCGTTCCCGTTGGGGCGTGTTGCTGGTGGTGCCGCTGACGGCGCTGGCCCAGGGGCGCGAGGCGAAGGCCTCGAAGCCCGTGGCCGCCTCGGTGGAGGCCCCTCGGCCCGTGGCGACGCCGGGCGTGAATTGGGAGGGGCAGGTGCTCCGGGCCACCGGGGCAGGTGCTCCGGACCTCAAGGCCGCCAATCCTTCACAGGCCCGCCTCGGCGCGGAGCGCTCCGCGAAGGCGGATGCGTCACGCAACCTGCTCGAGCGCGTGCGTGCCCTCCACGTGAGCGCGGACCGCAGCGTCGGCGACGAGATGGCCCGCGACGAGGTGCGGGTGCGGGTCGAAGAGGCCATCCGCGGCTACAAGGTGGTGGCCAAGCGTTTCTTTTCGGACAGTGGCGTCGAACTCGACGTGGAGGTGCCGCTGGCGGTCATCACCGCGGCGCTGGTGGTGCCCACGCCCGACGCCGTCATCACCTTCAACGCCGAGGGAACCCGCAAGTACACGGGCCTCGTGGTGGATGCTCGGGGGCTCGGGGTGAAGCCGGTGCTGGCGCCTCGGTTGTTGGATGCATCGGGCCGGGCGGTCTACGGCGCGGCGGCGCTCCCCTCGGAGGCGCGGCTCTCCACGGGCGTGGCCGCGTGGTTCAGCAGCCTGGACGCCGCGAAGCGGGCCTCGCTGGTGGGGGAGAAGCCCATGGTGGTCAAGGCCACGGGCGCGAAGGGCTCGGACCTGGTGCTCGCGGCGGACGACGTGAAGACGCTCGGCGAGGTCAACACGCGCTTCCTGGCCGAGGGTCGGGTCGTCATCGTCCTGCAATAGGGGTTGGAGCATTCCCGTCATGGGTCCGAGGTTCGTGGTGCTGGCGGTCATGGTGTCCGCGGCGGGATGTGCGGGAAGTCAGGAGCCGGCGGCGCTCATCCGGGCCCGCGAGGGACTGGCGAGCGCCGAGCGCCCGAGCGGTGACCTGGCGCTGCGCTGCGTCCCCGAGGACGCGGACGTCTATCTGGACGGGGTCCTCCAGGGCGTCTGCGGCGACTATGCCGGGACGCCGCGCGGGCTCCGGCTGGGACTCGGCCTGCACCAGATCGAAGTGAAGAAGCAGGGTTACTGGCCGTACACGACGTACTATCAGCCCAGCGGTGCCCGGGCCCGGCTCACCATCGAGCTGCGAACCGTGGGCGCCTCCGAGGGGAATCCTCCCTGAGCACCGGGTCGCACGCCTGGCGAGGGAGACCCCGAGGGCCCCCTTGAGGTCACCGGGAGTGGTGGGCGAAGGTACCCCGGGCAGGGTTCACGTGGACGCGGGCCCCGGGAGTCTCCCGGGGCTTTCGCGAGGCCACCGGGCGGCTTGGAACAGTCGGTTCAGGGCGTTCGCACGCAGGACGAGAGGAGAACGGTCATCGCACGCCGCAAGAAAGTCAGTCCTCGGCCCGACGAGAGCGGAGCCGCCGGGTCCACGCTGCACGCCGTGTCGGGGGCGGGAGGGATTCGCGAGGTGGCCGCGACCGACCGGCAGGTGCCGGAGGTGGGGTTGAGCGAGGAGGCCGCCCGGCGCATCGACCTGTGGTGGGCCACGGTGATGGTGGGGGCGCTCGGGCTGGTGTTCGCGCTGCTCGCGGTGTTCGGGGGCGTGGCGGTGCCGGTGCTGCTGGCGCTCGCGGGCGCCTACATCTTCAACCCGATGGTGACCGCGCTGGAGAAGCGGGGCATGGATCGGACGTGGGGCACCACGCTCGTCTTCACCGGAGGGACGCTGCTGCTCGTGGGCGCGGTGCTCTACCTCGTCCCGGTGTTCCGCGACGAGGCGCTGAAGCTGCCGGACTTCTTCCGCCGCGCGAGCACGCAGGTCGTTCCCAAGGTGGAGGCGCTGCTGGGGACCTCGTTGCCGGAGCTGGTGCGCCAGCGCACCACGGAGCTGGGGGAACAGGCGACGCAACTGGTGCAGAGCGCCGGTCCCGCCGCGGCCCGAATCCTGGCGAGCTTCGCGGGCAACACCGCGCGCTTCGTGGCGACGCTGCTGGGCCTGGCGGTGGTGCCGGTGCTGGCCTTCTTCTTCCTCCAGGACTACCCGCTGCTGCTGGGCAAGATGAAGGACCTGCTGCCCCGGCGCTCGGTGGCGCTGGTGGGCAAGCGCTTCGCCGAGGTGGACGAGGTGCTCTCCGCGTTCGTGCGCGGACAGCTCACGGTGGGCGCGGTGCTGTCGGTCATCTACGCCATCGGCCTGTCGGTGGGGCGCATCGACATGGCCATCGTCATCGGCGTCATCGCGGGCTTCGGCAACATGGTGCCGTACCTGGGCACGGGGGTGGGAATCCTCCTCTCCCTGGTCGGGTTGATGTTGTCGTGGCAGGGCCCGTGGCAGCTCGGCGTGGTGGCGGGCACCTTCATCGTCGGCCAGATGCTGGAGGGCTTCGTCATCACCCCCCGCATCGTCGGGGAGAAGGTGGGGCTTGCGCCCATGGCGGTCATCATCGCCATCCTGGCCTTCGGCGAGCTGTTCGGCTTCGTGGGCATCCTCCTGGCCGTGCCGGTGGCGGCGATCCTCAAGGTGGTGCTGCGCGTGGTCATCCAGCGCTACCAGCGGACGAACCTCTACACGGGGGACGCCCGGGCGCCGTGAGAACCGGCCCACGGGACCTCCGCTCCCGGGCGACCGGGGGAGATGGGGCCCTGGGGCGAGTGGGAGCACGACGTGACGAAGTGGCAGAAGCTGCACCAGGAGATCACCACCTGCCGGCAGTGCCCGCGGCTGGTGGAGTGGCGCGAGGAGGTCGCGCGGGTGAAACGCCGGGCCTACCGGGAGTGGACCTACTGGGGGCGACCGGTGCCGGGGTTCGGCGACCCCCGGGCGCGGATGATCATCGTGGGGCTGGCGCCCGCGGCCCACGGGGCGAACCGGACGGGGCGGATGTTCACCGGAGATCGCTCCGGGGACTTCCTCTTCGCCGGCCTGCACCGGGCGGGGTTCGCGAACCAGGGGACGAGTGAGCACCGGGACGATGGGCTCGCCCTGAAGGACGCCTTCATCGTGGCGGCCGCCCGGTGTGCGCCTCCGGACAACAAGCCGCTGCCCGAGGAGCTGATCCGGTGCGCGCCCTTCCTGGACCGGGAGATGGCGCTCCTGCCCGGGAAGGTGCTCCTGGCGCTGGGGGCCATCGGGTGGAACGCGGCGCTCGTGTCCCTGGAGCGGGCGGGGGTGGTGGTGCCTTCGCCCAGGCCGGCCTTCGGCCATGGGGCGGAGTGGGCGCTGCCGGATGGGCGGACGCTGGTGGGCTGCTACCACGTCAGTCAGCAGAACACGCAGACGGGCCGGCTGACGCCCGCCATGTTCGACGCGGTGATGGCGAGGGTCCGCGTGCTGCTGGCGAAGGCGGAATGAAGGAAGATCGAAGCTGCTCGCTATGTTCCCTTGACAGCCGGGAGAGCCCGCTGTAATTCCCCGCGCACTTCGGCAGCAGCAACCGGGTCGTTAGCTCAGCGGTAGAGCACTACCTTGACACGGTAGGGGTCAGTGGTTCGATCCCACTACGACCCAACACAGTAGAAGTTAAATCAGCGGGCGGCATGGCTTCCAAGAGGCCTGCCGCCCGCAGTTTTTCCGAGGTCTCGCATGTCCGACATGATCACGGTGACGCTCCCGGACGGCAGTCAGAAGCAGACCGCCCGGGGTACGAGCATCGCGGACTTCGTGCGTGAGAGCATCGGCGCTGGCCTGGCGAAGGCCGCGCTGTTCGCCCGGGTGAACGGCCAGGACATGGACCTGGCCCGCAAGCTGGACGAGGACGCGAAGCTCCAGATCTTCACGCCCAAGAGCCCCGAGTCGCTGGAGCTCATCCGCCACGACGCGGCCCACGTGGTCGCCAGCGCGGTGCAGCGGCTGTTCCCCGGCACGCAGGTGACCATCGGTCCGGCGACGGAGGAGGGCTTCTACTACGACTTCTTCCGCGAGAAGCCCTTCACGCCCGAGGACCTCGAGAAGATCGAGGCCGAGGCGAACGCCGAGCTGAAGCGGGACGCGCCCTTCGTCCGCACCGAAATCTCCATGGACGACGCCATCCGCCTCTTCGAGGAGAAGGGCGAGAAGTTCAAGGTGGAGATCGTCAAGGACATCGCCGAGCGCGGCGCCAAGACGCTGACCCTCTACACCCACGGCGACTGGGTGGACTTCTGCCTGGGGCCCCACGCCCCGAGCACCGGGAAGATCGGCGTCATCAAGATCCTCTCCTCCAGCGGAGCCTACTGGCGCGGCGACCACCGCAACCCGATGCTCCAGCGCGTCTACGGCACGGCCTTCTTCGACAAGAAGGCGCTGACGGAGTACCTGACGCGCATCGAGGAGGCGAAGAAGCGCGACCACCGCAAGCTGGGCAAGGAGCTGGACCTCTTCCACTTCCACCAGTACGCGCCGGGCGCCGCCTTCTGGACCGCCAAGGGCACCACGCTCTACCAGACGCTCTCCGACTGGATGCGCCGGCTGACCGCGGGCGACGGCTACGTGGAGATCAAGACGCCCCTGATGTTCAACAAGGGCCTCTGGGAGACGAGCGGCCACTGGGGCAAGTACAAGGAGAACATGTTCCTCGTGCTCGACAACGAGTCGGGGGAGCATGACTTCTCGCTCAAGCCGATGAACTGCCCGTCGCACCACCTGTTCTACGGCTTCAAGAAGCACAGCTACCGCGACCTGCCGCTGCGCCTGCACACGCAGGACGTGCTGCACCGCAACGAGGCGGCCGGTTCGCTCGGTGGCCTGACCCGCGTGCGCCAGTTCGCCCAGGACGACGCGCACATCTACTGCATGGAGAGCCAGATCACCGACGAGGTGCGGCGCTTCGTGACGTTGCTGGACCGGGTCTACAAGGCGGTGGGGCTCACCTACGCGGTGAAGCTGTCCACGCGCCCCGAGCAGCGACTGGGTGACGACTCCCTGTGGGATCGCGCCGAGGGGGGCCTCAAGGCCGCGCTGGAGTCGCTGGGCCTCGCGTACGAACTGGCCCCGGGCGACGGCGCCTTCTACGGCCCGAAGATCGACTTCGCGGTGTCGGACAGCATCGGCCGGCGGTGGCAGCTGGGCACCATGCAGCTGGACTACCTCGCGCCCGAGCGCTTCGACCTGACGTACGTGGGCGAGGACAATGCCGAGCACCGCCCGGTGGTCCTCCACCGCGCCATCTTCGGCTCCTTCGAGCGCTTCACCGCCATCCTCATCGAGCACTTCGCGGGCGCGTTCCCCACGTGGCTGGCGCCGGTGCAGGCGGTGCTCGTCACCGTGGCGGACCGGCAGCTCGACTACGCCCGCAAGGTGCGCGACGACCTGCGCGCCAAGGGCTACCGGGTGGACCTGGATGATCGCGGCATGACGCTCAACGCGAAGATCCGCGAGGCGCAGATCCAGAAGGTGCCCTTCACCCTGGTGGTGGGGGACAACGAGGTGGAGGCCCAGGCCGTGGCCCCGCGCCGCTACGGAGGCGAGGACCTCAAGAGCATGAAGCTGGCGGACTTCGAGGCCCTCCTGGCGAAGGAGGGGACGCTCCCCTGATCGGCGCACCCGCTCCGCCACCGATCCTCCGACAGGTCTTGACTCCCTGTTCTACCCAAGTATCTTGGGCGACCTTCCAGGTCTGGATGTAGGTGTGGCGGCGAGTGTGTTGGGCGTTCCAGTCGAAACGAAATAGTGGTACAGGCTGCCGGCTATAAGCCGTGGCCGCGAAGTGACAACGCCTGAGGCCGCGAAGCTGACGGCACGCTGTAAGGAAGGAATCAGGACGATGCCGAAGTTGAAGACCCGCAGTGGCGCGAAGAAGCGCTTCCAGGTGAAGAAGAGCGGCCAGGTCAAGCACGGCAAGGCCTTCGGCAAGCACCTCTTCACCCACGCCAAGACGCCGAAGCAGAAGCGCGGCAATCGCGGCACCGGCCATCTTCGCGACATGGATGCGAAGAAGGTCATCAAGGAGATGTTCCCCTACGGGGCCTGAGCCACGGCTCGGAAACCTCGTGGGCTCCGTCGGAGCGGCGTGAAGCCGGCGCCACGGGGCTGACAACCTACGCAGTCCGGAGTGAGTGACACATGCGCGTCAAGAAGGGTGTAAAGGCTCGTCGCCGTCGCAATAGGATTTTGAAGCTGGCCAAGGGTTTCCGCGGCCGCCGGAAGAACTGCTACCGCCGGGCGAACCAGGCGGTCGAGCGCGCGCTGGACTACGCCAGCCGTGACCGCATGCAGCGCAAGCGGGACTTCCGTCGCCTGTGGATCGTCCGCATCAACGCGGCGGCCCGCACGGTCGGCCTGTCCTACTCGAAGCTGATCGCCGGCCTGGCGAAGGCGAAGATCAGCCTGGACCGCAAGGTCCTGTCCGACATGGCCATCGCGGATCCCGCGGGCTTTGCGGCCGTCGCCAACATCGCGAAGGCGGCCTGAGACACACGCCGGCCCTGACCGGGCTGGCGACAGAACGGGTGGGGTGGCTTTCGGGCCGCCCCCTCCGTGTGACTGAACGGGTCGCCTCGTCGGGGCGGCCCATTTTTTTTGCCCCGGTGCCGACACCGGCATCCGGAGGACTTGGAACGGAGGCGGAAGGCCATGCGGGATCGGTTGCTGGCGCTGGCGGAGGCCGCGCGTCGGGAGATTTCGGGCGCGTCGGAGCTGCCCGCGGTGGAGGCGCTGCGGGTCCGCTACCTGGGCAAGAAGGGGGAGCTGTCCGGGGTGCTGGGCGGCATGGGCAAGCTGCCTCCGGACGAGCGGCGGGCGCTGGGCGAGGTGGCCAACTCCGTGAAGGCGGAGCTGGAGAAGCTGCTCGCCGAGGCCACCCAGCGCGCGGAGGACGCGGCGCTGGAGGCTCAACTGCAGGGCCCCGGGCTGGACGTGACGCTGCCGGGCCGGGGCGTGCTCCCGGGCAGCCGTCACCCGGTGTCGCGGACGATGGAGGACATCGTCCGGACCTTCTCCCGGCTGGGCTTCGACGTGGCGAGCGGGCCGGAGATCGAGCTCGACTACTTCAACTTCGAGGCGCTGAACCTGCCCAAGGACCACCCCGCGCGGGACATGCAGGACACGTTCTACGTGGAGGAGTCCTCGCTGGGGCACGCGAAGAAGTCGGACAGCTCCGTGCTGCTGCGCACGCACACGTCGCCGGTCCAGGTGCGGTACATGCTCCAGCGCAAGCCGCCCATCCGCGCGGTGATGCCGGGGCGGGTGTACCGGCGCGACTCGGACATCACCCACACGCCCATGTTCCACCAGGTGGAGGGGCTGCTGGTGGACAAGGACGTGACGTTCGCGGAGCTGAAGGGCTCGCTGGACGCGTTCGTGAAGGCGTTCTTCGGGTCGGACACGCGCACGCGCTTCCGCCCGTCCTTCTTCCCCTTCACGGAGCCCTCCGCGGAGGTGGACATCTCCTGCACGTCGTGCGGCGGCAAGGGCTGCCGCGTGTGCAAGCAGACGGGGTGGCTGGAGGTGCTGGGCAGCGGCATGGTCCACCCGAACGTGTTCACGTCCGCGGGGTATGACCCGGGCGAGGTGACGGGCTACGCGTTCGGCATGGGCGTGGAGCGCATCGCGATGCTGCGCTACCGCATCGACGACCTGCGGATGATGTTCGAGAACGACGCGCGGTTCCTCGAGCAGTTCTGAGTCCCCGGGCGCGGCCCCGGCGTGCCCCGCGTGGCGGGGTGGGGTGGCCGCGCTCCTGTCTTCGGCCAGTGAGCAAGAGGGTGGACCTGTGAAGATTTCGGTGAAGTGGCTCGGCGATTACGTGGCGCTGCCGCCGTCCGTGGACGAGCTGGCGCGGAAGCTGACCGCCGCGGGCCTGGAGATTGAAGGGATGGAGCGTCCCGCGGAAGGGCTGCGGGGCGTGGTGGTGGCGCACATCAAGGAGTCCGTGCAGCACCCCAACGCGGACAAGCTGTCCGTCACGCAGGTGGACATCGGCGGCACGGCGCTGCTCCAGGTGGTGTGCGGCGCGAAGAACTACAAGGTCGGCGACAAGGTGCCGCTGGCCACGGTGGGCACGAAGCTGCCCAACGGCGTGGAGATCAAGCAGGCGGCGCTGCGCGGCGTGGACAGCTTCGGCATGCTCTGTTCGTCGAAGGAGCTGGGGCTGAGCGAGGAGTCCAGCGGCCTGCTCATCCTGCCGGCGGACCTGAAGCCGGGCACCCCCATCGCCGAGGCGCTGGGCCTGGACGACGTGGTGCTGGAGGTCAACGTCACGCCGAACCGGCCGGACGCGCTCAGCCACCTGGGCGTGGCGCGCGAGGTGGGCGTGGTGACGGGTGCGGCGCTGAAGCCGCCCGAGCCGAAGCCCGCGGAGTCCGGGACGCCGGCGGCCGAGCGCGTGAAGGTGCGCGTGGAGGACCCGGTGCGCTGCCCCCGGTACGTGGCGCGCGTGGTGGAGAACGTCACCATCAAGCCGTCGCCGCAGTGGATGCAGGACCGGCTGAAGGCGTGTGGGGTGCGGGCCATCAACAACGTGGTGGACGTCACCAACTACGTGAACCTGGAGTACGGGCAGCCGCTGCACGCGTTCGACCTGGACAAGCTGGCGGGCGGGGAGCTCGTCGTCCGCACGGCGGCGCGCGGCGAGAAGATGACGACGCTGGACGGCAAGGCGCGCACGCTCGACGTGGATGACCTGCTCATCTGCGACCAGAAGAGCCCGCAGGCGATCGCCGGCGTCATGGGCGGCGGCGACAGCGAGGTGTCGGAGAAGACGACGCGGCTGGTGCTGGAGTCGGCGAACTTCCTGGGCTCGAGCGTGCGTCGCTCGGCGAAGCGTCACGCGCTGCACACGGAGGCGTCGCACCGGTTCGAGCGGGGCGCGGACCTGGACGCGGTGGTGCCGGCGATCGACCGGGCCGCGCAGCTCATCGCGGAGCTGTCCGGTGGCACGGTGGCTCCGGGGCGCGTGGACGTGTACCCGGCGCCGAAGCCGCCGCGGAAGGTGACGCTGCGCTTCGCGCGGGTGGAGAAGGTGCTGGGCGTGGCGGTGGCCGAGGCGGAGGTGCGGCGCATCCTGGCGGCGCTGGGCTTCGTGAAGGTGGAGGAGGGCGCGGGGCAGGCGACGTACGAGGTGCCTCGGGCGCGTGTGGACGTGGAGCGCGAGGAGGACCTGCTGGAGGAGGTCGCCCGCGTGTTCGGCTACGACAACATCCCGGCGAAGCTGCCGCGCGGCCTGGCGTCGCTGGCGCCCGAGCCGGCGCACGCGGAGGCGGAGCGGCGGCTGCGGCACGCGCTCGCGGGGGCGGGGATGGACGAGGTGGTGAACTACTCGTTCGTCGCGCCGAAGAGCCTGGAGGTGCTGGGCGGGAAGGAGCAGCCGGTGGCGCTGCTGAACCCGCTGAGCGTCGAGCAGTCGGTGATGCGCACCAGCCTGCTGCCCGGGTTGCTGGAGAACCTGTCGCGCAGCGTGCGGCACCAGGTGGAGTCGGTGTCCCTCTACGAGACGGGCCGTGCCTACTTCCGTGACGCGGAGGGCGGGCAGGGGACGCGGCCGGCGGCGCGCGAGGTGTCGCGGGTGGCGGGCCTGATGTGGGGCCGGCGGGGTGGGGGGCGTAGCTGGACGCAGAAGGACGCGCGGGCGGACTTCTTCGACCTGAAGGGGGCGGTGGAGGCGGTGCTCGGCGCGCTGCGCGTGGAGGGCCTCACCTGGGCTCCGGGCGGGCCGGCGGCGTACCACCCGAAGGCGAGCGCGGAGTTGACGGGCGCGGACGGGACGGTGCTGGGCCACGTGGGTGAGGTTCACCCACGGGTGGTGAAGGCGCTGGGGCTGCCGGAGGGCGTGTTCGTGTTCGAGGTGGACACGGAGCCGCTGTACGCGGCGGCGCGGCTGGTGCCGGCGTATCACCCGCTGCCGAAGTTTCCGGCGGTGCTGCGCGACCTGGCGGTGGTGGTGCCGCTGGAGCTGGCGAACGACGCGGTGCGGAAGGTCATCCTCGAGGTGGGCGGGGCGCTGGTGGAGGACGCGTTGGTGTTCGACGTGTACACGGGCAAGCCGATTCCCGAGGGGAAGAAGAACCTGGCGTACGCGCTGCGCTACCGCTCGCCCGAGCGGACGTTGACCGACGTGGAGGTCAGCGAGGCGCACCAGCGCATCGTGGACGAGGTGAATCGCCGGCTGGGTGCCGCGCTGCGTGCCTGAATTCCTGAATGAAGTCAGAGGGTTGACTTGCCTTCGGGAAGGCTGCAACAGTGGCCGGGCGTTCACCGCGCTGCTGAGGGCGGGGGCATCCCGAGGATTCGCATGACGAAGGCGGACATCATCGAGGGCGTCTACGAGAAGGTCGGCTTCTCGAAGAAGGAGTCGGCCGAGATCGTGGAGCTCGTGTTCGACACGTTGAAGGAGACGCTGGAGCGCGGGGACAAGATCAAGATCTCGGGCTTCGGGAACTTCCAGGTGCGCCAGAAGAAGGCGCGCGTGGGACGCAACCCGCAGACCGGCAAGGAGATCGAGATCTCGGCGCGTCGGGTGCTGACCTTTCGGCCGAGCCAGGTGTTGAAGAGTGCCCTGAACGGGGAGGCTCCGCCGGAAGATCACGCGGAGATCGATGCCCGCGAGGAGGCGGCGGCGGACGCGGCGGAGGCCCGGGGCGAGGACTTCGACGAAGAGGGAATGGATGACGCCGAGGGGTGAGTTTTCCCACGGCCCCCTGCTGCTCCTGCTTGACCTGGGCGTCGTGTAGGGGCATAAGGGCGCACCGCTTCACGGCGGCAGCAGCACACAGACGTAACGGGGCGTAGCGCAGCCTGGTAGCGCACTTGCTTGGGGTGCAAGTGGTCGCAGGTTCAAATCCTGTCGCCCCGACCATCGAAGGCCCTGGAGTCACTGGCGAAAGCCACGACTCCAGGGCCTTTGTTTTTGGGTTCGCGCTTGGGCTGCCGGTCGCCCGTAGACGCCCTCCTCGTGAATGGGGTGCACGTCACGCTCGGCCCCTCTTCGAGGGGCGCGGTGGCTGTGCGAGGCCGTTTGAAGGCGTCGTCCCAGGCCGCGTGTGCGGTGGCGTTGCTGGCGCGAGGTGCGAGCCGCTGTCGGGCGGTCGCGTCCTGTGAAGCAGGTCCGGGGATGGATGCGGGCGCCAGGCATGTGGCTGCCGCGGCGACGACTCGTGTCACCACACCTTTGCTTCCGCGGCGTCGACTCGCGGCGCGCAGAATCGCGACCACCTGCTCCTCGCTGAATCGACGCTTCTCCACCGCTGCGGGCGTGGAGTACTCCGGCAGACGCGCTGTGTCAGCTTTGGCCGGTCGCGTGGGAGGGGCGCCTCGCTTGAGAAGGCATGTGTACCCGTCATTGACACGTCAGCGACACCTCATGACGCGTCATTACATGCCCCATGATGCGTCTTGATTCCAACGGCAATCCCTATCCATAGGCTTCGAGCCATATCCTGAGCTGCCCTGATGCGCGGTGGATGCCGCAGGGCCGCGCTTCTCATTTTGGGGTACCCCGCACGACGCGTCCTCCGGAGCACGGAGGCCGCCCGCAGGTGCGAGGAGTGGGCATGCCTCCGTCTGGGAATGGGTGGCATTGGTGTTGCAGTGGGCCGAAATGACCATGACTTCCTCACGAGAGGGCGCCGACTTCGCCTGGATGGGTGTGTTGGGCGACCAGTTGCGCATCGGCGCTACCATTCGACAGTGCAGCACGCTGGACCTCTCCCCGTACTCCTGCTTCATCCCTTCGGCGATCCCCTAGCGCATCGACATCTGAGCGCGCGGCGCTCCCACCCGGACCTGAAAACAATGCGACCCAATCCTTCACAGGCAGATGGAATGTTGAATCAAACCCCGGAGTACCAATCCTGTATCCAAAGCTCGGAGAAAGTGTCCTGGCGGCTTGATGACCTGCTGCCCAGGGACACGGTCCTGGACTTCAGTCGCCGGTTCCTTTCGGATGCGCTGGTTGGCGCGGAAGCCATTCCGTTCCTGGATGCCGAGGAGCGGTTGATGCTGAATCACATCCGCTCCAACAGCTATGCGCACCTGTTCCTGTTCCTGGAGGAGTACGCTGTTGCCCTGGCCGCTCAGCGCGCCAGTCTGGAGCTGCACGGGAACGCGACGCACATGCGCGCGCTCCTGCGCTTCACGGAGGAGGAGCTGAAGCACCAGCAGCTCTTCGCGCGCTTCACCGGCGCGTTTGCCCGGGGGTTCTCGGTTGTCCCCGCCCTGCTCGACAACCATGTCGAAGTGGCACGGGCCATCATGGCGAAGTCGAATCTGGGAGTGCTCATCTTCAACCTGCACCTGGAGTTGATGACGCAGCAGCACTATCTGGAGACGGTTCGCGGGAACAAGAGCGAGGCGCTGGATCCGTTGTTCTGCGACCTGCTCAAGCACCACTGGCTCGAAGAGGCGCAGCACACCCGGCTGGACTTCCTGGAGGCGCAGAAGATCCTCGCCCAGGCACCTGAAGCGCTGGACGAGGCCCTTGCTGAATACGCGGAGTTGCTCCAGGCGCTGCGGGGGACGTTGAACGCCCAGCTCGCGCTCGATCTCCAGACGCTGGAGAAGGCAGTGGGACGGACGTTCACCCCGGATGAACACAAGCATCTGTCCGAGTCCCAGGAGCGTTCGTATGTCTGGGGTTTCATCGGGATGGGGATGAAGGCGCCTCTCTTTCTCTCACGCCTGCGCGCGCTCTCTCCCGTTGCCGAGCAACGCGTCCTGGAGCTGGCTCCGACGTACTACTGTGATTGAGGCGGGTTTCGGGACTGCCGCCGCTCCGTGGCGGTCCTGGCGTGCCGCCTGACTGCGGAGCCGGGTCGGGCCCGCTCGCCGCGCAGCGCCATTCGGTGGACATGGTGCGATGTAGAGGGGAGTCCACCCCGCAACCGTGTCGCCGTCGCCTGGAGTCCACACCCGTGTGACGAACCACTCCGGCGCGCGGTGTGGAGGGGACTCCACCCCTCATTCTCGCGGAATGACAGACGAAGTCCCGGATTCGCGGATGAGACAAAGAGTGCTACTGTTTCAACATGCACTGGCACCTGCACTGGAAGAGCGCGGCCCTCGCGGCCGCGCTGTTCGCGACGTCCGGGCTGTTCTCGCCCGACGCGCACGCGCAGCAATGTGAACCCGAGCCGTCCGGACCGGTCGTACCTCCGAACGACCAGATGAGCGATTCGCGGCTGTTGCGCCGCATCGTGCTCGGCCTCACCGGCACCACGCCCACCATGGAGCAGTACGAGGCGATGGCCGCCGCCGCCTCGCCCGAGGCGCGTGCGTCCCTCCTGCGCTCGACCCTCGACGAGGTCCTCGCCTCGCCGAAGTTCTACGAACGCATGGTGAACTTCGGGCACGACTGGATCACCGTGGGGGCGTATACCACTGGCGCCGTCGGTGACTCGTACCAGGGCGACATGTCCGGCCACCTGTTCCGGTGTGCCGACAACTCCCTCCACCCCGGCGCGTACTACGCCGTGAACGAGTTCATCTCGGGGAAGGACCCGGGGCAGCAGTGCAGTGACAAGGACGCGGATGGTCAGCCCGCGGTCCCCGAGGTGCGCACCGTCGAGCCCTGGTGGGCTCCGGGAACCACCGTCCAGGTGCTCGGCGCGGCCGGCTCCGACATCAAGACGGTCACTGATTCCAACAACGGAACGGTCTACGACTGCGGCGTCGCGAACGGCGGCTACTACGACCCCGGCCTCTATCGCGGCTGTGGCTGCGGACCCAACCTGGTGTGGTGTTCGCCCATCGTCGGCCTCAGCGGCACCGGCACCGGTGGCCTGGGCGGTCAGCGCCGCCACCCCTACGAGGAGCCCGCGCGCTTGTTCGCGCACCTCGCGTGGCACGACCGGCCCCTCTCGGACCTCGTCATCGGCAACTACTCGGTCGGGACCAACTGGCTGCGCGCCCTTTACGTCCGCCTCGGCCGGCAGAGCGGCAGCAAGGCGCTCGACGCGAACACGACCTGGTGGCGCCCGGACGTCGACACCTCGCCTCGCGACCCCGTGCATCCCACCGCCAATGACCCCCAGGCATGGCGCGAGTTCGTCGTGGAGGACCTCGAGCCCTACCACCTCTCCCTCACCCAGAACCGCGCCCGCTCCGGCAGCCTCGACCGCACCTACCGGTTCGACCCGCGTACCACGACCGAGCAGATCCAGGGCCTCCCCACCGCCGGCGTGCTCACCATGATGGGCTCGCTCTCCTCGTTCCCCCGTGAGCGCGTCCGCGCCGCACGGTTCCTGGAGATCTTCGCCTGCCAGAACTTCTCGCCGCCCCCGGCCGACGTGCACTTCCCCCCGCTGGAGATCGACCCGGCGACAGGCGGAACGTGCCTGCACTGCCACAAGACGCTCGACCCCGCGGCCATCTACTTCAAGCGTTGGGACTTCACCCCGCACACGAGCTACTACGTCCCGTGGCCCTTCATGCCGGGCGTGGGCAAGCACCGCATCACCGCGGAGTGGATCTCCGGTCGCTACCCCCACGACGGCAACACGCCGGGCTCCCGCTGGAGGAACGCCTTCGTCCCCAACACCGTGCTGACGCCGGTCACCCCCGAGCAGCTCAAGACCAATCCCGAGGCCATCATGCTCGACGCCATGCCCGAGTCGTACACGCTGCTGGGCGAGCACGGGGATGGAACGGCGGGCCCGCTCGGCTTCGGCAAGCTCCTCATCCGCTCCGGTGAGTTCGACCGCTGCGCCGTGCGCAAGCTCTACACGCTGGTCATCGGTCGGGACCTGAACCCCGCCACGGAGAAGGGCTTCATCGACAAACTCTCCCGGGAGTTCGTCGCGGGCGATCGCAAGGTCCGCCCCTTCATCCGCTATCTCTTCGAGCAGCCCGAGCTGCGGAGGGGCCTGTGATGCGCACGTTGCGTCCATTCCTGTTGTCTGCCGCGCTGGTGGCGCTCGCCCTCAACCAGGGCGCCTGCTTCGGCGAAGGGTCCTATCGACAGGGGGCCGGCGAGGAGCCGGACTCCGGTACCTGCGTCGCGTCCAGCGACAACGACGCCGTCCGCCTGGCGCTCGCGCCCGCGTGCGAGGGCTGCCACGTCAACGGCAACAAGCCCATCTTCGCCTCGCTCGCCGCGTTCGAGAGCGGGCTCGTCTACAACGAGCGGTACGTGAAGCGGGGCGACCCGGAGAACAGCCTCCTCATCCAGATGCTCAAGGGGACCGCCCCCGGGAGCTATCCCCAGATGCCGCCGGGCCAGCCCTATGACCAGTTGGTCGCCAACGGCCGCGTCACGATGACCATCGCGCAGGTGGAGCAGTGGATCCGCGACCTGAAGGCCGCTCCCGCGCAGCTCGAGACGCCTTCGCCCGCGGAGTTCCGCGTCCGCCGACTGAACGCCGAGGAGATGGTGGTGAGCCTGATGGACCAGCTCGGGCTGACCCTCGAGGACTTCGTCAGCACCAGCAACCCCGACTGGCGCAACCGCGCGTACGTGGTGAACTGGAACAAGTTCTTCGTCTGGCCCGGTGACTGGCACCCGGGCATCTCCGGCGAGTACGTCTCCGACCCCCGCTCCATCGAGCGCTTCGAGGCGCTCGGTGGTGGCAACTCGCTGCTCTACCGCAAGAAGGACGCGGCCTTCGGTCCCTCCGCCGCGCAGGCGCTGGTCCAGATGTCCCAGGCCTGGTGCGGGCGCGCCGTGGACAAGCAGAACAACAAGGCCGTGCTGCGCTTCGTGACGCTCGCGGACACCTCCACCAAGAACCCGGACGCGGTGCAGAAGAACCTGCGCAACCTCTACCTGCGCATGCTCGGCCAGCCCCCCGACGATGCCGAGCTGAAGGCGCTGTACGAGCAGGTCTACCTCCCGCTCGAGGCCCAGAACACGCGCCTCGCCTGGGTGGGCACCTGCGCGGCCCTCATCCGCCACCCGCTGTGGATCACCTACTGAGCCGAGGACCCCCATGCCAAACACCTCTCGACGCACGCTGCTCAAGTGGGCCCTCGGCGCCGGACAGCTCGCGCTCCTCGACCGCGCGGGGCTCCTGCGCTCCGGCGTCGCGCGCGCCGCGGACGCCGACCTCCCCTCTCGCCTCGTGGTGCTCTACATCCCGGGCGGCTTCCGGCCGGCGTACTACTTCACGCCCATGGAGGACGCGGAGATTCCGCTCTGCGTCCCACCGTCCGGCGGCTACAGCAGCGAGCCCGCCTTCTTCGACGCCAGCAAGGTGGTCGACCTCGCGCCCGCGAACGGACCGTACAAGCCGCTGCGCACCTGGCAGTCCTGGAACCCCCAGAACCCGGCGGCGCGCGGCAGCTACAGCCCGCTCATGTATGGGTACAAGCACTTCGCCCTCCATGAGCAGCTGAGTGTCATGCACGGCATCGACCAGGGCACCAACGACCACGCGAGCGCCTTCATCTCCGCGATGTGTGGTGTCGCGGGTTCGGACTACCGCGCACCGGCCCTGCACTCGGTCATCGCGAACCACCTGTACGAGCGGTACCGCGAGACGCGGCCACTGCCGTTCGTCGTCGTCTCCGGAGAGCGAGGCACGCCGCTCGGCATGGGCTTGCCCTCGCACGCCGCGCCGGTCCAGGTCCCGTCCCTCGAGGCGCTCAAGCCGATGCTCTCGGGCAAGCCCGCGGACAACGCCTGGTGGACCGGCCTGGACGCACGCACCGAGGGGCCCGAGATGAATGCCCGTGGCCAGCCCACGGGGAGCACGCTGAAGACGACGACCGTGGAGCGCTACTCCCTCACGCGCGCCCAGCCGTTCGTCGGTCGCTCGACGGCGAAGGTGGACAACTACCTCGAGGGCCTCCACGGCTCGCTGGCGTCCGTCTCCCGCGTGCTGGCCACGGACGTCGTGTCGCTGCTGGAGACCACCAAGGGCATCGACACGCTGAAGACGAACCGTCCGGCGTACCTGTCGAGCTACCTGAACGAGACCTTCACGTACACGTTCGGCAACGCGAACTTCCACCTCGTGGGGCTCGACCCCCGGATGGACATGGCGCTGCGCCTGCTCAAGTCGGACCTGGCCACCTCCGTCCACGTCTCGTTGCAGCTCGACTTCGACACCCACAATGGCTCCGGCCACGCGTTCAGTTGCGCGCACGGCCGCGGGCTCATGGATTGCGTCGCGCGCTTCCTGGGCGAGATGAAGGCCACGCCCGCGCCGGGCAAGCCGGGCAAGACGCTGCTCGACGACACCCTGGTGATGGTGATGAGCGAGTTCGGCCGCAGCTGGGCCTACCGCGCGAATGATGGCAGCTACGGCCTGCCGGACGACCACCACCCCTATACGTCGGTCGTCTTCGCGGGCGGCAACGTGGCGCCGAACCGGCAGGTGGGCACGTACACGACGCGCGGGCTCGGCACGCCGGTGGACATCATCGAGGAGACCGGCCAGACGTCGAAGCGCGTCCCCAGGTCCGCGGACGTCGTCACCACCGCGCTGCGCATCATGGGCATGGAGACCCACGAGTTCTTCATCCCCGGCGGTTACGGCGAGGTGGTGGGCATCCGGAAGGGGTAGTCACCTCCCGGGCGTCTCCGCTCCGACGTTCGAGTCTCGACGGGCCCCGGGGGTTGGGGCCCGTCCCCTGGTGTGACATGCCTCAGTTCCGGTAGTCGTCGATCGACCTGACGCGGGGGGCGTCCGCTCGGGCCTTGGCGGGGCGCGCGGCTCGCCTCCAGCCGTGGCGCCTCGGCCATGCCCACACCAGCGCGATCACCCCGAAGAAGATCGCCGAGCCAATCGCCCCTTTGACGGGGAAGGCGCGAACGGCTTGTGGCTGGTCCTCGGGCGCGAGGCGCTCCTTCAGCTGGCTCACGACGACGGCCGGGATGCCCATGAAGGTCCCCCGGAACCCGTAGCCTCCCTTCAACACGGCGATGACCTGGCCATCCTCGGTCATGATGGGGGAGCCGCTCGCTCCCTTGTCGCTGTTGATGGAGAACTGGATGAGGGGCTTCTTCCAGCTCTCATGGGGCACCTCCTCGTCAGGCACTCCGTCGGGCCGCAGCGCGGAGACGATTCCCTCCGCGAGGGTGAAGGTGAGCCCCAGTGGGTTGCCAATCGACAAGACCTTGGTGCCCTCCTGGAGCTGCGTGTCGCCCGCGAGGGGCAGGGCGGGATAGCCATCCCCCTCGAGCTTCACCATCGCGATGTCGCGCTCCGGGTTCCTCGCCATGATTCCGAGCACCTTCCGCGTCGTGCCATCGGAGAGTTGGGCGCGCAGGTCGATGGCCTCCGCGGGATTGACGACGTGGTTGTTCGTGGCGACGAGTCCATCCTCGGAGATGAAGAACCCGGTGCCCGAGCCGATGGGCTCATTCCCAGGCCCGATGACCTCCAGGGAGACGATGGAGGGCTTCACCCGCGCGGCGAACGCGGCGAGCTCCTCCGCGTGACTGGCGCCGCTGGCGAACAGGACCAGGCTCGAGGCGATGGATGGGAGGACGCGGGCCATGAGGGCTCCGGTGGAAAGGTGTTCGCGGTTCTTGCAGCGCCGACGGGGGAATTCAATCCCCTGGCGGTCGAGGTGGCATGCCTGCCTTCATCCCCGTGCTTGCCATGACATGACGCCGCGCTGCGTCTTGGCGGGGGCGAACTGGACGGCCCGCGCGGAGGCCCCGCTGTGCCTTGTCACGCATGGGGCGGGCTCCTACGGTCGCCCGCGAATCCGCCACCCGGAGGTGCCGCGATGTCCGTTGCGCCCGAAGCGTCGACCCGTCCCGTCTTGATCGGCCGTTCGAGTTCGCACTTCACCCGCATCCCCCGCATCTTCGCCGCCGAGCTGGGCGCACCGTATGACTTCCAGGTGGTGCGCGACCTGATGTCCTCGAACCCGGGGGACTACGGCGGCAACCCCGCACTCCGGATTCCCGTGCTGAAGACCTCCGAGGGCTCCTGGTTCGGTGCGCTCAACATCAGCCGTGAATTCTGGCGGCGCTCGGGGCGGTCGCTTCGCGTGGTGTGGCCGGAGGACCATGACGTGCCCCTGCTGGCCAACCTGCAAGAGATTGCGCTGCAAGCCATGGCGACCGAGGTGTCGCTGGTGATGGGCCGGCTGGGCGGGGGAGGGGAGGACAGCGCTCACCACGCCAAGCTGCGCAAGAGCCTCACCGCGATGCTGGCGTGGTTGGAGGAGCACGCGCCAGCGGGCCTCGAGGCCCTCCCGGCGCGTGACCTGAGCTTCCTCGAGGCGACCCTGTTCTGCCTCGTCGTGCACCTCGAGTTCCGCGAGGTGCTGCCCATGGCGGGCTACACGAACCTCCAGGCCTTCTGCCGCCGCTTCGGAGCGCGAGCCTCCGCCGTGGAGACGACGTTCAAGTTCGACGTGTGAGGCCTCGCGCTCGCCAGGGCTTCCCCATGGGTCGCAGGAGAACTGGAGCGTGTAGAAGGGCGCGGGCCTCCATCGTGGAAACCCGCGTCGCGGCCCAGGTGTCTACCAGGCGTAATCCTCGGGCGCGGGCTTGTGTCCCGGGAAGAGTTCGTCGAGCCGCGTCAGCGTCTTCTCCTCCAGCTTCACGTCGAGCGCGCGCACGGCCGCGTCGAGCTGTGCGCCGGTGCGGGGCCCGACGATGGGGGCCGTGACGGCGGGTTGGTGGAGCAGCCAGGACAGGGCGAGGTCCCCGGGTTCGACCCCCAGCTCCGTGGCCAGGTTCTCGTACTGCTCGATGCGCTCGCGGTTCTTCTGGAGCGCGGCCTGGGCGCGTCCCTCGAGCCGACGCTTGCCTTCACGCTCCTTGCGAAGCACGCCTCCGAGCAGGCCCCCCTGGAGCGGCGACCAGGGCAGGATGCCCAGGCCGTAGTGCCGGGCCGCGGGCAGGACCTCCAGCTCCACCGTCCGCGCCATCAGGTTGTAGAGGGACTGCTCGCTGACCAGCCCCATGAAGTGTCGCTGCGCCGCCGCGGCCTGCGCCTGGGCGATGTGCCAGCCCGCGAAGTTGCTGCTGCCCACGTAGAGGACCTTGCCCTGGCCCACCGCCACCTCCATCGCCTGCCAGATCTCCTCCCACGGCGTGTCCCGGTCCACGTGGTGGAACTGGTAGAGGTCGATGTAGTCCGTCTTCAATCGCTTGAGGCTGGCGTCCAACGCGCGGCGGATGTTGAGCGCGGACAGCTTGCCCTCGTTGGGCCACTCGCCCATGGGGCCGTAGACCTTGGTCGCGAGCACGGTGCGCTCACGGCGGCGACCGCCCTGCGCGAACCAGTTGCCGATGATCTGCTCCGTGCGGCCCTTGTTCTCGTTCCAGCCGTACACGTTCGCCGTGTCGAAGAAGTTGATGCCCTTGTCGAGCGCGGCGTCCATGATGCCGTGGGCGTCGGGCTCCTCGGTGGTCCAGCCGAAGTTCATCGTGCCCAGGCAGATGCGGCTGACCGACAGTCCGGAACGTCCCAGATGCGTGTACTTCATGGTGGCTCCCTCGCGGCCGGCTTCGGGGTGACGCTTCGGGAGGAGCGGCCCGGCCTCCGCGCGTGCGAGGCCAGGAGCCTGTCCGCCCGCACCCGCCGAGTCGAGCCCGTTCTCCGCGTGTTCGCCGGACTGTGACGTACCGGGCGGATGGCATATGAGGATGCGCCAGGATGAAGCTCGAACGCCACGTGGGAGGGCTCTCCCTGGCTCGCAAGGCCAACTACCTCCGCGCCCGCGGCTGGCGCGAGGAGGAGGGCGGCTGGTCGAACGACATCTTCGGGCGTCAGACGTTGTCCCGCGCCATCCATCACCAGCTGACGGATGACCTGTCCCAGGCCCTCCGTCAGCGCGGCTGGGAGGTCCTCGGCTACTCCGAGCGGGGCTACGTGCAGCTCCGCGACGGCGAGAAGGGCAAGCCCTGCTCCCTCCCCAAGGCCCTGCGCACCCAGGCCCGCCGCGAGAAGCGCCCGGTCGCGGAGCTGACCTATGCCTTGTTCCTCGCGGCCATGGTCGGAACAGAAGAGGCCTGACGCCCCGGGCCGCTCGGAGGCGTCAGTGCGCGTGGGGTGAGGCGAGGGCTCCCCACGCGGGCACGCAGTTGTCGCAAGGCTTCGCCTCGACCTGCAGCGTGACGTGTTCGATGCCGCACTCGTCATGGAGCTGGCGCTTCAGCCGCGCGAGCGCCTCCGCGTCGACCCTCGCGTCCTTCGCGATGAGGTGCGCGGTGAGCGCGGCCTCGGTGGTGCTCATGGCCCAGACATGGAGGTCATGCACCTCGCGCACACCGGGCAGTCCCCGCAGCCGCTCCCGCACGCGCGCCAGGTCGATGTCCGTCGGAACCGCCTGGAGCACCAGGTTCACCGAGTCCCGCAGCAGGCCCCACGTCCCGGCGAGGATGAGGACCGCGATGAACAGCGTCACCACCGGGTCCACGAAGTCCCAACCCGTCACCTGGATGAGCGCGCCCGCGAGCACGACACCCAGCGACACGCCCGCGTCGGCGGCCAGGTGCAGGAACGCGCCGCGCACGTTCAGGTCCCGCGTGCGTCCCTTCCAGAAGAGCAGGGCCGTCCCCGCGTTGATGATGATTCCCACGCCCGCCACGAGCATCACCGTCCCCGTGGCGACGGGGCCGGGCTGCCCCAGCCGCTGCACCGCCTCCCAGGCGAAGCCGCCCACGGCCACCATCAGCAGGAGCGCGTTGAGCAGCGCGGCCAGGATGGACGAGGCGCGCAGGCCGTAGGTGTGGCGCTCGGTGGGCCGCCTGCGCGCCAGCACCGTCGCTCCCCATGCGAGCGCCAGTCCCAGCACGTCACTCAGGTTGTGGCCCGCATCCGCGAGCAGCGCCAGCGAACCGGAGAGGACGCCGAACGTCGCCTCCGCGCCGACGAAGAGCAGGTTCAGCCCGATACCCAGGGCGAAGGCCCGGCCAGGTGAACCCGAAGAGGGGTGGTGTGTGCCAGACATGTCCGACGAGACCTCCGAATCGACCCGGGCGCCGCCTTCGGTCGCCCATCCACTCCGGCTGACGCCCCGCACCCGCCGCTCTTACGGTGCGTCGTCCGATTCCGAGCCCCCGCGCCATCGCCCGGTCGAACGTTCCCGGAGAGGTCAGGGATTCCTGTTGCAATATCGATTTTGCGAGTCAATATCGTCTTCGTGTCGTGTTGCCTCCCGGGAGTGGAGGCGAGGCCTGATTCGAGAGGTGAGCTTGTGACGACGAGCGTGAGCGAGAAGGTGTTCCGCCGGGGGCCGTTCCCCGTGAAGTTCCGATGCCTGGAGGTGCTGCGGGTGACGTCCGTGACGCCGCACGTGGTGCGAATCACGCTGGGCGGCGAGGACATCGCCGGCTTCCAGAGCGAGGGCGCGGATGACCACGTGAAGGTGCTCTTCCCGGAGCCCGGCAAGCGCCGGCCCGTCATCCCGACGATGGGGCCCACGGGCCCCGTGCTGCAGCCGGGCGAGAAGAAGCCGGACTCGCGGGACTACACCCCGCGCCGGTTCGACGCGGTGGCGGGGGAGCTGGACCTGGACTTCGTGCTCCACGGCTCCGGCCCCGCGTCGTCGTGGGCGGCGCAGGCGAAGCCCGGCGACATGCTGGGCGTGGGTGGGCCTCGCGGCTCGCTGTTCGTCTCCAATGACTTCGACTGGTACCTGCTGGCCGGTGACGAGACGGCGATCCCCGCCATCGCGCGCCGGTTGGAGGAGCTGCCCGAGGGGGCGCGCGCCTTCGTCTTCATCGAGGTCGCGGACGCGTCGGAGGAGCAGCGCCTGGAGACGCGCGCCCACGTGACGCTCACCTGGCTGCACCGCGACGGCGCCGAGGCGGGCTCCACGAACCTGCTCGACAAGGCCATCCGCGAGCTGACGTTCCCTCCCGGTGACTACTTCGCGTGGGTGTCCGGGGAGTCGCTCGCCATGCGCCCCATCCGCGACCACCTGCTCAACGAGCGGGGGACGAAGAAGAGCTGGGTCCGCGTCACCGGGTACTGGAAGCGCGGCTTCTCGGACCACATCCACGACTCGCACAGCTGAGCGGAGCCGTTCGGAGGCGGGGAGCGGACTCCCCGACCTCCGTCCCGTCGCCACCGACTACTTCGCGGTGGCGCGCAGCACCTCGCCGGCCATGGCGATGGTGTAGTCGATCTGCTCCTCGGTGTGCGCGGAGCCGGGGAAGTTCACGTCGCGGCGGAGGAGGATGCCCCGGCGCGCCATCCCGGCCTGGAACGGCTGCATCTGCTTCGCGTGCTCGGCCAGGTCCGGCGAGAAGCGGAACATGGGGATCGCGTCGTAGCCCACCACGCGCAGCGCGGAGCCCGTGGCCTCGGCGTGGGCGTTGACGCCCTCGCGCAGCTTGCGGCCCAGCTTCGCGACGTGCGCGACGTGGTTGCCCTGCTTGTAGAACTTCATCACCGCCTCGCACACGGCCAGGGTGAGCAGCTCACCGCCGAACGTGGTGGAGACCTGGAGGTCGCTCAGCTTGCTCAGGTACTTCGACGGGCCGGCGATGGCCGACAGCGGCATGCCGGCGGCGATGCTCTTGGAGAGGCAGACGATGTCCGCGCGCACGTCGTAGAACTCCTGCGCGCCGCCCATGGCCACGCGGAAGCCGGTGACGACCTCGTCCAGCACGAACATGACGTTGTTCTGGGAGCAGGCCTCGCGCACCTGCTGGAGGAAGCCGGAGGTCAGCACGCGGTTGTACGGCACGGAGAGGATGACGGCGGCCAACTGGCTGGCCTGCTTCTCGATGGTGGAGAGCAGCACGGCCTCGTCCGGCGGCGTGAACAGCGGCAGGCGCGTGGTGAGCGCGGCCAGCGGGGCCGGCACGCCCGGGGTGTCGTACATGAAGTGGTCGTGCCAGCCGTTGTAGCCGACGGTGATGATGCGCTCCTTGCCCGTGAGGTAGCGCGACAGCCGCACCGCCGCGGACGTCGCGTCCGCGCCCGTCTTGAAGAAGCGCGCCATCTCCGCGCCGGGGATGAGCTCCAGCAGCGCCTGGATGGAGGTGACCTCCACCGGCGTGGGCAGCGAGTGGAGGATGCCTTCCTCCAGGTGCTTGCGGATCGCCTCCACCACCACCGGGTGGTTGTGGCCCAGCATGTTCGCGCCGAGGCCGCCGATGTAGTCGATGTACTCCTGGCCGTCGACGTCCTCGACCAGCGCGCCCTGGCCGCGCGCGAGGAAGACGGGGAAGGCGCCCGGCGCGAAGTGCTCGGGCTTCTTCATCATCGACTGGGTGACGCCGGGGACCGTCTTCCGGGCCTCGGCGAGCAGCGCGTTGGAGCGCTCGAGGCGCAGCTCACCCTGGATGGGGCGGGGCAGCGAGGGATGCTTCCTGACAGGCATGTCCATGGTTGTTCCTTTGTCTTCGTGAATCGCGTTTCACTTCGAAGGGCGTCAGGTCGTCGCCGCGGATTGGAGCGCCACCGCGCCGCGACCGAGTGCCCAGAGGATGCAAAGCGAGAGCGCCGACACCGCGACGGCGATCCACCCCACGTGGCCGAAGCCCAGGAGCGCGCCCTCGGGCGACGTGGCGATGAGCAGGCCACTCGTCCAGGCCGCGACGCCCGACGCGCCATCGCTCGCCGCCATGTTCACCGCGAGGTAGCGGCCCCGCAGCGCGGGCGGCACCTTGGACGTCACGAGCGCGATGGTGGGGATGGCCCGCGTGGAGGTGAGGGACATGAACAGCACGAAGGCCACCACCACCCCGGGCAGCGGCGAGACGGGCAGGTGGGTGAAGAGCAGGTGCGGGCCCATGGTCGCCAGGAGCAGCCCGGCCAGCATTCGCGCGGGGCCGAAGCGGTCCGTCAGCCGTCCCACCCACCGCGCCATCAGCAGGGTCCCCGCGCCGCCCCCCAGGTACACCCACGTCAGGTCCGCCTGCGCCACGCCCAGGTTTCCGACCATGTATGTCCCCAGGTAGGGGATGAGCAGGAAGCTGGCGAACACCACGCTGAACGTCAGCACCCAGCCCAGCACGAAGCCCGGCGCCAGCAGTGTCGTCAGTGAGGGGCCTCGCGCGCCGCCGCTCTTCTCCGTGAGGTGCCCGTCCACCCCGGGCAGGACGAAGAAGAGGCAGAGCCACAGGAGGGCGGCGAACGCGCCGATGGCCCAGAAGGGCGCGCGCCACCCCAGCGCCTGCGCCAGTCCCAGTCCCGCGGGGACGCCCGCGACGGCGGACAGCCCCAGCGCGGACATCACCGTGCCGATGGCCCGGCCCCGTCGCTCCGGGGGGACCACGTCCGCGAGGATGGCCATGATGACCGCGCCCATCAATCCCGCACAGGCCCCCGCCAGGGAGCGCGCCAGGAGCAGCCATGAATGGCTTTGCGCGACGCCGCAGCCGAGCGTGGCCAGGATGAAGCCCGCGTAGATGGCGAGCAACGTGCGCTTGCGGTCGAAGCGATCCAACCAGACCAGGCCGAGCAGGCCCATCGCCGAGGAGGCGAGCGTGTAGGACGAGACCATCGCCCCGAACTGGGCGTTGGTGAGGCCGAAGCGCTTCATGAACTCCGGCCCCAGCGGCATGATGATCATGAAGTCCATCAGGTGGCTGAGCTGGACGCCCGCCAGCAGGACGGACATCAGGCGTTCCCGCTGGAGCGGGTTGGAATGACTCACGGATGACTCCTGGCGCCCGGGGACGGGAGCCATTGGCGCTACGGTCTGACGAAACGCACCCGGATGGGCGGCGAGGTGGCCGCGAGGGGACGTCCCTCCCGGTCCAGCGCCGTGTCGAAACGCGCCCGGCGGGCACAGGCCAACGCGGCCTGGCCGAAGCCGTGTCCCGGGTCTGAAAGCAGTTCGGCGGCGGTGACCTCGCCGTCGGCATCGACGGAGACGCGCAGCACGACGGTCTGGTCGTCGATGCGCAGCGTGTCGGCCTCCTTGGGCCAGGGGCAGCTCCAACTGCGCGCGGACAACTGCACCGGACGGGCGCGGCTGCCGCCCGTGCCTTGCCCGATGCGCTCTCCCGCGGCCGCGGTGTTCACCGCCGTCGCGGAGCGGCCGTTGGAGGCCGTCACCCCACCGGCGTAGCGGGGCGCATCCCCCGTCGTCATGTCGAAGTCGGTGAAGTCGAGCGGCTCCGCGGGCTCCTTCGCGGCCACCACCGCGCCGGCCTGGGCGGGCTCCGGGGCCGCGCGCGCCGGCGCCTCGCGGGGCGCGGGGCCGGGGTTTCGCGCGGCGCGGGCCGGCGGTGGCTCGGCGCGAGGGGCGGGGGGCGGTGGGGCGGGAAGCGGCGGTGGCTTCAGGTCGACGACGTGGTTGATCTGCAGCGTCTGCTTCGGGGCGGGCGGCGTGAGCGGCCGCTCCGGCTTGCGCCAGGCCTGATAGGCGAGCAGCCCCGCGGCGCCGTGGAGGGCCACCGTGGTCGCGACGGCCCACCATGTCCCGCGAGAGCGCCGCGAGGGCGGCGGCCCGAGGACGATGCTCGAGATGCTCGGCGGCTGCTCAGGGCGTGGCACGCTCGTCCTCCGCGGCCTTCCCGGGTTCGGCGTTCGTCGTCGGCGCGGCCTCCGGCCTCACGGTGCCGAAGGCGACGCGGGTGAGCCCGGCTTCCTTCAGGTGGTCGAGCACCGCGATGACCTGTCGGTGGGGCACCGCGCCGTCCGCCTGGATGACGGCGCGCAGCTCCGCGTCCTTCGCCAGGGCCTGTCGCGCGAGGTCCTTCAGCGCCGCCTCGCTCGTGCCCTCGCCGTTGACGAGCACGTCTCCCGTGGAGGTGATGGAGACGGCGAACACCGTCTGCACGTCCTCGCTCTGCGAGGCCTTGGGCAGGTCGAGCGGCACGGCCGGGCTGTCCACCAGTCGCGCGGTCACCATGAAGATGACGAGCAGCACGAGCATGATGTCCACGAGCGGCGTGACGTTGATGCCCTCGATGAGGCCGCCGCGTGGCTGCGTCCCGCCGGCCATGTCAGGCGCCCTCCGGACGGGCCTGGGGGGCGGTGGTGCTCGCGCCGCGCTCGCGGGCGGACACGTAGGCGAGCACCAGGTTCGTCAGCGCCTCGGCGTCCGCGAGGATGCTCGCGATGCGGCGCTGGAAGTAGTTGTAGGCGGCCACCGCGGGCAGCGCCACCGCGATGCCGACGGCCGTGGCCACCAGGGCCTCGGCGATGCTGCCCATGACCGCGTTGGAGGCCACCTGGCTGGTGCGCCCCACGGGCGCCCCTTGCGTCTGGCTGAGCGCCTCGAACGCGAGCAGCACGCCGATGACCGTCCCGAACAGGCCGATGAACGGCGCGTTGTTGCCCAGCGTGCCCAGGAAGGCCAGCCGGTTCTCCAGGGTGGAGCGCTCGATGGCCAGCGCGCTCTGCATGCCCTTCTCCGCGGCCGTCATGCCCTGGGGCGCCAGCCGCAACCCCGCGCGCGCCACCGTCGCGCCCACCGACGTGCGCTTCTCCAGCTTGGAGATGGCGGCGGGGAAGTCCCCGCTGGCGAGCGTCTCCTCCAGCGTGCTGGACAGCTCACGCACCAGGTCCTGCTTGCTCCGGAAGACCACCGAGCGCTCGACGATGATGCCGATGCTCACCAGCGACAGCGCGAACAGCAGCCACAGCACCCAGTTGGCCCCCCACTGCACGAAGACATCCTTGATGATTTCGACGATGGGCATGGCGGGGGTCCTGAAGGCGTATGGCGGGTGAGTCACGACGCCGGGGCCCACCACGGACCCCGGCGCCAGGAAGGGTGAGGCGTTCTTCAGCGCAGTTGCAGGAACGAGAAAGCGAGCCCCTGTGTGTTGAAGGCCACCGTGCCGCTCTTGTCGGACAGGTAGCGGAAGTTCGTCTGCGTGGAGCCGTTGGTGAACTCGGAGAAGAGGACCTTGTCGTCCTCCACCGAGTACAGGAACGAGCTGCCGGTGCTGGCGGGCAGCGAGCTGACCTCGGTGGCCTTGATGGTGCTCAGGTCGAGCTGCCAGAACTTCCACGCCTGGGCGCTGGCGATGGTGCGCGGGTGGGTGCCGTCGACCACCGTGTAGGTCGTCTCGTCCAGCACGCGCAGGTAGGCGGTGCCCGAGGGGCCGGCCAGCAGGGAGCCGGTGGCCTTGCCGTTGGTCAGGTCCGCGAGGTCGTGGTGGAAGTCCGCATCGAAGGCGCTGGTGGAGGGGTTGAACCGCAGCAGGCAGGGCACAGGCGTGGTGGAGGGGGCCGTGCGGAAGACCGCGGCGCCGTACGCCTCGGTCGCCAGGTAGACCTGGCCATCCGGACCGACGACGCCGTCGCGCACGTAGCCGCAGCGCTCGCCCGCGTCCTTCACGACGACCGCCGAATCGTTGGTCGTGTCGATGACGACGACGCCCGCCTGCTTGGTGATGCCGGTGCCCGCGCTGGGGCGCCAGCCGATGGGGACGATGATCTTCGTGCCCACGCGCACCGGCATGGACGCGAAGGTGTTGACGGCGCCTTCGATGGTCAGCCCCGTCAACGCGATGGCGTTGGTGACCGTCATCGCGGTCGGGTTCCAGACGATGACCTGCGCGGTGCGGCCGTCCAAGTAGTACGCCTTGGTGTCGGACACGTACTGGAGCTGGTGCTGGTACTCGCCGATGGAGTTGACGCCGCGGCCCTGGAAGCTGACCTCGCCGTCCTTCTCCAGCTTGTCACTCGCGTTCACCTTGTAACGCGTGACGATGCCGCCTTCGTTGCTGCTCACGTACAGCGTGCCCTTCTTGGAGAAACCGGAGCCGAGCGCGCGGCCGGGAACCTCGATGGCGTTCTCCAGGGACAGCGACGCGGTTTGGTCCACCTTGTCCGTGAGGACGACGTAGCTGGTGGTCTCCTCACCGACGTTGACCTGGGTGATGACCGCGTAGAGGGCCTTGTCCTCGGGGGTCGGCTCCGGAGGGGTGGGGTCGTCGTCATCGCCGCAGGCGGTGGAGAGCAGCATCGCGAGCGCCGCGGCGGTGAGCCGGGGCAGCAGGGAGAAGGAAGCCTTCATGGGTACGTGCGCCTTTCTTGACTGAGGGGGTGATATGGGATTGCGAGGAGGAACTGCGGGAAGGGTGTTCAGAGCTCCGCGACCACCTTGGCGAAGACACTGCGCCCGGGGCGCTGCACGCCGTAGAAGTCGAAGGCATCCGCGTCCGTCAGGTTCTGCACGTCCACCGTCCAGCTCAGCGTGGCGCTCGCCGGACGGGTGACGTACGTGAGCGCCAGCGAGTGGATGAGCTGGGAGGGGAGTTCCTGCTTGGAGCCGGACGCGCCCAGCTTCTCCCAGCCGCGGAAGAAGGCGTGCGTGTAGCGCGCGTGCCACGTCAAGGACAGCTCGTCGCGGGAGGTGGCGAGGCCGGTGAGCTGGACGCGCGCGCTCCCGTTGGCGAGCAGGCTGGGCTGGTTGGGGATCCGCTGTCCGTCGAAGGTGCCAAAGGTGCCTTCGCTCGACGTGTTGCGGAAGTCCTGCCACGTCACGTTGCCGTCCAGGGAGAGGAACTGCCCCGGAGAGGTCCAGCCCGCGGCTCCCATGACGCCCAGGCTGCGGGCCGCGTAGACGTTCTTGTAGGTGAAGTACCCTTCACGGCCCACGAGGAGGATGAGCTGGTCCGCCAGGCGGGTGAAGCCCATCACGCTCCCGCGGAATCCGCCCAGGCGCGTCTGGCCGGCGTCGAGCGCCACCTCCAGGTTGAGGTTGTGGCTGGCCTCCGGCTTCAGGTCGAGGTTGGTGTCGATGAGGATGCCGTCGCCGAAGAGCTCGTCCGGGCGGGGCAGTCGCGTCGCCCACTCGTACGCGGCCTTGGCCATGAGCCAGCCGTTGACCCGGTAGCGCAGCGAGTCGCCCACGCCGAAGCGCACCGAGTCCCGGTTGGCCGGGGTGAAGGTGTTGTCGGGCAGCAGGCGCTCCGCGCGGGCCAGTTGCAGGTAGTTCTTGGCGAACGCGATGTTCTCCAGCCGTTCGTCGAGCGCGTCGAACTCGTATTCGACGCCCGTCACCAGGTTGAAGATGGAGCGCTTGCCGGTGAGCGGGTCGACCACCGAGGCGCCGATGAGCGCGCGGTCCTCGCCCTCACGGCCCACCCAGGTCGGCGCGAGCGCCAGGCGCAGGCCCTGGTCCCTCGCGAGGCTCCAGCCCAGGTTGATGCGCGCGAAGCCGGTGTGCTGGCCCACGCGCCGGTCGATGGCGCGGTCCTCCAACTCGCCCGGCTGCGGCAGCTCGACGACGCAGCGCCCGAACCAGTCGTATGCGCACCGCCCGAGGTCCGTCAGCCGCGAGCGACGGTAGACATAGCCCCCGACCGCGTCCACGACGAGGCGCTCGCCATAGGTCTGCTCGAAGCGCAGCGTCGCGCCCCCGGACACGTTGGCCGAGTCGACCTCGCCGTAGGCCGACGTCATCGTCGCGTCGTGTTGGATCTCCTGGGTCGACGCGGAGGCGAACGCGCGGAGGATGAAGCGTCGCGCCCAGGGGCGATCCGCGTAGCCCACCTCGAGCCCACCGCCGCCCGCGCGGAAGGCGTCGTGGAAGCGGGGGAGTCGCGCGGGCAGCACGCGTCCCAGGTCGTCTTCCACGGTGACGTCGACCGCGTAGTCGTTCGGGCTGGAGTCGAAGAAGGCGCTGCCTCGTAGCAGCAGCCCGGTGGCCTCCGTGTAGCGCTGGGCGCTGGCGGTGACGCGGTGGGTCTCGAAGGAGCCGAGCTCGTACGACGCCGAAAGGGCCGAGGCGCGGAGGTTCTCCGTGGTGACGATCTGCACCGCGCCCCCCAGCGCGTCCGCGCCGAAGCGCACCGGCACCACGCCCTGGAACACCTCCATGCGCTGCGCCAGGTTGACCGGGACGTTCGCGAAGTCCGGTCCGTAGCCCGCGAGCTCCAGGGGCACGCCGTCGATGAAGAACCGGATCTGGTCGTTCGACAGCCCGGCGAGGGAGAACCGCGAGCGGCTGCCGAGCCCGCCCGCGCGACGGACGCCGACCCCCTCGGTGCGCGACAGGACCAGGCCCATGTCCGCGGCCTCCCGGCGCACCGTCTCCGTCTCGATGACCCGCACCGCCTCGGCGGAGCCGCGGCGGCGATTGACGACCGATTCGCCCTCCACCGTGACGTCGATGGCGTCGAGGTGGGCGTCGACCGGCCCCTGCGAGGTCGTCGCGACCGCCGAGGGGGCCACCTCTCCGTCCGCGGATGCCGACGACAGCGTCGGACGTGGTCCCTCCGTGGCGGAGCCGGTCGACGCGCCTTCCTCGGGACCCGTGCCTGGGGACGTCGGCGTGGGTCGAAGCTCTTGCGGGGACGACGCGAGGGCGACTTCCGTCCGAGGCGCCGCAGCGGGCTCGGGCGCGGCGGGGAGCCGGAACTCGTAGAGGTAGGCGATGCGCGAGGGGACCGGCACGCCGTCTCGCACGGCGGGGTCGAAGCGGAAGCGGAGGGCGGCGTCACGGGCCGCCTCGTCGAAGCCGTGGCCCGCGCCCTCCAGGATGTCCACGGTGGTGACCGCACCCTGTGCGTCCAGCGTCAGCCGGAGTCGGATGGACGCCTCCAGCCGCGCGCGCTCCGCCTCCTCGGGGTAGGGGGCCTCGACGAACTGGACGAGCCGCGGCGCCACGAGCGATGGCTGCCGCGCGGCCTCAGGCGCCGACGTCCCAGGTCGTTCCCCGCGCGACGCCCCGGAGCGCTCGGAGGTGGCCTCGGCCGACGGGGAGGTCCCGGCGCCGGGCCTGTTCGCCTCCGTCTGCCCGGAGGCGAAGCCGCCCACGCCCAATGAGGCCCACAGCGCGCACGCCCGCAGGGCTCGCCCCCATCGGACGCGTCCGATGTTTCGTTGTATTATGAAAATGGTTCTCATTTTCAATTGCGGGGCCGTGTATTCCTGTTGAGCCGGTGCTGTCAAGGGTTGGGGGGAGGTTCACGCCGCGCGGGCTCTCGGGCTTTTCGAAGTGCGAAGTTTTTCTGCGACCCTGAAGGAAAGCTGGAGTGCCTGGTCTGCGTTCAGGCGCGGATCGCAATGTGTGTGATAGCGGCTGGAGAGGTCGTCCTCGGTCACCGGGAAGTGGCCTCCCAGGCACTCGGTGACGTTCTGGCCGGTCATCTCGAGGTGGATGCCGCCGGCATGGACAGACTCCGCGGCGGCGACCTCGAGGAAGGACTTCACCTCGGCGAGGATGCGGTCGAAGGAGCGGGTCTTGTAGCCATTGCTGGCCTTGTGCGTGTTGCCGTGCATGGGGTCGATGGACCAGATGACGGGGCGGCCGTCGCGGCGTGTGGCGGCCATGAGCTTGGGGAGGCAGTCGGCGACCTTGTCGGAGCCGAAGCGTCCGATGAGCGTGAGGCGTCCGGGGATGCCCTCGGGGTTGAGGATGTCCACGAGCCGCACCAGCTCGTCCGGCTCCAGGGTGGGGCCGCACTTGACGCCGATGGGGTTGCGGATGCCGCGCATGAACTCCAGGTGCCCGCCCTCGGGCTGACGGGTGCGCTCGCCAATCCAGAGCATGTGCGCGGAGGCGTCGAACCAGTGGCCCGAGGAGGGCTCCTGGCGGGTCATGGCCTCCTCGTAGTTGAGGAGCAGGGCCTCGTGGCTGGTGAAGAGGTCCACGGGCATGGGCGTGGACGTGTGGTCGGGCGTCGGATGCAGCGCGCGCAGGAAGCACAGGGACTCGAAGATGGAGTCCGCCAGCTTCCGGTACTGGTCTCCCTGCGGGGTGCCCTCGATGAAGTCGAGCGTCCAGCGATGGAGGTTGGTGAGGTCCGCGTAGCCGCTCTGTGAGTAGGCGCGCAGCAGGTTCAGCGTGGCGGAGGACTGGTGGTACGCCTTGAGCAGCCGCTGGGGGTCGGGCGTGCGCTCGGCGGCGTCGAAGTCCATGCCGTTGATGATGTCGCCGCGGTAGGCGGGGAGCGTGACGCCGCCGAGGGTCTCCACGGGGCTGGTCCGCGGCTTGGCGAACTGGCCCGCGATGCGGCCGACCTTCACCACGGGCCGTCCGCCCGCGAAGGTGAGCACCACCGCCATCTGCAGGATGAGGCGGAAGGTGTCGCGGATGTTGTCCGTGGTGAACTCCTTGAAGCTCTCCGCGCAGTCACCGCCCTGGAGGAGGAAGGCATTGCCTTCGGCGACGCGGGCCAGCGCCGCCGTCAGGCGCCGGGTCTCCGAGGGGTTGACCAGCGGGGGCAGCCGGGCCAGCTCCTGCTCGACGCGCGTGAGGGCGCGCGGCTCGGGGTAGTCGTCCGGCATGTACTTCACGGGCTTCTCCCGCCAGGTGCGGGGATTCCAGGTGCGAGTCGTCACGAGAGGGCCGTTTCCGTGTGAGGGCCAGGCGCCGCCGGCAGGAGTCCCCGCGCGACGCAGTGGCCGAGATAGCGATAGAAGAGGGTGCGATCCGCCGGAGGGCAGGAGATGCCGGTGCCCTCCAGCGCTTCGTGCAGCCGGTGACAGCGGATGGGCCCCAGGCCGAAGGCAGGCTCCGAGGTGCCCGAGCGCAGGTCGAAGAACGCGAGGGTGGTGGTGTTGTCCGCGGAGCCCGCGCGCTCGGCGACACGCGCGCGCCAGGCGGGGACGGGGAGCAGCTCGACGGGGTAGCCGTACTCACGGACCCAGCGGAAGAGGTCGGGCAGGCGGACGTCCGGGACGGGTGTCACGTTGAAGACGTCCCCCGGCCGCGCGTTGCCCATGAGCCGGACCAGCGCCCGGGCCACGTAGTCCACCGGCGTCCACGTTTCGCCGACGTCGAGCTGGGGCAGGGCGCCCGCGGGGACGCCGGCCAGGAGGATGCGCCACACCAGGTCCTGCGGATTGACGATGGCGGTGTCCGTGGCGCCCACGACGCGCCCCAGCCGGTACACCGCGACGGGGAGGCCGCGCTCGGAGGCCTGTTGCACGAGCCGCTCCGCGACCCACTTGCTCTGCTGGTAACCGTCACGCAGGCCGGCGTGGGCTGGAACGAAGGCCTCGGGCACCTCGGGGCTGACGTTCGCCTGGGGCGCCACGGCGAGCGTGGAGACGTAGTGGAACGGCTTGGGGCGGACGGCCGCGGCCAGGCGCAGCAGCTCTCGCGTGCCGCGGACATTGACGGCCTGGAGGCTGCCGTACTCCCGCACCACGCTGACCACCGCGGCGTTGTGGAAGACGACGTCGCACTCGGACGCGAGGCCATGGAAGCGCGCGGCGTCGAGCCCGAGCCAGGGCTGGGTGAGGTCGGAGGGGACGGCGCGCACGCGTCCCGCGAGTGCGTGGGTCGGCAGCTGCTGGGCCTTCAGCGCCTCACGCAGCCGCTCCATGGCTTGCGCCTCATCCGCGGCGCGGACGAGGCAGACCACGCGGGCCTGCGTCTGGCGCAGGAGCTGGTCGAGCAGGTGGGCACCGACGAAGCCCGTGGCGCCCGTCAGCAGGACCTGGCGAGGCGCCGGCAGGAGCGAGCCGAACGTCCTCGCGCCGGTCGCCGCCGGGCCCAGGTGGGGGACGATGTCCTCCGGGAGCACGGCATCCGTCAGCACCGTGGCGGAGGGGCCCGCGTGCGTGCCCGTCCCGGCGTCCTGTCCGTGCTCCAGGGCCTGGGCCAGCGCCGCCGCGGTGGGGTAGCGGAACACCGTGGCGACGGAGACCTCCCGCCCCAGCGCGATGCCGAGCCGGTTGGCGACCTGGATGCTCTGGAGGGACTGGCCCCCCCGCTCGAAGAAGTCGTCCTGGGCCGTGAGTCCCGTGGCGCCGAGGACCTCCTCCCAGACGCGGAGCACGACACGCTCCAGCGCCGTGCCGCCGCTGCCGGTGGACGTGGCGTCCTCGACCGGCGCGGCCTTGCGCAGCTCCGCCCGGTCGATCTTCCCGTTGCGCGTGCGCGGCAGGTGCTCCACGAACTGGATGGAGCCCGGCACCATGGGCGCCGGCAGGTTCGCGGACAGGTGCTTGCGCAGGTCGGACACGGAGGGCGCGGGCGCGTCCGCGACGAGATAGGCGCAGAGCCGCCGAGCGCCGCTCGGGAGCGTCTGGCCGACCACCGCCGCCTCGCGTACGCCCGCGTGGCCGAGGAGCACCGTCTCGACCTCGGAGGGGTCGATGCGATGGCCGCTGATCTTCAGCTCGTCGTCCACGCGACCGACGAACACCAGTTGCCCATCCTCCCGCAGTCGGACCTTGTCGCCGGTGCGGTAGGCGCGGGGCTTCTCCGGCAGCGCCGCGAGCGTGATGAAGCGGGCGGCGTCCAGCTCCGGCCGGCCCAGGTAGCCTCGCGCGAGCGCTCCGCCGAGCAGGCAGAGTTCTCCCTCCTCGCCACGAGGGACGAGCCGCTGCTCCGAGTCGACGAGGACGGCGCGGACGCCGGGGAGCGGCACACCGATGGGGACCTCTCCGCGACCCGCGTCACCCTCGCTCAGGTTGGCGACGGTGGCCACCACCGTGGCCTCGGTGGGGCCGTAGGTGTTGAGGAGCTGTACGCCAGGCCCCACGGCCGCGCGCCAGCGGGCCACGCGCTCCGGCAGCGCCGCCTCGCCGCCGATGATGACGATGCGGATGGAGGGTGGGAGGCGCGCCGCGCCCGTGGACACGGCGTATGCCAGCTCGTGCCAGAAGGCCGTGGGCAGGTCGAGCACCGTGATGCCGTGCTCGGCGCTGGCCTCCAACAGGCGGGGCACCGACTGGAGCATCTCGTCGGTGCGCAGGACCAGCCGGCCCCCGTTGCACAGGCTGAGGAAGAGCTCCTCCACGCTGGCGTCGAAGTGCAGGGGCGCGAACTGGAGGATGCGGTCGCCGGCGTGGATGCCATACCGGTGCGTCGCCCCCGCGACGAAGTGCGCCAGCGCGCCACGGGTGATCTGCACGCCGTTGGGCTGGCCCGTGGAGCCGGACGTGTAGATGACGTAGGCGAGCCGCTCGCCCTCGTTGCGCTCGGGGGCGCGTCGCGCGGCCGGGTTCCGCCGCTGGATGTCGAGCTGCCCCGCCGCGCGCGGCGTCGCATCCGTGCGCGCCTGGGGGGAGGCCGGCGTCACCAGCAGGGCCGGGGCCGCGTCGTCGAGGATGGCCGCGGTGCGTGAGGCGGGGCCGTTCGGGTCCAGGGGCAGGTATCCCGCCCCCGCGAGCATCACCCCCAACGAGGCGATGACGGCATCGAGGCCGCGCGGGACCTGGACCGCCACCGGCGTGTCGGCCTGGAGGCCCTCGGCCACGAGTCGTCCCGCGAGCTCCCGGGCGGCCTGGAGCAACTCGCGGTAGGTCAGGTGGAAGGCGCCATGCTCCACCGCGATGACGTCCGGACGCTCCCGCTCATGCCGGGCGAGCAGCGCGAGGACGGGCTGGGCGTGGGCCGGCAACGGGCCGCCGTCGAGGAGGGACGCCGGGGCCTTCGTCCGCGCTTCCGACGTCGCGCCGGAGCCGGCGCGCGGCCGCAACGGCGCGGTGGGGGCGCCCAGCCAGGTGTCGAGCCATTGAAGGAAGTCACGCTGGTGGGACTCCAACGTGCTGGTGGCGTAGCAGGTGGGGTTCGCGTCGAAGTCGACTCGGAGCCCTCCTCCGTCCGAGCGCGCGTACATGCCGATGGACAGGTCCTCCACCGGGCCCGCGGAGATGTTGTGCGCGAGGGTCGGGAGGCCCGCGAACTTCAGGCCGTAGTCGAACGGCATGAGGTTGACGACGGGGCCGAAGATCTTGCGCTGGCCTCCCACGCGACGCAGGTCCCGGCGCAGTTGCTCGTAGCGGTAGCGCAGGTGGGGCCGCGACGCCCGCAGCTCCGCGGCGATGTTCCGCGCCAGCTCGGTGAGGCTCGCGCCTGGCGGGACGGGCACCCGGAGGGGCACGATGTTCATCGCCATGCAGGGCACGCGGATCGCCGCCGAGCCGAGCCGCGTCATCACCGGCAGGCCCAGCACGACCTCCGGCGCGTCCGTGCGCAGGTGGACCCACGCCGCGGCGGCGGCGAGCACGAGGTCCGGCCAGGTCAGCCCCGCCTGCTTCGCCGTGGCCTGCATCCGCTCCAGGTCGGCCTTCGACAACTGGCGCGTCGTCCGCGCGAACGACGCGGACATGGGGGCGGGCTCGGCGAGCGTCACCGGGAGCGGCGCATCGGAGAGGCGCCCGAGCCAGAAGGCGCGGTCCTGCTCGAACTGGGGGCTCGCGCGGTAGGCGGCGTCCTCGTCCAAAACGGGGGACAGGGGGCCGAAGCCGGCGGGCGCGGGCCGCCCCGTCACGCGCGCGGTGTAGAGGTCCGCCACGCGCCGCGCGAGCAACGAGAAGGCGAAGCCGTCCGCGGCGATGTGGTGGACGCGCTGGAACCAGAAGTAGCGCTCGGGGCCGGCCTTGAACAGCGCCTGGGCGAACAGCGGGCCCCGCTCCAGGTCGACCGTGCGGCCCAGGTCCTCCTTCATCCACGCCAACGCCGCGGTCCACGGGTCGGGGGCGCCGCTGACGTCGGCCTGGTGCAGCGTCCAGGCGTCACGGTCTCCCAGCCACTGGACCGGGCCCTGCTCCGTCGCCATGAAGCGGGCGTGGAGCGCGTCGGCCTCGCCGACGGCCTGGCGGACCGCTGCCTCGAAGTGCGCGGGGACGACGGCGCCACGAATCTCGATGCACTCTCCCGCGTTGTAGACCGGGCTCGTGAGGTCGAACTGCTGCCCCACCCAGATGCCGTGCTGGGCGGCCGACAACGGCAGGTGTTTGGCGTGTGACTCGTGCATCACCGGGGACTCCGTGGCGGGGCGCGGACGGGGGCCCGCGCGCCGGGGCCTACGAGGGGGGATTGAGGGAGGGCCGGACGTCGACGGCGGGGGATGGCATCGCGAGTGCGGGGCAGAGCAGCGCGCACCACTCGTCCAGCGTGGGCCGCTCGGCCAGCTCGACGAAGGTGACCTCCGAGCCCGCGCTCCGCCAGCGCTCCACCAGGCTCATCAGCCGGATGGAGTCCAGGCCACGCTCGAGCAGGTTGTCCACGTCGCTCAGCTCCGCGGGGGCCACCTGGAGCAGCTCCGCGACGTCCTCGCGGATGCGCCGCGGCGTGAGCGCGTCGGTGGTGGCCGAGGGGGCCGGTCCCAACTGCTCGATGACCTGGTCCGCCACGGTGGTGACGGCGCAGAGCTGCGAGGCGTAGCTGAGGGCGAGCTGGTGGTGGGCGAGCGAGAAGTCCCCCAGCGCGTCCGCGACGAGGAACGGCTGCACGTTGCTCATGAACGCATCGCTCGCCGTCTGCAGGCAGCCGATGTGCGCGTAGATGCCGCAGATGATGATCTGATCGCGTCCGCGCGCCTTGAGCTGTTCCATCAGGTCGGTGCGGCGGAACGCGCTGTAGGTCCACTTGGTGATGAGGATGTCGCCCTCGCCGGGCGTCAGCGCGTCGATGATCTGCTTCTGCGTGGGGCCTTCCTTGATGCCTCCCCCCCAGAAGTCGAGCAGCAGGCCGCGCTGCTCGGGCGTCTGGCCGCCGGGCTGCGCGGAGTACACGACCGGGATGCCATGGGCGAGGCAGTGCTGGCGCACGCGCTGGATGTTCGCGACCAGCTCCTTCACCGGGGACTGGCCCGAGGTGAACGCGTCGACGAAGTAGCGCTGCATGTCGTGGATGAGCAGCACGGCCCGCTTGGGGTCGGGCATCCACGCGACCTTGTTCTTGGGCAGGTCCGCCGCGAGCGGCATGGGGTACGGCGCGATGGCAGGGAGGGCCATGAGGGGGTCCTTGGGCTTCGGAGTCGGAAGGAGGGGAGGGGCGTCAACGGGGGGCGGGACGGGCGCTGAGCGTCTCGCGCAGCGCCTTCTTGCTGACCTTGCCGACGCCGGTCTTCGGGAACGCGTCGACGAACTCCACGCGGTCCGGAATCTTGAAGGCGGCGAGCCCGCGCTCGCGCAAGAAGCCCGTGAGGGCGGTGGCTGGCGGCGGGGCGCCCCGGGCGATGACGAACGCGCACGTGCGCTCGCCCAGGAATGCGTCGGGCATGGACACCACCGCGGCGTCATGCACGGAGGGATGCGCCAGCAGGTGGTTCTCCACCTCCTCGGCCGCGACCTTGTCGCCCCCCCGGTTGATCTGGTCCTTCGCGCGCCCCTCCACCACGAGGTAGCCCTCGGGCGTCATCCGGACCAGGTCGCCGGTGCAGTAGAAGCCGTCGGAGGTGAAGGCCCGCGCGTTGTGGGCCTCCGCCTTGTAGTAGCCGCGGATGGTGTACGGGCCCCGGGTGAGCAGCTGCCCCGTCTCGCCGGGGGCCACGTCGTTGCCGTCCTCGTCGACGATGCGCAGCTCGTCCTCGGGGCTGATGGGGCGTCCCTGGGTGTTGACGACGAGCGCCTCCGCGTCGTCCAGGCGCGTGTAGTTCACCAGGCCCTCGGCCATGCCGAAGACCTGCTGCACGCCGCAGCCCAGCGTCGAGCGCACGCGCGCGGCGGCCTCGGCGCTGAACTTCGCGCCGCCCACCTGGATGTACTGGAGGCTCGACAGGTCGTGCCGGCCCGCCTTCGCCGCGTCCATCCACACCATCGCCAGCGGAGGGACCAGCGCGGTGAGGGTGACGCGCTCCTTCGCGATGAGCGGGAAGGCCACGTCCGGGCTGGGGTGCAGGGCGAGGACGACGGTGCCGCCGGCGTAGAACGTGCCGAAGGCGCCGGGAGAGCTCATGGGGAAGTTGTGCGCGGCCGGCAGCGCGCACAGGTACACGCTCGACGTGTCCAGCCGGCAGATCTCCGCGCTCGCGCGCAGGCTGTAGATGTAGTCGTCGTGCGTGCGCGGGATGAGCTTCGGCACGCCGGTGCTGCCGCCGGAGAGCTGGAAGAAGGCGACGTCCTCGGGCGAAGGCTCGGTGAGCCGCGCCGGCGCGGAGGCGTACAGGCTGGAGAGCGCGGTGAAGGGGCCCGCGTCGCCCACGACGAGCACGTGACGCAGCGAGGGCGTCTTCTCCCGCACGCGGCTGGCGAGCGCGCGGTAGTCGAACCCGCCGTGGCGGTCCGCGATGACGTACGCGGCGGCCTCGGTGAACTCGCAGAAGTAGCCGATCTCCACGTCCCGGTGCGCGGGCAGCGCGAAGACGGGCAGGGCGCCCAGGCGGAAGAGCGCGAAGACGACCTCGTAGAAGGCGGGGATGTTGGGCAACTGCACCACCACGCGATCCCTCGGCTGGAGCCCCAACGCCTGGAGGCCCGCCGCGAGCTGGTCCACGCGCGCGTCGAGCTGGGCGTAGGTGGAGCGCTCCGTCCCGCCGACGAGCGCGGTCCGGTCTCCATGGCGCGCGGCGCGCTCGCGCAGCACCCGGCCGAAGGTCTCCCCCCGCCAGTAGCCCGCCTCGCGGTAGCGCGCGGCGAAGTCCTCGGGCCAGCCCGGGCAGCCCGGGAGTCGGGTGGTGGTCGCGCTCACGGCTGGGCCCCGGTGGTCTGTCCCAGGCCCATGGCCTGGAGCATGGTGCGGAACTTGGCCTCGGTCTCCGCCAGCTCCGCCTCCGGCTTCGAGCCGGCGACGATGCCCGCGCCCGCGAACAGCCGCAGGGAGTGCTCGTCCGCCTCCGCGCAGCGGATCGTCACCGCCCACTGGCCGTCGCCGTTGGCGTCGCACCAGCCGACCGTGCCCGTGTAGTAGCCGCGCTCGAACGGCTCGATGTGGCCGATGGCCGCGTGCGCCAGCTCCGTGGGATAGCCGCAGACGGCGGGCGTGGGGTGCAGCGCGACGGCCAGCGTCAGCGAGGTGATGGACGGGTCCGAAAGCTCACCCGTGATGCGGCTGGACAGGTGCCACATCGTCTGGGTGCTGACGAGCGACGGCTTCGCGGGCACGTCGAGCGTCTTGCAGAACGGACGCATGGCCTCCGCCACCGCGTCGATGACCACCGCGTGCTCGTGCAGGTCCTTGGGGGACTCCAGCAGGGCGGCCGCGCGGGCCTGGTCCTCGATGGGGTCCGGGCTGCGGGCGGCCGAGCCCGCCAGGGGGTTGGCCAGCACCTGCATGCCGTTGCGGGACACCAGCAGCTCGGGGCTCGCGCCGATGAGCGTGCGGCGGCCCTCGCCGGGCGCGGCGCTCGGGCGCTGGGGCAGGTCCACGGCGAACGTGAAGCCGGACGGGTTGCGCCGCGCCAGGTTGTACAGCAGGCGCTGCAGGTCGATGGGCGTGGTCGCGCTCAGGTGCAGCGAGCGCGACAGCACCACCTTGCGCAGCGGCCCGGACTCCATGAGCTTCAGCGCGCGGGCCACCCCGTCGAGGTACGCGGAGGGCTCCGGCACGGGCTGCACGGTGTAGCGGGGCGGCAGCCCCGGAGAGGGCGCCACGGTGTCGTCGAACACGAGCGGGCCGGCGCGCTGGAGCGTCATCGGCACCACCAGTTGCGCGGGCACGCGGCCGTCGAACGGCACCGCGCCCACGGCGATGGGGATGTCGTGGTCCGCCTGCCGCGCGTCCGCCAGCACCTTCGCCACGCGCTCCGGCAGCTTCTCCAGCGAGTTCGTCCCACCCGCGTGCGGCACCGTCGCGAAGGTGCCCTGCGCCAGCAGCGTGCGGCGCGGCGAGGCGAAGAAGAACGAAGAGCCCGCTTCGTAGCTGCGCAGCAACTGCGCGGCGAGCTTCTGGGGTGCCACGTCGTGTCCGGGTGTCTTCACTGCGAGCCTCCTGCGCCGAGGGTGCGGTCGGCGTCAGCCGCGCCGCCTGGGCGGAACACTGCTATGTCGATTGTGAAACTAGGACTCATTCTCAAGATTGAACCGGAGGACAGCGCTCCGGGACGCCAGGGAGGGGGACGGCTCCCTCAAACGCCGAGGGTGGCGCCGCCGTCGACGCAGAGGTCGTGCATGGTGATGTGGCGGGCCTTGTCGGAGACGAGGAACTGCACGGCGTTGGCGATGTCGCGGGGCGAGGCGATGCGGCGCAGGGGGATGCCCAGGCGGAAGGCGTCGAGCGCGCCGGCGATGACGGCCTCGCCACCGGACTCGTCCTTCCACAGCGCGCGTTGCATGGCCGTGTCAGTGGAGCCGGGGGACACCACGTTGCAGCGGATGCCGTACTGGGCCAGCTCCAGCCCCAGGCACTTGGTGAACATGGTGGAGGCGGCCTTGGACGCGGCGTAGGCGGCCATCTGCATGCGCGGCGTCCCGGCGGCGTTGGAGCCGACGGTGACGATGACCCCCGAGCGTCGCGGCACCATGCGCCGCGCGACGGCGCGCGAGACGTGGAACACGCCGTCCGTGTTCACGCCGAAGGTCGTGGCCCAGTCCTCGTCGCTGAGCGACATGGCCGGGCCCACCCGCAGCACGCCCGCGACGTTGGCGAGGATGTCGATGGGGCCCAGCTCCCGCTCCACGCGCTCGACGACCGCCTCCACCGCGGCGCTGTCGCTCACGTCCACGGGCCACGCCGTCGCCTGCCGGCCCTGGCCGCGCAGCTCCGCCACCAGGGAGAGCAGGCCCTCGGCGTTCCTGTCGAGCGCGGCGATGATGGCGTCCTCCGCCAGCACCCTCGCGACCTCCGCGCCAATCCCCTGCGCGGCGCCCGTGACGAGCGCCACCCTGGTCGTCGTACCCATGGAATTCCCCGTCCTCCCGCACGCACCGGACCCCAAGGAGTCCTTGCGAAACCAAAGATAATGAGAATGGTTCTCATTATCGATTTTTGGCGATTAAGTGCCATGCATGACGGAGGGTGTCAAGACCGGGAAATCTTTCGAAGTCTGGGGAACGACATCTTCCCGAGGGGGACGTGCAAGGTTGCCCCCGAGTGCGTTTTGATGACAGCGGGTCCCCGCTTGTTGCCTGGCGGAAGGCGGGGGCCGGGGGGAGATGTCATGTCGCACGTTCGGCTCCTGTCGGAGGTCTCCATCTTCGAGAGGCTCGATGCGAGCGCGCTCGAAAGCCTGTCGTCGCTGCTGCGGGTGCGGCGGTTCGCGAAGGGAGACGTGGTCTTCCACCAGGGAGACGTGGGGCGCTCGCTCTACATCATCCAGCAGGGCGAGGTGGCCATCCGGTTGTCCTCGCACGAGGGCAAGGAGGTCATCCTCGCGCTCCTGTCGCGGGGGGACTTCTTCGGGGAGCTGGCGCTGTTGGATGGAGAGCCGCGGTCGACGGACGCGGTGGCGCGCGAGGACACGGAGTTGTTGAGTCTCCAGCGCGAGGACTTCCAGCGCTTCCTCGACACCCGCCCGCAGCTCGCGCTGGGGCTGCTGGCCACGTTGAGCCGGATGGTCCGCCACGTGACGCGGCTGGTGCACGACACGCACTTCCTGGACGCGCGCGAGCGGCTGGTGCGCGTGCTGCTGGAGCTCGCCCGGCACCAGGGGCAGCGGGCTTCGGATGGCGTCGTCATCGCACAGCGGTTCACCCAGACGGAGATCGCCAGTCTTTGTGGTCTCACGCGGGAGAGTGCCAACAAGTGGATGCGGTTCTTCGTCCGCGAGGGGTTGCTGGCGTACGAGGGCGGCCGCATCACCCTGGTGCGTCCGGAGCAGCTGGAATGAGCGTGTGGAGCGTCGTGATTCGCGAGGTGTGAAGCGCTTCACTGCGCGCGGCCGGCGTGAGTTCTAAGTTGTCTTGGAAATCCTGCTCCGCTGGGGAGGCATCCGATGTCGCGTCTGGCTCTCAATCCATGGACCCCGTCCGTTCCGGGCGTGCGGGCGACCCAAGGGGGGACGGCCTCCGCCACGGTGCTGTCCGGGGCGGAGGTGGGCGGGGCGCCGCTGCCGGTGTGGACGCGCTTCCTGCCGCCGGGGCACATGGTGGTGCGGGAGGGGGACGCGGGCGCGTCGATGTTCGTCATCGTGGAGGGCAGCGTGGCGGTGGTGCGGGAGCGCGGCGTGGGCGCGCCGCGGACCGTGGCCCAGCTGTCCGCCGGGGAGTTCTTCGGTGAGATGACGTTGATGACGGATTGTCCCCGCACGGCGACGGTGGTCACCCTGGGGCGCACCGTGCTGCGGGAGCTGTCGCACAGCGGCCTGGCCATGGCGGGCGCGCGCCACGGGCTCGAGGGCCCTGTCGTCGCGATGCGCTGCCGCGAGCGCTTCCTCGCCGACGCGGTGCGCAGCAGCCCGCTGCTGGCGACCCTCTCCCCGGACCTGTGGCTCCAACTGGGGAGCGCCCTGGTGCCGTGCTCCGTCTCCGCGGGGGAGACGCTGCTGGCCCGCGGCAGCCCGGGCACCGCCCTGTACATCCTCCTGCGCGGGCGCTGCTCCGTATTCCATACACACCTGGACGGGCACACCACGCCTTATCCAGACATGGAGGAGGGGGCCATCTTCGGTGAGGTGTCGCTGCTGCGGGGCCGCGTTGCCACCGCCACGGTGCGGGCCGCAACACCTTGCACGTTGCTGCGATTGGAGCGCGACGTCTTCCGGAAGTTCTTCTGGGCCCAGGCGGACTTCCGGCGCGCGCTCGTGCGCCTGGGGTTGAGCCGGATGAACCGGACCATGGCCCTCATCGCGGGCTGAAACAGGACAGTATACGACAATCCCAACCGACTTTTTCGCACGGCGTTGGCGCGGAGCGGTATGGGCCCGGGTCACATCCACCCTCCAAATGTGAACCGCTCATCCTTGATGGGTCATGTCGTTCAATTGGACGGGTTTTTTCGGTAAGACCTGTTTACCTGGATTGCCCCCTCCCAGGTTCCCCGCCCATGACCCAGCCACGCTCCACCGACCGCCTCGAAGAGCGCAGCGCCACACATGCCATGGAGCCCCGCACGGAGACCGAGCGCGCCGTCGCTCGCATCTGGCGCGAGGTGCTCGAGCTGCCGAGGGTCGGCGTGTTCGACAGTTTCTTCGACCTGGGGGGCCACTCGCTGCTGGCCACGCAGGTGGTGTCGCGCATCCACTCCGTGCTGCGGGCGGAGCTGTCGCTGCAGGAGCTGTTCGACCTGCCGACGGTGGAGGGGCTGGCGCGGCGCATCGACTCCCTCACGTCGCATCGTCCGGTGGAGGACGAGGTCCTCCCGGTGGCCCCACCCACGAGGTTGGACGGGGAGGAGGCGGAGCTGGAGCCGTTCCCGGCGTGCGCGCGGCTGGCGGAGCTGTCGTTCGCGCAGCGGCGCCTGTGGTTCATGGACCAGTACCTGCCGGGCAGTCCGCTCTACAACATGCCGGTGGCGCAGCGGCTGGAGGGCGTGCTGGACGTGGCGGCGCTGGAGCGTGCGTTCGCGGAGGTGGTGCGCCGGCACGAGTCGCTGCGCACCACCTTCCATGCGCGCGCGGGCACCCCTCGCCAGGTCATCGCGTCTCCCGGGGAGCTGGCGCCCGTCCTCGAACTGGAGGACCTGCGGTCGCTGCCGGAGTTCGAGCGGGAGGCCCGCGCGCTGCGCATCGCCCGGGAGTCGGCGCGCGTCCCCTTCGACCTGACGCGAGGCCCGCTGCTGCGCACGCGCCTGCTGCGGCTGGGGGAGCGGGAGCACCTGCTCGTGGTGGTGATGCACCACATCGTCTCCGACGCCTGGTCGCTCGGGGTGCTCGTGCGCGAGGTCGTGGCGCTGTACGAGGCGTTCAGCGCGGAGCGACCGCCCGGGCTGCCGGAGCTCACGTACCAGTACGCGGACCACGCCGAGTGGCAGCGTGGCCGCCTGCGGGGCGAGGTGCTCGAGCGTGAGCTGGCGTGGTGGCGGCGCTGCCTGGACGGGATGCCTCCCGCGCTGGAGCTGCCGACGGATGGGCCCCGGTTGACGGACTCGTCGTGCCCCGGCGCGGTCCTCCCGGTGGAGCTGCCGGCGCCGCTCGTGCGCGCGTTGCGGACGCTGTGCCGGGCGCAGGGCGCCACGCTCTTCATGGGGTTGCTCGCGGGGTTCCAGGCGCTCCTGTCGCGCTACTGCGGCCAGGACGACGTGGCCGTGGGCGTGCCCGTGGCGGGGCGGCAGCAGGTCCAGACGGAGGAGCTCATCGGCTTCTTCGTGAACACCCTGGTGCTGCGGACGAAGCTGGACGGCGACCCGTCGTTCCTCGACCTGTTGGGGCGCGCGCGGGAGACGGCGTTGGGTGCGTTCTCCCACCAGGAGGTGCCCTTCGAGCGGTTGGTGGAGGCGCTGCGCCCGGAGCGCAGGCCGGGGCAGACCCCGTTCTTCCAGGTGGCGCTGGTGCTCCTCAACACGCCCATGGGGAGGCTCGCCACGCAGGGCCTCGCGTTCTCGCCGGTGGACGTGCACAGCGGCTCCTCCAAGTTCGACTTCACCCTGTCCCTGTTCGAGCACGCCCACGGGCTGTCGGGGCAGCTCGAGTACCGCACGGACCTGTTCTCCTCGGAGACCGCTCGGCGGTGGATGGACCACCTGTACGGGCTGCTGGAGGGGGCCGTCCAACAGCCCCACCTGCGGCTGTCGGAGCTGTCGCTGATGTCGGAGGTGGAGCGGCGGCAGGTGCTCCGCGAGTGGAACGCGACGGAGGTGCCCTATCCGCGAGACGCGAGCCTCCACGGTCTCTTCGACGCGCGGGCCCGGCGCGCTCCGGACGCGGTGGCGCTCGTGGCGGGGGAGGCGGTGCTCACCTACGGCGCCCTGGAGCGGCGCGCCAACCGGCTCGCGTGGTACCTGCTGTCGCGCGGCGTCCGGGCGGGGGACCGCGTCGCGCTCTGCCTGCGGCGGTCGGTGGACATGGTCGTCGCGGTGCTGGCCGTGCTCAAGACCGGCGCGGCCTATGTGCCGTTGGACCCGGCGGCGCCCTGCGAGCGGCTCGCCTTCATGCTGGAGGATACGGCCGCGACGCTCGTGCTCGCGCACGAGGACACGGACGCGCAGCTCCCCGCCTCGGGGCCCCCGGTCATCATGGTGGACCAGGAGCAGGCGGCCATCGACCGGTCGCCGGAGGTGGCCCCGCATGTCTCCGTCCACGGCCTGCACCTGGCCTATGTGATGTACACGTCGGGGAGCACCGGACGTCCCAAGGGGGTCTGTGTCCCGCACCGCGCCGTGAGTCGACTGGTGATGGGGTCGCGCTTCGCGCGGCTGGGCCCCGACGAGGTCTTCCTCCAACTGGCGCCGCTGTCCTTCGACGCGTCCACCTTCGAGCTGTGGGGCTGCCTGCTGCATGGCGGGCGGCTGGTGGTGGCGCCCCCGCAGGCCTTGTCGCTCGAGGAGCTGGGGCGCTTGTTGGACGCGCACGGCGTCACGACGTTGTGGCTGACGTCCGCGTTGTTCGAGCAGATGGTGGCCTCGCAGCCCGAGCCGATGTCGCGGGTGAGGCAGGTGCTCGCGGGGGGTGACGTGCTGCCTCCGGGCCGGGTGCGGGAGCACGTCCGCCGCGCGGGCCGGCTGGTGAACGGCTACGGCCCCACCGAGGGCACGACGTTCACCTGCTGCGAGGTCGTCACCCGGGAGGAGGCGGTGGGGGCCTCGGTCTCCATCGGAGGGCCCATCGCGAACACGCGCGTGTACGTCCTGGACGCGGGCCTGCGCCCGGTGCCCATCGGCGTGCCGGGGGAGGTGTACATCGCCGGGGAGGGCCTGGCCTGGGGCTACCTGCGGCGGCCGGACCTCACCGCGGAGAGCTTCCTGCCGGATCCGTTCAGCGGCGCGCGCGGCGCGCGGATGTACCGCTCCGGCGACCTGGCGCGGTGGCGGGCGGACGGGCGACTCCAGTTCCTGGGGCGGCGCGACGCCCAGGTGAAGGTGCGCGGCTACCGCATCGAGCCGGGCGAGGTGGAGGTCCAGCTCTCCCGGAGCCCGGCGGTGCGCGAGGTGGCGGTGGTGGCGCGCGAGGACATGCCTGGCGGCAAGGCGCTGGTGGCCTACGTCGTCCCGGCGGTGGGCCCGTCTCCGACCCCGGTCGCGCTGCGTGCCTTCCTGCGTGAGCGGCTGCCGGAGTACATGGTCCCCACCGCCTACGTGGTGCTGCCGGCGCTGCCGCTCACCGCGAATGGCAAGCTGGACCGCGGCGCGTTGCCTCGGCCGGACCTGACACGAGAGGGCCTCGACCTGGCGGGGGAGGCCCGTCCCCGGACCCCCCTGGAGGACCGCCTCGCGCTGCTGGTGGCCGAGGTGCTCCAGGTGCCCCGGGTCGGCATCCATGACGACTTCTTCGTGCTGGGCGGCCACTCGTTGCTCGCCACGAAGTTGATGTCCCGCGTGCGCGGCGTGCTGGGGGTGGAGCTGCCCCTGCGGGTCCTCTTCGAGGGGGCCACCGTGGCGGAGCTGGCCCAGCGCATCGAGGCGGCGCCGCGTGATCCGCCCACCTCGATGCCGCCCCTGGTCCGCCTCTCCGCGGGTGTCACGGCGCCGCTGTCGTATTCGCAGGAGCGGCTGTGGCGGATGTTCAAGGCCAACCCCACGTCCACCGCGTACAGCCAGCCCATCGCCCACCGGCTGGAGGGGCCCTTGGACGCGGAGGCGTTCGTGGCCGCCATCGAGGCGCTGATGGAGCGGCACGAGGCGCTGCGGACCACCTTCGGGGAGGAGGACGGCCGGCCGGTGCAGAAGGTCTCCGTCCCGCCCCGGGGGCTGCTGCCCATTCACGACCTGCGGGGACAGGCCGACGTGGAGGACGTCATCGCGCGGCGCATCGCCCACCACTCCCGTCAACCGTTCGACCTGACCCAGGGCCCCCTGGTGCGAGGCGAGCTGCTCAGACTGGCGGACGACGAGTTCCTGCTCATCCTCGCCAAGCACCACATCCTCTCCGACGGCTGGTCCGAGGGGGTCATCTCCCGGGAGGTCTCCGCGCTCTACGCGGCGCTCTCCCGGGGCGAGCGTCCGGCCCTGCCACCCCTGGAGATCCAGTACCCCGACTACGCGGCCTGGCAGCGCGCCTGGTTGACCGGGCCGGAGCTGGAGTCGCGGATGCGCTACTGGCGCGACGCGCTCGCGGACGCGCCGATGACCGTGTCGCTGCCCACCGACAAGCCGCGGCCTCCGACGCGGACGTTCAACGGCACCTGGATTCCGGTGGCGCTGGGCCGCGAGCGCAGCGCCGCGCTCAACGACCTCTGCCACCGCGAGCGCGTCACGCCCTTCATGGCGCTCCTGGCCCTCTTCGGCGCGATGGTCTGCCGACGGGCGGACCAGGAGGAGCTGCTCATCGGGTCGCCCATCGCCAACCGCGCCTTCCCGGAGCTGGAGGCGTTGATCGGCCTGTTCGTCAACACGGTGGCGCTGCGCGTGGACCTGCGAGGCAACCCCAGCCTGCGCCAGCTCCTCGGCCGCGTGCGGGACGTCACGTTGGGCGCGTACGCCCACCAGGAGGTCCCCATCGACAAGGTGGTGGACGCGGTGTGCCCGAACCGGCCCGTGGACCGGGCCCCCGTGTTCCAGGTGATGTTCGTCCTGCAGAACGCCCCGTTGGGCCCGCTGGAGATGCCGGGGCTGACGCAGACGCGGCTGCCCGCGGATCGCGGCGCGTCCATCTACGACCTGACCCTGTCGCTCCAGGAGACGCAGGACGGGTTCGAGGGGCTGCTGGAGTTCAGCACCGACCTGTTCGAGCCGGCCACGCCCGCGCGCATGTTGTCCGCCTTCCTGGAGTTGATCGACCAGGGGCTGGTGGACCCGGAGCTGGCGATGGGCCCGGGCGCGAGTCTTCTGGATGCGGGAAAGCGGGGGTGATGCGGCATGGAGCTCAAGAATCGCTATCGGAACACGGAGTCGATGGTCGGGCTGGGCAATCCCTCCTTCGCCGCGGCGAAGGAGGCGGGGTTGCTGGACCTGTCGGTCCACAACACGCGACAGGGGACGCTCGCGCTGTCGGATGGTCGTGAGTTCATCAACACCTGCTCCTGCTCGTACCTGGGCCTGGACTCCCATCCCGACGTCATCCAGGGGGCCATCGACGTGCTCCGCCGGGAGGGCACGATGTGCATGTCCATCTCCCGGCTGCGGGTGAGGCTGGCGGACCTGGACCACCTGGAGGAGGAGCTGTCCAGCCGCTGGCGCGCGCGGACCATCGTCACCAACTCCGCCAGCTCCGCCAGCGCGGGCCTCCTGCCGCTCATCGCGTCGGGGCACCTGCTGCCGGACGGCCAGAAGCCCATCCTCGTCTTCGACAAGTCCGCGCACTTCTCGATGAACCTCATCAAGCCCATCTGCGCGGACGAGACCCACGTCATCACCGCGCCGCACAACGACATCGACTTCCTGGAGGACCTGTGCCGGAAGCACGCGCGCGTGGCGTATGTCGCGGACGGCTTCTACTCCATGGGCGGGGTGGCCATCGTCCAGGAGCTGTTCCGGCTCCAGGAGAAGTACGGCCTGTTCCTCTACTTCGACGACTCCCACTCCCTCTCCCTCTACGGCGAGGCAGGGGAGGGGTACGTGCGAGCGTCGATGGGCGCGGCCCTCAACGAGCGGACCATCATCATCGGGTCGCTGGGCAAGGGCTTCGGGACGGCGGGGGGCGCGGTGCTGCTCGGCCCTGGCCAGCACGCGGACCTGGTGGGGCGCTTCGCGGGGCCGCTGGGCTGGTCCCAGAGCCTGTCCATCCCCGCCATCGGCGCGAGCCTGGCGTCCGCGCGCCTGCACGGGACGAAGGAGCTGCACGACCGGCAACGGTTGTTGCGGGAGAACGTCCGCTACTTCGACGAGCGGGTCTCCACGCGGACCGTGGGCGAGGACTTCCCCATCAAGGTCATCGACGTGGGGCCGGAGTCCATGGCGGTCGAGCGCTCGCGCCAACTGATGGAGCGCGGGTTCTATGCCTCGGCCGTGTTCTTCCCCATCGTCCCCAAGGGACGCGCGGGGCTGCGCATCATCCTCCGCTCCAACCTCGGCCGGGAGGACCTGCGGCGCCTGTGTGACGCGCTCGTCGAGCTGGCGGTTCCCGGGACCTGAGCCATGCCCATGCCCTTGCAGTGCAGGACGTTCCTGGTGACCCCCGCGCTCGACCCCACGCGCTTCGACAAGGCGGAGGAGGTGGGGGCCGACCTGGGACTGCTGGACCTGGAGGACGGTGTCCCCCAGGCGCTCAAGAGCGAGGCGCGGCGGTTGGCCATCGCCCACCTGTCGGGCTCCCGGATGCGGGGGCCCATGTGCCTGCGCATCAACAGCCTGCGCACCGAAGCGGGGCTGCGCGACGTGCTGGCCCTGTTGGAGTCGGACGCGAGGCCGGACGCGGTGATGCTGCCGAAGGTGGAGTCCCCGGCGGAGCTCCAGCAGCTCGACGCGCTGCTCGGCGCGCGCTTCCCGGAGCTGTCGCTGCTGGGCATCATCGAGACGGCGCGCGGGGTGGAGGCGGTGGACTCCATCGCCATGGCGACGCCGCGGCTGCGGGGCCTCATCTTCGGCGCCGCGGACCTGTCCGCGCAGTTGGGGGTGCCGCTGTCCTGGGAGTCGATGCTGTATGCGCGCTCGCGCATCGCCATCGCCGCGGCCATCGCCGGGGTGAACGCCATCGACTCGCCGTTCTTCGACCTGGTGGACCTGGCGGAGCTGGAGGACGAGACGCGCCGCGTCTGCGCGCTGGGCTACACCGGGAAGATCGTCATCCACCCGGACCAGGTGCGGGTGGTCCACACGGCGCTGCGGCCCACGTCGCAGATGGTGGCCCACGCGCGGCGGGTGCTGGCGCAGGCGAGTGAGGGAAAAGGAGGCATCCAGGTGGTGGGTGGGAGCATGATTGGCCCGCCCCTGGTGACGGTTGCCCGGCGAGTCCTCGCCACCGCGCAGTTCGAGGAGGTGCTGGCGCCCGTGGTGCTTCGCGCGGGCGTCAGGAATGGAGACCCATGAAGAAGATGGTGGCTGCCCACAGGAAGGTGGGCAAGCAGCGGTATCGCGAGACGCACGGCCTCTTCTATGACGACTTCGAGGTGGGCGACGTCTTCGAGCATCGTCCGGGCCGCACGCTGACGGACGTGGACAACATGTGGCAGTCCCTCCTGAGCCTCAACACCCACCCGCTCCACATCGACGCCGTCTACGCGAGCAAGACGGAGTGGAAGCGCCCGCTGATCTCCAGCCTGGTGACGCTGGCCATCGTGGGGGGGATGAGTCTCAACAGCACCAGCGCGAAGGGCGTGGCGAACCTGGGGTGGGATCGCATCCGGTTGACGGCGCCCGTGTTCGTGGGCGACACGCTCTACGCGGAGAGCCGGGTGTTGGCGAAGCGGAAGTCCCGCTCACGCAAGACCCAGGGCGTCGTCACCGTGGAGACCCGGGGCCTCAAGGCCGACGGCACGGTGGTGATGACCTTCGAGCGCTCGTTCCTCGTGCCCTTCCGGGGCCATGGCGTGGATGTGGATGCGAACTACTGATGCGATGCGAGCGGTGGTGGTGGAGCAGCCTGGTGGCCCGGAGGTGATGTGCCTGCGGGAGCTGCCGCGCCCGGTCCCCGGTCCCCGTCAGCTCCTCGTGCGCGTGCATGCCTCCGCGCTCAACCGCATGGACCTGGTGCAACGCGCGGGGGGCTACCAGGCGCCCGCGAGCGCCGCCAGCCCGCTGATGGGCGTGGAGGTGGCGGGGGTCGTGGAGGCGGTCGGCGTGGACGTGCGCGCCTTCGAGCGCGGCGCCCGCGTCTTCGGGCTGGTGGACGGTGGTGGCTACGCGGAGGCCTGCCTGATGGAAGAGGGGATGGCCGTCCGCGTCCCCGACGACTGGTCCTTCGTCGAGGCCGCCGCCACGCCCGAGGCCTTCTGCGCCGCGCACGAGTCGCTGCTCGAGCTGGGCGGGCTGCGCGAGGGGCAGAGCGTCTTCGTGCATGCCGGGGGGAGCGGCATGGGCACCGCGTGCATCCAGGTGGCGCGAGCGGTGGGCGCCCGCGTCTTCGTCTCCGTGGGGACGGAGGACAAGCGGCGGCGCTGCGTGGCGCTCGGCGCGGAGGCGGGCGTGCTGCGCGGCGAGGACTTCAGCGCCGCGGTCGCCGGGTGGACACGGGGTGTGGGGGTCGACGTGGTGGAGGACTTCATCGGGGGCTCGGCCATGGCCCGCAACCTCGCCTCGCTGAAGGAGGGCGGCAGCCTGGTGCTCGTGGGGGCACTGGATGGGATGTGGGCCGACCTGGACCTGAAGCAGGTCATCCTCCGGCGCCTGCAGATCAAGGGCATCGCGCTGCGCCCCATGTCCCAGCCCATGAAGGAGGCCGTCACGGGCCGCTTCCGCGAACGCTGGCTGCCGGAGTTGGTGGCGGGGCGCGTGCGCCCCATCGTCGACTCGGTGTTCCCCCTGGAGCAGGTGGCGGACGCGCACCGGCGCCTGGAGTCCAACCAGACCTTCGGCAAGGTCGTCCTAACCCTCTGAGGCCAACGGCCGGACGACGCAACGGAACCCGATGTGCGTCGTCCCGCTGTCGACGGCCTGCGGGGAGCGCGCGGCGGGCCGGTATCTCAGGCAGTAGTTGGAAGCGCACAGGTGGCTGCCGCCCTTGAGGACGCGGCGGGGGATGCGGACCTGGGGCGTGCAGGGGTCGAAGCTGCGGCCCTCCGACGCGGGGCCGCGCGGATTGACGGGGATGCAGCAGGGCTTCCCGCCGTTGCCCTGGTGGCGCTCCTGGAACCAGTCCGTGGTCCACTCCCAAACGTTGCCCGCCATGTCGAAGAGGCCGTAGCCGTTGGCGGGGAAGCTGCCCACCGGTGACGTGCCCTCCTGGCCGTCCGGATTCTGGTTCTGCCAGGGGAACTCACCCTGCCAGATGTTGGCCATGCGCCGGCCCTCCGGCGCGAACTCGTCGCCCCAGACGTAGACCTTGCGGTCCAACCCTCCACGCGCGCCACGCTCCCACTCGGCCTCGGTGGGCAGCGCCTTGCCGGCCCAGGCCGCGTACGCCTCCGCGTCCTCGAAGCCGACGTGGACCACGGGATGTCGCTCGCGGCCCCGCCAGTCGCTGCCCGGGCCGGAGGGGTGCTTCCAGCAGGCGCCGGGGGTGTAGACCCACCACTGGGTCAGGTCCTTGAGGTCCACCCGGTGCGCCGTCTTGCGGAACACGAGGGAGCCGGGGACGAGCAGCTCGGGGCGCGCGCCGGGGAAGTCCTCCGGGGCCAGGGGACGCTCGGCGACGGTGACGTAGCCGGTCGCTTCGACGAAGCGCGCGAAGGCCTCGTTCGTCACGGGCGCGACGTCCATCCAGAGGCCGCTCACCGTCACCTGATGCGTGGGCCGCTCCTCGGGGTAGTGGTGGTCCGAGCCCATCCAGTAGGTGCCACCCGGAATCCACGCCATGCCAGGGTGCGGCGCGGGCCCGGGGGCGACCTCGTTGCGGCTGACGTGTCCACTCCGGCCCGCTTCCTCGCCGACGACATCCGTGCTCATCCGACGCCTCGCTCTCCGGCAGGCGGGGCGCGTGCGCCCCCCGGACGGCAAGCTGGGGAGCCCCCGACGCGACGACAATCCGGTCCTCCAGGGCGGGGGAGGCGAGGCGCTTCGGGATGGAGCGCGCGAGCCCGCGAGCGCCCGCGGCCGAGGCGGGCCTTCGATGGCAAGCCGTTACCGCGTGGACAACGTGTCCTGGCCAACACGGCGCCAGGAGGGTGACGGCATGGGCACGCAGACGACGACGGACCCGGGCACGCGCGTGGGCGAAGCCGCCGCGCCCGGAGCGCGGGAGCTGCACGAGCTCAGCCCCTTCGAGCTGAAGGACACCCTCATCGAGCTGGCGGCCGAGGCCCAGCGCACGCGCGCGGCGGTGATGCTCGACGCGGGACACGGCAATCCCAGCTGGGTCGCCACCACGCCCCGTGAGGCCTTCTGCCTGCCAAGCCAGTTCGCGCTGCGCGAGAGCCGCGGCACGTGGAGCGAGCCCGAGGTGGGGTTGGGGGGCATGCCTCGTTCGCCCGGCATCGCCCGGCGCCTGCGCGACTTCCTGTCGTCGTGCGAGGACGGCCCCGCCGTGCGCAGCGCCTCGAGGACATCGTGCTTCGCGCCCTCCGCGAGTGGAGACGCGGCGCGCTGGAGGCGTGAAGGGAGTGAGCGCCAACGGGCGTTGCTGGAGACGCAGGACCCGCAGCGGGTCCAGAAACCCTTCGAGGAGCCCTGAGCATCCGATGGTCGCGACGATTCCCTGGCAGGAGTTCTCCCTGGTGCGAGGCGGGCCCGCGTACAGGTTGATGCGCTGGCTGCACCTCGTCCGTCCACCGAGACAAGGCGTGATCCGCTGCGCGTTCGTCCTCGCGATGGTGGGTTGGCTGCCCATCGTCCTCTTCGCCGCGCTGGAGCGGGGGGACGTGCTGGCGCGGCTCTTCCGCGAGCTCCAGGTCCACGCGGAGCTGTTGCTGTCGATACCGGCGCTGGTGCTGGCGGAGCCCTATATCGACGGTCGCCTCGGCGTCGCGGTCCGGCAGTTTCCCCGGGCCATGTTGATCGAAGGCGAGGGGAGGGCGCGCTACGAGGCCCTCCTCCGGCGGGTGACGGACTGGAGGGACCTGCCGGCGGTGGAGCTGGCCCTGGTGGCGTTGGTGCTCGCCCTGGGGATGCTGGTGCCCCCGGACGGCACGCGTGACTGGCTGGAGTCCGAGGGCACGGGCCATCACGTCACGATGGCGGGGACCTGGTACCTGCTGGTGGCCCAACCGCTGCTGCGCTTCCTGGTGCTCCGGTGGCTGTGGCGGGGCGTGGTGTGGACGGTGTTCCTGTGGCGGGCCTCGCGGCTGCCCCTGACGCTGATCCCCACCCACCCGGACATGATGGGGGGACTGGGCTTCCTGCCCATCTGTCAGGCCAGCTTCTCCATGGTGGTGTTCGCGGTGGCCATGCCCGTCGCCGCCTACTCCTTCCGGAGGAACGCCGCCGCCATCACCGAGGCCCCCATCGAGTACGTGATGCCGCAGCTCATCTTCGGCGTGCTGTCGTGCCTCGTGGTGTTCGGGCCGCTCGCGTTCTTCAGCTCGGCGCTGGTCAAGTCCAAGCGCTGGGGCGACCCCTGGTTCTCCGTCGTCGCGGCGCGCCACTCCCGCGACTTCGAGCACCGCTGGTTCCGGAGGGAACCGGGGGTGGACCCGCTGTCGGCCGAGGACTTCTCGTCGCTGACGGACCTGGGGACCTCCTTCCAGGTCTCGCGGCGGATGCGGCTGTTCCTCTATGACCGGCGCGCCTTCATCGCGGTGGGCATCGCCGCGCTCCTGCCGCTGGGGCTGCTGCTCATGCTGGACCGACAGTTCCTCTCGGTCGTCGACCAGCTCCGGGAGAGCGTGAGTTGAGCGCGCGGGGGGACGTGGGCGCGGAGCCCCGGTCGCCCGGCCCTTCCGACGCACGCCCCGAGTGATGAAGACCCATGGTGGGGCCCGGTGCGCGCCGCCCGACAGGAGCCGAGCATGCTCAGGACCCTCATCGTGTTCGTGTTGTCCAACATCGTGACCCTGTTCATGTTCACCCAGGGGCTCGTCCGGCAGCGCGGCGCGCTGCGGCAGGTGCTCGACCGCCCGGCGCTCTACCTCCGCGCGCTGCTCGTGGTCCTGGTGCTCGTTCCGCTGGTGGCCCTCGCCGTCGTCATGCTGTTCCGCCTGCCGACGGTGGTGGGCAGCGCCGTCCTCCTGATGGCCGTCTGCCCCGGCGCGCCGCTCCAGTTGAACCAGGCGAAGTCGTTCGGCGCCAGTCCCACGACGTCGATGAACCTGCTGATGCTCCTGTGCGTGTTCTCCCTCGTGACGGTGCCGTTCTGGGTCGCACGCCTGGACGTCCGCATGGGCGTGGACTTCGAGGCCACTCCCGCCCTGGTGTTCCGCCTGCTCGCGGTGAAGATCTTCCCGCCGCTCGTGGTGGGGATCGCCGTCCAGCGGCTCTTCCCCCGCGCGGCGGCGGCCCTGGCGCCCTGGTGCAACCGGCTGTTCACCGTCCTGCTGCTGGCCGTGGCCGTGGTGTTGCTGTTCATCGTCGGCCCCCAGCTCCTGAAGGTCGCGTGGCTCGCGGTGCTGGCGCTGGTGGTGATGGTGACGCTGGCGGCGCTCCTGGGGCACTGGGCCGGAGGCCCCCGGCTGGAGGACCGCAAGGCCGTGGCCATCGCCGCCGCCTTCGCGCACCCCGTCTTGTCGATGACCATCATCAGCCAGAGCTATCCGAACCTGCGGGCGCTGCAGGTCGCGGGGGTCGTCGGCGCCTATGTGCTCATCCGCGTCGCGGCGCTGCTGCCGTATCGGATGTGGGTGAAGCGACGGGAGGACTCCACGCGCTCGCGGTGGCCCCATGGGGGCGTTCCCGCCTGAGGCCCCCGGGGTGTCACTGGACCGGGAAGACGTCCTTCCAATCCGAGCGCATGCTCACCACGGTCCACCCGTCACTCGCGGCGTAGTCGAGGGCATGGTCCAGCCTTCCGGCGCGAGCGTCGCGGTCGTAGGCGTACTCCCGCTCCGCGTCGTCGTGGTGCAGGAGCAGGCGCAGGTGGGGGAGCCCGTCCGCGCTCGCGTACTGGAGCATCTGGAGGTCGCCGTCCGAGTTGCCGAACGCGAGCAGCGGCCGCTTGCCGATGTGCAGGTGGATGTTGATGGGCTTGCCCTCGCCGTCATCGAGGCTGGTCAGGCTGGGGAGCTTGACCAGCACGGGCCCTTCGTCGCGCAGCTCGAAGCGCGTCTTGCCGCTGCTGCCGATGATGTGGGAGGCGGGGATGCCATAGGTCTCCTCGCAGAACGCGCGCAGGAAGTCGACGCCACCACCGGAGACGACGTGCAGGTCGAAGTCGTGTTCGCGCAGGTAGTCGAGCAGCTCGAGCATGGGCTGGTAGACGCAGCGGGTGAACGGGCGTTGGAAGCGCGGGTGGCGGGCCGCGGCCAACCACTCGCGGGCCTGGCGCCTGAACTCACCCGTGGTCATCCCCGCGTGGGTCGCCACCACGAGCGCGGCGGCGTCGTGCTCGCTGAGCGCCTGGAGGGCCTCCGCGTCGTCCTCGAGGACGGCCTTGAACGGCTGCCGTCCGTGCCACTCCGGGTGATGGAGCGCGAGCGCCTTGACCCGGTCGATGGCGAAGCGGGCTTGGACGTACATGGGCTGTTCGGCCCACAGCGTCCCGTCGTTGTCGAACACGGCGACCCGGTCCTCGGGGCGGACGAAGGTCGGGCTCCCTTCGGCGGTCACCGCGGCGACGAAGGACAGCAGCGCCCGCCGGGCGTCACCGTCGTTCCAGGAGGGCAGGGCAGGGCTCACGACGCGACCTCCAGCTCACCCCATGAGGGCGAACAGGTAGGAGATGAGGGTCAGCAGCAGGTTGGAGATGGCGAAGGTGACGGGGTAGCCGATGGCCGGGACGATGCTCTGGGCGGCCTCCTCGGAGGCCCGCATGCCCGCGCTGTTGCAGCGCGCGCCGGAGATGGCGCCCATGAGCACCGCGCTGTTCATCTTGAACGCGTACTGCCCGATGACCCAGCCCAGGATGGGCGGCACGAAGGCGGCGACCGCGCCGATGACGAGCGTGGGCACGAGCAGCCCCCCTTTGATGGCGTCCGAGACGCCCGCGCCCGCGTTGAGCCCGAGGATGGCGATGAAGACGTTCAGCCCGATGTCCTCCAGCAGTTGACGGGCCGACTCCGGGAACGGTCCCCCCAGCGCGGGGTTGTGCGTGCGCAGGATGCTCAGGCCGATGCTGACGATGAGCAGGCCGACGGCGGACCCCAGGCTGAACCTGATGCCGAACACGGGGACGGTGAGGGCGCCGAGCAGCGCGCCCGCGGCCAGGCCCAGCCCCAGGGTGATGATGTCCGTGGACATGCTGGGCTTCACCTCCGGGCCCAGCTCGTCGCGCAGCGACGCGACGCGCCGGGGGCTGCCGGTGATGCGCAGCACGTCGCCCTTGCGCACGAGGCGATCCCTGCTGATGGGCACGTGGTCCCCGGCCCGGAACATGGCGTTGAGGTAGATGCCTTGCCCCATCCGCAGCGCCAGCTCGCCCAGCGTCTTGCCCACCACGTCCGGGTTGTGGACGATGAACTCCACCGTGTCGAAGCGCACGTTGCGCAGCTTCGAGTCGTCCACCTCCGGTCCGATGTGGGGCCCGCCGGCGAGCAGCAGGGAGACGGGGCCGAGCATGGCCACCTCGTCGCCCCGGTGCAGCACCAGGTCGGGCGGCGGGTTGTAGACGCGGCCCGCGTGGTACACGCGCTCGATGGCGACGCGCGGATGCGCGTGGTCCAGGTCCGCGACGGTGCGCCCGTCCAGGGCGGGGTTCTCCACCCGGAACACGCGCAGGTCCAGCGGCATGTAGCCCCGCATGAAGGAGTCGGCGGTGCCCGGCAGCGGCGTGGTGTCCTCGCCCTCCATCTCCTTCTCCATCTGCTTCGCGTCCGCCACGGCGTTCCGGCCGAAGAGCCGCGGCATCACGGACATCATCACGGTGAACAGCACCATGCTGGTGCAGTAGAGGAAGGCGTAGGACGTGGTGAGGTTGGCCGTCGCCTTCTTGAGCTGGTCGGGTGGGATGGCCGAGGCGCCGCTGTCGAGCGCGGCCTTCGCGGCGCCGAAGCCCGGCGTGGCGGTGTTCGCGCCGGAGACGATGCCCGCCAGCAGCCCCGGCGCCAGATGGAAGACGTAGCGCGAGAGGTAGGTGAGCAGCGTCGACAGCAGCGGCACGAACAACGCCAGGAGGATGAGGTGCTTGCCCTCGCGATGGATGCCGCCCAGGAACTGGGGGCCCACCTTCATCCCGATGGCGAAGATGAAGAGGTTGAAGAACACCGTGCTGGTGAACTCCGGCAGCGCGTACTGGACGTGGTATGACTGGAAGGCCCAGAAGCTGATGACGAGCGCCAGCAGCAGCGTGGCCGCGGTGGAGCCCATGGCGATGCCCTTCACCTTCACCGCGCCGAGCGCATAGCCGGCGGCGATGACGAGGAACATGATGATGAAGGGCTCCTTGTCCATGTAGGCCAGGACGCGGCCGATGGGGCCGTGCTGGGGCGGCGGCGGTTGCGGCGGTGGCTCCCCTTGCTGGGCGTACGCGAAGACCGCCAGCCCGAGGACGACGGCACCTGCGAGAATCATGGCGTGACGCGCGTGGCTTCGCATGCGTCGCTCCCTCCTGCGGGATGGTGGCCTTCCAGGGACGGACGGACGTGGAGCCGCTCCTCAGAAGCGCAGGCCGAGGTTGATGGGCAGGTACTGGCCGTTCGCCCGGTGGGAGCCGGTGGGCGTGTCGAAGCGCGGGCCGAAGATGTAGTGGTAGCGGGCCTCCACGTAGACGCGCATGGGGCCGTAGACGCGGTAGGTGAAGCCCACGCCGCCGTTGAGGCCGAAGTCCGTGGAGCTGCGGGAGCCGAGCACGTTGTCCACCGCGACGACGTCGTCGAAGCAGACGAGCAGCCACGGGTCGCAGACCGGCGCCACCACGGCGCCCCCGAACTGAGTCAGCTCCACCTTGCGGTAGTAGATGCCGGGCCCGCCGAGCAGATAGATGCCCCAGCGCTTGCGGGGCACCAGGTTGACGATGACGTTCAGGTCGCCGTACTGGAGGACGTGGTCGCCGGAGATGGCCTCCTGGGCGAGCGCGCTGTCCTTCACGTCGAAGTCGCTGTACTGGTACTCGGCCTGGACGCTGAACATGTCCGTGAAGTTGTAGGCGCCACCGACGACGAAGCCCCAGCCGACGTCGAAGCGGTTGTTCGCGTCGGAGATGGGGATGACGAGGCTTGCGCCCACGTTGATGGCGAACCGCCCCTCCAGGGACGGCTCCTCCTGCACGAACCCCTCGGTGGGAGACATGTCCTGATGGAGTTCTTCGCCTCGGGCCGGTGGCGTGAGCAGCAGCGCGGGGAGCACCAGGGACACGGCGAGCCATCGGGACATGAGGTCCTCCTTGGGGAGCCGACCGACGGGCCGCTCCAGGTCCCGGGGAACCTAGGGACGCGGGGAGGGGACGGGACGAGGCGCCCGAAGGGCCGCCTCTCCCCGGGATGACGGGGTCGTGTCCGGATTGGAGCAGGCCTTCCGGGAATCCGGCGGGCGCGGAGGCGTTGATACCTGGGAGTCGAGGCGCTATGAGGCCTCGCGTGCGGCGCGCCCGGGGTGGGCTCGCCGTGCCCGGACGAGGTGCGCCGTACCCGGTCAGGACAAGACGACGCTCACACAGGAGTCGTACGTCATGGCGTGGATCCTCCTCATCGTCGCCGGGCTGCTCGAGGTGTGTTGGGCCGTGGGGCTCAAGTACACCGAGGGCTTCACCCGTCCCCTGCCCAGCGTCCTCACCGGAGCGGCCATCGTCGCCAGCATGGGCCTGCTGTCCTACGCGGCGAAGACGCTGCCCATCGGCACGGCCTATGCCGTGTGGGTGGGGATCGGCGCGCTGGGCGCCGCCATCCTCGGCGTGGTCCTCTTCCAGGAACCCCTCACGGGGCCACGCGCCCTCTTCCTGGGGATGTTGCTGGTCGCCATCGTCGGCCTGAAGGCGACGAGCGGCGCGGGGCACTGAGCGCGCGCCCCGACGCGGGCCTCACCAGTTGTAGCGCAGCAGGACCTGGCCGGCGACGGGGTGACCGGCGTCGTCCAGGGTGAGCTCCGGCTCGGCGTCGAGGGTCGCCACGGCGCCGAGCCCCACCTGGAGGTCGGAGCGGCCGGAGTAGAAGACCCCGAGGCCCACGGTGTTGTCCTCGAGCAGCGTGTCGTCCGCGCCCACCCGTTCCTGGGCGCCGGTGCGGAAGACGTATTCCCCCATCAGCGCCACGGGCACACCCGTGGCCGGGGACAGGTCCGCCGTCACCGCGAGCGCCATGAACACGCGCACCGCGTGGGTGCTCTCTCCCCGGCGCGCGCCGACGATGGAGTCGAAGGGGCGTCGGTTCTGCCAGGCGAACTCCGCGGACATGCCGCACTGCAGGGAGATGATGGGGCTGAGCGCCTGGACCACGAAGACGCCACCGTTCACGGTGGCCTCCTGTTCCGGGACGAAGCTGAACTCCCCGAACTCGTCCTCGACGAGCTGCTCCATCGTCACGCCGGGGGAGTCGAGGATGGCTTCCACCAGCGGGAGGAGGGTGGCCTCGCGCCCCTTCGCGAAGCCGAAGTGGCCGCGGACGGACACCTGGGGGCCTCGCGTGTCGTCGCGAGAGAGTCGCACCACGCCGCCTGCCCCGCCGATGAGCTCCAGCGTGGCGCCGTCCACCAGGAGCGCGTCCGCCCGCGCCCCCAGCGCGGGGAGGACCCGCGCGTAGCCCGTCAGGTCCAGCCACTCCGTGAGCGCCACGCGCAGGTCCAGCAACTGTCGCAACCCCGCCGACAGGATGCCCCGGTGCCCCAGGTCGAGCAGCGACATCCGGGGCGCGTCGTGAAGCGCCGTGCCCTCGCGGGCGCGGTCGAGCGTGCGGGGCTGGGGGTCGGGAAGCGGGCGGTCCAGGTGGGCCGGCGACGGCGGGCGCTCGAAGGGCGAGGCTCGCGCCGCCGCGGGCGCGCCGCCCAGGGGGAGCAGGAGGCCCAGGCACAGGAGTTCACGCTTCATCTCCGGGAAAGTGGGGAAGCGAGCCACCCGCGACCATCGCCCTCGCGCCCCCCGTCATCGTCACGACCCCGACAGGCAGGCGCACGAGCGCTCACGTGCCGTTTCCTCACGGACACTGGCGCGCACGACCCGGGTCTCCAGCGCACTCCCTCGCCGGGCAAGGGCCATGTTGCGCGCGCCCAACTTTGGAGGAGGCGGAATGGACGTAACGGAGACCTCGCGCCAGGCCCAGTGGATGAATGCCTGGAAGCCCCAACTGACTCCCGCGCACGAGCTGCTCGGTCCGAGATTGGAGGCGTTCTACCGGGACCTGCATGCGCACCCGGAGCTGTCCATGCACGAGCGCGAGACGTCGGCGAAGGTGGCGAAGTGGTTGGAGCGGTGTGGCTATGACGTGACGACGGGGGTGGGGCGGACGGGGGTGGTGGGGGTGCTGCGCAACGGCCGGGGGCCCACCGTGTTGATGCGCGCGGACATGGACGCGCTGCCGGTGGAGGAGAAGACGGGGCGTTCGGACGCGAGCCAGATTCGCGTGAAGGGGCAGGACGGGCGCACGGTGCCGGTGATGCACGCGTGCGGGCACGACGTGCACATCACCTGCCTGATGGGGGTGGCGGAGCTGCTGTCGTCCTCCCGGCCGCACTGGCGGGGGACGTTGATGATGGTGGCGCAGCCCGGCGAGGAGACGCTCCAGGGCGCGCGCGCGATGATGAGCGATGGGCTCTACGAGCGCTTCGGCCGGCCGGACGTGGCCCTGGCGCAGCACGTGGGCCCGCTCGGGGTGGGGATGATCGGCCACCACGCGGGCGCGGCGACCATGGCGTCCGCCAACGTGCGGATCCGCATCCACGGCAAGGGCGGGCACGGCTCGCAGCCCCAGAACGCCGTGGACCCGGTGGTCATCGCCGCGTACCTGGTGACGCGGCTGCAGACCATCGTCTCGCGCGAGGTGGACGTCCTGCAGGGCGGCGCCGTCGTCACGGTGGGCCACATCCACGCCGGCAGCCAATCCAACGTCATCCCGGACGAGGCGGTGCTCGAGTTGACCGTGCGCACGCCGACCAACGACCTCCAGCACAAGGTCATCGAGGCCATCACCCGCATGGCGCGGGCGGAGTGCGAGGCGGGGCGCTCGCCGCGGCCTCCGGACATCGAGGTGATGAGCCGCACGCGGGTGATGGTGAACGACGACTCGTACTTCGCCCGCGTCCGTTCGGCGCACGCCGCCTGGTTCGGCGAGGAGCGCATCTTCGACCCCGGGATGCTCGCCGGCAGCGAGGACTTCCCGTACTTCGGTGGCGAGGTCCGTCATGGTGACCGGGGGGAGGTGCCCATCGTCTACTGGTACTTCGGCGGCACGTCCCACGAGGCGTGGAAGCGAGCGCCCGGGCGCAGCGTGGCCGAGAAGCTCCAGCACCTGCCGTCGAACCACTCACCCCAGTTCGACCCGTCGCTCGACTGCCTGCGCTTCGGGTGCGAGTCGCTGTTGCTCGCGGCGTTGGCGTGTCTGGGCGAAGAGCCCGCGACCCAGGCGCGCTCGCACACGCGACACTGAAGAAAAGGCAGTCGTTGCCGGGGAGTTCCTACCGGTTCGCAAGCTCGCGCGGAGCCAACCGTCCGATTTTCTTCAATGGTCGGCTGGCACGCGGTCTGCTCCGTGCGGGCGTCGAGATGAAGTCCCCGAGGAACGTCCACCGTCCATACACACTGGAGATCTCCGCGGAGGCCTGGAGCCAGGTCGCTCGCCTCACACGCGAGCGCTACCGGGCCATCCAGGCGTGCCTGGAGGGAATCGCCGCGCAGGCCCATCCCGCCGACGCTCCCTCGAGCTTCGACGTGGATGAGTTGACCGTGCACCACGTGGTGGATCCACGCCGCCGCCTGGTGACGCTCGTGCGCATCGTGCCGCGTGCACCCGGGTCGTCGGTGACGCGCGCGACGCACCCGTTCACATCCTGAAACGAAGGTGGTGTTGCGGTACATTTCGCGCGGGCCCGCTGGAGTTGCGCACGCGAGAGATGCGCGTCCAGAATGAGTGACTCGCTGGAATGGTCCACGGGTTTTCCAATACAGACTTCGTCCCCGGAATGGAGCGCGCCGCGGCTGTCTCGTGAGCGGCTGCGCCCTGCATTCCCGCGTGCCCGGATGCGAATCTCACTGTCCCAGAAGATCACCCTCGCGCCCGTCCTGGTGGCGCTCTGCTTCACCCTGATGTCCCTGGGGTACACCATCCCGCGCATCCGCGAGGCCTTCGAGCAGCAGGGCCACGAGATGAGCCAGGCGGTGCCGACGGCGCTCGCGTCCTCCATGGCGGAGATGCTGCGCAACGGCGAGCTGACGGACATCCAGGCGGCGCTCGACGCGGTGGCCCAGGAGGGGACGCTGGCGTACGTCGCGGTGTTGGACCCGAAGGGCGCGCTGGAGGCGGTGGCCGGCCCCCACGCGGCCGTGCTGCGAGAGCATCACCTCGAGCTGAAGCCGGTGAGGGAGGGCACGCCGCTGCAAGCGGACGACGTGGAGCTGCTCGACATGGCGGCGGCGGTCCCCGGTGGACTGGGTTACGTCCACGTGGGCTTCAACCGGACGGAGGCGCGCGGGCGCATCGTCGGGGTCATCGCCAACCTGCGGTGGGTGACGCTGGTGGCGCTGGTGGTGCTCACGGGGGGCGCGTGGCAGTTGAGCCGTCGCGTGGTGGCGCCCCTGACCAACCTCAAGAACGCGGTCCAATACATCGCGGAGAACGGCGACCTGCGCGAGCCGGTGCACGTGGACTCGAAGGACGAGGTGGGCGAGCTGGCGCGCGCGGTGGGCCTGCTGGTGGCGAAGCTCAAGGCGCTGCTGCACCAGCTCCAGTCCTCGACGGAGCTGCTCAGCGACTCCGTGGCGGGGCTGAACGATTCGGCGGCCGAGCAGAACCAGATGGTGTCGCGGCAGGCGGCCGCCCTCCAGGAGACCCAGGTGACGGCGCAGGAGATCCGCCAGACGGCGCTGCTCGCGTCGAACTCCGCGGAGTCCGTCATCCAGGTGGCCGAGCGCGCCGAGTCGCTGGGCCGCACCGGCGAGGAGGCGGTCCAGGCGAGCATCGACGGCCTGGTGGACCTGCGCACGCAGGTGGAGCAGATCACCGAGCGCATCATGGCGCTGGGGGAGCGGGCGCAGCAGATTGGCGGCATCACGGAGACGGTGAAGGACCTGGCGGACCAGTCCCACCTGCTGGCGGTGAACGCGGCCATCGAGGCGGCGCGCTCGGGGGAGCATGGCAAGGGCTTCGCGGTGGTGGCGCGGGAGATCCGCGCCCTGGCGGACCAGTCCATCCGGGCCACGCATCAGGTGCGGAAGATCCTCGCGGACATCGGCGAGGCCATCTCCGGGACGATGGAGATCACCACCGCGGGCGCGCAGCGGATGGACGCGGGGCTGGCCCAGGCGCGGGCCTCCGGCGACACGCTCCGGCAGCTCACCACCATCGTCCAGGACAGCACCGCGGCCGCGCGGCAGATCGCCGTCACCGTCAACCAGCAGGCCACGGGCATCGAGCAGATCTTCACCGCGGTCAATGAGCTGAACTCGCTGATGGGGGACACGGTGCAGCGCATCTCGACGACGGGGGACTCGGCCGCGTCCCTGCGCATGCTGTCCGAACGGGTGGCGGAGGTGGTGCGCGGCTACCGCGTCTGAGTCCGGGGTTGGGTGCGTGAGGTGGAGGCCAGCGCGGGCGCGGTGGGCCGGGGCGTCAGGCACGCGACGAGCGCGCCCAGGGACGTGACGGGGCGCGCGCCGGGCTCCGGCAGGCGCGTGGCGAGCATGCCCGCCGCCAGCCGGGCGACGGAGGACAGCACGAACAGCACGTGCAGGTTCACCCACGGGAGGCCGCCGAGCAGGAACTGTTCGGGGAGCGCGGAGGCGATGGCGCCGCCCAGCGCGGCGGCGGCGGAGTAGGCCAGTCCGCCCGCGGTGGCGAACGCGGCGAGGTAGAAGGGGCGGCCCTTGCGCGGCGCCACGGTGAGCGGCAGCGCGAAGATGGCCAGGCCATGGCCGCTCCACAGCGCGCCCGCCAGCAGCACGTCGAACAGCAGGGGCCACAGCGTCCCGGCCGAGGGCAGCAGCCACAGCGCGGGGATGACGCCGATGCCCAGCGAGCACGCCATCAACACCGGCTGCGCGCCGACCCGGTCGATCATCCGGCCCCACAAGGGCGCGGTGAGGATGCGCACGGTGGCCACGCCCGCGGCGTGCAGGGCCATGATGACGAAGGTCATCTTGAGGTTCTGGAGGCTGTGCAGCGCGAAGAACGGCGCGGACACGCCCACCGCCGCGTTCCAGGCCACCTGGTACGTCAGCAGCCGCCGGGACTGGGGATCCTTCAGTGGCACCAGCGCGCCGCGCAGCTCCAGCCGGGGCGCGGTGCCCGGCGGCGCCGGGTCATGCTGCGTGGCCATGAGCAGCGTCGTCACCACGCCCATGACGCAGGCGACGAGCGCGAGCAGCGGCAGCGCCAGCCCGGGGCCGGTGGGCGGGCGCAGCCGGTCCATCAGCAGGCCCGCGCCGAGCGAGGCGATCGTCCCCGCGAGCGTGGTGAGCGCCGTCCTGCGGCCGAAGAAGCGGCCCCGGATGGGACGCGGCACCAGCTCCCCCATCCACGCCACCCAGGCGTTGTTGCCCACCACCCCGAGCACCGCGGACGCGCCCGCCACGCCCAGCAGCAGGTGCTGCTGTCCGGTCAGGGAGAGCCCGAGCCACGGCACCACCACCAGCGGGAACATCACCAGGCGCGACAGGCACACGGCGGTGAGCGCCACGCGGCGGTGTCCGAACGTCGACGTCAGCCACGCCGCGGGGAACTGCACGAACTGGGCGCAGAAGGGCAGCGCCGTCATCACCCCGACGAGGAGGGGCCCCAACCCCAGGGCGATGGCCCACGCGGTGAGGACCGTGGCCCCGGCGCACGCGGTGAAGATCTCCGCGAACATGCCCTCCACCACCGACGCGCCGAGCGAGCCCCGCAGCCGCCGGGGCGACGCCACGACCGGCCCCGCCGGGGCATCCGCGGCGGGGGCTCCCAGCAGGGGCGCGGCGGCCCCCGGCAGCGACGAGCCAGGGCGGAACAGGGGCACGGCCGTGGCGAGCGACGCGAAGCTGCTCAGGACGTAGCGACGGAAGGCTGCGGGGCTCAACGCAATCCTTGCTGCGAAAGGAACGGACGCTCCCGTCTGTCGCATGCCGCCCACGGGGGTCTCAATCCGACCTACAACCCCCCACGCCCGCCCGGCCGCCCCCCTGCCGGACCCGGCCCGGCCGGCCGCCTGGAGGGGGGCGCTGGAATCAGGTGCAGTTCAAGCGGTCTTGAACTATATGAACGTGTGAGGAGAACGGCGCACATGGATCTGGCTCGGGAGCTGACGGACTTTCTGGGGGCGGTGGAGCAGCGGTTGAGCACCACGCTGGTGGATGGCGACGCCGGTCCGGACGTGAAGGGTGACACGCTGATGGAGGCGGCCCGTCACCTGTGCCTGGGCAGTGGTGGCAAGCGCGCGCGGCCCATGCTGGCGCGGCTGTTCGGGGGCGCGGTGGGGGTGCCGGCGGAGCCGCTGGTGGACGTGGCGGTGGCGGCGGAGCTGATCCACTCGGCGAGCCTCCTGCACGACGACGTGGTGGACGCGGGCATGTTCCGCCGGGGCCGTCCGACGGTGAACGCGCGCTGGGGCAACATCGTGGCGGTGATGAGCGGCGACCTCATCCTGTCGACGGGGCTGCACCAACTGGCGCGGCTGGATTCGCGGCTGACGCTGTCGGCGCTGGCGGTCGTGGCGGAGATGACCCGCGCGGCCATCGCGGAGGTGGAGGCGCGCGGCGACCTGGACCTGCCGCTCAACCGGCTGCGCTTCATCGCCGAGGGCAAGACGGGCTCGCTGTTCGGCTGGTGCGGGCACGCGGCGGCGACGCTGTCGGACCAGCCGGAGGCGGTGGCGCGCTTCGACGGGTTCGGCCGTCACCTGGGCGTGGCGTTCCAGATCGCCGACGACATCCGGGACATCCTGGGCACGGACCCGGGCAAGCCGCGCTACGCGGATGTCCACTCCCGCACGCCGTCGATGCCCATCCTGCTGGCGGTGGTGAAGGACGAGTCGCTGCGCCGTAAGCTGAAGGACGCGTGGGCCTTCAGCGTGATCACCCCGGAGCGCACGAAGGAGATTGGCGCGGCCATCGAGGCCACCGGCGCGGTGGAGTCGTCCATGGCGCGGATGAACGTGGAGATCGAGGCGGCCCTGGACAAGCTGGGCTCCTTCGCCCAGGAGCCCGCCGGCGCGGAGCTGGTGGACTGGGCGCACAAGCTGTCCGCCGGCATCGCCGCGCAGGTGCAAGGGCGCGCTGCATGAAGGGCTACCTGTGGACGGGGGGACACGGGAGCACGAGCACGGAGGCCGCTCCGAGCGAGGGGCGTCTGGCCCCCTGGGAAGCCATCGCGGTGGACGCGGTGGGCAACGTCATCGAGTTCTGGGGCTTCAAGCGCAACCAGGGCCGGGTCTGGGCGCTGCTGTACCTGCGGGGCGAGCCGCTGACCGCGGGGGAGATCGAGCGCGAGCTGGACCTCTCCAAGGGCGGCGTCTCCATGCTGCTGAGGGACCTGGAGCGCTGGGGGGTCATCCAGCGGGTCCGGCTGCCCCAGGACACGGTGTGGCGGTACGGGGCGGAGACGGACCTGGTGCGGATGGTCCGGCACGTCATCGAGGAGCGGGAGGCGGGATTCGTGGCCCGCATCCGCGCGGACCTCGCCGAGGCGCGGCGGCTGGCGGAGACGGCGGGGAGCGTCCCGGCCGAGCGCCTGGAGCGGTTGGAGAAGATGGCCACGCTGGCCGAGCACGTGGAGCGCGCGCTGCGGCTGTTCATCAAGACCTCGCGCCTGGACGTCTCCGGAGTGCTGGCGGTGTTCCGCGACGGTGCCGGGCGGCGGGGCGAGAAGTAGCGCAAGGGAGCGGACATGGACTCGCACTATGATCAGGTCATGAAGGCCCGTGAGGGCGCGGACCCGAACGCGACGCGGCTGTACTTCGCGTACTCCACCATCCTGGACCGGGCGGCGTTCGACGAGTGGAAGCAGCAGCACTCGTACGCCTTCTTCGAGCTGCCGGAGGGGAAGCTGGCCGAGGCGGTGGACGTGGACCTGGTCTACGACTTCCCCTCGCGCTGGTGGGGTGGACGCGTGGCGGGTCTGGAGGACTCGCCGGGGGCCCGGGTGTTCGGCCGGCTCTTCGAGATTCGCGGGCAGGACTGGCCCATCGTCCAGCACAAGGAAGGCTTCGTGACGGGGATGTGCGTGGAGCGCCCCGTGAAGGTCCTCGTGAACGGCGAGCAGGTGGAGGCCACCGCGTTCGTCACGAACCCGCGGCGTGCCTCCGGCGACGGTCCGGTGAGCCCGCGCTTCGTGGAGGCGCTGGTGCGCGGCGCTCAGGCGGCCGGGCTCCCGGCCGCCTACGTGGAGCGCTTGAAGCGCGGCGCCTAGGCCCGTCTACATGCCGCCGCCCTGGGCGACCGGGGCGTGTCGCTCGGGCGCCGGGGGCTCCACGGGAGGCGCCGGGGCGAGCTCCCGGGTGCCCCGGTCGAACCAGGCGTAGACGGTGGGGAGCACCAGCAGCGTGAGCAGCGTGGAGCTGAAGAGGCCGCCGATGACGACGGTGGCCAGCGGCTTCTGCACTTCCGCGCCCGCGCCGGTGGAGAAGGCCATGGGCAGGAAGCCCAGGGATGCCACCAGGGCGGTGGTGAGCACGGGCCTCAGGCGCTGATGGGCCGCGTCATGGGCCGCTCGTTCTGGCGAGCGGCCCTCCTGCCTCAGCTTGCGGATGGCGGCGACGAGCACCAGGCCGTTGAGGACCGCCACGCCGAAGAGCGCGATGAACCCCACCGCCGCGGAGATGGAGAGGGGCATCCCGCGCGCCAGCAGCGCCAGCAGACCGCCTGTGATCGCGAAGGGGATGTTGAGGTAGATGAGCAGGGCGGGGCGCACCGCGTCGAACGTCGTGTAGAGCAGGACGAAGATGAGCGCCAGGGTGAGCGGCACCACGAAGGCGAGCCGGCGCGAGGCGGACTGGAGGTTCTCGAACTGGCCTCCCCAGTCGATCCAGTATCCCGCGGGCAGCTCCACCTCCCGCGCGAGCGTCCGTTGGGCCTCCGTGACGAAGCCCTGGAGGTCCCTGCCGCGCACGTTGGCCTCGAGGGTGAGCCGCCGCTGGATGTTCTCCCGGCTCACCTGCGCCGGGCCCTCCTCGACGACGATCCGGGCCAACTGGGAGAGGGGGATGAGCTGCCCCGTGGGGCTGGCCACGCGGATGCCCTCGAGCTGCTCCACGCTGGTCCGTGAGCCGGGCGCGAAGCGCACCTGGAGCGCGAACCGCCGTTGGCCCTCGACCACCGTCCCCACCTCCTTTCCGCCGAGGGTCTCGATGGTGTCCAGCACCTGCCGGACGTTGATGCCGTAGCGGGCGATGGCCTTCCGGTCGACCTGGATGCGCGCGACGGGAAGTCCCGCGACCTGCTCGGCCTTGACGTCCGCGGCGCCCGGCACCCGGGCCAGGGCCGCCACCAGCTTGTCACCGGTCCGCTTCAGCACGTCCAGGTCGTCGCCGTAGAGCTTGACGGCGACGTCCGAGCGCACGCCGGCGATGAGCTCGCTGACGCGCAGCTCGATGGGCTGTGAGTAGCTGAAGAGGCTGCCGGGGACCTCCCTCGACAGGACCTCGTCGAAGCGCGCGATGAGGCCCTCGCGGTCCTTCGCCGTCGTCCATTCGTCGTGGGGCTTGAGCATGACGAAGATGTCGCTGATCTCGACGCCCATGGGGTCGGTGGCGATCTCCGCGCGGCCCGTGCGGGAGACGACGGTGGTGACCTCCGGGAAGCGCTGGAGCGCCTTCTCGATGAGCCCCGTCTGGCGCGTGGACTCCTCCAGGGAGACCGAGGGGACCCGCCAGGCCTGGATGGCGATGGCGCCCTCGTCCAGCCGGGGGATGAACTCGGCCCCCAGGAAGGGCGCGGTGGCCAGGCTGGCCAGGAGCAGCGCGGCGGCGACTCCCACGACGACGCCTCGCTTCCGGAGGCACCACGAGAGCGCGGGCTCGTACAGGCGGCGCGCGGCTCGGACGATGAAGCTCTCCGTCTCCGTCGTCTTCCGGGGCAGCATGACGGACGCGAGCGCGGGGACGAAGGTGAGCGACAGCACGAACGCCCCGGCCAGCGCGCAGATGACGGTGATGGCCATCGGCTTGAACATCTTCCCCTCGATTCCGCTCAGGGCCAGGATGGGCAGGTACACCACGCCGATGATGACTTCGCCGAAGGCGGCGGCCTGCCGCACCTCCACCGCGCTGCGGTAGACGACCTCGTCGCGCTCGTCGCGGGTCAGCGCCCGGCCGAGCTCGTGGCTGCGCTCCGCGATGTGGCGTACGGCGTTCTCCACGATGATGAGCGCGCCGTCGACGATGAGCCCGAAGTCGATGGCCCCCAGGGACATGAGGTTCCCGGAGATGCCCAGGGCCCGCATGCCGATGAAGGCGCTGAGCATGGCCAGGGGGATGGCCGTCGCGGCGAGCAGGCCCGCGCGCAGGTTCCGGAGCATGAGGAAGAGCACCACGACGACGAGCAGGCCACCCTCGACGAGGTTCGTCGCCACCGTCTGAACGGTTTTACGGACCAGGTCCGTCCGGTCGTAGAACGTGTCGAGGGTGACGCCCGGAGGCAGCGAGGGGCGAATCCGCTCCACCTCCGCCTTGACGTTGTTGACCACCTCGCGCGAGTTCTGGCCGATGAGCATCATGACGATGCCCGTCACGGCCTCGCCCCGGCCGTCCCGCGTGACGGCGCCCTGCCGGACCTGGGGCGCGAAGGCGACCTCCGCGACGTCCCGGACGTAGACGGGGACGCCTTGCGCCGAGGTGGTGAGGACGACGTCGCGGAGGTCCTCCAGGCCCTCCACGAGGCCTTCACCCCGGATGAGCACCTGCTCAGGTCCCCGGGCGATGTAGGCGCCGCCGGCGTTGGCGTTGTTCTGCTCCAGGGCCGCGAAGACCTGCTCCAGCGACAGGCCGTAGGAGGCGAGCCGGGCGGGGTCCACCTGCACTTCATAGGTCTTCAGCTCGCCGCCGAAGGCATTGACCTCGACGACGCCCGGCACGGCGCGCAGCCGCGGAGAGATCTGCCACTCGAGGATGCTGCGCAGCTCCATGGGGCTCTTGCCCTCGCCCTTCACCTCGAACTGGTAGATTTCACCCAGGCCCGTGGAGATGGGGCCCATCTCCGGGGAGCCATAACCTTCCGGGATGCCCTCCCTCGCGGCCACCAGGCGTTCCTGGATGAGCTGGCGCGCGAAGTAGATGTCCACGTCGTCCTGGAAGACGACGGTGACGACGGAGAGGCCGAACTTGGAGACCGAGCGGACCTCCTCGGTGTCCGGCAGTCCGCTCATCGCCGTCTCGACGGGCACGGTGATGAACCGCTCGACCTCCACGGGGCCGAGTCCGGGCGAGGAGGTGAGGATCTGCACCTGCACGTTGGTGACGTCCGGCACCGCGTCGATGGGCAACGTGCGCAGGGCATTCAGCCCGAACCCGACGAGGACCAGGGTGAGGAGGAAGACGAGGAAGCGGTTCTTGATGGAGAAATGGATGAGCCTGTCGAACATGGTGGCCCCCTAGTGGGAGTGGCCCTCGCCCATGCTCTCCTTGGAGAGCTCGGACTTGAGGATGAAGGCGCCCTGGGTGACGAAGTGCGCGCCGGGTTCGAGACCGGAGAGGAGCTCCACCTCGGTGGCGGAGCTGGCGCCCGTCCGGACCTCGACGGGGCGGAACTGATACGCGGCGACGGGAACGAAGACGACCTGCTCCTCTCCCACTTGCTGGACGGCTTCTCGGGGGACGACCACGCGCCCGCTGGAGCCCGCGTCCGTCGTCGCGGCCGTGGTGGCGATCTCCGCCTGCGCGAACATCCCGGGCTTGAGCGCCCCGTCGTCATTGGCCACCACGACCCGCACGGGGATGGTGCGGGTCTTCTCGTCGACGATGTCGCCGATGTAGCCGACCTCCCCGCCGAAGCGCTTCCCGGGGAGCGCCTGGACGGTGAGCACGACGTCCTGACCCGCGCGGATCCGCGCGAGCTGGGACTCCGGGAGGTCCAGCAGCGCCCAGAGCCGTGAGAGGTCGGCGACGGTGAAGAGCGAGGTGGTGGCCTCGACGGCCTGTCCCACGGTGCCCTGGCTCTCCACCACGGTGCCGTTCATCGGGCTGACGGCGGGGAAGCGCGAGCTGTAGTGCTCGTTGGCTCGCAGGGTGGCGATCTCCCCGTCGGACAGCCCCAGCGCGTGGAGCCTCCCATCCGCCGCGTTGCGCTCGGCCTGGGCGGTGACGAAGGCGCTCTCCGCTTCGCGCATCTCCCGTTCGCTGGTGATGCCCTTGGCGAGCAGTTCCTGCTCACGGCGGTAGTTGGCCTCGGCCACGCGCGCCTTGGTGGCCGCGGAGAGGTAGTCCGCTCGCGCCTGTCCCAGCTCCGGGCTGTCCAGGTGGCCGAGCACCTGACCCTTCTTCACCTTCTGGCCCAGGACGACGGCGATGGAGTCGAGTCTCCCAGGAACACGTGAGGCGACCTTGGACACGCCGTCTTGGGTGAACGTGAGGCGGGCCGGGACGGAGAGGCCGGACGCGAGCGGCTTGAGCTGGGCCTGTCCGAGCTCCAGGCGCGCCGCGCGAGCGGCTTCGGGCGTGAGGGTGATGAGCTCCTCGTGGTCCTGGTCGTCCGCGCCGCCATGCGCCCCGGCGCCTTCGCCGTGCGGTTCGTCCGTGGCGGGGGCCTTCGTGGCCGTCTCCGGAGGAGGGGTGGACTGCTTGCCGGTGCAGCCGCTGAAGAGGACGGCCAGCGCCACCAGGACGGAGCGATAGACAGAGGTGTTCATTGGATGTTCCCCACGGCCTTCAGGAGTTGAGCCTTGGCGCTGTTGAGCTCCTCGAGCGCCTCGATGTAGCCGCGGCGCGCGTCGAGGGCGTCGCGGCGGATGATGAGCAGTTGCAGGAAGTCCACCTTGCCCGCCCGGTACGCTTCGGTGACGAGGCTCAGGTTCTCCTGGAGGGCGGAGAGGACGTCTCCGCCGAACACCTCGGCGGCGGCCTGGGCCGTGAGGTACCGGTTGAACGCGAGCTCCACCTCGGTGCGCGCGAATCGCTCGAGCGCGGCGAGGTTCTCCCGGGCCTGTCGCTCACGCGCGGAGCTCACGCCCCGCGCGGCCTGGTTGCGGTCGAACAAGGGGAGGTCGATGCCAATCGTCCCCTGGAGGATGTTGCTGTCCTCCTCGCGGCCGTAGCTCACGCCGAGGCTGGGCGTGGGCAGGGCCTGGCGACGGGCGAGTCGCGACTCCGCCTGGGCCGCCTCGTGTTCGAACCGGGCGGCCTCCACGTCCTGGCGCTGGCTCACCGCCTTCTCGACCAGCGAGGCGAGGCTGGGGGCAGGCTCCACGTCGGCACGAAGCTCGCCGTCCGGGGTGATGGGTTCGCTCGGGTCGAGGCCGAGCAGGAGCTTCAGCTCGGTGTGGGCCCGGGTCCGCCGCCGCTCGGCCCGGACCCGCTCGCTCTGGGCGCGTCCCAGATCGACCCGCGCCGTGTTCACCTCGATGTGGGAGGCCGCGCCAGCCTTGAGCCGCTCCTCCGCGGCCTTGCGACCTTCCTCCGCGAGGGACAGCGCGTCCTGGGCCAAGGCCAGCGCTTGTTCGGACGCCAGCACCGCGCCGAAGGCCTGTCGCACCTCCGCGGCGAGCTCCACCTTCGAGGACTCCAGCCGGGACTGACGCGCGGCGACGGTGGCTCTCGCCGCCTCCTTCCGGGCGCCCCGCTGTCCGAAGAGCTCGAGGGGCTGGCTGAGGCCCACGTTGATTTCGACGGTGTTGCCCACGTCGCGGATGCGTGGGCCGACGGCGGCCTGGAGCTGGGGATTGTCCTGGACGAGGCGGGAAGCCCCTTCGAGCAGGGCCTGGGCCGACGCGGCCTCGGCCCTCTCTTCGATGAGCCGGGGGCTGCGCTCCAGGGCGAGTGCGACGGATTGCTCCATCGTCAGGGGGCGGGCCGCGAGGGCCGGCGCCGAGGCGACGAGGAGCAGCGCTGCGAGACGGAGAGGTCGAGGGAACACGTGGCGCGTACCAGGAAGGTGGAGGTCAGCGGACGCGCGACGCGCGGGTGCGGCGCCCGGCGGAATACGGCCGCGAGGACGCGCACGCCGCTCGGAGCGGAGGGCCGCCGAGGGGTGGATGGACGACTCCCTTGCCGTTCCCTTGCGGGACGGCGCGCGAGCCATGACGCAGCGCTAGGTTGGGAGGGCGGTGGCCCGACTCTCACGTCCGTCCGCGCGGACGCGGCCCGTGCTGGGACGCGCCCACGCGTGACGATGCGCGGACGACACGTGTCGAATGAGAGAGGGGAGGGCGAGCGCCGTCAGCGCGACCTGGAAACCTCCCGTCGGGCACGCGACGGCGTCCGGCGAGAAGACTCGCTCGAGGAAGACGAGCAGCGACCAGGTCGGCCTACGCCCCTATGGGCGGACGCAGCAGCCTAGAAGCGAACGCGCCGGTTTCACGCAGCGCCTTCCCGATGACCTTCTGGGAGGCGCTTCGCGTGACGGCGAGTTCGATGGGGGGCGCCGCGGGTGCGACGAACTGACTCACGCAGCACCCGCAGTGGTGCTGGGTCGGGCCGCAACCATGCTCTCGACCGAGGTCGCCGAGGTCCGACTCATCGACCTGCTCATGCGCGACGTGACCGGTGCTGGCGTAGTGAACGACCAGCTCGATGGCTTCCCCGAAGGAAGGCACGAGGCCGTGCACCAGCAAGAGGATCAGCAGCACGCGCAGCACGAGGTCTTCGTAGTCGGTCTGGAGGGGGTTCGCAAGCCAGAGGGTCGCTTGCCCGGGATGTGTGCGCGCTCCATCGAACACCCGGCTCGCGGGAGGTCGGGCGAGTGGCGTTGGCGTCACACCGGCCTCGCGACTCTCCCGCATATCGTGCGGAGAGCGTCACAAGGAGGAGGCCGAGCCCACGCCCGAGCCGCGAGGAAGGAGGCGGATGGCAGGACACCGCGTCCCTCTTCCTCTCCTCCGAGGGGCTCCCCACCCAGTTGGGGAGAGCCCCCGTCGGCCGGATGGGGAGCCGCCGGAGCGCTACGCGACGAAGGCGTCCACGTACTCGTGGACGGGCGTCTCGTCGAGGCGGTGTGCATCGAGGGACAGCGCGAGAATCCTGTCGCGCTGCTTCTCTGCGAAGCGCCGCTCCAGGTTCCGCCGGAACTTCGCCTCCAACAGGGGAATGCCCTCGGTCCTACGCCGCTTGTGACCGACCGGATACTCGACGACCACCTCAGGCAGGGTGGTGCCGTCCTTCAGCGTGACGGTGAGGCCGTTGGCGATCGAGCGCTTCTCCGGGTCGTGGTAGTCCCGCGTGAAGGCGGGGTCCTCGACGCACACCGTCTTCTCCCGGAGTTCGTCGATGCGCGGGTCGGACGCGACGCGGTCCTCGTAGTCGGCGGCGGTGAGGCGCCCGAAGAGTAGCGGTACCGCGACCATGTACTGGATGCAGTGGTCCCGGTCCGCGGGGTTCGCGAGCGGCCCCTTCTTGTCGATGATGCGGATGCACGCCTCGTGCGTCCGGATGGAGATGCGCGCGATGTCCGCCGTGCTCTTCCCGCGCCGGGCGAGCTCGCCATGAAGGCTCATGGCCGCCTCCACGGCAGTCTGTGAGTGGAACTCCGCCGGGAAGGAGATCTTGAACAGCACGTTCTCCATCACATACGAGCCGTAGGGGCGCTGGAACTGGAACGGCTTTCCCTTGAACGAGACGTCGTAGAAGCCCCACGTCTTGGCTGTCAGCGCGGAGGGGTAGCCCATCTCGCCGGTGCGGGCGATGAGCGCGAGCCGGACGCCGCGCGCGGTCGCGTCCCCCGCGGCCCAGGACTTGCGCGAGCCGGTGTTCGGCGCGTGCCGATAGGTGCGCAGGCTCTGTCCGTCCACCCAGGCCAGGGACACCGCGTTCATGATCTCCTCCCGGGAGAGCCCCAGCATGTGCGCGACGACGGCGGTGGTGGCCACCTTCACCAGGATGACGTGGTCGAGCCCGACGCGGTTGAAGGAGTTCTCCAGCGCGAGGCACCCCTGGATTTCGTGGGCGCGGACCATGGCCGTGAGGACCGAGCGCATCGTGAGCGGGGATTTGCCCGCGGCCACGGCGGTCCGAGAGAGCCAGTCCGCGGTGGCGAGAATCCCGCCCAGGTTGTCCGAGGGGTGTCCCCACTCCGCGGCGAGCCAGGTGTCGTTGAAGTCGAGCCAACGAATCATGACCCCCAGGTTGAAGGCCGCCTGGACGGGGTCCAACTGGTAGGACGTCCCCGGGACCTTCGCTCCGTGCGGGACGACGGTGCCCGGGACGACGGGGCCGAGCAGCTTCGTGCATGCGGGGTACTCGAGTGCCTCCAGCCCGCAGCCCAGGGTGTCCAGAAGGCAGAGCCGCGCCGTCTCGTGGGCCAGCGGGGTGGGGGGCTCCGCCTTCATCACGTAGTCGACGATGTCCTGGATGACCGCGTCGAACGGGGGGCGGTGGGTCGAGAAGTGGTTGCTCATGGGTGAGTGGGTTACGCGCGATTGGAGAGGGAGACGAAGGGCCGGTTTTCCGGGCCGACATAGCGGGCGCTGGGGCGGATGATCTTGTTGTCGGCGCGCTGCTCGAGAACGTGCGCGCTCCAGCCGGTGGTGCGCGCGATCACGAACAACGGCGTGAACATGGCCGTGGGAATCCCCATCTGGTGGTAGCTGACCGCGCTGAACCAATCGAGGTTGGGGAACATCTTCTTCACGTCCCACATCACCGTCTCGAGCCGCTCGGCGATGTCGAACAGTCGCATCGAGCGCGCCGACTGCGACAGGGAGCGGGCCACCTCCTTGATGACCTGGTTCCGAGGGTCGGCCACCGTGTAGACCGGGTGGCCGAAGCCGATGATGACCTCCTTGTTCGCGATGCGCCGGCGGATGTCCGCCTCCGCCTCGTCCGCGGACGCGTAGCGCTTCTGGATCTCCAGCGCGACCTCGTTGGCGCCGCCGTGCTTGGGGCCGCGCAGGGCGCCGATGCCGCCGCCGATGGCGGAGTAGATGTCCGAGCCCGTCCCCGCGACCACGCGGCACGCGAAGGTGGACGCGTTGAACTCGTGCTCCGCGTAGAGGATGAGGCTGGTGTGCATGGCCCTCGCCCACTCGGCGGACGGCTTGCGGCCATGCAGCAGGTGCAGGAAGTGCTCGCCGATGGAGGCGTCGTCCGTGGCGACCTCGATGCGCCGGCCGTTGTGGGCGTAGTGGTGCCAGTACAGCAACATGGAGCCGAGCGAGGCGAGCAGGCGGTCCGCGATGTCGCGGGCTCCGGGCGCGTTGTGGTCGTCCTTCTCCGGCTCGCTGCAGCCCATCACCGATACGCCCGTGCGCAGCACGTCCATGGGGTGGGTGGACGGCGGCAACTGCTCGAGCGCCGTCCGGACCGCGGTGGGCAGGCCGCGCAGGGCGCACAGCCTGGTCTTGTAGGCCTCCAGCTCGGCCTCGTTCGGGAGGTGGCCGTGAACCAAAAGGTGGGCGACCTCCTCGAACTCGCAGCTCTTCGCGATGTCCAGGATGTCGTAACCCCGGTAGTGCAGGTCATTGCCGTGGTGCCCGACGGTGCTCAGCGCCGTCGTCCCCGCCTCGACGCCGGAGAGCGCCACGGACTTCTTGCCTCCTGCGACGGCGCGCGTTTCGACCTTGTCGTTCATCATTCCTTCCTGCCTTTCGCGAAGAGGGCGTCGAGCTTCTGCTCGAACGCGTGGTAGTCGATGACGTCGTAGAGCTCCGCTCGGGTCTGCATCGTCTCGACGACGTCACGCTGGGTGCCGTCCCGGCGGATGGCGCGGTAGACGTTCTGCGCCGCCTTGTTCATGGCCCGGAACGCGGACAGCGGATAGAGGACGAGCGCCACGCCGGCGGACGCCAACTCGGCCGTCGTGAACAGCGGCGTGGCGCCGAACTCGGTGATGTTCGCGAGGACGGGCACCTTCACCGCGTCCACGAAGCGCCGGTACTGGTCCAGGCGGGTCATCGCCTCGGGGAAGATCATGTCGGCGCCCGCCTCGACGCAGGCCACGGCGCGCTCGATGGCGCGCGCCTCTCCCTCCACCGCGAGCGCGTCCGTGCGGGCCATGATGACGAAGTTCGCGTCGGTGCGCGCGTCGACGGCCGCCTTGATGCGGTCGACCATCTCCTCGCTCGAGACGATTTCCTTGTTGGGGCGGTGGCCACAGCGCTTGGCGCCCACCTGGTCCTCGAGGTGCATCGCCGCCGCGCCGGCCTTGATGAGCGAGCGGGTGGTCCGGGCGATGTTGAACGCGCTCGGGCCGAAGCCCGTGTCCACGTCCACGAGGAGGGGCAGGTCACAGACGTCCGTCACCCGCCGGATGTCCGTCAGGACATCGTCGAGCGTGGAGATGCCCAGGTCTGGCACCCCCAGCGAGCCGGCGGCGACGCCGCCGCCGGAGAGGTAGATGGCTTGGAAACCCTCCCGGCGCGCGAGCAGAGCGTGGTTGGCGTTGATGGCGCCGACCACCTGGAGGGGGCGTTCACGTTCGACGGCGGCGCGGAACCGCGCGCCTGGTGTCGAGGGGGGAGACTGACTCATGGAGACCTCTCGCGTTGTGGGACAGCGACTTTCAGGAGCGACTTCGGGGGGAACCTCTGCGGCGTCTGGGCTGCCCGCTGCCGCTCAACTCGGCGAGGAGCTTCAGGTACTCCTCCACGCGCGCCGCCGACAGGCGGCCTTCGCGAAGGTCTTTTCGGACCGCGCAGCCTGGCTCGTCTTGGTGCTGGCAGGCCCGGTGGAAGCACCTGCGCGCGGAGGCGCTGACCTCCGGGAAGGTGGCGTCCAGGCTCGCGCTACCGCCCAGCAGCCCGAGCTCTCGGATCCCCGGCCCGTCGATGAGCAGCCCCCCGCCGGGCAGTTGGAACAGTTGACGGTGGGTCGTCGTGTGGATGCCCTTGCGGTCCTCTTCGCGGACGGCGCGTGTCCGCATCGCGCCTGTCCCCATCAAGTGGTTGAGCAGCGTGGACTTCCCGACGCCGGACGCGCCCACCAGGACGGCGGTCCTGCCGGTGCCGACCAGCGCCGCGAACGCCTGGGTACCGATTCCCGTCTGGGCACTGACCGCCAGGACTTGCACGGCGGGCAGGAGCTGGCGCGCTTCGTCCACCTGTTCCTCCCATTCCTCACTCAAGTCCAACTTGTTCAACACCACGACGGGCTGGACACCTCCCGCGCGAGCCATCACGGTGGCGCGCTCGAGCAGGCCCGGGTTCAGCGGCCGGTCCAACCCCACCACCACGAGCGCCAAGTCGACGTTCGCGGCGAGCGGCTGTGCCTCCGGTGCCGCGCCGACCTTCCGGCGCAGCAGCACGCTCCTGCGCGTGAGCACGTGCTCCATCCGCAGACGCTCGTGGCCCGCCTCCTCCGCTTCCCGCGCGACCAACACCCAATCCCCGATGACGGGCAACTGCGCGAGGCTCGTCGTGTGGTGCCGCAGCGTCCCCGCGATGCTCGCCCGTATCTGTCGCAGCCCCGTGTCCACGTCGAACCAGGTGCGCTCCTGCCGGACCACCCGCGCGGGCAGGTGGGTGCCCCTGGAGGGGTGCGCGGCGAGCACCTCCTCGAAGGGCCGCCCCCAGCCGAGCCGCGCGAGGCCGTCTTCGCGCGTCGTCATTCGCTCCGCGGGCGGGAGGCGCCCTCGAGCCGCTCCCGCATCACCTTCGCGGCCGCCACCATGTGGGTGAGCGCGGCCTCCACCTCCGGCCAGCCGCGGGTCTTCAGACCGCAGTCCGGGTTCACCCAGAGTTGGCTCGCGGGCAGCACGGAGCGGGCCTTCTCGAGCAGGTCCACCATCTCCTCCCGCGACGGCACGCGGGGGGAATGGATGTCGTAGACGCCCGGACCGATCTCATTGGGGTACTTGAAGTGGGCGAAGTCGACCAGCAGCTCCAGCTTGGAGCGCGAGGTCTCGATGGAGAGCACATCCGCGTCCATGCGCGCGATGTCGTCCAGGATTTCGCCGAACTCCGAGTAGCACATATGGGTGTGGATCTGCGTCTCGTCCCGGACCCCGCTGGTGGCGACCTTGAAGGCGTCGACCGCCCACCGCAGGTACTCCTTCCAGTCCTGACGCCGCAGGGGGAGCCCCTCGCGGATGGCGGGCTCGTCCACCTGGATGATGGAGATGCCCGCGGCCTCCAGGTCCTGGACCTCGTCGCGCAGGGCGAGGGCGATCTGCTGGCACGTCTCGCCCCGAGGCTGGTCGTCGCGCACGAACGACCACTGGAGGATGGTGACGGGCCCGGTCAGCATCCCCTTGACGGGGAGGGGCGTGAGGGACTGCGCGTAGGTGGACCAGGCGACGGTCATCGAACGGGGACGCGCGACGTCGCCGTAGAGCAGGGGAGGCTTCACGCAGCGCGAGCCGTAGCTCTGGACCCAGCCGTTCTCGGTGAAGACGAAGCCGTCGAGCTGCTCGCCGAAGTATTCCACCATGTCGTTGCGCTCGAACTCACCATGCACGAGCACGTCCAGGCCGATGGCCTCCTGCTTCTGGATGCAGCGGCGCGTCTCCTCCTTCAGGAAGGTGTCGTACTCCGCCGCGCTCATGTGGCCCGCGCGCCAGGCTGCGCGAGCGCCTCTCACGTCGCTTGTCTGGGGGAACGAGCCGATGGTGGTGGTGGGCAGCACGGGCAGGCGCAGCCGCTCATGATGGCGACGGGCCCGCTCATGGAAGGGGGCCGCCCGGCGCGACATGGACGCATCGACCGTGCGCATCCGCGTCCGGACGGTGGCGTTCCGGGTGCGCGGCGACGCGCGCCTCACGGCGATGGCCGCTCGAGCCCTCGTGAAGTCCTCCGCGGTGGGCGCGTCCTCCTCGGAAGCGTTCGCCAGGGCCCGGACCTCGTCGAGCTTCTGGTTCGCGAAGGACAGCCAGCTCTTGACCTCTGGATCGAGCTTGCGCTCGTTGTCGAGGTCCTCGGGGACATGGAGCAGGGAGCAGGATGGGGCGACGAGGACGCGGTCCGCGCCGAGCTTTCGGACCGCGCGGCGGACGAGCTGGTGTGCGGCGTCGAGGTCCGTCCTCCAGACATTTCGGCCATCCACGACGCCCACGGAGAGGCCCATGGTGGCCGGCAGGGACCGCAGGACGGCGTCGAGTTGGGAGGGCGCGCGCACCAGGTCCACGTGCAGCGCTTCGAAGCCCGAGCCGGTCGCCAGCGACAGGTTCGCGCCGAGCTCGCCGAAGTAGGTGGCGAGCAACAGCCGGGGCCGCTGGCGCAACTGGCTCAGCCTCCGCAGCCCCTGCTCGTAGGCCGCGCGCGCGCCGGGCGAGAGGTCCAGCACGAGGCAGGGCTCGTCGAGCTGGACCCAGGACACGTCCCGCGCGGCGAGCACCGCCAGCAGTTGTTCGTACACGGGCAGTACGGCGTCGAGCAGCGCCAGGGTCGAGGCATCCTTCGGAGCGTGGGGCGCGTGCTTCGAGAGCAGGAGGAAGGAGAGCGGCCCGAGCAAGACGGGGCGCGGCTCGAGTTGGAGGTTGCGCGCCTCCTCGAGCTCCGCGAGCAGCTTGGTGGCATCCAGGGCGAAGCGCTGGCCCACTTCGAGCTCGGGCACGATGTAGTGGTAGTTGGTGTCGAACCACTTCGTCATCTCGAGCGCGGCGAGGTCGAGCCCGCGTTGCCCATCCTGGTGCCCGCGCGCCATGGCGAAGTAGCGCTCCAGGGGGTCTCGCAGGGATTGGTAGCGCTCCGGAACCACGCCCAGGCACACCGCCATGTCGAGCACGTGGTCATAGAGCGAGAAGTCGTTGCAGGGCACGTGCGTGAGGCCCTTGGCCTTCATCGTCGTCCAGTGTCGACGGCGCAGGTCAGCCGCGGTGGTCAGCAGGTCGCCGGCGGCACTCTTCCCGCCCCAATAGGACTCCAGGGCCTTCTTGAGCTCACGGTGGCCTCCGAAGCGCGGATGGCCGAGGGATGTTGCTGGCGTCGTCATGTGCGGTTTCCTTCACGGCGGCGAACGTGCGTCACCGGTTGATGCTCAGGACTTCAGGAACATGCGGATGATGCTGGAGAAATCGAGGTCGCCATGGCCCGCGAGGCAGTGGGCGGCGTAGAGGCTCCGGGCGAGGCTTCCCAGCGGAGTCGCCGCGCGCACGGCCACGGCGTTCTCCTGCGCCAGTCCCAGGTCCTTGAGCATGAGGTGGGTGCCGAAGCCGCCGCTGTACCCTCGGGTGGCGGGAGTCCCGTCCATCACGCCGGGCACGGGGTTGTACTTCTCCAGCACCCAGTTGCCGCCGGAGCTGCGCTTCATGATGTCCGAGAGCACCTGCGGCGACAGGCCATTGGCCGCGCCCAGGGAGAGCGCTTCGGCGGCGCCCACCATCTGGATGGCGAGCATCAGGTTGTTGCACATCTTCGTGAGCTGGCCGGCGCCGATGGGGCCCGCGTGGAAGACGTTCTTGCCCATCTGCTCGAGGAGCGGGCGCGCGCGCTCGAGGACCTCGGCCGCTCCGCCCACCATGAACGTCAGCGTGCCCGCCTCGGCGCCGGCGGTGCCCCCGGAGACGGGCGCGTCGATACAGCCGATGCCGCGCGCCACCGCCGCCGCCCCCACCTTGCGCGCGCTCTCCGCGGAGATGGTGCTGCAGTCGATGACCAACGTGCTCGGCGCGAGGTGGGCGAGCAGCCCGTCGTCGCCCAGGTAGAGGGCTTCGACGTGCTCGCCCGCGGGCAGCATGCTGATGATCGCCGCGGAGCCCTCCGCGGCGGTCCGCGCGGAGGGGGCGGTGCGGATGCCCGCGTCCGAAAGGCGCTGACTGGCGCGTGGCGCGGGGTCGAACCCCACGACCTCGTGCCCGGCCTTGTGCAGGTTGATGGCCATGGGCCGGCCCATGTTGCCGAGCCCCAGGAACGCGAGCTTCATGGTGTGCTCCTCTCCAGCGACGCCAGGGGGTGTCGTCCGGTGAAGCGGGGTTGGAAGTGGTCTTCGACCAGGTCCTTGCTGACGGCCTCCAGCGAGTCCGGGGTCCAGCGGGGCGTGCGGTCCTTGCTGATGAGAAGCGCGCGGATGCCCTCGACGAAGTCAGGGTGCGCGCAGCAGCCCAGGGAGACCGTGTATTCGAGGCGGAAGACCTCCGCGAGGGACAGGTGCCTTGCGCGTCGAGCCAGCTCGAAGGACAGCGCCGCGGACGTGGGCGATCCTCTCTGGAACGTCGCGACCGCGGTGGACAGCCAGGGGTCTTCGGTCCGCAGCCCGCGGAGTCGGGAGGCGATTTCGAGCAGGCTGCCGCCGGCCATCAGCTCGCGGAGCAGGTCGAAGTGACGGCGTACGTTGGACTCGGGCAGCTCGCGCGAGGACAGAGCGCTCAACAGCCGGGAAAGCGTGTGCCGGTGGTCCTCGGGCGCTCCGCTCCAGGAAGCCGCGCGCAGGGCCGCCAACAGCGCGGTGTCGTCCTGGGCCCCGACGTAGTGGTCGGCGAGCCCGCAGAAGAGGGCATCGGCGGCATTGAGGGGGGCCCCGGTGAGGGCGAGGAAGAGCCCGAGGTGCCCGGGGATCCGTCCGAGCACCCAGCTCCCGCCAACGTCGGGATAGAGTCCCACGCTGATCTCTGGCATTGCCAGCCGGCTCCGCGCGGTCACCACGCGGTGGGACGCGCCCGCCATGAGGCCCATCCCGCCGCCCATGACGATGCCGTGGCCCCAGCAGATGAAGGGCTTGGCGTAGGTGTGGATGAGGTGGTCCAGCTCGTACTCCTCCGCGAAGAAGCCCCGGGCGTAGTCGCTGACCCCGGCGCTTTCCCGGAGTGACTGGTACAGCGCCCGCAGATCGCCTCCGGCGCAGAAGGCCTTGTCGCCCGCGCCGCGCAGCAACACCCCGACGATGGCGGAGTCCTGCTCCCACTGTCGCAACCTGGGTGTCAGGGCGCGGACCATCTCGAGCGACAGGGCGTTGAGGGACTCCGGCGTGTCGAGGGTCGCGAGGCCGAAGCGGCGACCGTCGGACGTGGACAGCTCTTCGAAGCGGACGACGTCACCCATGGCGGAGTCCTCAGGCGTTGCGCCACTGGGGGGCGCGCTTGGCGAGGAAGGCCGCGACGCCCTCGCGTTGGTCCTGGCTGTCGAACAGGTCCACGAACGCCTCGCGTTCCGAGGGCAGCACTCCGCGCGGAGGGTGGGCGCGAGCTGCCTGGATGAGGCGCTTGCATGCGGCCACGCTCGTGGGACTCTGCTTCTCCACGAGCGCCGCCAGCTCCAGCGCTCGGCGGGGGCCCTGGCCCCGGGGGACGAGTTCCTCCACCAGGCCGATGCGCAGCGCCGTGGCGGCATCCACGCGCTCGCCACACAGGATCATCCGCTTGGCCCAGCCTTCGCCCACGAGCCAGGGCAGCCACTGCGTTCCTCCCGCGCAGGGCAGCAGCCCCACGCTGGCCTCGGGCAGCGCGAGGATGGCGTGCTCCTCGGCGACACGCAGGTCACACGCCAGCGCGCATTCGAGCCCGCCGCCCATCGCGTAGCCGTTCAACGCGGCGATGGTCAGGCCACGGAACCCGGCGAGCGTTTCGAAGGCGATACCGAAGCGGCGGGCCATCTCCCGTGCCACCGCCTTGTCTCCGTCCGCGAAGGTCTTGAGATCCGCCCCCGCGGAGAAGAACTTCTCCCCCTGTCCGGTGAGGACGAGGGCATAGACGTCGCGGTCGTCATCCAGTGTCCGGACCAGGTCCGCGAGCGCGGCCAGGCTCTCCCCGGTCCAGGTGTTCGCCGGAGGATGGGCGAGCGTGACGAGCGCCACGTGCCCACGGCGCTCCCATTGCAACCCCTCGTACTCTTTCGTCATCGGACCTCCTCGTGAAACGCTTCGTCGAGCAGGCGCCGGGAGATGATGACGCGCATGATCTCGTTGGTGCCTTCGAGGATCTGGTGGACCCGGGCATCGCGCAGGTACCGCTCCAGCGGGTACTCGCGCATGTAGCCGTAGCCTCCGTGCAGTTGGAGGGCCTCGTTGCAGATGCGGAAGCCCGCGTCGGTGGCGATCTGCTTGGCCATGGCGCAGTAGACGGTGGCCTGGGAGGAGCCGCCGTCGAGCTTGGCGGCCGCCAGCCGGACCATCTGCCGGGCGACGACGAGGTCCGTGGCCATCTCCGCGGCCTTGAACCGCAGCGCCTGGAAGCTCGCGAGCTTCTGCTTGAACTGGGAGCGTTCGAGCAGGTGTCGCCGCGCTGCCTCGAGCGCTGCCCGTCCGACGCCAATCGAGCACGTCGCGATGTTGATGCGCCCCCCGTCGAGCGCCTTCATCGCGATGCGGAACCCCTCTCCCTCCTGCCCGAGGAGGTGGTCGGCGGGGATGCGCACGTTCTCGAGGAAGACGGTCCGCGTGGGCTGGCTGTGCCAGCCGAGCTTCTCCTCGTTGCGTCCGTAGCTGACACCGTCCGTGTCCGCGGGGACCAGGAAGGCGGAGATGCCCTCCGCGCCTTCCGCGCCCGTGCGGGCCATGACGACCAGGACGTCCGTGGCGCCCGCTCCGGAGATGAAGGCCTTGGTCCCGTTGAGCACGTAGGTTTCGTGCTCGCGGGTGGCGCGGGTGCTCAGCGCCGCGGCATCGGAGCCCGCGTCGGGTTCGGTGAGGCAATAGGACGCGAGCGTCTGGCCCGAGGTGAGCCGAGGCCCCCAGTGTGCCGCGACGGCGGGCTGGGCCCAGCGGGTGACGAGCCACGTCGCCATGTTGTGGATGGTGAGGTAGGCCGTGGTCGACGTGCAGGCCGCGGCGAGTTCCTCGAAGATGAGCGCCGAGTCCAGGCGGCCGAGGCCCAGGCCGCCGTGGCGCTCGTCGGCGTACATGCCACAGAAGCCGAGCTGCCCCGCTCGGGTCAGGACCTCGCGCGGGAACAGGCCCTCGGCGTCCCAGCGGGCCGCGTTTGGCGCCAGCTCCTGCGCGGCGAACTCCCGGGCGGTGTCACGGAAGGCGCGCTGCGCGTCGGAGAGTTCAAAGTCCATCGCCACCTCCGGCCGTCACCTCGTCGAGCAGGTACCGTGAGACGATGACGCGCATGATCTCGTTGGTGCCGCCGAGGATCTGATGGACGCGCGTGTCGCGCAGGTAGCGCTCCAGCGGATACCTGCGCAGGTACCCGTAGCCACCATGGAGCTGGAGGGCTTCGTTGCAGATGCGGAAGCCCGTGTCCGTGGCGACCTGCTTGGCCATGGCGCAGTAGACGGTGGCCTGGGGCGAGCGGCTGTCGAGCATGGACGCCGCAAGCCTCGCCATCTGCCGCGCGGCGACGAGGTCCGTCGCCATGCCGGCGAACTTGAACTGGACGGACTGGAAGCCCGCGAGCTTGCGGTTGAACTGGCTGCGCCGGTGGAGGTGCTGTCGCGCGGCGTCGAGCGCGGCCTGCGCCGCTCCGACGGAGCAGATGGCCAGGTTGACGCGCTCGCCGTCGAGCGCCTGCATCGCGATGCGGAACCCTTCGCCCTCTTGTCCGAGGCGGAGGTCCGCGGGGACCCGAACGCGTTCGAAGTGGACCGTGCGGGTCGGCTGGTTGCGCCAGCCGAGCTTCTCCTCGGGGGGGCCCAGTTGGATGCCGCGCGTGCTCGCGGGGATCAGGAACGCGGTGAGTCCCTGGGCGCCGCTGGCGCCGGTGCGCGCGATGACGAGGAGGGCCTCCGTGACGCCGGAGCCAGAGACGAAGGCCTTGGTTCCCTCGAGGACGTAGTCGTTGCCGTCGCGCGTTGCGGTCGTCCGCAGCGACGCGGCGTCCGAGCCGGCCTCCGGTTCAGACAGACAGTACGAGGCGAGCGAGTGCCCGGAGGTGAGCCGTCGCGCCCAACTGGAGGCGTGCTCGGTGTCGGCCCACCGGCTCGCGACCCAGGCCACCATGTTGTGGATGGTGAGGTAGGCAGCGGTGGAGGGGCAGGCCGCGGCGAGCTCCTCGAAGACGAGCGTCGCATCGAGCCGCCCCAGCCCCAGGCCTCCCTGCCGCGACTCGGCGTAGAGCCCGCAGTAGCCCAGTCGCGCCGCCTGGGTGAGGGCGTCTCGGGGGAAGGTGCCCTCGGCGTCCCAGCGGGCCGCGTGTGGGGCGAGCTCGCGCTCCGCGAAGGCGCGAGCTCGCTGCTGGGCGTCGCGCTGGGTGTCCGAGAGCTCGAAGTCCATGGGCGTCGTTCAGCGCAGGCTGATGGTGGTGTTGACGCCGCCCGTGGTCGTCGCGTCGTCGAACCAGCGCTCGGTGACGGTCTTCGTCTGCGTGTAGAACAGCACCACCTGCTTGCCGTAGGGCCCCAGGTCCCCCAGCTTCGAGCCGCGAGAGCCGGTGAAGGAGAAGAGGGGGACTGGCACGGGGATGGGTACGTTGATGCCGACCTGACCCACGTCGACCTCCTCCTTGAACCGGCGGGCCGCCGCGCCGGAGCGGGTGAAGAGAGCCGTGCCGTTGCCGTTCGGGTTGGCGTTGATGAGCGAGATGGCCTCGTCGAGGCTGGCGGCGCTCATCAGACAGAGCACCGGACCAAAGATCTCCTCGTCGTAGAGCGCGCTGCCTGGCTTGACGCCGGAGAAGATGGTGGGGCCGACGAAGTGGCCGTGGGCGACGGCCTCCGAGAGCGCGGGCCGCCGGCCATCCAGCTCCAGCTTCGCGCCTTCTTCCTGGCCCCGCGCGATGAGCTGCTCCACCCGAGCGCGAGCCGCGGCGGAGATGAGTGGACCGACGTCCGTGCCCTGGGCCGCGCCATCGCCCACGGTGAGCTTCTTCGCCCGCTCGACGAGGTCCGGAATCCAGGCGCCCGCCTCGCCCACCAGCACCGCCACGGAGACGGCCATGCAACGTTGCCCCGCGGCGCCGAACGCGGCGCCGACCAGGTTGTTCAGGGTCTGCTCCCGGTGGGCATCCGAGAGGACCACCGCGTGGTTCTTCGCGCCCATCATGCACTGCACGCGCTTGCCCGCGAGGGAGGCGCGTCGATGCACGTGGGTGCCGACACGGGTCGACCCGACGAAGGACACCGCCTTGATGTCCGGGTGGTCGCAGAGCGCGTCCACGGCCGCGGCGCCCCCGTGCACCACGTTGAGCACACCCGGGGGAATCCCCGCCTCGAGCGCCAGCTCCACCAGCCGCATCGTGGACATGGGGTCCTGTTCGGAGGGCTTCAGCACGAAGGTGTTCCCACAGGCGATGGCCATGGGGAACATCCACAAGGGAATCATCGCCGGGAAGTTGAAGGGCGTGATGCCCGCACAGACCCCGAGGGGCTGCTGGAGGGTGAAGGTGTCCACGCCAGTGGCGACGTTGTTCGCGAACTCGCCCATCTGGAGCGTGCCGATGTTGGCCGCGTGCTCCACCACCTCGAGTCCGCGGAAGACATCCCCCTCGGCGTCGGCGAGCGTCTTGCCTTGCTCGGCGGTGAGGAGGGCGGCGATCTCCTTCTGGTGGCCGCGAATCAGCTGCTGGTACTTGAGGAAGATGCGCGCGCGTGTGCCGATGGACGTGGAGCGCCAGGGGCCGAAGGCCTTCTTCGCGCTGGCCACCGCGCCCATCACCTCCTCGTGGGTCGCGAAGGGGACGCGGGCGAGCGTGGCCTGGGTTGCGGGATTGACGACGTCGCGCCACTCGGATGAACGCGACTCGACGAACCTGCCGTCGATCAACAGCTTGACGCTGGCAACACTCATGGGGCGCCTCGTCTTCACCGGGCTCCGTGATCGGCTTCGAGTCGATGGACCCGGCCTGGAGCGCGGCGGACCTGCCAAGGAGGATGGGACCACGGGCGGAGCCCCTCTCTGCGAGGGGTCTCTCGAATCCGATTCGCAGAGTACGCACGCTCAATGGGTGGACCAACCCCTGAAAAGGCGTATGAATGCGTGAGGAATATTGCGAATTAGCGAATCTTGCGAATGGTGGTCAGGCGATGAGCAAGAGCTTCATGGGGATGCGGCTTCGGCGGCTGCGCGAGGAGCGCGGGCTGAGCCAGAGCGCGGCGGCGCGGGCGCTGGGGTTGTCGGCGAGCTACTACAACCAGATCGAGAACGATGAGCGCCCGTTGACCGTCGCGGTGCTGGTGAAGGTCAGCGCCGTCTTCGGGGTCGACGTGCAGGTGTTCTCGGAAGAGGAGGAGGCGCGCCTCATCTCCGACATGCGTGAGGCGCTGACGGCCTCGGTGTCGGGTGAATCCATCTCCGTGGCGGAGTTGCGTGGGATCGCGACGGGGATGCCCGCCGTGGGGCGGGCGCTGGTGGCGATGCATCGGCAGTTGCGCGAGGCCCTCGAGCGGGTGGATGTGCTCGTGGATCGGCTGGGCGGCTCCGCGCGGGACCTGTCGACCCCGCTTCCCCTCATGCCATTCGAGGAGGTGCGCGACTTCTTCTATTCGCGACACAACTACATCGACGAACTCGACACGGCGGCGGAGCGGCTCTTCAAGGAGGCGAGGCTCCAGGTGGGTGATACCGCGAGCGGGCTCGCGGCGCGCCTCGAGCGCAAGCACGGCGTCAAGGTGCTCACCACGAGCGGCGTGGATGCGGAGGTCCCCCAGCGCAAGTACGTTCCGAGCCAGCGCACGCTGATGCTCGAGAGCCACCTCACCTCGGGCCAGCAGGCGTTCCAGATGGCCACCCAGCTCGCGTTCCTCGAGTTCGGGACGTTGCTCCAGAAGATCGTGGACGAGACGAGCTTCTCGAGCGACGAGACCCGGGCGTTGGCGCGTATCGGTCTGGCGAACTACTTCGCGGGGGCGCTCGTCATGCCCTATCAGGAGTTCCTGCGCGCGGCGGAGGCGTTGCGGTACGACATCGACCTGCTCCGGCATCGCTTCGGGGTCGGGTTCGAGGTGACGTGCCATCGCCTCAGCACGCTCCAGCGGGGCGATGCGCGGGGCGTCCCCTTCTTCTTCGTCCGTGTGGACCGCGCGGGGAACATCTCCAAGCGTCAGTCAGCCACGGATTTCCACTTCTCCCGTGTCGGCGGCACGTGTCCCCTGTGGAACGTCTACGAGGCCTTCGCGCAGCCGGGCCGCGTCCTCCGGCAGCTGGCGCAGATGCCCGACGGGCGGACCTATCTCTGGATTGCGCGCACGGTGTCGCGAGGTCATGGGGGGTATGGCTCGCCCACGAAGACCTTCGCCATCGCGCTCGGCTGCGACGTGAGCCATGCGGGACGACTCGTCTATTCGAAGGGCCTCGCGCTCGACGACCCGTCCGCCCCGACGCCGATTGGCGCGGGGTGCAAGGTCTGCGAACGCGAGGCATGCCCGCAGCGTGCGTTCCCTCCGATGGGCGCGCGAATCATCGTCGACGAGAACGAACGGCGGCTCGAGCCGTACTCAGCCTCGTAGGGGCGGGCGAACCCAGCTTCCGAACCACGACCACCGGATTAGATTTGGCTCGGTCATGTTCTTCTTCTTCTCGAACCGCCTGGGCTGCCTGGGCAGCATCGCCGTGTCGATCGTCCTGAGCGCGTTGATCTACTTCCTGTTCATGCGCTGAGGTCGCTCACGGCTCTCCGCGCCAGAGGTCGGGCTCGTCCTCGTCCTCGAGCGGATGGATGGTCACCACCGTTCCGTCCTTGTCCGGCGTGCTGCGCACCGCATCGGCTTCGGCGGGGGTCTCCGGTCCGCGTTCGGAGAAGTTGTCGCCCTGAAGGTGCCGCTGGCGTTGCTCGCTGGTACCGCCGTACCCCTCGTCGATCTTCTTACGCGCCATCTGCGGTTCCCTCCGTTCCGGGTCGAACGTCCATCCCCTCAGGGTGGGGATGCCCAGCCGGGCCAGCAATCGTGACGCACCGCTCGCCGCGCCTGCTGTCGAGGGACCGAGCATCGGTGAAGGCCCACCACGAGCCCGTTCCCCCGTCGATCAAAGCGTCCATGCCTACATGATTCAATGTTCAGTGATTTTCCGTCTCGCAACCCCGCGTGAAGACTCGACCCGGGTTCACGGATCGTCATTTTCTGGATCACCCTGGAGCTGAGTTGTTCGGGCATGCGGCGATCACGTCGCGATCTGCGTTCGGGCCGGGCACTGAACGCATCACCAGTGAGTCGAACCCTCCCGATTCCGTGAGGACGCGGGCGACGGCGGAGGCGTATGCCCACCTGAACGCATCTGCAGGCATTTCGCCCAGGGAAGGGCGTTGGTCTCCGTGTCCTCCAAGGAGTCAAATGCCTACCTGAACGAATCAGTAGTGGTTTTCTGCGGTGGCGCCACGACGCGTTTGCCATGGCCGGAACCACAATGCCTACATGATCGCCTTTTCAGGCACCTCAAAGATAAATCAAACACCATGACTGTGTATTTGATTGGCCTTGGGCTCAAAGACTTTCATGTGAGCGATTGTTGATATGTGTGCGAGGGACGAACCATCTCTCCGCGGCGCGTGTGATGTCCTCGGGGTTGGGCGTCGTATCGCTTGCCCAGGCGACGAACCCATCAGGGCGCACGAGCAGCGCGCTCAGTCCCAATCGCTCCCTGACGTCGCTGGCCACGTGGCGGACCTGGTCACCCCAATGGCCATCCAATGTCTGGAGTGACGCCTGCCGGCCGAAGTCCAACAGCAGTCCGGTGCCGGCTCGGAGCCAGGTGCCGAGCCGGGTTCCGTCCTCCCACTCGAAGTCCGGACAGCTGCGGCCCACCAACGGGTGTTCGCCGCCGAGGTCGTAGCGGAGGGACACGCCCCAGAGGCGTTCCGCGAAGTACGTCGCGCCGTCGCGCGTCTCGATCAGGTCGCGGACGATGGCTTCGAGCGCTCGGGAATGAGGGGAGGGGCGCATCAGCTCGACCTGGGCCCGCGTCCAGTCGAGGATGCGCGCGCCGACGGGGTGTCGCTCCGTGGTGTAGCTGTCGAGCAAGCCGTCCGGGGCTTCGCCTCGGAGGGTCGCGGCGAGCTTCCACCCGAGGTTCATGGCATCCCCGAGTCCGAGGTTCAAACCCTGTCCACCGAGTGGTGAATGGATGTGCGCGGCGTCTCCCGCCAGCAGCACCCGGCCCTTCCGGTACGTCGTTGCCTGGTAGGAGCGGTCGGTCCAGGTCGAGGCGAGGTTCAAGGCCGTGACGGTCACGTCCGTGCAGGACACGCGCCGCAGGACCGTTTGCACGTGCTCGCACGTGAGCGGCTGGGTGCGATGGAGCGCTCCGCCATCGAAGTCGACCAGCGCGAGCACGCCGGGCTGCCACTGCGTGTACATCCCGGTGGGCGTGTAATGACGGCCGAGGCGGAGCTTCTCCGGGTCTGCGAGCTCGACCTGGGCCGAATAGCCCGTGAACTGAGGTTCGGTCCCGCTGAACTCGAAGCCACCTTGCTTGCGGACGGTGCTGCGGCCTCCGTCACAGCCCACGAGCCACCGCGCGCGGAAGCGCCGCTCGCCGGACAAGACGGTGACTTCGTCGCTCGAGGCCTCGAAGCCGTCGACCCCCTGGCCTCGGTGGAGCTCCACCCCGAGGGAGACCGCGTGAGCGGCGAGGACGTCCTCGAGGTGCTCGAGTTCACTCCCCAACAAGGTATCGGCGGGGCCCGGCAGTCGATACGTCCACCGCGATGAGTCGATGTTGCCGTAGTCGAGCGGGATGCCCGCGAAGTGGCCGGCCGGCCCTCGGAGCTGCGCGCCGGGCGTGATGGAGCCGGGTCTGGGTTGGCCCTGGGCCCCCTCGGCGCGACGTTGCGACGCGACGCGCTCCAGCAGCCCGCGCCGGTAGAACGCTTCGATGCTCGGGCCCCAGAGTCCCCGCATTCCGAAGGGGAGTCGCTTCAGCGGGGAATGTGGATCCTCCGCTTGCTCCAGCACCAACACGGAGCGCTTCGCCAGCCGCAGCTCGCAGGCCAGGAACAGGCCGACCGGGCCGGCCCCCGCGATGATCACGTCGTAGATCATGATGTCCTGTCTGGAGTGCGCCGACTCCAGCTCGGTCGACCCCAGAAGGCTGTCAGCCCGGCGTGAACCAGAGCACCGACAGGGGGGGGAGGGTGATGGTCGCGGAGGCGGGCTGTCCATCCCACCCCATGGGCTCCGTGTGGAGCTGTCCCTGGTTGCCCACGTTGGAGCCGCCGTACTCGCCCGCGTCGCTGTTGAGCACCTCCACGTAGCGCCCGTGCATCGGGAAGCCCACGTGGTAGTCCTCTCGCACCGTGGGCGACAGGTTCGCCACGCACACCACGTGGCGCCCCGGCTGTCGCGAGCGCCGCACGAAGGCGAGCACGTTCGCCGCGGCCGAGTCCGGCTGGAGCCACTGGAAGCCCACCGGCTCGCTGTCCGCGTCGTAGAGCGCGGGCAGCTCCTTGTAGATGCGGTTGAGGTCGGCCACGAGCTTCTGGATGCCGGCGTGTCCCGGCTCCTGGGTCAGGTGCCAGTCCAGGCTCTTGTCGTGGTTCCACTCCGCGGGCTGCCCGAACTCGCCGCCCATGAAGACCAGCTTCTTGCCCGGGTGCGCCCACATCCACGCGAACAGCGCGCGCAGGTTGGCGCGCTTCTGCCACGGGTCTCCCGGCATGCGGCCGTAGAGGCTGCCCTTGCCGTGCACCACCTCGTCGTGGCTCAGCGGCAACATGAAGTGCTCGCTGAACGCATACAGCAGCCCGAACGTGAGCTGGTTGTGGTGGTACTGGCGGTAGATGGGGTCCTTCGAGAAGTACGACAGCGTGTCGTGCATCCACCCCATGTTCCACTTGAAGTGGAAGCCCAGGCCGCCCTCGCTGGTGGGCGCGGTGACCTTGGGCCACGCGGTGGACTCCTCCGCGATGACCACCACGCCGGGGTGCTTGCGGCGCACGGTGTCGTTGAGCTCGCGCAGGAACTGGATGGCCTCCTCGTTCTCCCGCCCGCCCCAGCGGTTGGGGACCCACTCGCCCTGCTTGCGGCTGTAGTCGAGGTAGAGCATCGAGGCCACCGCGTCCACGCGAAGCCCATCGACGTGGTACTCCTCGATCCAGAACAGCGCGTTGGCGATGAGGAAGTTGCGCACCTCGTTGCGCCCGAAGTTGAAGACCAGCGTGCCCCAGTCCGGCTGCGAGCCCTGGCGTGGATCCGCGTGCTCGTAGAGGGCCGTGCCGTCGAACTGCCCCAGCGCGTGCGTGTCCCGTGGGAAGTGCCCCGGCACCCAGTCGACGATGACGCCGATTCCGTGCTGGTGGAGCTGGTCGACGAGGAAGCGCAGGTCGTCCGGGTGGCCGAAGCGCGCGGTGGGGGCGTAGTAGCTGCCCACCTGGTAGCCCCAGGAACCTCCGTAGGGGTGCTCCGCCACGGGCAGCAGCTCCACGTGCGTGAAGCCCATGTGCTTCACGTACTCGGCCAGCGCGGGCGCCAGCTCCCGGTAGGTCATGGGCCGGTCGCCGTCCTCCACGACGCGGCGCCAGCTCCCCAGGTGGACCTCGTACACGCTCCACGGCTGGTTCGCGACGTCGCCGCGCCCCCCGCGGGACTCCACCCAGCGACCATCTCCCCAGTCGTAGCGGCTCAGGTCGTGGACGACGGACGCCGTGGCGGGAGGGACCTCCGCGCGGAAGGCGAAGGGGTCCGCCTTGAGCACGCGGCCGCCCTGGCCCGGGCGGATCTCGAACTTGTAGCGCGCGCCTTCGCCCACCTCGGGGACGAACAGCTCCCAGATGCCGGAGGCGCCCATGCGCCGCATGGCGTGGAGCCGCCCGTCCCAGCTGTTGAAGTCGCCCACCACCGACACGCCGGCGGCGGTCGGAGCCCACACGGCGAAGGCGGTGCCGTTGACGCCGTTGTGGTGGATGAGGTGCGCGCCCATGCGCTCCCAGAGCCGCTCGTGGCGCCCCTCGCCGGCGTAGTACAGGTCCATCTCCCCGAGCGTGGGCAGGAAGCTGTACGGGTCGCGCAGCTTGAAGACGCGCTTGCCGGGGTACTCCACCTCCAGCAGGTAGTTGAACGTCTGCTCCCTGCCGTTGATGCGGGCCTCGAAGACGCCGCCCAGCCGGTGGGTCATGGGCACGCGCCCCCCGAACTCCGGCAGGACGTGGATGGCCACGGCGTCCGGGCGGAAGGCGCGCACGACCACGCCGTCGCCGTCCGAGTGGATGCCCAGCACGGAGTGCGGCTCCGGGTGCCGGAGCTCGAAGATCCGCTGCAGCTCCGCGTCGACCTGTGCCTTGTCCGAGGGCTTCCTCACGGGGCTTCCTCCATCCTCAAGAGGGCCTCGACGGGGATTCGCACCCAGTCAGGCCGGTTCTGCATCTCATACCTCACTTCGTACAGGAGCTTCTCCAACTCGAACGCGCGCAACATCGTCTCGAAGGTGGCCTCGTCCGTGGGCAGGAAGGGCGCGCCCCGGGTCGTCTTGCGGTAGCCCTCGAGGAACGCCGCGCGGCTGGGCCCCACGCGTCCGCGCGGGGTTCCGCCCTCCAGCGCCACCGTCGCCTCCGCGTAGTCGAACGAGCGGAGCATCCCCGCCACGTCCCGCAGGGGGCTGTACTTCTCCCGCCGCGCCGTGAAGCTCCGCGCCGGCTCGCCCTCGAAGTCGAAGATGAGCCACTGGTCATTGGCTCGCAACACCTGCCCCAGGTGCAGGTCGCCGTGGATGCGGATCTTCTGCCCGGACGGCGGCACCTGGGCCAGGCGCCGCGCGTATTCGATGAGCCGATCCCTCCGGCCCTCCAGGTCCGTGTGCAGCTTGCCGGCCGCCGCCAGCGTCACGCCCAGCTCCCCGACGAGGGAGGCGCTCCAGCGCTGGACGTCCTCCTGGAGCAGCGGCTCCGGCGCGAAGGCCGGGTCATCCGGCGGCGCGGACCCGAAGGCCTGGTGCAGGTCGCCCAGGCGCGCGCCCAGGTCCTCCATCTCCGACAGGAATCGCTCCCCGAGCGGCCGCTCCTGGCGCAGCCGGTCCAGCGTGTACTTCCAGCCATCCGTCGCGTCGGGGATGAACCGGTGGGCCAGCGCGAGCGTCGCGCCGGCGGTGCCCTCCAGCCTCAGCGCCCCCACGAGCGTGGGCGTCGCCCGGAAGGTGGTCCGCGTGGCGAGGAAGCGCCCCACCTCGTGCTCCGGGTTCACCCCGGCCTCCAGCTTGCGGATGACCTTGATGATGACCTGCTCGCCCAGGACGACGGAGGTGTTGCTCTGCTCGACCATCAGCCGGCGCACGGGCGTCTGGGGGCCAGCGGCCAGCCCCTCGTCTCGGCCAATCCACTCGCCCACCACGCGCCCCGACGCGGAGGGGAGCTGGCCCGCGTCGCGGATGAGCCCGTAGAGGGCCCGCAGGCAGTCGTCGTCCTCCAGCGCGTCTCGCACGCCGTCCGTCGAGGGTTTGACGGGCAGGAGGTAGCGCTCGGGTTGGCCCAGCTCGTAGGCGACCTCCACCACCGCGAGCGACATGCTGCAGGGGGTGCTCTCCAGCGTGGCGTGGTCCACCACGGTGACGTGCTTGATGGGCCAGGCCTTGCCGGCGAACCAGCGCTGGTGCTTGAGGTACTCGGGCAGCTTCGTGAGGTCGAGGGTCGTCACGTGGGGCTCCCTCCCGTCTGGAGCTTGTCCAGCCGGAACCAGAGGAACATGTAGGGCCCCATCGAGAACTGATAGGGCAGGGGGCTGATGCGCGGGAACGGGGTGTCGCCAATCATCTCCACGGGCACCAGGCCCTCCCATTCGCTCAGGTCCAGCACCGCCGGCTGGGCGAAGCGGGACAGGTTGCAGACCACCAGCACCGTCTGGCCCTCCCACTCGCGCACGAAGGCCAGCACCTTGCGGTTCTCGAGCGGGAGGAAGCGCAGCCGTCCCAAGGAGAACACCGGGTAGCGCTGGCGGATGCGGATCATCCGCTTCACCCACTGCAGCAGGCTGGACTTCACCCGGTCCTGCGCCTCGACGTTGATGGACTGGTAGCCGTAGACGGGGTCTGCGATGACGGGCGCGTAGAGGCGCGCGTAGTCCGCGCGGCTGAAGCCCGCGTTGCGATCCCCCGTCCACTGCATGGGCGTGCGCACGCCGTTGCGGTCGCCCAGGTAGATGTTGTCGCCCATGCCGATCTCGTCCCCGTAGTAGAGGACGGGGGTGCCGGGCAGGGTGAACAGCAGGCTATGCATCAGCTCGATGCGGCGGCGCCCGTTGTCCATCAGCGGCGCGAGCCTGCGGCGGATGCCCAGGTTGATGCGCATGCGCGGGTCCGTCGCGTACTCCCGGTACATGTAGTCCCGGTCCTCGTCCGTCACCATCTCCAGCGTCAGCTCGTCGTGGTTGCGCAGGAAGATGGCCCACTGGCAGTTGTCCGGGATGTCCGGCGTCTGCTGCATGATCTCGACGATGGGCGTGCGGTCCTCGCGGCGCACCCCCATGAAGAGCCGGGGCATGACCGGGAAGTGGAAGCCCATGTGGAACTCGTCGCCGTCACCGAAGTAGACGCGGACGTCCGCGGGCCACTGGTTGGCCTCCGCCAGGAGCATCTTCCCCTGGTATTCGGAGTCGATCGTCTTGCGCAGGCGCTTGAGGAAGGCGTGCGTCTCCGTGAGGTTCTCGCAGTTGGTGCCCTCGCGCTCGAAGAGGTAGGGCACCGCGTCGCAGCGGAAGCCGTCCACGCCCATGTTCAGCCAGAAGCGCATGACGTCCAGCATGGCCTCCTGCACCTGGGGGTTGTCGTAGTTCAGGTCCGGCTGGTGGCTGAAGAAGCGGTGCCAGAAGTACTGCTTGGCCACCGGATCCCACGTCCAGTTGGAGCGCTCGGTGTCGGTGAAGATGATGCGCGCGCCCTTGTACTGGTCATCCGTGTCGCTCCACACGTACCAGTCGCGCTTGGGGCTCTTGGGGTCGCTGCGCGCCTCCTGGAACCAGGGGTGCTGGTCGCTGGTGTGGTTGACGACCAGCTCGGTGATGATGCGCAGGCCGCGCTTGTGGGCCTCGTCCACCAGGCGCTGGAAGTCCGCCAGCGTGCCGTAGTCCGGATGCACCCCGTAGAAGTCCGCGATGTCGTAGCCGTCATCGCGCAGCGGCGAGGGGTAGTGCGGCAATATCCACAGACAGTCGATGCCCAGGTCCTGCAGGTACGGCAGCTTCTCGATGAGGCCCGGGATGTCTCCGTGGCCATCGCCGTTGGAGTCGTAGAACGCTCGCAGGTGGAGCTCGTAGATGAGGGCCTTCTTGTACCAGAGGGGATCCAGGTCCATACGCCTCTCGGGTTGTCACTCGTAGTAGTCGAACGCGTGCTCGGTACGGCGGAAGCGGTAGACGGCCCAGATGGTCGCGGGCTGGCCGGGTGTCAAGCGCACCTGGAGGTCCGACCCCTGCCAGAGCGAGCGCTGGTCCGTCATCTGCTCATGGACCTGATAGGTCTCGTCGGGGGTGGCGCCCAGCCAGTCCAGCGGCAGGCGCAGGAGCGCGTCCTGGGGGGTGTACGGGTCCAGGCTCACCGCCACCAGCGCGGTGCTGGCCCCGTCCGCCGAGCGTTTGCCATAGAACAACACGCGCTCGTTGTCGGACTCGAAGAAGCGCAGCGAGTCGTACGCGTGCAGCGCGGGCAGGGTGCGCCGGGCGGCGTTGAGGCGGGAGATCCAGTCCCGGATGTTGCCGGCCCGGTCCCAGTCCCACGCCACCAGTTGGTACTTCTCCGAGTCCAGGTACTCCTCCTTGCCGGGCAGCGGGCGGCCTTCGCACAGCTCGAAGCCGCAATACATCCCGTAGACGGAGGAGAGCGTCGCCGCAAGCGCCGCGCGCAGGCGGAACGCGCCGGGCCCCGCGTTCTGGAGCAGCTCCGGGAGGATGTCCGGCGTGTTGGGCCAGAGGTTGCCGCGGAAGTAGTCGGACACGGGGGGCCGGGTGAGCTCCTCCAGGTACTCCTGCAACTCGCCCTTGAAGTTGCGCCAGGTGAAGTACGTGTACGACTGGGTGAAGCCCACCTTGGCCAGGGCCTTCATCACCTTGGGGCGCGTGAAGGCCTCCGACAGGAAGAGCACGTCCGGGTGGCGGTCCTGCACGCGGCGGATGAGCCGCTCCCAGAACTGGATGGGCTTGGTGTGGGGGTTGTCCACGCGGAAGGTGCGCACGCCCTGCTGGACCCAGTGCAGCACCACCGACTCCAGCTCCGTCCACAGCGCCTCGCGCGCCGGGCCCATCCAGTCGAAGTTGACGATGTCCTCGTAGCGCTTGGGTGGGTTCTCCGCCGTCTTGATGGTGCCGTCCGGGCGGCGCTGGAACCACTCCGGGTGCTCCTTCACGTAGGGGTGGTCCGGCGAGCATTGGAACGCCAGGTCCAGCGCCACTTCGATGCCTCGCGACTGCGCGGCCTGCACGAACTGGCGGAAGTCCGCGAGCGTCCCCAGCTGCGGGTGCACGGCCTTGTGGCCGCCCTCCGCCGCGCCGATGGCCCAGGGGCTGCCCACGTCGTCCGGGCCCGCCGTGAGGCTGTTGTTCCTGCCCTTGCGCGCCGTACGGCCGATGGGGTGGATGGGCGGGAGGTAGACGACGTCGAAGCCCATGCCCTGGATGTACGGCAGCCACGCCTCCGCGTCCTTGAAGGTGCCGTGCGTGCGCCCGTCGCGCTTCGCCGAGCGCGGGAAGAACTCGTACCACGCGCCGAAGCGCGCCTTCTCCCGGTCCGCGAAGACCTCGAACACCGTCTCGTGCCGCCGCGCCAGGCTCCGGTCCGGATACGCGGAGGCCACGGCCGCGAGCTCCGGCGCCAACGCCACCGCGACCAGTTCGGGACCGGCGGGTTGACGCAGTCGTGACGCCGCCTCGCCGAGCAGCCGCGCGTCCTCCGCGTCCACGCGCTTGGCCCGGGTGGTCGCGGACTCCAGCAGCGCGGCGCCCTCCAACAGCTCGCTGCGCACGTCGCGTCCCGCGTCCACCTTGCGCTTCAGCTCGGACGTCCACGTCCGGAACAGGTCCGGCCAGGCTTCAATCGTGTACTGGTAGCGCCCATTGCGCTCGAGCGGGAAGTCGGCCTCCCAGGCGTCGTTGCCGAGGGCGCGCATGGGGACCTCGCTCCAGTCGGTCTGTTGCTCCTGGGGAGCGACCTGGCGCCAGCGCACGACGGCGACGAGGAGGTCGTGGCCTTCCTTGAAGATGTCGGCGCGGACGGTGAGCCGGTCCCCGACGACCCGCTTGACGGCATGGCGGCCGGCGTCCAATCCGGGCTGGACTCCCTCGATGAACACGCTCCCGATTCTGTCGTTCATGGCGGCTCGCGGCTCTTTCAGGGGTGAGGTTGGGTGAAGCCGGGCGGCGTGTCGCGGGGTGTGTCGCTGAAGGACGGCGGTCGCGGCGGCCGCGTTGGCTCGTCAACGTTAGGGACGGGGGAGCAGGGCGCCCACCGGAGGGTCTGGAACGGGCTGGATGCCCGGTTGCCCCTACTTGAAGCTGGGATCCGCCCCTCGGATTGCGGTATCCGGGGATTCCATGGTGCCTCCCTCATCCTCCGCCCCCCGGGCGAGCGACCCGGCGGCCGACAAGGCGCTGCTCCAGCAGGTGGCGCTGGGCAGCGGCGCGGCCATGCGGGAGGTGTATGCGCGCTGTGGTGCCCGGGCCTTCGCGGTGACGCTGCGGCTGCTGCCGTCGCGCGCGGACGCGGAGGAGGTGCTCCAGGAGGCCTTCCTGGAGGTGTGGCGCCGCGCGCGCGACTTCGACCCGGCGCGTGGGGGGCTGGAGACGTGGGTGACGACCATCGCCCGGACGCGCGCCATCGACCGGCTGCGCTCGCTGGGCACCGTGTCGCGGCTGGTGGAGGGCGCCGCGCGTCAACCGCCGCCGGTGAGCGCCACGCCCACGGCGCCGGACGAGGCGGCCTCGCTCGGCCAGGACCGCGCGCGGGTCCGCGTGGCGCTGCGGCGGTTGCCGGCGGAGCAGCGCGAGGTGGTGGAGCTGGCGTACTTCGAGGGCCTGTCCCAGCGGGAGATCGCCGAGCGGACGGGAGACCCGCTGGGCACGGTGAAGACCCGGGCGCGCCTCGCCCTGGAGAAGCTGGCCGACCTGCTGGGCGAGGGCTTCGACCTCACGGGGGACTGAGGTTCCCTTCGGCGCCGGGCCGCTTGCGGAACGGGCGGCGGGGTTCAGAGACTCTTAAGGATTCAGCGGTACCGTGGGCCTTCATTCATGCATGCGGGACGGAGTGGCACATGGGAGAGCGAATCCTGCTGGTGGAGGACGACGCTCGGCTCGGCGCGCAGATTGTCGAGCACCTGCGGGGCGCGGGCTTCGAGCCGGTGTGGTGGACGGAGGGCCGGACGCTGCTGCCCGGGGAGCTTCCGGACGTGCGGCTCGTGGTGCTCGACCTGATGCTGCCGGGGACGTACGGCCTGGACATGCTCAAGGCGTTGCGGGCCTTCTCGGAGGTCCCCGTGCTCATCCTGAGCGCGCGCAACGACACGTTGGACAAGGTGCGCGCGTTGAAGCTGGGCGCGGACGACTACATGACGAAGCCCTTCTGGCCCGAGGAGCTCATCGAGCGGGTCCGGGCGCGGCTGCGCCGTCCGGCGCTCCAGAAGAGCGAGACGGTGCTGGAGCTGGGCTCGTTGCGGCTGGACTTCCAGGGGCGGGAGGTTCGCGTCGACGGGCGGGTGGTGGAGTTGACGCGGGTGGAGTTCGAGCTGCTCGCGGCGCTGGGGCGCAGGCCGGGTGAGGCGCTGACGCGGCAGTGGCTGGCGGAGCACGTGTTGGATCCGGAGCGCGAGGGCACCGAACGCACGCTGGACGTGCACGTGTCGCGGCTGCGGCGCAAGCTGGCGCCAGCGCAGTGCGTGGAGACGGTGTGGGGCGTGGGCTATCGCCTCGTCGCGGGGAACGGGGCGTGAGGCTCCGGCTGAGGTTGGCGCTCACGGCGGTGGTGGCGGCGCTGCCCGTCGTCGCGGCCATGGCGTACTTCCAGCAGTCCCTGCGCGAGCGCTCGCAGGAGGAGATCCTCGAGGCGTCCGCGACGGCGCAGATGTTGTCGGAGCGCTCGCGGTGCGAGGCGGCGCCGGAGACGTGGCGGCCTCGTCCGTCGGAACGGCGGCCTCCGTTGGACATGGGGCCGGGGGCTGCGGGGCCGTTCGATGGGCCACCTCCGCGCCCAGGAGGGTTCCCGCGCGGCGAGGGCATGCCACCGCCGCGAGGAGGGGCGGGCACGGAGTTCGATGACGGGCGGCCGCCCCCGCCACGACGAGGGGAGGGGGCCTCGCGGCCTGGTGCGCATGGGGCCGACGACGAGGTTGTGTCGCCCCCGCCACGACGAGGGGCGGGGGCCTCGCGGCCTGGCGATCATGGCGCCGACGAGGTTGTGTCGCCCCCGCCACGACGAGGGGCGGGGGCCTCGCGGCCTGGCGAACATCGTGCCGACGATGAGGACCTGCCGCCTCCTCCTCGACGTGGCGAGGGCTCGCCTACGCCCGGCCTGATGCCACCTCCTCGGGAGGCGCCGGGGCCGGAGGGGCGGCCTCCCGCGCGGGTGCAGTACTTCCCGTTCGATCGCGTGCTCACGTCCCGCAACACGCGGGCGCCGGAGCTCGCGGAGGATGTCCGAGAAGAGGCGCTGTCTGGAGCCTCGACCGTCATCCGCCATTCGAGGATGGACGGCGCTCGCGTGCTGGACGTGCTGCTGCGCATGCCCTGGGACGAGGGACCCTGTGTCTTCGTCCTGGCCCGACGGATCGAATCCCCGAGCGCGACGATTCCCTTCTTCCCACCCCTCAAGGACTGGTCGCTGTTGGTGTCCATCGTCGTCGCGGCGGTAGTCCTCGCGCTCGGTCCGGTGGTGCGGCGCATCCGCGTGCTCACGGACGAGGTCCGTGCCTCGGCGCGCAGTCGCTACGCGCAGCCCGTGTCGGTCCGAGGCCGGGACGAGATCGCCGACCTGGCCCGTGCGTTCCAGGAGGCGCGCGGCGAGATTCAAGGGCAGATGGCGCGACAAGAGGCCCGCGAGCAGGCCCTGCGCGACTTCCTGGCCAACACGACGCATGACGTGATGACCCCTCTCACCGTGTTGCAGGGCAACCTCTCCTCGATGCAGCAGCGCGTGGCGCAGGGCGAACCGGTGGACCCCGCCTCCGTGGCCTCGGCGATGAACGAAGCGCACTACATGGCCTCGCTCGTCCACAACCTGGCGGCGGCGACACGACTGGAGGCAGGCGCCCCACACGTGCAGCACGCTCCCGTGGACTTGAACGAGGTGGTGGCGCGGGTGCTCTCGCGACATCAGCCCATCGCCCGGCAGCAGCACATCGCCCTGGAGCGCGGCGTGCCTGGGACTCCCGTCATGGTGATGGGCGACGTCACCCTCATCGAACAGGCGGTGAGCAACGTCGTGGGGAACGGCGTCCGTTACGGCAAGGAGGGTGGCCACGTGGCCGTGGTGCTGGAGACCTCGCGCCAGGGGCGCTTCCAGTTGCGCGTCCTCGATGACGGGCCGGGCATCTCCGAGGAGGAGCGGACCCGCCTGCTGGAGCGGGGCTTCCGCACCAACGTGGCCCGGACGCGCGCGCCGGAGGGACAGGGGCTGGGGCTCCACATCGCCCACGACGTGGCCCAGGTCCACGGCTGGACGCTGAGCCTGAACCCGTCGGAGTACGGCGGGCTCGAGGTGTGCTTCACGGGGGAGGTGTTGCCCCCAGGCTGAGCCCTTCGCGCTTCAGCCGCACGGTGGACTCACCACACCCAACTGCCGTCGCGGACCAGCGTTCCCTCATCGAAGTGCGCGTCGCCGCTCTCCAGGAGCTCCAGGTACCGCGCGAGGGACTCATCCAGGGATGAGGCCTTGGGGTGGCTCGGGCCGCCATGGTTCTCCCAGGCTCTCCCACCGACCGCCGCCTCGAAAAGTCGCGATGGGCGGGCCTCAGGGGAACCGGGAGATGAACTCCGCGAGGAGGGGACCTCCCGAACGGGCCTCCACCGGGGACCGGGGGCCGCCTTCGCGAAGCTGTCCTCGCAAGGACTCGAGGGCGGGCTTCATCGCGTCGAAGGCCGCGTGGGCGTCCTCGGCGTCGTCGAAGAACCGGTGGTGCATGAGCCAGCCCGTGACGGTGCAGGTGACGGCGTGGAAGGAGCGGGACTCATCGGCTTCGTACGTGAGACGGAGCTGGTCCGCGAAGTCCTCGTCGCGGACGATGGTGCCTCCCTGGGAGCCCATCCATCCCACCGAGCCTCCGTCGTTGAAGGGCCTCCAGCCGTACGGCTGCTGCTCCATGGTGTCTCCATGCCGTGTCGCGGGTCAGCGCGCCGGCGGGATGTGGACCTCGGTGATGCCATGCTCGTCGATGTCGATGACGGTGGCCGCGCGCTCGCACTCCCACGTCGTCACGTTGGCGAAGCAGGTGCCGTCCTCACGCCACGCGCCGCCGTCCTCGTGGATATGCCCGAACAGATGCATCCGAGGACGGGCGGCGCGCACGCGATTGCGCAGGTCCTCACAGCCCAGGCGCCCGGGCATGGACGCCCTGTCGCCCATCCCTGCCGGCGGGCCATGCGTGATGAGCACGTCGATTCCTTCCGGGATGAGCGCCCAGCGATCCGCGAGCGGCCCACCGCGCGGGAGGTTGAAGGCCCAGCCCCCGAAGGCTGGCTGCCACGGGCTCCCCCAGAAGCGCACCCCGTCGAGGGTGACCTCGGAGTCCTCCAGGTAGAGGACGTCCTCCAGCATCGCGCGTGCCCGACCCGGCATCCGAGCGAAGGCCCAGTCGTGGTTGCCCGCGACGATGACCTTGTGTCGGTAGGGCAGGCCGCGAATCCAGGCCACCGCGCGTTCGAGCTCCTCCAGGTCTCCCCGCCGGCACATGTCGCCCGCGTGGACGAAGACATCTCCGGGGGGAAGGTGGAGGTCCTCGTGGAAGAGATGCGTGTCCGCGACCGCGACGAGGCGCATGGTGCGCTGCCTTTCAGGAGGCCATGCGGCCCAGGCCCCCTGGGCGTGGGGGCGCGTTCATGGAGGGAGGCGTCACCATTCCAGTCTCCACGACAGGCGTGCAAGGGGGCTCATCGCCCCATCTCCCTGGTGCCCGTTGCACGCGGACGTCCGCGGCCCGACGTTCGTGAGAGGTTCCCCTGGCTGACGCAGCGCCGCTGGAGGGGGCGGGCATCGTGCCCAGCAGGTCGCGAGCGCGATGTGCCCGGTCGAATCGAGACGAGGAGGCCCGCGTCATGCCAGCCGAACCGTTCAACCTCCCCGCGTCCGAGGCGCGCGCGCCCAAGCCTCCTCGACGGGCGCGGCCCTCGTCGCGTCGCGCCCTCGGGCTCTGCTCGGCGCTCTTGATCACCATCGCGGTGGTGCTCACGCTCGGGGCGAGACAAGGACACCTCTCCCACCTCCTGCTCATCATCGCGCTCGTCTGCGCCGTGCTCGGCGCGTTGCTGTTCGGCTATCAGGTGCTCACCGACGTGGGCCCGAGCCATCGCGAACCCCGGGCGAGGTCCGGCAGGAGGCCCCCTCCCGTCACGCCTCGGTGACGCGCGCCTCCAGGACGCGCGTGGGTGCGCGAAGGTGCGACGAACGCCGAAGCGCGCGTGCAAGGGGGACGTGAGCGCGAGGGGGGCCGCGAGGCTCGCGTGCGCGACGGGGGCCGGGCGGACGGGTGACGACCTGACAGCCCCCTGCGTCCCACGGGCGAGGCGCGGACGCCCGGCGTCGGACATTCAGGACCTGGAGGGTGATGCGCTTCGGCGCTGGATGCCGGTGACATGACATCCGCGAGCACGTGCGATGGCCGTGAAACACTGCGTCGAGGGCGTGTTTGTGTGGCGAGAGCCAACGTCCTAACCTGTCATGTCCATGAAGGCGATCCTCGTCTCCCTCCTCCTCCTGGGCGCGGCTCCCGATGGCTCGACGCCCGCTCTTTCCCCCGATTCGCTCGCGGCCCCACCGCTGGCGGATGAATCCCCCACTGCGTGGGCGTGCACCATCGACACGCTTCGCGAAGGCAAGGAGTGTGTCTTCGAATCCGACGCGGCGCCGTCGACGACGCCGAGCCCTGACCAGGACTCCGCCAACCGGAAGCTGCTCAAGGACATCTCCAACATCCTGTGCTCGGAGGCGGTGAGCAACGCGCGCGAGGGACGGGCCGACGCGGCCCTCACGTCCCTGTGCGAGCGCCGCTATGTCGCCGCGGTCGAGCAGTGCGGCCTGCGTGGCGCCGCGCCCGTCGTGGACGCGAAGGGGCGCTTCGTGGCCCAGGCACGCACCTGCTACCGCGCGCTCTCCACCGTGCTCCAGGAGGTCCAGTTGATGGCCTCCGTGGCCGCGCCGTGCTGCGAATGCGCCGCGCGCAACGGTTGCCCGGGCACGGGAGACCGCTGCTTCGCGGACCTCTCCCGCCAGAGCGCCGCGCCCGCGACGCTCGCGTGCCTCAACGAGCGCTGCGAGTCCGCGTGCTCCATGGTGCTGCCCTCGACCGAGACGAGCGGCGCCCGCACGTCGTCCTCGTCCCCCCCGCGCGAGCGCGCGTCCCGCGCCGGTTCCGCTTCGCTCTAGGAGTCCCCACCCATGCTCCGCTCTTCCTGGTCGCTCCCCGCCTGGACCGTCCTCGGCTCGCTCGTCGCCGCTGGCTGTGGCGCGTCCCACTCCCATGTGACGTGGACCGAGAAATCCGCGCGCGACGACATGCCTCCGCCCGAGGTCGCCGCGCCGCCGCCCCCCGCGCCGCGCGTCGCGGAGGACCCGAGGTCCTTCGTCGCCCGCTATCCGAATCCGGCGCTCTGCGAGGCCGCCGCGCGCCGCATCCAGCCCGAGTCACGCGAGGAGGCCTGGACGGCGCTCAAGGCGTGCATCGAGCTGACGCCGTTCACCCAACTGCGGGCGCTGCTCGGCCCGGCGTGGACGGAGGACCTGCGCACGCGGCCCGAGGCCGCCTCGCTCATCGCGCGCGTGGTGGCCCAGCGCGGCGGCAGCGTGAACGGCGAGCTCCAGTACCTCCAGGAGAAGAAGATCCCCATCTTCTCGCTGGCGTCGGCGGTGGACCGGCCGGACACGTACAAGGGGCGCTACGTCCTGGTGCGCGCGCAGGTGGCGGATCAACGCACGGAAGGGGAGCGCCCCACCGTGTGGCTCGTGGAGCAGACGCTCTCGTCGGTGGAGACGAGCGCGCCCGTGGGGTACGGCGAGCGGGTGGACACCCTCACGTCGTCCTCGGGGGACCTGGGCGGTCAGACGCAGTTGACGGGGCCGGGGCGCGTGGGCGGGAGCTTCGTGACGCGCGAGCGCAGCGACTCCTCCGTGACCCAGCGGCACTTCGACAACATCTCCGACGAGACGGGCCGGGAGGCCCTGGGGCGCCTGGCGAAGGCGGACCCGTTCCTCGAGACGCGCAGGGACTACGTCTTCCTGGCGCGGTTCGACGGCGTGCGGCTCACGTCGGGCGGCGCGGATGATGACGCGGAGGCGCCGCGCATCCCGGTGCTGACCATCGTCAGCTACCACGCGCCGCAGCCGCTCGTCGTCTACTGAGCCGCCGCGCGACCCCACCGACAAAAAACGAGGCGCCGGGAAACGACGTCCCGACGCCTCGCCTGTGGAGCTGGCCCCGCGCCAACCCCAGCGTGATCGCGAGGGCCCCAAGCCTTCGCGGCCGCTCGCGCGTGCAAGACCCCGCCTCCACGCGCCCGGCCACGAGCGCCCCGCGGAATTCCGCCGAGGTCCCAGGCCCTGCGTCAGGCGTCAGGTGCGTGCGTGAAGGAGCTGCCGCGCCCATGTCGGGAGGGCTGGGTGCTCGCGGCAGCCTGGCGCACAGGTCGGGTGTCAGGCGCCGCCGGCGTCCAGCCCGTGCTTGCGCAGCAGCTTGCGGAGGTAGACGCGGTCGATGCCAGCCTCGCGCGCGGCGCGGGACAGGTTGCCCTCGCAGCGCTCGACGAGGTTGCGCAGGTAGTCCCGCTCGAAGCCGTCGATGAGCTGCTCCTTCGCTTCCTTGAAGGGCAGGTCGAGCGCGAGCGACAGCGTGGACTCCGGGTCGTCGCCCGAGGGCGGGGGCCTGAGGCTGGCGGACGCGGGGACGTCCGGGATGTCCGGCAGCGCCTCCTCGCCGAGGTTCACCACCCGGTCCACCACGTTGCGCAGCTCGCGCACGTTGCCGGGCCACGGGTACTGCGACAGCAGCAGGCGCGTGGTGTCGGAGAGGGCGCTGGGGGGCTTGCCCAGCCGCGACAGCACGGTGTCGATGAGCAGCGGGATGTCGTCGGGCCGCTCACGCAGAGCGGGCAGTGCCACGCGCAGCACCGCGAGGCGGTGGAAGAGGTCGCCACGGAAGCGGCCCTGCGTGACGGCGCCTTCCAGGTCCTGGTGCGTGGCCGCCACCACGCGCACGTTGAACGTGCGGTAGTCGTTGGCGCCCACGCGCTTGACCTGACGTCGCTCCAGGGCGCGCAGCAGACGGGGCTGGACCTCCAATGGCAGCTCGCCCACCTCGTCGAGGAAGAGGGTGCCTCCGTGCGCGCGCTCGAAGGCGCCCGCGCGGTCGCTGTGCGCGCCGGTGAAGGCGCCCTTCACGTGGCCGAACAGCTCGCTCTCCAGGAGCTGGGGCGCGATGCCCGCGAGGTCCGCGATGACGAAGGGCCCCTTGGCGCGAGGGCTGTGCAGGTGCACGGCCTCCGCGCACAGCTCCTTCCCCGTGCCCGTCTCGCCCTGGATGAGCACATCCGACTCGCCCTGGGCCAGCCGCTCCAGCAGCGTGAAGACCTCGCGCATCCGCCGGCTGTTGCCCACCAGTCCGCCAAAGCTGCTGCGGGACGAGAGGGGCAGGGCGCGGCTCCGCTCCCCTTCGGGGACGAGCTTCAGCTCCGTGGTACCAAGGGTCAGGACCGCCCCGGGGCGGACCTCGAGCTCCGAGAATCGCATGCCCTCGCAGTAGGAGCCGTTGCGGGAGCCGGGGTCGACGGCGCGCACGCCGTTCTCCCTCACCTCCAGGACGAGGTGCTGCCGCGAGACGGCCCTGTCTGGCAGGACGATGTCCGCGGTGGGCTCCGAGCCCAGGCGGTATCGCCCCGGCGAAAGCGGGTACACCTTGCCGGCATCCGGCCCCGACAACACCGCCAGCTTCACCCGGACGTTCAAGCTCCGGAGCGCTGGCAGTGCATCGGTGCGGACCAGCGCCTCATCCCCGTCCTCGTCACCCATACGTGCCACGGTTCGCAACATAGCACGCGGGAGACCCAGGAAGTTCGGACCTTCTGGATAATGCGGTAGGGTCGTGGATTGCTATGGCCTTGCAACCCGGTGACAGGTTCGGCCGATACGAGCTGGTGTCCTGGCTTGGTCGGGGGGGAATGGCGGAGACGTGGCGCGCCCGGTGGGTGGGCGACGCTGGCGTCACCAAGTCCGTCCTCATCAAGAAGGTCCTCCCCGAGTTCGCGGACGATGACGCCTTCATCTCCATGTTCATCAGCGAGGCGCGCATCTCCGCGACGCTGTCTCACGGGAACATCGCCCAGGTCTTCGATTTCGGGCGCGTGGACGGCCAGTACTACCTGGCGATGGAGCTGGTGGACGGGCAGCCGCTGCACCGGGTCTTGAAGCGGGCACAGACGACGGGGCTGACGACGCTGCCCATTCCCCTGGCGGTCTACATCGTCCTGGAGATGTGCCGGGGGCTGCACTACGCGCATGCGAAGACAGACGACAAGGGGATGCCGCTGAGCATCGTCCACCGGGACATCTCCCCGGACAACGTGCTCATCAGCTACGAGGGGCAGGTCAAGATCGTCGACTTCGGCATCGCCAAGGCACGCATGCTGCGCAGCTTCAGCACCGAGCCCGGCGTGGTGAAGGGCAAGTTCCTGTACTTCTCGCCGGAGCAGGCGCGCGGCAAGGAGGTGGATGGGCGCACGGATGTCTGGGCCACGGGGCTGGTGCTCTATGAACTCCTGTGCGGGCAACGGCCGGTGGAGGGCTCCCAGGCGGCGGTGATGATGCGCCTGGCGCATGGCGAGTTCCCGTCGCCCCGGGAGGTCCGCCGGGAGATTCCCTCGTCGCTGAATGAGATCGTGATGAGGGCCCTGTCGGTGGACCTCGCGGGGCGGTTCGAGTCGGCGAATGCCTTCGGGGATGCGCTCGCGGCGTTCCTGTATTCGTTCGCGCCCCGGTTCTCTCCGATGAACCTGGCGTACCTGGTCCGGGTGCTGTTCCGAGGGGACATGGCGGTGGATGGGCGGGAGCTGGCCGTTCCTCCGTCATTCCTCGAGGAGCTGAGTGCGTGGCGGACGGGAACAGGCGTGGTGCAGGCGCTGAAGTCTCCCGCGCCACGGAAGCTCCTTCCTTCGAACACGGAGTCTGAGACCGAAGACGGGGCACCGACGACGCCGATCCCCGTGCAGCGGGCGAAGCCCCGTGTATCGACCGCGCGCGAGTCCGCGATATCGGAAGTGGCCCTGGAGTCCGCTGAGCAGGGCGAGAGCGCCGGCGGGAAGACCCGGTGGCTCCTGGGGGCGGGCCTGGGGGGCGTGGCCTTGTTGGCCGTGGCCTTCGCGAGCTGGGGGCCGGAGCCCGAAGTGCCGCTGAACCGCTATGTCGAGAAGCCCCTCGGGGGAGCGACTGGAACCGTGGCCAAGCAGGACGTGCCGCCTCCTGTCGATCCTCGGCCACTCTCCTTGGATGAGCGGGGGGCCAAGGCAGAGGAGCGGTTGCGACAGGCCCGTGTCCAGTATGTCGAGCGTGATTATCAAGCAGCCCATGCCAGCGCGGAACGCTGCCTCGACATCGAGCCGGATAACTCCACGTGCCTGCTCCTCTCCTCGGTGAGCCTGGTCCGGATGGGACGCGCGGATGATGGCTCGGGGCGCTTCAGTCGCTTCCTGGCCGTCCCTCGCAATCCTGCACACGAGGACCTGACTGTGTTGCTGATTGACGACTATCGGCGGGCCGCCAGCGCGAAGCTCCGGAACATGAACGTCGAGACTCCGCCCGAGCGCACGGTTGGCAAGGAGTCCCCGTCGAGAGAGAGCGTCATAGGGCCGGCTACCGCCAGCAATTTGTCTCTGCCCGTCCAGGACCGGTTGAATGGGCTCAAGCTTGCGCTCCGGGAGAATCGATACGCCCATGCCGTGCAATTCGGACGGCAATGCATTGAACTCGACCCGACGGTCGCGGAGTGTCACATGTATCTGGGCTCCGCGTTGGCCAGGTCGGATCAGATCTCTCAGGCAGTGATCCACTACCAGCAATTCTTGAAGCTTGCTCCTAGTCACCCCGCCGCAGACAGGGTCAGGAAGCTCGTGGATGACTACACCAAGTTCCATACTCGATGATGTCGGACACGGGCTTGGAATGGCATTGATGGTTCGATGAGCACCCCTCCCGCCATCCCCTTCGGACGCTACGAACTGCTGGCCGAGCTCGGTCGGGGCGGCATGGCGGAGACGTGGCGTGCGCGGCTCGTGGGGGCGGCGGGGGTCACCAAGCCCGTGCTCATCAAGAAGGTCCTCCCGGAGTTCGCCAACGACGAGGCCTTCACCTCCATGTTCATCCGGGAGGCGAGCATCTCCACGACGCTCTCTCACGGGAACATCGCCCAGGTCTTCGACTTCGGCGAGCTGGATGGCCAGCACTTCCTCGCGATGGAGCTGGTCGACGGACAGCCGTTGCACCGCATCCTCAAGCGTGTGTCGAAGATGGGGTTGCGGACCCTGCCGGTCCCTCTGGCGGTCTTCATTGCCCTGGAGATGTGCCGGGGGCTGCACTACGCGCACACGCGGACGGACGAGAAGGGGATGCCGCTGGGCATCGTCCACCGGGACATCTCCCCGGACAATGTGCTCGTCAGCTACGAGGGGCAGGTCAAGATCGTCGACTTCGGGATCGCCAAGGCGCGCATGCAGCGCACCTTCGACACCGCGCCTGGCATCGTCCGTGGGAAGTACCTCTACTTCTCGCCGGAGCAGGCGCGGGGCAGGGAAGTGGATGGCCGCACGGACGTCTGGGCCACGGGGCTCGTCCTCTACGAAATGCTCTGTGGGCAGACGCCCGTCGCCGGGACCCAGGCCACGGTGATGATGCGCATGGCGCATGGTGAGTTCACCTCGCCACGCGGTATCTCCAGGGATGTTCCGGCCGAGCTCGATGCCATCGTCATGAAGGCACTCGCGGTCGACCTCCAGGACCGCTTCGAGTCGGCCCATGCGTTCGGCGACGCACTCGCCGGCTTCCTGTTCTCCGTCGACCCCCGCTTCTCGTCGATGAGCCTGGCACACCTGGTCCGCGTCCTGTTCCGCGAGGACCTCCATTCCGAGGGGCGGGAACTCACCGTCCCGCCCGACTTCACGAGCATGCTGGCCCGATGGCAGGCGCGGAAGATCGCCACCCCGCCACCCCAACCCCCACGGCGCCGCCCGCCCGCACCGCCCGCCGGGCCGTCCCCATCGCTCTTCGAGACGGCCCCCCTGCCGCCGAGGGGTGATCCCAACATGGCCCCCACGGTCATCGTCCCCGGCCTCTTCGGTCCCTCGTCCCGGACGGAGCTGCTGCCCCGCGTTGAGCGCGGGGGCCCCTGGAAGGGCATCGTCCTGGGCGGAGGGTTGTTGGTCCTCGGCGCGCTGGTCGCCATCCCCTGGTCCACCGGCGTGTTCTCCTCCGACGACGCGCCGCCTTCCTCGGAGGCGCCAGGGGGCGAGCCCCAGTGGGGCGTCGCGCCTCCCATGGCCCCATCCGAGCCCGTGCCGACCCCGGGGCAGGCCACGAAAGCACCCGTTCCCGCCCCGGGCGACAAGGGCGCTGGAGTGATGGCTCCGCGCGTCACGCCCAAGCCTGTCCCAGCGGGTTCGAAGAACCGCAGGGACAACAGGAAGGTCGCCGCCGTCCCTGGCTCGACCGAGGCCCAGCGCAAGGAAGCCGAGCGGCTGTCCCTGATGGCCCGTCGAGCCGCGCGGAAAGAGGAGTTCAAAGACGCCTTCCTGCTGGCGGAAGACTGTCTGTCCAACGTCCCCAACCATGCGGAATGCCTGCTGGTCTCCGGCGCGATGCTGAACCGTCTGGGGTCCAGCGAGGACTCCATCGAGCGCTACCGCGCCTTTGTCAGACATCACCCCGACCACGAGCGTGCGCCCAGGGTGAAGCAGATACTCGAGGAATACGACCGGGCTGCCCCCCGGTCCCGCTGAGTCGGGCGCAAGGCTCCGTGCGACCGTGTTACATTGGCCACCAATGGCCAATGAGCAGCATGAACAGTTCGGACGGTACAGGCTCGTGTCCCGTATCGGCCGGGGGGGAATGGCGGAGACGTGGCGGGCCCAGCTCAAGGGCGCCGCGGGCGTCACCAAGCCGGTGCTCATCAAGAAGGTCCTGCCGGAGTACGCCAACGACGAGGCCTTCACCTCGATGTTCATCAGCGAGGCGCGTATCTCCGCCACGCTCTCCCACGGCTCCATCGCGCAGGTCTTCGATTTCGGAGAGGTGGACGGCGAGTACTTCCTCGCCATGGAGTTCGTGGACGGGCAGCCGCTCCACCGGGTGATGAAGCGCGTCCTGCGCTCGGGCTTCACCAGCCTGCCGGTCCCCATCGCCACATACATCGCCTTGGAGATGTGCCGGGGGCTGCACTACGCGCACACACGGGTGGATGAGAGCGGGCAGCCGCTGGGGATCGTCCATCGGGACATCTCCCCGGACAACGTGCTCCTCAGCTACGAGGGGCAGGTCAAGATCGTCGACTTCGGCATCGCGAAGGCCCGCTCGCTGCGCAGCTTCGACACCGCCCCGGGCGTGGTGAAGGGCAAATACCTCTTCTTCTCTCCGGAGCAGGCCCGGGGCGAGGAGGTGGATGCCCGCACGGATGTCTGGGCGGCGGCGGTGGTGCTCTTCGAGATGGTCTGTGGCCGGTTGCCATTGGAGGGCCCCGAGTACGTGGTGATGCACAAGCTGCACAGCCGCGCCCCCATGCCTCGGGCCCGCGACCTCAAGCCCGACCTCCCCACCAAGCTGGACGCCATCCTCCAGAAGGCGCTCGCGGTGGACAAGAAGGACCGCTTCGAGTCCGCCCACGCCTTCGGCGACGCGCTCGCGGGGTTCCTGTTCAAGGCCGCGCCACGGTTCTCCTCGATGTCCGTGGCGCACCTGCTCAATGAGTTGTTCCGCGAGGACCTGCGGGCGCTGGGCAAGGAGACGAAGGTCCCGAACTCCTTCGTCGAGGAGCTGTCCGTCTGGCGCGCCACCGCGAACCTGCCCAAGCCCACGGACATCGAGGTGCCCCAGCTCAGCGAGGAGCCTCGGACGCGCAAGGAGGAGACCGCGCGCTCGGCGGAGGCGGAGGCCGCGGAGCTCGAGGAAGAGGAGGGGGGCGGCAACTCCCCGGATCGGGGCAGCTTCCTCGAGCGAGGCGGGCTCCGCGTCTCCTCACATCACCTGGTGGTCGTCGGGGCGTTGGTGGTGGTGGGCGGGCTGCTCTGGTCGTCCTTCAGCAAGCTCAAGCCGGATTGGGTCCCTCCGGAACAAGAGGCCAAGGACAGGGCTCGCAACCTCCCGCCCAAGGCGGTTCCCGGCGAACCTCCTGGCTCCACGGCTCGGAAGGTGGAGGCGTCGTCGCCCGGCACGCCGAAGTCATCCGCGGCGCTCCCGGGAATCTCCACGCCCGTCGAGCTGCCGGTGGAGTTCGTCCAACTCGAGGCGCGACGCGATGTCTTCCGGGTGTCGTCGGGCTATTCCGCCCAGGTGCGGCTGGACGCCCAGGCGAGCTATCGCATCCAGGAGACGACGGTGCTGCACGCGGCGGAGCGGGCCAAACCCTTTCCTCAGCTCTTCTATCTCTTCACGGGAGACTTCTCCGCGGATGTCGCGCTTGGGGTGGTCACCCGGAATCGCTCCGAGTCCTTCCAGGGTGCATCGACGGTGTTCTTCTTCACGGTCGGGGCTCCCTCGACCCACGAGAACCTCCCCCAGCGCGGCGTGACACTGACGAACATGGTCACGAACAAGAGTCAGCTCGTCCCCGTCCATCCCGAGCAGATGGCGACGGACGTGGACCGGGCTCTCCTCATCAAGGGAATGGATGCCTCGGAGACCTACTTCCTGTCCGTGGAGCCCGTGGGGGATGGCGCCTTCACGCGAGGTCGCGCCCGGGGCCCCGTGAACACGGTGGCGTGCGTCCAGGAGGTGCCCGTCAATCGCGACGGCATCTCCGTGAGGCCCGGGACGGCGCAGCGCTTCCTCGTGTCTCGGGGACAAGGCCCCGTCAAGGTCACCAACATCCAGGCGCTGCGCTGTGGCTTCGTCGACGACGAGGTGTCGGACAACGAGGGCGCCGTGCGGCTGCGCATCGAGTCGGCCCGTGCTCTCGCGGAGCGGAGTCTCGCGGCTGGAAAGTCCTCGACGCCACAGGCAGAGGAGGGGGCGCGTACGCCCTCGAGGAAGACGCCACCTCCCGAGCCTGTCCCGGAGGCGCCTCCGAAGCCGGCCCAGCCTGGCGACGACAAGTACGCGGAGGCCCGGAGCGCCTACGCCGCGGGCAAGTATTCGCTCGCGCGAAGTCGTGCCCGGGAGTGTCTCGCCGTGGCGAGCGAGCATGACGAGTGCCTGTTGGTGGCGGGGGACGCGTCGGCCAAGCTCAACCTGGTGAAGGAGGCCGCCTTCTATTACGGGCTCTTCCTCCAAACGGCGCCCAAGGGCCACCCCGAAGGGAGTCGGGTGCTTCGGATGCTGGAGAAGTACGAGGCCGATCTGCAGAGCGGTGGAGGGGAGGCCCCCGAGCACAGTGGGGGGTCTCCCCCGTGAGCCACCGCGTGCTCGGGGGGGCCTAGCGCAGCCGCTCGCTGGTGTGGGGTTTCGGGTCCAGCGACCCGAGCACGTCGCGGGCGTGCCGCGCTTGTCTCGGAGGCAGGCGCGGAATGCCCTGGAGCGCGGCGGTGAGGTGTCGCCGCGCGGCGGGGACATCCCCGCTGGCCGCGTCCACGAGGCCCGCGACGTAGTCGAGCCGCGTGCTGCGGGTGCCCAGGCGGGTGGCGTTGCGTGCCATGACTCGGGCCTCGTTCAACTTGCCGACGGCGAGGAGCGCCTGGGCCAGGATGCCCTGGGTGAAGACGTCCTGGCGGCGTTCATGCTCCTCGCGCGCGAGACGCTCCGCGCGCGGCGCGTCCCGCCCCAGGTCCAGCAGGAGGCGGGCCTGCTCCCGCGCATCCTCGCGTGCGGCGCTCTCGAGGGCCCGGGTGTATTCCGCCTGCGCCTGGGCCGCCAACCCCTGGGCCTCGAGTGTCTCCGCGAGCAGGGCGTGGTAGCCGGCCAGCGGGCGCGCGGCCACGGCGGCCCGGAACTCCTCCGCCGCGGCGGCATCGTCGCCCCGCGCGCGCAGCACGTGTCCCCGGCCGACATGGGCGCGGTCCAGGCCCGGGCGGCGGGACAGGGCGACGGAGAAGTAGTCGAACGCGATGTCGGGGGAGCCCTGGGCGAGGAACGCGTCGCCCAGCTCACACAGGGCCCGGGCCACCATGTCGTCGTCCATGGCGTCCGCGGACGACGCCGCGAGCTTGAGGACGGAGATGGCGCCCTCCACGTCTCCCTCCATCAGCCGCAGATAGCCCACGCGCGTATAGGTGGCGTGCGAGGGCTTCAGGTCCATCATCCGCGTGTAGGCCGCCGCCGCCTCGTCGTAGCTCCCGAGCTCCAGCCACGCATCGCCGAGCAGCCCCTGGAAGAAGGCGTCATGCGGGTACTGTCGCGTCAGCTCGAGCGCCGCGTCCCGCAGCGCCTGGAACTGGTGCCCCTGGTGGAGCACGAGCAGCTCCACCTTCAGCGCGTCCACCTGCTCGGGGTCCGCCAGCAGGGCCCGGCGTGCGGCGAGCCGGGCGCGCTCGACGTACCGGGCCTCGCCGGTGCGATGGGCCTCGCGCATCCAGGCCTGGGCGAGCCGGGCCTGGGCGGCGGGGTCGTCTTCCCGGGAGGCCCTCGCCATCTGGACGAGGGCCTCGGGGCCGTCGAGGGGGGCCGGCTCGTGCGCGGACAGGGTCAGCCAGCGCACGAGCCCTCCCGCGGCGACCGCCGCCACGGCGACACCCACGGCCAGGATTCGCGGAGCGGCCATGGGGAGCCTCAGGGCGTGGGGTCGCCGGAGTGGGGCGGAGCCAGGTAGGGGAAGACGGTGAGGAAGGGCACGTCGTTGGCGGCGACGCCGTCGCTGAGGTTGGCGGCCGCGGCGGCGAAGGTGCCGCCGTCGGGCAGCGTGGCCGGACCTCCGTCCGCGAAGGTGGTGAAGAACGCGCCGCCCGCGGCCTGGAGCGCGATGTCCGTCACGTCGTCGGTGAGCTGCCGCCCGTTGGGGAAGGCGGTGGCCTTGCTGGTATCGATGTGGAGCATCTCACCCGTGGACGCGCCGTTGGTGTTGCGCGTGAAGATGTTGACGAGGTCCGTCCGGGGCGGGGGCGGGGCGAGCGGGATGAAGCCCTTGGCCTGGAGCAGTTGCGGCAGCTCCGGGTTGGTGACGATGGCGACGATGGCCGGCGTCTTCAGGTCGTTCTGGGGCTTGGACGCGTTGAAGAAGTCCTTGAACTTCGTCGGGACGATGACCTCGTTGATGAGGGGGTTGCCCAGGCGCGACACCTGGACCCACGCCCCCGAGGCGTCCACGTTCCCGTCCGCGCGGCGGGTGGTCACCTTGGGCCGGCTCGAGGTGGTCCAGATGCCCAGGTGCGGCGAGTTGAACTCGGTGAGCGGCACCTCGATGACGAGCGACAGGATGTTGAGGCCCGCCAGGTCGTCCCGGTTCGGCTGTCCGTTGTAGTTGAGGAAGTCGAACGTCTTCGAGAGGTTGACGAAGAAGGGGTCGTCCCGGGGGCCGACGAAGACCTTGTAGGCGGAGGCCGAGCCCGAGCCGTTCTGGATGGCGCTCTGGGTGATGGGGTCCAGCGCGGTGGTCCCGTCGGTCTGGGGATAGGCCGGCGTCGTCAGTCGCCCGACGTTGTTGGGGGCCACCGGGGCGTCACGCACGATGACCTGCTGCTGCCCGCCACCACCGGAGACGCGCGTGAGCGTGTACGTCTGGGAGCGGAGGATCTCCGGCGAGGTGGCGCTCTTGACGCCCGCGAACGCGTAGAGGAACGAGTCCTTGTAGGCGTTGTACCCGGCGGTGTTGCTCACGGTGGGCAGCGCGCTCTGCCGCAGTTGGGTGCGGAAGCGGAACTGGTAGCGGATGTCCGGCGCGCCGTCGCCCGTCTGATCGATCTGGATCTCGTAGAGGACGTTGTCGTCGAACAGGTAGTAGTTCGGCCCGCCGTACGGAATCCCGATGGGGTAGTAGTTGGCGACCAGCACCAGGTTGCCGCCCTGCTTCCAGGCATACATGTCGGTGCCGTCGGCCGCGGGGTCGTTGCTGATGAGGGGGGCCTCGCGGTGGCTGGATGCGCCAGCACCGCCGGCCAACAGGGACAGACAGACCGCGAGAAGACGCCGCGCCAGGCGGGACGTACCCATGGAACCTCCTTGGACAGATGGGGGACAACGGGGCGGGACGTGGGACCCAGTCGTGCGGGCGGTTCGCCGGGGATCCCTACCTAATGCATCGGGCTTTCCGGGGGACATGCCCCCCGGTACGAGCCCGCCAGGGGATGTTGGCCAGTGTCCAGAGCCTCCCGGAACGCGTCGAGTCACCGCCACCCCTCCCGGGGGCTTGGAAAAGCCCGGGCGCCTCCCGTAGAAAGGCAACCGCATGGCGCACATCCGCATCTCTCGAACCGTCGCGCTCTCCGCGCTGCTGCTGGCCTCCGCCTGTGGAGACTCCGAGGACACCATCGCCGTCCGGACCTGCGAGGTGGCGCTGACGTACGCGCCCCAGCAGTCGCTGGTCGCTCCGGTCTACGTGACTGGCGAGTGGAATGGCTTCGCCTCCGAAAGGCTGAAGATGGAGGACCGGGGCGACGGCGTGTTCACCCTGCGCCTCGAGGGGCTGGAGCCGCGCGACTACGGCTACCGCTTCGTGGTGGGGAAGGAGGAGATGCTGGATCCGCAGAACCCGTACTCCCGCTGGGTGCGCGCGGAGGAGTACTCGCGGCTGACGGTGCCGGACTGCCGCCAGCCCCTGCTGGCGCTGCGCGCCTTCTCCGTGACGCCCGAGGGCAGGCTGGACGTCGCGGTCGACTACGTCGACGGCGTCGACGAGGAGGGGCCGGACCAGGGCAAGGTGTCCCTGACGCTGGATGGCGAGCCCCGGCCGGACGCGTTCGACGCCAGCTCCGGGCGCCTCCAGCTCCGCGTGGAGGGCCTGGCGCTGGGCAAGCACCACGTGAAGGTGGTGGCCATGGACGCGGCCGGGCGCGCCGCGGAGCCCCTCTACCTGCCGTTCTGGGTGGAGGCCGAGCCCTTCCGGTGGGAGGCGGGCCTCATGTACTTCGCCTTCACGGACCGCTTCCGCAACGCCCGCGCGGACAATGACGGCCCGGTGGCGGACGTGGACCCCATCGCCAACTACATGGGCGGCGACTTCGCCGGCATCACGGAGAAGATCGAGGACGGCTACTTCGACGCCCTGGGCGTCAAGACGCTGTGGATCTCCCCCGTGGACCAGAACCCGGAGGGGCGCTTCGTCGGCACGGGCGGCAAGTACTACGCCGGCTACCACGGCTACTGGCCGTCGAAGCCCCGCGAGACGCAGCACCGGTTCGGTTCGATCGACGAGCTGCGCGCCCTCACCCATGCGGCCCATCAGCACGGCATCCGCGTCATCGCCGACCTGGTGCTCAACCACGTCCACCAGGAGCACCCGTACTGGGTCAACCACCGCGAGGACGGCTGGTTCAACACCGCGGCGAGCTGCGTGTGCGGCACCGCGGATTGCGACTGGGAGGTGAAGCGCCTCACCTGCAAGTTCACGGACTACCTGCCGGACTACGACTGGCGCTCGTCCGGGATGGTCGACCAGTTCATCGCGGACACGCTCTGGTGGCTGGAGGCCGCGGACTTCGACGGCTTCCGCATGGACGCGGTGAAGCACATGGAGCAGGTGGCGGGCCGCACGCTGCGCGGGCGCCTGCGCGACATCACCGCGATGACGGGCACGCAGTTCTACCTGGTGGGTGAGACGTTCGTGGGGACGGACGGACGTTCGCAGATCGCCCGCTACATCGGGCCCCGCGAGCTGGACGGCCAGTTCGACTTCCCGCTGTACTGGCCGGTGCGCGAGGCGTTCGCGGACGGCCAGGGGCTGGAGCGCGTGGACCAGGCGGTGCGGGAGAACGAGGTGTTCTACGCGCCGGGCACGCTCAACTCGCCGTTCCTCGGCAACCACGACGTGGCGCGCTTCATGTCCCAGGCGTCCGGACAGTTGCAGGGCGAGGGGAGCGATCCGTTCGGCGCTGGACGTCCCCCGTCGACGGTGACGGACGCGGCGGCCTTCGAGAAGGCGAAGTACGCCTTCACCTTCCTCCTCACCCAGCCGGGTGTGCCGCTGGTCTACTACGGGGACGAGGTGGGGCTGCCGGGTGCGGGCGATCCGGACAACCGCCGGCTGATGCGGTTCGGGGGCGAGCTGACGGACCTGGAGCGCCAGCTCCTGGCGCACGTGCAGACCCTGGGGCGGACGCGGCTGGCGCACCCCGCACTGCAATCAGGGGCGCGTCACACGCTGCGCATCGAGAAGGACCTGTACATCTTCCAGCGCTCACTGCCGGACGGGCAGGGCGCCATCGTGGCCATCAACCGTGGCGACGTGGAGCGCCCGCTGGTGGTGGAGCTGCTGGGGGGCCTGGCGGCCAGCACCGCGACGTACGAGGACGTCTTCAGTGAGCGGACGCTCCAGCTCGCCGGGACGGAGACGGTGATGGTCGTCGCTCCCCGCAGCGTCGCTGTCTACGTGCCCCGCACGGAGTAGCCACCCAGGGGATGGTGGAAGGGGAGGGGCCGCCCCCTTCTTCTTCCGCTGCCCCGGAGGGCTACGGCTGCTGCGGCTGCTGCGCCTTCCCGTGCCGGTAGAAGAGCACGAGCGTGTAGCAGTGGAATTCGTTGTCGGACGACTGGCAGATCACGCGATCGACGATCTCCAGATCCGCGTTGCTCTTCATCCAACGGGTGACGTTCTCACCCAACTCCTCGCGCTCCTTCGCCTTGGTGGCGGAGAAGACCTTCACGCCCGTGAACATCGCCTGCCACTCCTTGTGCGGTCCCGACACAGGACAAGGGGGTGTTATCGCACGGGGTGATCAGAGGTGTCAAAAACACGGCTTCCCGTGGGGTAGGGCGTTGATGGCCTCATGACGGGGGTTTGCACTGGCGGCGGCGTGCCTAGATTGGTCGGGTCGCACCTGAAACTGGGGGCGCTCGCGGCAGGGGCCACGAGTGGCGGCGTGTGCTGGGGAAGGGGAAGGGGGAGGCTCGTGGACGTGAAGACCAAGAAGGACCTCGCGGTCGATTTCATCAACACCATCCGGACGATGGAGCCCACCGCGCTCAACGCGCTCATCGTCAAGGAGGCGGGGGAGGAGCTGGCGCAGTTCTTCTTGAACTACAGCGCCAACCTCATCTCGAAGGATCCCTCCCGGGTGCTGGAGAACACGTCCTCGCTGATGCTGATGGGCTACCTCATCCGCACCTACGAGGAGAAGAACACGCAGGCCAAGCAGGGGACCTTCCAGTCCTACGCGTTCGCTTGAGCGACGGGAGCGGGGGCATCGCGGGCTCGACAGCTCCTGGGGGAGCCTGTTAGGGAGCGACGCCCATGCTCATCGACCTGCACGCCCATTCCCACCTCTCCAAGGGGTGCGAGCTGGACCCTCGCGCCGTCCTGGAGCGGGCCGCGCTGTTCGGCCTGGACGGAGTGGCCTTCACCGAGACGAACACCCAGGACGGGTGCGACGAGCTGTTCGAGATCGGCGCGAAGGCGAAGCTCAAGGTCTTCGTCGGGCTGGAGCTGGTGACGGACCGGGGCCAGTACCTGTGCTTCTTCCCGAAGCCGGAGCTGGCCCCGGAGCCCGTGCAGATGTGGGGCAGCAACCGCGAGAAGCCCTGGAGCGCCGCGGAGTGTCTGCCCAAGGTGAAGGCGCTGGGCGCCGCCATCGTCGCGGCCCGGCCCTTCGACCGGGACTTCCCCAACCCCGCCATGGACTATGTCCGCTCGCTCAACGTGCTGAGCGCGGTGGAGGGCTACAACGCCCGCGTGAAGCAGACCGCCAACGACCTGGCCGTGGAGGCCGCGGAGGCGCTGAAGCTGCCGTGCACCGGGGGCAGCGACGCGCGCGGTTCGCTGGACGAGGTGGGCCGGGGCGCCACGTTCTTCAAGCGCCCGGTGGAGACGCAGGCGCAGTTGGTGGCGGAGCTGCTCAAGGGGGAGTTCTGGCCGGTGATGGCCGGCGAGCTGCCCCGGCTGACGCGCCCGGGCGAGGCCCAGGCGGCGCGCAAGCAGGGCGGGGGCGGCGGCAAGCGTCGCCGCCGCCAGCGGTAGCCCCCGCTACGGCAGCACGGACGCGCCGGCCTCCTCCGCGCGCGCCAGCCGCCCGTCGGTGAGGAACGCCTTGCGGCGGCCACCCGGGTACGTCCACTCCTCGTTCTTGGCGGTGCCCTCCAGCGAGCGGCGCACCACCTCCGGGGGCCCCCACGCCATGCGCACCGCGTCCGCGGGCATGTTGTTCACCAGCTTCTTCGCGAGGACGGCGTCGCGCACGGGCGCGGCCAGCGCGTCGAGCTGCGCCCTCAGGCTCTGGGGGGACAGGTACTTCTCCAGCTCCGCGCGGAAGTTGTCCGGCTGATCCAGGTTGGGCGGCAGCACCAGGATGAGGGGCGGGCCGTCCGGCGCGTCCTCGCGGGCCAGGTACACCCAGGGCCAGGTGCGCGGCGTGTAGAGCACGCGCTCGGCCACCACCCACGCGGTGGGGAACTCCACCTTGGTGATGCGCAGCTTCGTGCCCGCGGGCAGCGTGGTCTCCACCTCGCCGGGGTTGATGGGCTTGCCGCCGCTGTCGTCGAGCAGGCGCAGGTCCTCCGGCGCGTAGGGCGTGAGCAGGCGCTTGGAGCGATCCCCGAAGAAGGGCGTGATGTTGGCGGAGACGCGCAGGTACTGCTCGGCGTCCGGCCCGGTCAGCGTCCGCTGGAGCGACGCGCGGGACTCCGGCGCCATCTGGGTGTAGTTGGCGCAGCCGGCGGCGAGCGCGGCCAGCAGCACGAAGGTCAGGCAGAAGAGGGGGCGTGGGGCGAGCGTCATGGCACCTCCCGCGACAGTGCGCGCGGTCGGGCCTGCTTAGCTCAGCGGGAGGCCTGCGTCAGCGGGGAGGGTGTGGCCACCGACTCGCGCTTGCCACCCTGGCAGCCGCGCTGGGGAGGACAGACGGGGCCGCGCCCGTGGGGGTCCGGCACGAGCAGGAACCGTCCCTGGCCGCGCGCGTCCGTCAGCTCCGGATGACCGCACAGGGCGCAGTGGCGGGGAGGTCGCTTGGAGGGCGGGAAGGGCACGGGAGTCGAGTGTGCGTCGCTCCCGGACCCCGCGCGAATTTTCGGCGCCCTCCGCGCCTGACTACATCCTACGACTTGTCGCCGGACGCGCTGGACGTCGACGAGGTGCTGCTCGAGGACGACGTGCTGGCCGGCGTGCTGCTCGACGAGGACGAAGAGGCGGAGGTGCTCGAGGAGCTGCTGCTGGAGCTCGAGCTGGACGACGAGGAGCCGCCGTCCTTCTTCGTGGAGCTGTACAGGTCGGAGTACCAGCCGCCGCCCTTGAGGACGAAGCTGGAGCGGCTGACGACCTTGGTCAGCGTGCCCTCTGCGCCGCAGGCGGTGCAGGCGGCGGGGGTGGGGTCGGAGATCTTCTGGAGGACGTCGATCGTCTTTCCACAGCTCTGGCAGGCGTACTCGTAGATGGGCATGGTTGCGGTGCCTCTTCAGGGTGTTGATGACGGGACGGAGTCGCGGAGCTGCTTGCGCAGGCTCTCGGCCAGCCCCAGGCGCTCGATGGCGCGGAAGACCAGCTCGCTGGGGGCGCCGTGCTTGCGGCCCACCGCGTCGGCCAGGCCGTGCACGTCGGTGGCGCCGGGCAGCTCGTCGCGCAGCAGGCGCTCGAGCTCCTTGCGCAGGCCATCCGCGAACTTCCGCTGGATGCCCAGATCCGCCAGGTACTTGTCGCGCCCCAGCAGATCCAGCCGGTGCGTCAGGTGCGGCGTGGCCAGGGCCTCGCGACGGAACCGCTCGCGCAGGGCCTCCACTTCCACGGTGATCCCCACCGCGGAGACGAGCCGCTGCAGCTCCGGCGGGCTCACGCCCAGGGCCCAGGCCACCCGGCCGGTCGCGCCGCGCTGGGAGGAGTAGGCGTCGATGACCTGGAGCTTCTCCTTCTCCGTGAGCGCGTCGAGCAGGCCGTGGTCGCGCAGCACCGTCTCCAGGTCGACCAGGGACAGGTCGCCGCGCGAGCCGTTGAAGCGGTGGGACAGGTTTCGCAGCAGGGCGAAGCGGTGCTCGGAGCCGGCCAGCGTGGCCTCCAGCGTCTCCTTGCCGCTCGGGCGCGTCAGCTCCACGAACGGGGTGCGCGGGGCCTCCACGCGGGTGAAGCGGCCCCGGGGGCGGGGCAGATCGCGACGCAGGAACTGGCTGGGCTCGTCGCCCTCGGGGGGGGCCGTGGTCTCTTCGTCCACTGCCTGACGCTTCTTGGGCGCGATGCGCTCCATGACGGAGGCCTCGTCCTTGTCCGCCTTCTTCCCGGCCTTGGCGGCGGGCTTCGAGGCGGCGGGCGCCGCGAAGGTGGGGATGGACGGGTCCGGGGCCGGAGCGGGCGGCGGCGTCTTCAGCTCGCGCACGTGGGCCAGCTCGCGCACCACGTCATAGTAGCCGCAGGCCTGCCGCTGGGCGGCGAGCGCGGGGGCCGTCCCCTGGAGGATGTCCACCACCGCGAAGGGCCCCAGGGGGGAGGTCTCCGGCTCCGCGTCGGTCAGCGCGCGCACCCGGAAGTCCTCGGCCTCGGCCACCAGGGCCAGGGCCTCGCGAACCTCCGGTGCGGGCGCCGGCGCCTTGGCGCGCCGGCAGTAGTCCGAGACGGCAACCGCCACGGGAGTTGGAACGTCGTCGGGCTGTCGTCTTCTCTGCCAGGAGCTGGTCATGGAAAGTTGCCGAAAAATGCTCGTTTACGAGGGCGGATGCCTCTATCTTCGCGGCCAGACAGGTGTCAATGAGCCAGTCCGCCCCCAATCTAAACAGCCAGCGGCGGTTGCAAGTCGAGAAGCGAGGCGGGCGGGGGAGGGTCCCCCCGCTGGAGCAGGCTGCCGGACGTTGCGGGCCGGGACCGTCGGGGGTATCAGAGACCCCGCGTCCGGGGTCCAACAGTCGTCGCTGAGACTTTACTTCGAGGATGACGGGCGCCAGGGGGGCGGCAGGGAGCGCGCGCGTCCGGGTCGCGGGTTACAAACAGGAGCGGCGGGCCAGGGCAGGTCGGCCCCCTACCGAGGGATTTCCATGCAGGGCCACGAAGAATCCAAGGACGAGGTGCTCGCGCGTTACATGGCCCAACACGGGCTGAAGAGCACGCGCCAGCGCAGTCTCATCATCGATACGTTCTTCTCCGTGGGCGGCCACCTGTCGGTGGAGGAGCTGTGGAACAAGGTGCGCGAGCAGGACGCGAAGGTGTCCGTCGCCACGGTGTACCGCACCATGAAGCTCCTCAACGAGTGTGGCCTGGCGCACGCGCGCAACTTCGGGGACGGCCAGACGCGCTACGAGGCGGCGGCCGGCCGCGAGCACCACGACCACCTCATCTGCACCCGGTGCGGCACCATCGTCGAGTTCGAGAACGACCGCATCGAGGCCATGCAGGACGCGGTGGCGCGCAAGCACGGCTTCACGGTGACGTCCCACAAGATGGAGCTGTACGGCTTGTGTCGGGAATGTCAGCGCGGAGATCACCGGCCTCCCCCCGAAGCATGAGCGCCGCGGCCCGACGCCTGGTCCGCGGGGCCGTCCTGCTGCTCCTGGTGGCCGCCGGCTGCCGCGGCACGCGGCCGGTGGACCTGGGGCCGGCCTTCCTCCAGTCCCTGGCCCTGCCGTCCGTGGGGCCGACGCCACACGACGTCCGGGCGCTGTCCGGCAAGGTGGTGCTCGTCTCCTTCTTCGCGACGTGGTGCTTCCCGTGCCTGGCGGAGATGCCGACGCTGGAGGCCCTCCAGAAGGAGTACGGCGCGCGCGGGTTCCAGGTGGTGTCGGTGGGGATGGACCTGGAGGGCGCGAAGGTGCTGGCCCCGTTCGCGGCGCACTACGCCCCCAACTATCCCATGCTGGTGGCGAACGACTGGGTCCGCGACGGGCGCAGCGCGTTCGGCCACATCAAGGCGCTGCCCACCACCGTCCTGTTGGACCGCCACGGCCGCGCGGTGGCGGGGTGGCAGGGCGTGGAGGGGCACGACGACGTGGCGAAGGCCATCGAGAAGCTGCTCGGCCAGGACTGAGTCGGTCCGGCGCGCCTCGCGTGCGGCGAGGTGTGCTACAGGTCTGGAGCGGATTTCTTGCGGCGTCGAGGGTCGCTGGTACCGTCGGCGGCGTTCATGACGGCGAGGCGAAAGCTCCTGATGGTGTCGGTGGGTGTGGCGGGGGCCTTGAGCCTGCTGTCGGTGGCGGACGCCAAGGGCTTCCGCCGGTATCTCGCGTTGCGGCAGGACGTGGATGCGCTCCAGGTGCGCAACCAGTCGCTGGCCCAGCAGAACGAAGCGCTGCGCCAGGAGATCAACGCCCTGCGCAAGGACCCGGCGGCCTTGGAGCGGGCCGTCCGGGAGGAGCTCGGCTACGTGAAGCCGGGTGAGCTCGTCTTCCATCTGGAGTCTCCATGACGTCGCTGACCTCGATTCCGTCGCCCGGAAGGTTGCTGCGTCACGCCCTGAGGCTCATCCCGCCGGCGGCCGCGCTGGCCACGTTCATCCACCTGGCGCGGGGCGGCTTCCGCGGCCTGCACACGCTCGGGTGGACGGAGGCCTCGCTCGTCCTGCTCCTGCTGGTGGGTATCGCCGTGGCGGGGTGGCGCCGGGCCATGCGCGGCTCGGTGGGCGCGGTCATCGACCTGCGCGACGACCTGGAGCTGGGGGGCGGCCTCATCGCCGCGTCCTTCATCGTCGTGGCCATCGGCGGGGGGGAGCTGTTCCCCATCGTCTACCTGCTGATGGCGTTCCTCGTCGCCTTCCTGCCGCGCAACGCGGGCCTGACGCTGCTGGGCGTGGCGCTGGTGTTCGACGCGCTGGTGACGCTGGGCGGTCCGGTGCCGAACGCGGCGAGCTTCGCCACGCACTCGACCTTCCTCGTGCTGTTCGCGGGGGCGTACCACCTGGTGCTGGCCTCGCGCATCGCGGTGGCCCGCCGCGCGGAGAACGACGCGGTGCAGAAGCGCATCCGCGAGGTGGAGGAGCGCGCGCGCACCTTCCGCCTGGTGAGCTCCGGCACGCAGGACAGCTTCAGCGGGATGAGCTCGGACGAGAAGTGGCTGGTGGCGTCGGTGAAGGAGATCGAGGGCGCGGTGCAGGCGGCCCTGGAGATCGCCGAGACGGGGCTGCGCACGCACACCTGCGCGGCCTTCCTGCTCGCCTCCGACGACCGCAGCCTCAAGCTCTACGACTGCCGCTCCACCTCCGACCGCGTCCAGCGGGATCGCTTCGGGGCAGGGGAGGGCATCATCGGCGGGGTGCTCAAGCGCCGCGCGCCGGTGCGGATGAACTCGGTCCAGGGCCTCAAGGGCGTCACCTACTACGAGAGCGGCGGCCCCACGGTGCAGGCGCTCCTGGCGGTGCCCATCCTCGAGGGCAGCGGCCTGGTGCGCGGCGTGCTCGTGGCGGACAAGGTGGCGAACGAGCCGTTCAGCGACCAGGACGAGAAGCTGCTGACGACCATCGCGGGCGAGGTGCTGCGCTCCATCGAGGTCGAGCGGGTGATGAACTACATCCGCAAGACGCGCGACGAGAAGGACCGGTTCTTCCGCGCCATCGAGGAGCTCAACCGCGCGGGCAGCCCGGAGCAGGTGTTCGTGGCGGTGCTGGAGAGCACGCGCCAGCTCGCGGGCCTGGACTTCTGCGCGGTGACGCTGGTGTCCGAGGTGGACGGCAAGCGCATGCACCGCGTGGTGCGGATGACGGGCGTGACGGCGCAGGGCAAGGCGCTGGAGGGTCGCTCGTTCCCGGACAACAACGGGCTGGTCGCCAACGTGGTGCGCTACGGCGCGCCGCTGCCGGGGCGTGACCTGAAGGCGATGGACCGGCAGATCATCTTCGACGACGAGACGCAGATCCGCGGGCTCGGCGCGCTGAAGATCTTCCCGCTGGTCGCGGGCGACCGCATCCTGGGCACGCTGGTGGCGGGGTCGCGCAAGAAGGCGAACTTCGAGCAGGACGTGCTGCGGATGATCGAGGTCATCGCCATCCAGGCCGCCCAGGCGGTGCTGCGCGCGCAGCTCTACGAGCAGATGGAGCGGATGGCGACCACGGACGGACTCACCGGCCTGTTCAACCACCGCACCTTCCAGGCCAGGGCGGACGAGATCCTCGCCCAGGCGCGGCGCTACCAGCGCAAGTGCTCCGTGGTCCTCACGGACGTGGACCACTTCAAGAGCGTCAACGACACCTATGGTCACCCCACGGGCGACCAGGTGCTCAAGGGCGTGGCGCGCATCATCAAGTCGCTGGCCCGAGACACGGACGTGGTGGCGCGCTACGGCGGCGAGGAGTTCGTCATCATCATGCCGGAGACGGACGCCAAGGGCGCCTTCACCATCTCCGAGCGCATCCGCGAGGCCGTGAAGGCGGAGACCTTCCAGACGGAGATGGGGCCGCTGAAGATCACCATGTCGCTGGGCATCGCCACCTTCCCGGACAACGGGATGGAGAAGCAGCAGCTCATCGACCTGGCCGACCAGTGCCTCTACCACTCCAAGCGCAACGGCCGGAACCAGTCCGTCACCGTGGCCATCATGCAGGGCGGCCGCAAGCTCCAGGCGGTCGACGCGTCCGCCTCCTGAGCCCCGAGCCCGGGGAGCCCTCGTGGTGGCTCCCCGAGCGGGGTGACTCAGTCCTTCGGGTCCTCGCTCACAGCGTCTGGAGGAAGCGCAGCAGCGCGGCGCGATCCGCGGCGCTCATGGCCGCGAACGCGTTGCGCGCGGCCTGCCCCTCACCGCCGTGCCAGAGGATGGCCTCGGTGAGGCTGCGGGCGCGGCCGTCGTGCAGGTACGCCTCGCCGCCGCTGACCCCCGCCGTCAGGCCGATGCCCCACAGCGGCGGGGTACGCCACTCGGCCCCGACCGCGTTGCCATCCGGGAGGTTGTCCGCGAGGCCCGTGCCCATGTCGTGCAGCAGCAGGTCGGTGTACGGGTGGATGACCTGTCCGCGCAGCTCCGCGTTCGGGTGGAAGGCGCTCGTCGTCATCGTGGCGGCGTGGCACTTCGCGCAGCCGGCGCTCTGGAACAGCGTCTCGCCGCGCAGCGCCTGCGTGTCACGCAGGTCCCGCCGGGCGGGGATGCCGAGGAGGGCGATGTAGCGCACCATCTTGTCCAGCTCCGTGGCGCCCAGCTCCTGGCTGGACCCCGCGCACCCCTGCTGGGACGGGCCGCAGTCCAGCGTGGGGAACACCGCCGTGGTGACGCCGATGTCCCGGTTGAGCGCCTCGGCCACCTGGTGCTTCAGGCGCGCGATGCCGGCCTTCCAGCCGAAGCGGCCCAGGCGCGTCTGGCCCGTCTCCGGATCGATGACCGCGTTCATGCGACCGGAGATGCCGTCGCCGTTGGCGTCATTGGGGTCCGCGAGGGCCGCCACCGCCGTCTCGGGGATGGCCTCCAGCAGGCCCAGGCCGACGAGCTGCGGGGAGATGCGCGCGGAGTGGTTCGTGGGGATGACGTTGAGGAACTGGAAGTTGGGCCGGCGCAGCTCGTAGGCCGTGCCGTCCGCGAAGGTGCCCGTGCTCGTCGTCCAGCTGGCGATCCGCACGTCCGCCTCGGGCGTGCCGCTGGTGCTGCGCGGCTGGAGGCGGAAGCCCAGGAACGGGTCGGCCGTCACCGCCGTGCCGTTCACCCGGCCCACCTTCACCACGTAGTTGCCCAGGGTGGTGTTCACCGCGGGGGGCAGCCCGCGGCCGTTCTGCACGTGGCAGGAGATGCAGGAGCGCGAGATGTAGTTCGGCCCCAGCTTGTTCGCGTGCTGGGTGAAGACCGGGTTGCCCGGCTCCGAGTGGCTGCCGTCACCGAAGTCCGTGTGGTGCAGCCGGCGGCCCTCGACGAACGGCTGCGCGTTGACGGGGGCGATGTTGAGCGCCATCTGCAGGAAGCGGTTCCGAGGCTCGTTGGAGTAGGGGTAGTTGAGCGTGGTGCGGCCGCCCGTCCATCCCGCCTCGGGCAGGGGGAAGGAGTCCAGCAGCGCGCCCTGGCCCTCGAACGGGACGATGCCCGGCGAGCCTACGATGTAGAGCAGCGCCCGGCCGTAGTAGTTGAAGCGCCCCTCCACCGGCTGCTTGAGGAACACGCCGGCTTCGATCTCCATCCGGTCTCCCACGCGGATGGCCCGGCCCTCCTTGGCGTTGTAGTTGACGCTCGCCGTGTAGAGGTAGTCGTTCACCCGCTCGAACGTGCCGTTGTGGAAGTACTCGGCCACGGTGTTGATGCCGCGGAAGAAGGCGCGGAAGTTGGTGCCGTCGTGCGGGTACACCGTGTTGAGGTTGACGCGGATGGTGGTGCCGCCCTTGGCCACCTCGTCGATGATCTCCAACCAGAAGGTGCGGTTCTCGAAGTAGCGCGCCAGGTAGTGGTCGTAGGCCTGGAACTGGGACTCGCGCGCGTGACGGTCGCGGACCCGGTCACCCACGCGGGTGACGATGGCCGTGCCGATGTCCTGCGTCGTCGCGGGCTCCAGCGCCGTGCCGCTGTTGAAGAGGGGGACGATGTTGCCCACGTCGGGCGGCGGCCCCGAATCCGGCGTTCCCGAGTCGGGCGTGCCTGAGTCCGGCGTGCCCGCGTCGGGAGGCGGCGTGCCGGAGTGCGTGTAGCGTTGCCAGGGCGTGTCGTAGGCGCAGTTACAGGCCACGTCCCAGTAGGTGAACGAGTAGTCCACGAAGTTGCCCGCGGCGAGCCCCGTGACGGCGTACTCGTTGCGGCCGTTCGTGACGACCATGCGGACGTTGAGCTGCTGTCCGTCGTTCACCTTGTAGTGGATGTCGGCCCACGACGTCGTATCGATGAAGAAGATGGCGGACGAGCCAGACGGTTGGGCGCCATAGGTGGCGGCCGACGCGCTGCTGCTCGCGAGGCCCGCCAACAGCAATGCCACTGCCATTCCTGCTGCTCTGTTGCGCATGCGTTTTCTCCAGGGGGACCCTCCGCATGGTGGCTCCGGCTTTCTCCACCATCCGAAGGAAGTAGAGGTTTAGGCCGCGCAGCTAAGAATTCCTATGAAGTTCGGAAATTTTGGCTACTACGGTTGATTTTCAGACATTCGAGATACTTCGGGCTTGTGTGTTGATGCGTTGCGTAACGCATGCGCTCGGGCAGGATGCGCGGCTCCCATGGCTCCCGTGCCCCTGGCGGTGACGACCAGCACGAAGGTGGATGAACTCCAGACGCGAGAGGCGCGCGCGGTCGCCGAGCGCTGGGGGCTGCCGTACTTCCCCCGGCGGGCGAAGGAGTCGGTCGCGCCCTGGCTGGGAACGCGCGTCGAGGCGCTCCTCGTGGTGGGGGGAGACGGTGTGACATTGTGGGAGCCTGGAGGCTCATTCGGGTTTCACGCGGGCATGGCGCACCTGCGTCGCATGCGCCTGCGGGAAGGGGAGCCGGACACCTTTGTTCGGGTCGCGGAGCTTCGTCCCGGCGACGCGGTGCTCGACTGCACCCTGGGGTTGGGGCAGGACGCGCTGGTGGCGTCGCTCGCGGTGGGGCCCTCGGGGCGCGTGGTGGGGGTGGAGCGGAGCCTGCCCCTGTGCGCCGTCGCCGGCGAGGGGCTTCGTCGCTACGAGCGCGGGCCGGACTCGTGCGCCGTCGAGGTGGTGCACGCGGACGCGCGGGAGTACCTCAGGGCGTTGCCGTCCGCGTCCTTCGACGTGGTGTTCTTCGATCCGATGTTCGCGAAGCCGCGCAAGGCCCAGCCGGCCTTCGAGGTGTTGCGCCGCTTCGCCGAGCACGCCCCGTTGACACCCGAGACGCTCGCCGAGGGCCGGCGCGTGGCGCGTCGCTGGGTGGTGGTGAAGGGCGCCAAGTACACGGACGACCTGCGCAAGCTGGGGCTCACCGAGGAGCCGCTGTCGCGCTTCGCGGATGTCGTCTGGGGCCGGGTGGCCCCGCTGCCCGTGGCGCCGTGAGCCCTGCCGCCCTCAATCCCGCCCCATGCAACTGGCGTAGTAGCTGACCGTCCCCGGCCAGTCGCTGAAGACGCCGAGCACGCCCACGTCCCGGGCGAGCACGTCCAGCGCCACCAGCATGTCCCCGTCGCGCTTCAGCGCCGGGGCGATGGACTGGAAGTAGTAGCCGCCGTCGGGGCGCAGCGGGCCCTCGCGCTCGAAGGACCAGGTGATGAGGTCCAGGCCCGCGGCGCGGGCCTCGCGCGCATAGGCGGAGGGGATGATGCGGCCCTGGGTATCCAACGTGAGGAGCACGTAGATGGGCGGCGCGAGGATGCGCACGCCCGACTCCGCGAGCGCCGCCATGCTCGGCTCCCACGTGGACGGATCGTTGGGGTCGAAGCGCGAGCCGGGCAGGTCGTCCCGCTCGTCCAGGAAGACGGCCTGACGGCCGAAGTCCGGCGCGCGCTTCAGCCAGTACTTCACGTCCTCCAGTTGGAACGACTGGGGCCACACGTCCTCGGGGGGGACGCCGGCCCGGGTGTACTCGTCGATGAGCTGCTGGGCGTACGCGGCCTGCGTGTAGTCGCCCTCGTAGGGCATGGGCACGCTGGGGGCCTTCAGCTCCGGCGTGAACTTCGTCCCCAGTCGCCGGAAGAGGGTGATGCTCTCCTGGTGGGAGAGGAGGGTGCCGCAGGTCGAGTAGAGGTCGGTGCGGAAGTCCGGCGTGCCCCGCAGGTACCGCGCCACGGTGGTGGCCGTGGGGTCCACGCCGTCCATCTTCCCGCACAACTGCTTGAACTCGGCGAGCGTCACGTCGCTGGTGCAGCAGCGCGCCGACGCGGGCCGCCCCGTCGCCGGGTCCGCCGGCTCGAAGGGCTTCGTGCACTTCGCCGCCAGCGCGGGAATCTCGAGGATGTTGGTGGTCGCGTGCAGGTCGCATTGGGAATGGCGACACACGAGCTGGCGGTCCTTCGTGAACGTGACGTCGCACTCCAACACGCCCGCGCCCATGCGCGCGGCGGCCTCGTAGGACTCCTGGGTGTGCTCGGGGAACTGGAGCGGCGCGCCCCGGTGGCCGATGGAGAAGGTCGTCCGCCGGAAGGGGCCCTCCGCGCAGCCCTGGAGCTTGCGCTTCAGCGGCCCGGCCTCCAACTGGTCCACGAGGAAGGAGGGGCGGGGACCGACCTGGATGCCCTGCGTGACACCGCCCGACGAGGTACACGCCGACAACACCACCGCGCCGAGCATCCACCACGTCCTGGCATCCATGTGCGGCCCCCCGGGTTTCGTCAGTCCTTGCCCGCGCCCTTCGGTGGCCCCTCGCCACCCAGCGGGGACAGCCGTGCCGACAGCGCGCCGGCCTGCTCGTGTGGCATCAGGTCGCGCGGCGAGCGGTAGTACTGCATGGGCGAGTGGTGCAGGAAGTTCGAGACGCGGCTCGTGTAGAGGCACGCGTACTGCTCCACCTGGTAGCCGAAGCGGCTGTTCTCCGTGCCTTCCTTGAACAGCAGCCCCCAGTACGGATTGAAGCCTTCCTCGACGTCCTCCTCGAGCGTGTCCGCGATGTCCGTGGCCTCCTTCAAGGCCCGGCGCATCCGGTCCAGCTCCGCCTTGAGCTGGCGCCGCTGCTCCTCCGCCTCGGTGCGCTCGTCGGGCGTCAGCGGCTCGCGCTCCAGCCGGCGCTCCAGCACGTTGAGCAGCGTCTTGTGGTGGTTGACCTCGTCGTCCAGGCGCTCGCGGAGGATCTCCATCTGGGTGAGCGTGCCGATCTCCTCCTGCCGCGTGGCCGTGTAGGCGATCTCATCCTCGATCTCCTGCACCACCATGCACGTGCGCCACAGCGACGACTTCTTGGACTTGAGGATGTCGCCGTAGATGTGGTCGCCCACGTAGAGGATGTTCTCGCCCCGGTAGCCGGTCAGCTCCTCGAAGCGCGCCAGGTTTCCCCCCGAGTACACCTTGCCGCGATCCAACGAGGTGGCCTCGCCCACGGGGCGTCCCTCCTCCGTGGAGGCGTCCAGCTCCAGGAAGGGGCGCCCGTCCGTGAAGAAGCCCGGCTTGCCCGCCGCCGTCACCACCACGTCGAAGTAGTTCCTCCAGCTCGGGTACTCGGGCAACTGCCCGTCGAGCAGGTACTTCATCACCGCGTCGGTGTAGTCCCAGGCGGAGTTGGTGAGCAGGAACAGCCGCTTGCCGCCCGAGCGCAGCTTGTGCAGCGCGGGGCCCAGCTCCGGGTCCAGGAACACGTAGCGGCCCAGGTCCTTGCGCACCTCGCGCTTGAGCGAGTTGTCCCGGTGCACCGTGTCGATGGCCTCGCGGATGTCGTCGTAGAGCTTGCCGTAGTCGACCTTCTGCCCGAGCGACTCGAGCAGCTCGATGATGCCCGCGAAGAGGCACGTCTCCGGCAGCGCGAACAGCGTGTCGTTCCAGGCGAACTGGGGGTTGCGCAGCCGCACGCGCTTGTTGCGGTACAGCTCCCGCGACACGTCGGGTGGGAGCGGACGCAGGCCGTGCCACGCGCGCCCCACGTGCCCGAAGCGGTCCATCTTCAGGATGTTCCCGTTCACCCGGTCCACCGCCAGGCCACGCATCACGAAGTGGTGGTCGTAGAGCAGGTGGCCCACCAGCGGTGGATACCGGTACTCGCTGATGAGCTTGGCCAGCGTCATGTCGAACGAGAGCTGCTCCAGCCGGCGCATGTGGTAGATGGCCAGCGTGTAGTCCATGTCGAAGCCGACCAGCTCGACGCCCGACATCCGCAGGTTGCGGTTGACGAAGATCTCCCGGGCGCGGGGGACGACGTTGCGCGGCTCGCGAGGCAGGGCGAGCAGTCGCGCCAGCGCATCGTCTTCCAGCAACGTCTGGGCCTGCGCTTCCGCGGCCGCGGCGCGGGCGCGATTGAGAGGGGAACGAAAGCTCCCGTGAAGCGGGTCCGGCGAGGGCCCGCCCGGGATGGGTCGGAAGGGGGAGAGGGTCGGAGCCACGGGACGTCCACACATAACACGCACGCTCTCTCGCGGCTCGGTCCTTGAGGGCACTGGCGCGGCGTGGCACGCTCGCGGTTCGCGATGCGCTCGCCCGCCCGACGTCAGGCCCCGGAACCCCCCGAGGCCGCTCATGCCCGACTGACCCAGCGGATCGCCGCGCTGGAGGACCGGGTGCGTCGGCTGGAGGCCCGGCTGCGCGTCGTCTCCGTCGCGTCGCGTCGGGCCGCCCCCGGGCAGGCGACCAGGCCCCTGGCGCCCACCGCCTCCGCGCGAGCGCGCCCCCGGTGTCCCGGGTGTACCCTGGAGCTGCCCCCTGGCCGACGGGGGGAGTCCTGCGTGTGGTGCGGCTTCGTCTTTTCCGCCCTGACCCGGCGCCGTCCGGCGCGAAAGAAGCGATGAGCGCCACCTACCGACTGACGGGCCGAATCGAGACCGGAGAGCTCGCGGAGCTGTACGAGGCCGTCCAGGCGCCGTCCGGCGAGGTGGTGGTGAAGCTCTTCCACCCCAAGACGTCCGACCCCGCCTACGCCCTGGACCTGGCCGAGACGACGCGGCTGCTCCAGCCCGTGCGCCACCCCGGCATCCTCCACGTCGTGGACATGGGCGTGGTGCGTCAGCGGCTCGCGGTGGTGCGCGAGGACCTCGACGGGTACCTGCTCGGCACCGCCCTCCAGCGGCTCCACACGAAGGAGGTGCTGCTGCCCCCGGCCGTCGCGCTCTACATCATCATCCAGCTGCTGGACGCCGTGCAGCACGCGCACGACGCGGGGGTGATCCACGGCGCGCTCACGCCCGGCAACGTGGTGCTGGGGCGCTCGGGGCAGCCCGCCGTCTGCGACTTCGGCGCGATGCGCGCCCTCGTCGCCGTCCCGCAGCTTCGCAAGACCTTCGCGGGGCGCGGCCGTGGGACGTATCGCGCGCCGGAGGTGTCGCGCGGCGAGCCGACCTCCGAACAGTCCGACGTGTATTCGCTGGGCGCCATCGCCTACGAGCTGCTCACCCAGCGCGAGCCGGTGGTCCCCGGCAGTGGCGGCGTGTCCACCCGCCGCAGCGAGTCCCTGCCTCCTCCCAGCCGGTTGGATCGCCGCATCAACGCGCGGTTGGATCCGCTCGTCCTCCGCGCGTTGGATCCGAGCGCGGGGCGGCGCTTCCGCTCGTGCGCGGAGTTCGCGAGCGCGCTGCGCAACTTCCTCTCCGCCAGCGGCGGCATGCCCACCGCGGACGACGTGCGCCGGTTCGTGGGGGAGCTGTTCCCCAACGAGGTGAGCGTCGCCAGCCTCGCGGCCCCGGTGTTCAAGGAGCCCTTCACCCTGGAGCCCATCTCCGGCGCGGAGATGGTCGACCTGGGCGCGGAGGAGCCCGAGGCCTCCATCGTCCAGCGCGCGCCGTACAGCCGCGCCCTGACGGAGGAGGAGGCCAGCGCGGAGACCCAGGAGGCCGCCGGCCCCGCCTTCGCGGAGTACCGCCCGGAGGACTACGAGCCGGACATCGCGCCCTCGCAGACCCGCACGCGCGCCCCCCAGCCCACGCCCCCGCCGGAGAACGAGGGGACCCAGATGGGCACCTCGGGCCTGGAGCAGGGCTGGGACGCGCCTCCGGGCGCAGCGCCGCCGAAGCCCCGCCGGCAGATGGGGCAGTCATCGGGCGCGGCCGGGCAGGGCTCGGCGAAGCCCGCGGGGCGCAACCCCCGGCTGCGCGTGGTGGAGGACTTCTCCTCGCCGGAGCCGCTCCCGGACGACGACGAGGAGTTCTCCGTCGTGGGACGCCGCGCCGCCGCCCGGGCCGCCAAGCGCGCCGCGGCCCCCGTGGATCGCTCCCGCACGCTGCCGGACCCGATGCCCGCCGTGATTCCCGCGGCGAGCCGACCCCGCGACGACATCGCGATGCCGCCGCCCTCCGCGCCCTCGCTGCCCGCCACGCCGCCGCGGATGCCCACCATGGAGCGCGAGGTCCAGCGCATCCAGGGGCGGCGCGGGCGCATGGTCGCCATCGCCGGGGCGATCGCCCTGGTGGGCCTGCTGTCCTTCGCCATCGCGGCGTGGCGCCTGGGCGGACCGGAGGAGGGCGTCGCGGAGCTCGAGGACGAGCCCCTCCCCGACGTGCTCCCCGTTCCACCCCCGCCGCCCCTGCCCATTGCCCGTCCGGCGACGCCCGCGCCGGCCCGAGGGGGCGCGGCGCACGAGGAGTCCGCGCCGGCCGACGAGGACTCGTCACCGGCCCCGTCGTACCGGCCGCCCCCCAAGTCCCAGCGCGGCTACCTCACCGTCGAGGCCAACGTGCCCGCCCGCGTGTACGTCGACGGGGAGCTGGTCGCGCGCAGCACCCCCGTGACGCGCCTCCCCGTTCGCCCGGGGGTCCGGCTCATCATGCTGGTGGCCATCTCGACGGGGGAGCGCGAGCAGTTGGAGCTGCGCATCGAGAAGGGCAAGCTCCGCCAGGTCAACGTGCCTGGCTTCCGTCGGAAGTGACCATGGACCCGACCCGCATCTTCGTCGTCGAGGATCAACCCCAGTTGCTCAAGAACCTGCTCAAGGTGCTGAGCACCTTCGAGGAGCTGCAGGTCATCGGAAGCAGCCAGGAGGGCGAGGCCGCGGTGGAGGACATCGTCCGCCTCCGTCCCCAACTGGTCCTGCTGGACCTGGAGCTGCCGGGCATCAACGGCATCCAGGTGACCCAGCGGGTGAAGCGGCGCGCACCCGAGGTGGAGATCCTCATCCTCACGTCGTTCGACGACGAGCAGAAGGTCTACGAGGCCATCCAGGCCGGGGCCTCCGGCTACCTGGTGAAGCGGGTGGGGCCGGAGAAGATCCGCTCCGGCATCCAGGAGGTGATGGAGGGCGGCACCGTGCTGGAGCCCCTCATCGCGCGGCGCTTCTGGAACTACTTCCAGTCCGTCAAGGCCCAGCCGGCCTCCCCGGAGAAGAAGGAGAACAACCCGTGGAGCCTGTCGCCCACGGAGTTCGATGTCCTGCGCTACGTGGCCAAGGGCCTGTCCAACGCGGAGGTGGGGCAGGTGATGACGCTGGAGCGGCGCACGGTGCGCACGCACCTGTCGCATATCTACCGGAAGATGGGCGTCAACTCCCATGTGGAGGCGGTGGTGCTGGCCCTGCGTGAGGGGGTCGTGGACCTGTAGCCGCGCCGTGTATACGGTGGGGCCCTATGCGCAAGGCTTCCCCGAAGAAGGCTCCCGCCCGCGCCGCGGATCCCGCCCTCCAGTCCCTGTTCGACGTCCACGAGGCCACGCTGCCCAACGGCCTCCAGGTGCGCCTGCTGGAGAACCACCTGGCGCCCGTGGTCAGCCTCTACACGTTCTTCAAGGTGGGCAGCCGCAACGAGCGGCCCGGCATCACCGGCATCAGCCACCTCTTCGAGCACATGATGTTCAACGGGGCCAAGAAGTACGGCCCCAAGATGTTCGACAAGACGCTCGAGTCCAGCGGCGGCAGCTCCAACGCGTACACGTCGCACGACATGACGGTGTACTACGACGACTTCGCGTCCGACGCGCTGGAGACGGTGCTGGACCTGGAGTCGGACCGGATGCGCTCGCTGCGCATCTCCGACGCCATGCTCGCCTCCGAGCGCGAGGTGGTGAAGGAGGAGCGCCGCGTCCGCACGGACAACGACATCGGCGGGTTGATGGACGAGGAGCTGGGCACGCTCGTCTACAAGGCCCACGCCTACCGCTGGCCCATCATCGGCTGGATGGCGGACATCGACGCGATCACCCGCGAGGACTGCCAGCAGTACTTCCGCACCTACTACGCGCCCAACAACGCGGTGCTCTACATCGCGGGCGACATCGACCCGAAGAAGACGCTGGCCCTGGTGCGCAAGTACTACGGCGACATCCCCCGGGGCCCCGTGCCCGCGGGCGTCGTCAACGCGGAGCCCCCGCAGCGCGGTGAGCGCCGCTCCTTCGTGCGTCACCCCGCCCAGTCCCCCGCGGTGATGATCGGCTACCAGGGGCCGGCCGCGCGCGACGAGGACACGCTGGCCCTGGACGTCGCGCAGTACGTGCTCACCAAGGGCGAGGGGAGCCGGCTGACGCGCTCGCTCGTCTACGACCAGAAGATCGTCGTGAGCGTGGGCCTGGACTGGGCCTGGCGCATCGACCCGGGCATGGTGATGTTCTTCCTGGAGCTCAAGCCGGACTCGGACCCGCAGAAGGCGGAGGCTGCGCTGTACGCGGAGCTGGAGAAGCTGGCGCGCGACGGCATCACCGAGCGCGAGCTCCAGAAGGCCCTCAACAACCTGCGCTCGGACCACCTGCGGGAGCTGGGGACCAACAACGGCCGCGCCCATGCCCTGGGCAACTACGAGGCGCTGCTGGGCGACTGGCGCCACGTCCTGACGCTTCCCTCCGCGTACGCCGCCGTCACCAGCGACCAGGTGAAGGCCGCCGCCGCGAAGTACCTCATCCCCGAGCGCCGCTCCGTCGTGACGCTGCTGCCCGCGCCCACCGAGGCGTGAGCCCGGACCGACCTTCCGAAAGATCCGCTTCCATGGCCTCCCGAAAGAGCCGTCCCCAGAAGTCCGCCGCTCCCCGCCGCGCCGCCAAGGCCCCGGCCTCCGCGCGCAAGAAGAGCGCCTCCCGCAAGCCGGCCTCCGCGCCCCGCGCGAGCGCCGCGTCCCGCGCCCTCACGTTCCCCACGCTCCACGACAGCGTCACCTCCAGCGGCCTGAAGGTCGTCGCCGCCGAGCGGGGCCCGCTGCCCATGGTGTCCATGCGGCTGGTGCTGCGCGCCGGCAGCGCCAACGACCCCGCAGGCAAGCACGGCCTGGCGGACTTCACCGCGCGGCTGCTGCGGCGGGGCACGCGCCTCATGGACGCGCGCGCCATCGACGAGGCCGTCGAGTTCGTGGGCGCGAGCCTGGGCGTGGGCGTGGGCGAGGACAACCTCTCCGTCGCGATCACGACCCCCGCGGAGCACTTCGCGCAGATGCTCGGCATCATCGGGCAGTTGGTGCGCGAGCCCACCTTCCCGGAGTCCGAGGTGGACGACGCCCGGGAGCGCGCGATGGCGCAGTTCGCCAACGACCTGGACGAGCCCTCCGTCATCGCAGACCGGGCGATGGTGCGCGCCCTGTGGGGCGACCATCCCTACGGCCACGACGTGGGCGGCTCCGCGCGCACCGTGCGGACCTTCACCCGCGACGACGTGGTGGCCTACCACCGCGAGCGCATCGGCCCCAAGGTGGCCCAGCTGGTGGTCGTGGGCGCGGTGGACCCGAAGCGCGTGGCCGAGGCCGCCGAGGAGGCCTTCGGTGGCTGGACCGGCGGCCCCGAGGAGCGACGCATCATCCCGCCGCTGAAGCGCGTCCCCCAGGCCGGGCGCGTGGTGCTGGTGGACAAGCCGGACCAGACGCAGTCCCAGGTCCGCCTGGGCGGCCCGGGCTTCCGGCTGGGCCACGAGGACTACTTCCCCTGCACCGCGATGAACGTGGCGCTCGGCGGCGGCTTCACGTCGCGGCTGATGAGCGAGGTGCGCGTCAACCGCGGGTTGACGTACGGCATCGGCTCCTGGTTCGACGCGATGAGCGCCGACGGCGTCTACGCCGTGTCCACGTTCACCAAGACGGAGTCCACCCGGGAGATCATCGACGTGTCCCTGGGGGAGATCTCCAAGATGCGTGACGGGGGCATCAAGCCCGGAGAGCTGCGGGACGCGCAGGCGTACATGGGCGGCCTCTACCCGCTGCGCACGGAGACCAACGAGTCCATCGCCAGCAGCATCGCGGACATGCGCCTCAACGGGCTCGGCGACGACTGGGTGCTCCAGTTCCGCGACCGGCTCAACGCGGTGACGCCGAAGCAGGTCGCGGCGGTGGCCCGCAAGTACTGCTTCGCCGAGGCGCCCGCCGTGGTCGTCCTGGGCAAGGCGGACGCGGTGAAGAAGCAGCTCAAGGGGCTGGGCCCCATCACCGTGGTGCCGGCGTCGGAGTACGAGTGACCGAGCCCCGCATCCTCTTCGAGGGCGGCGGCGTGCTCGTGGTCGACAAGCCGCCCGGGGTGCCGGTCATCCCCGGGCGCGACGGCGGCGCCTCGCTGCGCGACGCCCTGGAGGCCCAGCGGGGCCAGAAGGTGTTCGTGGTCCACCGGTTGGATCGCGACACCTCCGGGGCGCTCGTGTTCGCGCTGGACGCGGCCGTCCACCGCTCGCTGTCCGTGGCCTTCGAGAAGGGCACGGTCCGCAAGCGCTACGTCGCGCTGGTGGAGGGCCGCGTCGAGGCCCCCCAGTCGGTGGACGCGCCGCTCGTGGCCGGGCGCAAGGGCCGCATGCGCGTGGCCCGCCCGGGCGAGGTGGACGCCAAGCCGTCCCGCACGCGCATCCGTCCGGTGGAGACGTTCGCGAGCGCCTCCCTGGTGGAGGCGGAGCCGCTGACGGGGCGCACGCACCAGATCCGCGTGCACCTGCTGTCGCTCGGGCACCCGCTGCTGGTGGACCACCAGTACGGCCGCGACACGCCCCTCACCGAGAAGGCGCTGGGCGGGGAAGGGGAGGCCGTCGTCCTCGCGCGCACGCCGCTGCATGCCGCGCGCGTGGAGTGGCCCGCGCTGCCGGGGGTGGCCCCCCGCGGGGTGGATGCACCGCTGCCGGCGGACATGACGCGGGCCCGAGCGCTGCTGCGGCTGACCGTCCGCTGACTCCGGAGCGCGCCCGACGGCCGCGGGCTACTTCACCCGGAAGCCGTTGGAGGTGGCCTGGACCCCGAAGCGGTCCGTCACCGTCAGCTTCACGTTGTTCCCCTGGGCGGCCACGGTGACGCTCTGGGTGCAGACCCCGGCGACGAACTGGTCCAGGGACTCGGGGCTGATGACCCCGGAGGCGGGGCTGACGGAGAGGTCCACCTTCTCCTCGAACTCGAACGCCCGGGGACCGATGGCGCGCACCGTGACGACGAAGGACTGCCCCTGCGCCTGGTCCGGGATGGCGTCGAACTCGTACGCGGTGATGTCGCCCTCGCGCATGGGCGAGCCCGGCTCGGGCTGCGGGGTGCCGCCGTCACCCTCTCCGACACCTCCGTCCTCCGGTGCCCCCGCGTCAGCGGTACCGCCGTCGTCGATGAACGTGCCCGAGTCGGTCTCCACCTGGGGCTGGTCCTCCGCGTAGAGCAGGAAGCCCGCCTCGCGGCGCGCCTCGCGCCCGTCGGCGAGGATGACGCGCACGTCGTGGTCGCCCGGCGTGAGCGCGTCGGGCACGCTCACCTCGAGCGTCCCGTCGGGATCCAACGTCTGGAGGCGGGCCTCCACGTCGCCGAACATCACGCACACCGTCGTCTCCGCGCGGGCCTCCTGCTGCCCGTAGTCCACCCGGACGGGGACGACCGCGTCGAGCGACACGCGGATGAGGCCCGTGTAGCCCACCTTCGCCTGCCGGGGACTCACGGAGAGGATATGGGGCGTGGGGAGCACCGTGTTCGCGCCGCAGGCCAGCAGCACGGCGAGGAGCACGGTGGCGCCCCTCATGGCTCGAACCTCGCGCCCACCAGCGCGGCGACGCCGCCGAGCTGCGCGTCCAACCAGGGCGTGCTCGCGGGGGCCCACGAGCCCCGGAGCTCGCCGAGCGCGCTCCAGTGCCCCAGCCGGTATGCACCCTGGATGGCGAGGAACCCCATGCCTGAAAGTCTGCTCTCTCTGATGTCCTCCTGGAAGTCGCTCCCCAGGTGATGCCGGAAAGGCGCCACTCCACCGCCTGCTCGGCCGTACAGGACGATGCCCGCGCCCCGCAGCAGCTCCGCCCGCACCGACACGAGGATGGGCACCGCGAGCACGCTCGAGCGGACCGCGCCGAGGGAGTCCACCGTCCCGTCGAAGGTCGCGCCGCGCAGGCCCACCTCCAGCTCCGCCGCGAGCCGTCCGTGCCACCAGGGCGTGCCCACCGACACGCCCACCGCGCCGAGCGGCCCCGTGTTGGAGCCGTTGGCGAACGCGCCTCCCGCGAGGAGGAACGCCGAGGGCCGCCACGCGCTCGGCGGGGGGGCGGGGCGCACGGGCGGAGCGGGCGGTGGCGGGGCGACGCGTCGGAGCACGTCCGCCCGGGCCTGCGCCACGTCGCGTGTCGCCGCGTCGCGCGGGCGCACGTCCACCACGACCTGCTCGACCTCCGGACGCGCGCGGACGCGGTAGCCCACCACGGCGCCCTCCCGCTCCACCGTGAGGACCGCCTCCTCGGTGACGACGTCGAGTCCGGCCGCCGTGAGCGCGTCCTCGCCCGCGACGAGCAGGAGCCCGTCGGCGCCCTCGACGAGCGGGGAAGGGGAGAGGGCCGCCACGAGCGGCCGTTCGCGGGGCACGTCCAGCGGCGTGGCCGCGTCCGTGCGCAGCGCGCCGCGTGTCGCGAGGACCCGCGCGGACACCGCGTTGGGAGGCACCTCCAGGGGGACGCGGGCCTTGCCCTGGGCGTTCGCCATCACGGGGCCGAAGCGGTCGTCCCCGACGACGACCACCACGCTCGCGCCCGGGGCGGTGACCACGTCGAGCGTCGTCTGGCCCAGCAGGGGGAGCTGGAAGGTCGTCACGTCGGACGCCCCCCCCGCGGTCTCCACCCAGAACAGGAAGAGGGCGACCTGGGGATGGCGCACCGGCGGTGGCCGCCAGGTGAACGTGCGCGTGGGGCCGCCGTCGAGCACATCCTCCGCGAACGAGCCCGTCGAGGCCGCGGCCCTCAACCGTCCCGCGGCCGGTGCGCCGCGGACCTCCAACTGGACGAGGCCGTCACGGCCCAGGACGACCTGGGCGGGGGCGGCGGACACCACCAGCCCCGGGCTCGCATCCGGCGCCGCCTGGGCAACCGACGATGCGGCCAGCAACACGAGCAGCGACAGGAGGGGGCGGCGGAGGCTCACGTGCGGTTCCGCCAAACTTCGCCCCCTCCCCGCGCCGGGTCAATCCCCGTTGGTGGCGGATTCCCCGGAAGCCTCGGCGTCAGCGGGCGGAGGCTCGGCGGCCATGGGCTTGTCGGCCGGGCCGGTGGCGCCGCGCGTGGGCGGGCTGAAGGCGGGCTTCTCCGCCGGCGGGCCGCCGCGGCCGTGCACCAGCGTCTTGGTGTCGGTGCGGAAGGTGAGGTCCACCTTGTCGCCCCGCACCGCCGTCACCAGGCCGATGCCGAAGGTCGGATGGGAGACGACCTGATCCACCTGATAGGTGTCCTTGGGGCTGTACTTCGGCGCGTTGGCGATGTCCTTGCCGGCCAGCTGCTCCTCGAAGGAGATGATGACCTTCTCCGCCTTCGCGGAGGACGACCCGGAGGAGGAGGCGCGGCTCGCGCGCGGGGTGCTGCTGGGCGTGGGGCGATCCGTCGTGCCCGGGGCCCCGCGGTAGGCGTGGTCCCCGTTGCACGTGTTGCAGCGCACCCGAGCAATCTTCGTTCCCACCATCGCCAGGATGGTGTGCGCGAGGGTGAGCTTGCAGCGGGTGCAGTACGCATCCACCTCGCCGCCGACCTTGTGAGTTGCCATGTTCGTCTGAGTTCTCGGCCCGGTGACCGCGGGGACCACCGGGCATGGAAGGAAAGGGGCGCGGAAGATAAACGCAACACTCCATGAGGAGGTAGTCCCTTCGACGGGTGCCCGCTCGCCGGACGTCGGGGCCAGGGAGAAGAGGGAACACTTCGCTTGTGCCCCCCGCCGTGGCACGTAAGAGTAGGCGCCCGAACGCATGACGACGCAGACCCCCAGCAAGCCGGCCAGCGAGCCGGGGATGTTCACCCAGGCGGTAGCGGGCTTCGGCAAGGGCCTCATCGACGTCGTCAGCACCATCGGCGGAGTCGTCACGCTCGGCCTGGACGTGGCGCGCTGGAGCGTCCGCCGCCCCTACCGGCTCCAGAACCTGTTCGCCCAGCTGGACTTCGTGGGCGTGGGCTCCATCTTCATCGTCGGGCTGACGGGGCTGTTCACGGGCATGGTGTTCGCCCTCCAGACGTCGGAGGCGTTCCGCCTGTTCGACGCGGAGAGCCTGGTGGGCCCCACCGTGGCGCTGACGCTCACCCGCGAGCTGGCCGCCGTGTTCTCCGCGCTGATGGTCACCATGCGCGCCGGGTCCGCCATGTGCACGGAGCTGGGCACCATGCGCGTCACGGAACAGGTGGACGCGCTGGAGACCATGGCCGTCAACCCGGTGCAGTACCTGCTGGTGCCCCGGGTGCTGGCGGGGCTGTTCATGGTGCCCATGCTCACCATCCTCTTCAGCACGGCGGGCATGTCCGGCGCGTACTTCGTGGCCGTGTCCGGCCTGGGCATCTCCCCCGGCACGTTCCTCACCCGCACCCAGCAGTGGCTGGAGCCGGTGGACATCTACGAGGGCGTCATCAAGGGCGCCGTGTTCGGCCTCTCCGTGGCCCTCATCTGTTGCTACAAGGGCTTCAACGCCTCCGGTGGCGCGAAGGGCGTGGGCCAGGCGACGACGGAGGCGATGGTGGCCAGCGCCCTGTCCATCTTCATCCTCGACTTCCTCGTCGGCCTCGTCATGCACTGATGGCTGCCAACGCTCCTCCTCGCGACGCCGACGCGGCCTCCCGGCCGATGATCGAGATCGTCGACCTGCAGAAGACCTTCGGGGAGAACAAGGTCCTCACCGGCATCAACCTGAAGGTGCCGGTGGGCAGCACCTGCGTCATCCTCGGGGGCTCCGGCTCCGGCAAGACGGTGCTGATGAAGCACATGATCGGCCTGCTCAAGCCGGACAGCGGCAAGGTCGTCATCGACGGGGAGGACATCGTCCCGCTCAGCGTGGAGCACCTGCAGCGGGTGCGCGCCAAGTTCGGCATGGTGTTCCAGGCCGCCGCGCTCTTCGACTCCATGACGGTGTTCGAGAACGTGGCCTTCCCGCTGCGCCAACACACGAAGCTGTCCGAGGACGAGCTGTACGCGAAGGTCCGCGCCAAGCTGGACCTGATGGGCCTGAAGCGGGAGGTGGAGTCGAAGTTCCCGTCCGACCTGTCCGGCGGCATGCGCAAGCGCGTGGGCCTGGCGCGCGCCGTCGTGCTGGATCCGAAGATCGTCCTCTACGACGAGCCCACCACCGGCCTGGACCCCATCACCACCGACTACGTGGACGAGATGATCCTCGCGGCTCAAAAGGGTCTGGGGGTCACCAGCGTGGTCATCAGCCACGACATCTCGTCCGCCTTCAACGTGGCGGATCAGATCGCCTTCCTGTCCAAGGGCGTCATCGTGGAGAACGGCCCCCCGGAGCAGCTGCGCGAGTCCCAGCAGCCCGCGGTGAAGGTCTTCCTGGAGACATGGTTCGGAAAGAACTGACCCCTGCCCCCCGGGGTGGGGCAGGGTCAGGAATTTGTGGCACTCCGGATGCAAAACGCTAGAGTCGCGCCCGGCCGGTAGCCCTCGGAGTCACATCAGGTGAAGAAGCTCGTTACGCCCTTCCGTGTTGGCCTGCTGGTCATCGCCGCGGGGGCCTTTTTCGTCACCTTCGTCCTGTTCGCGCGCGAGGGAGGCCTGAGCGACCGGGACGCCACCCGTGTGTGGGCGTACTTCCGGGACGCGTCGGGTCTGGCCATCCGGGGACGGGTGCAGATCGCCGGCATCCGGGTGGGGGAGATCGACGACATCGTCCTGGAGGGGACGCGCGCGCGGGTCATGTTGAAGATCCGCAACGACGTGGACCTGCGGGAGGACGCGGTCCTCACCAAGCGCTCCGAGTCGCTGCTGGGCGACTACCTGCTGGACCTGAACCCCGGGACGGAGAACGCGCCGCGCCTGGAGAACGGCGGGCAGATCCGCCGCGTCATCGACACCCAGGGCATGGAGGCCATCTTCGAGTCCCTGTCGCAGATCACCTCCGACATCCAGCAGGTGACGGGGGCGCTGCGCGAGGTGCTCGGCGGCGAGCGGGGTGCGGGGTCGCTCCAGCGCATCGTGGAGAACCTGGTGCGCCTGTCGGACTCGGTGGACGCCACGGTGCGCCGCAACGCGGACCGCCTGGACGTCATCCTGGCCAACTTCGAGGGCGTGTCCTCGGACGTGCGGACGATCACCCAGAGCAACCAGGCCGACGTCGGTCGCATCGTCGACAACATCGAGTTCATCACCCGCGACGTCCGCGAGGTGCTCGCCAGCGTCAAGAACATCGTCGGCAGCGGGGAAGGGGACTTCAAGGAGAGCGTCGCCAGCCTCAAGCAGACGCTCAACAAGCTGGACCACACCCTGGGCAACCTGGAGGAGATCACCCGCAAGGTGAAGGACGGCGAGGGCGCCGCCGGTGTGCTCCTGGCCGACGAGAGCGTGGGCCGCGAGGTGCGCGAGACGGTCCAGGACGTGGCCCGCTTCGCCGCCAAGCTCACCGACCTCCAGACGGAGGTGGGCATCCAGAGCACGTACCTGGCGGCGCAGGGCCGCTCCAAGAACGTGTTCTCCGTGAAGCTCATCCCGAAGCCGGACAAGTACTACCTGCTGGAGCTGGTGGATGATCCGCGCGGCACGGTGACCACGCAGGTGGTGCAGACCAACCCGCCCTCGGAGGGCGACCCGGTCGTCCAGACGCAGAAGGTGACCAAGGAGAGCCTGAAGATCAGCGCCCAGTTCGCCAAGCGCTGGTACTTCACCACCCTGCGCGTGGGCCTCATCGAGTCCACGGGTGGCGTGGGCGCGGACCTGCACCTGTTCGACGACGCGGTGACGCTGAAGATGGACGCGTTCAACTTCGCCGCGGACGAGCTGCGCTACCCCCGTCTGCGCGCGACGCTGCAGGCGACGGCGTTCGACCACCTCTTCGTGGTCGCGGGCATGGACGACATCCTCAACGCCCAGCAGCGCGAGGTCTCCACGCAGCGGCTCATCGCCGGGCGCGACTTCTTCGTGGGCGGTGGCCTCTACTTCACCGACGACGACCTGAAGGCCATCCTCACGGCCACGGGCATCCCGTCCCTCTGATCCCCGGATTTCACGGGGCTGCGAGCTTGACGCGCGCCGGGAAACCGCGTAACCGGCACCGGCACGGGGTTCCTGGATGAGCGCCGTGCCTCACGGCATTCCCAGGAAGCTCGCATGTCCCTCCTCGTCGTCGGCTCCGTCGCTCTGGACTCGGTCGAAACCCCCTTCGGTCAGAAGGAGGACGTCCTCGGCGGTTCCGCCACGTACTTCTCGACGTCGGCGTCGTTCTTCAGCCCCGTGCGGGTGGTGGCGGTGGTGGGGGAGGACTTCCCCGAGGCCCACGTCACCTTCCTGCGGGGCCGGGGCATCGACCTGGAGGGGCTCACCCGCGAGCCCGGCCGCACGTTCCGCTGGAAGGGCCGCTACGGCTACGAGCTGAACGAGGCGAAGACGCTCGACACCCAGCTCAACGTCTTCCAGTCCTTCTCCCCGGTGCTGCCGGCCGGCTATTGCGACTCGCCCTACGTCTTCCTGGGCAACATCCACCCGGAGCTCCAGTCCCGCGTCGTGGATCAGGTGCGCAACCCCCGCCTGGTCGCCGCCGACACGATGAACTACTGGATCCAGGGCTGCCGGGACGCGCTGCTCAAGACGCTCCGCCGCGTCAACCTGCTCTTCGTCAACGACGCGGAGGCGCGCCAGCTCGCCGGCGAGCACAACGTCGTGAAGGCCGCGCGCGCCATCCTCTCCATGGGGCCCGAGCGCGTGGTCATCAAGCGCGGTGAGTACGGCGCGCTCCTCTTCGAGAAGGACCACATCTTCGCCTGCCCGGCCTTCCCCCTGGCGGAGGTCTTCGACCCCACCGGCGCGGGAGACACCTTCGCCGGCGGCTTCATGGGCGCGCTCGCCACCTCGCCCGGCGTGGACGGCCAGGTGCTCCGCCGCGCCATGGTCATGGGCAGCGTCATGGCCTCCTTCACCGTGGAGAAGTTCAGCCTCGAGCGCCTGCGCGAGGTGACCCGGCCGGAGATCCACGCGCGCTTCGCGGAATTCCGGAAGCTCACGCACTTCGACGACCTGGGGCCGCTGGAGCGCTGATCGCCGAGCAGGCAGGTGGGGTCCTGGGGACCCGTGAACTTGACGGTGTGTTCAGGGCGTCTCTACGCTTCGCCCCTTGGTGCCCGGGGAAGGAAGAGGGTTGAGCGATAACCGAAAGTCCACGCGGGTTCCCACGCAGTTGCGGTGTTGGTGCGAGGGAGACAACGTCACCCTGTATGCCCGCATCACCAACTTGAGCGAGGGAGGGCTGTTCCTCCGCACGAGCACGCCCCTGTCCCCCGGCGCGCGGGCGCTGGTCCGGCTGGGGCCGGCGGAGGACCCCGAGGTGCAGGCCTCCGCCACCGTCGTATGGCTCCGGGAGGACGAGGATCGCGCCAATCCCCCGGGGATGGGCCTTCGCTTTGAAAATATCGACGCGGAAACCCTGGGACGTCTCCGGCGGATTATTTCGCAGCAGCAGAACCCCGTGAAGGCGTCCTGGGCCGGCTGAACGCCGGAAGTCCCAGGTCGACCGAGGCCCCCATGCGTATCGCGGTCATTTCCGACATCCACTCCAACATCGAGGCGCTCACGGAGGTGCTGCGGGTCTGCGAGCACCAGAAGGTCGATCGCATCGTGTCCCTGGGGGACATCGTCGGATACGGCGCCTCCCCGAACCCATGCTGCGAGCTGGTGCGTTCGGTGACGGAGGTGACGCTGCTGGGCAACCACGACGCGGCGGTGGCGGGGCGGATGGACTACTCGTACTACTACGACGCCGCCCGGCACGCGCTGGACTGGTCCGCCAACGTCCTCACGGACGAGAACATGGCGTGGCTGCGCAGCCTCCCGTACACGTACCGCATCGGCGACGTGGGCTTCTGCCACGGCTCGCCCATCGACCCGAAGGCCTACGAGTACATCTTCGCGCTGGAGCAGGCCCGGGAGCTGACGCCCTACGTGGAGGAGCTGCCGGAGGTGACGTTCATCGGGCACAGCCACCTGTGCCGGGCGTTCGCCATCGGCAATGGCGAGGTGAACGACGTGGTGGCCCAGAAGTTCGGCATCCGCCGGGGCTACAAGTACATCATCTCCGTGGGCAGCGTGGGCCAGCCCCGGGACTACGACAACCGGGCGTGCTTCGTCATCTGCGACACGGACGCGCGCACGGTGGAGTACCTGCGCGTGGAGTACGACATCGAGACGTCCGCGCAGAAGATCTTCGACGCGGACCTGGCGCTCAACTTCGGCAAGCGCCTGTTCCTGGGCGTCTGACGCGGCGCGCTCGAAAAGTGGGCACAGGGCCGGGGAAATGAAATAAACCCAGCTTGTGAGCCCCCAGGTCCTTCGAGCGTCCCTCCGGCCCTTCGCGGCCCTTCTCGGCTCCCTCGTGTTGGCACTCTCCGCGTGCCGCAGGGAGCCGCCCCCGCCCTCCGCCGAGTACGAGCAGGCCTCCCGCCAGTTCCGCACCCTGTACGCGCAGAAGCTGGACGAGGCGTACCTCGACCCGCAGATGGGGGAGATCGAGGCCCAGCTCCAGCGCGTCCCCCAGGCCAGCCTGGACGCCCCGGCGGCCCAGGAGCTGCTCCAGCGCATCGCCCGTGAGCGGGCGCGGATGCAGGGCGAGGTCGACGCGCGCCACAAGGCCGTCGCCAGCGCCCGCGAGGTGCCGCCCACGGCCTCCAGCCCCAGCGCGCTGCCGGTCGCGCTGCCTCCGCCCCCCGTCGAGGTGGCGCCCGCGGACGCGGGAGCGCCCGACGCTGGTCCGATTCCCGGCCCCCAGATGGGCACGCCGGCGAGCGAGCTCGTGGCGGGCTTCCGGGGCTGCTTCCAGCGGGGCGCCCCCATCAACGTGGAGGGGCGTGGCCTGCGCGAGACCTGGGAGCTGAACCCGCGCACGTCCTGCACCCTGGAGTACCCGACCCACGTCGATTCGGTGCTGCTCATCGAAGAGGGACGGGTGCTGATGGTGTTACCGAAGAGCTCCGTGCGCACGGTGCCCCGGACCCTCGATGGAGGCACGGCTCCGGACGCCGGCCGTTAGTAGGAATCGCCCCATGAACGACCAGACCTTCATGAAGTTGATGCGCGTGTTGCCCAAGTCCGCCCTGTCGTCGGCGGTGGGCATGGCCACCCGCGTCCCCATCCCCGCGCCCCTCCACCAGGCGGCCATGCGTGCGTTCGCCAAGGCGTACGACGTGGACCTGGCGGAGGCCGAGCACCCCATCGAGTTCTACCCGACGTTCGCGCAGTTCTTCACGCGCGGGCTCAAGGACGGCCTGCGGCCCATCGACCCGGACGAGAAGGCGGTGGTGTCCCCGGTGGACGGCCGCGTGTCCCAGGTGGGCTACTCGGACAACGGGCGGTGCCTGCAGGCCAAGGGCATCGAGTACACGGTGGACGAGCTGCTGGGCGACGCGGAGGCCGCGAAGCCCTTCCACGGCGGCGCCTGGACGACGGTGTACCTGTCGCCGCGCGACTACCACCGCATCCACGCCCCGCTGGGGGGCACCATCACCGGCTACGCGTACATCCCCGGCGAGTTCTGGCCGGTGAACCCCGCGTCGGTGAAGAACAAGCAGTCCCTGTTCTGCGTCAACGAGCGGCTGGTGACGTACCTGGACACGGCGGCCGGCAAGTGCGCGGTGGTGAAGGTGGGCGCCACGTGTGTGTCGCGCATCAAGGCGTCGTACGACGACATCACCACGCACACGGGCCAGCCCGGCAAGGTGCACCGCTACCAGGACGGCTACAAGGTGGAGAAGGGCGGCGAGCTGGGCCGCTTCGAGATGGGCTCCACCATCATCCTGCTGTTCGAGCCCGGGCGCGTCACGTGGGACGCCAGCCTCCAGGAGGAGGCGGTGCTCCGCCTGGGACAGCGGATCGGAGTCGTGCGGTGAGCCAGAAGATCGTCAGCGTCAAGGGCATGAGGGATCTCCTCCCCGGGGAGATCGAGCTCTGGCAGCACGTCGAGGGCCTGGCCCGTGAGCTGTTCGGCCGCTACGGCTACGGGGAGCTCCGCACGCCCATGGTGGAGGACACCGCGCTGTTCGTGCGCAGCGTGGGCGAGGAGACGGACATCGTCGGCAAGGAGATGTACACCTTCGACGACAAGGCGGGCCGCAGCCTGTCCATGCGCCCGGAGGGCACGGCCCCCGCGGCGCGGGCGTACATCGAGCACTCCGTCGCCACCCAGGAGCCGCTGACGCGGTGGTTCTACATGGGGCCCATGTTCCGCTACGAGCGGATGCAGACGGGCCGCTACCGGCAGTTCTCGCAGATCGGCGCGGAGGCGTACGGCTCCAAGGACGCGGCCCAGGACGTCGAGGTGATGGACATGGTGGCGCGCTTCCTCCAGGCGCTGGGCCTCCAGGACATCACGCTCAACCTCAACTCGCTCGGCGACGAGGTGTGCCGTCCCCAGTACCACGCGAAGCTGGTCGAGTACCTCCAGGCACACAAGCCGGAGCTGTGCGAGGACTGTCACCGGCGCCTCGAGACGAACCCCCTGCGCGTGCTCGACTGCAAGAACCCGAAGTGCCAGGCGGTGGCGGCCCAGGGCCCCAGCGTGCTCGACTTCCTCTGCGAGCCCTGCAAGGCGCACTTCGACGACGTGCAGCGCAAGCTGACCGCGCTGGAGATCCGCTTCGTGGTCAACCCGCGCATGGTGCGCGGCCTGGACTACTACACGCGCACCGTCTTCGAGTTCGTCGCCTCGCACCCGGCGCTGAGCACCGCCAGCACGGTGAGCGCCGGCGGGCGCTACGACAAGCTGGTGAAGAGCCTGGGCGGCCCGGACACCCCCGCGGTTGGGTTCGCCTGCGGGTTGGACCGGCTCGTGCTCCTGCTGAAGGAGAGCGGGAAGTCCTTCGCCCAGGTGCCGGACCTCTTCATCGCGGCGGCGGACCCCGGCTCGCACGACGCGGCCTTCGCCCTGGCGGGGCGGCTGCGTCACCAGGGCCTCCGGGTCGACTTCGATACCCGCGGCGGCAGCCTCAAGAGCCAGATGAAGCGCGCCGACAAGAGCGGCGCCCACTTCACCCTGGTGCTGGGCGAGCTGGAGCGCACCAGCGGGCAGGCCAAGCTCAAGCAGATGTCCAATGGACAACAGTGGGAGACGTCGCTCGAGCCGGCCGCGCTGATCGCCACCGTCCGGACCCGGAAGGCCGAGTCCGCCTCCGGCGCCAGCTCGCAGGGCTGAGGAGCGGGCGGAGCCTGGGACCGAACGCGTGAGTCCCGGAGTCCCAGTGAACCGTTAGAAACCGGAGGAGCCTTGTAACCTCCGGGAAATTCTAGGGGATTCCACCGGGACTCATTCGCGTGACGTTCATGGCTGCGGTATTGTTTCGTGCCATGTCGCGCGAGTCGTCCACGTCCGCCATGCCTTCGGGGCTGCGCTGGATTCCCGTCCAGGGAGACAGCATGTGGCCCTCGTTGCGCGCGGGAGACCTCGCGGGCGTGGAGCCGCTGGAAGCAGCGCCCCGTCCAGGCGAGGTGGTGCTGGCGCGCTTCGCCGAGGCGCTCGTGCTCCACCGGGTCCGGGCCACGGGGCAGGGCATGTTGTCCCTGCGGGGTGACAACGCCGCGCGGGTGGATCCTCCCTTGCCCCTGTCACACGTGCTCGGGCGCGTGCGCCGGGTGCGCCGCGCGGGGGTGGAGCTGGAGGGGTGGGATTGGGGCCCGTCGCGGCTGGGGCGCGTCCGGGCGCTGGTGAAGCGCCGGGTGGCGCGCTGGCTGGGGAAGGGGGCGCGGCCGTGAGCGGCGTCTTCGAGCCGGAGAGCCATCCCCGGCGGCGGGCCGGGGCGGATGGACAGCGCTTCGGCGCGGACTACCTGCTGCTGGACGCGGAGGGGCGGACGTTGCGCGGCCTCAACGCGACCGCGGTGAGAATCTGGGAACTCAGCGACGGGACGCGGACGGCGCGCGCGGTGGCCGAGGTGGTGGCCCGCGAGTTCTCCATGGACGTGAAGCAGGTCCTCTCGGACACGCTTCGATTCCTGTCGGATCTGGCCCGGCTGGGCCTCATCGACGAGCTTCAGGAGGTACGGTGATGCGAGCACGCATTTCGGGCTTCGCGGCGGTGCTGCTGCTGGGCGCATGCACGGAGCAAGGTGTCGCGCCTCGCCCGGGCGGATGGACGGACACGCCGGTGGAGACGCCGGTCGGCCCCGTGGCGCCCACGGACCCGGTGGACGAGTCCGAGTCGGCCCAGCCCCCTGCGGCGGAGATCCCCGTGGAGGGCGAGCCTCCGGCGGTGGTCCCGCTGTCCGGCTCCGCGGAGGTGGCGGCCCAGGGGACGGGCTCCGGCGTGTCCGACGTCGAGCAGGTGGACGTGGACCTGACGGTGCGGGGCGTGCACGACAAGGGCACGGTGGAGGTGGAGTTCATCTCGCCCGCGGGACACCCGTACGAGCGGCGCTCGGCGGTCATCCAGGCGGTGGCCCCGGACGTCGCGAAGACGGTGCGCTTCTCCCTGCCGGTGGCGGGGACGACCGTGGCGACGTCCGCGATGAGCGGCACCTGGCAGGTCCGCTTCTTCTTCGACGGGGCGCCGCTGACCACGGCCTCCTTCACCCTGGAACAATGACGTGAGGGCCCTCGTGAAGACCTCCTCGACTCCGCGCCTCGCGACCCTGCTGGTATGTCTCGTCCTGCCTTCCGTGGCCTTCGCCCAGCGATCGATCACCCTCACCCAGGTCCGAAACCCGGGCGAGACGACCGCGCGCGTCGTCATGGATGAAGTCTCCGAGCTGACCTTCGACGTGCGCAACACGTCGAACAACAACACCCAGCTCCTCAACGAGATCTACATCGTCCTGCCGAACACCCACGCGTTGCTGGAGAGCCCGACGCCCACGGGCTGGATGGTGAGCTACTTCGACGCCCCCTCCCGCACCATCGCCTTCGCGCGAGCAGGCGTCACATGCGGGTCGGGCAATTATGGGCTCCGGATGAACGAGACGGTCCGGTTCACCCTCCGGACGATCGCGAGCCAGAACACGGCGGACCAGACCGCCCAGCGGTTCGCGGCCGGGACGGTCGGCCGGGACACCTGCCTGGGCGGGAACTTCACCGCGAGCAACCTGACCAACGCCGCGTCCCAGTGGGTGCGCTCGACCCTCTATGCCCAGGTCACCGCGCTGCCCCGCGTGCTGCCGATCGAGGACGACATCACCGCGCGCATCATCCTGGAGAACCGCTCGAGTTCGAACACCACGATCCAGAACATCACGGGGGAGGGCCCCACCTCGAACGTGGGGCTGGTGTCGTTCGAGATCGTCGAGCTCCAGCCGGCGAACTTCACGGTGAGCCTCCCCGCGCGCGGCGCGGGCATCCTCAGCGCCCGCGTGACGACGCTGAGCGGTGGTGAGCTGGTGGCGTACGTCCGGGGACGCAACTCCGGCAACACCATCGCCTCCCAGGTGGCCGCGACGCCCATGGTCAACGTGGGGGCGCTGCCGGCCGCGCTGGACGTGGACGCGCTGGACGCCTTCGCCGGCGAGACGGTGAGGGTGCGCATGACCATCACCAACCCGTCCACGACGAACACGTACCTGAACGTGACGCCGCGCGCGCCGGTGCTCCGGGGGACGTCGGGGGCGACGCTCGTCTCCGGGCCGACGCCCGCGAGCGCCGCGCGCCTGTCCCCGGGCACCTCCGCGCACTTCATCTGGACCTATCAGCTCACGGGCGCCGAGTTCTCCGACTACATCTTCGACGCCCAGGCCGACGCCACCCTCAACGGGAGCGCGGTGACGACGTCCCTGGTGAGCACCTCGCAGGGGCACATCGTGTCGCACCGCGTCCGGGCCAACCCGAGCGCGCTCGTGTCGGGGACCACGGCGCAGACCGTGGTCTACACGGTCCAGAACCGGGGGCAGGTGCCGCTCGGCGAGGTCCGTCTCATCAAGCCCGCCGCCAACTACTTCACCGTGTCCAACACGATTCCCGCCGTGGCGGGCTGGAGCGTGAACAACAGCACGGCGGGCATCACGTGGGAGTCGAACAACGACGCGAACCGCATCCCCGTGGGCGGGGAGCGCGCCTTCACCGTCACGTATACCGCCGTGACCGCCGTCACCGCGAACACGCCGTTCCGCCACCGCGTCCACCTGGCCACGGCCTACAACAGCGGCTCGGATGACCGCATCGAGACCCCTATGACGGTGGTCTCCGGCACCGCGCCGGAGGTCGAGCGTTTCACCGCGGTGGCGCGCGAGGGCAGCGTCACGCTGAACTGGGACAACCCGTCGATGCACAACGGCGTGGTGGTGTTGCGCGCCGCCAACGCCGCGCCGAACACCGTGCCCGTGGCGGGACGGACGTATGCCGCGGGCGCCACGCTGGGCAACGCGACGGTCGTCTACGCGGACGCGTACAGCGCGGTCTCGAGCTTCGAGGACACGAGCGTCACCAACGGCACGACGTACTACTACCGCGTGTTCAACGCGGACGACGTGAAGTGGTATTCGGCCGGCAACCGCCCCACCTCCGCCGCGCTGGTGGCGACGCCGAGGGCCCGCGCCGGAGGGCCGCTGTGGTGCTACTCGGTGGGCCTCGACGCGCGCCAGCAGCCCATCACCGAGCTGGGCGTGGGCGTCTTCAGCGCGTTCAACGACTCCGTGGTCGCCAACGTCACCCAGGTGACGAACCCCGCGCTGGACGGCGCCGAGCGGTGGCGCCCGCTGCCGCTGTCCGGCCTCATCGGCAGCCGCTTCCCGGTGGTGCCGCTGCGCGGGCTGCCGGGGCAGTACATCCTCGTCGGGGACCAGTCGGGCGTCGGCTACGCCATCAACACCGCGACCGGCGTGCCCCTGTGGCGCTGGGACAACAACGGCGCCCCCATCGGCACCATCCAGTCGTTCCCGGTCAGCCAGTTGTACGACTACGCGAACGCCGCCTACCAGGCCGCGCGACCCAACACGGACCTGGTCTTCTTCGCCACGCGCCTCTCGAACGCGTCGCAGAACCGCGTGGTCGCCCTCAACGCCGCCACCGGCGCCCTGGTCTTCACCTACCGGCCCGGAGACCTGGGCATGGTCAGCGGCGGCATGCTGGTCGACTACGCCAACAACCGCCTCTACGTCGGCGCGAAGACGCATGCGGGCTCCCAGTCGTCGCTGCGCATCCTGAACACGCTCACCGGCGCCGAGGTGGGGCGGCTCTCGCTCGGGGACATCGAGCTGAGCCTCGTGCGCAACGCGGTGACGAACCAGGTGCTGGTCAGCAACAGCGATGGCGTGGTCCATGCCATCGACCTGGCGACGATGCAGCCCGCCTGGAACGTCACCGTGTCCTCGCGTGCCTCGTCGTCCGCCCCTCCGGCGTTCACCAGCTTCTCGAGGCCCCAGGGCGGTGGGTTCATGGCGAGCCTGGCGAGCGGCAGGGTGGAGTTCTGGGACAACGCCGGCTCGGCGACCACGCCTCCTGTGAGGAAGTGGAGCACGGTCATCGCGAACCCCTCGGGCACGTTCAGCCTCAACCGGGGTGGCGTGGTCCGCCTCTACGCGGGTGGCGCGGACGGCAAGGTCCACGTGCTCGACTTCCTGAACGGCGCCGACCTCCAGCAGATCACCCTGGGCTCGGCGCAGCTCGTCGGCACCCCCACCATCGACACCACCGTCTCCCGACTGCACGTGGGCTCGCAGGATGGTCGTATCTGCGCCTTCCCGGTACCCTTCCCGTGAACACCATGTCCCCATCCATCCCATCCGAGCCCCCGCTGGCGGAGGCCTCCGCGCCGGCGCCCTCCCCGGTGGCGACGCCTCGCTACGAGGCGCCCGCCATCCTGTGGGAGCAGCCCTTCGTCGCGCTCGCGGCGATGTCCCAGTGCAACATCCCCGGTGAGTCGGAGTGCTCGCCCTGAGTTCATTGGGAGCCGGCTCGTCCGGTCCCCAGGAGGTCTCGGGCCCGGGGGGCCTCCCGTCGGACGCGACGGGCCCCTGGCTCTCCATCGCCCGCTGGACGGTGCGGCTGCACGTCCCCGACCAGCGCGTCCGCGAAGGGCTCCTCGGCGCGTTCTCGCGCTTCGTCATCCCCACGCCGCCCCCCGACGCGACCTGTGCCCGACTGGAGCTGGTCGCTCCCGAGACGCGGGTCGCCGAGCCCGTCCTCACCCGACGACTCCCGAGCCCCTGGCGCTCGCCGGAGGGCGCCCTGTGTCTGGAGGGCGAGGACTATTCGGCGCGGCTCGACGCGGACGGCACGAGGGCGATCGTCACGGGGGTGGGGCGGTTCCCCGTGGAGGTGGTGCTGCGGGTGATGCTCGCGGAGGCCCTGGCGCGCCGAGGCGGGTTGCTCGTCCATGGCGTGGGGGTGCTGCACGAAGCGCGCGCCGCGCTCTTCACGGGACACTCCGGGGCGGGGAAGAGCACCCTCGGTGGGCTCTGGGCGGAGGCGGGCGGGGCGCTGTTGTCCGACGAGCTGGTGGCGCTCTGGCCCGAGCCGCACGAGGCGCCGCGCGCCGCGCGCTGGTGGGCGGCGGGGACCCCGTGGAACATCGGGTATCCGCGCGAGGCGGAGCTGACGACGGTGGGGACGCTGGGGTGGGATGCGACGTCGCGCGTGGAGCCCCAGGCCGCGGGGGAGGTGGGACGGATGCTCCTGCTCAATGCGTTGTTGCCGGAGGCCACGGCGAGCGGGCGGTCGGCGATGATGGCGTCGGCGGGCCGGCTGCTGTCGGAGGTCCCGCCCTCGCGGTTGGTGTTCGCGAGGGATGCCTCGGCGGCGCGGGTGATACGTGAGGTCCTCGGAGGCATGTGGCGTGGGTGAAGGACAGGTGATGCGGCCCCGGCTCACGGTCATCGCGGGCCCGACGGCCTCGGGCAAGACGGCGCTCGCCATCGAGCTGGCGCTCCGGGCGGGTGGGGAGATCGTCAGCGCGGATTCCCAGCAGGTGTACCGGCACTTCGACATCGGGACCGCGAAGCCGTCCGCGCGAGAGCTGGCCGCGGTGCCGCACCACCTCATCTCGGAGGTGGACCCGCTCGAGGCGTTCTCCGCGGCCGAGTACCAGCGCCGCGCCGACGCGGCCATCGCGGACATCACCCGGCGCGGCAAGCCCGTGTTCGTGGTGGGCGGCACGGGGCTGTACCTCCGGGTCCTCCTGCATGGCGTCGTGGAGGCCCCGGGCGCGCTGCCGGCGCTGCGGGCGGAGCTGGAGGCCGTGGCCATGACGGAGGGCCGCGAGGCCGTGCATCGCCGGCTGGCGCTCGTGGACCCGGAGACGGCCGCGAAGCTCCCACCCCAGGACCTGGTGCGCGTGGTGCGCGCGTTGGAGATCCACGCGCAGACCGGCGTGCCGGCGTCGGAGTTCCGCAAGGCCCACGCGTTCGCCCCGGACCGCTACGACTTCCAGCTCTACGTGCTGGAGCCCCCGCGCGAGGACCTCTACCGCCGCATCAACACGCGCACGGAGGCGCTGTTCGCGAGCGGCCTGGTGGAGGAGACGCGGGAGCTGCTGGCGCGCGGCCACGCCGAGGCGGCCCCCATGCGCAGCGTGGGCTACGTCCAGGCCCGCGCCGTGGTCGAGGGACGCATGACGGAGGCGGAGGCCGTCGCGGACACGGCGCAGGAGACCCGGCGGTACGCCAAGCGCCAGCTCACCTGGTTCCGCAAGGAGCCGGGGGCCCTCTTCGTGGCGCCGCCCTACGACGGACTCCCCCGGGGGCACGCGCCGAGCCCGAGCTGAGGGAGGGGCAGGGGAGGGGCCTGCCATTGTCCGGGGCCGGACAGCCGCCCATGTTCGCTGTTGGAACCTTCCTCACGCGGGAGCGAACGGCCATGGCCACCAGTTACAAGCGGGAGTCGTTGACGCGAGACGAGTCGCGGGTCACCTCGGCGGCATGGGGTGGGCCCTTCGTGCTCGGGCTCCTCGTCGTCCTCCTCGGAATCGTCGCGCTGGGCGCGTCGTTCCTCACCAGCCTCGTCTCCATCATCCTCTTCGGCGCGTTGCTCGCGGTGATGGGCATCGCGGAGATCGTCTCCTCGGTGCGCATGCGCAAGGCGGGCGGCCCGTTCTGGCTCTACCTGCTGAGCGGCGTGCTCTCGACGGTGGTGGGCCTGCTCGTCCTCGTGTACCCGGCCGCCGGCCTGGGCGCGATGACCATCCTGCTCGCGGGCTACTTCTTCGCCAGCGGCCTGTTCCACGTCGTCACGTCGCTGATGGACCGTTACCCTCGATGGGGTTGGGATTTCCTCTATGGGGCCATCTCCATCCTCCTGGGCATCATCGTCATGGCCCAGTGGCCCATCTCCGCGGTGTGGCTGGTGGGGACGCTCGTGGGGATCGCCATCCTCATGCGCGGCATCGCCCTGATGGCCGGCTCGCTGGACCTGCGCCGCGCCATGCAGCAGGGCGCGCGGACCTGAAGCGGGTCCCCTCGGTGGGGCGCTCGCGCACGGGGCACGGGGCGGCATGGGCTCCGTGCCCCGTGTCCTTTCCGGAGGTCGCCTCGCTTCAGGAGGCGTAGCGGTCCGACGTCGACCCCGTGTCGCCCGTGCGGCGCGCGTCGGAGGCCGCGCTCGACGCGGACATGCGCCCCGTGAGGATGCGCAGCAGCCGCTCGGGGTCCACGGGCTTGGGCAGGAACGCCTCCGCCCCCACGTCGAGCGCCCGCTGGCGGACATGCGGGCGGTTGAGGCCGCTCATCACCACCACCCGCGTTCCCCGGGTCAGCGGGTGCTGCTTCAGCCCCTCCGCCAGGCGCAGCCCATCCACCCAGTGCAGCACGACATCGAGCAGGATGGCGGTGGGGGGCCGGCGCGCCACGGCGCAGAACAAGGCCAGCTCGTCGGCGAAGGCCACCACCTTCGCGCCCGTGCTCTCCAGGAGCGCGGTGAGCGCCTCGCGGGCGTCCGGGTCGTCGTCCACGACGTAGTAGAGGTCGGGCTCCAGCTCGGGCACCGCCAGCGGGACGGGCTCCATCGTCGTGCGCAGCCACGAGCCCATCAGCTCCCGCAGCCCCGCCCAGCGCAGGGTGCTCAGCAGCGTCAGGGGCGTGGGGGCGCTCAACCCCAGCACACCTCCGCCATAGATCCCGACCGTCGCGCGCCGCGCCTTCGCCGCGACGAACGCCGCGGGGGCTCGCCGGCCCGCGCGCCGCAGCCACGAAGCGGCCCGGGCGCCCGCGGCCGCGTCCTCCATCAGCTCGCCCAGCCCCTCACGCACATAGCGGCGGTCCAGCGTGTCGGTGTCCAGGCCTCCGTCGAGCATCGCCACGGCGGCCCGGCTGCACGAGGCCAGCGTCTCCGACAAGCCCAGTTGGAGCGGGTGACCGAAGGCGGCGGGCCCCACGGCCAGTTGCCCCGGGGCCACCAACGTGCGTCCGGGCCCATACGGCAGGCGGGTCGTCTCCAGCGCGGTCAGCTCGAAGCCTTCCTCCGCCAGTCCATCACGCGCGGCCATCATCAAGGCCTGGCACAGGTCGGCGGGCGTCACCGCGGGCCCGAAGGCCAGCGCATAGACGGAGTCCGCGCCTGGCAGGAGGAACAAGGCCTCCACCTTCGGAAGGGGGGCGATCCACAGCCGGGCCAGCGGCGTGAGCTCCAGCCGGGGTGAGGCGTGCCGGAGCCGCGCCTGGACGGCGGGCATGGTGGGCGCGGGCCGGAATCCGGGGAAGAACGCATCCCCCATGAGGGGCCCCGCGCCACCCGCGAGCGCCACGGCGTGGAAACGTTCGCCTCCGCCCTGGGCCCGCACCACCAGGGAGCCGGAGCTGCGGACGGTGGCCGGCGCGTCGGGAGCCGCGGGCTGGCGCTCCACCCGGTCCACGTGGCGCTCGAGGAAGCGCGCGCCCTGGGCGCTGGCCGCCGTCGCGAGGATGTCGCGCACCTGGGCCAGTCCTCCTTCGCCCTGGGGCCATGCGTCCACCACCCACAGGCCACCGGGGGAGGCGGACAGCAGCTCGCGCCGACCCTCGGCGATGATTTCGATGCCGCGCAGCTCGTGCGCGCGCCACTCGGTGGGGATGCGGCAGCCCAGCGCGGCCAGACGCGACCGGCACTCGGGCGTCAGCACGGCCGGGGGGGCGGTCCGGTCGGAGAGCCCGCCCGAATAGAGGCGGACGTCGAGCGTCAGCCCGCGCGCCCGCCCGTTGAAGAGCAGCGACGCGGCCAGCCCCGCGCCCGCGATGCCGCCTCCGATGACCGCAACCCTGGAACCACTCGTCAGCCTGTTGCCCAGATTCATCCGCGCCCTCGTGCTTCCCCGCCGTCGCCTGTCGAGCCGCTGTCGCTTTCCGCTCAATGCCGCTGCATGGGCGGATGTGATGCAGGCCTGCCGAACACCACCACCCGATCCCGCCCTTCACGCTTGGCCTCGTAGAGGGCCGCGTCCGCCGCCTTCATCAACGCGTCCGTGTCTTCGCGGGGTATCTCCAAGGTGTGGTCGGCGATGCCGACGCTCACGCTCAATCCAAAGGGGGCGGGGCGGCCGTCGCTGCGCTGCACGCCCACGGTGCGCAGCCCGGCGCGGATGCGCTCGGCGAACACCGCCGCTTCCTGCGCCGTCTGGTGCGGCAGGAGCGCGATGAACTCGTCACCGCCGAAGCGGGCGGCGAAGTCCGACTCGCGCAGGTTCCCCTTGAGCTGGTTGGCCAGGGCGAGGATGGCGCGGTTGCCCACGTCGTGGCCCATGCCGTCGTTGATGGCCTTGAGGTGGTCCAGGTCGATGACCACCACGCTCAGCGAGTACTGGTAGCGCTGGGCCCGGCGGAACTCCTCCTCCAGCCGCACGGTGAGCGCCCGGAAGTTCGCCAGCCCCGTCAGGCCGTCCGTCTGGGCGAGGATCTGCAACCTCCGCTGCTGCTCGCTCTGGCGCAGCGCCCGGTCGATCCGTGCCATCAGCTCCCTCGCGCTCGCCGGCTTGTGGATGAAGTCCACCGCGCCCATCTCCAGGCACCGCTCGAGCGTGGCCTCGTCCGCGTCCCCGGTCAGGAAGATGACGGGGACCGGCTCCGTGCGGGAGTCCTGCTGGAGCGTCTCCAGCACCGCCAGCCCGTCCCCGCTGGGCAGGAACCTGTCGAGCAGGATGAGGTCCGGGTGGTGCTCTCGCGCCAGCTCCACGCCCAGGCCCGCGTCGCCCGCGGACAACACGTCGAAGCGCGAGGCGAGCAGGTCCGAGAGGCTCTCGAGCACGCTCGCGTCATCCTCGATGATGAGGAGGAGGGATCGCCCCGGCGTACGCCCCCGTCGTTCCATGCACCACTCCGGTTCGCGGGACTCCAGGCACCTGACGGGCCAGAAGTCTCGGATGCCACGCTCCACCCGGTGCTCTCGACGCCCTTGCGCCCCACGCGCATCCGCCGCCTCCCGGTCCTGCGAGCACCCGCCTCCCGCAACCTTCACCCGAGACCTCCGGCCGCCAAGCCCACCTGTCACGCGTGAAGGGGCCGTGCCCCCGCTGCGCGCGCGGGAGCCTGGAGCAAGCTGCATGCCCCTCGACAAGGCATGCGGGCCGGAGTCATTTCAGGGGGTTGCCGACCGCCTTCGTCCCGCCCGGCGAGCGGGTCGGAACTCGTTCCAGCGTGGGAAGGCGGGCGTCGGTAGGAATTCCCGTGCGCGGGGCAGGGGAGCGGGCCCCGCGGCGTGGGCTCAGCGTCGGGTGTTGAACTGCATCCGGCGGCCGCCACCGCCCATGGGGGGCATCATCGGCGGAGGCGTCTCCAGGCCGAACTGCCACCACGTGGGCTCGTATGGCTTCATCTTCAGGCGCTTGTCGTTCTGGAGCTGGGACAGGCTCGTCTTGAGCTTCTCGTCCTTGGGGTTCTCCTCGACGGCGCGGGCCAGCACGCGCTGGGCCTCGTCCTTCTCCTTCCGCTGCAGGAGGCACCACGCGTAGACGGCCCAGACGATGGACTCCTTCTTGCCGCTCTTCACCGCGGCCTCGAAGGCGGTCTTCATCGCGGGGATGTTCTCGCTCCGGTAGTACAGGGCGCCCTCCATGGCCTTGGCCATGAAGTTGCGGGAGCTGGACTTGTCGAAGTGGCTCTTGGCCCCGTCGAAGTCCTGCACCATGTACTTGAGGATGCCGATCTGCGCGTGGATCTCCGGTCCGACCATGAACTGCCACTTGTCGTAGACCAGACCCTTCTCGAGCGTCTTGACGGCGCGCTCCACCCGGCCCTGGGCGTCCTTCTTGCTGGTGGGCTGCGTCTGCTGGAGCTCCTGCTGCACCGTCGTCATCAGGGCCTGGATGCGGTTGGCCACCCGCCTGGCCAGCAGGACGAAGGTGGCGACCATGGCGATGACCCCCGGGACGAGGCCAGCCCACAGGGAGAAGTTCGCGAGTTTCACCAGCAGCGCGACGACGATACCCACTGCCAGCGAGATCAGAAGGTTGTACATGCGGGGCCCCTCATAGCGATGTGCGTGCGCCACCGCAATCTTCGGATGCACAAGTCCAGCCGTCGCGGTATACGTCTGGCCGCTTCATCAACAAACGGCCCTCTGTCGAAATTGGTAGACGAGGCGGACTCAAAATCCGCTGCGGCTGACCCCGCGTCCCGGTTCGAGTCCGGGGAGGGCCACTTCCCGAAAGGGGGCGGCAGTCGAGTTGGCGCCGCCCCCCCCGCCCGGGAACGTGGAGGACTTGCTCCGGGCAGGGGCGGCGGAGAGACCCCGAGATGAAGGTTCTGCTGGTCGAGGATGACGCGAGCCTCCGAGAAGGCATGGGTGAGCTCATCTCCGACCTGGCGGAGGTGCGGTCGGTCGGCACCGTGACGGAGGCCCTGGCGGCGCTGGGGTCGGAGCCCTTCGAGCTGGTGGTGACGGACCTCCGCATCGGCGGAGGCGAGTCCGGCGGTCGCGCGGTGGTGGAGGCGGCCCGGAAGCGTCAGCGGGCGGTGGCCATCGTCAGCGCCGCGTCTCCGGAGGAGGTGGCCCGGGCGCTGCGGCCCTTCATCCCCGACGGCATCCTGGTGAAGCCCTTCCAGATCGAGGACATCCTCGGGCTGGTGGAGCGCTTCCTCGAGGTCCACCGCCTGTCGGAAGAGGTGGCCCGGCAGGGACAGCCGCCGACGGGGGGCTGGGTGGAGCGCGGCGCCGGAGTCCAGATGGTGTCCTCCGCCGAGGAGGGCGCTCGGGCCTGGGTCCGCCTGGCGCGGGACACGCGCTGGGACTGGGAGGTGCGGCCCCGGGGGCGCGAGGTCGTCCAGCTGTTGGAGGGCGAGCTGGAGCTGGAGGGGATCCGCCATGTGGCGCCGGCGACGTTCTTCGTGGGCGCCGGTCAGGTGCCCGAGGCCCGGAGCGCCACCGGTTGTCTCGCCGTCACGTTGGGGCTGAAAGGCTAGGTCATCCGTCGTGGACTCCGTCTGGCCCACCCTCCCGCTCGACGCGGCACGCATGGGGCGTCCCTCGCGCAGGGGGGCGACCGCGGCCCTCGAGGCCCATATCGCGGTGCTGCGGGGCGAACCCCTGAAGGCCGCCCTGGCGAACGCGCTGCGGGACGCGGACGGGCTGGGCGGGCAGGAGCGGCGCTTCGCCGCGCTCGTCGTGCGCGAGCTGTCCCGACACCAGCGGTTGTTGGATCTCGCCGCGCGCACGCTGGGACATCCCCCGGGGAAGCTGGGGCTCACCGAGGACCAGGCGCTGGTGCGGTACGCGCTCTGGCGCCGGCTCTTCTGTGGAGAGGGCTGGACGCGGATCGGCCCGGAGGTCCGGTTGCCGGGGCCGGTGCGTCCGCGCACCCTCAAGGACGACGTCCTCCAGAAGGTGGTGGAGTCGCCGCTGCCGGAGCCCTCGCTGCCGGACACGCGCGCGGAGTGGCTCGCGATCCGCTACTCGTTCCCCACCTGGCTCGTGACGAAGCTGACGGAGGCGTACCCGGAGTCCGTGATGGAGGGCCTCCTGGCCTCCCTGGACGAGGATCCCGGGTTGCACTTCCGCGTCCGTCCTCCAGGCACGCGCGACGCGGTGCTGGCCGCGCTGGCGGAGGAGGGCGTCGCCGCGGAGGCCGTCCCCGCCGCGCCGGACGCGGTGCGCGTGGTGGACTCGAGCCACCGCGTGTTCGAGACGCGGGTGATGAAGACCGGGCGGCTGCAGGTGCAGGACGTGGGCAGCCAGCTCATCTCGGAGGTGTGTCGTCCCGTCGGGGGCTCCATGGCGGGCCTCACGGTGGCGGACGTCTGCGCGGGGGCGGGCGGCAAGACGCTGGCGCTCGCGGACTTCGTGGGCGCCACCGGCCGGGTGGTCGCGGGGGATCGCTCCCGCCGCCGACTGGCCGAGGCCCGGGAGCGGGTCCGTCATTTCTCGCTGCGGCAGGTCGCCTTCCCGCATCCACTGCCCCTGTCCGACGCGGACGTGCTCCTGATCGATGCTCCGTGCAGCGGCACGGGCTCGCTGGCGCGCGAGCCGGATCAGAAGTGGAAGCTGACGGCGCAGGAGATCTCCAAGTTCCAGACGACGCAGTCGGAGCTGCTGGAGGAGGTGGCCCGGCAGGCCCGTCCGGGCGCGCTCGTCGTCTACGCCACCTGCTCGGTGCTCCCGGAGGAGGACGAGGTGGTCGTCGAGGCCTTCCTCGCGAAGCATCCGGAGTTCACGCTGGAGCCGGTGGTGGACGTGCTCGGCGTGGAGCGCGCGGCGCTGGCCGCCCAGGGCCCCTACCTCAAGGCGCTGCCGCCCCGGGTCCCCGGAGGCGGTTTCTTCGCCGCCCGACTGAGGCGGGCCCCCCAGGGTTGACAGTCGACGAGGCCACACGCTACGCAATCGTTGGATTTTCCAAGGGGTGTCAGTCACGTGGCGGCCGACTCGAAGCAGTCCGAGGTGATGAAGCAGATCAACGAGGCCTTCAAGGCGGCGCAGGGCCGACTGGCGGAGCTGCGCGAGGCCGTGGAGCGCAACACGGACCTGGCTCGGGCGAATGCCAAGGCCACCGTGCTTCGTGATCAGAAGGACCGCGCCCTGAAGGAGCTGGGCGAACTGGTCTGGCGGAGCACCCAGAAGGGGAAGCTGGAGCTGCCCGCGGGTTTCGGCGCCGCGCTCAAGGCGATCGAGGCTGCCGAGCAGGCGGCCGAGGCGCATGCGCGCGAGCTGACCGACATCCTCCAGGAAGGCGCGGAGGTGGCTGAGCGGTTGAAGGTTGGAAAAAACGCAACGAAGCCTCAAACAGTTCTGGCCACCGGCGGAAAGAGGCGATAGAAGGCACCCACTTTCGACGGCGGGCCGCTCCCCAAGGCGGCTCGGCAGCAAAAGAAGGGGCTATAGCTCAGCTGGGAGAGCGCTTGAATGGCATTCAAGAGGTCACCGGTTCGATCCCGGTTAGCTCCACTCTGAAATGAAGAAGGCCCGCCAGGGAAACCCGGCGGGCCTTCTGCTTTTCCGGCCACACCCTCGCTACCGCCGTGAGCACAAGGTCCGGAGGCTCACCCACCGCCCGCGGGCTTCACGTTGGACGGCGCGCCTCCCGGTTCGGGGTTCCGTTCGAAAGTCGCGAAGCGGTGTCGCGGCCCCAGGAGATCTCCGCCGAGGGGCATGCTGGCGAGGTGGCGACGCCGGGAGTCGTGCGGCGAACACGTCCGTCACGCATCCATGGTGCGCTGGCGTGAATGGGCGCCGGAAGTAGACGGTGGACAGGGAATGAAGATGAGCGATGACTGTGCGTCGGCGAACGTAGATGCTGCGCCGCTGTGGGATTCTCGGATATGGGGCCCGCGAGAGGCCGAGTGATGCGCAGACACCTGGATCGAGGCGTGACAGTGGCGCTGCTGCTCGCGGCCAATCTGTCGGCCGCGCAGTTCACCCCGGGTACGGCGGGGCCGGGCAGTGGCTCGGCGCCGGGAACGACGGGCTCCTCTGGCGGCTCGACGTCCGGCACCAGCGGGACGACGGGAACCAGCGGGAGTCCGACGGGAGCCACGCCGGGCACCGCGTCGCCGGGGAGCGGGAGCATTCCGGGGGCGACCCCCTCGGGCTCGAGCGCGCCCACGTCCCAGGGGACCGGGGCGGTGACCACGACTCCTGGCGCGCGGGGCGGCACGGGCAATCCCGACAGCCTCCCTCCGGGCCCCACGCCCATCACCCCCGAGACGGTGGATACGGCGAACTCGCCTCGGCCCGGGGCGAAGACCGTCTCTCCGGCCCCCGCCCGGACGCCCGCGCAGGACGCGCAGCGGGCCGCGGATGGGGTCCAGGAGACGCCCGACGCGCAGGGAGCGCCGCCGCGCGCGGAGCCGCTGACCCTGGAGAAGCTGGTCGAGCGGGCGCGCGCGACGGACTCCCGCGTGGAGGAGGCGTCCGCGGAGCTCGCGAAGTTCCAGGCGCTCGCGGATCAGGCGCGGTGGGCCTGGTTCCCCAAGTTCGAGATCTCCATCGGCATGGGCGGTCCCGTGCCCGAGGCCATCAACGACGGGCGCGGTGGCCCGGTCACCAAGGCCTCCGAGAAGGGTGACCTCAACTTCGGCAAGGTGGGCGTCACCGTCTTCTCCAACGGCAACGCGGTGTTGCCGCTCTACACCTTCGGCAAGCTGACGGCGTTGAAGGAGGCGGGCGCGCAGGGGCCCATCGTCGGCGCGGCGTTGCGTGAGCGCGCCCGGGCCGAGGCCGGCTTCCAGGCCGCGCAGGCGTACTTCAGCTATCAACTGGCGCGCTCCGGCGTGCAGCAGATGGAGGAGGTGACGAAGCGCCTGGAGGACGCCGCCGGACGCATCGCCGCGCTCCTGAAGGACGAGTCGCCGCAGGTGTCCCAGGTGGACACCTACAAGGTCCGCTTCTTCCAGCAGGTGGTCGCGGCACGCAAGGCGGAGGCCCTGCAGGGGCGCACGCTCGCGCTCACCGCCATCGGCCTGCTGGCCAACGTCCCTCCGGGCGCGCCCGTGGACGTGGTGGAGGAGGACCTGCCGCTCGACGAGGAGGTGACGCCGCCCACGTTGGAGCGGGCGCTGATGCTGGCCGAGCAGTACCGGCCGGAGCTCACCGCCATCGCCGCGGGTATCGCCGCGCGCGAGAAGGAAGTGTTCATCCGCGAGCGGAGCTACTTCCCCGACTTCGGGCTCGCGGGCTTCTACGACGTCCGGTTCACCACGAGCGCCACGCGCCAGCTCAGCCCGTTCTCCTACGATCCGTACAACGACCGGACGGCGGGCGTGGGCCTGGTCATGCGGGGCACCTTCGACATCCCCATCAAGGATGCGCAACTGGCGCAGGCGCGTGCGGAGCTGGACAAGATGCGCGCGCAGGAGAAGCAGATCCGCGCGGGCATCCGTCTGGAGGTGACCAAGGTCCACGGCGATCTGGTCGCCGCCTGGGCCCGGGCCAAGGCCTACACGGACGCGGAGAAGAGCGCGCGGCGCTGGGTGACGGCCGCCTTCGCCGCCTTCGACCTGGGGACGGGCGAAACGAGGGATCTGGTGGACGCCTTCACCGCCTATGCGCAGGTTACGGCCGACCGGTCGAAGAGCTGGTTCGACGTCCGGTTGGGAACGGTGGCCCTCACGCGTGTCACGGGGGCGCCCCCCGCCTCGGGTGGCGGTGAATAACCGGGGCGCCACCCCTGTCCTTTCCGTCGTTCTCCTTCACGGAGCCGAAAACACATGATCGCCTCTCTCCTCGCCGCCACCTTGCTCGCCGCCGCGCCTACTCCCCTGACGGTCGTCAAGTCGGGGAACACGGATGTGCAGCGCGCCGCCAATGCTCCGGGCGCCACCGTCGAATCCCTGGCCACCGTCGTCGAGAAGTTCGTCGACTTCGAGGAGCTGGCGAAGCGCGCCCTCGGAGAGAAGACGTGGGCCAGCCTCACCGCCGCCCAGCGCAAGGACTTCTCCCAGACGATGACGGGCCTGTTGCGCGCCTCCTACGCCCAGAAGGCCATCGGCCAGGCGCAGGCGGACGTGAAGTACGGAAAGGAGACCGTCGAGGGCAATGAGGCCACCGTCGCCACGACGCTGACCCTGAAGAAGGACCAGATCCCCGTCGACTACCGCCTCTACAAGGGCGCCAAGGGCGAGTGGCGCATCTACGACGTCGTCACCGACGAGGTGTCGCTCGTGGACACGTACAAGGGCCAGTTCCAGAAGCTGCTCGCCACCAAGGGCTTCGACGGCCTGCTCTCCACACTGAAGACCAAGCGCACGCAGCTCGAGAAGGAGAACGCTGCCCAGTCCGCCAAGGGCGCGAGCGGCGCCGCGCCTTCACCGACGAAGTAGCTCGAGGCGCAGCACAGCGGGGTGGAGCACCGGGGCCGGGGCCCTCCTTTCCACGGAAGGAAAGGGGCCTCGGCCTTCGTCGTCTCGAGGCTCAGTTGCCCCGCGCGTCGTAGGACGCGAGCGTCCCGGCCAGCCCCTGCGGGAGCGCGATGGCGGGGACGAAACCCAGCTCGCGGGCGGCGCGCTCGGTGGTGCACGTCCACGACGCGCAGCTCATCTCCCGGACCTTGTCCCGGTTGAGGATGGGGATGGTGCCACGCAGCCGCGCGACGGCCTCCGAGCCCAGCCCCACGACGTAGCTGACGGAGTCCGGCACCGGGAGCACCGCGGGCCGGCGGCGCCCCATCGCCTCCGCCAGGGCCGCGCACACGTCCTCCCAGGCGTACTCCTGGCCGTCGGAGACCGTGTAGACGCCGCGCGCGGGGTCGCTCGCATCCAGCGTCACGCCCTGGTCCGCCGCCGCGAGGAGCGCGGTGTTCAGGTCATCCACGTGGATGAGCGAGTAGCGCTTGGGGCCGAAGCCGCTCTTGAGGGCCAGGCCCAGCCGGGCCATGGGGAGGATCGACGGGAGGAACTCCGTGTCGCCCGGGCCGTAGACGATGGGCGGCCGGACGATGACGGAGGGGACCTTGCCCGCGAACTCCCGCACCGCCTCCTCTCCCCCCAGCTTGCTGCGGCCGTAGGTGGAGACGGGGGCGGGTGGGTCCTCTTCCCGGCGTGGACGCTCCGGCGTGGACGGGCCCGCGGCGGCGAGCGACGAGCAGTGCACGAGCCGGGGCGGGTGGGGCAGGGCGGCCATCGCCTCCACCAGCCGGCGCGTGCCGTTCGCGTTGCCCTCGAAGTAGCCGGAGGGCTCGCGCGCCTTGGTGACGCCCGCCAGGTGGATGACGCAGTCGACGTCGCGCACGGCCTCCGTCAGGCCCTCGCCCGTCGTCAGGTCGCCCGGCGCGAAGCGGGCGCCGAGCGCCTCCAGGGAGTCCCGGCGCGAGCTGGCGCGGACGAGCACGGTGAGGCCATCACCGCGCTCGACGATGCGGCGGGCGAGCCGCTTGCCGATGAAGCCAGTGCCACCGGTGAGCAGGATTCGCACGAGGATGCTCCGACGTGAGGGTTACAGCGGGCGCTGGTAGACGCGGTAGACCTTGGAGCGCTGGCCGCCCATCGACTCGATGGCGCGGTTGACGAGGTGGTTGTCCTCGAGCGTCCAGGAGATCTCCCCGCCGGCGTAGCCCAGCCGGTGCGCGGTGCGCAGCGTGTCCAGGTACAAGATGGCGTCCAGGCCACGGCGCCGGTAGCCCTCCTTGATGCCCAGGGTGATGAGGCGCAGGCGGTTGATACGCCGCGACGCCAGCACCAGCTTCGCCAGGCCGATGGGCAGGCCGAACGTGGTGAGTCGCCCGTTGGCCGCCTTGATGGCCTGGTTGCCGTCCGGCAGCGTCATGGAGAACGCCACGGCCTCGCCCTTGACCTCGGCGATGAGGACCAGCTCCGGCCGGACGATGGTCTTCATGTCCTTGGCCAGGTGGTCGAACTCCTTGTCCGTGAACGGCACGAAGCCCCAGTTCTTCTCCCAGGCGGAGTTGTAGATGGAGCGGATGCGCTCCACCTCCGCGGGGAAGTCCTTGAGGTTCACCGCGCGCACGGTGACGCCCTCGCGCTGGCGCATCTTCTCCGCGATGCGCACCACCTTCTCCGGAGGCTGCGCCGACGCGGACAGCTCGAAGGCGAACAGGTCCTTGGCCTTGCTCAGCCCACACGCCTCCAGCAGCGCCGGATAGTACGTGGGGTTGTACGGCATCATGATCGCCGGCGGCGTGTCGAAGCCGTCGACGAGCAGGCCCCAGTCCTGGTTGGAGGAGAAGTTGGCCGGGCCGAGCATGGTGTCCATGCCCCGCGACTTCAGCCACGTCCCCGCCGTCTCCAGCAGCGCCCGCGCGATGCCCGCGTCGTTCACGCACTCGAAGAGGCCGAAGAAGCCCTCCTTGGTGCCGTGGATCTCCAGGTGGCGCGGGTTGCGGATGGCCGCGATGCGCCCCACCACGTCCCGCCCCCGGCGCGCGAGGAACAGCTCCACCTCCGCGTAGTCGAAGAAGGGGTTCTTCTTCGGGTCGAGGAAGTCCTTGCGCTCCATCTCCAGCGGGGGGACCCAGTTGGGATCCCCCGCGTAGAGCGAGGCCGGGAAGCGGATGAACGTCATCTTCGCCGCCGCGTCCCGGACGGGCGTCACCTGGACGTCCGACGGAAGCGGGGGAGAGGAGGTCGGGGGCGTGGGAGGCTCGGCGGGAAGGGCCATGAGTGGATCAGATCCTGTCCGCGGGGTTGCCGTCGGTGCCAGTCCCATTGCGCAGGAAGAAGTGGGCCCCCTTCTCCAGCAACAGGCCGGGCAGCTCGCCGCGCTTCTCCCACAGCTTCATCGGCGCCGCCTTCAACTGGCGCAGGTCCTCCGGTTGGAGGTTCGCCGCGCGCCAGGTCAGTTGCTCCACGGCGTCGAAGATCTTCCCGGCGACCTCGCGCGAGGACATCTTCGAAAGCTGCTCGAAGGTGATGCCGCCCTTGTCGGCGAGCAGACCCGCGGAGCCCGCGGCCCACTTCTCGCTGGCCTTGTTGGAGCGCACCGCGGAGGCCGGACGGGCGATCTGCACCGGCTCGTACACCGTGGGGCGGGTGCCCGGAATCACGCCCAGCTTCCGGCCGATGGTCTCGAAGGTGTCCAGCACCCGGTCCAGCTGCGCGTCGGTGTGCGTGGCCATGTACGACGTGCGGATGAGCGCGTGGCCCGCCTCCACCGCCGGCGGAATCACCGGGTTGGCGAACACGCCCGCCTCGTGCAGCGCGCGCCAGAAGCGGAAGCACTTCACCTGGTCGCCGATGTGCACCGGCACCACCGGCGTCACGGAGACGCCCGTGTCGAAGCCCATGGCGCGGAAGCCGTTGTGCATCTTCTCCGCGATGTCCAGCAGGCGCGCGCGCCGCTGCGGCTCCGCCTCGATGATCTCCAGCGACTTGAGCGCCGCGGCGATGGAGCCGGGCGTCATCGACGCGGAGAAGATGACCGAGCGCGAGTTGTGGCGCATGTAGTTGATGACGTCGAACGGGCCGGCCAGCACGCCGCCCAGCGACGCGAAGCTCTTGGAGAACGTCCCCATGACGAGGTCCGTCTCCTTCTCCAGTCCGAAGTACTCGGAGGTGCCGCGGCCCTTCTCGCCCAGCACGCCCATCGCGTGGGCGTCATCCGTCATCACCCGCGCGTTGTACTGCTTGGCCAGCTCCACGATGCGGGGCAGGTTGCAGACGTCGCCCTCCATGGAGAACACGCCGTCGGTGATGATGATCTTCCCGGCCTCCGGCTTGGCCTGGGCGAGCAGCTGCTCCAGGTGATCCATGTCGTTGTGCCGGAACTTGCGCTCCGTGGAGAACGACAGGCGGATGCCATCCACCAGCGACGCGTGGTTCTGCCGGTCGCTGAAGACGATGTCGTGGCGGCCGAGGATCGACGCCAGCGCCAGGTTCGTCTGGAAGCCCGTGGAGATGACCAGCGCGGCCTCGCGGTTGAGGAACTTGGCCAGCTTCGCCTCCAGCTCCTCGTGCAGCGACAGGGTTCCGTTGAGCAGTCGAGAACCCGAACAGGTCGTCCCGAACTTCTCGGTCGCCTTGATCGCCGCTTCTTTTACGCGCGGATCCGCGGACAGGCCCAGATAGTTGTTGGAGCCCACCATGATGACCCGCTTGCCCTCGATCTCCACCTCCGTGGCGCCGTGCGACGCCTCGATCACGCGGAAGTACGGATAGAGGCCCGTGGCCTTGGCGATGCGGTAGTCCTTCCAATTGCTGCACTTATCGAAGACGTCGCTCATGGTGGTCTTTCTCTGATTCCGCGTCGGGAGGGTTTGGGGCCTCGGAGGCGTGATCGAACTCCGGTCGCCACTCACCATGCAGGGCTCGTTCCGAGCCGGGGGCAACCTGCGTCCGGCGACCTCCCACGGGGGACGCGGGGCGGTGAATAAAGAGGCGGAGGGAGAGTGTCAAGGCGCGGACTGTCGCTCGGGTCCCTTGCGAGAGTGCCCCATGCCGCCGTCCCTTGACAGCACCGTGACTTTGGTGGCACGCCGCCGACCCACATTGTCGTTCTCCAGTGGATACTGGAAAACACCGTGTGTACTGGGGTGCACGCCGGCAACAAGCAGCGCGGCGCCCGGAAGGCATTCCCGCTAGCCGTTGTTTGCGGGGACCATGACTGGCCGGGAATTTGCTATGCCCGGCGTTCATCGAGGAGTGGACGGTGGCCAGGTCTCTGCGGCAGCGGTGGTTCGAGGGATTCATCCAGGTGGCCGTCTCACGGCCCTGGTACGTGCTGCTGGTCGCCGCATTGCTGACCCTCGGAGGTATGGCACTGGCGTCGCGGTTGGAGTTTCGCGGCTCCTTCGTCGAGCTCCTCCCCCAGGGGGCACGAGAAGTTCAGGACCTGACACGTGTGTCACAGAAGGCGGGCGGCGACGGCTACCTGGTCATCCTGGCCAGGGGGGATGCTCCGGAGCGCCTCAAGGCCTACGCTGGCGAGCTGAAGGCGCGCCTGGAGGCCCTGCCGGAGATCCGCTACGTCGAGCACAGCTACGACGTGGAGTTCTTCCGCCAGCACGGCTTGTTGTTGTTGCCCGCGGAGAAGCTGGCGGAGCTGCGCAAGGATTTGACGGCGCGGGTGCGCTACGAGCGGCAGCAGGCCAATCCTTTCTATATCGACCTGGGGGCCACGCCGCCGCCGCCGTCGTTCGAGGAGATTTCCCGCAAGCATTCGCCGGAGGTCTCCATGCGCGAGTACCTCTCCAACGCGGACGGCACGGAGGTCTACCTCATGCTCAAGCCCATGGGGACGGCGGGCGATCTCGACTTCGCGCGCCGCTTCGTGGACCTGGCCATGGGCACCGGGCGTGAGCTGGCGAAGGAGCGCTATCCGGCGGTCACGTTGGAGGCCACGGGCAACTTCCAGAACCGCATCGAGGAGGACGCGGTGATGCGCGGCGACCTGTCGCGCGCGGGGACGCTGTCGGCGCTCATCGCGGTGGGGCTCATCCTGCTGGCCACCCGGCGCGTGGCGGCGCTCGCCGTGGTGGGCGTGCCGGTCATCGTGGGCCTGGTGGTGACGTTCGGCGTGGCGCAGGTGACCATCGGCCACCTGAACGTCGTGACGGGCTTCCTCGTCGCCATCCTCATCGGCCTGGGCATCGAGTACGGCGTCCACCTGTGCATGCGCTACTGGGAGGAGCGCCGCACCCAGTCGTCGCGGGACGCGCTGGCCACCGCCGTCCAGGGGACGTTCAGCGGCGCGCTCACCTCCGCGCTGACGAACGCGGCGGCCTTCTTCGTGCTGCTGCTGGCGCAGTTCCACGCCTTCAACCAGTTCGGCTTCCTGGCGGGCCTGGGCGTGCTGCTCGCGGTGGTCGCGGCCTATGCCATGGGCCCCTCGCTCCTGGCCATCGCCGAGCGGCTGCGCCCCTTCCGACGTGACGACGCACCGGTGGCGGACGCCACTGCGACGCCCGCTCCGGCCGCGCCCGAGCGCGAGTGGCGCCGCTGGCCCACGTCCGTCATCGCCGCCATCGCGCTCTCCGTGGTCGGCTTCGCCGCGTACTCGGCCGTCATCGCCCCGGAGCTGGGGTTCGAGACGGACATGCGGAAGCTGAAGGGGGACTCGCCCGCGTCGCGCCTGGACGACCACGTCACGGAGCAGTTGGGCCAGCCCCTCAACCCCGCCATCTTCCTGGTCGACGACCTCACGCAGGCCGCGCGGGTGGAGGCCGTCATCGCGGAGGTGAAGGCGCGCAACGGCGCCGACTCCGTCTTCCTGCGCACCACGTCCCTCAACGACCTGGTCCCCGGGGACCTCGAGCGCCGCGAGAAGGAGATCGCCGGCATCCGCGACCTGTTCAAGGGTCTGCCCGAGTCGGCGCACGCCGACCCGCGGCTCCAGGAGTTCGAGCAGATGGTGGCGGCGAAGCCCTATGGCCTGGACGCGCTCCCGGTGGAGGTCCGCCGCCGCTTCGAGGCCACGGACGGTCACGGCACGTTCCTGCTGCTGTTCCCGTCCGTGTCGAACTACGACACCGACGACCTGAAGCGCTGGGCCACGCAGATCGACCAGGTGGTGGAGGGGGCGACGGCGAAGGGCATCGAGATGTCCGTGCTGGACAGCAACCGCATCGCCGCGCGCATCTTCGCGCTCGTCCGCGCGGACGGTCCGCTCATCCTCTGGTCCGCCGCGGTGGTGGTGTTCCTCGTCATCCTCGTCAGCCTGCGCAGCCTCAAGCGCACGCTGCTGGTGACGGGGCCGCTCTTCCTGGGCATGACGTGTCTGGCGGGGGGCATGCACCTGTTCGGCATCCAGCTCAACTTCATCAACGCCGTCGTCCTGCCGAACCTGCTCGCCATCGCCGTGGACAACTCCATCCACCTCTACCACCGGTATGAGGAAGAGGGGCCCGGCTCGCTCGGCAAGGTGGTGCGGCACACGGGGCTGGCGGCCGTGGTGGCGACCCTGTCCAACGCCGCCGGCTATGGCGCGCTGCTCATCGCAAACCATCAGGGGTTGCGCAGTATCGGACAGATTGCGCTACTCGGGGTCGTGTGCACCTTTCTCGGGACCACGGTCTTCTTCCCCGCGCTGCTGGCCTTGCTGGAGCGGTGGAAGGAGCGGAGGGGCCCCGTCGGACGGGACGGAACCGTCGTTCGGAGTCTGGAGCTCGGAGTGACCGGCGAGAACGCTGGCTCATCGGGGGATCGGAAATCGGCGTGAGTTTCGCGTCTTTCCAGAGCGCTCGTGGCGCGTCGTCGGGGGATGGGCGTCCGAACCAGGTCACGCTCACGCCGGTGGACCTCATCATCGTGGTCGCCTGCTCGCTCGCCGCGCTGGTCCTCCTGGGGCCGGGGCGCTGGGCGCCCGGTGCCCTGGTCAACACCTTCCTGTTCGCGTCGATGGCCGCGGGGCCCCTGGTGCTCCGGACGTTGGAGGCGACGTTCCCGGGGCAGCGCTGGCTGGCCGTGGTGGCGGACTTCTGGTTGCTCCCGGTGGCGGTGCTCACGCACGGCTGGCTCACGCCCGTGGTGGACACGCTGAACCCGATCCTCCGCGACGCGCAGCTCGTCACGGCGGATCAGCACATCTTCGGCTTCCAGGCGTCGGTGGTGCTGGCGCGCGTGGTGCCGGGCTGGCTCAACGACGTGCTGTTGATCTGCTACTACGGCCACTTCGTGTGGCCGTTGGTGCTGGGCATCGCCCTGTACTGGCGCGCGCGCTCGGCGTCGCCGGAGTTCGACGAGTACCTGCTGGGCCTGGGGCTGCTCTTCATCCTCAACTACTCGGCCTACTCGCTGGTGCCGGCGGTGGGGCCGCGCTACTTCCTCATCGACTCCTTCGACGGGCCGCTCCAGGGCACGTTGACGCCGCTGCTCGACTCGATGATGCGCCGGCCCATGTTCGCGCGGGACTGCTTCCCGTCCGGGCACACGGGCACCACGCTGGTGGTCCTCTTCTATTCGTGGCGGTTCCACCGCGGGCTGTTCCGGGTGATGTTGCTGCCGGGCCTCGGCCTCATCATCGCCACGCTCGCCGGTCGCTTCCACTACGCCACGGACCTCCTGTGCGCGGTGCCGCTGGTGATGGTGGTGGTGGGCATGTCCGCCGCGCTGAGCCGGGCGACCCGTCAGCGGGAGGGTGAGCGGGCCGCGCGCTCCGTGCCGGTGGACGCTATCGTGCGCCCCTGAAGCACCGCAGGCCGGCCCGCCGCCGGCCCCTTCAGGAGCCCGCATGTCCCGGCCCGTGTTCGCAGCACGCGTCTCCCGGTTTGGCACCACCGTCTTCTCCGAGTTCAGCGCCCTGGCCGCGAAGCACGGCGCGGTGAACCTGGGGCAGGGGTTCCCGGACTTCGACGGCCCGGAGGCGGTGAAGGAGGCCGCCGCGCGCGCCATCCGCGACGGCGTCAACCAGTACGCCATCACCTCCGGCGCCCGGGAGCTGCGCGTCGCCATCGCCGAGCACTCCGCCCGCTTCCATGGCCAGCCGGTGGACCCGGACACCATGGTGACGGTGACGAGCGGCGCCACCGAGGCCATCCTCGACGTCCTCCTGGCCCTGGTGGACCCGGGAGACGAGGTGGTGGCCTTCGAGCCCTTCTACGACTCGTACGACGCCAACATCACCTTCGTGGGCGCCACCGCGAGGTGGGTGCCGCTGCGGCCCCCGGACGCGACGCATGCGCAGTGGTGGTTCGACTGGGACGAACTGCGCGCGGCCTTCGGCCACCGCACGCGGGTGCTCATCCTCAACACCCCGCACAACCCCACCGGCAAGGTGTTCACCCGCGAGGAGCTGGAGCGCATCGGCGCGCTGTGCGCCGAGTTCGACGTGAAGGTGCTGTCCGACGAGGTGTACGAGCACATCACCTTCGCGCCCGCCCGCCACGTGCGCCCCGCGTCGCTGCCGGCGCTCGCGGATCGCACCGTGACGGTGAGCAGCGGGGGCAAGACGTTCAGCCTCACCGGGTGGAAGGTGGGCTGGGTCATCGCGCCGCCCCCGCTGCGCGACGTCATCCAGCGTGCCCACCAGTTCGTGACGTTCGCCACCGCGTCCCCCCTCCAGGCGGCCATGGCGGCGGCGCTCCGGCTGCCTGATGCCTACTTCGACGAGCTGGCGGCCACCTACCGGGCGAAGCGCGAGCGGTTGCTCGGCGGGCTTCGCGAGGCGGGGCTGACGGTCTACGTCCCGGAGGGGAGCTACTTCATCCTCGCGGACATCCGCGGCTTCGGCTTCCCGGACGACATGGCCTTCTGCCGCCACCTCGTCTCCGAGGTGGGCGTCGCCGCCATCCCCCCGAGTGTCTTCTACGGCCCGGAGCACCGGCACCTGGGGCAGGGGATGGCGCGCTTCGCCTTCTGCAAGACGGAGGCGGTGCTCGACGAGGCCGTGCGGCGGCTGCTCTCGAGGCTGACACCCCGCGGCTGAGCGCCCGCCCCGCATTGCGAGTCCCGGACGCGGTTGCTACATCCCCCGGGGAGGAGCGCGGCGCGTCGGAGTCCGACGCCACCGCGAGCGCGCGTGGACTTCTTCGGAGAGCTGTACCTGCGCAGCACCCTGCCGTTCCTCTCCGAGACCGTCACGGCGCGGGAGGCGGAGTATCTCGCCCGTGTCTTCCACGACGTGCCGGGCCCCGCGCCGGTGGTGGACCTGGGCTGTGGTCACGGTCGCCATGCCGCGCGACTCCATGCGTCAGGGCCGTTGGCGGGCCGGGTCATCGGGCTGGAGCGCGACGCGCTGTCCCTGGCCATGCGGCGGCGGGGCTTCCCCGTGGTGCGCGGTGACCTGCGGGCCTTGCCCTTCCGGACGGGGAGCCTGGCCGGGGCCTACGCGTGGTACTCGACGCTGTTCGCCTTCTCGGACGAGGAGCACGTGCGCATCCTCCGGGAGGTGGCGCGGGTGCTGCGCCCCGGAGGATGCCTGGTGTTCCAGACGGTGCCCGCCGAACGCCTGGCCGCGTCTCCCGGAGCGGCCTTCCAGCGCACGCTGCCGGACGGAAGCGTGCTGGAGGAGGAGAGCCACTTCGACGCGGGCACGGGCCGCGACGTGGGACGGCGGACGCTCACCCTGCGGGACGGTCGCGTTCTTTCTGCGTCCTACGCCCTTCGTTACTATTCACTCCCGGAGCTGAGCGGGCTGTTGGAGCGCACCGGCTTCGTCCTCCGCTGGGTCCATGGCGGGCTCGACGGCGAGCCGCTGACCTCCCAGTCCCCCGACCTCATCGTTGGAGCGGTGTTGCGAGATGGCTGAGAACGCACTGTCAGGCCCGCGCGGTTCCTTCCTGGGGCGACTCCCGGACCGGGTCGATGTCTACGAAGTCGGCCCGAGGGACGGGCTCCAGAACGAGCTGCGGACGCTGCCCACGCGCGACAAGGCGCGGCTCATCGACGCGCTGGTGGCCGCGGGGGAGAAGCGCATCGAGGTGACGTCGTTCGTGTCGCCCAGGTGGATCCCCCAGCTCGCGGACGCCGAGGAGCTGCTCGCGCTCGTGGGTCGCCGCGAGGGCGTGGTGTTCTCCGCGCTGGTGCCCAACCTCAAGGGCCTGGAGCGCGCCCGGGCCGCGGGGCTCGAGGAGGCGGCGGTGTTCATCTCCGCGTCCGAGGCCCACTCCAAGAAGAACATCAACAAGAGCATCGCGGAGGCGCTCGCCGGCGCGCGCGAGGTGACGGCGGCGGCGCTCCAGTCCGGCATGCGCGTGCGCGGCTACCTCTCCACCGTGTGGGGCTGCCCCTACGAGGGCCACGTCCCCGTGGAGCGTGTGGTGGACATCTGCCGGCAGTTGGTGGACGCGGGCATCTACCAGCTCAGCCTCGGCGACACGATTGGCGTGGGCACGCCCCGGCAGACGGAGGAGATCCTCGGCGCGCTCCTCGCGCACATCCCCGTGGGCAAGCTCGCGCTGCACCTGCACGACACGCGCGGCACGGCGCTCGCCAACGCGCTCGTCGGATTGTCGGCGGGCGTGACGACGTTCGACGCCAGCATCGGTGGACTGGGGGGCTGCCCCTACGCCCCCGGCGCCGCGGGCAACCTCGCCACCGAGGACGCGGTCTTCATGTTCCAGGGCATGGGCGTGGACACCGGCATCGACCTGGATCGGCTCGTCGAGGCGGGGGAGATCGCCCAGGAGCTCATCGGTCGGAAGCTCGCGGGCAAGTACCTCCAGGCCGCACTGGGTGAACGGGAGAAGAAGGCCTCGCGGCGCGCGCGGACGTGAGCCTCCGCACGGCGTGTCGTGTGCACCCTCCACGCGATGGCTGGATTGAAAGTGTTCGTTTTCATGAAACATTGAACATGGTTTGTTCAAGGTCTGGAGGCATCCAGTCCCGCGCTCATGACGACACTCCCGGTCGACGCGACGGCCCTCGCGCGCCAGTCCCAAGACTTCTTCGCTGAATATCAGTCCACGCTGGTCCGCCGGACGGACCGCATGTTCGCCGTCCTCATGGGCGTGCAGTGGGTGGGCGGGCTCGTCACCGCGCTCACGCTGTCGCCCCGGATGTGGTCGGGCACCACGAGCCAACTGCATCCTCACGTCTGGGCGGCGGTGGTGCTCGGGCTCGTGGTCTCGTCGCTGCCGGTGGCGTTGAGCCGGGCCCGACCCGGAGAGCCCGCGACGCGCTACACCATCGCGGTGGCGCAGGCGCTCTGGTCGGCGCTGCTCATCCACCTGACGGGGGGGCGCATCGAGACGCACTTCCACATCTTCGGCTCGTTGGCGTTCCTGGCCGTCTATCGTGACGTGCGGGTGCTCGGCCTCTACTCGCTCGTCACGGTGGCGGACCACCTGCTGCGCGGGCTGTTCTGGCCCGAGTCCATCTTCGGCGCGGGGGTCTCCGGACTCCTGCGCCCCCTGGAGCACGCGGGCTGGGTGGCGCTGGAGGATGTCTTCCTCGTCATCAGTTGCGTGGGTGGCTTGAAGGACTGGCGAGACCTGTCCATGCGGCAGGTGGAGCTGGCGCGTGGACAGGCGGAGGCGAACATCATCCGACCGCTGGTCGCCTCCGCTCACGCGCTGGCGGCGGCGATGCATTCGCTGCACTCCACGGCGGAGGAGCAGCGGAAGATGCTGGTGCGCCAGGCCCAGGCGCTGATGGAGACCCAGACGACCGCGACCGAGCTCCAGCGGACCTCCGAGGAGACGTCCCGACAGGCGGAGGTCATCCTCTCGTCCATCTCCGAGGCGGGGGACGTGGGCGCCACCGCGCAACGGATGATCGGCCGTGGCGCGGAGGGACTGGAGGGGCTCCGCGCACAGGTCGCGGATCTGTCCGGACAGATGGAGGGACTCGAGGCTCGCGCGATCCAGCTCGGCAGGGTCGCGGTCACCATCAAGGACCTGGCGGACCAGTCGAACATGGTGGCGCTCAACGCGGCCATCGAGGCGGCGCGCTCCGGCGAGCACGGGCGCGGCTTCGCCGTGGTGGCCAGCGAGATGCGCCGGCTGGCCCGCAAGTCCCAGGAGGCCACCAGCCAGGTCCGGGGCATCCTCGACGACACGCGCAGGGCCATCCAGTCCGTGGTGGGCTCCAGCCGTGACGGCGCCGCGCGGATGGCCAGGGACCTCGACGCCGTGCGCGCCTCGGGTGAGAGCCTGCGCGGCCTCTCGTCCATCATGGAGCTCGGCACGGACAGCGTGCGCCGCATCTCCTCCGCCGTCGGGCAGCAGGCCGTGGGCGTCACCCAGCTCTTCGACGCCGTGAATCACCTCTCCGGGATGATGACCGAGACGCTCGGCCGGTTGGACGCGATGCGCGCCGCGACGGAAGCGCTCCAGGTCGTCACCGACGGGGTCGAGCGCGTCATCCACGCCCATCAGGTCGCCCCCGACGAGGACGGGCGGGACGCCCCGCGCCCCGTGCCCATCGCCAGCTCCGCCTGAGCAGGCCGCGGCCCACCCCTTGGGCGCCCGTGTGCCCACTCATGGGCCTGACTTCAGGCCTACATGAGCAGGCGTGCCTGTAAGTTTTCGGGGGTGGTTCACGAGGTTGGATTCGCCGGGTATAGGTGGGTGTGTTTCAACCCGGCCTCTTCTCCCTCGGATTCGCGGCATGCACATCTCTGTCGACGCGACGGCCCTCGCGCGACGTGCGCAAGACATCTTCGACGCGCATCAGCTCGCACTCAGTCGTCGCACGGACCGCATGTTCGCGCTCCTCCTGGGCCTTCAATGGGGCGCGGGGCTCGCGATGGCGTTGTTCCTCTCGCCCCGGACGTGGGAGGGCGCGTCGAGCGCCATCCATCCCCACGTCTGGGCCGCGGGGCTGCTGGGCTTCGTCGTCTCCGGCCTCCCCGTGGCCCTGGGCCTGCTGCGCTCCGGGCTCGCGAGCACGCGCTTCGTCATCGCGGTGGCGCAGGCGGTCTGGTCGGGGCTGCTCATCCACCTCTCCGACGGGCGCATCGAGACGCACTTCCACATCTTCGGCTCGTTGGCCTTCCTGGCCGTCTACCGCGACCTGCGGGTGCTGGGCCTCTACTCGACCGTCGTCGTGGCGGACCACCTGCTGCGGGGCGTGTTCTGGCCCCATTCGATCTTCGGCACGGACGTGGGCAGCATCGCCCGCGCGCTGGAGCACGGCGGCTGGGTGCTGTTCGAGGTCGTCTTCCTCTTCATCACCTGTCGCGGAGGCCTCCGGGACTTGAACGAACTGTCCTCCCGCCAGGCCCGGCTGGAGCTGGCGCAGGGAGAGGTTCGCGCGCGCGTGGTGGAACCCCTGGTGGACTCCGCGCAGGACCTGACGGTGGCCATGCGTTCGTTGAGCGAATCCACCGAGGAGCAGCGCTCGACCCTGGCCCGACAGGCCCAGGCCCTGACGGAGACGCAGGCGACCGCGACGGAGCTCCAGCGCGCCTCCGAGGACGCCGCGCGTCAGGCCGACGCCATCCTCGCCGCCGCGACCCAGGCGGGAGACATGGGCGCCTCCGTGCAGGAGAGCCTGGGGCGCAGCATGGTGGGCCTGGAGGGCATCCGCGACCAGGTGGCGGAGTTCACCACGCACCTGGAGGGGCTCGCCGCGCGCGCCCGCCGGCTGACCGACGTGGCCGCGACCATCAAGGACTTGTCGGACCAGTCCAACATGGTGGCCGTCAACGCCGCCATCGAGGCCGCGCGTTCGGGGGAGCAGGGGCGGGGGTTCGCGGTGGTGGCCATGGAGATGCGCCGGCTCGCCCGCCAATCCCAGCAGGCGATGACCGAGGTGCGGGGCATCCTCGACGACACGCGTCGCGCCATCCAGGACGCCGTGGGCCTGTCCCAGCGCGGCGCCGAGCGCATGGCGCACGACCTCGACGTGGTGCGCGCTTCCGGAGAGGACCTCCGGGGGCTGTCCTCCATCGTGGACCGGGGCGCCGACAGCATCCGCCGCATCTCCGCCACCGTCGGCCAGCAGGCCGCGGGCGTCGCGCAGCTCTTCGCCGCCGTCAACGACCTCTCCTCGATGATGAACGAGTCGCTGGGGCGACTGGAGGCGACCCGCCTCGCCACCGGCTCGCTCCAGGGCGTCACCGACCGCGTCCACGGCGTCATCGAGACCTACCGTCCGGACGAGCGCCGCGCCTCCTGAGTCCCCACCTGGAGGCCAGGCGGGACTTCACTCCCCGTAATCATACGGAGAGTCACTGTCCGGAGAGCATCGAGGCCAGTTGCTCCTGGAGGCCGAGGTGGGCGGCGGCGGACTCCAGCATGCGCCGCTCCTTGCGGTCGATGCGGCCGTCGACGAGCGCCATCTCCACGATGTTGCGCAGGAAGACCTCGGCCTCCGGGCTGCCCCGGGTGACGAGCCGGTCGAAGAGCTGGGGGCCGGCGTTGAGGGCCATCTCGACGTTGGCCCACGCCACGTCCCAGCGCTCGGCGCACAGCTTCAGCAGCTTGCGCTCGGCGGGGGTGACGGTGCCGTCCGCCGCGGCGATGGCGGCCATCATGTAGAGCAGCCGTTGCCGCTCCTGGATGTCCATCACCACGTCCGAGTCCGGGGCCACGGGCGCGGCCTCGCGCGGCGCGGGCGCGGGGTCGCTCCGCACGGCGTTGCGGCGGGGGACGTAGCTGGCGCGGGGGCCGCCCTGGCTCGCGTTCCAGGCCTCGAAGGGGAGGGCGGAGGCGAGCACCCAATCCCGCTCGCCGCTCCCGAGCTGCGTGCCGCAGAAGTCGCACGTGGTGGCGGCGGTGTTGGTGAGCGGCGCGTTGCACTGCGGGCAGCGGTCCGTGGACATGCCGTTGGCGGTGTTGGTGGCCGCGCCGTGCTTGCGCACCAGCGTGAACACGAAGCGCTGGGGCACGGTGGGCAGTTCGGGCGGGCGCTCGTCGATGGGCCCCACGCCCATTCGCGCGCTCCAGCGGACCTCCACGTGGGCGCGGTCATACCCGCCCGGGTCCACCTCCAGCGCGCGCACGTCCACCGACCCCACCGCGCACTCGAGGAAGACGCGGCGGCGGCCCTGCCGGCGCAGCGACTCTAGCTCCCCGCCGAGCGTCTGGAGGGCCGCGGAGGTGGCCACCTTGGACAGGCCCTGGGTGTCGCCCCGGCTCTGGGCGGAGATCCACTTCCAGAACAGCAGCGACGCGCGGTCCTCCAGCACCTCCAGGTTGAGCGCCGGGTCGGCCTCGCGCGCCTGCCTCAGCCCGTCCACCGTGCGGTGGTAGCGCGTGTGCTCCACGCCCTGGGTGATTTCGGAGAGCGTCCAGTCGTAGTTGCCGGAGTTCACCACCGCGTCGCAGAACTCGCAGCGGTTGGTGGCGCCGCCCTTGTACGGCGCGCCGCAGTTGGGGCACTTGCCCTGGAACAGGTCCTCGCCGATGCGCGTCTGGGCCCCCGGCTTGCGCACGAAGGTCCAGACCTCCGTGAAGGCCTCCAGCGGCGCCTTGCGCGCGGCGTCCGTGGCCTGGGCGTCCGTGAAGCGCGCGGGCACGTCCGTGTCCCGCATCCGCGCGTGGACTCGGACCTGGATGCTGTCGAACCACTCGCTCTGCGTCAGGCCGATGAGCTGCACGTCGCCCACCTCGATGTCCGTGATCGCATCGCGCACGCCCTGCGCGTCGAGCAGCTTCAACTGCACGTCGAAGCGCTGCCACGTCGCGTCCGACAGGAAGGGCCGCACCGGCGCCATGTCGCGCAGGAACCACGCCTGCTGCAGGTCGAGGAAGAGGCGGCTCACCTTGTCGAGCACGGGCTGCAGCTCGAACTTCGGGTCCTCGAGCTTCAGGGCGCTGACCCAGCCCTGCACGTCGCGCGAGGACACCTGCGTGCGCTGGTCCGCCTCGTACTGGTCCAGCGCGCGACGGGTGGTGGCGTCCGGGTGCAGGTTGCGCTTGTAGAGCCAGTAGGCCACGCCGCCCAGGACGATGAGCGGGAGCATCACCTTCGGGTAGCGGAAGACGAGCCGGAAGACCTCGAAGAGGAGCCAGATCGGCAGGCCGTCGCCCCCCCCGCCGCCGTCCCGATTGTCCGACTGCGGGCGCGTGTAGTGTTCGCCGCCACCTCCCCGGGCGAGGACCTCCAGCGGAAGGGCGAGGGCCACCAGGGCCAGGGTCGGGGCCCACGGGGCCAGGCGATGGAGCACGGTGCGCGACGGAGGCATGAGGGGAATGGTAACCGTTTCCGCCTTGCCAGACTCGCCTTCCCGCCGCACTCTGCCGCGTCCCAGGGCGGCCCGCCGGACGGGCCCAGCAGGAGAGAGTCCACATGCCGGAATTCAAGGTCGACGCGCGCGGAGCCATCGAAATCTGGACCATCGACGGCGAGGGCCGGCGCAACGCCATCAGCCGCGCCATGCTCCAGGAGCTGGGCGCCCTCGTGGCGCGTGTCACCTCGGGCCGTCAGGTGCGCGCGGTCATCATCACCGGCGCCGGGGACAAGGCCTTCTGCGCGGGCGCGGACCTGAAGGAGCGCGCCACCATGGTCGAATCCGAGGTGCGCGCCTTCCTCGAGGGCCTGCGCCAGACGTTCCGCGCCATCGAACACAGCGACTGTGTCTTCATCGCCGCCATCAACGGCTCGGCCTTCGGCGGGGGCACCGAGCTGGCGCTCGCCTGCGACCTGCGCGTGGCGGCGCCGGCGGCCGAGCTGGGGCTCACCGAGGTGAAGCTCGGCATCATCCCGGGGGGCGGCGGGACGCAGCGGCTCACCCGGCTGGTGGGCCCGGGGCGCGCCAAGGACCTCATCCTCACCGCCCGCCGCATCAACGCCGCGGAGGCGTTCAGCATCGGCCTGGTGAACCGGCTCGCGCCGGAGGGCCACCTGCTGGAGGTCGCCTACGGCCTGGCCGAGGCCGTCGTGGAGAACGCCCCCGTCGCCGTGGCGAGCGCGAAGCACGCCATCGACGAAGGGATGGGGCTGGAGCTCGACGAGGCGCTCGCGCTGGAGCTGCGCAAGTACGAGGAGGTCCTGAAGACGGAGGACCGCCTCGAGGGCCTGCGGGCCTTCGCCGAGAAGCGCCCCCCCGTCTACAAGGGGCGCTGACCCGCCACGTGGCGAGACGCGAAAGGGCGGCGGCCCGGGCTCACGGCCCCAGGCGCCGCCCTCCGCGTGTCACGGATGGCTCGCGACCGCCCGCGCCGGCGGCTAGGCGTTGGCGCTCTTCTCCTGGCCCAGGTTCAGGTTCTGCTTGTTCATGTAGGACGAGGCCTTGTCCTTCACCGTGGTGCGCAGGTCGTTGCCCGTCGTCGGCGTGAGCAGCAGGGCGGCCACGCCCCCGGCCACCGCGCCGAGCAGGAACAGGCCCACCGCGCCCAGGCCCGTGCGGCCGGGCCGGTACGTCGTCAGTCCGATGTGCCGCAGCGCATCATCCGGCTCGAAGTCCTCCCACCGCTCCCGGGCGGCGCGCGGGAACTCGTTGAGGAGCTTGTGCGCCACCCACTTGCGGTAGAGGTCGCTCTTGGCCAACCCCTTCGCCGTCCACTTCGCCTTTCTCTTCGCGAACATGCATCCCTCCTGGGCCAGGTGTGGTCGGGGACGCGCCACGCACGGGAGCGTCTCCTTCGAGCCTTGAAGGTAGGCAGGGGAGCCCGCGCCGCCATCCCCCGGGCCCAGGGGGACGCCCGGCGCGTCATCGGTCGGACGGCGGCCGGCACCCCAGCGGGCGAGAGGGCAGCCAGGCCATCCCCTTTCTGGTATGTCGCCCCGGCCATGTTCCCCGGACCCGGGCCTACCGGGCTCCGCTCCACCCTGCTCGAAGGTCCCCGTACCCCTCGGGACCGTCTGCTATAGATCCCGCCCGACCATGGATTTCGAACTCCCCGAGAGTCACCGCGCCCTCCAATCCTCGCTCCGAGACTTCTGCGAACGACGGGTGAAGCCGTACGCGGCCCAGTGGGACCGGGAGGAGACGTTCCCCCTGGAGGTCGTGCGGGAGCTGGGGCAGCTGGGCGTGATGGGCATCCTCGTGGGCGAGCAGTACGGTGGGGCCGCCATGGACTCGCTCGCGGTGGCCGTGGCGGTGGAGGAGCTCGCCCGGTTCGACGGCTCGCTCGCGCTCACGGTGGCCAGCCACAACGGCCTGGGCACCAGCCACCTGCGCGTGTTCGGTTCGGAGGCCCAGCGGGAGAAGTACCTGCCCCGGCTGGCCACGGGCGAGGCCCTGGGCGCCTGGGGCCTGACGGAGCCCGGCTCCGGCTCGGACGCGTCCGGGATGAAGACGACGGCCGTGCGCCAGGGCTCGAACTGGGTCCTCAACGGCGCCAAGATGTTCATCACCCAGGGAACCGTGGGTGACGTCTTCGTCGTGCTCGCCGTGACCAGCCCCCAGAAGCGCCAGAAGGGCATCACCGCCTTCCTCCTGGAGAAGGGGATGCCGGGCTTCAGCCAGCGCGCCATCCACGGGAAGCTGGGCATGCGTTCGTCCGACACCGCGGAGCTGGTGATGGAGGACGTGGAGGTCCCCGACGCGAACCGCGTGGGCGAGGTGGACCACGGCTTCATCGACACGATGAAGATCCTCGACAAGGGCCGCATCACCATCGGCGCGCTGGCGGTGGGCCTGGCCCGGGGCGCGCTGGAGGAGTCGACGCGGTACGCGCGCGAGCGTACCGCCTTCGGTCAGCCCATCGCCGAGTTCCAGGCCCTGCGCTGGATGATGGCGGACATGGCCACGGAGACGGACGCGGCGCGGCTGCTGGTCCACCGGGCCGCCCGGCTGGCCGATGCGGGCTTGCCGTACTCGCGGGAGGCCTCGATGGCGAAGCTGTTCGCCTCCGAGGTGGCCACCCGCGCGTGCGGGAAGGCCGTGCAGATCCACGGGGGGTATGGCTACACCCGTGAATTCCCCGTTGAACGCTACCTGCGCGACGCCAAACTATGTGAGATTGGCGAGGGTACGAGCGAGATCCAACGCACCATCATCGCGAGAGAGACCTTCAAAGGGACTTGATGGACACCGCACGGCTGGAGGGACTCGGGCTGCAAGTGCGGGAGGACGTGGCCGGCATCGAAGCGGTGCTGGACCTGGAGTCGTCCCCCCTCGTGAATCCCGTCACCAAGGCGTTCATCGCCGAGGTGACCTTCCAGGTGATGGGCGATCGGCTCATCCCCATCTCCCCCGCGGCGGTGGTGGGCCTGGCGCCCATCCTCATCGGCGCGCTCAGTGACGTGGCGGACATCGAGGCGCTGCTGTCGGACGCCTTCAACGAGCACATCTTCCACGTCCAGCGCCGCTCGGCGGAGCTCCAGGTGCTGGGGCTCGCGCCGCGGGTGGACGCCGACACGCTGGAGCTGACCACGCGGGTGGAGGACGGCCCGCTGACGGTGACGCTGGCGGCGGACCGGCTGGGCAACTTCCGCATCGTCCAGGCCGAACGCGAGGGCGCCGAGGTGCCCGGCGGGGCCGGCCACACGCTGGAGCTGTCGGAGTTCCGGGAGCGGGCGGCGCTGACCGGCTACCTGGCCGCGTTGCTCGGCGAGCCGGCGAGTCGCCCGCAGGCCTCCCCGCCGGGGGCGGGCCTGGTGCGCTTCTCGGACATCGTGGAGAAGTTCGGGATGGAGTCGCTCGTGCCACCCCGCAGCAGCCTGGAGCTCCTGGCGCAGCTCCAGGTCGACGGTCGTCCGTACCGTTTCGCCGCCGCCCGCATCGCGGGGCGGACCTTCCGGGGCCTCCTCGCGGGGGCCCAGGGCAAGGTGTGGGCGGGCCGGTTCGAACTGGACGAGTTCCCTGGAATCGTCCGGATGGTGGCCGCGTTGCTGAAGGTCCGGCCGGAGGCCGTGAGGCTGGTGGGGCCGGATGCGCCGCAGGAGTGAGAGACGTCCGTGGAGAAGCTGAGTCAGTCGGAGCGGGTGGCGGCCCTGGAGACGCGCCTGGGGCTGGTGTTCTCGCGCAGGGAAGTGGCGCTCGAGGCCCTCACCCACAAGACGTACGTCAACGAGAACAAGGACAAGGACCTCAAGGACAACCAGCGCCTGGAGTTCCTCGGTGACTCCGTCGTGAACCTGGTCGTGGGCCACCGCCTCATGGAGCGCTTCCCGAGCGTCCCCGAAGGGGACCTCACCAAGATGCGCGCCCGGGTGGTCAACGAGGACGGCCTGGCGCGCGTGGCCCGGGGGCTGCCCCTGGGGGACCTGCTCCTGCTGGGCCGGGGCGAGCTGCTCTCCGGTGGCAGGGAGAAGCCGTCGGTGCTGGCGGACGCGCTGGAGGCGGTGTTCGGCGCGGTGTACCTGTGCGCCGGGCTGGAGGCCGCGGGCGCGCTGGTGGACCGGCTCTTCGCCGAGCTGCTGGACGAGGTGTCCACCGGCCAGGGACGGCTGGACTACAAGACGCTCCTCCAGGAGATGGCCCACGAGAAGCGCAAGGTGTCCCCGCGCTACCGGGTCATCTCCGAGACCGGCCCCGAGCACGCCAAGGTGTTCGAGGTCGAGGTCACCCTGGCAGACGTCTCCTTCGCGCGGGCCTCCGGCCGGAGCAAGAAGGAGGCGGAGCAGAGCGCGGCCCAGGCCACCCTCGAGCGGCTGAAGCAGGAGGCCGCCGACGAAGCGGCCAACGCCACCCAGCTCCAGGCCTCGCCCGGGGCGGAGAGCCCGGGGGAGGGCGCACATCCACCTCCAGATGCCCCGACGGGTGACACACCGGCGTGAAACCCCTTGGAGGGGCGGAAGGTGGGGAATATGGTGCCGCGCCCATGCGCACCTCCCCCCTCCGAATGACCTTCGCGCTGGTCGCCTGCCTCGTGGCGGGGACCGCCCTTGCCGCCGCGCCGGGCAAGTGGACGAAGAAGGTGGAGGCCGGCAAGCCGCTCTACGCCACGCTCAAGACGACCCAGGGTGACATCGTGGTGCGGCTGTTCTCGAAGGACGCCCCGAAGACGGTGGCGAACTTCGTGGGGCTGGCCACCGGGGAGAAGCCGTGGCGTGACCCGAAGCGCGACGCCATGTCGAACAAGCCGCTCTACGACGGCACGGTGTTCCACCGCGTCATCCCCGGCTTCATGATTCAGGGGGGAGATCCCACCGGCACCGGCATGGGGGATCCGGGCTACCGCTTCGAGGACGAGGTCCTCAACGGCCGCTCCTTCGACAAGGTGGGGCTGCTCGCCATGGCCAACCGGGGGCCGAACACCAACGGCAGCCAGTTCTTCATCACCACCAGCACGCCGTCGCACCTCGACGGCAAGCACACCATCTTCGGCGAGGTGGTGAAGGGCTACGAGGTGGTGGAAGCCATCGGCGGTGTGCCCCGCGACAACCGCGACCGTCCCCAGACGGCCGTGGTGCTCAACAAGGTGGAGCTGAGCGACAAGGCCCCCAAGAGCGTGACCCTCTCCGACGCGCCGGTCGCCGCGCCCACCGGAAAGGCCCCCCCGAAGGCACAGGAGTCCGCCCGGCCCTGAGACGGCGGGGCGCGCAAGGAAGCAAGCTCCCGACAGACCCTCCGGCGACCCACCCGCAGGTCGCCCGCCCGCCGCCGCCTCCGCGAGTCGAAAGACGAAGGGACGGTGTCCTGTTATAGGGCGTTCCGCAGGACGTACTTTTTCAGGGGCTCCCAGGTAGGACAGGGACTCCCAGATCACCTCCGAAGCAATGGCCTCCCCCAAGAATCACCGCAGCGGCTTCGCCGCGCTCATCGGGCGCCCCAACGTGGGCAAGAGCACGCTGCTCAACGCGCTGACCGGCGAGAAGATCGCCATCGTCTCCGCCAAGCCGCAGACGACGCGCAACCGCATCCTCGGCGTGGTGACCCGCCCCGAGGGCCAGGTCGCCTTCATCGACACCCCCGGCATCCACCAGGCCAAGGGGGAGCTCAACCGCTACATGGTGGAGACGGCCCTGCAGGCCGCCGAGGAGGTGGACCTGGTCCTCTTCCTCATCGAGCCGCCGGCGGGGGAGAAGCCCGAGGTGAGCCCGGGCAACCGCACCATCCTCGAGCGGCTCCAGAAGCTGGGCAAGCCCACCTTCCTGGTCATCAACAAGATCGACTCGGTCCCGAAGGGCGAGCTGCTGCCGCTCATCGACCTGTACCGCCAGGAGTTCCCCTTCGCGGAGGTGGTGCCCATCTCCGCGCGGGAGAAGGACGGCGTGGACCGCCTGTTCCAGGTCGTGCTGGGCCACCTGCCCGAGGGCGAGCGCATCTTCGACGAGGACATGCTCACCGACCAGCAGGAGCGCACCCTGGTGGGCGAGTACATCCGCGAGCAGGTGCTGCGGCACTGCCGCCAGGAGATCCCGTACTCCACGGCGGTGATGGTGGACATCTTCGACGAGACGGAGCGGGAGCCCCGGCCCGGCACGCCGCCGGGCCAACTGGGTGGCCTCATCCGCATCGCCGCGTCCATCTACGTGGAGCGCGACAGCCAGAAGGCCATCATCATCGGCAAGCAGGGGCAGATGCTGAAGACCATCGGCACGGATGCGCGCAAGTCCGTTCAACGGCTGCTCGGCGCGCATGTGTACCTGGACCTCCGGGTCCGGGTGGAGCCGCGTTGGAGCGAACGCCCCGAAGGCCTCAAGAAGCTGGGATACGACTGAGATGAAGCCGCTGGTCGCCATTGTCGGACGCCCCAACGTGGGCAAGAGCACGCTGTTCAACCGCCTCGTCGGCAAGCGCATCTCGCTGGTCGAGGACATGCCGGGCGTGACGCGGGATCGCGTCTACTCGGACGCGGAGTGGGGAGGCCGCAAGTTCACCTTCATCGACACGGGGGGCTTCGTCCCCGGCGAGAAGGACGCGCTGCTGTCCCAGGTCCGGGAGCAGGCCCAGCTCGCCGTGGAGGAGTGTGACGTCATCGTCTTCGTCACGGACGGGCGCGACGGCGTCACGCCCGCGGACGCGGCGGTGGCCAGCTACCTGCGCAAGAGCGGCAAGCCCGTCATCGTCGCGGCGAACAAGCTCGACAACACGTCGGGCACCATGCAGTCGCTCGCCGCGGACTTCTACAAGCTGGGCCTGGGCGAGGTGCAGCCCCTGTCCGCCGAGCACGGCCTGGGAGTCCCCGGCCTGTGCGATGAGGTCGTCTCCAAGCTCCCGCCCAAGCAGGACGGCGAGGACGACGAGGCCCCTCCGGACGACGGCATCATCCGCGTGGCCATCATCGGCCGGCCCAACGTGGGCAAGAGCACGCTGGTCAACGCCATCCTCCAGGAGAAGCGGGTGGTGGCCAGCGACGTGCCGGGCACCACCCGCGATCCGGTGGACTCGCCGCTGACGTACAAGGGCCACAAGCTCATCCTCACCGACACCGCGGGCATCCGGCGCAAGAAGACCATCGCCCAGCAGGTGGAGAAGTACTCGGTGGTGGCGGCGCTCAAGGTGATGGAGCGCAGCGACGTGGCGGTGCTGCTGATGGACGCCACGGAGCCCGCGGTGGACCAGGACGCGAAGCTCGCGGGCCTGGCCGAGGAGCGGGGCCGCGCGCTCGTCATCGTGGTGAACAAGTGGGACCTGGTGGACGCGGATCAGCGGCGCCAGGAGGCCTACCGCGAGACGCTCAAGTACGCGCTCAAGTTCGTGGGCTACGCCCCCATCCTGTTCACCTCCGCGCTGACCGGCTCGAAGGTGGAGAAGGTGGTGGACGTGGCGGTGGAGCTGGCCGAGCAGTTCCGCTTCCGGGCGCCCACCCCGCAGCTCAACCGCCTGCTGGATCACATGGTGGACAACCACCCGGCCCCCATCGTCCGGGGCAAGCCGCTGCGGCTGTACTACATCGCCCAGGTGACCACCGCGCCGCCGACGTTCGCCCTGACGTGCAATCATCCGGACGGCGTCCCGGACATGTACAAGCGGTACATCACGAACCAGCTGCGCAAGACGTTCGACCTGCGAGTGCCCATCCGCCTCCTGTTCCGGGCACGGCCGGGACAGGCGAAGCGGGCGGCGCGAAAGAAGCCACATCTCCAGGGGAAGCACTGAAGCGTCCGTGCGTTGACACTCGCGGCGCGCGCTCCATACAGTGCGCCGCTCTTCCGCCCTCTGACAGGGTAGAGCACCGAAGCGCAGAGAGAGGTTGACCGACGTGGCCGGAACCAAGACCGAGAAGATTCGCCAGCAGGAGCTTCGCCAGCCTGACTCCTTCCAGAAGGTGGGCGCCGAGGCGCGTGACTGGCTCATCCAGCGGCAGAAGCTCATCGGCATCGCCGTGGCCGTCGTCATCATCGGCGGCATCGGCGTGGCCATCGCCAGCGAGGTGTCCAAGCGCGGCGAGGCCAAGGCCGCCCAGGCGCTGGGGCAGGCGTTCGCCGTGCTGGACCGCCCCGTGGAGGGCGTGCAGCCCGCGCAGCCCGGTGACACCGACCCCGCCTTCAAGAACCTGAAGGAGCGGGACGAGGCGCTGGTGAAGGCCCTCACGGACTTCCGCGCGGCCCACTCGGGGACCCGCTCGGCGACCACTGCGGCGCTGTCGCTCGGCGAGGCGCACTTCCGCCTGGGCCAGTTCGGCGAGGCCCAGACGGCCTTCGGCGAGTTCCTCAAGGGCGCCGCCCAGAACGATCCCCTCCGCGCCGGCGCGCTCGAGGGCCAGGGCTACGCCTTCGAGGCGGAGAAGAAGTACGACGACGCCCTCAAGGCCTTCGAGCAGATGGACGCGGCCGGTGGCGGCGAGTTCCTGCCGGGCATGGGCGCGTACCACAAGGGCCGCATGCTCATCCTCCAGGGCAAGAAGGAGGAGGCGGCGGGCGTGCTCTCCAAGGTCTCGACGGACCACCCGAACACCGCCGCGGCGCGCCTGTCCAGCGAGCGCCTGGCGGTGCTGGCGTCGGCGGGCGTGAAGGTTCCCGCGCCGGCCGTTCCCGCGCAGCCCGGCCAGCCCGCGGCGGTCACCGATAAATGACGCGAAGTGGTACGACGGTCGCCATGAGGAGGAAGCAGCTCGTGAGCTGGAAGCATTGGCTGGGGAGCGCCGTGGCGGTCGGTCTCCTGGGTGGTTGCAGCATGGCGCCGCGGTACGGGAGCCCGGAGTTGCCCCGGACCGAGCTGGCGCCTCCCGTGGACTACTTCTCCGTGTCGTGGTGGGCGCAACTGGTCGAGCCCACCACGCTGGAGTACGCCCCCCGCGAAGTCGCCTCTCCGGCGTATGACCCGTTGAGCAAGACGGTCATCGCCCTGACGCGCGACGGCTACATCCGGGGCGTCGGGGAAGACGGGCGGGTGAAGTGGTCGAAGAAGACCGCCACCCGTTTCGCCGCGGGCCCCTCCGTCAGCGAGGGCGTGGTCTTCGTGCCGGGTGGCGACGGCGTGCTCTACGCCATGGACGCCGCCACCGGCGACGAGAAGTGGAAGTACGCCGCGAACGAGTCGCTCGCCACGGTGCCGGTCGTGGCCGAGGGCCTGGTGCTCGTGGCCTCGGAGAGCGACACGCTGTTCGCGGTGAAGGCCGCGGACGGGGTCTGGGCGTGGCAGTACCGGAGGGATCCGCCGTCCGGGTTCACCGTGCGTGGCGCGTCCCGCCCGACGGTGCGCGACGGCACGGCCTACGTGGGCTTCTCCGACGGCTACATCGTCTCGCTGAACATGAAGGACGGTGGCGCCAACTGGGAGAAGTCGCTGTCCGGCAGCGGCAACGAGTTCCTGGACGTGGACTCGTCCCCCGTGCTGGACGACCACGGCCAGCTCTACGTCAGCTCGTACAAGAACGGCATCTTCGCGCTCGAGGCGGAGACGGGCGACATGGTGTGGAGCAGCTCCGTGCCCGGCATGACGGCGCTGGTGATGCGCGGGCAGATGCTCTTCGCGGTGGGCGACGCCCGGCTGGACGCCTACCTGGCCGAGGACGGGCGGCTGCTCTGGTCGCTCCCCCTGGGGGAACGGGCGGGCTTCACGCCGGTGTTCGCCAAGGGAATGCTGCTCGTGCCCATCCAGCGCTCGCTGCTGTTCGTGGACCCGAAGACGGGCAAGTCTCGGGTGTCGTGGAACCCGGGCAGTGGCATCTCTGCGACGCCGTTCGTCGCGGGCTCGCAGGTGTTCGTGCTGTCGAACAACGGCTGGCTCTACGCGCTCGACATGAACGGGCTGAAGGGGTGACGACGGGTTCGACCAGGACGGTCCGCGTGGTGGCGGCACTGATTCCGGGTCCCCTCGACGCCCAGCGGTTCCTGGTGCAGCAGCGGCTCCCCGGCGGGAGCCGCGCGCTGCTGTGGGAGTTCCCCGGTGGGAAGGTGGAGGCCGGGGAGACGGACGAGGCCGCGCTGGCCCGTGAGTGCCGCGAGGAGCTGGACGTCGAGCTCCGCGTGGGCCGGCGCCTCTCCCAGGTGCGGCACGTCTATCCGGACCTCACGGTGGAGCTGGTGCTCTACGCGGCGCGGCTGGTGTCCGGCGAGCCGAAGCCCCTGGGGGCCAACGCCCTGGCCTACCACTCCCCGGAGGAGATGCGGGCCCTGCCTTTCTGCGAGGCGGACATCCCGTTCCTCGAGGAGCTCGTGGCGGGAAGGCTGGGGCCGTTGGAGTGATGCTCGAGCGGACGTTCCAGCACATCCCGGGCGTGGGCCCCTGGCGGGAGAAGGACCTGTGGGCCCGAGGCTTCCGGACGTGGGACGACTACCCGGCGGCCGGCGGCGGCGTGGCCATCTCCCGGAAGACGGATGACATCGCGCGCGAGCGGATCGCCCAGGCCCGCGAGGCCCTGGCGCGGAGGGACTTGCGCAAGCTCGCGGAGCTGATTCCCCCACGCGAGCACTGGCGGCTGTATCCGACGTTCCAGGACGACGCCGTCTACTTCGACATCGAGACGGACGGGCGCGAGGCCCAGGCGCCCACGGTGGTGAGCCTCTTCGACAAGCAGGGCCTGCACGTCTTCATCCAGGGCCGGAACATGGACGCGCTGCCGGAGGCGATGGCGGCGCGGCGGCTGTGGGTGACGTTCAACGGTTCGACGTTCGACGTCCCCGTGCTGCGGGACCACTTCGGGCCCGGGCGTTTCCCCGTGCCGGACGCGCACATCGACCTGCGCTTCGTGACGCGGCGGCTGGGCTTGGGCGGAGGCCTGAAGGAGATCGAGGGCCAGATCGGCGCCGAGCGTCCGTCGCACCTCAAGGGCGTGAAGGGCTACGACGCGGTGCTGCTGTGGCGTGCGTACCAACGGCGCGGCGACATCGAGGCCCTGCGGTTCCTCGTCGAGTACAACCTCTACGACTCGTTCCAGCTCCGGACGCTGATGGACGTGGCCTACAACCGGGGCGCGGACGACCTGAACCAGGACGTCCCCCGGTTGCCGGTGTTCGAGCGCGGCGACGTCCTCTACGACGTCAGCCGCATCCTCCTGGAGATGGGCCCCACGGAGCGGGACCTGCAGACCCTCGCCCGGGTCCGGGCCGAGGAGCAGTTGCCGTGAAGGGCAGGGGGCCTGGGGGGCGCGCCGCCCCGGGCTCAGAGGTTCACTCGGTTGACAGTCCCACACCCGTGCGTGCTGGCCCGGGGTGGAATGGTCCGGGGGGCCGTTTGTAGCTTCCACCGTCCCCCGTGCCTGGGAACCCCAGGAGGAGCGCCGAATGAGCGACCCGGTTTTCGCAGGAGGCCCGATGACGCCGCCGCCCCCGGAGGAGCCCCCGAGGACGGGCGGCAGCGGATGGGTGGCGGGTGGGGTGGTCGCGGCGATCGTGGTCGCTGGTGGGGCTGGCGCCTGGTTCTTCTATCGAGGCACGACGGGGACGCCGGGCCCGAGCCCCGAGGTTCCCGTCGTCGTCACGCCGCAGGACGCGGGCGTGGTCGCGGCACAGCCCACGGTGTCCCTGCCGGAGAGCGACGGCAAGGTTCGAGATCTCGCCGGCCGCCTGTCGGATGCGCCGGAGCTGGCCGCGTGGCTCCAGGAGCGGGACCTGGCCCGGCGTGTCGCCGCGGCGGTGAACAACGTCGCCGAGGGCGCGAGTCCGCGCATGGTGCTCGGCTTCCTGGGGCCGGCGGAGCCTTTCGTGGTGGTCGAGGCGAAGGACCACCAGACGTTGACCATCGACCCGAAGAGTCATGCCCGGTACGACACGGTGGCGCGGGTGTTCGGATCGCTCGACGCGCAGGCGGCGGGGAGCCTCTATCGCGAGCTCAAGCCGCTGCTCGTCCAGGCGCACGCGGAGCTGGCGCCGCCGGGACAGGGCTTCGACGCGACCTTGGGGCGCTCCATCCAGCACCTGTTGGCCGTGCCTGTCCCCGAAGGGGCGCCCGTGGAGGTGAAGGCCCAGGGCGCGCTCTATGCCTACGTGTCCCCGGAGCTGGAGGGGTTGAGCCGGGCCCAGAAACACCTGTTGCGGATGGGGCCGCAGAACATCCGCGTCATCCAGGCGAAGCTGCGGGAGCTGCAGACCGCCCTGGGGCTTCCGTCCGTGGCTGAACGCTAGGTCGGACGGTTCTGGCGGCATTGGGGCCGCCAGTTGTGGCAGAACGCGCCGGACTCTTTCCACGCAGGACTTTCGAGAGGTTCGTGATGGCCAACCCCGTCGTGCAGTTCAAGACCAGCGAAGGCGACATCCAGCTCGAGCTGTATCCCGAGAAGGCGCCGAAGACGGTCGCCAACTTCATCGAGTACGTCGAGGCCGGGCACTACACCGGCACCATCTTCCACCGCGTGATCCAGGGCTTCATGATCCAGGGGGGCGGCTTCACGTCCAGCATGGACCAGAAGAAGACCCGTGCGTCGATTCCGATCGAGAGCCAGAACGGCCTGAAGAACCAGACGGGCACCATCGCGATGGCCCGGACCTCGGACCCGAACTCGGCCACGGCGCAGTTCTTCATCAACACCGTGGACAACTCCGGCCTGGACTATCCGCGGCCGGACGGTCACGGCTACACCGTCTTCGGCAAGGTCACCTCGGGCCTGGACGTGGTGAAGAAGATCGAGGCGACGGCCACCGGCATGCGCAGCGGGATGCGGGACGTGCCGCAGAAGACCATCTCCATCGAGTCGGCGACGATCCTCTCGAAGTGAGCGGTCGCGCGGTGGCCGCCCGGGCGTCGCGGGCGGCTATCGGCGCTTCTTCTTCTTGGCGGGCGCGGGCGGCGGAGCGGGCTTTTCCTTCTCGCCGGCGACCTGGAACGTGGTGCGCAGCTCCTCGACCTCGCGCCCGAGCGTGTCCGTGAAGGCGTTGCCCGTCTGCGCGTCGACCACGAGCGTGTACGAGAAGCCGGTCTTGAGCGGCTGCGGCAGGTTGATCCGGTAGACGAGTCCTGAGTCCGCTTCCTCGGCGCTGTCGTCGGAGACCATCGCGCGCTCGGCCTCGTCGAACAGGCGGACCCGGTAGTTGCGCAGGCCGTGGTTCGTCCGGAGCTCGAGCGCGGAGGTCTGTTGGATGAGCGGCTTGTCACCGGGCTCCAGGGAGACCTGGGCGAGGCTCGCGTCCGGCGCCTGATAGCTGAGGCTGAAGGCGGTCGGCGGTGGCGGCTTGGGGGGCTCGGGCGCAGTGGCGGTGCCAGAGCCGGAGTCCGGGGTGTCCGTCGGCTTGTCCGGGCAGCCAGTCAGGAAGAGCGCGCCGCAGCACAGGGTGGCGGAAAGTCCGGTTCGGAGAAGGCGCATGCGCGGGACACGGTACGCGTCGACACGGTGCGGGTGAAGCACGGACTCGCGTCCGGGCAGCCGAGCCTGGGATTGGTCGGACGAGGGGCCGAGCCAGCCTCAGTGCGCGCCGCCCAGGTTCAGGATGACGACACCCACGACGATGAGGCTCACGCCGATGATCTTGATCGCGCTGATGGATTCGCCCAGGAAGGTCACGCCGATGACGACGATGGCGGCCGTCCCGAGCCCGGACCAGAGCGCATAGGCGACGCCCACGGGGATGGTCTTCACGGCCTGGGACAGGAGCGCGAACGCCACGCCATAGGCCCCGAGGCAGGCCAGGGACGGCCAGAGCCGGGTGAAGCCCTCGGTGGTCTTCAGCATGCTCGTACCAAGAATCTCGCTGGCGATGGCCAGGACCAGGAACACGTACGCCACGGGGAATACCTCCACGCGTTTTTTAAGTGGCCAGCCGCGGGGATGCACGGGCCGGAAGCGTCCTCGAACGTGGAGATGCAGGCCACGTCGCAGCAGATGCTCAATCCGGGGAGCGGCGCGTTCGCCGATGCCCAGGAGGACGGAGTCCCGGGGCCTCGGCCGGGGCCTCGGGTTCAGGGGCTGGAGGGCGCCGTTCGGCGGTTCAGCCGGCCCGGAGGACAGGTCTTTCGCCCTCTGGCCCCAGAGTGCCATTAGGTCCGATAACATGCGTTATGTAAACTAAGCCCGTGGCGTCCCAGGTGGGGTTTTGGGCGCCGGCTCCAGGCTGATTCCGAAGCTCTCCCCGGCTGGCCTCGGACCCCCTTGGCGGGCTTCGGGCCGCTGAATCCGGCACTCACGTGGTGCCGCGAGCATCCGCCGCGCCGCCATGCCGAGCCGACCACAGGCCCTGCGTGCGGCGTGCTTGTTGGACGAAGCCCCCTGTTCCGCCAGGCGCCGATCCTCGCCACAATGGCTCGCGTCTCTTTCCAGCCAACTTCGATCGGTTTCTGGGGCCTCCACCTCATGGGCTTCGTCGATTCCGTTTTCGCGGATGCGCGTTTCGCGCTCCGCACGTTCATGCGTTCCCCTGGCTTCGTCGCCGCCGCGGTGCTCTGCCTGGGGCTCGGTATCGGCGCCAACGTCGTGGTCTTCAGCGTCGTCCATGGCGTGCTGCTCCGGCCGCTCCCGTATCCAGAACCCGACCGCATCGTCTCCGTGGTCGAACTCCGCCCCGAGCTCAGCGGCGGCCCCGTGTCGTGGCCCACGTTCTGGGATTGGCGAGACCAGGCCACGGTCTTCGAACACCTCGCCGCGTTCACCACCGGCGGCGCCATCCTCCGGACCGAGTCCGATTCCGAGCGCCTCGAGGCCACCCGGGCCACCGGCGACTACTTCGCGGTCCACGGTGTCCCGCCCGTCCTGGGCCGAACCTTCGCCCCGACCGATGACCAGCCCGGCCAGGAGCCCATCACGGTGCTGAGCGAAGCCCTGTGGCGTCGGCGCTTCGCCTCCAATCCGGCCGTTCTCGGCCAGCGCATCCTGCTCGACGACGTCCCGCATACCGTGGTCGGCGTCATCCCCGAGTTTTTCGACCCCGGGATGGACCTCTGGCTCCCCCTGGTCGCCCCTCCAGATGCCCGGGATCGACGCAACTCCACCGTGCTCTCGGTCCGCGGCCGGCTCGCCGTGGGCGTCTCCGTGGCCACGGCCGACCAGCACCTGAAGGAGCTCGCGTCCCGACTCGGCGCAGCGGGACCTGCCTCGGGCAAGGACCGGAGCGCGCGCGTCGATTCGCTCGCCGAGGCCCGGACCCGACTCTGGGTCGGGCCCTTGCGATTGTTGCTCGGCGCCGTCGCGCTCGTGCTCCTCATCGCGTGCGCCAACATCGCGAACCTGCTGCTCGCCCGAGCTGGAGCCCGCGGCCAGGAGTTCGCCGTTCGCGCGGCGCTCGGCGCGGGCCGAGCCCGGGTCATCCAGCAGCTCCTCGTCGAGAGTCTTCTCCTGTCGGGTCTCGGCGCCGTGTTCGCGCTCCTCGTCGCCCGGTGGGGCCTGGATGCCCTCATGGCCATCGCGCCCGAGACGATGCCTCGGCGCGAGGCCGTGGGCCTGGATGGTCCCGTGTTCCTCTACCTGCTCGCCATCACCGGGACCTGCGGGCTCGGATTCGGCCTGGTTCCCGCGCTCCAGGTCACCGGGTGGAACCTGCGCGCCGGCCTGGCCTCGGCGAGCCCGGGATGGCTCGGCTCCCGCCGCCTGCGCTCGATGTTGGTCGTCGGCGAACTCGCCCTGTGCCTCATCCTGCTCGTGGGCGCCGGCCTCCTGGGGCGCGGCTTCTTCCTGCTGCTGGGCACGTCTCCGGGAATCGCCACCGAGCAGCTCCTGACCCTGCATCTGGGCATCCCCGACAGCCGGTTCTTCACCTCGGACGGGCTGGACACCCGTCTCCCAGGCACCCTGCTGGAACCCATCCTCGACGAGGTTCGCGCCCTTCCGGGCGTCACGGCCGCCGGAATGACGTCGCTGCTCCCCATCCAGCGCGCCTGGAGCAACGCCCGCTACACGGTCGAGGGCGAGGATGCCCCTGAACCCGGCCGAGAACCCCGCGCCGAGCGCCGGGCATCCAGCCCCGGCTTCTTCTCGACCCTGGGAATCCCCCTGAAGCACGGTCGGGATTTCACCCCCCAGGACTCGGCCCCCGGTCAGCCGGGCGTCGTCATCATCAACGAGGCGCTCGCGCGGAGGCACTTCCAGGACGGAGGCGCCCTGGGCCGACAGCTCCGCCTGGGCATCGGCGTCCACACCATCGTGGGCGTCGTGGGCGATGTCCGGCAGGCGGGCCTCGAGCAGGCGCCGCTGCCGGAGTTCCATGTCCCGCAGGGCCGCCCCTGGGGCGACGACAGCCTGGTCCTCGTGATTCGCACCTCCGTGCCCCCGGAGACCGTGTTGCCCTCGGTCCAGGCGGCGGTCCGGCGCGTCGACTCCGGCATCCCCGTCTTCCGGGCCGCGACCATGGAGCAGGTCGTCACCCAGTCGCTCGGGGCGCGGCGGCTCGTGCTCTCGTTGCTCGGGGGCTTCGCGGCGCTCGCGCTGATCCTCTCCACCCATGGCCTCTATGGCGTCATCTCGCTGCTCGTCGCGCAGCGCACCCGCGAGTTCGGCATCCGCATGGCCCTGGGGGCGCGCTCGGGAGACGTCCTCCGGCGGGTCCTGACCCAGGGGGCGGCGCTGGCGGGGCTCGGGCTGGCGGTCGGCCTCGGGGGGGCCCTGGCGCTGACGCGGCTCCTGGCGTCCCAGCTCTACGGCGTCTCTTCCTGGGACCCGCTGACGTTCGTGGGGGTCACCCTGCTCTTCGCCGTGGTCGCCCTGCTGGCCTGTTGGCTCCCGGCGCGAAGGGCGACGCGAGTGGACCCCCTCCAGGCCATGCGCGGCTGAGTCGGACGGACCTCCTGGCGTCCCGGAAATGGCACGCCAGGACACGACACGCCGCGCCACCCACGCGGCTCGAATCACGGCTTCGCGACGCGCCCCGACAAGACGTGATTCCAGGCATTCGTCGTCGCCTGCCTGCACTCAGGCCTCGTGCGATGCCGAGGAATCCCACGCCCGCTCGAATGTTCCACGAGATGGGAATTCATCCCGGCTTTTTTCCCGGTTGACCGAGGCAGGGGCTTCCCGCAGAACCGCGACATCCCTGGCCCTGGAAAGGACCTCTTCATGAAGCGTTTGTTCCTGATCGCCACCCTCGTCGGCGCGTCCCCCGCGTTGGCCGACGAAGGCATGTGGACCTACAACAACTTCCCGTCCGCGAAGGTGAAGGAGAAGTACGGGTTCGAGCCGTCGCAGCAGTGGCTCGACAAGGTGCGCCTGTCCTCCGCGCGTCTGGCGGGCGGCTGTTCCGCCAGCTTCGTGTCGCCGGACGGTCTGGTGATGACCAATCACCACTGCGCCCGCGGCTGTATCGAGCAGCTCTCCGGTCCGAAGAAGGACTTCATCGCGAACGGCTTCTACGCGAAGAGCCAGGCCGAGGAGACGCAGTGCCCGGCGATGGAGATCAACCAGCTCGAGCAGATCACCGACGTCACCGACGCGCTCAACCAGGCCACGCAGGGCCTGTCCGGCAAGCAGTACAGCGACACGCTGAAGGCGAAGATGGCGGCGATGGAGCAGGAGTGCTCCGCCGGTGACGCCAAGGTCCGCTGCGACGTCGTGACGCTGTACCAGGGCGGCAAGTACAACCTCTACAAGTACCGCCGCTTCCAGGACGTGCGCCTGGTCATGGCGCCCGAGCACGCCATCGCCTTCTTCGGCGGCGACCCGGACAACTTCGAGTTCCCCCGTTGGGACCTCGACGTGACGTTCCTGCGCGTCTACCAGGACGGCAAGCCGGCGAAGACGGAGAACTACTTCAAGTGGTCCGAGAAGAGCGCCAAGGAGGGTGACCTCACCTTCGTGACCGGCCACCCCGGCCGCACCTCGCGCGGGCTGACCATCGCGGAGCTGGAGTACCAGCGCGACGTCGCCATGCCCAAGGCGCTGTTCATGCTGTCCGAGCTGCGCGGCCTCGTCACCGAGTTCCAGAAGAAGGGCCCGGAGCAGAAGCGCATCTCCAACAACCTGCTGTTCGGCGTGGAGAACAGCCTCAAGGCGTTCAAGGGCCGCCTGGAGGCGCTGCAGGACAAGAAGTTCTTCGCGCAGAAGGTCGCCGCGGAGCAGGAGCTGCGCAAGAAGGTCGACGCCAACCCGGAGATGAAGAAGAAGTACGGCGCGGCGTGGGACGAGATCGCCAAGGCCCAGGTCGACATGGCCAACATCCGCAAGGACCTCGGCTTCATGGAGCAGGGCTCGGGCCTGTCCTCCAGCCTGTACGGCATCGCCAAGACGCTGGTGCGGGCCTCCGAGGAGCTCAACAAGGAGAACGGTCAGCGCCTGCGTGAGTTCAACCAGGCCAACCTGCCCGCGCTCCAGGCGCAGCTGCTCAGCCCCGCCCCCATCTACCCGGAGCTGGAGATCACCCGCCTGACCTTCGGTCTCACGAAGATGCGCGAGGAGCTGGGCTCCAACCACCCGTTCGTGAAGAAGGTCCTGGGCAAGGAGTCCCCGGAGAAGCTGGCGACCCGTCTGGTGAAGGGCTCCAAGCTGTGCGTCATCAAGGACGTGAAGGGCTCCAAGGTGTGTGACGTCTCCGTCCGCAAGGCGCTGTTCGACGGCGGCAAGGCGGCCATCGCGGCCTCCAAGGACCCGATGATCCAGCTCGCCCTCGCGTTGGACGGCGACTCCCGCGCGGTCCGCAAGAACTACGAGGAGAACATCGAGGCGGTCATCAAGAAGAACAGCGAGCTGGTGGCCAAGTCGAAGTTCGAGGTCTACGGCACCAACCAGTACCCCGACGCCACGTTCACCCTGCGCCTGTCGTACGGCTCGGTGAAGGGCTACATGGAGGACGGCAAGAAGGTGGACCCCATCACCCAGATGGCGGGCACCTTCGACCACGCGACCGGTGAGGACCCGTTCGCGCTGCCCGCGTCCTGGCTGAAGGCGGAGAAGAACCTCGACGGCGCCACGGCCATGAACATGGTCACCACCAACGACATCATCGGCGGCAACTCCGGCTCGCCCATGATCAGCAAGGACGCGGAGATCATCGGCCTGGTGTTCGACGGCAACATCCAGTCCCTGGGCGGTGAGTACGGCTTCGACGAGAGCGTCAACCGCACCGTCGCCGTGCACAGCGACGCCATCATCGAGGCGCTGAAGAAGATCTACGGCGCCAACCGCGTCCTCGAGGAGCTGCGCCCGGGGAGCACCCAGGTGCCGCCCGTGAAGGCGAACCCGGCCGGGTAGTCACCGGCTTCCGAGCAGGGAGCCCGACTTCGAGGCCCTCGTTGGAAAAGCAAAGAGGCTGCCTGGGCACCCCGGGCAGCCTCTTCGTTCATTCAGGGCTCCTGGCGGCGCCGGTGTTCACGCCCCAGCGGCTCAGCGCTTCGGGGCGGGCTTCTCGAGCCACCACGGCGTCTCCAGCGCGTCCTGCTCGACGCGGATGCCGGCCCCCTTGCGGATGCGCTCCCAGAAGCGACGGGACAGGTCCGGGTCGAGGATCTGGAAGTCGCCGGCCTTCTGTCGCTCCTCCAGGAACAGGGGGTACGCCCCCACCGCCTCGGGGCCCGCCTGCTGGAAGATGATGTCCCCGCCGTACTGGCGATGCAGCTCCCGCTGCACCTTCCACGCGAGGACCATGTCGCGGGAGACGCGCGCGGAGGATTCCGCGGCCAGCTCGGGGTTCTGGGCCCGCTCGGCCTGGTCCGCCTCGTCGAACCTCGTGACGTTCTCGAGCGTCATGAGCCGGGTACGGAGGTCCTCGCGGTCCGCGACGGACAGGTCCCTCGCTCCGAGCTGCCTACGCAGGGTGTCGAGTTCCTGTTTCTGTCGTTCTCGCAGCTCGGCGCTCTTGGCGTCCATCGCGGCGGTGCAGTCCCGCACTTCTTGCGGCGTGGGCTCCAGTTGCTTCTGCTGGGCATAGCGCATCAAGAGTGGAGCCAGGAGCAGCCCCTGGAGACGGAGGGCATCGCTCTTGGCCTTCCATTCGGCATCCGCGTCGGGCCGTGGCCCTCCGGGGGGCGCGAGGTCCGCGCGACGAATCTCGTGCCCCAGGACGATGGCGACGGGGGCGGCGGCCCCCTTGCGCGGGGGCGCGGCCACGGCGACAGCCAGGGGCATGAGCAGGAGGACTCCCCCCAACAGGACTCCCGCGCCCCTGGCACTCAGGCTCTTCCTCATGTGCGACCTTCCCTTCTCGGAACCAGGCGCAGTCTCGCACGGGACTGCACCCTTCCCGACCGCCCTCCCCCAGACCGCCTGGGCCCGTCGACCAGCGCCGCGTTGGCGCGGCTCCTGGATGCACCGCCGGACGCCAGCGGGCGCCCCTGAAACACCACGGGCCGGCGGGCAAGGATGCCAGCCGGCCCATGGATGAAGCCAACGGTCAGCCGTCGGCGCGAGTCCCGGGAGGCCCCGGCCTCACTCCCACTCGATGGTCGCGGGGGGCTTGGAGGACACGTCGTAGACGACGCGGTTGATGCCGCGCACCTCGTTGGTGATGCGCGTGGAGATGCGCTCCAGCACGGGGTACGGCAGCCGGGCCCAGTCCGCCGTCATGCCGTCCACGCTGGTGACGGCGCGAAGGACGCAGGTGGACTCGTAGGTGCGCTCGTCGCCCATGACGCCCACGCTCTGCACCGGCAGCAGCACCGCGAACGCCTGCCACAGCTCCTTGTAGAGCCCGGCCGCGCGAATCTCCTCCTGGACGATGGCGTCCGCGCGGCGCACCAGCTCCAGCCGCGCCTCCGTCACCTCGCCCAGCACGCGGATGGCCAGACCGGGGCCGGGGAACGGCTGCCGGGACACCATCTCCTCCGGCAACCCCAGCTCGCGGCCGAGCGCGCGGACCTCGTCCTTGAACAGCTCGCGCAGGGGCTCCACCAGCTTGAGCTTCATCTGCTCGGGCAGGCCGCCCACGTTGTGGTGGCTCTTGATGGTGACGGACGGCCCCTTGTACGAGACGGACTCGATGACGTCCGGGTACAGCGTCCCCTGGGCCAGGAACTCCGCGTCCTGGATGTCGCGGGAGGACTCCTCGAACACGGCGATGAACTCGCGGCCGATGATCTTCCGCTTCTTCTCCGGGTCCGTGACGCCGGCCAGCTTCTCCAGGAAGCGCGCCCGCGCATCCACCGTCTTCAGCGGCACGTGGAAGCGGTCCACGAAGAGCGCCTCCACCTGGGCGCGCTCCCCCTGCCGGAGCACCCCGTTGTCCACGAAGATGCACTGGAGGCGGGGCCCGATGGCCCGGTGGAGCAGCAGCGCGGCCACGGAGCTGTCCACGCCACCCGACAGCGCGCAGATGACCCGCCCGTGCTCACCGACCTGCTTGCGGATGGTCGCGACGGCCTCGTCGATGAAGCCCTTCATCGTCCACGAGCCGCTGACCTTGCAGTCGTTGAAGAGGAAGGCGCGCAGCATGGCCTTGCCCTGCGGCGTGTGGACCACCTCCGGGTGGAACTGGAAGCCGTAGAAGGGCTTGCTCTCGTGCGCCGCCGCCGCGAAGGGCGAGTTGCCCGAGCGACCGATGGCCTCGAAGCCCGGCGGGAGCGCCTCCACCCGGTCCCCGTGGCTCATCCACACCTGGACCCGGTCTCCCGGACGGAACTCCGAGAACGGTCCCCGCGCCGAGATGACCTCGACTTCCGCGTTTCCGAACTCGCGGTGGGCCGTCCGGTCGATGCGGCCGCCGAGCAGCTTGGCGGTGAGCTGGAGCCCGTAGCAGATGCCCAGGACGGGGACCCCGGCCTCGAAGACGAAGGGGTCGCACCGGGGGGAGTCGGGCGCCTCGACGGACGCCGGGCCCCCCGAAAGGATGATGCCCCGAGGGGCGAAGCGCCGGATGTCCTCCGAGGGGAGGTCCGGGCGGTGGATTTCGCAGTAGACGCCCAGCTCGCGCACCCGACGGGCGATGAGCTGGGTGTACTGACTCCCGAAATCAAGGATCAGGATCTTCTCGGCGTGCAGGTCCACCGGAGTTTCTCCAAGGGGGCGTCGTTGACGGCTGGGGGCCCTTATCGCTACAAACTTCCGGAAATCAACGCCCAAGTCCCCTCAATTGTTCGAGGTCCGGATGCTCCGCCGCCTGTCCGCTTCCACTGCTGCAGCTTTCCTCCTTCTGTCCGCTTCCGGATGTGTGAAGGAGATCTCCTCGGATGAGCGGCTGGACCGCGAGACCCAGAACCTGGCCGTCAAGGACGTGCCAGGGGTCTCCGAGCTCCAGAAGCTCACCTGTGATGACACCACCGATGCGCTCGGCAAGGCGCGCAACGTCAACCGCGAGGAGACCGAGCGCCTGGTCGATTACATCGAGCTGTACTCCTCCCTGCGCAAGCGCACCTCGACGTTCGAGGATGCGATGAACCGCAACCCCGACCTGAGCTACCGCGAGGGCAGCCAGCAGATCGTCAACGCCAAGGACAACTGCGTCCAGCAGACCGCGGACGTGCGGGTCGAGTTCGAGACCTACATGCGCGAGCTGGTGGAGGTCCCCACCGTCCAGGAGATCAAGGGCGGCAACACCGTCACCATCGCCCGCCTGGACTTCAACACCCTGCGCCAGGCCATCGAGACGCTGGAGCCGGACGACAAGGACGCCCTGCTCAACCGCGTGGCCAACGCGGAGAAGAAGATCTCCGCCACGCCCGCCGAGGAGGCGGGTTCCACGGGCGGTCGCAAGGGCCGCAAGTAGTCCCCACCGCCCCGCGCGCTGGCTGAGGACGAGGGCCCCGCCGGGTTGGCGCGGGCCCTCTTCTCGTTCCCACGCCGCCCCGGGAGGCGCCCGCCGCGGGCTACTCCACGCGGTAGTTGGGGGCCTCCTCGGTGATGATGACGTCGTGCACGTGGCTCTCCTTGAGCCCCGCGGAGGTGATGCGCACGAACTGGGCGCTCTTGCGCAGCTCGTCGATGGTGCCGCAGCCCACGTAGCCCATGCCGCTGCGGATGCCGCCGAGCATCTGGTGCACGTTCATGGCGAGCGTGCCCTTGTACGGCACGCGGCCCTCGATGCCCTCCGGCACGAGCTTCACCGCGTCCACGTCCGCCTGGAAGTAGCGGTCCTTCGCGCCCTGCTTCATGGCGCCCAGGCTGCCCATGCCGCGGTAGCTCTTGTAGCTGCGGCCCTGGTACAGGATGACGTCGCCCGGGGCCTCCTCGGTGCCCGCGAAGAGCGAGCCGATCATCACCGTGCTCGCGCCCGCGGCGAGCGCCTTGACGATGTCGCCCGAGTACTTGATGCCGCCATCGGAGATGATGGGGATGTCGTGCTTGTCCGCCTCGCGGCTGCAGTCGTCCACCGCCGTCACCTGGGGCACGCCCACGCCCGCCACCACGCGGGTGGTGCAGATGGATCCCGGGCCGATGCCCACCTTCACCGCGTCCACGCCCGCCAGGATGAGCGCGCGCGTCGCCTCCGCGGTGGCCACGTTGCCGGCGATGAGCTCGAAGCCGTGGAAGTTCTTCTTCGTGTCGCGCACGCCGTCCACCACGCCGCGCGAGTGGCCGTGCGCCGTGTCCACCACGATGACGTCCACGCCCGCCTTCACCAGCGCGTCGACGCGCGCCTCGCGGTCCGCGGACACGCCCACGGCGGCGGCGCACAGCAGCCGGCCCTTGGCGTCCTTGGCCGCGTTGGGGTGCGTGCGGCGCTTCTCGATGTCCTTGATGGTGATGAGGCCGCGCAGCTCGAAGTCGTCGTTGACGACCAGCAGCTTCTCGATGCGGTGCTCGTGCAGGAGCTTCTGCGCGTCGTTCTGGGAGATGCCCTCGCGCCCGGTGACGAGCTTGCGCGTCATCACCGCCTCCACCTTCTGGGTGAGGTTGGTCTCGAAGCGCACGTCGCGGCTGGTGACGATGCCCACCAGCCGGCGCCCCTTCACCACCGGGATGCCGGACACGCCGTGCTGGCGCATCAGGTCGATGGCGCGGCCCAGCGGGGCCTCGGGGTCGATGGTGACGGGGTCCACCACCATGCCGCTCTCGAACTTCTTGACCTTGAGGACCTCGAGCGCCTGCTGCTCGGGCGTCATGTTCTTGTGGATGACGCCGATGCCGCCTTCCTGCGCCATGGCGATGGCGGTGCGCGCCTCCGTCACCGTGTCCATCGCGGCCGACAGCAGCGGGATGTTCAGGCGGAGGTTGCGGGTCAGGCGCGTCGTCAGGTCGGCATCCTTGGGGACGACCGCGCTCTCGGCGGGCACCAGCAGCACGTCATCGAAGGTGAGTGCGAGCCGGATTTCGGGGTTCAGCATGGAGGGCGCTCCCGGGACGAAGGGGCCCGCGAGGCACCAGCGCCCGGCGGGTGCGGTTCCATACGAGGTACGTTGTCGCCACGCAACCCGGAAGGGTGGACTTTTTGACGCCCGTTCACTCGCACTTCGAGCGATAATCCAAGCAGCGGGCTATCCCCTCTCGTCTCAGGAACCGGGCTTTGACGGAATCGAATCAGGCGGCGGTCGGTCTCGTGGTGAAGCTGCCCTTCGCGACGCCGGAGGAGTTCCTGGCGAAGTATGGCGGCAACGTCACGCGAGGCGGCATCTACCTGCGTGCTCGCGCGGTGAAGCCGCCCGGGACGCCCGTCAACCTCGACCTGCGCCTGGCCAACGGCGAGCGCCTCATCCACGCCTCCGCGGTGGTCCACTTCGTGACGGGCCAGGGGGGCCAGGGCGTGCCCGGCATGGGGCTGCGCTTCCTGGGGGTCGACCCCCAGACGAAGCGCTTCCTCGAGCTGGCGGTCGCCGCCCTCCCCCACGCCCAGTCGGACGTCCCCCCGGTCCCCTCTGGGGTCGGCACGCCGGACTACACCGTCCCACCCACGCAGCCGGGTCCGTCCGTCGCCCTGGCCGCCACGCCCGCGAGCGCCGCTCCGACGGGCTCCCCGGCCCTGATGACGCATGCGGGGCTGGACCTGAGCACCGAGGAGCCCAAACGAACGGGCCTGGTGATCGGCATCGACCTGGGGACGACGAACTCGTGCGCGGCCTACGTGCGCAACGGGCGCCCCGGGGTGCTCAACAGCCGTGAGGGGCACAACACGGTGCCCTCCATCATCGCCGTCAACACGCGCGGCAAGCTGGTGGTGGGCCACCCCGCCAAGGGGCAGATGCTCACCAACCCGCGCCAGACGGTGTACGGCGCGAAGCGGCTGGTGGGGCGGCCCTACGGCTCGCCCATCGTCGAGCACATCAAGGACCGCTTCCACTACGAGATCACCCCCGGGGAGAACGGCGACGCGGGCGTGAAGCTGGGTGAGCGCGTCTACACGCTCCAGCAGATCTCCGCGCTCATCCTCCGCGAGGTGCGCGAGGTGGCGCAGAACCAGTTGGGGCAGCCGGTGTCCCGCGCGGTCATCACCGTCCCGGCGTACTACAACGACAACCAGCGGCAGGCGGTGCGCGAGGCCGGCAAGCTCGCGGGGTTGTACGTCGAGCGCATCCTCAACGAGCCCACCGCGGCGGCGCTGGCGTACGGCTACGGGCGCAAGCTCAACCAGCGCGTGCTCGTCTACGATTTGGGCGGCGGCACCTTCGATGCGTCCGTGCTCGAGCTCTCGGACAACGTCTACGAGGTCATCTCCACCGGCGGCGACACGTTCCTGGGCGGCATCGACTTCGACAACGCCATCGTCAACTTCCTCCTGGAGGAGTTCCAGAAGAAGACGGGCCGGCCGTTCCAGGGCGACCGCGTGGCCATGCAGCGCATCAACGACGCCGCGGAGCGGGCCAAGTGCGCCCTGTCCGAGCGCTCGGAGATGCGCGTGCACGTGGCGTTCGTCACGATGATCGACGACAAGCCGTACGACCTGGACGTCACCCTGACACGCCAGAAGCTCATCGAGCTGACCGAGGGGCTGGTGGACCGCACCCTCCAGGTCTGCGCCGAGGTCCTCGAGGCGAAGCAGCTGGGGCCGCGCGACATCGACGAGGTCATCCTCGTGGGAGGCCAGAGCCGCTTCCCGCTGGTGCACGAGAAGATCACCCGCTTCTTCGGCAAGCCCCCCAGCAAGGGCGTCCACCCGGACGAGGCCGTCGCGCTGGGCGCCGCGCTCCTGGCGCACAGCCTGGGGCAGCTCGAGGGCGTGGTGCTCATCGACGTGTTGCCCATGGCCATTGGCGTGGGGCTGCCCGGTGGGCGCTTCAAGCCCGTGCTGGAGCGCAACACGTCGCTGCCGGCCACCAAGAGCTACACGCTGTCCACCCACCGCGACGAGCAGACGGAGCTGGAGCTCACCGTGTTCCAGGGGGACTCCGACAAGGCGGCCGACAACGAGTTCCTCGGGACGCTCAAGCTCACGGGGCTGCCCCGGCTGCCGCGCGGCGGTGTCCAGGTGACGGTGACGTTCGAGGTGAACAACGAGTCCCTCCTCAAGGTGACGGCGCGCGAGTCCGCCTCCGGGCGTGAGGTCTCCAGCACCTTCTCCACGCGCGACACCCCCGAGTCCGTGAAGGCGAAGCTCGCCCAGCCCGCGCCGGAGGCCCCCACCCCGGCTCCGGCGCCCAGGCCCCAGGCCCCCGCGGCTCCGGCCCAGGCGGCTCGCCCCGCGCCGCCCAAGGTCTCCGCGACGCCGCGGATCACAGCTCCGGCGCAATCCGCCATCCAGGCCGTCGCGCCTCCGCCCGAAGCAACTCCGAAGCCACGCACGTTCATGGGGTGGCTCCGGGGACTCTTCGGGAGGCCCTGAAGTCAGAATTTTTCTATAGGTATGGGTTGTGGCCGCTCACGACGTACTCGCGGAGCGGCGGGTAGTGTGGGACATCGCATTTTCCGCGATTCTGAGAGACGCCTGTTATTAAGGACCTCTCAGAAACACGTCCATCCGAGCCCCACACCCCCCCATGGACACGACAACTCGGACCCTCATCGACGCCACGCGTGCGCGCGCGGCCAACGCCGCGTCGCGGCCTCCGCTTTTCACCTTCATCGCCGAAGACGACGGCGAGGACCTGACGCTCGACGCGGTGGAGTTGGATCGCCGCGCCAGGCGCATCGCGGCGGCCCTCCAGGCGCGAGGCGCGGTGGGTCAGCGCGTCATGTTGTTGTATCCACCGGGGCTCGACTACGTCGCGGGCTTCTTCGGCTGCCTCTACGCGGGGGCCATCGCCGTCCCCGCGTATCCGCCGGACCCCTCGCGACTGGAGCGCACCCTGCCCCGGCTGCGCGCCATCATCCAGGATGCGGAGGCCCTGGTGGTCCTGACCACCTCCGGCATCCTCGGGCTGACGGACTTCGTCTTCGAGCAGGCGCCGGACTTCCGGGCGCTGCATTGGCTGGCGACGGACGCGCTGCCGGAGGGCGGAGAGGTCGACTGGCGCGAGCCGGACATCGGGCCAGACTCCCTGGCGTTCCTCCAGTACACGTCCGGGTCGACGGGCACGCCCAAGGGCGTGATGCTGACCCACGCGAACCTGCTGCACAACACGGGGCTCATCTCGCTCGGCCTCCAGGTGCGCGACGACAGCGTGTCCGTCTTCTGGCTGCCGCCGTACCACGACATGGGGCTGATCGGCGGCATCCTCGCGCCCCTGTGTGGTGGCTACCGCGTGGCGTTGATGTCCCCCCTCGCCTTCCTCCAGCGGCCGTTGCGCTGGGTGAGCGCCATCTCGCGGCTCGGGGGCACCATCAGCGGGGGGCCCAACTTCGCCTTCGACTTGTGCGCCAGTCGCGCCACGGCCGAGGACGTGCGCGCGCTGGACCTGCGCTCATGGGAGGTCGCGTTCTGCGGCGCCGAGCCCATCCGCGCTGGCACGCTCGAGCGGTTCGCCCGGGTGTTCGAGCCCGCGGGCTTCCGGAGGGAAGCCCTCTATCCCTGCTATGGCCTGGCGGAGGGCACGCTCATCGTCACGGGCGCGCGCAAGGGCGAGGGGCCGCGCGCCTTCCATCTCGATGACGGCTCGCTCGCGGGCGGGCGCGCGGTGGACAGGTCGCCCGAGGCCCCGGGGACGCACGCTCATGTCTCCAGCGGTGAGGTGCTCGGCGACCAGCGCCTGCTCATCGTCGACCCGGAGCGCCGGACGCCCCGGCTCGCGGGACAGGTCGGGGAGATCTGGGTGGCGGGCGACAGCGTGGCCCAGGGCTACTGGCGCAAGCCCGAGCTGTCCGAGGAGGGCTTCCGCGCGCGGCCCGAGGGCGTCGAGGACGGCCCACGGTATCTGCGCACGGGCGACCTGGGCCTGTTGCGAGAGGACGGACAGCTCATCGTCACGGGGCGCCGCAAGGACCTCATCATCCTCCGGGGCCGCAACCTGTACCCACAGGACATCGAGGTCGTCATGGAGCGCGCGCACCCGCGCGTGCGCCTGGGCTGCGTCGCGGCGTTCTCCCTCGAAGCTCCGGGTGGAGAGGTGCTCGGGGTGATGGCGGAGGTGTCCCGGGAGCTGGCCTCGTCGGGAGATGCCGCGGCGTTGGCCGAGGTGGCGGACGCCCTGGGACAGGCCATTGCGCGGGAGCTGGAGGTCCAGCCTCGCGCCGTGGCGTTGCTGCCCCCTGGCGCCATCCCCAAGACGTCGAGCGGGAAGATCCAGCGTCACGCCTGTCGCGCGGGGCTGCTCTCCGGGGAGCTGCCCATCCTCTGGCGGATGGGGACGAACGCGCCGGAGGCCCCGCCTCCCGCCGTGGCCGCCCTCCGGGCGGACGCCGAGGCCGCGCGCGGAGCCCTGACACGGGGACTGCGCGAAGAGCTCGAGGCGGTACTGGGGAGCGCGGCATCGGGCGTCGACGAGGGCACGCCCCTGACGCGGCTGGGGATGGACTCACTCGGAGCGGCGGAGCTGCAGGAGCGCATCGAGAAGCGCTTCGGCGTTCGCCTCCCCGCGACGATCCTGTTGCAGGACGTCAGCCTGGCGGAGCTGGCCGAGCGTGTCGCGCGGCCAGCCCCGACACGCCCCGCGCTCGTTCCGCTCTCCCGGCGTGCCGAGACGTCGGGGCTCGCGGAGGCCTCCTTCCCGCAACACCGGCTCTGGGTCATGCAGCAACTCGACCCGGCCTCCACCGCGTACCACCTTCCGCTCGCCTTTCCGTTGCGTGGACCGCTGGATGTGGACGTCCTGGAGCGGGCCCTGACGGAGTTGTCGCGCCGGCACGAGGTGCTGCGCTCGACGTTCGTCTCGACCAGGGAGTCCCTCTTCCAGCGGATTCGTCCCGTGACGCCGCTCGTCGTCGAGCGGGTGGACGCGACGGGGCGCGCCGACCGGGGCGCGGTGCTCGACGCGCTGGCGGTGCTCGACGGTCAACGACCGATGGACGTGGCCACGGGGCCACTCCTCCGGGGGACCCTGGTGCGGTTCGGCGACGAGGACCATGTGCTGGTCCTGTCCCTCCACCACCTCGTCGCGGATGGATGGACCGTGGGCCTCCTCCTGCGCGAGCTGGCGGCCCTCCACGCCGCCTTCCGCGACGGACGCCCGTCCCCGCTCGTGGAGCCCGCGCACCAGTACGCCGACTTCGCGGCGTGGCAACGCACCCAGCTCACGCCCCGGGCGATGGCGCCGGAGCTGGCCTGGTGGCGACAGACGCTCGCGGACGCGCCATCCCTCCTCGCGCTCCCCACGGACAGGCCTCGTCCCCAGCGGATGTCGTTCCGGGGCGCACGGCGCCTGCGCCTCATCCCCGCTTCGGTGACGCACCGGCTGCATCACCTGGGACGTCAACAGGGCGCCACGCCCTTCGTGAGCGTCATCAGCGCGCTCGCCGTCGTGCTCCACCGTTGGAGCCGACAGGCGGACTTCGTCGTGGGCACCGTGGTGTACGGGCGGGACGTCCCGGGGACCCGGGAGCTGGTGGGCGACTTCACCAACTTCCTCCCACTGCGCATGCGGCTCCCGGAGTCAGTGACGACGACGGGGCTCATGGGCGTGGTGAAGCAGGTCACGCTCGGCGCACTCGCCCATGGTCATTGTCCGTTCGACCATGTCCTCGCCGCGCTCCAATCCGGCGCTCAGCGACGGGAGCTGTACAACGTCGCCTTCGTCCTCGACGACTACGACCTGCCCCGCGAGCTGCCCATGGGGGGTGGGCTGTCTCTCGCCATGTCGCCGCGCGAATCGCTGCTCGACAACCGCACGGCCGAACTGGACCTGACGTTCGAGGCCATCCATGGGCCCGACGGGTTGTTGATCAGTTGCAAGTACGCGGCGGACCTCTTCGACGCGGAGACGGTCGATCGACTCCTGGGCCAGCTCGAGGTGGTGATGACCGGGATGGCGGACGCGCCCGACCAGCGCATCGCCGAGCTGCCGCTGATGACCGACGCCGAACGGCGACAGGTGCTCCACGGTTGGAATCCGCCCGAGGAGCGGCTCGGTGACGCGGGCACCCTGGTCGAGCTGTTCGAAGCGCAGGTGGATCGGACTCCGGACGCCATCGCCCTGGCCTTCGAGGCGGAGCGGCTGACCTACCGGGAGCTCGAGGCGCGCGCCAATGGACTCGCCCAGGTGCTGCGCCAGCAGGGCGTGGGGCCGGACGTCCTCGTCGGGGTCTGCCTGGAGCGGAGCGTCGACCTCGTCGTGAGCCTGCTCGGCATCCTGAAGGCGGGCGGCGCCTACGTTCCGCTCGACCCCTCCTATCCACGAGACGTCCTCGCGTTCATGCGGGAGGACACTCGGGCACCGGTCATCGTGACGCGGGCCTCGCTCGAGGACCAGGTCCGCGCACCCGGCACCGTCCTCATCCGGATGGACGTGGAGCTCGCCGACGCCGCGGCGGGGCCCCGGTTGGAGCGTCGCAACACGCCGGCGGACCTCGCCTACGTCATCTACACGTCGGGCAGTACCGGTCGCCCCAAGGGCGCGATGAACTCGCATCGGGGCATCGTCAACCGGCTCCAGTGGATGCAGCGCGAGTACGGCCTGGGGCCGGAGGAGCACGTCCTCCAGAAGACGCCGTTCAGCTTCGATGTCTCGGTGTGGGAGTTCTTCTGGCCGCTGATGGCCGGCGCGCGGCTGGTCCTCGCGAAGCCCGAGGGGCACCGCGACCCGCGCTACCTCGTCCGGCTGATGGCCGAGGAGCGCGTCACCACCACGCACTTCGTGCCCTCGATGCTGCGGGCCTTCCTCGATGAGCCGGGGCTGGAGGCGCTGGGACACCTGCGTCGGGTGATGTGCAGCGGCGAGGCCCTCCCCGCGGAGTGGGTCCATCGCGCCCATGCGCGACTCCCCGCCATCACGGAGCTCCACAACCTGTACGGCCCCACCGAGGCCGCGGTGGACGTGACGCACTGGCACTGCGTCCGGGGTGGCACGGGGCCCGTCGTGCCCATCGGTCGCCCGGTGGCGAACACCCGCATCTACATCCTCGATGGGCTCGGCAACCCCACGCCCGTGGGGGTTCCAGGGGAGCTGTTCATCGCGGGTGTCCAGGTCGGGCGAGGCTACTGGAATCGCCCCGAGCTCACCGCGGAGCGGTTCGTGCTGGATCCCCATTCCGGGGGTGATGGCGCTCGCATGTACCGCACGGGCGACGTGGCCCGGTGGCGCGCGGACGGCACGCTGGAGTACCTGGGCCGAGCGGACTTCCAGGTCAAGGTGCGGGGCTTTCGCATCGAGCCCGGGGAGATCGAAGCAGCGTTGACGGCACAGCCGTCCGTCCGCGAGGCCGTGGTGCTCGCGCGACCGGACGCGACGGGAGACGTGCGTCTGGCGGCCTATGTCGTGCTGGGCGAGCCGACCCCGGCGGGCGCGGCGGACCAGTCCGCGGACTGGAAGGCCATCTACGACGTCACGTACACCCAGCAGGCACGCAACGCGGACCCCACGTTCGACATCGCCGGGTGGAACGACAGCTATTCCGGCGGGCCTCTCCCCGAGGCCCAGATGCGCGAGTGGGTGGAGACGACGGTGGCGCAGATCCTCGCGCTGCGGCCCCGCCGGGTGCTGGAGCTGGGGTGCGGCACGGGCCTCCTGCTGTACCGCCTCGCGCCGCATTGCGAAGCCTACTGGGGCGTGGACTTCGCCCGTCCGGCGCTGGAGCGCATCGAGCGGCAGCGCCAGCACATGGGGGACGCGCTCGCCTCCGTGAAGCTGCTGCACCGGGGCGTGGAGGACCTGTCGGACCTCGAGCCTGGCTCGTTCGACACGGTGGTCCTCAACTCGGTCATCCAGTGCTTCTCGAGCGTGGACTACCTCCTCCAGGTGCTGCTCGGCGCGGCGAGGGTCCTGAAGGCCGGCGGGCGCATCTTCCTGGGGGACGTGCGTCACCTGGAGCTGTTGGAGGCATTCCAGGCCTCGGTGCGACTGCACCGGGCGCCGCCAGGCCTGGCGACGTCGCAGTTGCAGTACCGCGTCCAGCGAGACGTCCTCGCCGAGGCGGAGCTGGTCCTGTCGCCCACGTTCTTCACCTCGCTGCCGGCCCACATCCCAGCCATCTCCCGGGTGGAGGTGCTGCCCAAGCACGGGCGCTACGACAACGAGCTCAGCCGCTTCCGCTACGAGGTCATCCTCCACATCGGAGAAGCGGGCACCTCGACGGACGCGCTGCGTCCGGCGTGGACCGAGGGCGCGGACCTGTCGCTCGACTCGGTGCGTGCGCTCCTGGAGACACGCCCCCCGCTCCTGGCCCTGCGCGGCGTTCCGAATGCCCGCGTCCTGGAGGCCACGCGAGTGGTGAAGTTGTTGTCGGGTACGGGCCGGCCCGCGCAGGTGGCGGCGCTTCGAGACGTGCTGCGCGACTGGCCCGGGACACGGGGCGTGGACCCCGAGGACCTCTATTCGCTCGGTGAGTCCCTGGGCTACGCGACGCGGGTGAGCTGGGCGGGCGCGCATCGGGACGGCGCGCTCGACGTCCTCTTCGTGGGTGAAGGGACGCAGCCCCCGGTCGAGTGGGCTGCGGCATCGCCGCGAGAGTCCGAGTCGCTGCACGCGCTCGCCAACGACCCGCTGCGGGGGGCACGAAGCGCACGCGAGGTCATCCGCCTCCGACAGGTCTTGTCGGAGCAGCTCGCGCCGCACCTGGTGCCCTCCGCGTTCGTGGTGCTCCCGTCGCTCCCGCTGACACCGAGCGGCAAGTTGGACCGGAGCGCACTGCCGGACCCGGAGGCGGATCGCTCGCTCGTCGAGGACGAGTTCGTCCCGCCGAGTGGCTCCACGGAAGAGCTGGTGGCGAAGGTCTTCGCCGAGGTCCTCGGCCAGTCGCGGGTGGGGGCTCGCGACGACTTCTTCGCGCTGGGGGGCCACTCGCTGCTGGCGACCCAGGTGGTGACGCGCCTGAGTACCCAGAGCGGCGTGCCCGTGTCGTTGCGCGCCCTCTTCGAGCATCCGACCGTCGCCCGGTTGTCCTCCCACCTGGGGACACTGAGCGGCGGCGGTGGGCAGGAGGCTCCGCCCCTGGTTCGGCTCCGGGACGTCCAGCCGGGTGACGAACTGGAGGCGTCCTACGCGCAGCAGCGCTTGTGGTTCCTGGAGCAGTTCGAACCAGGACAGGTCTCTTACAACATCCCCCTCGCGCTCGAGTTGACGGGGCCGCTCCAGGTCGAGGCCCTGCGCCAGACCTTCGCACGGCTCGTCCACCGGCATGCCGTACTGCGTACCACCTTCGCGGATCGCGACGGCCAGCCGGTCCAATGCATCCAGGCGGCCCCCGATGAGTGGCCGCTTCCCGTGGAGGACCTGCGCGCGCTGACGGCCGATGCGCGTGAGGCCGCGGTGCGTGCTGCGTTGAAGTCGGAGGCCCATTCGCCCTTCGACCTGGGGCGTGGCCCGCTGCTGCGCACTCGACTGCTGTGGGTGGAGGATTCCCGGCACCTGCTCGTGGTGTGCATGCACCACATCGTCTCGGATGGTTGGTCCATGGGCGTCCTGGTGCGAGAGGTCGCGGCGCTCTACGGCACCCTCCGCGAGGGACGTGAACCCACCCTGGCCCCGCTGCCCGTGCAGTACACCGATTACGCGGCGTGGCACCGGCGGGTCCTGGAGGGAGAGGTCGCGCGCGAGCAGCTCGGCTGGTGGCGCGAGCACCTCCGAGCTGTTCCGCCCCTGGCGCTGCCCACGGACGCACCGCGTCCCGCGGTCCGTGGCTCCCGTGGCGCGGCCCATGACTTCACGCTGCCGCCCGACCTCGTCTCCGACCTGGAGCGGCTGGGCAGGGCCGAAGGCGCCACGTTGTTCATGGTGCTGATTGCGGGCTGGCAGGCCCTGCTGTCCCGCTACTCGGGGCAGACGGAGTTCTCTGTCGGCACCCCCGTGGCTCATCGCGTCCGGCCAGAGCTGGAGGCGATGATCGGCTTCTTCGTCAACACCCTCGCGCTGAGGGCGAACCTGGCGGGGACGCCGACCTTCGTGGAGCTGATCGCACGCGTCCGCGAGGAGTCCCTGGCCGCCTTCTCACGACAAGACGTGCCCTTCGAGCGGCTGGTGGAAGCCCTGGGCGGCGAGCGCGACCTGTCCCGGACGCCGGTCTTCCAGACGCTGTTCACGCTCCAGAATGCGCCACTGGAGACCCCGTCCCTGCCAGGGCTGAGCGTCGAGTCGATACCGCTGTCCACGGAGACGTCGAAGTTCGACGTCTCCGTGCTGCTGACGCCGCGATCCGGCGGACTGATGGGTCGGCTGGAGTACAGCCTCGACCTCTTCCGGCCGGAGACCGCCGCTCGCATGGCGGAGCACTTCCAGCGGCTGCTGCGTGGAGCCATCGCCGATGCTCGCCAGCGCACCCATGAGGTGTCCCTCCTGTCGGAGGACGAGCGACGGAAGGTGCTGGAGGAGTTCCAGGGGCGCGTGGAGGACTATCCGGCGGATGCGCTCGTGCACACGCTCATCGAGGCGCAGGTGGACCGCACGCCTCACGCCGAGGCCGTGCGCTTCGAGTCGGAGGCACTCACCTACGCGCAGTTGGACGCCCGCGCCAACCAGCTCGCCCACCACCTGCGCGCCCTGGGCGTCGGCCCCCATCAACTCGTGGCCGTCTGCCTGGAGCGCTCACTGGACATGGTGGTGGCCCTCGTGGCCGTCCTCAAGTCCGGCGCCGCCTACGTCCCGTTGGACCCGGCCTATCCCCGCGAGCGACTGGCCGGCATGTTGGAGGATTCCCAAGCCCCCGTGCTGCTGACGCACCAGCGGCTGACGTCGTCGCTTCCTTCCCACGCGGCCCACGTCGTCTGCCTCGACTCCGAAGCCTCCGTCCTCGCTCAGCGCCCCACCTCCCGGCCCACGCCCGTGG
>NZ_JAKCFB010000059.1 GCF_024198235.1 Myxococcus dinghuensis | reverse complement strand
CCCGCCCCGGTGGCCGCGGCGCGCCCCGCGCCCGTGGCCGCCGCGCCCGCTGCCCGTCCTTCCGCTCCGCCCGTGCTGGCGCCCGCGCCGGCCCCGAAGCTGGAGGCGCCGCCGCCTCCTCCCCGTGGGGGAGGCCGGGCCCCGTCCGAGGACCGCTCCGCCGCCAACGGCCTGGACAACGACCCGGTGCGCCGCGAGGTCGCCGAGCGCGTCCTGGAGACCGCCGCCGAACTCGAGCGCCTCATCAAGGGCAAGAACGAGCCGCCTCCCCCCAACGACGAGATGGTCGAGGAGGAGGAGGAGCCGCTGCCCGAGCCCGAGGACCCGCCCATGGAGGACGAGCAGGCCGAGCCCGAGGACGAGCCCGCCGACGACCTCGCGGAGGAGGGCAACGCGCTCTACCTGGTCACCGAATCGGGGGAGCAGGAGCGCATCGTCAAGGAGCGCTTCGTCATCGGTCGCGGCAAGCACTGCGACTTCGTCATCAACTCCGGCAAGGTCTCCCGTGAGCACGCGGTCATCGCCTTGGAGGGCAATGACTGGATCATCGAGGACCTCGGCTCGTCCAACGGGACCTGGTTCAACAAGGCCCGCATCAAGCGCCGGAAGATCGAGGACGGGGACGAATACTTCATCTGCAGCGAGAAGATCCGCCTTCTCGTCCGGTGAGTGCGACCGCTTCCTGGGTCAATCCGGCTGTTCGCCAATTGACGGGCTCGGGGCGTCCCTGGTTTGATACCGGACGCCTGGACGCAGACGGGACAGGCGACGGATGACGCCTGGACACATCGCGCTGTGGACGGTCCTTGGAGTGGCCCTGGTGATCTCGCTGGTGACGGACGTGTTGCGCCGGCAGATCCTCGACGTGGTCACGTACCCGCTGATGGCGGTGGGGCTGGGAGTGCGCCTCGCCACCGAGGGGGTGGGTGACTTGAGGACGGGGCTGGTCAGCGGGCTGGTGTCGGGCGTGGGCCTGGCGCTGCTGCTGGTGCCGGCGGCGGCGAGGGGGCGGATGGGGTGGGGCGACGTGAAGTTGATGGGAGGGGTGGGCGCCGTGCTGGGCTTCCCGGCGTCGATGGCGGCGGCCGCCTTCATCTCCCTGGTAGGCGCCATGCAGGCGGTCATCACGCTGCTGTGGCAGGGGGCGGCGTGGGACACGGTGGCGGCGGTCTTCCGGCGATGGGCGGTGCGGTTGCACCTGGCGCGCGAGGACGCGCAGCCCGCCGCGCAGCGTCACATCCCGTATGGGGTGGCCATCGCGCTCGGAACCTTCTGGGCGCTGTGGTGGCAGCACGAGAGCTTGGGTTAGTTCGGAGACTTGTTGGAAGAGGGGACACGCACGATGTTCACACGCTTCACGCATGCGGCCATGCTCGGCACGCTCGTTGCCCTGGTGGCCAGCGGCTCCGCCCTGGCGCAGGACAGCAGCATCGTCAGCCTCGGAGTGGGCGCCCAGAAGGTGCTCACCATCCCGGGGCTCAGCAAGGTGGCGCTCGGTGATCCATCCATCGCCGAGGTGAAGACGCTCGGCTCCGGACAGCTGCTCATCACCGGCCAGGCCGAAGGCAAGACGACGCTCCTCGTGTGGAAGTCCACGGGGCAGCGCGTCAGCTATACGGTCGCGGTCCGGAAGCAGGACCCCAATGAGGTCATCTCCGAAATCAAGCGCCTGTTGGGAGAGATCGAAGGTGTCTCCGTCCGGATGGTGGGTGACCGCATCTACCTGGACGGTCAGGCCTACACGACCCAGGACGCGGACCGCATCGAGCAGGTGGTGAGCCTCTATCCGAACGTGAAGTCGTTCGTGAAGATCGCCCCCAACGCCAAGAAGCTGGTGGCGCAGAACCTCAACGCGGCGTTCCAGAAGGCGGGCCTGAAGAACGTGCAGGCCAACGTGGTGGGCGCGACCATCTTCCTGGAGGGCTCCGTGGAGAGCCAGCAGGACCTCCAGAAGGCGGAGCTCATCACCAAGGCCATCGGCGAGAAGGTGGAGAACCTGCTCGTCGTCGGCATCAAGCGGATGATCCTCTCCGAGGTGCAGTTCGTCGAAATCCGCCGCAACAGCCGCGACCGCTACGGCATCCGCTACCCGTTCGACATCACGGGTTCGGCCTCCGCGGCGGCCACCATCACCCAGGAGCTCTTCCCGGGCACCTTCGGGCAGGGCGGCTCCAACATCGGCCTGACGGCGGGCGCGGACTTCTCCATCGGCTTCCAGGGCAACGACGGTTACGGCCGCCTGCTCGCCCAGCCCAAGCTGGTGTGCGCCAGCGGTGAGAAGGCGGAGTTCCTCGCCGGCGGCGAGGTCCCCATCCCGCTCATCACCAACAACCAGTTCTCCATCGAGTACAAGAAGTACGGCGTCATCCTGAACCTGCGCCCCACCGCGGACCGCAACGGCAACATCCAGACGGAGATCGAGGCCGAGGCCTCCGAAATCGACACCTCGGTGGCGGTGTCCATCGGTGGTTCGTCCACGGTGCCCGGCTTCCGCACCCGCAAGGTCAAGACGAACGTGACGGTCCGCCACGGCGAGACCATCGTCCTGTCCGGCGTGTTCAGCCACGACGAGCAGAAGTCCGTGTCCAAGATTCCGGGCCTGGGTCACATCCCCATCGTCGGCGAGCTCTTCAAGAGCCGCGGCTTCGACTCGACCAAGCGCGAGCTGGTCATCTTCGTCACGCCGCGCATCGTCAACCCGGACTCGGACAAGGTCCGCACCATCATCGAGGACGTGAAGAGCCGCTACAAGCAGGCCCGGTCCGAGGTGAACTTCAACATCTTCGACTGACGCGTCGGGCGCTCACGGCGCCTTCCGCGGGCCTCATGGCGGGCCGGTCTCATCCCCTCGACGGGGGCGGAGGCCGGCCCGTCGGCGTTGCGGGCGTGTGTCTTGGTGCGGCTGGCGCTTTGAGGTGGAAGTGGGGCTTGCTAGCATCGGGTCCCATGTTTCTGATTACCCTCGCGGAAAAGGGCGGCGGAACCGAGCAGCGTGAGTACCACAAGCCGGAGATCACCATTGGTCGGCTGCCCGGCAACGACATCATGCTCGCGAAGGGCAATGTCTCGAAGTATCACTCCCGCATCGTCGCCAAGGACGGCAAGTGCATCATCGTGGATATGAAGTCCACGAACGGCACCTTCGTGAACGGCAAGAAGATCGCCGCTCCGCAGGTGCTCAAGCCGACCGACCAGATCTACATCGGCGACTACATCATCAACGTGGAGCCGCTCGCGGACGACGGCCCGGCGATGACGCGCGCTGGCCAGGAGGAGGAGGCCTACGACGACGGGGGCGAGGAGTACCCGCCGGAGGAGGAGCAGTACGAGGAGGAGGAGCAGTACGAGGAGGAGGAGCCGCCTCCTCCGCCGCCGCAGGCCCCCGCCGCGGGCCGCATGCCGGCCTCCATGGCCTCCGCGCTGGCCAAGAACAAGAAGAAGGTGGACCCCCGGCTGGAGCGCTACACGCGCCTGCAGAAGGAGATCCACGACCGGCTCATCGAGTACCTGGACCTGCGCCGCATGGACATGGACCGGCTCGGTGACGACGAGCTGTGGCGGCGCACCGAGAAGGCCATCCGCGACATCATCGACCAGATGGAGGCGGACGGAGAGCTTCCGGAGGACGTGGACCGCGAGGAGCTGCTCACCGACGTCATCAACGAGGCGCTGGGCCTGGGGCCCCTCGAGGCGTTCCTCGCGTCGGACGAGATCAGCGAGATCATGGTGAACCACGCCAACCAGATCTACATCGAGCGCAAGGGCAAGCTGACCCTGTCGGAGAAGACCTTCTCCTCGAACCAGGCGGTGCTCGGCGTCATCGAGCGCATCGTGGCGCCCATCGGGCGACGCATCGACGAGTCGAGCCCGTTGGTGGACGCGCGCCTCAAGGACGGCAGCCGCGTCAACGCCATCATCCCGCCCCTGGCGCTCAAGGGCCCCTGCATCACCATCCGCAAGTTCAAGAAGGACTCGCTGAAGATCCAGGACCTCATCAAGTACAAGACGCTCACCGCGCAGATGGCGGAGTTCCTGGAGATGTGCGTCAAGGCGCGGCGCAACATCGTCATCTCCGGCGGCACGGGCTCCGGGAAGACGACGACGCTGAACATCATCAGCTCCTTCATCCCGGACAGCGAGCGCATCGTCACGGTGGAGGACGCCGCGGAGCTGCAGCTCCCCCAGGACCACTGGGTCCAGTTGGAGAGCCGTCCGCCCAACCTGGAAGGCAAGGGCGCCATCACCATCCGCGACCTGGTGAAGAACTGCCTGCGCATGCGCCCCGACCGCATCGTCGTGGGGGAGTGCCGCTCCGGTGAGACGCTGGACATGCTCCAGGCGATGAACACGGGCCACGACGGCTCGCTCACCACGCTCCACGCCAACACGCCGCGCGACGCCATCGCCCGGTTGGAGACGATGGTGCTCATGTCCGGCATGGACCTCCCGGTGAAGGCCATCCGCGAGCAGATCGCCAGCGCCGTCCACATGATCGTCCAGCAGACGCGCTTCTCGGACGGCACGCGGAAGATCTGCTACGTCACCGAGGTGTCCGGCATGGAGGTCGACATCGTGACCCTCCAGGACATCTTCTATTACAAGCAGGACGGCTTCACGGAGGACCACAAGGTGCGGGGTCGGTTCGTGGCGTCGGGCTTCGTGCCGAAGTTCTACGACGAGCTTCAGCGCAAGGGCATCCCCGTCAACATGAGCATCTTCCGCGAGGACTGACGCGCAATGGCCACCCTGGTCGTCCGGTTGCCTGACGGCACGGAGAACGAACACGAGGTCTCGGGAGAGCTGAAGCTGGGACGCCAGCAGGGCTCGGACATCCTCCTCACCGAAGGCGGCGTGTCGCGCACGCACGCGCGGGTCTACTCGGAAGGCGGCACCGTCTACATCGAGGACCTGGGCAGCGCGAACGGGACGTTCGTCAACGGGGAGCGCATCGCCGAGCCCACCGCCCTCACGCCCCAGTCCGAGGTGGTGCTGGGTGACTACACCCTGAGCCTCAAGGCGGCGTCGGGAGCGGCGCGCTCCTCGGGTGCGCGCAAGGCCGCCAAGCCCCCGGGGGCGGACGCGGTGCCCGTGGGCGGTGAGGCCGGTGGCGCGCGGGCCACGCGGGCCATCCCGAGCATCAAGGCCAAGCCCGCGGGCGGCGCGCCTCCGGCGGGGGCGGCGCTCGCCAAGCGCCCCGCGCGTCCGGTGGGCGCCCTGCCGGCGGGAGGCGCCGCGGCGGGGCCCATCCTGCGCGGCATGGTGGGCCCGTGGGCGGGCAAGACGTATCCGCTCAAGGGCAAGGTGCTCGTGGGGCGGGTGCCTCCGGCGGGCATCGTGCTCGAGGACGACTCGGTCAGCCGCAAGCACGCGGAGCTCGAGGTGAGCGGCGGCGCGGTGCTCGCGAGGGACCTGGGGAGCGCGAACGGCACGCTGCTCAACGGCGACCCGCTGGGGCCCGATCCGATCGACCTCCAGCCCGGCGACGTCCTCCAGTTCGGCGTGGTGGAGATGACGTTCGAGGGCCCCCAGGACGCCGTGCCCAGGCGCGGGGCTTCCGCGGCGAGCGGGCGCGGACGGCCCGCGGCGGGCGGGGACGAGGGCGGGGACGGGCGCCGCAAGAAGCTGTTCGTCGTGGGGGGGGCGGTGGTGGGCCTGCTGGTGGTCGCGGGCATCGCCAAGTCGGTGATGGGCGGCCCCGGCGCCGTCGCGCCGACCGGCCCCATGGGCGGGGGCGCGGTGCAGGACCCTGCCTCCCTGGTGCAGGACCTCTTGAGCGAGTGCCGCTCGTTCGCGTCCAGCGAGCTGGGCGCGCCCAACTGGGAGAAGGCGGACCAGTCCTGCTCCAAGGCGTTGGACCTGGACCCCATCAACGCGGAGGGCAACTCCCTCATCCGCCGTATCCGCGTGGAGAAGGCCGCCTTCGAGAACTACAGCCAGGGCGAGAAGCTGATGGCGCGCCTCAAGCCGGAGGAGGCGCTCTCGTTCTTCCGCAAGATTCCGAAGGAGAGCGAGTACTACCGCCGCAGCCGGTCGAAGAGCACCGAGGCCGAGGAGGCGGTGACGAAGCGCTCGCTGGACGACTGCAAGCGGTACCTGCGCGACTCGCAGTGGAGCGCCGCCGTGCCTCGCTGCCAGACGTACATGGAGGTGTGGTGCAGGGGGCAGTCGCGCGACGACCTCCAGCCGCCGCTGGGCTTCACGCTGAGCCTGGAGGGCCGGCTGCGCAAGAACGAGTGGCGGCCCAAGGACCCGCTCTTCGTGAAGTTCCTCATCGCGCGCCACAAGCTGGAGCCCAACCCCGCGCCGTGGGTCTGCCCGCAGCGCGACGAGGACCTGGGCCCCACCGCCGTGGACCCGAAGGCGGTGGTCGCGGAGGCGGCGAAGCGGCGCTTCCCCAACAAGCTCATGCAGGCGGCCATGATGGACTACTGGGCCGGCCGAGGCAGCGAGGCGCTCGCGACGCTGCAGAAGCTGCGCGCCAACTACGAGAACGCCCAGTTCCACGCGGCCGCGGACGAGATGATGAAGACGATGTCCACGGTGGACCAGCTCTTCAAGGCGGGTCAGAGCTACCTGGCCGGGGATGATCCGGAGAAGGCGGCGGATCCGCTGCGCGAGGCGCTGGAAGTCGACAAGTCGCTGATGATGGAGCTGGCCGAGTCCAAGCCGTCGTTCTACCGCCGCAACATCCTGGCGGACATGGCGGACAAGTCCTACCAGCGCGGCAAGCACTGGGCGGACCGCGACGACAAGCGGCGCGCGTGCAAGATGTGGAAGCTGGGCTTCGGCTTCTACGCGGGCAATCCGGACCTGAACAAGGCGGCGGGCTTCTGCTCCACCATGGCCCTCAACACGTTCCGGGGCGCGGGTGGCTGCCCGGACCTGGCCGCGGCGCTGGACTTCGCCGTCAAGGGCGACGGCGTCGAGGAGATGGTCGTGGACAAGAAGAAGGAGCTGGGCTGCCCGTAGCGGCCGGCGTGGACAGGGCGGGGCGGGCGCGCTAGGCAGCGGGGCATGGCCGACACCAGCCCCCCGCGCCCCGCGCCCACCCTGGTCCTCATCGACGCCTCCGGCTTCATCTTCCGCGCCTACCACGCCATCCCCCCGCTCACGACGAGCAAGGGCGTGCCCACCAATGCCGTGCTCGGCTTCACGCGCATGGTGCTCAAGGCGCTGAGGGACCTGAAGCCCACGCACGTCGCGCTCGCCTTCGACAAGGAGAGCCGCGTCGAGCGTCAGAAGATCGACCCCACCTACAAGGCGCACCGCGAGGGCCCCCCCGAGGACTTGGTGCCGCAGTTCGCGCTCATCCGGCGCGTGGGCGAGGTGCTCAACCTGCCCATGCTGGAGATGCCGGGCTGGGAGGCGGACGACGTCATCGGCACCATGGCCCAGAGGGCCAAGGCGAGCGGCTTCCGCGTCCAGGTCGTCACCGGGGACAAGGACTTCATCCAGATCGTCGACGGGGAGGTGAGCCTGTTCGACCCGATGAAGGACGTGCACACCACGCCGGACGACGTGAAGGCCCGCCTGGGCATCGAGCCGCGGCAGATGCGCGACTACCAGGCCCTCATCGGTGACTCGGTGGACAACGTCGCCAAGGTGCCGGGCATCGGCCCCAAGACGGCCACGGAGCTCATCCAGCAATTCGGCGACGTGGACACGTTGCTGTCGCGGCTGGACGAGGTGAAGAAGCCGAAGATTCGCGAGGCCATCGCCTCGCACAAGGAGAGCCTGCTGCGCGCCCGGCAGCTCGTCAGCTTCAAGCTGGACCTGCCCCTGGACGCGCGCGTGGAGGACCTGGCGCGCAGGGAGCTGGACGCGGCGCGGGCCCGGGAGCTGTTCACCGAGCTGGAGTTCTACGCGCTCCTGAAGGAGCTGCCGCAGACGGGGCCCGGTGGTGCCCCAGCGGACACCGAGTCGTCGAAGGAGAAGCCCGCCCCGCTGCCCGCGGCCACCACCCTGGTGACGACGGACGCGGAGCTGCAGGCGCTGGCGGAGGCGGCGCGCGCCGCGGGCGCCGTGTCGTTGATTCCCGCGTACGAGGGCATGCCCTTCGCCGCGAAGCTGGTGGGGCTGGGCGTGGCGCTGCCGGAGGGTGGCACGCGCTACGTGCCGCTGCGCCACTCGGTGCTCGGCGCCGCGCAGGTGCGGCCCGAAGCCTTCACCGCCGCCTTCCGCGCCGTTCTGGAGGACGGCGCGGTGAAGAAGGGCGGGCACGACCTGAAGGCGCTCACCCTCGTGCTGGCCAACGACGGCCTCACGCTGGCCGGGGCGCACGACGACGTGGAGCTGCTCAGCTACCTGCTCAACCCGTCGCGGCGCGAGCACGCGCTGGCGGACCTGTCCCGCGAGCGGCTCCAGCAGGAGCTGCCGCCGCTGCCGCCCGCGGCGGAGGGGCGGAGGGGGAAGAAGGACCGGGCGCTCGCGGACCATTCACCGGAGGAGCTCGCCCTGGGCTTCGCGGTGCGCGCGGAGGCGGCGCGGCGGTTGGCGCCGGAGCTGTGGCGCGAGCTGGAGGAGGCGAAGCTGGCGGGGCTGGCGCGCACGCTGGAGCTGCCGCTGCTGCCCATCCTCGCGCGCATGGAGCAGCAGGGCATCGTGCTGGACACGGCCGAACTCGCTCGCATCTCCGTGAAGGTCGACGCCGCCGTCGACGCGCAGGTGAAGGAGGTCTACAAGCACGCCGGCCGCGAGTTCAACATCGGCTCCAACCCGCAACTGGTGCAGGTGCTCTTCACGGACCTGAAGCTGCCCATCATCAAGCGCGGCAAGACGGGGCCGTCCGCGGACCAGGAGGTGCTGGAGAAGCTGGCGGAGGAGCACCCGCTGCCCAACGCCATCATCGAGTACCGGAGCCTGTCCAAGCTCAAGAGCACCTACCTGGACACGCTGCCCACGCTGGTGGCGGGCGACAAGCGCATCCACACCACCTACCACCAGGCGGCCACCGCCACCGGGCGCCTGTCCTCCACGGACCCGAACCTGCAGAACATCCCGGTGCGCACGGAGCTGGGGCGGGAGATTCGCCGCGCCTTCGTGGCCTCGCCGGGCCACCAGCTGGTCAGCGCGGACTACAGCCAGATCGAGCTGCGGCTGCTCGCGCACATCGCGGACGACGCGGTGCTCATCGAGGCCTTCCGCAACGACGAGGACGTGCACAGCCGCACCGCCGCGGAGGTGTTCGGCGTGGCGCCGGACCAGGTGGACCGGGAGCAGCGCCGGGTGGCGAAGATGGTGAACTTCGGCATCGCCTACGGCCTGTCCCCGCATGGCCTGTCCACGCGCCTGGGCATCCCCCAGGAGACGGCGCGCGACATCATCGAGCGCTACTTCACGCGCTACGCCGGCATCCGGCGCTACCTGGAGGAGACCGTCAACACGGCCCGCAAGACGGGCTACGTGGAGACGCTCTACGGCCGGCGCCGGTACATGGCGGACCTGAACTCGAAGAACCGGGGCGTGGCGCAGGCCGCCGAGCGGGCCGCCATCAACATGCCCATCCAGGGCACGGCCGCGGACCTCATCAAGAAGGCCATGCTGGTGGTGGACGCGGCGCTGCGCGAGGCGAAGCTCTCCACGGTGATGTTGTTGCAGGTGCACGACGAATTGCTCTTCGAGGCGCCGGACGCGGAGGTCGAGCAGGTGAAGGCCCTGGCCGCGAGTGGCATGGCCGGGGTCGCCTCCCTCAAGGTGCCGCTCAAGGTGGACGTGGGCGCGGGCCGCAGCTGGGCGGACGCCCACTGAAAAACAACGCGGGAGGAGCGCCCACCCCCGTAGACGCTCCCCCCGCGGCCCCGCTCGCTCACACCTTCAGTCCCGCACGTCGTCCCCGACCCACAAACACGCCGACCCGTCCGACCGGCGAGTCGCGCGGACCCCCATCCACGCGTCTTGCCAGCGGCTCGCGATGCGCGCTCACCACTCCCCAGCGGGAGCACGCGTCCCCACAGTGCGCGTCACGGGGCCCCCACCCCGGACACACTCCCTCCCGCCGGCCTCGGACCCTCCCAGAGTGGAGCGTCAAGCCGGACGGGTCGGCAATTCCGACCACCCGCCCTCAATGCATCGCGGTGCGTCCATCTCTCGCGCCGGGCGGCACGTGCCGCACGCGCGACGGACGCTCGAAGTACTCCACCACCAATCCGCCGAAGGGCACCCGAGGCCCCTCCACGCGGGAATCCCTCAGCTTCTGGAGCAGCGCCACCGCCGAGTCCACGGCCTCGTCGACCGAGCGGTTGATGCGCTCCTTCTCCCATTCCCCCCCGCCCAACACCTCCGAGGCATCCACCAGGCAGCGCCTGAGCGCCGCGAACTCCTCGTGCAGGGCCCTTGCCCCGCGCTCCGGCGACAGCCGCAGCACCGCCTTCGTCCGGCTCCAGGGGCTCGTGTCGTCCCCCTCGAGCGTCACGCCAATCTCCCGGATGAACGCCTCCACCAACCCGTCGAGCTGGCTGAGCATCATCTGTGCGGGATCCGCGTCGTGCACCGTCAGCCGCATCCGGCGCCACAGCGCCGCGATGCGATCCGGCTGCTGGCGGAAGAACCGCGCCAGTCCTGTTGCCTTTCTTCCGCGTTCGCTCATGTCCGGTGCCTTCCGCATCGCGGACTGAGTCCATAGCAAGGCGGCTGCCAGCGCCCGGAGGAAGCGGCTTCCAGGAATATCAGCGCCTTGGAGCGCCGTCCCCCGACGTGCCTGGAGGCGGCAGGTAAAAACTCCCGTCCGGCGCTTGTAGTCCTGTCCAGCGGACCGGAGGGGCCGCCCGGTGGCCTGGCCGTCCTAGTGGAGCGTGGGCTTGGCGGGCGCGCGCTCCGCGTGCTCGTCGCCCGGGCCGGATCCGGTGGGCTCCGGGCCGGTGGCGAACTCACCCGAGGGGCTGTCCGTCGGAGCGGGGCCCTCCGCGTGCTCGGGGGGACTGGGCGCGGGGGAGATCGTCCAGTCCGACCAGTCGTTCTCCGGCGCGCTGCGGGCCAGCCCCGGCGGGGTGGACGCGTCGGCGGCCTGCGAGGCCAGCATCAGCCGCAGCGCGGCCTCGTCCGCGGCCTCCTGCGCGGTCATCTCCGCCAGCCGGTGGGCCTTCTGGCTGCGGCGGCGCACGAAGGCGATGACACAGAGGACGGAGGCGGTCAGCCACAGCATCGCGGAGCTGGTGGTGAGCGGCAGCCAGCCGTAGCGCGCGGCCAGCCCGTCACGCCAGCCGGCCTCCTCCACGGACAACGAGGTGTGGAACGCCTTGCCGAACGCCGTCTCGAAGGGCTCGCCGGCGCGGACCCCGTCCACCAACTGTCCCATGGCCACGGGGCCGTACCGGGCGGACAGGTGCGCGACGAACGCGGCGCTCTGCGCGTAGGCGATCTCCACGTCGGCCGGCACGTCCGGCCAGCTCGAGGAGAGGTCCTCGAAGTGGAAGACGCGCTCCTGCGTCACCGCCCGGAAGAGCGCGGAGTAGTGGGTGATGGAGAAGCGCTCCCCGGTGACGTTCTGCGCGACGCCCTCCTGGAACCAGCGGGGCCACCCCTTCGCCAACTGGCCCAGCGCCACGTGGGCCAGCTCGTGGCGCAGCGTCTGCTGGCCGTCCGGGGCGTGCAGGCTGAGCGCGTCCAGCAGGATGATTTGATGCGTGGGGTAGGCGAGCGCCACCGCCCAGCCCGGGGGCTTGCCGCCGGGGAGCGCGAGCGCCTCGAACTCCTCGCGGCCCACGCCCAGGCGCACCTCCGTCACCCCCGGCCAGTCCCTCCCGAGGATGGTCCCGAAGCTGTCGCGCACCGGTTCGATCTGCTCCGCCAGGTCCTTCGCCGCCACCGCGGCCGCGGCGGTGTGGAGGATGCGGAAGCGCCGCGTCGTCACCTCGCCCGTGACGAGGGCGGGGGGCGCGTGGGGCACCAGCACCACGTCGTCCACCAGCGCCTCGGTCGCGTGGGAGTGCGGCGTGGCGCCATCCGCCAGGGTCTGGGCCCACGCCCGGGGCATGGCCATCAGCAACAGCAGCAGGACGAGCAGGTGGCGCATGGGGGAATAGCCCTCGCTATCCCCCAGACATAACAGCCTCGACTCGCGCCGCATCAATCCCCGCAAGGCGGACCCGTTTCCGGCGCGACGCGTCACCGGCCACGAGGGTGACGTCGCGGCGGGACAGGCCGAGCTGTCTGGCGAGGAACTCGACGAGCGCGGCGTTGGCCTCGCCATCCACGGGAGGGGCGGCGAGCTGGATTTTCAACAGACCGTCGTGCTCGCCCACGACGCGGGTGCGCGAGGCGCGCGGCTGGACGAGGACGGCCAGCTCCACGCCATCCGGCAGGGGCTTGAGCCAGGCGGCGGCCATGGGGCGGGACTACTCGCTGGCGTTGGCCTTCTTCTGGGACAGGTAGGCCACGTTGTCCTCGACGCGGGCGTAGTCGCGGTCCGCGAAGGTCGGGCTCTTGAAGGTCTCCAGGAGCTTCTGGTGGGCGTCCAGCACCGAGCGCACCTGCGACTCGAACTGGGTCCGCTGGCGCTTGAGCTCGTTGATGTCCTCGACGACCTGGACCAGGCGCTGGTGGGCGCCGTGGACGATCTTCTCCGCCTGGTGCTCCGCGTCCGCGATGATGATCTCCGCCTCCTTCTTGGCGGCGGCCTGGAGGTCCTCGCTGATGCGCTGGGCGGTGACCATCGTCTCCTGGAGGGTCCGCTCACGCTCCTGATGCTGCTCGAGCTTGAGCTGGGTGCGCTTGAGCTCCTCCTTGAGCGCGATGTTCTCCTTCACCACCTCCTCGAACTCGCCGGCGATCAGCTCGAGGTAGGCCTCCACCTCGCGGCGGGAGAAGCCTCGCAGCGCCGTGTCGAACCGCTTCTGCCGGATGTCGAGCGGGGTGATCTTCATGCGCCGGGAGTCTAGCGCAGGGCGGCGACATCTCCAGGAATCGGCCCGTGGGCCCGGGGCCGCCTACCCGGGGAGGCGGGCCCTGTCCGCCCGCCTGCCCACCAGGGTGCCTGCCGGACCGCTCAGCGAGGCGCTGCGGGGGGCGCGTTCCACTGCGTGGCGACGGCGCGCGCCGCGGTCTGCACGGAGGAGGACAGGCGCGTGTCCATGGCGGCGTCCTGCACGGTGCGCCGGGCGGTGGCGGTGCGCTGGAACACCAGGCCGTTGAGGGCCTGGATCTTCAACGAGTCCGGCAGCCGGGGGTGGCGCACCACGTTGCCGAGGATCTCCTCCGCGCGCGGGTGCTGGAACAGCGCCACGGCCCGCAGCACGGCCTGCTGGGTGCGCGGGTTCGGGTCCCACAGCAGCGTGGCCAGCGAATCCAGCGCCCGGGCATCCCCCAGCAGCGCCAGGTCCTCGATGGCGATGGCGCGGATCTCCTCCGGGGCCGGGCGGGCCGCCCACAGGAGCCCTCGCAGCAGGGCGGTGTCGTCGCTGGCGGGGGTGGCCACCTCCGCTGGCGGAGCCTTGGTGGGGGCCTGGACGGGGGCGGGGACCTGCTGCGCGGGGGGCGCGGGGCGGCCCTTGGGGGGCGCCGGGGCCGCGGCCTGGGCGGTGGCGGCGAGCAGGAGGCCGGTGAGGAGCAGGCGTCGCATGGGCCCGTTCTACCCCGAAACCCCGTCCGCGAGCGGGGGGCGCAACGGGGATGTGGAGTTTTTCTTGACGGGATCTCCGATCGTGGGAGTTTGGCGGTGCTACAGGCGTGTTGCTGACGGGAGCAAGGGCTGATGAACGCGGCGGTCGCGAGCTGGCAGACTCTGGAGAACGTCGAGGTGGAGTGCACCCACTGCGGCATCCGGATGACCCTCCAGATGGGGAACCGGGTCCGTTACTTCCGGTGTTCCGGCTGCCACCGGTGGGTCTCCAGCACGTACACGGAGGTCTTCCGTGGGGACTCCAAGGTCCGGACCCATCCGGTGAAGGACACCGGGGCCCAGGACGAGCGCTTCATCGAGGTCAAGGATCGGCTGGAGCGTTGGCTGTCGGCCATCGAGGACCAGGACCCGTACCACCTGCTGGGCGTGTCGCCGCTGGACTCCGCGGACACGGTGCGCGCGCGCTACCACGCGCTGGCGCTGGAGCGGCACCCGGACCGCGGTGGCTCGGCGGAGAAGATGCGTGAGCTGAACGTGGCCTACGAGCGCATCCTCCGCCACCGTCAGCGCAAGCGTCAGGAGGCGCTGTCGGCCGGCACGACCGTCTCGTCCGCGTCCGTCCTGCCCGCCCGCAGCAGGTAGGCCCAGAAGACGCCCCCCAGCGACAGGCCCAGCCCGGCCTTCGCCCAGGTGGGGAACAGGTCCCCCGGCGACACGTAGCCCTCCACCGCGCCGATGAAGGCGAGGAAGGGCGCGCAGCCGAGCACCAGCTTCACCGCCTCGCGCCCGCGCAGCGACAGCGCCTGTCCCCGGGGAAGCTCCCCCGGGTCGATGAGCGCCTGGCCCACCATCAGCCCCGCGCCCCCCGCGATGACGATGATGGACAGCTCCACCGGCCCGTGCGCGGCGATGAAGTCGAGGAAGCCCCGGCCCATGCCCTCGCGGATGCACAGCGCGCCGATGGCGCCGATGTGCACGCCGTTGTTCACCAGGATGAACAGCGTCCCCAGGCCGAACAGCATGCCCGTGGCGAACGTGAGGATGGTGACGGTGAGGTTGTTGGTGGCGATGTCCGAGGACACCGAGTTGGGTGGCGCCACCGACAGGATGTCGTCCGTCCACATCCGGCCCTGGGCGATGTACTGACGCACCGGCGCGGGCACGAGCAGCTCCGCGCCCCGCGGCTCCCACAACACCACCAGCGCGCCCAGCAGGGCCCCCAGGCACAGCAGCGCGGCGCTGGCGCCCACGAAGCGCAGCTCGCGGCGCAGCACGCGCGGGAAGTCCCGCCGGAAGAAGGCGCGCACCAGCGGCCAGCGCTCGCGCGGGGGCTGGTAGATGGCGGCGTAGGCGCGACCGCACAGCTGGTTGAGGAAGCGGTGCGCGTCCGTGTCCGGGTAGAAGGTCTGCGCGCGCGCGAGGTCCGCGGCGGCGCGGCGGTACAGCGCGTCCAACTGGCGCAGCTCGTCCAGCTTCAGGGCGCCCGCGCGCTGGCGGGTGAGGAGCGCGTCGAGCGCGTCCCAGTCCGGGCGGCGGCGGGTGACGAACGTCGCGAGCGCGGCGGCCATGTCAGGTCTCCGCCCGGGCGCGGCGGCGCAGGAACGCCTCGGTGGCGTCCGCGGAGGCGAGCACCGCCTCGCGCTGTTCGTCGTCCAGGCCGCCCACGCGCTCCACCAGCCGCGCGCCCAGCCGCTGCCGCACCGCGGGCTCCAGGCCTCCGGCGCGCGACAGGAAGGCCAGCACCAGGTCCACCTCCTCGGGCGTCAGCTCTCGAGCGGACGAGGCCGCGGACACCGCGCCGACCTGCTCCGTCGCCGGGGAGGTGTACTTGTCCAGATCGATGCGTTCGTCTCGTACCAGCAGGGTGCCCGCCAGGAGGTCCCCCAGTCGCCGGTGCTGCGGGGTCAACAGCATCGCCAGACACCCCGCGGCGTACCCCACCGGCATGAAGTCCACCGCCCGGCAGAGGTTGCGCACCGCGCTCTCGAAGAGCCCCACCGGCGAGCCGTCCACCCGCACCACGCGGATGCGCAGGGCGCGCTTGCCGAGCGTCTGCCCGTGGAAGAAGACCTCTCCCACCGTCCAGTACAGCCACTGCGTGGCGAAGACGCCCACCACCAGCAGCGTCCGCCCCAGGGAGGACAGCCCCTGGAAGACGCCGAGCACGTCCGACACCAGGAGCGTGAAGGCGAAGTACGCCACCACCCAGAAGAAGAACAGCAGGGCGGCGTCCACGAGCCAGGCCAGACACCGGTAGCCGATGCCCGCGACGGGCAGGGAGAGCGCCACGCGTTCCGGCGTGGCCACGTCGAGGTGCGGGGTCGGGGAGGCGGTGCTCATGTGCGGCGCGCAGCATACACGCTGCCCGGCCCGTCACCGCGCCGGTCGACACCCGGGATGTCTGACTTTCCCAGGGGGGGCGGTGTCGGGCATTGGACAGCCGAGCAGGCGGCGGGAGGCGACATGTATCGTCTGGCGGACGGAAGCGCGTGTTCGGGGGATGACAGCGATGACGAACCAACGGACTCGGGGCTGGAATTCAATCCGATTCGCGCACACTTGACACTCCCGCCAGGGTCGGCTTCGCCACCGCCCTTTCCCGGTGTTAGGGTATTCGTGGCGTTGGACCGGGAGCTGGCTCCAGCGGAGGTGGAGCCCGAAAGGACGCCAGGAGTCGTCGGTAGTCGAAAGCACGCACGGAGTCGGGTCTTACATCGGTAGGCCGACCCCGGGGTGACCCAGCGGACGCGAATACGCGACATGCGAACCTCTTCCCGTTGAGTCGCGGTAACCGGAGTCGGAAGCAGTCAACACTGCAGTACTGGTCGTTTTCGCCATGGCGGCTGGGGGGCCTTCGCATGGCAACTAATCAAGCAGCGATTCGTGTATCCATTCTCGAAGGACCGTGGGCGGCGTGGGAAAGCCTCGCCGATGGCCTGCGCGGCGAAGGCGTCTCCGTGACCTCGGTGACGAGGGACGTGCGCCTGTTCCTCGACGGGCTCGGCACGGACCCACCGCAGGTCGCGGTGATGGACGTGGAGGGCGACAGCGAGGCGGCGGTGGGCTGCTCCGTGACGGAGGGCATCAACCTGCTGCGCGAGGCACGCAAGCGGCGCCTCGAGGTGCGCATGCTGTTGCTGTCCGCGGTGAGCTCGCCGGAGATCATCTCCCAGTGCTTCGACGAGGGGGCCTCGGGCTACCTCTTCCGCAAGGGCCTGGGCACGTCCGCGGTCTCGTCCGCCATCCACTCGCTGGTGCGCGGCGAGCGGCTGTTCCCGGTGCAGTTGCTCCGCAACGACTTCGAGCATCCGCCGGTGACGTCGCCCACGGCCAGCGTGTTGCTGGCGCTCACGCAGCGCGAGCGGGAGGTGCTCGCGTACGTGGCCGGTGGCGCGGACAACCTGAAGATCGCCGCGCACCTGCAGATCGCCGAGCGCACCGTCAAGTCGCACGTGACGCAGTTGTACCGGAAGCTCGGCGCGGAGAACCGCACCCAGCTCGCCCTGCGCGCCTGCCACCTGGGCGTCCGGCCACCGCCGGACCTCTGAGCTGCCCGCGTGTCGACGCCCGCCCCCGCGCTCCCGCCACTCGGTCGGGGCGCGTCGGGGCGGGGGCATCCGGACCGCGTCAGTGCTTCAGGGCCTGCTCCTCCATCCGCTTGCGGACGCTCAGCGGGCGCATGTCCGTCCAGGCCTGCTTGATGAACTCGAGGCACTCGAGCTTGGGCCCCTGCTTGCCCGCGTCCCGCCAGCCCGGCGGGTTCTCCCGGTGCGCCGGCCAGATGGAGTACTGCTCTTCGTGGTTGATGACGACCTTGTACGTCGTCGTGTCCGCCTGCTCGTCCGCCATGTCGGTCGCTCCTCGGGATGCGGGCATCTTGCCCAACTTCCTGGAAGATGGGGCAAGTCCGCGAAGCCCGGTGCCAATGGAGCCGGACGCGGGGTGGGGTGGGCGGGGGTGGCAGATGTCGCGGTGACGCGAAATACTCCGCGGATGCAAAGGTTTTTCAATGTCATCACCGCGCTCGTGCTGCTGCTGGGCGCGGGGTGGGCGGCGCTGGCCGTGTCGATGCTGGGGGCGGGGCCGGAGGGGCCACACGTGGCGCGCGCGGGCCTCGTGCTGGTGATGCTGGCGGCGTCGCTCTGGGTGTGGCGGCGGAAGGGCTCGCGGCTGGGCGCCGTGGCGGTGGTGCTCGTGTCGTGTGTCGGCCTCGGGTTCGCGGCGCGCTTCGTCGAGCCCCGGGCCCAGCGGGACTGGGCGCCAGACCTGGCGCGCGCGGCCCATGCGGACGTGGTGGACACCCGCGTCACCCTCCACGACGTGCGGGACTTCCGCTATCGCTCCACGACGGACTGGGACGCGTCCTGGTACTCGGCCACGTACGATGCGCGCGAGCTGACGGGGGCGTGGTTCATCGTGGAGCCGTTCTCCGGCTTCTTCGGCGCCGCGCACACCATGGTGAGCTTCGGCTTCTCCGACGGCCGCTACCTCGTCTTCTCCGTGGAGGTGCGGCGCGAGAAGGGCGAGACGTTCTCCGCGGTGGGCGGGCTGTTCCGCCAGTTCGAGCTCGTGTACGTGGTGGGCGACGAGCGGGACCTGGTCCAGCTGCGCTCCAACCACCGCAAGGACGACGTCTACCTCTACCCGGTGAGGGCGTCGAAGGAGCGCATCGCGGACTTCTTCCTGGACATGGTGGCGCGGATGAACGCGCTCCACGCGCATCCGGAGTTCTACGACTCGCTCGACAACAACTGCACCACGAACCTGGTCCGCCACTTCGAGAAGGTGAGCGCGGTGAAGGTGCCGTACGACCACCGCACGCTCTTGCCCGCCTTCTCCGACGCGCTGGCCTACGAGCTGGGCCTCATCGACACGGACGCGCCGCTGGAGGTGGTGCGCGCGCGGTACCGCATCAACGAGCGGGCCATGGCGGCGGCGAACCAGGCGGACTTCTCACGGCGCATCCGCGGGGACGAGGTCCAGCAGGCCCACTCAGTTCCCTGAGGCGGGCGGGGGCTCCCCGACGCGGCCCTCCATGTGCCGGGCGTAGTGGCCTTCCAGGATGGTGAAGTAGCCGCGCTCCTCCCAGAGCGTGGCGAGCAGGCGGTCCGCCAGGGACTTCACCTCCGTGTCCTCGGCCGGCGTGGGCGTGCGCTCGCCGACGTCGCGGGGGTTGAGCAGGACGCGCGTGGCCTCGGCCATGAGCAGGCGGCTGCTCGCGAACAGCCGCCGGAGTGCCTGGTTGATGGGGCGGGCGTCCACCTCCGCGCAGGCGGCGGTGATGGCCGCGTGGATGCGCTCGGGCGTGTCTCCCTCCAGGGCGCGCGCGTCCAGGTCGCCCCGGTCCAACGCATGGTGGAGCAGGTAGCCGTGGTGCAGCGACACGGAGGCCACGTCCACGCAGTCCTTCACCCACAGCACGATGAAGACCTTGCGGAAGATCTTCTTCACGGGCAGCAGCATCAGCCCGCGCAGGTAGCTCACCAGGCGGCCACCCAGCGTCCGTCCCAGGCTCGAACCCGCGAGGGCCATCACCGCCTTGTCGTGAGGCTTCAGCCCCCGCTCCTCGAGCAGCGAGCGGACGAGCTGCTCGCGGACCTGCGCGAGCGCGTAGTCGTCGAGGAACGGCACGGGGATGAGGGGGGTGAGCCCCGACGCGACGGCATGCAGGGCCACGCGGCCCATCGCGGCGGGTGGGACGCTCGACGGAGGCACTGGCTTGGGCTCGGTCATCGCCCCTTCATATGCCGGACGCGGCCCCCGATTGCAGGGGGCGTCCGGGCCGCTCGGCGAGCACTCAGCCTCCGCGGGTTCCCCGCGAGTGGGGGAGGAGCACGGAGTACAGCGTGCTCATGACGGGCGTGGGCACCCCGAGGGCATGGCCCCGGCGGGCCACGGTGCCCTGGAGGTACTCGACCTCCAGCGGCTTGCCTGCCTCGAAGTCCACCATCATCGACGGCCGCATCCCCGGAGCCAGGCCCTCCATGAAGCGCACCACGTCGTCGGGGCGCATGGTGGTGGTGACGCCCTCCGCGGCGGCGACGCGCAGCACCTCCGCGGCGGCTTCACGGAACACGTCCCGGAAGAACGGGCCCTCCCGCAGCGGGCCCACCGAGGTTCGCGCCGCGGTACAGAACCCCGCCATGGAGGCGAGGAACGCCAGCTTCTCCCAGAGCGGTCCACGGATGTCCGCCACCGCCTCGACGTCGAGGCCCGCGCCCGCGAGGACGTCGCGCAGCGCCTGGACGCGAGAGGAGACGCGGGTCGTGTCGCCGAAGGCCTCGCCCAGCACCACGCGGTTCAAGGTCCCGGCCTGCTTGATGACCCCCGGCTCGCTGATGGCGGTGGAGATGTAGGTCGTCCCGCCGATGACGGCCGCCTCGCCCACGGTGGAGGCGACCTCGGAGGGGCTGTCCACCCCGTTCTGGAGCGTGAGGACGACCGCGCTCGCGCCACCGAGCGCGGGGATGTCCGACGCGGTCGTCACCGCCTTCACCGCGGGCAGCACGCTCGCGACGTCGTAGTTCTTCACGGTCAGGACCACCACGTCGACCGGCCCCAGCAGCGCGGCGTCCTCCTCGGCGCGGACGGCGACGGTGAAGTCGCCTTCAGGGCCGAGGACGGTGAGGCCCTTCTCCCGCATCGCGCGCAGGTGGGCGCCCCGGGCGAGGAACCGGACGTCATGTCCCGCGCGCACCAGCCGCGCGCCGTAATAGCCGCCCACTCCACCCGAACCGATGATGGCGAATCGCATGGCGCGCGAGGATAGCCCGAAGGCCGCGCCCGCCCGGCGGCTGATTCAGGCGTCTTCGGCCCGCGGGACGGCGCCCGGGCCTCGGGGGCATCCGCATGTTCCCGAAGCGTCACCGTCGCCGGGCACGAGGCCGGGTAGGGCGTCCCTGGATGTCGGGCGGCGGGACCCGTGCTTCGCGGGTCCCCACCGGGCCGACGTTCCTTCGTTCGCGCCTCAGTGCGCGTGGACGCGAGGCGGGGTGGTGCCCTCCCAGGCATGCGCGCCGCTGCCGGCGAGCATCTCCGGGGCGGGCGTGGTGGCCTGGGCCATGAAGCTGGCCGAGGCCTCGGGCGAGGCGCAGGCGGAGAGGATGCGCTCGGGAATCATGAACGCGCGGATGATGGCGTCGGCGATGTGGGGGTCGCGGCTGCCGGCGAACAGCAGCTCCGCGACGTGCGGCGGAGGCGGCTGGAGCAGCGCGTTGGTCCAGTCCGTGGCGGGCGCGGACGCGGCCCACATGCGCGCCTCCGCGTCACGGCAGAAGGACTCGTCGAACGGACGCTCGGCGCGCAGCGCCTCCACGATGGAGGCGGCCAGCGAGAAGGCGGAGGCGGAGGTCGCGTTGGCACCCTGACCGGCGATCGGGTCGTTCGTCACGTGGGTGTCGCCCACCGCCATGACGAAGCGCCCCTCGCCCAGCGCCGCCCAGGGGCGGCGCACCACGGGCGTGAACGCGCCCTGGAGGAAGTCGAGCGGACCGCGAACGCGGAACGCCGCGGGGTCGACGCGCTCGTAGGTCGACGGCGCGAAGCGCTGCAGGAAGTGCAGGAGCAGCGCGTCGAACGCCGCCGGGTCGTCGTCGCGCTTGCGCGTGCTCAGCATCGCCAGCTCACTGCCCGGCAGCCCCTCGATGAGCACGCTGGGCGCGCGGCCCTGCCGCGTGATGAACTGGGATTCGAACACCTCGCCCTGACCCGGCACCAGGTTCGCCTGCATGCACGCCGGCTCTGGCATGCGCACGCCGTCCAGGATGGCCGCGAACAACAGCCGGGGCGGCTTCGTGTGCGGCGACAGCTCCGGGATGCGCGGGAAGCGCGCCGTCAGGCCGCTGCGGCCCGTGGCCACCACCACGAGCGTGTGCCGCTCGGCCAGCGTCTTCAGCACCTCGCCATCCACCGGCCCCACCTCGAGCCGGCCCCCTCGCGCCACGAACTCCTCCGCGAGGCGTGGCAGGTAGACGCGATAGTCCACGCACAGTCCCGGCTCGGTCAGCCGCCCCGTCAGGCTGAAGGACTGCGGCCCATGCACGTGGATGGCGCAGCGGTTCATCGCCAGCTCCGGCGAACTCCAGAAGTCCACGCCCAGCTCGCGCTCACGCTCGCGCGTCGGCGAGTGGTGCGTCACCGTGTTCAGCAGCCGGCTGGCGCGCACCTTCGCGAAGTCCTGCTCCGCGTAGAGCGTCACCGCAACATTCTGCGCCAGCAGCTTCAATCCCAGATGCAGACCGGCAGTGCCGGCGCCGACGATACCGATGCTCGCCATCTGTCTCTCCTTCACTTTTCCCGCTCGGTCGCGGACGGCGGGTCAGTCCCCCCCGAGGGGCTGAGGGTTTCCCAGGTGTTCCGGGGTGTGCATGACTTCAATAGCACAACCCGAATGAATTCCTTCAAACAGGCCATACCCTTGATTGTGAGAGCCAGGAGGGTCCACCCGCACCCGTTGTGAAATGGACGGAACAGGGTGGAGTTGGGGCGTTGGGGGCGGGGGACCTACAGTCGGGGGCGATGAGTTCGGTCCTCGACGTGGTGTTGGAAGTGGGCGACGTGACGGCGATTGCCGCCGACGTCGTGCTGTTCAAGTACGCGCAGCAGCTCTACGGCGCGTCGGGGCAGGCGGTGGCGAGGCTGGGGGCCGAGGACAAGGGGCTGGAGTCGCTCCAACTGGTGCCGGGCGAGCTGCGCTTCGTGGAGACCCATGGGGCCCTGGGCGCGCCGCTGGCGCTCTTCCTGGGCACGGTGCGGCTGGGGGACTTCGGCTACCACGAGATCCGCCAGTTCTCCGTGCGCGCGCTCCAGGTGCTCGAGTCGCGTCCCGGGGTGAAGCACGTCGCCGGCACGCTCCATGGTCCCAACTACGGGCTCGACGAGGACGAGGCCGCGCTCGCGTTCGTGGGCGGACTGGTCGATGCGTTCCAGCGCGGCATCGGCCCGCGGGGCCTGGAGCGGTTCACGGTGGTGGAGGTGAACGCGCGGCGCGCGGGGCGGCTGCGCAAGGCGTTGGAGAAGGGGCTGGGCGGGACGCCGGGCGTGAAGGCGCTCCCCGAGGGGGGCTTTCGCGTGCAGCGCATGAACACGTTCGTCCAGGCGCCGCCGCTGGCCTCCGCGGGCATGGTGTCCATGGCCAAGCCCCACGCGTTCGTGGCCATGCCCTTCAGCCCGGAGTTCGAGGACACGTACCACTACGGCATCCTCGGCCCCGTGAAGGCGGCGGGGCTGTTGTGCGAGCGCGTGGACCAGGCGGTCTTCGACGGCCCCATCATCCAGCGCATCAAGGAGCGCATCGACAGCGCGAAGGTCGTCATCGCGGACCTGTCGCTGGCCAACCCCAACGTGTACCTGGAGGTCGGCTATGCGTGGGGGCGGGGCCGGCCCACGTTGCTCCTGGTCCGCGACGTGCGCGAGCTGCGCTTCGACGTGGCCTCGTACCGCTGCATCGTCTACCGCAACATCCGCGAGCTGGAGACGATGCTGTCGAGGGAGCTGGCGCGGCTGCTCGCGGCGTGACTACCAGCCGCGCGCGGCCACCGCCCAGGTCGCCGTCACGGCCTCCCCGCGCAGGACGTGCAGCCGCTCGTGCAGGTTGACGGCGGCGCAGACGTGATTGGGAACGACGCGCACGCGCTCACCCACGCGCGGACGCCACGTCGTCGCGGACACGTCGACGAGCCCGTGCTCCTCGGAGAGCCCCCGGACGAGGACGTCGGGTCGGTCCAGGAGCGCGCCGTAGCCTCCCGCCATGGCGAGGCCCTCCTCCTTGGCCAGGGCCTTGGAGCCCGCGTCGATGACCACCTGTCCGGGCACCGCCGTGCTCACCACCGTGGCCAGCACGCTGAAGGCGCACTCGCTCCAGTCACAGGCCCCGAGCGCGGCGGTGTTCCGGTCGTTGAGCACGTTGATGCCCGGGCGGATCTCCGTGAGGCCGCCCACCTCGTGGGAGCGCCACAGCGTGGGGGTCGAGCCGCCGCTCACGACGTCCGGGCGCAGCCCCTCCGCGGCGAGCGCGTCCACGAAGGCGCGGAGCCGCGCGGTCTGCTCCACCAGCGACGCGCCCTGCTCGGGGACCGGCGAGCGCAGGTGGCCCGGATAGAAGATGACCCCGCGGTACGTCACGCCCCCCGTGGTGGCGGCGGCCCGGGCGAGCGCGACGGCCTCCTCCGGTGACTGCGCGCCCACGCGCCGCATGCCCATGTCCAGCTCCACCAGCACGCCCACGCTGCGCCCGGCGTCACGCGCGGCGCGCCCCAGGCCGTCGAGCGCCTCGCGCGAGTCGAGCGCGACGGTGAGCCGCGTCGCGGTGGGCAGGGCCATGAGGCGCGCGAGCCGGCCCGCGCCCACGGGGGGATAGGCGAGCAGGACGTCGTCCGCGACGGTGGCCATGACCTCGGCCTCGCGAGGCGTGGCGACGGTGGCGCCCACCGCTCCCGCGGCGAGCTGGAGCGCGGTCAGCTCCGCCGTCTTGTGTGTCTTCGTATGGGGGCGCCAGCGCAGCCCGTGCTCGCGGGTGTACGCGGCCACGCGGCGGAGGTTGGCCTCCACGCGGTCCAGGTCCACGAGGGCGGCGGGGGTGACGAGCGCGTCGAGCAGGGGAGCGGCCATGCGGCGCATGGTGGCATCGCGCGCTTCCCGGCTCCAGCGCCCGGGCCTGGGGTGCGTTGCCCGGAGACAGCGAGGCCCGCGCGGTCCTGGAGGGGCTCCAGGCACCGGCGGGCCTCGTGGCCTCACGCGACGTGGGGCGAGGTCACTTCGTCGGGGGCGCGGGGACCTTCTTCGCCGGCGGCAGGTACTTCATGCCGAGCTGGTTGAAGACGAACGAGTACACGTCGACCTCCTCCTCGATGCGGGCGCTGAGCGGGGTGCCGGAGCCGTGGCCGGTCTCCGCGTCCGCGCGCAGGACGATGGGGTTCTTCGACGCGTTGGCGCCCTGCAGGCGGCCCACCATCTTCCGCGAGTGGAACGGGTCCACGCGCGGGTCGTTGGCGCCGGAGGTGAAGAGGATGGAGGGGTACTTCGCGCCGTCCTTCACGTTGTGCAGCGGCGAGTAGCCCAGCAGCGCCTTGAACTGCTCCGCGTCCTTCACCGAGCCGTACTCGGTGACGTTGAACTGGCCGTTGGACGTGCGCTCGGAGCGGAGCATGTCGTAGAGGCCGACGCGGGCCACCACGGTGCCGTACATCTCCGGGTGCTGCGTGACGACGGCGCCCATGAGCAGGCCGCCGTTGCTGCCGCCCTGGATGGCCAGCTTGCTCGGGCGCGTGTACTTCTGGTCCACCAGCAGCTTCGCGCACGCGTAGAAGTCGTCGAACACGTTCTGCTTCTTCGTGAGCGAACCCTCGGCATGCCACTTCTCGCCGAACTCGGAGCCGCCGCGCAGGTTGGCCACCGCGAAGACGCCGCCCTGCTCGAGCCAGAAGCCCGCGAGCGCGTTGAAGCCCGGGGAGATGGAGATGTTGAAGCCGCCGTAGCCGGTGAGCAGCGCGGGGTTGTTGCCGTTGAGCTTCGTGCCCTTCTTCCGGAGGATGGTGAGCGGGACCTTGGTGCCGTCCTTCGACGTGGCCTCCACGCGGAGGACCTCCACGTCGCTCACGTCCAGCGGCGACGTGCGCGCCAGCGCCGTCTTCGCCACCTTGCCGTCCTGCGCCGAGTAGCGGTACCAGGCCTGGGGCTGCACGAAGCTGACGTTGGTGAACAGCACGTCGTCCCCGTTCCCGGCGCTCACCAGTCCACCCACCGACGACACCGGCGGCGTGGGGAGCACACCCAGCTCCTTGCCCTGCAGGTCGACCATGCGCACCTGGGACGGTCCGCCGAGCTGCTCGCTCAGGTACAGCCGCGTCTTGGCCGGGTAGAAGCCCTGGATGCTGGCCTTGCCCTCCGGGACGAGGACCGTGGCCTTGTCCAGCGTGGGCGTGGCGAGCGGCAGCCGCAGCACCTTGCCCAGCGGCGCCTCGTTGCGGCTGAGCAGGTAGAGCGCGCCGTCATGGCCGAAGCTCGTGCCGATGACCTTGTCCGCGAACTTCGTCACCTGCGTCCACTTCCCGTCCGGGCCGTGGAGGAACAGCATGAACTCGCCGCCGTCGCCGTTGGCGACCTGCGCGGTGGTGTACTTGCCGTCCGGGGAGGTCTCCAGCGCCGTCATGGCGATGCGCGGGAAGTCCTTGCCCAGCTCGTACGTGTCCTGCTCGGTGGGCGTGCCCAGCTTGTGGAAGTACACCTGCTGGTAGAAGTCACGGTCCTCGGCCGGGCGCTCCTCGCCGCGCGGATAGCGCGTGTAGAAGAAGCCCGTGCCGTCCCCATTCCAGGCCAGGCCGCCGCCCGCGGTGCCGCCGTTGACGCGGGGGACCACGTCGCTCGCCAGCGGCTTTCCGGTGGCCACGTCATAGACGGAGACGTCGCCGCTCTCCGTGCCGCCCTTCGACAGGGAGATGGCGATCTTCTTCCCGTCGCGGGTCATCTCGTAGAAGTCGACGGTCGTCTTCCCGGACGGGTCCACCACCATGGGGTCCAGGAGCACGCGCTCCGTGGAGGTGTCGTCCACCGAGCCGAGCACCACCAGGAACGGCTGCTGGCGCGGCGGCTGGCTCTTCATGGCGATGAGCGTGCCCCCGGCCTCCATCAGCTTGAAGTAGGCAGGGGACTTCCACGTCAGCAGCTCCGTGACGCGCTGGCGGATGGCCTCGCGGCCGGGGAGCTTGTCGAGCAGCGCGCGCGTGTACTGGTTCTGCGCGTCGTTCCACTGCTTCACCTTCGGGTCGGTGGAGTCCTCCAGCCACTGGTACGGGTCCTTCACGTCCGTCCCGTGGTAGGCGTCGACGACTTCCTTCTTCTCCGTGACGGGGGGCTTCGCGGCGCCCTTGCCAGCGGCCGGGGCCGCCATGGGCATCACCAGGGCCGCCGCGACCAATGCGGTTCTCAGCTTCATGTTCACCTCGGGGGGACGGAAAAGCGGGGCACAGCCTGCCACGTCCCCACGGACGCGCAGCACCTTCGTGACGAGGGAATGTCACGGGGGCCCGCGTGTTCCGCCGGGTTGCCGCCAGGCGTCATGCGCGGAGGCCTTGCCGGGAATCCGAGGCGCCCTGCTCTGGGTGTCAGCGCAAGGGCAGCTCGACCAGGGCGGCGGCGAAGCGGTCGAAGGCCTCGTTGGCGGGCAGGGCGGTGCCGTCGTCCATGTTGCCGAGCATGAGCGCGAACACGACGCGCGGGTGCTCCGCGTCGCCCGGTCGATCGACGACACCGGTGAAGCACTTCTGTCCGGAGAGCGTGCCTGTCTTCGCGCGGATGTGGCCGGCGGTGACGGGAGTCACGGGCCGGGTGGCCAGCGTCCCGTCGACGCCCGCCACGGGCAGGCTGTCCACGAGGGCGGCGCCATAGGGTTCGCGCAGGCTGGTGAAGAGGACGCGGGCGAGTCCCCGCGCGGTGGCGAGGTTGTAGCGGGACAGGCCGCTGCCATCGACGGGGCGCAGGTCCCTCGAGGGGATGCCGCGTCGGGTCAGCTCCTGGCCCAGCGCGGCGCGCAGCGCGGTGTAGTCCTCGGCGCCCAGGCGCTCGCGCGCGAAGCGCATGCCCAGCCGCTCCGCGTAGAGGTTGAGGGACTCCTTGTTGGTGGCCTTGACCAGGGCGGACAGCGGCGGGCTGACGAGCGTGAGCAGCGGCTCGGGGCGGGGCGGCAGCAGCGGCGCGGGGGCCTCGAGCGTCCCGGGGAGTCGCGGGACGCCGCGCTGGAAGAGCGCCTCCTCCACGCAGGCGGAGAAGAGGGCCTGGGGCTCGTCCACGGACAGCCTCACGCTCGCGCTGCGGGGACAGGCGCTCGCGGGGGAGCGCCACACGCAGCGCACGCCGGGCGCGCCGCGCTGCCGCGTGCAGGAGAGGTTGGCGCGCTCGGCGCTCATGTCCACGCTCACCTGGGCGGGGAGGTTCGCGAAGGCGGGCGTGAGCTGGAGCGTCGGGGCCAGGGCGCAATCCGTCCCCTCCGCGCGGGACACCGCGAGGTCCACGACGTTCTCGCGGAACACGAACGCGGTGGGCGCGGCGCTGTAGCCATAGGCGGCATCGTCCCAGGCCCAGCCGGGGCCGAACGCCGCGTCCACGTCGGGCGTGCCGCGCACGCGGACCTGTCCCCGCCATTGGCGGATGCCCCGCGCCTGGAGGGCGTCCGCGACCTGCTCGCAGGCGAGCGCCGTCTCCGGGAACCGCCACGAGCCGAGCGATGGATCCCCCGAGGACTCGACCACGATGTCCCCCAGGAAGAGCCCGTCGTGCAGCGAGCCCTCCAGCGACACGGGCGTCTGGAAGCGGAAGTCGGGCCCGAGCGCGGAGAGCACCGACGCGGTGGAGACCACCTTCATCGTCGAGGCGGGCAGCAGCCGGACGTGCTCGCGGTGGGAGAAGAGGGGCTCGCCGGTGTGGGCGTCCAGGACGATGGCGCTCGCCAGCGCGCCCTCGGCCTCCAGTGTGGCGAAGAGGGTCCCCGCGACGGTGCCCACCGTGGGCGCCTCCGGACGTCGTGCACGGAGGCAGCCGGGAAGCAGCAGCGAGGCCAGGAGGAGGGGAAGGGATAGTGCGCGACGCATGGCGCCGGGCACGCTAACGCCCGGGCGCCCCGGGTGTCATGGCCCGTCTGGGAGGCGTGCGGGGAGCGCGTCGCCCCGGTCGTCCGGTATCCGACCCGGCGGCCCGCGCGGCCGCGCGCGTCGTCTCACCAGAAGCTGCCGACGAAGCCACCCATGACCCCGCCATGGGGCGTCGCGCCCACCGACGGGAACAGCCGCACCGACGGGCTGGAGGGTTCGGGCCGGGGATGCGCGGACTCCGTTTCGGCGGGGTGGGGCTCGAGGCCCAGCTCGTAGCCCATCACCGCGCCAGCCGTCGGCAGGATGAGGAGGCCCATGATGGCCAGGCCGTCGTTCGACTCGTTGAGCGCGGCGAACGTCAGCACGCCCGCGCCCGTGCCGACGACGGCGCCCAGGAGCGTGGTCATGAGCGAGCCGCGCTCCTTCATGAGGGTGCCGGAGAGATAGACGCCCATCGTCGCCCCGGCCGCCAGACCCACGGCCCCGGTCACCCAGGCCTCCCGACACGAACTCCCTCGGAGCGCGTCGCAGTCTCCCGCCAACAGGACGCCCGGCACCAACCCCAGGATGCCGGCGCCCATCGAAGCCAGGCTGCCGGCCGCGGATTCGATGGCGAGCCGCGCGGGGGTGGGCATCCGCCAGCGCCTGCGGGTCGGCGTGTCGATGAGGGTGGGGCCCTGCTGAACCTCGGGGGCGGCGGTCTCCAGGGCGGGGTCCTCGTCCTCGGGCGCGAAGAAGGGCGCGTCCGTCACGTCGTCGGGCGCGGGCACGAGCGGCGGAGGCTCGAGGATCGCCGCCGGTGGCGGCGTCGCGGCGGGGACGTCCTGCGCCAGGGCCGTGACGGGCAGGCAGGCCCAGAGGAGGAGGACGAGGAGCGGGCTCGGTGCGCGGTGCTTCATCGGAAGAGGCTCTCCAGTGGCACTGGCACCGTATCGCACTCCCCGCCGTCAGGGACGGAAGAGGGCGCCGAGGTCAGCACACGGAGTACCTTGACGGCGCACCGCGCGCCCCCCATCCTGCCGCGCCCCATGCCTGTCCTACGTGGTGCCGTCACCTTCTCGCGCTTCCGGGTCGAACCCGCCAAGGATGCGCCCTCCGACATCAAGCGCTGGTTGCAGCGGGGCCTCAAGGCGCATGCCTTCGAGCCCATCGACCGCAAATCCGAGGACGACCGCGCGGCGGGCTTCGTCGAGTTGGAGAACGCGGACGCCGTCGACTTCGCCGTCAGCCGCCTGTTCTATGGCGAGTACGCGCTGTTCTCGTTCCGCATCGACACGCTCAAGGTCCCCGCGCCCGCGATGAAGCAGGAGCTGGCCAAGTGGACCACCCAGTTCGAGGCGGAGAACGACCGGCCGCCCAGCCGGGGCGAGAAGTCCCAGGCCAAGGGGCAGATCAAGCAGATGCTGCGCAACCGCGCCACGCCGCGCACCAACGTGCTGGACGTGAGCTGGAACCAGACCACGCAGCAGCTCCAGGTCTGGGCCGCGTCGCGCAAGGTGGTGGAGGAGATCCTCATCGCGCTGGAGAACGCGCTCGGGCTGAAGCTCGTCGCGCTGACGCCGGCCGCCATCGCGCAGACGGCGGGTATCGATGAGAGGGCCTTGGGGCCCACCGCGGAGCTGATTGGAATGGACCTGCCGGCGGGGGAGGTGGCGCATGTCGAAGCGTGAGCAGGCCCGTATCGAGGCGGCGTTCGCCCGGGGCGACGTGGGCGTGGACGGCGGCGCGACGGAGGAGAAGCAGGACGAGGCCGAGGTCGAGAAGGGCAAGGCCCGCGAGGCCCTGCTGCGAGGCCGGGCCTACCTGGGCCGCGAGTTCCTGACGTGGATGCTGTGGCGCTCCGAGTCCGGTGACGCGCTGGTGGAGTACGAGAAGGCCGGCGTCAACGTGCTCTTCATGGGCCGCGTGACCCTGCGAGGCGTCGCGGGCGACGTCACCGAGATGAGCGCCAAGGGCACGCTCGCGCCGTACTCCACGCAGGTGAAGCACGCGCTGGACCGGGGACTGCTGGTGGCCCAGGCCCGCGTGCGCTTCACGCATGGGGAGAAGGAGTACGAGGCCACGCTGGACTCCGAGTTCCTCGACGTCCGCGCGGCGAAGCTCCCGGCGCTGATGAGCGAGGAAGAGGATGATCAGCTCACCGAGCGCCTGTTCCTCACCGAGCAGCTCTCCGCCATGGTGGATGTGCTGGTGAACGACTTCCTGAAGGTCCGCGCGGGCAAGACGTGGAGCAAGCAGGTCGTGCCGGCGATGAAGGAGTGGATGCGCGGGGACGAGCAGGGCGCGGACGCGCTCGCCAAGGCCGCGCGCGCCCGGGGCAAGGAAGCCCGCGCCGCCCGGCACTGAGGTTCGTCGTTCCACCCGGGCAGGAGAGGGCGCCCACCAGCGCCCCATGCCCGGGTGTCATGAGTCTCGAGGCGGGCGCGGAGCACGCCCCGGGCTCGCTGCCCCGGCCGCGTGGCGTTGCTAGGGCCCCGCCGGAGCGAGCGCCCGGAAGCCCTCCGCGAGCGCGATGCCGATGTTGCTCATCAGGTCCTGCCGCGCGTTGACCACGTAGAGGTGCGGCGTCAGGGCCCAGACGTCGCGCAGCACGCGCCGGGGAGGAGGGGGCGGCTGGAGCGTCAGCTCCGCCTGGAGCAGGGGCAGCACCTTGTCGGAGAGGCGCAGCGCCGTATCCATGACGAAGATGGCCAGGTGCGGACGCAGCGCCCGGACGCGCCGGAAGAACGCGCCCACCTCGTCCGGGGCGAGGTGCTTGGGCGGGGACGACTTCATCTCCAGGTAGATGAGCTTGCCCTCCGCCGTGGCCACGACGTCCAGGTCCCCGCCGACGTCCGGCGCGTGGAACTTCACGCCCACGGCGACGTCGAGCGCGAACCGGCCGCGCAGCTCCCGCGCCACGTACCACTCCAGGGTTCCACCAAAGCTGGCCGCCGGGCGCAGCAGTCGATACCGACCACCGTCCTCGCGCGCGGCGAGGTCGAGCGACACGAGGTCCTCCGCGAAGGCCCGCGCCTGGGGCTCCTCCAGGTAACGCGTGGCCTCGGCGGGGGCGAAGCTGCCGTGCCGGAGGATGGCGCCGCGCAGGAACAGTCGGAAGGCATAGTGGCTCAGCCGCTCCATCAACTGCTCGGCCCGGGCGCCCTCCACGTCGGCGGGGAAGGGGAGGTCCAGGGGCGCGATGGTCGCCTGGAAGCCACGCCGGGCCAGCATGGCGAGCGGCTCGTTCCCGGGCGTCAGCAGCACCCGGGGGGCTGGCGGCGCGTGGGCCTCGCTCAGCTCCAGCTCCTTCGCGGTGGGGAGCTCGTCCTCGGTCGATGGCTGCTCCGTCATGTCGTCACCCTATCCCGGTTCATCCTCGCGCGAGCTGGCGCGTGGCCGGGCAGGGACTGTCTCCCGTCTCGGAGTCTGACCCGTCACCTGGAATGGAACGCCCCCCGTCGTTCGTGTCGCTACTGGACGTAGACGGGGCAGTAGCGCAGGAACTGCGTCACCGGGGGCTGGCACAGTTGAATCAGCCGCGAGTCGTCGCTGAAGCTCTTGCTCTTCGCCTGGAGGTAGCACGACGCGGGGTTGTCCTGGGCCGTGGCGAACTGGCACAACTGCACCGCCTGCCCCTGCGTCAGCGAGCCATCCTCCTGGACGCGGAGGAAGCACTTCGCGGGGGCGTTGGAGCGGGCGCCGCGGCACAACTGCGTGGCGGAGTACTCATCCGAGAGGCCGCCCTGCTTCACGGTCTCGAAGCAGGAGACCTGGGGCGCGGTGCCCTCGTCCTGCGCGAGCACGCTGGCCGGGAGCCCGAGCAGGGCGAGCGCGGCGAAGGCGCCTGGAGTCCACGCCTTGCGCGGAGAGCGCTGCCGGGGCGAGGTGCGGTCTGGGGTCATCGCGAGCCTCCTGCCGACAATCTAGGGGACGCGCGGAGGAGGGACAGGCGCGGCACCCGGCCGCCCCCGGACGCGACAGGAGGCGAGGCGGATGCCTGCCCGCCCCGCCTCCTCGTGACGCCTCGGCTCAGCGCGCCTGGGCGATGCGGTTGTTGCTGCCGGTGTTGCTGATGCGCGGCTTCTTGCCCTTCTCCGGGCCACGCTTCCAGGTGATGCTGTTGCCGCTGCCCGTCGCCTCGATGCGCCGCGCGATATCGACCGTGACCTTGTTGTCGCTGCCCGTCACCTCGACGTGCTCGCAGGCCCCCGTCAGGGTGACCTTGTTGCCGGAGCCGACGATCTCCGCCTTGCCGCCGTCACCACAGTCGTGCGTCACGGTGCGGTCGGAGTCCACCAGCTCGAGCGACCCGTTGCTCCGCGATGACGTGTCCCGCTCGTCGTCGTCATCGTCATGTGCCACGGCGCCGCCGACCTGGACGTTGACGCCGTCGCCCGTGCGGACGCGCGTCGAACCGCCGCGCGTCTCGACGGTGTTGCCCTGTGACCTCACCCGGACGCTGCCGTCCTTGCCGACCTTGACCGACGCGGCCTCGTCCTCCTCCTGGGCACTGGCGGTCATCGCCCCCAGGACACATGCGATGACGACGAAAGCCTTCGACCTGAACTGGTTGCGCATTGCGGTGGACCCCCTTGAGTGGATGGACGTGCAATGTACGCAACGGCGTCGCGGAGATTCAAAATCTCCGCGACATATCCGCGCGCGCGCCGGCCCTGTACATTGCCGTGACTCTTCATCTCGGCACATGCAGCGGAGGGGGCATGGCGGACGTGGCGGCGGACCTCGACCCGGAGTGGCGCGCCTGGCTGGCGGAGAACGTGGTGCGAGGCGTGGCGACACGCCGACTCGTCGACACGCTCGTGGAGGCCGGCCTCCCCGAAGCCCGGGCCCGTGACGCGGTGGAGGCCACGACGCGGCAACTCCCCGTGCGCGAGGCGCGGCGCCTCGCGAACTCACATGAGGAGGCCCTGTCGTTGCTGGACACCCGCGTCGCGCTCCTTCGCCAGACCGGCAGGCAACGGGTGTTGGATCGGCACCGGGACATGCCCGCGCGGGAAGTGATGGAGCAGTACTACCTCACGCAGCGGCCCGTCGTGCTCGAGGGCTTCATGCGCGACTGGCCCCTCATGACGCATTGGACGCCGGCGCGCCTGGCCGAATCCCACGGGGCGGTCGAGGTGGAGGTCATGGCGGGGCGCGAGGCCCGCGCCGATCACGACCTGGAGCCGGATGCCTGTCGGCAGGTGATGCCCTTCGGCGTGTTCCTCCACCGGCTCCAGGAGGCGGGGCCCACCAACGACCTCTACATGACGGCTCGCAACTTCGCCCTCGAGCGGGAAGAGCTGCGCGGGCTGCTGGAGCACGTGCGCTACCCGGAGGGCCTCCTGCGCAAGACCGACCGCGCGGGCGCCGTGAAGCTCTGGGTGGGACCCGCGGGGACGCTGACTCGACTCCACCACGATCTGGGCACCGTCCTCTTCGGACAAATCCACGGGCGAAAGCGCTTCCGCCTCATCCCCTCGTTCCAACTCCACCACGTCTACAGCCACCTGGAGGTGTGGAGTCAGGTCGACGCGGAGCACCCGGACCTGGCCCGCTTTCCCGCGTACCGTGAGGCGGAGGTCCTGGAGACCGTCGTCGGTCCCGGGGACATGCTGCTCATCCCCGCGGGGTGGTGGCACTGGGTCCACGCGCTCGACGTCAGCGTGTCCATCACCTTCCAGGAGTTCGCCACCCCTGAAGGCAACGCGTGGTGGAAGCTGCGATGAACCGGTCGACGGCCTGCTTCACTTTTCCAGTGGCGGCGTCGTGGGCGGCTCCGTCGGCACGGTGCGCTCGACGCTGGGTGTCGACTGACCACCGGGGTTCGGGACGATGCGAGGGGCCTGCCGCGTGGCCGGGTTCGGCGGTGGATTCGGGACGATCTTGGGAGTGGGATCCTGTGGCTTCGTCATGCGGTCCCCAGTGCGGCGTGGTGGTCTTCCCGGGCGGTATATCGCACCCTGCGAGTCATGACTCCTGACACATTCCTGGAACTCCCGCCTTCGCTGCGCGCATGGGTCGCGGAGAACCTGTCAGGTGGGGTGGAGGCCGACATCCTGGTCGGGTTGCTGGAGGCAACCGGGGTGGACGGGGCCCGGGCGAGGGCCTCCGTGCGGGCCATCTCCGCCCATCCCGCGGTGTGCCACGCCCGGCGGGAGGCGGGCCGGCGGTGGGAGGTGGAGTCGCTGCTGGAAGCGCGGTCGGCGCTGGCGTCACAGGGGCAGGACGCGGAGCCGGCGGAGGTGGAGCGCCGGCGGGGGCTGTCTCCGGAGGGGTTCTTCGAGGAGTACTACCTGCGCAACCGCCCCGTCATCGTCGAGGGGCTGTTGGATGACTGGCCCGCGCTGACGCGATGGACGCCCGAGTGGCTGGTGTCGCGCTTCGGGGACGAGCAGGTGGAGGTGATGGCGGGCCGCGACGCGGAGCCGGACCCGGACTTCCACGCGGAGCGCCTCCGGCGGACGCTGCCCCTGCGGGAGCTGGTGGCGCGGATGCTCGCGGAGGGCGAGTCGGACGACCTGTACGTCGTGGCCCGCAACAGCCTGTTGCTGCGCGAGGCGTTCCGACCGTTGCTGGAGGACGTGCGTCCGCCGCGTGGCTACATCCATCCGGACGTGCACGTGCCGGACAGCGTCCACCTGTGGTTCGGTCCGGCGGGGACGTTGTCCAACCTCCACCACGACCACCTCAACGTCTTCTTCTGCCAGGTGCTGGGGCGCAAGCGCTTCTGGCTGGCGCCGTCGTGGGAGACGCCCTGGCTCTACAACGACCGGGGGCTGTACAGCGCGGTGGACATCCGCGCGCCGGATTCGCGACGGCACCCGGACTTCGCGCGCGTCGCGCTGCGCTCGTGCGTGGTGGGGCCCGGAGACGCGCTGCTGATTCCGGTGGGTTGGTGGCACGCGGTGCGCGCGCTGGACCTGAGCGTGTCGGTGACGTTCGTGAACTTCGACAGGCCCGAGCCCAACACGCAGTGGCGGAACTATTGGATGGGCCCCAGGCCCGAGAAGGTGGCGCGATGACGGGAGCGGCGCTGGCGCCCGAGTGGCGACGATGGGTGGTGGAGAACCTGCTGCGCGGCGCGGAGACCGAGGACCTGGTGGCCGTCCTGGCGCGCGCGGGCGTGGCGCCGTCCGTCGCGAACGACGCCGTGAACGCCGAGCTGGCGGACCCCTGCTTCCAGGGCGCGGCGCGCGCGGTCGCCATGCAGCGCAAGCTGGAGGGGCTGCTGGACCTGTACGGCGAGATGCACCGGCAGACCCCCGGGCATGACCGCGTCGAGCGGCACGACGTCCTCGCGCCGTCCGTCTTCTTCGAGCGCTACTACTTCCAGAACCGTCCCGTGGTGATGCGTGGCTCCGCGCGGCCGCCTGGGGCGGAGGCCTGGGCGCGGCTCGGGGTGCTGATTCGGGAGGGGCGCGTCGAGGACTCCCTCTGGCGGGAGTGGGTCGTTCCTCCCGAGACGCTCGTGGACGCGGGTGTGGCGCCGCGCCCGTGGTGGGAGGACGCGGGGGCGGTGAGCGCGTTGGCGCCGGTGCGGCGCAACGTGCTGCTGTGCCAGGTGCGGGGTCGCCGCGAGCTGCGGCTCGTCCCCGCGTTCGCGCTGCACCGGGTGCTCGGGGCCTCCGACGTGCCCCGAGACGTTCCGGCGCTGGAGGTGGTGCTGGAGCCCGGGGAGATGGTGCTGTTGCCCGTCGGCTGGTGGTGCTCGCATCGGTCGCCGGAAGGGGGGGCTGGCTTCGGCTTCGAGGCCTTCCGCGCCTCCGGGCCGAACGTGGAATGGGCGCCCGGGAGTGCGTCGCGTGAGCCTACGCCTCCTCCTCGGGGGCGCCTCGAGTGAGCAGCCGCCGCGCGAGGTCCCGGAGCGCGGGGGCCACGGGCTCCCGCGCCAGTCGCTCCAGCGACGTCCTCGCGGCGTCGAGCCGGCCGGCTTGCTGGAGGATCTTCAACGCGCGGTATTGGACCAGCTCCTCGGGGGGCATGGAGTGGGGGACGGGGGGCTGACCGCGCAGTGGGACGCGGCCGCGTTGGGCCAGCAAGCCCACCAGCATGTCGGCGTCCTCGGCCTCCAGCGTGTCGGGTGCCTGCTCCATCTGCTCCAGCGCTTCCATCAGCTCGCCCCAGCCGAAGCCTCCGGACGGGGCCTTGCCCTCCGCCACCATCCGCCTGAGCTGTTCGCGTGTCGTCGGCATGGCAACTCCTAGCGTGTCCACAGGATGTCGAGCTCCGGGACCTGCTCCGTCCGGACGGTGATGCCGAACTCACCGCGCTCCAGGTCCACCTCCCACAGCCTTCCATTCGCGCGCAGCGTGCCCATGAGGAAGGGCAGCGTCGGGTGGAGGTATCGCTCGCGGAACGACGCGCCCCGACCGAGCCGGACGGGCCTGCCGTCCTCCGGGGGCAGCGGCATGTCCAGCTCCACGGCCTGCGTCTGGAAGCACGCGTCGTAGAGGTACAGCCGGCCACCGTCCTCCAGGAAGTTGAGGCAATGGCCGTCCTCCCACCCGGCCATGAAGCAGTAGCGCGCGGCGTGACGGCTCAGCAGTTCCACGGGCTCCTCGGGCGTGAACGGGTAGCGCGCGCAGTCGTTGAAGCGGCCCTGCATGCGGATGTGTCGACTGGGCTCGACCTGGTTGATGCCCGGGGCCACGGCCACCATGGCCTCCCAGCGGACCTCGTCCGTGCGGGGGTCGTCCGCGGGCACCAGGTGCAGCGTGCGCCCCTCCAACCGGACGCCCTGGCAGTCGGCCAGTTGTTGGAAGAGCTGATACCAGCCGCCACACATGCCACCGCCCGCCACCAGCATGTGTCGCACCGTCCACGCGGGGACGCCGTAGCGCAGGCCCGTCTCCGGCAGCCCGCGAAGGATGGCGTCACAGAGGTCCTTCCGGGACTCCAGACCCGCGCACCACCGGGATGACCACCGCACCAGGGGCGCATAGGCGCCCGAGGGGGGCCCGCCGTGTCCGGCCTGGCGCATGGGCGCGCCCGTGGTGAACAGCTCGTGCCGGCTGCCACCGAGGAACAGCCTCCGGGGTGTCCCCTCCGCGTCCGTCCACTCCGCGACCCATTGGAGGTCCAGGGCGTGTGCGCCGATCTGGTTGGGCAGCGGCCGGTTGAAGGCGAGGGGGACCTCCAGCGTGGTCCAGCCCGCCATGCGCTCCAACGTCACCGGATGAGGGCCCACCCAGCGGATGGACGTGCTGGCGCCCAGGCCCGGGGACAAGGAGGGGCCGAAGGCGCTCAGGTCGAAGGACGCGGGGACGAAGTGGTGGGCCAGGAGCGTCACGGCCACGCTGGGACGGGAGCCCCGGACGTAGGCCACGGGTTCGGAGCGGTGGTCGCGGATCCACTCCGGCCGCTCGCCCAGTCGTGTCTGCGTGACGGGACACCACAACGGAATCGAGCCGTCGTCCGACCCCCCATGGTCGAAGTGCAGGCTGTAGACGGACAGCGGTTGCTCCGGGTGCATGTCCACCTCCCCCTCTACCCGTGCCTTCGGCACGGCGCGACTCGGCATCACCCAGGTTCCCTCGCCGGGAGCCTGGCGCCGCTACTCATACAACAGGACGCGGGTCACCCACGGCGCGCCGCGCACCTCGCGCAGCCACCGCAGGCGCTCGGCGCGCAACGCCACCGCCGGCGCGGCGCCCGCGTGGATGCGCTCGCGCACGCCCTGGAAGAAGCGACCCGCCGAGTCCGGGATGTCCACCGTCGCGGCGAACACCGCGCGCGCCCCCGCGCCGATGAACGCCTGCGGGAGCGACGACGTCTGGTGGAGCAGGGGCGGCAGCCGCGCCGCGCTGCACGCCCCGAGCAGCACCACCGGTGAGCCCTTGAGCTTCACCTGCCGCAGCGCCTCCGACGTCAGCGCATAGCGGCCGTCGTACTCCGGCGCGAGCGCGATGACCGGCGCCTCCGACAGGCTGCGGTCCACCACGCCATGCGCGTGGAACTCGATGTCGGTCGCCTGCGCCATGGCCTCCAGCACGCGCGAGGGCGTGGCCTGCGCCCCGGCCAGCTCGAGCGAACGGCCGATGGGCGCGGGCGTGGACTCCCACGACGACAGCCTCGCCAGGCCGAGCGACGACGGCGTCTCCACGTTGGCCACCATGAGGTGCATGGGCGGGACGGGCGTCGTCGGGGTCGCGGACGCGGAGACCGTCGAGCCCACGCGGTAGCTCCACGCCATCTCCGCCGGCAGCAGTCCCGCGCGGCTGTCGAGCGGCGGGGCCGCGAGCACCTCCACCTGGGGACAGCTTCGCAGCAGCGCGAGCAGGGGCGCCGGGACCAGGCCCGACAGGTCATCCCCCAGCGGCTCCTTGCGACTGGCGTCATGGTGCCCGAGCACCTCGCCCGACCGGCCCAGCGCCACCACCACGGTGCGCTCGGCCTCCATCGCCGCGACGAGGGCACACCGGCCCGGACGGTGGACGCCGAGCTGCTCGGCGACCACGTCGGGCACCTCGGAGAAGGCCCCCGCCTCGCCCGCGCTCACCGCCATCGTCTGGTAGGCCACCGCGCGGGCGTCCCGTGCGTCGGCGTCCGTGCGCAGCAGCGGCTCGGCCTCCGCGATGGTCTTGCGCAGGAGGGCGTTGCCGGCGGCCCGGTCACGCGCCAGCTCGATGCGCGCCTCGATGAGGGTCGTGAGCACGCGCCGCCCGGGTGTCTCGCGGTCCGCGCGCGAACGCGCCACCTCGCTCCGCACCTGCCCGGCGTCCGTGGGGCGGGGGTCCAACCGCGCCAGGTCCGCGAGCGTCCACGCCCCCACCAGTCCGACCTGCGCGCCGCACGCCTGGGCCTGGTCCAGCGCCTTGCGCGCCGCCCGCGGGCGCAGTTGCATCATCTCCAGCGCCGCCATGTTGCGGTAGACGTAGTTCCTCACCGCGCAGTCGTCCGGGGCCCGCGCGAGGTATTCGAGCAGGTACGCGCGCGAGGACGCGACGCGGAACTGGAAGCGGGCGGCCTGCGCGAGCGCGCGGAGCGCGGCGGACTCCAGCTCCCATTCACCCACCGCCTGGGCCTCGCGCCAGGACGCGCGAGCCGTCTCCTCCGCCTCCGCCAGCCGGTTGGACGCGGTGGCGCGGTGACTCATCTTGCGCAAGAGGTCCGCGCAGCGCGGACGCAGTTGCTTCTCTCGGCACAGCTCGAGCGCGCCCTGCAGCCGCTGCCCCGCGCGCCAGGACTCGCCGGCGAGGTCGTCCTGCCGCGCGAGCTCGTCCTGGACCAGCACGCCGACCCACGGGTCGTTCCACCGCTGCGCCAACGCCTCCAGCTCCGTGGCCGTGCCCCGCCCGCCCGGCGGCAGCAGCAGGGCCCCGACCAGCAGGTCGTCCTCTCCGGAGGCCCGCAGCCGCTGGAGGAGCGTCGCGGGCATGTCGGCGGGGTGTTGCAGGGCACGTGTGTAGTCGGCCGCCAGGGGCGCGCGTTTCTGGAAGTCGCGGGCGGCCACCCGGCGCACGTGCTCGGTGAGGGCGGTGCTCCCATGGACCTGGTCCAGGTACGCCGCGAGGGGCAGGAGCGCCAGCACGCGCGCGGACGTGGGGGCGATGCGCACCGCCTCGTAGAACAGGGCTCGCGCCGTGCCGGGGTGGCGGCGCGCGTCCTCCAGGGAGATGGGCGCGTCCGCGTCGGTAGCGAGCCGCGTGAGCGCCGCCTGGGTGCGCCGCCAACCCGCCGCCCGGTCGTTCACCGTCGCGCGCAACGTGGTGGCCTGCTCCCGGGCCTCCGCGCCCCAGCCGGGCTCCCCCAGCGCGGCGACCTCGTCGAAGACCGACGCGGACAGCAGGGACAACCCCATCTCCCTCAGCACGAGCGCCCGGTTCCACAAGGCCTGGGGATGGCGCGGCGCCTGCTCCAGCAGCACGTCCAGCTCGGAGAGCGCGTCGTCCTGCCGAGCGAGCAGGAACGTGGCGACGGCGTGGTCGTTGTCCCGGTCCCGCGACGCCGGGGCCTGGCCCAGGTGGGCCAGCGCCTGCTGGGGGTCACCGTGCAGGAGGTACGACGCGGCGATGCCGGCCCGGTCTCCCTGGTCCTCCAGCCGCGCCAGCTCCCGCAGCGGCACGGCGACGGAGGGCCGCTCCACGCGCGGACGCACGTAGGGGCGGTGCACGTCCGCCTCCGGCACGGAGACGCGCGCCTCGAGGGGGCGCGTGGGCGCGTCGGTGAGCCACAGCAGCGCGGAGCGGCGCCCCGGCAGCGGGCCCGAGCGCGCGATGAGCAGGGCCGGCAGCACCAGCAATGGCAGCAGATGCCACATACGGGGGCGCAACGCGCGGCGCACGCGTCGAGACCACCTTGGCGCATCCAGCCCGGCCACCATCCGCTGGACCCTCCCCGTCACCCCGCGTCCCAGTTGCGGAGTCAGAACTGCAACCCAGAGTCATAAGCCAATCCACCCAGAGGGGACAAATCGGGCCGGCGATGATGCATCGCGGAGCGGACGTGACGGCGTGAGTCATGACCCTGCGGGGGGCGGGGAGGCGAGATGGACCCTGCACGAAGGGAGGGTGTCCCGCCCGGGCCCGTGTCGGGGCACCGAGGGCGGGGACACACCGGGGGTCACCTGTGTGGCGTGGGTCAGGCCTGGGCGCGGAGCACGCTGCCGAAGCCGCGTTCGCGCCCGAGCGCGGGGGAGACGGCGCCCTCGCTGACGGCCTCGCGTCCGGCGATGAGCACGCTCTTCACCGCCGCGTCGTTGCGGCGCACCAGCCGCACGAAGCCGCCGAAGTTCTCCATGGGGGCCTCGGCGATTTCATCGAGCTTCTCGTCCAGGCCCTCGGGGTTGACGACCACCAGGTCGGCGCGGCGCCCCTCGGCGACGACACCCGCGTCCAGGCCGAGCCACGCGCCAATCTCCCCGGTGAGCCGGTGGACGGCGCGCTCGACCGTCATGAACGGCGCGCCGCGCTTCTCCGCCTCCCGCACCAGCCGCAGCAGGCGCAGCGGGAAGTTGTAGTGGGCCATGTTGCGCAGGTGCGCGCCCGCGTCCGAGAAGCCCATGAGGACGTCGGGGTGCTTGCAGATGCGCTCCAGCTCCCCGAGTCGATCATTGGCCATCACGGTGTACCAGCGCAGGGCGTCGCCGTGCCGGGCCACCAGGTCCAGGAACACGTCCACCGCGTCGCGGCCCTGCTCCTTCGCCACCTGCGCGAAGGACTTGCCCACCACGCTCGCGTCCGGACACAGGAGGATGCGCGACTCGTTGAAGTCGCGGTGGAAGGCCCGGGGCAGGAACTTGTTCGTCCACTGGCCGCGGAAGCGCGTGCGGTAGGCGGTGTCGTTGAGGAGGTCGGCGCGCTTCGCCGCGTCCTGCAGATGGAGCGCCGCGGCCCCCGCGCCGAACTCCTCGAAGACGACCAGGTCGATGCCGTCCGCCCACAGGTCGAACACCTCGGGCAGGGCCTGCCAGCGGAAGTCGGCGCCGAACAGCCGGTTGGCCACCTGCGACAACACGCCGATGAGCCGGTGGATGCCCCGGCTGGCGCGCGGGTCCATCATGGAGATGACCGTGGTCTTCAGCGTCTTGCGCCACAGGCCCATGCTCTCCAGCAGGAACAGCAGCACGTTCACCTTGGTGCTGATGTTGGGCACGCCCTGGAAGATGCGCCCGCGCTCGCGCAGCAGCCGCGTGAGCCGGCGGTACTCGCTCCACCGCGCGTACGTGGAGGGCAGGGGGCGGCTGCGGATGTCCCGGTCGCCGCCCATCTTGTCCCACTTGAGCGTCATGATGGACAGGCCCAGGTAGCCCAGGTCGAGCCCCTCGCTCACCAGCGACTCCAGCCGCCGCAGCTCGTCCTTCGTGGGCGTCACGCCCGGCTCCAGGCTCCGGCGCAGGCCCAGGGTGTGGGCGCGCAGCGCGGAGTGGCCCAGGAACGACGCGACGTTCGGCCCCAGCGGCAACTGGCCCAGGTGCTCCAGGTAGCCGCCCAGCGTGTCCCACGTCTTGCGCTCCTCCAGCAGCGAGCGCACCGTGGCGTAGGGGATCGCCTCCACCCGGCAGAACATGTCCGCCAGGTCCTCGGGCGTGCCCACCGCCAGGCTCAGCGAGCAACTGCCCATCACCACCGTGGTGACGCCATGGCGCACCGACTCGGACAGCGACGGGGCCAGCTCCACCTCCGCGTCGTAGTGGGTGTGCAGGTCGATGAAGCCGGGGGTCACCCAGTGCCCCCGCGCGTCGATGACCCGCGTGTGTGGCGCCCGGGGGATGGGCGCCTCGGAGAGCGTGGCGATGGTGCCACCCTGGATGCCCACGTGACGTTGCCGCGGGGCGTTGCCCTGACCATCGAATACGAGTCCGTTCTCGATGATGACGTCCATGGACAGACAGCCTAGGGCCGTCCTCTTCCCGAACTCCAGTCGCATGTCTCCGCCGCGGCGGGCCACGGCCTGGTGGATGGGGCCGCCTCGTGCCTCGGAGCGCTCGCCCGCCGCTTCGCCCGCCCTTGCCCCGATGACTAGCTTTGCTCCCGGACGTTCCACGGTGCTCACGACACGGGAGGCGTGCAATGAGTGGAAAGGCCTGGAGGTGGCCCGCGTTGCTGGGGTTGGGACTCATGGTCCTCGCGGGCTGCAATGAGAGACACGAGCAGTCCTTCAAGGAAAATTCCCGCGAGGCGGGACGCCAGGTGGGGAAGGCGGCGAAGGACTTGAAGGAGGGCGCGAAGGAGTCGGCGGACCAGGTGCGTGGAGCCGCCCACGAGGCGTCGGAGGGCTTCAAGGAAGGGGCGGGAGGCTCGGGGCGGCAGGAGGTCCCACCACCGCCGCCACCGCCGGAGGCGCGGCCCCATGAGCAGCAGCCCTCGGGGGCGCCGGGCGACGCCTCCCATTGACGCGAGGTCGGGGCCGTCTGGCCTCCAGGCCCGTGGGCCTGTCAGGATGCGCGCCACGGCCTCCCCCGAGGCCGGCGGGGGGCTGGCCCATGAGCGAGCTCGTGCTGGACAAGGTGTATCGCCGGGGTGAGGTGGCCTCCGGTGTGCGGCGCATCCAGGAATGGCTCACGTTGAATGGCTTCGCGGTGGCCATCGACGGCGAATTCGGCCCCGCGACGGAGGCGGCGCTGAAGCGCTTCCAGTCGCGGGCGGGCCTCGCCGTCTCCGGCGTCGCCGACGCGAACACCTTCGACCGGTTGGTGGCTCCGATGCGCGCCGCGGTGGCGCCGCTGCCGGTGGAGGGCCGGTCGCTGGGCGCACTGGTGGTGGCCTGCGCGGCGCGGCACCTGACGCAGCGTCCTCGCGAGGTGGGGGGACGCAATCGCGGCCCCTGGGTGCGCTTGTATCTGGATGGCCACGAGGGCGCGTCGTGGAGCTGGGCCGCGGGCTTCGCGACGTTCTGTCTGCACCAGGCCGCGCGCGCCGTGGGGAGCGCCGTCGCCGTGGACCGCACGTACTCGTGCGACCTGCTCGCCGCCAATGCTCGTGCGCGAGGGGGCTTCCTGTCCACGCTCTCCGCTCCGGCGGACCGCGCGCGCATCCACCCGGGCAGCCTCTTCCTGCGACGGCGGACCCCCAGGGACTGGTCCCACGCGGGCATCGTCACGGAGGTCGACGAGGAGACCTTCCAGACCATCGAGGCGAACACCAACGACGAGGGCGCGCACGAGGGCTACGAGGTCTGCGCGCGCACGCGGGGATTCAAGAGCGTGGACTTCGTGCTCCTCTGACGGGCAGCCGCCCGCGGCGCCTCGACCTCACGTGGGGTTCCCGGGCCGGTGGGGTGGGGCGCCGTCCTTCGCCCGGACGGGCCGGGGCCGGTAGTGCGCGATGACGGGCTGGTGGTCCGAGGACTCGGTGCTGCGGTCCACCTCGAAGAGGACGGGCTCCAGCTCGGGGCTCGCGTAGAGGTTGTCGAACCGCTTCCCCGTCGCGGGCACGACGCCGTGCTCGTCCGGCAGCGAGGTGAGGGTGGCGCAGTCGGCGATGTCCTGGAGCCGCAGCCAGTGCTCGCTGCCACGCTGGATGTGCCCCGAGCGCAGCTCCGCGCACGCCTGCTTCGGCGACATCACCGTGTCCTTCGCCAGGCGCACGTTCGCCACGGTCGCGTGGGCGAGGGTCTCCGGGAGCCCCTGCTCCAGCACGTGCAGCTCGTGGCGCAGGCGTGGGTCGGCGATGTTGCCCACGCCCCGGTCCCCCACGCTCGCGTGAGGGTCCCCATAGCGCACCGCGTACTCCTCCACGGTGTCCGTGTCGTCATACGTCTTCAGGTGGGCCATGAGCCACGAGCCGCCACGTTTGATGGCGGTGTTCGCGTTGAAGTCACCCAGGACGACGGCGTGAGGGACCTCCCGGTGATGCAGCAGGAGGTTGAGCTGCCGCAGGTTCTGCGCGTTCATGCCCGAGTCCCCGAGCGTGTGGTGCAGGTTGTAGAGCACCACCGGTACCCCGCCCACGTCCAACCGGACGTAGAGCGCGCCGCGGTCCTCGGGCAGCTCGCAGACATCGCCGTCGCGACGGCGGATGGCCTCGGCGCGCTCGGCGTCGGAGATGACGTAGGTGAAGTGCGCGGCGTCGACCAGCGGATGCCGCGAGAGGAAGGCCTTGCCGTTGATGAGCCGGGCGCCAGGGCCGCCGTCGTGGCCGAAGTAGGCCAGGTGGAAGCCGTAGCGCGACGACAGGAGGACGGAGATGGGGACGTTGGCCTCCTGGAGCCCCAGCACGTCCGGCATCCGGCCCTCGGCCTCCAGCTCGTCGAAGTACGCGAGCAGGGCCTCCCGACGCAGTCCACCCAGCAGGATGTTGAAGGTCATCACCGTGAGACCTGGTCCCCGGGGCGGGTGGGGCTCGGGGTGACGGACGACGAGCGTCCGCCCGTCGCCGAGCTGTCGCTCCGTGGCGGGCAGCTTCATCGCGTCGAGGTTCGCCAGCGTGAGGGTGGGCTCCCGCCGTGGCGGGGGGCCTTCAGGTCCCGCCGACATGCGACCGATGAAGGGGCCGACCCCGGGAAGATGCTCCAGGACCTCGGGCATCTTCATACGGACTCCGGGGGCGGGCGTCCCGGCCGGGGACGCGTGAACGGCGAGTCGGGCTTGCGAGCGGCGGTGTCCACCAATCCTCCTGGATGCCCTCAAGTTCTGCGCGCTTCCACCCGCTGGCCAGGGGCATGCCACCATGGACGGGTGGGCGGGAAACCTCGGCGGGCCGGGGGGCGGACGGGGAAATGAGCCCCCTGGCGCCGCCTCCGTGTGGAAGCGAGAGGCGGAGCGGGTCGTGAGCATGGTTAACTGGCGGACATGAAGCAGGTGTCGCTGCTGTCCCTGTCGCTGTCGGCCACCGTGTGGATGGCCTGTGCCACCGCCCCCATGGCCCGCTCGGTGCCGCAGTCGTGCGAGCAGGGGGTCGTCCTGCCGTGCTCGGAGTGGGGCGCCCAACTGCTGCGCGAGGGCGACCGGCCGCGCGCCATCGAGGCCTTCGGCCGGGCGTGCGACGGCGGCGACCTCGATAGCTGCCAGCAGGCGGGGCGGCTGCGCCTGGAGGACGGGGACCTGAAGGGGGCGGAGGCGCCGCTCACCAAGGTGTATGAGACAGGGAGCCCCGAGTCCGCGCTGGCCCTGGCGGAGCTGCACGAGCGGCGCAACATCGGCGACGACGCGCTCGTCGCGGAGCGGCTGCATCGCGAGGCCCTCTCCGCGCTCAGCCCGGTCACCGAGCTGATGTACACGATGCGCATCAACCTGTCGGACCCCATCGGCCACGAGCTGTCGTTCAACATCCAGCCCATGGCCTTCCGCCAGCGCAGCATCGCCTTCGGCATGAACGCCGTCCTCAGCCCGGCGAGCATGACGTCGGAGCTCAATGGCTTCGTGGCGTATCAGCACTACGTGAGGTCGTGGTTCGTGCCCTACGGCCGCGTGATGACGGGAAGCCTCTTCGACGACCATGGCCGCTATGACGGCGTGAACGTGGGCGGCGAGGTGGGCGCGAAGCTGTGCCTGGAGTCGCTGGGGCACCTGAACTTCGCGGCTGGCTTCTCCCGCGGCAGCCCTGGCTACTTCTCCGTGGGCATCGGCCTGGACGGCATCGTCGCCCTCTACATCCTCGCCCACATGTGAGCGGCCGACCTCACGCCGCTCGGGTGGGCAGGCCGAGCACGTAGGAGACGGGGGGCTTCCCCGGTGCCTTCACCTCGCCCACCTCCCAGACGTAGTCCGGGGACGGGAGCGTGGCGGTGAGTTCGCGCAGCTCCTCGGGGGAGTGGATGCGCAGGGCGGACACCGCGCCATCCCAGGCGATGAGCAGCGGCGCCACGGGGATGACGTAGGTGAGCACCAGCCGCAACGGCGTCAGGGGCCTCACCCACGGCGTGAAGAGCCACACCAGCAGGGGCACCCACAACATCGAGAACAGGCCCGCGGGCGAGCGGCGCACGGACTCGAAGGCGGCGATGGGCACCCCTCGCGCCATCGCATCCGAGAGCACCGCGCGGACCTCCTCGGGGCGGAAGTGGTGCAGGGTGTTGAAGAGGGTCCGCATGCCGCGCAGGTCCGCCGGCACACGCAGGGCGTCGACGGACCGGTCCACGTAGGTGACGTCCTCCGCGCTCGCCCGCGCCGCCGCCTCGGCGTTGGGATACTTGTCCGAGAGCAGGACCCGGGCCTCCAGGTCCTCCTGTTCGGCGAGCAGGCGTCTCAACCGGGGCAGGGGCCCGCGACCTCCGGAGCCCAGGTCCAGCAGCTCCCGCGTGTGTCCGGAGCGCAGCCCCCGGGCGAGCACCGCCGTGGCGCCGTCGAAGAGCCCCAGCCGGTTGCTCACGGTGTGCAGATAGTCGGTGGTGAGGTCCCTCAACGCACGGGGGAACCACGCCTGGTCGATGAACTCGAAGAGGTGCAGCCTGGGAACGGTGGGCATGGGGAGAGCGTGCGTCGCGAAGGGGCGCTCGCGCAGTGCCCGTGCGCGCCAGAACGGCTTGCCGCGCGCGCCAACCCCTGGCTACGGTGCCTCCCGTGCGCAAGGCCACCTCGAGCGGCGAGCCATCGCTGTCCGCGCGCATGGCGCGTCAGGCACTCCACCTCGCCAGCCGACGAGGGTTGCCGGTGGAGGCCTGGCTCCGGGAGTCCGCTGGTCTGGGGCTCGCCGACCTGGACGACCCGGAGCTGCGCGTCCCCTACGCCTTGTTGGATGATCTGCTGGAGCGCATGGCGGCGGGGGCCGGGGACGCCAACCTGGGCCTGCACATCGCCCGGGTGGAGGTGGTGGACCTGGACGACCCGGCGACGTTCGTGGTGCTCACGAGCGCCACGCTGCGCGACTCCCTGGAGCGGGGCTGTCGCTACCAGCGTGTCTGGGGGGACGGAGAGCGCTTCCGCGTGGAGGACACCGAGCGGGGCGTGCGCATGCGGTTCACGCCCGTGGGGGCCTGGCGCCCGGCGCACCGTCACCTGGTGGAGGCCGCGATGAGCCAGCTCGCCACGGGGGTGAGTGCCTTCACCGGCGCGGACGTGAAGCCCTTGCGCGTGCGCTTCGTCCACGCGGCGCCGAGTGACGTGCGCGAACACGAGGCCCTCTTCCGGTGTCCGCTGGAGTTCGGCGCGCCGTTCAACGACATCGAGTTCTCCCACGAGGACGCCCGGCGCCCGTTCGTCCACGCGGATGGTTTGTTGCACGCCATGTTCGAGCGACAGGCCTCGCGCGCGTTGGAGCGGCTCCCGGACGTGAGCACCCTGACGGGGCGTGTTCGCGAGCAGGTCCGGCGCACGCTCGCGGGGGGCGACTGCTCCTTCGGGGGGATCGCGCAATCCTTGCGCATGTCTCCGCGGACCTTGCAGCGCCGACTCGCGGACGAGGGCCAGCGCTACGCGGCCATCGTCGACGCGCTCCGGCGCGAGCTGTCGGAGACCTACCTGCGACGGCGGATGGCCATCGCGGAGGTGTCCTTCCTGCTGGGCTACGCCGAACCCGCGGCCTTCCATCGCGCCTTCAAGCGCTGGTGGGGCATGAGCCCGGAGCAGTTCCGCCGAGCGCACCCGCGCGTCCCCGAGTGACGCAACCTGCTTCGCGTGGGTCGCGGAGGACCGTCGGGTTCGGCCTCACGCAGCGGGCGGCGTCGTGCATTGCGTCTGACAACGATTGTTTGACTCGCTGCGAAGCGAATCTCTAGCATCGCGTCAAATCAAAGCGGGGGAATCACCACCTACATGACGGCACGGGATGAATCGCCTGGGTACATCGCCCAGGGTGAGGACTCGTTGTATTGCGTCCATCACCGCGCGGAGCAGGAGCGCCGCGCCGCCGTCTTGCTCGCGGGCCCATTGGGGTTGGAGCGGGCGCATGGCTACGTGGTGTGGGTCCGTTGGGCGCGCTACCTCGCCTCGAAGGGCGTGGAGGTGCTGCGCTTGGATTATCGCGGGTGCGGCGAGAGCACGGGGCGCTTCGAGGACGCGACGTTCCCTCGCTGGGAGGAGGACCTGCGTACGGGGCTGGAGCACCTGCGTCGCCTGAGTCCCGGAGTGCCGGTGGTGGTGCATGGGTTGCGCCTGGGAGCGCTCCTGGCGGCGCGGGTGTTCTGCACGGAGCCGGTCGAGGGCCTGTTGATGTGGGAGCCGCCGGAGTCTGGGCGGACGCACCTGATGGAGGTGCTGCGCCGCAAGGTGGCCGCGGACAACCTGGAGGGGACGGGGGGTGAGGCGCGCTCGCGCGACGACTACGTCGCGGCCCTGGAGGCTGGCAATCGGGTGGAGGTGGAGGGGCAAGCGTGGTCGCGGGGATTGTGGCGCAGCGCGGTGGGCTATGACCTGGCGATTCCGGAGCGGGAAGAGGCCCGGCCCTGGCGCGTGGTCCACCTCGATGGTCGTCCCGTGGAGCGCTTCCTCGCGCCGGGCCGGAGCCATTCGGTGCGGGCTCCCCGGCCGTTCTTCTGGACGACCAGCAACCGGCTTTTGCCGGAGCTGGGACCGCTTTACGAGGATGGCCTGTCGTTCGTCACGTCGACCGGTGCGACGGCGCCAGGCGAGGGAGTGCGCTCATGAGGGAGCTCATCCAGCTCGACGTGAAGGGGCATCGCCTCTGGGGCACGTATCATCCGCCCGCGTCGGGGCCTCGGCGCCCGGTGGGCGTGCTCTTCTTCAACCCGGGACATGTTCCCCGCGCGGGTCATGGAGACCTGGCGGTGCTGGCCGCGGATCGGCTCGCGGCGCAGGGCTTCCCGTGCTTCCGCGTGGACCTGCCCGGGCTGGGGGACTCGGCGGGGGCACTGCCGGACACCACGGCGGAGCTGTATCAGCGCGTCTGCCAGGGGGGCTTCGTGGAGGTGGCGGGCGCGGCGCGCGCGGAGCTGCTGCGGCGGTATGGGCTGGAGGGCATGGTGATGGGGGGCCTGTGCGGCGCGGCGACGACGGCGTTGTTGCTCGCGGACCAGGAGCCGGAGCGCACGCGTGGGCTGTTCATGTTCGAGCCGGAGTTCTACCTCTCCGAACAAGAGGCCCACGCGACACGGGACGAGGCGGAGGGGCAGGGGAGCGTGTCGACGCGGGGACGGCTGGGGCGGGTGACGTCGAAGCTCTTCTCGTACTGGGGCTGGATGCGGATGCTCACGCGCGAGAACGAGTACGCGCGGCTGTTCCGCTTCGTGCCGTTCCCCCGGCAGAAGGTGCTCGACTGGTTGATGGACTGGGGGTCGTTGCCGGCGGTGGCGAACGTGCCGCTGGTGCGTGCGTGGCAGCGGGCGGTGGAGCGCGGCATGCCATTGCTAGTCATCACCGCCGAGGGGAAGCTGCGCGACGTGTTCTTCGCGCGCATCCACCGGGCCGCGCTGCCTGACCTGTCGTATCCCCATCTCCGGCGGCTGCGGCTGGCGGGGACGAATCACATCTTCACCACCGGCGGCGCCATCGCCGCGTGCGTGGAGCAGCTCTCGCATTGGGCCACGGAGCACTTCGGAGAGGGGTTCTCGGCCCTGCCTCTCGGTACGACGGGATTCCAGGGCCAGGAGCGCGCGGTCGGCTGAGGCGCAGACTTCGGGTCGTCCCTCCGTCGAGGGGCTCCACAATGCGCGGGAAGGTGCTGCTTCCGTGGGGAGCCAAGAGGGGCTGCCCACTCACCTACCGAAGTGCCTGGTGGTTGCGGTCGTGGGGTGAGGAGCCTGGTGTCACGCCAACCGCCAAGGCGCTGTAGTGACGCCCGGCAACAACCAGAAGTGCAATCTGACTGGAGCGCTCAACGTTCGCACGGGGAGGTCGGTGGATAGCAGGACCAAGGCCCCGCACCCGCTTCATCCAGCTCCTCTTTCGTCTGGCCTGCGCGTTTCGGAGGGACACGTCGCATCCACCTCGTCCTCGACAACGCCTCGGTCCATTCCAGCAAGAAGGCGCTCAAGGCTCTCACCCAACACAGTCGAGCGTGGATGCTGCCCAAGGCGCCGCGTATTGGGCCGGCGAGGGGATGCGGTGCTGGATGTGCCGACGTGGGATGCGAAGGTGTTGCTTCAGGAGAGAGCTGAGCCGGGGAATATGTTCGAGGAGAACTCATCCTGTGAGTGAGAGGGGTGTCGCATCTGGGTGTGTATGTGCTTGATTTTGCATCATGGGAAAATGGCAGAAGCAAATCCGGTGCGCTCAGGGTTAACAGGCTCTAACAAATGTCAGGGTAGAGGCGGCGCAGGAGCATGAGGCAGCAACCGAGGACGAGGAAGCCGAAGTGGACATCGTCCCTGCGTTCGTCGCGGACTCGAAGCCGGCGGAACTGGTTCTTCCAGGCCTGGGTTCGTTCCACGACCCAGCGGTAGAGACCGAGTCTCTCCTTGGATTCAACGCCTGGACGGGCAATGCGCGATGCGATGCCGCGCAGGCGCAACCCACGTCGGTTCTTCCTGGAAGCGTAGGCCTTGTCGCCATGCAGCTTCCCAGGACGGAGCCGACGCTGACCCGAGGGCATTCTCACGGCAGGCACGGAGTCGAGGAGCGGGAAGAGTTCGTGGGTGTCGTGCACGTTGGCGGCCGTCACGGATTCGGTGAGGGGCAGCCCCTGGG
>NZ_JAKCFB010000058.1 GCF_024198235.1 Myxococcus dinghuensis | reverse complement strand
CGTCGCGCGGCAGCGCCCCCCGCGCCGGCCAGGCCCGCCACCCCGCCTCCAGCGCCCCGCCGCGCCACCACCACGCACCAGCCGGCCGCCCCCCCGCCGCCGCCTCCCGCGGAGCCCGAGCCCACGACGCGCAAGGCGGTGCTCTCCTCGCCTCAGAAGCGGCTCTCCCCCCGCTCGGCGACGTCGGACTCGGTGCGCCCGCCGCCCCCGGTGCCCTCCGCCGCGTCCTCGGACCCCGACCTGACGCACACCGCGCGCACCCAGCCGGCGCGCGCCGCGCTGCCCCCTCCCGAGGAGCACACCGTCCGCGCGGTGCTGCCGCAGTCCCTCGCGCGCGCCGCGCCGCCCGTCCCCCCGGAGGAGCCGCCCCGCGCGGAGGCCCGGCCGCGGGGACGCAGCAGCGTGGACGTGCCGCGCGCCCCGACGACGCCTCCCCCACCCGCGCCTCCCCCACCCGCGCCTCCCGAGCGCCACGAGCAGACGGCCATGGTCCGCATGCCCGTGGCCCCGGCCGACGCGCGCCGGGGAGCCCCTCCGGCCGCCGGCCCGCGGCGACGCACCCAGGCCCAGTTGCCGTCGACCAACGACGCGGACGTGGACGTCACCACCCGCCCCGCGCGCGCCTTCCAGGATGCGCGTCGGAGGCCGCCCGAGGACGACGAGGACGAGGGCGCACACGCCGCGACGCAGGCCGGGGTGACGGCGATTCACGGCTCCTCCGGGACCTGGATGGTGGTGCTCGCGGCGGTGCTCATCGCGCTCGCCGTGGGGACGACGGCGGTGGCGCTCGGCCTGGACCGGGGCGTCATCTCCGGCTGGGTGTCGTCCCTGCTCGACGGCGACGGGAAGCAGCCCGCCCCCACGCCGCTCCCGCCCCGACAGCAGGCCGCGCCCCCGGCGCTGACCACGCCCACCCCCCCGGCGCCGCCCCCCGCCCCGGGCAGTGGCGGCGCGCCCGAGGGCACGGTCATGGCGGACACGACCGGGACCCCGCCACCCGCCGAGGCACCCGTGGCGGAGCCCCCCACCGCCCAGCCCGAGGACGCGGCGGAGGCGGACGCGCCGGACGCGGACGAGTCGTCGCAAATCAAGAAGTCGAAGGTCACCATCACCAAGCGCCCCAAGGAGCCGGTGCGGGGTGGCAAGGCGCGGAGCCAGGACGGCGCGGAGCCCCAGCCCAGCGCCACGGGCGAGCCGGGCTTCCTCTCCTTGAGCACCGACCCGTCCGCCAAGGTGTACGTGGGCGGCCGGATGCTCGGGGACACGCCCCTCACCAAGGCGAGCCTGCCGGCGGGCAAGCACAACCTGAAGCTCGTGGATGGCAGCGGCCGCTCGTTCACCCTGCCCGTGGACATCAAGACCGGGGAAGTCACCACGGTGCGCATGCCCCTGGAGATGCTGTCCCACTAGGGCTGGCACACCGGAAGGCAATCGGTTCCGGCATCGGCCGTAGCCCGGGCATGACAGGGCCCCACCGGGCCCGCCGCCCTGGGAGCCGCTCCATGAAGACCGCCCGGATGTCCCTGCTCGTCCCCTTCCTCCTGCTCACCGGCGCCGCCCACGCGGAGGACGCCGCGAACGACGACGCCTCCCGGAAGGCGGAGGTCCGCGAGGTCTCCGACTTCGACGGCGTCTCCTTCGGTCACGGCATCCACGCGAAGGTGAAGGTGGGCCCCAAGTCCGTCCGCGTGGAGGGCCCGCAGGAGCTGGTCTCCCGCCTGCGCTTCGTGGTGGAGGACGGGAAGCTCCAGACGGAGGTGGACCGCAAGGGTGGCTTCTTCGGGTCCAACTTCAATGGCGGCAAGGTCCGCGTCTACGTGTCCAACCCGCGCATCGAGGAAGTCGATGCCAGCGGCGGCAGCCACGTGGAGGCGGACGTCACCTCCGAGGACGACTTCACGGCCCACGCCAGCGGCGGCGCCACGCTGTCCGTCCGGGGCGTGGACGCACGCAAGGTCGAGGTCGAGGCCAGCGGCGGCGGCACCGTCACGCTGGAGGGCCGGGCGAAGGCGCTGGAGGTCGAGGCCAGCGGCGGCGCGGTGGTGAAGGCGAAGAACCTCAAGGGCCTGAAGGACCTGGAGGTCGAGGCCAGCGGCGGCGCCCGCGTGGAGGCGAACCCCTCCAACAGCGTGTCCGTCGAGGGCTCGGGTGGCGCCACCGTCCAGTGCGGCGCGCGCCCGCCCAAGACCAACGTGAGGGCGAGCGGGGGAACCCAGGTCCTCTACGACAGCGACGCTTGATGAGAGTGGCTCTCACGCGCCTGCTCGCCGCTTCTGTCACGGTTGCGTGAGTCCCGCGCCACACCGGGCGCGTGGGTAGGGAACGACACAGCCCATCCTCACGCGAGCCGTCTTGCCGAGGCGTGGGGTGCCCGATTGGAATGAGGCTCCCCCTCGCGTCGGAGCATCCATCCCATGACGGACCCGAATCCCGCTCGGCCTCCCTCCTTCTCTTCCGAGCGCGCGGCGGGGGCGGGACGCAAGGCTTCGGTCTGGAGCGGCGTGGGGTTGGTGGTCGCGCTCGTCGCCGGGGGTTCGCTCTACTTCCGCGCCGGACAGAGCACCCGCGTGCGGCCCTCGCGGGACGAGCGCGCCGAGGTCCCTCCCGCAGCACCGGGCGCCTCCGAGGGTCCACGCGATGGAGCGCGCGAGCCGGTGCGCCTGCGACACAAGGGCAAGCGCGTCCGCTCCGCCATCTACACCGCGGACCCCGGGACGATGGGGTGGACGGAGCGCGCCGCGCGCGCCACCGCGCTGGGAGAGCGACAGGAGGCGCACGCGGAGCTGGACGAGGCCCTGCGCCGTTCCGCCGGGTTCGCGCCCGCCCTCTTCCTGCGGGTCTGTCTCGCGTTGGAGGAAGGTGACGACGCCAGGGCCCGCGCCGCGCTGGAGCAGTTGGACGGCGTGGTCGTCGTGGCGACCCCGGAGCTCGACGTGCTGGAGCAACTGCGGTTGCTGCGGGGGCGAGAGGGCTTCTCTCCACTGGCCACGTTCCGCGACGCGTGGGAGCAGGCGGGCCGCCCCGACTTCCAGACGAGCGGCCTGCTGCCAGGCGCCACGCCTCCACAATTCGACACGTCGGGGGACCTCTGGCGGTGGAAGGCCTGGCGGGAGGTGGGCTCGGACGACGTGCGCCGGCTGGTGGTCCTCACCCTGCCCGCGCCCACCGAGGAGCAGGCGCTGTTCCTGTTGCAGCAGGTGCCCCGGCTCCAGGACCCGCACGACGTCCTCGCGGTGATGGACGCCCTGAAGGGCGAGGTGCTCCCGGAGTCCGTCCGGGCCACGGCGCGCCAGACCTTCCGTCAGAAGCTGGAGGCGCTGATGACGGAGCACCCCCGGTCGATGCAGCTCCGGTTGCAGTGGCTCTTGGGAGACACGGCCGTCGACGCGCCCCTGCGCGAGGCGGACCTCGTCGCGTTGGAGCAGGCGGCGGCGCTGCCGGTGTGGCGCGAGACGTCCTTCCAGGAGCACTACGTGCGCACGCGCGGGCTGCTGAAGGACGTGAAGATGCCGGACCTCCGCGCCACGACGTGGGAGGTGGCCTCGCGTGGACTCCAGGAGCGTGGGACGTGGCTCCTGCGCACGCGCGCCACGGGGACCCGGAGTGCCCTGACGCCCCGGCAGCGCCAGCGCCTGGGTCGCGTCACCCACGCCATCGGCGCGGCGATGGCGCGCATGCCCACGCAGATGGAGCGGACCACGGGCCTCCAGTTGATGGTCGACGGCGCGGACGCCCTGGGAGACACGTCCGCGCGGGCGGAGGCGGAGGCGCGGTTGAGGGAGCTGGACGAGGCGCTCGTGCAGTTCCGCAAGACATCCCTGGAGCGGTGGCCCCTGCCCATGTTGGCGGAGGAGCTGCTCGCGCGCAGGCTCGAGGACGAGCCCGCGTTCGTGCTGGGCTTCGCGGCGGTGGCGCCCGCCGGCACGGCGAGGGTGCAGCCTTAGGCAGGGGAGTGGGGAACGAGGTAACTCGGGCCCCAGGGATGTCTCTTCCCCCGGGGCCCGAGCAGACCCCCCACGCTGCAACGGAGCCGCCGCACGCCGGACCTCCAAGGTCGCCCGGGCAACCGCACTCCTTCCACACAAGCGCCGGGACCAAGGGGGTGCGTCCCGGGCGGGCCTCGCGTGGGCAAGGTGGAACACGTCCACGTCTTTCAACGCAACGATGGCGGAAGAATATCGGGTACGCGGAGCATGTCCACCCGCAGGGTCGGTGCTCCGGGGGGTGCCGTGACAGGCTGGATGCCAGGAGCCCTCCTTGGCGGGTCCGATTCACCACCTGTACGGGGGTGCTCGCGCATTTTGTCGGTGCGGGACGATTGACAGCGCGGTCCGTCTTCCTCTCGCGTCTCACGTGCGGGTCCATGACACATGACGCATGACTCATGACGCACGCACAATCCCATGCGGTCCGGAGGGATGACGCGGCGATGGGTGCCATGTGAATGAGGGAGCCGTGCGTTTCATCGGCTGGGATTTGACCGACCCCTACGCGCGAGAGCGCCGGATGGTCGACGTGGCCCGGGTGGACCTGGGAGGTCGAGTGTCCTTCGGCTGCCTGCGCTGGCCCCCTCTGACCGCGGAGGGCGTGCTGGCACCGGAGGCGCTGGTGGAAACCTTCCCCGTGGCCGCGGACGACGTGGTCGTGGTGGACGGACCGCAAGCGCTGGCCCGGCCGGGTGCCCTGGTGCGAGAGGCAGAGCGGCGGTTGCGGGCACCGGGGCGCACGCCTGATGTGCTCCCCGCGCCAGGTCGCCCCTTCAGCGGCTTCGTGCGAGGCAGCGTGTTGCTCTTCGCCGCGCTGCACGCGCGCGCCCGCCTGCCCATGCTGGACGTGGACACGCCGGCGGTGGAGCACGCCCGGCTGTTCGAGGCCTTCCCGGGCGCGCTGTGGCGGCGACTCGTGGGCCGGGGACTCGCGAAGAAGGACTCGCGCGAAGGCCGGGCGCAGCGACGCCAGGCCCTGGAGACCCATGGGCTGTCCTTCCCTCCTGGCGTGCTGCCCACGCATGACCAGCTCGACGCGGCCGGGTGCGCCTGGCTCGGCTGGCTGACGCGGACCGCGCCGGAGCGGGTGACGGCCGTGGGCGACCCGCTCACGGTGGACGCGCGAGGTTGGCTGCGCGAGGGGCGCATCCTCCACCTGGGCCTGGACGCATCGTGAAGCATCGCTCGCACGCCGCGCCCTGTGGAGAACTTGGGGGCTGCGCGTCCAGGAGGCGGTGACAACGAAGTGGACCCCACTGTCCACTCCCGTTGACAGTCCCGCCGCCCCGACGTGGCACGGCGTCCGACGATTCCAGGGCTTGGGGCGACCTCCATGCCTGGCCGTCGGGTTGCACAGGCGGGCGGGCATGACCGCTGCCTTCTACCTGCTGCTCGTCATCGGAGCGCTGGGCGCCTTCGACGTCGTCTACTTCCATGGCCTGCGGGGACGGCTGATGGAACGCCCCGAGTGCCAGCGCGAGGTCCTCTGGCACACCGCGCGCCATCTCATCTACGCGCTCCAGTTCCTCTGGGTGGCGAACCTGCGTCCCCAGGGCCTGGCGCTGTTGCCGCTCGTCCTGCTCTACGCGGCGGATGTCTTCGTCGCCTTCGCGGATGTCTGGGAGGAGCGGCGGAGCCGGGCCTCGCTGGGAGGGGTCTTTCCGGGCGAGTACCTCATGCACGTGGCGCTGAGCGTGCTCGTGGGCCTCTACCTCATGGCCACCTTCCACGCGGTCTGGCCGGACCGGCTGCTGCCCACCGGCGTACGCGCGGAGGCTCCCGCCGTGCCCGTCGTGCTGAGGGCGCTGATGAGCCTCATGGGCCTGGGGGCGCTCGTCGCCTTCGTCAGGGACCTCACCCGCTGGAGGGCCTTCCGGCGCGGCGGCGCCCACCCCGCTTCACGAGCGCCGGTGCCCCGTCGCATCGTGGTGGAGGCCCTCATCCCCGCTCCCGTCGGGTGCGTCTGGGAGCGCACGCAGGACCCGGACCTGCACACCGCCTGGGACGTGCGCTTCACCTCCATCCGCTACCTGCCGGAGTGTGATGCGCGGGGCTACCACGAGATGGACTACCGCACGCGCCTGGGCTTCGGGCTCGAGGTCGCAGGCTGGGGGCGCTACCTCGCGAACACGCCGCTCGAGCGCTCCACGTTCGAGTTCGGCTCGGACGACCCGCTCAGCCTCATCCTGCGGGGCCGGGGCGTCTGGCTCTACGAACGCCGGCCAGGGGGCACCTTCTTCAAGACGGTCTTCGACTACCAGACGCGCCATGGCGCGCTGGGGGCGCTGCTCGACGACCTGCTCTTCCGCCCCGTCATGCGGCTGGGCACGGAGTGGGGGTTCGAGACGCTGCGCCGGTGGTGCGCGGGGGACGTCTCCGCTCCGGAACGAAGGCGCGCGCGGTGGCGCTTCGCGTGCTTCCTCGTGGCGAGGACGCTCGGCATGGCGCCGAGGCCGGGGGCGGCGCGTAGCTGGCTCGGCTCGGGCGCCCGGGATGTCACGCCCTCGCGCCCCTGTGGAGAACTTGTGGGGGTGTCCTCATGAGGGCGCCCGACGAGGCACACCTTCATGCCGCGCCGGGCGGAGACGACGCCGGGCATCCACGTGGTGAAGGTGCAGGCGGCTCCGCGTGGGCGCTCGATGGAACGCCATGCACCCCCGATGAAAGCGCACCAGTCACGCGCGAGAGGAAGGTCTCGCCATGAAGCACCTCGACGAGACGCTCATGCCGCGAACGTCGGGGACGGCACCGGTCGCGCGCGACGCGAAGCACCTGAGGCACTTCATCAACGTCTTCAAGCCGACCCGGGGACGCACCACCCTGGAGGCCCTGCTCTCGCGCGGGGAGCTCCTCGAGGCCGCGCGCCTGCTCCCCGGCGCGGACCGCGCCGCGCTCCATGACTTCGCCTTCCGGCAGCGGGCCTGTCGGCTGTCGCTGTCGCTCCTGGAGGACTTCTATGCCGCGCACCCATGCCGCATGGCCCGCGTGCACCTGCTCGCCGCGAGCGCCGTCACCCTGGGGCGCTTCTGGGGGGTGTCGGAGCCCTTCGCGCGATTGGGCGCGGCCGTCATGCCGGTGGATGCCCTGGGCCGGGCGCGCACACCCGCCTGGGCCGCGTACGCGCGCGCCTGCGAGGAACACCTGCCGCTGGAGATTCGCGACGAGCGGTGGATCGACGCGCACATGCAGGACGTCGCCCGAGCCCGCGAGCTCGGCTACGAGGCCGCCTTCCTCGAAGAGGCCCGGGCCCACGCGGGCGAGCCGCTGTGGCGCCTGCTCGCGCAGCACCTCGAGATGACGCTGGGCGCGCGGCTGTTCGACCATCCCGCGCTCGCGGGCGCCGTCCCCCCGGAGAGCGCCATGGCGCAGGGCCTGGCCCTGTCCCTGCGCCGCATCGCGCGCGCCGGCTGGAGCCTGCTGTCCCACTACGCGCCGCGCACCCTGCGCGCGTGGGTGCTCCCGCGCTGGCATGCCGTCCCGGGGCTCGCGGGCGAGCGACGCGCGGCCTGGCTGCTGCTGTCGAGCTTCGTCACCGCCTGGACCGCGGCCGGCGTCTACCGCCGGGGCGTGAAGCTGCTGCACCGGGGCCAGCGCGTGGGCCCGTCGGACGTGTGGCCCCTGCTGGCCCCGGTCCTCGGCGACGACCTGCCCCGCGTGGACCCGCGCGTCGCGCGCTTCTACGCCAACCCCGGCGCCTGGACGATGCGAGCCACCGTCTCGCTCTCCTCCCGCGCGGCCCGCGTGCTGGCGTGGCTCTCCACGCGGCTGACCGGACAGGGCCTCTCCGAGCACGGCGCACACGCCTTCCCCGGCCGCTTCCGCACCTTCCGCCGCGCGGACGGCTCCATGCACTTCGTCCGCGAGCTGTACTGCGACGGCGCGCTGCGCGTCTTCGACTCCGACTTCGTGGTACGCCAGGGGCGGCTGTACGAGGTCTTCGTCGAGCACGGGCTGGAGCTGGAGCTCGCCGTGTCCGTGCTCGACGGCGGCGGCCTCCGGCTGCGAGGCCGGACGCTGCGCTGGCACGGGCTGTGGCTGCCGTGGCTGGGCCGCCAGGTGGAGTTCCGCGTCCTCCCCGCCCCGGATGGCACCTGCCGCGTGGACGCCGTCGGCACCCTGCGCCCCTCACGCCCCTGGGGGCGCATCCACTACGAGGCCCGGCACCTGTCCGAGGCCGCCGAGCCCGGGTGACGCCTCGCTAGTGGTCGGAGCCCTCGTGGTGGTCGTGCCCCGGGCCGCCGAACGTCCCGGGCCAGGGCTCGCGCGCGGGCAACAGCCCCGGCATGGGGAAGCGCTGGAAGCGCGCCTGGCTGTACGCGAAGGGCGGGTCGCACTCGCCACACGTGGTGGCGCCGTCCATCAGCAGCATCCCTCCCGGCGCCAGCTCCATCAGGTTCGGCTCCGAGAGGAGCGTGGTCTCCAGCGGACACTGGAAGGCCTCGCTGCCATCCCTCACGCGCACGCCCACGAGCCAGGGCAGCGAGCGGGCATCTCCCATCATGGCGAGCACCACCGTCTCCGGCGGCTGGCCCGCGACCTCCGGCCAGGTGGCCAGCCGAATCTCCTTCGACGTGAGCGCCTGCCCGGACCGCTTCAGCGAGTACGTCCAGGCCGCCTCCAACCCGGGCAACCGGTAGCCCTTCAGCTCCGTCGCGACGAGGCCCGCGCCACCGTCCACGGGGCTGACGGAGGTGCCCTGCGGACTCGGCACCGCCACCGCGTGCGTGGACACGCCGCGGCCGAAGACCTGGGGCAGCGTCGCCACCACGGTGCCATCCCGCGTGTCGAGCGCCTCCGTGCTCCGCTCGGCGAACAGCTTCCCGTCCACCACCGCCAGCTCACCGGCGCGGTACTGCGCCGGCTTGCGCCAGCGCGGCACACCGTCCGGCGAGAAGGCCATGAGCAACGTGGGCGCGCCCGGCTGGAGGGGAGCCCCATCGTTCAGCGTCTTCGAGAAGGCGACGTACAGGTCGCCCACCACGTCCGACGCGACGCCGAAGGGGTGCGGGTGGTTGCACTCGCTGAGCAGCGGGTCGGTCAGCTCCTGCGCGGACACCATCTGCCCGTAGGCATCCAGCACCACGAGGAAGTACATCCGGCAGAGCGTGGCGCGCGGGTGCCCGACGGGATAGGCCTCGAAGAGGGCCGCCAGCCGGTCCGGCGCCATCACCGCCAGCCGCGCCAGGAACAGCGTCCCCGTGCGCTCGGCGAAGTCCGGCCGCGCCCGCGCCAGGGTGAAGCTCCAGCGGGGCACCCCCGTGAAGCGCTCCACCAGCGACACCGTGCCGTCGCTCGGCAGGTCCATGCACAGCAGCCGGTCGTTCCACAGCATGCACCGCCGGCCCGCGTCGCGCGTGCGGCCCGGCGTGGGCGACGTCGCGTCGAGCAGCGCGGACGCATAGAAGCCCATCAGCGCCACGTCGCCCCGAGGGCTCACCAGCACGTCGTGCAGGTTCATCCCCAGCTCGCGCGAGTCGAGGCTCCAGTCCGGCGCCAACGCCACCGCGGGGGACCGCTCGCAGACGGAGCCCTTGCAGCGGCCCTCGCCCTGGCACGGGCTCGCCGGCGCGCACACGAAGCGGTCCGGCAGGTCCTGCCGCGTGCACGCGCCCTCGACACACACGTCCGCGACGTCGCAGCTCCGCTCGGGGCCACAGAAGGTGCCATCCGGCGCGTCCGCCAGACCACAGCCGAGCTTCGGGTCGCACGTGCCCACCCGGCACGCGCCATCCCCCGGACACGGCGGCGCGGGGACGGCGCCGCACCCGTCCAGCGCGTGGCACACGTCCGTGGTGCACGCGTTGCCGTCGTCACAGGCCCGCTCGCGCCCCTTGCACCGCCCCTGCTGGCACGTCGCCTCGAAGAGGCAGGCGTTGCCCGGGTCGCACGCGGCGCCATCCGGCAGCAGCGTCTCCACGCACTTCTCGGTGGTGGGGTCGAAGGTGGCGGTGGCGCACTTCACCGGCGTGAAGCAGTCCGGCGGGGGCTTCGCCTCGCCCACCAGCACCACCTCCGCCCGGCCTCCGTCCGACGAGGTGCCCACCAGCGTGGCCTCGAAGGCGCCCGTCACCGTCGGCGCGAAGCGCACGCGCACCGGCACCTCCCCCGTCGTCACGCGCGCCGGCAGCACGTCCAGCAGCGAGAACGGCGCGTCCACCGACGTCCACGTCACGTCCAGCGGCGCGCGGCCCGCGTTGTGGACGCGCACCTCCGCCACGCGCGCCGTGCCGGGGTAGGCCACCGGGAACTCCAGCCGCTCCACCGACAGCCGCAGCCGCCCGCTCGCCGTCTGGAGGCGCTCGTCCCGGCAGGCCGTCGCGCCGGCCGCCAGCGCCAGCACCAGCAGGATGCCCGTCCACCCCGTCCCGACAGCTCTCGTCGCGCGCGCCATGGGTGCCTCCCCGTCTCCAGGCCACCGGCTATAGCCCCGGGCCCCGGAGGATGCGAGGGGCCGACGGACACGCGGTGTCCGACAACCGCCCTCGTCGCGCCGCGAGTGTTCCGTGACCAGCGCCCCGGCGCCCCACCCGTGTCCGCGCGGACGGATGTCCACCCCTTCCGTCCCCCCGGCGGAGCAGCCACGCCGGAGAGCTGAATGCACGACGGAATGGTGGCGCCAGCGGGTGATGGTGACGTGTCTTCAGGGTGGTGTAGCCGGACCCTGTCGTTTTTTCCGGCGGGTCGAAGTTGCCCGCCCCAACCGCGCGGAATGGTTGGATCCAGGAAAGGTACGGTTCTCGCACTGGCGGCGGGCATGACCTCCGCCGGCACCGCGAGCGCGCAACAGTCGACCCAGGCCTTCACCGTGCTGATTCCCCGTGGCCTCCAGGGCGCGGTGGACGCGTTGGGGGCCCAGACCCGGCAGGCGCTGCTCTCCGAGCTGTTCCGCATGGCCACGCTGGCGCACCAGGAGCGCGGCCTCCTGCCGACGTCGGAGCCCTATGCCCTCACGCTGGACCTGGAGGGCTGCCACGCCACGGTGGAGCTGGACCCCTCCCGCGCCAGGCTCACCCTCGCCGGCCTGTCCCGTGCCCGGGCGCTGGACTAGCCGGCCGCCCTTTCGTGAGAAGCGATGTCGCGTCGAGCCGGCTACGAGGAATCCTGGGACCTGACGTATCTCGTGGAACAACTGCGCGAGCTCATCGGGCAGGAGCTCCACCTGGACGACGCCCTCTCCGAGGAGCTGGAGGACACCCTCACCCGCCTGGTGCTGCGGAACCAGCGCCTGCGCAGCCTCCAGCGCATGGTGAGCGCCGAGCGCTCCCAGGAGGACCTGGAGACGCTCCGGCACGCCCTGGAGCTCATGGACCGCCAGCTCCTGGCGTGCCTCCCCGGCCTGCTGGAGCGGCTGCGCGCCGTGCTCACCTGAGCCGCTCCACCCGGTGGCCCGTCGCCGTGGGCGTACTCCACAGCCCGGATGTCCCCAGCGCCCCGCTTCTTCTTAAAAGCTTTATGTAGGTATTGATCAAATGGTGGAAGAAGTAGAGGGCGCGGAGTTGGGGACAAGTCAGCAAGCTCCCGGAACCCTTGAGGAATTCGGCACATGCTACATGTGGGTAAATTGGCGGTTTCCCACGGGCATCCACAAGGGTTGATCCACGCCACCGGTTCTCCACAGTGAGCCCCCAGCTATCCACAGGCCATCCACAGGCTGGCGGTGGAGGCGGGGTGGACGGTGGGTGTCGGCGCCATCTCACTGCACGTTCGCGCCCTACAAGCCTGTTATCCTCCGCCGCGCGGAGGCTCCGGTCGCGGGGCGCTGGCACGGAGGTTCTGCCATCGATTTCTATCGAGGCGAGCGCATCGGGAAGTACGAGGTCGTCACGCAGCTTTCCGTGGGTGGCATGGCCGAGCTGTTCCTCGGCTTCACCTCGGGTCCGGGTGGCTTCCGCAAGTACGTGGTCATCAAGCGAATCCTCCCGGATGCCCGCGACAACGAGCAATTCGAGCGGATGTTCCTGGACGAGGCGCGCATCACCGCGGCCTTCAACCACCCGAACATCGCGCAGGTGTTCGACCTGGGGCAGGAGGACGACGGGCTGTACCTGGCGATGGAGTTCATCGCCGGGCAGAACCTGAACCAGCTCACCGGCGCGTGCCTGCGGCGCAAGCAGCAGCTGTCCGTGGGGTTCGTGCTGTCGGTGGCGCGCGACGTGTGCCTGGCGCTGCACTACGCGCACACCTTCACGACGCCGTCCGGGGAGCCCAGCCCGGTCATCCACCGTGACGTGGCGCAGAAGAACATCATGGTGACGTACGACGGCGTGGTGAAGCTGCTCGACTTCGGCATCGCCAAGGCGAAGGGCAGCCTCGAGCGCACCCACGCGGGCACGGTGAAGGGCACCACGGGGTACATGTCCCCGGAGCAGGTGCGCGGCGACAAGCTGGATGGCCGCAGCGACCTGTTCTCCGTGGGCGTGATGATGCACGAGCTGCTCACGGGCGCGCGCCTGTTCGCCGGCAAGACCGAGCGCGACGAGATGGTGAAGATCCTCGAGGCGCCCATCCCCTGGCCCTCGCACGTGGCGCCGCACGTGTCGGAGCAGGTCTCCAAGGTGGTGATGCAGGCGCTGGAGCGCAGCCGGGAGAAGCGCTTCGCCAACGGCCGGGACATGGCGCGGGCCATCGAGGCGGCGGCGAGCGGAATCCTGCAGGACTCGGAGCACCGCGCGTCGCTGATGCGGGAGCTGTTCTCGGAGCGGATGGCGGCCACGCGCGCGCTGCTGGAGAGCGCGGACGGGACGGCCAGCTCGCTGATGGTGGAGTCCGCCAAGCGCGCGCTGCGCAGCGACGACGGGCCGTACCTGCCGGCGCGCGACGACATGGCCACGCCCAAGGACGTGGCGGCGGTGCCGCGCAAGGCGTCGCGCAAGGTGCCCACGGCGCGTGGCGCGGACAAGGCGCCCCCGCCGACCGCGGACGACCCCAACGAGCTGACCCCCTCGCAGCGGCGCTGGTCCAACGTGCTGTGGGGCACGGTGATGCTGGCCATCGTCGTGGGCGGTGGCTACGGCGCGGTGAGGTTGAGCAAGGCGCTCGACGCGACGATAGAGCCGGTGCCGGAGCGGCTGCCCCACTACGAGTCGGGGCTGGCCGTCTTCCGCGAGCCGGGGAGCGACGCGGGCACGGAGCCGGAGGAGGCGGTGCCCGGCAAGTCCACCAGGCCGGCCGACCCGGCCCCTCGGCCCGCCGCGCCGCCGGAGGAGGAAGAGAAGACCGCCCGGACGGACACCCCCTCTCGCGCCCAGGGGAAGCTCATCTTCGCGGTGGTCCCCATGGCGGACGTCTTCCTGGACCTGGCGGGGAGCAAGAAGTCGCCCACGAAGCTGGCGAGCAAGGCCGTGTACCAGCTCTCGCTGCCCGTGGGGACACACCGGCTGCTGGTCGTCGGCGACGACAAGAAGCGACGCGTGGTGAACGTGCCCGTGGAGGCGGGCAAGACGTCGACGCTGCGCCTGAGGCTCGAGGAGATTCCGGAGGGCTGAGGTGTTTGTCGGGCCCTCCCCCCGATTGAGGGGGGCGGGGCCGCGCCGGGGCGGTTATCGTCGCGCCCCCATGGCCGCGCTCACCCTAGGCTTCCTGATGGACCCGCTCGAGACGGTGCGGGTGGACCACGACTCCACGTTCGCGCTGATGGTGGAGGCGCACCAGCGCGGCCACCGGGTGCTGTACTTCGAGCAAGGCTGGCTTCGCTTCAACGGCCGGTGCGCGGAGGCGCGCATGCGCCGGGTCGCGGTGCGCCGCGAGCCGGGACGGCACTTCGACGTGCTCGACGAGGCGCCGCGCGCGCTGTCGGAGCTGGACGTGCTGTTCTTGCGCAAGGACCCGCCGGTGGACGCGGAGTTCCTGCACGCCACGCAGCTGGTGGAGCTGTGCGCGGACCGCGCGCCCGTCTACCTCAACCACCCGGCGGGCATCCGCGACGCGAACGAGAAGCTGTTCGCCCTGCGCTACCCGGACCTGATGCCGGACACGCGCATCTCCGGCGAGCTGCCGGTGCTGCTGGACTTCATCGCCCGAAACGCCCAGGGCACCATCCTCAAGCCCATCGACGGGTTCGGCGGCAAGGGCATCCTCTTCCTCTCCCCCGGGGACCGGAACGCGCGCTCCGCGCTGGAGCTCCTGACGCGCGGAGGCCGCGAGGCGGTGGTCGCGCAGGCCTACATCCCGGAGAGCCGCCTGGGCGACAAGCGCATCATCCTGGTGGACGGCGAGCCCGTGGGCGGCGTGCTGCGCGTGCCGTCCGGGGACGACCACCGCGGCAACATGGCCGCCGGGGGCACGCCCAAGAAGGCGGTGCTCACCGACCGCGACCGGGAGATCTGCGAGCGCCTCAAGCCGGAGCTGCGCCGGCGCGGGCTGCTGCTGGTCGGCATCGACGTGCTCGGGGACTTCCTCACCGAGGTGAACGTCACCAGCCCCACCGGCCTGGTGGAGGCGGACCAGCTGGACGGCGTGTGCATCGAGGCGCGGGTCATCGACCTGGCCGAGCGGCTCGCCGCCGAGCGCCCCGCACGCTGACCCGCGAAGGTCGGCTGTCACGGACAGGACTGACGACGTCACCCCCGCACCGCGCCGGGGGCGCGCCCATGGACCCATCCGCCCCTCTGAAGCAAGAGCTGATGCTTGATTCATGTTTCATTGGATTTCGACGCACCGCGCCGAAATGAATCATGGTTCAGTTTTCATCGTCGAGGCGACGCGCCGCGCCTTGAACCCGGGCAATCCGGAGGAGTCACGTTGCGCCCCGCGGCCGCCCTTCCTCCCCCCTGGCGGCCCGGGAGGCAGCATGACCTCGCAACAGTGGTTTCGTAGCGCCCTTCGGTTCGCAGGGTTGTCCTTCGCCGCGTTCGTGCTCGCGGGCTCGCCGGGTTGTGGTTCCCAGGAAGAGGTGTCGGCCGAGGAGGTCGAGCTGGGCCGGTCCGAGCTGGGGCTCACGCAGGTGACGGGCTTCGGCAGCAATCCTGGCAACCTGTTGATGTATCGGCACGTGCCCACGGGCATGCCGGCGAACGCGCCGCTGGTGGTGGTGCTCCACGGGTGCACGCAGAACTCCACGGGCATGGAGGCGAGCGGGTGGACGGCGGCGGCGAACGTCTACAAGTTCTACGCGGTGTATCCGCAGCAGCAGAGCGGCAACAACAGCACGAGCTGCTTCAACTGGTTCGAGTCCGGGGACATCACGCGCGGGTCGGGCGAGGCGCTGTCCATCATCCAGATGGTGGACGCGATGAAGGCGGCGTACTCCATCGACGCGTCCCGCATCTACGTGTCGGGGTTCTCCGCGGGTGGGTACATGGTGTCGGCGCTGCTGGCCACGTATCCGGACGTCTTCTCCGGCGGTGCCATCAACGCGGGTGGGCCGTACAAGTGCGCCACGTCGATGACGGCGGCGTTTTCGTGCATGAGCCCGGGGACGGACAAGACGCCCGCGGCGTGGGGGGACCTGGCGCGCAGCGGGTATGCGGGCTACTCGGGGCGGCGGCCGCCGGTGTCCATCTGGTACGGCTCGAGTGACTTCACGGTGCGCCCGCTGAACGGCACGGAGGCGATGGAGCAGTGGACGAACGTGCACGGCATCGACCAGACGCCGGACACGACGGAGACGGTGGCGGGGTTCCCGCACAAGGTCTACCGGGACGCGGCGGGCAAGGCGCTGGTGGAGACGTGGGAGATCACCGGCATGGGGCACGCGGTGGCGTTCGACGCGCAATACAACTTCCCGGGGAGCACCACGGCGTGTGGCTCCACGGGGGCGTACGTCACGGACGTGAACCTCTGCGCGGTGTATCACCAGGCGAAGTTCTTCGGCCTGGTGGACGGCGGCACGGACCCGAACCCGGGTGGGGACACCACGCCTCCGACGGTGGCGGTGACGGCGCCGTCGAGCGGCAGCACGGTGAGCGGCGCGGTGACGGTGGCGGTGAGCGCCACGGACGCGGTGGGCGTGGCGAAGGTGGAGCTGCTGGTGGACGGCGTGGCGGTGGCCACGGACGCGGCGGCGCCGTACGAGTTCTCCTGGGACAGCAAGACGGTGGCGAACGGGGCGCACACGCTGGGGGCGCGCGCGTATGACGCCGCGGGCAACCAGGCGACGGACAACGCCACGGCGGTGACGGTGAGCAACAGCGGCGCGCCGACGTCCGCCACGGTGACCTTCACGAGCATCGCGGCGGAGGACGGGTACCTGAAGGCGAACGCGGACGGCAGCGGGGTGGCGGTGGGCACGCTGACGAACCTGGCGCTGGGCAAGGGGACGGACGGGAAGTTCAACCGGTCGTTCCTGTCGTTCGACACGTCGAGCCTGCCGGACGGGGCGACGGTGACGCGGGCCTTCCTGACGGTGGGCTACTCGTCGGGCAGCGGGGACCCGTGGTCGACGCCCGCGGGGAACACGGTGGTCATCGACGCGCAGGCGGGGACGTTCAACGCCGCGGGCCTGGAGGTCGCTGACTGGGCGACGGCGGCCACCGCGAGCGAGGTGTCGACCGTCGACAAGTTCACCACCGGCTCGAAGGCCTCCGCGGATTTCAGTGCGGCGGGCCTCTCCGCCATCAACAAGACGGGGCGGACGCAACTGCGCCTGCGCTTCCGCGCGGAGCAGACCGCGACCCAGTACCTGTTCGTGAAGGACTCGACGAACGCGGTGCTGACCGTCGTGTACGCGCAGTAGTACGCGACGCGGGGGGACGGCGGGAGCGTGAGCCCGCCGTCCCCTCTTCTTCTTTGATTCCAATGGGTTGGCGGATGGGTGAGTTGCGTTTTTGGCGATTTGGACCTATCTAGGGGTGTGATCACGCGGCCGCGCCGCCCTGGAGTTGCTCCATGTCCCGCCACGAGAACGAACCCGTCGCGCTTCCTCCGGAGAAGCTCCGGATGGCCCAGGACATCCGGCAGCGGTTGGAGTCCGTGGCGGACAGGCGGGGGGCTCGGCGCAAGTCGCCCCTGCTGGCGCTGATGCTGCCGGACGGAGGCCGCCTGGAATTGCCGGAGGAGACGGCGGTGCTGCTCAGGGACCTCTTCGCGGCGCTCGCGGAGGGAGAGGCCGTCAGCATCGTGCCGATGCATCGCGAGCTCAGCACGCAGGAGGCCGCGGACCTGCTCAACATCTCGCGCCAGGGGTTGGTCAACCTGCTCGAGGCGAAGAAGCTGCCGTTCTTCAAGCACAACAAGCACCGGCGCATCCTCGCGAGGGACTTGTTGCGCTATAAGCGTCAGCGAGACGAGGAGCGCGCCGGGGCCCTGCGCGAGCTCACTCAGCTCAGTGAAGAGTCGGGCGACTACTTCGGCGGTTCGTGAAGGCAGCGCCGGGGGCGTGGGTGGCGTGGGTGGGGGTTCGGCGTGTTTCCAGCAATCTTTCGCGTCTTCCTCGACGCCAACGTCCTCTTCCCCATGGCCGTCCGCGACACGCTCCTGAGGGCGGCTGAAGCAGGCCTCGTCCAGCCCTATTGGAGTGAGCGCGTCCTCGAGGAGATGCGACGCAACCTGGTGAAGCAGGGACAGTGTTCGGAGGAGCAGTCGGCGCGGCTCGTGGCCATCATCCATCGAGCGTTCCCGGAGTCGCTCGTCACGGGCTACGAGCAGTTCGAGGCCTCGATGCGCAACGACCCGGATGACCGGCACGTGGCGGCAGCGGCGCTCCTTGCGCATGCCCAGGTCATCGTCACCAACAACCTGAAGCACTTCCGCAAGGTGGACCTGCCCTCCTCCATGGAGGCTCAATCCGCGGATGACTTCTTGAGACACCTCTTCGACCTGGCTCCACGCAAGATGCTCGATGTGTTGCGAAGACAAGCCGAGGACAAGCGCAGGCCACCCATGACGCTGGACCAACTGCTCGACGGGTTGAGCAGGTCGGTGCCGGGATTCATCCAGGACGTGCGCGGATATCGTGCCCTGCTCGACTCCGAGACAGGAGGCCGCGCGTGAACTGTCCCGTTGCTCTCGGAGTTCCGACGTTCCGACCAGGGCCGTGAGCAATCACTGCTAGCCTGGGCGCCTGCATGGGAAATTCCTTCAGCTTCTTCCGGCTCCCCGCGGCGCTCCTGGAGCGTCCCGCGCCAATCCCAGACCCTGAATCCGAGTGGGTGCCCGCGCCCGGTGAGGACTCGGGTCGCTACCTCGAGAGGCTCCTCGTCGACTCGAATGAAGACGGGGTTGCCGTCGAGTGCCTGCGGGCGCTGGAGGCCCGGATGACCTTCCACGCCGATTTCATCGGCGATTTCTTCCTGCGGCTCGCGGTCATCCTCCAGGGCTACGGCGATGTCGACCTGCTCGGGTTCTTGTGGGACGTGCCCTCGCGCGCGGACGTCCTGGCGCACCTCGAGCGTCTGCCGGAGCGAGCGCGGCGGCTCGCCCGTTCGGACTCCGTGACGTGTCTGGCGCCCTCCGAGGTCCGCGCGCTGGCCGCGGCGCTGCAAGCCGCGAAGCAGGATGGTTTCGGCAAGGTCCCCCCGCGCCTTCGCGGAGAAGTCGTGGGACTGCACGAGGCGCTCGTCTCCATCGTCCCCGACGCGGGGGACGTCGACCTCTGGGTGTTCCAAGGGGCAGACCCGGGGGAGCGGTCGCTCGACGACCTGCCAGAGCACCGCCGGGCCCGGGTCATCCCGTGGCGCCGGTCGTTCTCCGACTGGCTGATGGGTGCCTTGGTGGGGCGCCGTCAGTAGCATCGGCGAGTTCCTCCCCGTCCCCTTCCTGGCTCCCGCGTGTCCGAATCCCCCCTCCAGCCCGCCCCGGACGAGACGCTCGACTCCATCGGCACCTCCGGGGTCCGGGTCCTCCAGCGCCGGAGCGGCTATCGCTTCACGCTCGACGCCGTGCTGCTCGCGCACTTCGCCGCCACCGAGCACACCGGACCGCCCGGCACCTTCCTGGAGCTGGGCGCGGGCAGCGGCGTCGTGTCCTTCCTCCTGGTGAAACAATTCGGAATCAGCGCGGTGGACGCGTTGGAGCTCCAACCGTCGGTCCATGCGCGGCTGTCACGCGCCGCGGCGCTCAATGCGTGCGAGACCTCCGTGAGACCCCTCCTCGGAGACCTTCGCCACCTCCGTGACCACGTGACGGGGGGCGCCTACGCGCACGTCGTGTCCAACCCCCCCTTCCGGGTCGCCGACGCCGGCGTCCGCAGCCCGGATGACGAGCGCGCCATCTCCAAGTCCGAGGTCGCCTGCGACGCCCGCGACGTCGTCGCCGCCGCGCGTCACGCCCTGTCTCCAGGGGGCGGCGTCAGCCTCGTCTACCCGGCCGCGCGCGCGGCGGAGGTCCTGGGCCTGCTCACCCAGGCGAAGCTCCACCCGCACGTGCTGCGCTTCATCCACGCCCGCGCGGAGGCCCCCGCCACGCGCTTCCTCGTCCACGCCCTGCGCGACAAGGACCGGGGCCTCTCCGTGCGCCCTCCCCTCATCGTCCACGGCGACGCGCCGGGCGGCTACTCCGCCGAGGTCGCCGCGTTGATGGATCCGCCCCTCGCGGAGCGGAGGCCCCCGAGCGAGGACGGCTCGACCGACGCCGAGTGAGGACCGGTTCGTTGCCCCGTGGTGGGTGCTTTCCCAGCTTCGCGACATTTCGAGGTGCACCCCGTTGCTGTCGCACGGGCGAAGGCGTGTCTTCGAGCCCGTGAAACAGGATTGCTCGTGCTCAAATCGAGGCTTCTCGGGTTTCTCCTCGCAGTGCTGCCCACCGTCGCGCTGGCCACCGAAGTCCCGGGCGGCGTCATCACCAGTGACACCACCTGGACCTTGGCGGGGAGCCCCTGGAACATCCAGGGCACCCTCACCATCCCGCAGGGTGTCACCCTGACGCTGGAGCCTGGGGTCTCCGTGACCAGTTGGGGCTCCACCGTCCGCAAGGTGGAGGTTCTCGGCTCGTTGGTTGCCGTGGGCACCGAGGCCGCGCCCATCAACATCAACCTCCAGAGCAACAGCATCCTCGTCAAGGGGTCCGTGGTCGCCGACCATGTCACCGTCGTCGGAGGCAAGCCCAGCTTCGACGTGCAACTGGGTGGCTCCGCGCTCTTCGACCACAGCGCGCTGCAGTACGGCGCTCCCTCCTTCCAGGTCAGCGGGGGCACCGTCGGCTTCGAGAACGGTGTCTTCTCGTACTGCACGCAGGTGTTGGGTACCACCAGTGGCAGGTCGACCATCCGGTCCAGCCTGATTCATGGGTGCTCGCCGAGCGGCACCACGTCCCTCGTCAAGATTTCGAGCTACTCGCCGAAGGTGACGCTGGTCCACAACACCTTCGTCGACAACTGGGGGAGCGCCATCGATGGCGCCATGAGCGGGGGGCTCACGGACGTCGCCATCGACATCCACGACAACATCATCGTCGGCAGGGAGTCCTACGGCATCAGGCTGACGAACGTCTACGCGCCCATCCTTCATCACAACGTGGTGTGGGGGCACACGGATGGCAATTACATCGGCGTCAGTCCTGGAGAAGGGAGCCTCAACGCCAATCCCCTGTTCCGTGGAACGGGCATGCTCACGGAGAACTCTCCCGCGAGGAACGCCGCGTCGGACGGGACGGACATGGGCGCCTTTCCCTATGCCGGTGCTCCGGTCCACTCCCTCCTCGAGGGAGTGCTGCACTCGGACAGGACGTTGACCGGCGCCAACGTCGTCACGGGAGATCTCCGGGTGCCCGCGGGCATCACCCTGACGCTGGAGCCAGGCGCCAGCCTCACCGTCAACGAGACGAAGGGGCCCGCGGGAGGCAATGAGTCGGTGAAGGTCGTCATCGCTGGCTCACTGAAAGCGAAGGGCACCGTCGACCAGCCTGTCACCCTCGAACGCTCGCGTGGCGTGGGGGCCTACCTCCAAGGCGATGCGACCTTCGAACACGCCCGCGTGACGGGGCCGCTGGTCATCGAGGGCACCGCCACGTTCCAGGATTCCACCGTGACGGGGCTGGGGCTGTCTTCGTTCTTCAGCATCAAGGGCACCGGCTCCGCCACGTTCAAGGACTTCACCGTGACGGGCTCCGGCATCGTCTCGGTCGAGGACGACGGCACCGCCACGTTCCAGCACCTCACCTTGTCGGAAGCGAGCCTGGCCGGCCGGGGTCACGGCACCGTCACGGTCGAGGACGCCACCGTGACGGGAGGCTCCATCTCCTCCGATGACTCCGCCACCGTGACCGTGAAGGGCTCGACGCTCCGGGGTGGCTACCCCTGTCTGAACGGCCGTGGCGGCACGCTCACCTTCGAGAGAGGCACGCTCGAGCAGTGCGGCACCGCGGTCAGCGCCTCGGGGGGCGTCGTGAATGTCTCCTACAGCTTGCTGCGGAACAACGTTCGGAATGCCTACACGAAGGCGGGGGGCCTGGACCTCGTCAATGCCTCCGCGTCCATTGTCCACAACACCATCATCGACAACGAGCTGGGCGCCATCTACGTCGCCACCCAACCGAACAACACCGTCGAGATTCGCGACAACATCATCAAATCCAATGAGTACACGGGCATCGAGGTCGTGCCGGCGCCCAACATCTCCATCCATCACAACGCGGTCTGGGGCCATACCCGCAATTACGTGGGGAATCCCACGCTGGGACCCGGGAGCCTCACCCAGGACCCGCTCTTCGTCAGTCCGCGCCACCTGACGCTCCTCGAGACCTCTCCTTGTCGCAACGCCGCGTCGGATGGGACGGACATGGGCGCCTTCCCCTATGTCCCGGTCCCCCCCGCGTCCATGGTGCTGGACAGCGACTCCCTCACGTTGCGCGGCAAGGGAACGTCTCAACTCACCGCCAAGGTCTTCGACGTGGAGGGCCTGGAGCTTCCCCACGCCGTCGTCACCTGGACCGTGCCCGCGGAGGTGGGGAGCATCGACTCGAGCGGGAAGTTCACGGCGGGGTGTTCGCTCGGGGCATTTCCTGGAGCGGTGGTCGCCACGACGGGCGGGCTCTCCGCCGTGGTGGACGTGACGGTGACGCTGGGGCCCGTCCAGACGGTCCCCGTCACGCCGTCCCAGGTGACGTTGCGCATCGGTGAGTCGCAGCAGTTCTCCGCGCGAGCCCTGGATGCGTGTGGCCATGACGTCCCCACGACGCTCCGTTGGGTGACGACCACCGGCGCGGGAACCATCTCGGCCAACGGGCTCTACACCGCGAGCAACAATCCCCGCACCTACGCCCAGGGCATCCAGGTCGAAGCGGACGGCAAGTCCGGCTATGTGAGCGTGACCATCCAGCCGGGGCCGGTGCATCACATCTACTTGCTGCCCGGTAGCTTGTCGGCGGTCGCCAACTCGAGGGCGCAGTTCTATGCCACGCCGCGCGACAGCGCGGAGAACGACGTCCCGGGCACCGTCACCTGGAGCGTCGTCGCGGGGGGCGGCACCATCGATTCCACGGGCCTCTTCACCGCGGGGACCGTGGCGGGGCCCTACCCGGGCACCATCAAGGCTTCACTCGGAGGAGTCTCGGTGACGGCGGATCTCACCGTGACCCCCGGGCCGCTCCATCACGTCCAGGTGGTGTCCGGCTCCAACGAGGTGAACACCCGAGGGACCCTCCAGTTCACCGCGTTCGGGTACGACGAGTGGGGCAACAGGCGGGACGCGGTTCCGACGTGGACCGTCACCCCGGCCTCCCTGGGGACCATCGACTCCAATGGCCTGTTCAAGGCCGGCACCGTGGCGGGGTCCTATCCGGGGGCCGTGACGGCGACGATGTACGACGTGCGGGGTTCCGCGGACGTCACCGTCCTCCCGGGTCCGTTGTCGAGGGTCGTGCTCACTCCGCCCTTCGCCACGCTGGAACCCCTGGGCACGCAGCAGTTCGGCGTGATGGGGTTCGACGCGGACGGCAATCCGCGCACCATCGCGCCGAAGTGGTCGGTGGAGACGGAGGGCGCGGGGACCATCACCTCGACGGGGCTCTACACCGCGCCCGCGGTCGCGGGGACGTATGACAACTGTGTGAGCGTCAACGTGGACCACATCACGCTCACCACCACCGTCTTCGTGAAGCCCGCCGCCATCAGCCGCGTGGAGATTTCGCCGCTGGTCCCCTCCGTCGTCGTGAAGGGCACGGTGCCGTTCAAGGCGAGGGCGTTCGATGCGTACGACAACGAGGTCTCCGATTTCTCCGCGACGTGGAAGGTCGTGAAGGGTGGCGGCTCCGTCGATGCCTCGGGTGTCTTCACCGCGGGCACCACGGCGGGCACCTACGCGGACACCGTCGAGGTGACCGTGGCCGGTGTGACGAAGACGACCGGCGTCACCGTCACGCCCGGTGCCGTGAGCCGCATCAGCATCTCGCCGCAAGGCCCCACGATGGTCGCGGGGAGCACGGTGGCGTTCAGCGCGAAGGCGTTCGACGCGTACGACAACGAAATCTCCTCGCTCCCGACCACGTGGAAGGTCGTGAACGGTGGAGGCTCCATCGATGACGCGGGCGTCTTCACCGCGGGCATCGTGGTGGGGGCCTTCTCGCAGACCGTCCAGGTCACCATGGGTGCGCTGTCGGAGAGGACCTCCGTCTCCGTGGTGGCGGGGGGCGCGAGCCGGGTCGTCCTCTCGCCGCAGAACCCCACGCTTCCCGCTGGAGGCACGGTGACCTTCAGCGTGCAGGCGTTCGACCTGTACGGCAACGAGACCCCCGCGTTCCCGGCCACGTGGAAGGTCGTGAACGGTGGAGGCTCCGTCGACGCCTCGGGTGTCTTCACGGCGGGCACCACGGCGGGCACCTTCTTGAACACGCTCCAGGTCACCGTGGGCAGCGCGACGGGGACGACCTCCGTGACCGTCACTTCGACGAAGCCTGGGGCGGAGCCCGAGGAGCCGGAGCCCGAGTGCCGACGGTCGTCCGACTGCGGCAACGGTGAGACGTGCAACGCGGGGGTCTGCGAGGCGCCTCCCGCGAACGGGGAGAACGGCGGGGGCGGAGGGTGCAGCAGCACGGGGACCGGCTCGTCGGTGTTCGGGTTGCTGGCCCTGGTGATGCTCGCGTTCGACTCGCGGAGGCGGCGCGCCGGTCGGTGAGCACCGAGAGGCGCCTCTCCACTTGGGTGGGGAGGCGTCCTCCGGGGGCGTGGTTACTTCGCGGCCAGCGCCTTGGTGTTCGTCACCTGGAAGCCCTTCTCTTCCGTCACGGTGACGAACACCTCGCTGTGCTCCGGGATGTCGAGGGTGGAGCGGCGCACCCTCGACCCGTGCATGAAGCTCGCCTCCAGCGTGCGAGCCCCGGGCGCCACGTCCTCGATGCTCACGCCGGTGGTCCCGGTGGAGCCCTTCCGGGCGCCGTCCATGGACAGCGTGCAGGGCTCCGGGCAGCGCACGTGGATGAGGGAGGTCCCCGTCTTCGCCGTCGAGGGAGCCCCGGGGGCTTCTCGCTCCGGTGAGGCCGACGTGCCCTTCGCCCACGTGGGCGTGCCGGGCATGGGCGTGCTGCCCGTCTCCACCACGATGCGCTTGTTGCTCGCGAGGTAGACGGTCGCCACGGCGGCGTCGGGGATGTCCGCGAAGCTGCTCACCAGCGGGCGGCCCAGGACACCGGAGGCCTCCAGGCGTCGCTTCCCGGGACGGACACCCTTGAACGCCCAGGTGGCGTCGTCCACGCGGTTCCCCCGCTTCCCCTCGAGCAACACCGTGCACTTCTCCGTGCAGCGCACGTTCACGGTGACGCCGTCCTGCGCGAGGACCGGCGTGGAGCACAGCAGCGGGAGGGACGCGAACCACCAGCGCGAGGACATGGTGGGGTGGGAGTCTCGCGCGGGCCCCGGCCCAGGTCGAGTGGCCCAGCGTCACATCAGGCCAGCTCGCTCGAAGGAAGCATCGAGAACGGCGCTGATTACGACGGCGCACCCGCGTTGTGCGGAGCGGGGGGGGCGATCGTCGTCGCCTGGATGCCGGTATCACCCAGGCTGTGGAGCACATCCACGAAGCGCTCACTCGCGACGATGTACCCAGGACGCGGGCGAAAGCGGAAGAGGTCCGTGTCCGGCAGCCCCGCCGAGTCGAGCCACCAGGAGTAGGGAGTGAGCCCTCGTCGTTGAGTCCCACAGACTGGGCACGGGTCCCCCAATTTCTCGGGACGGCACTCGGGTGCGTAGTCTCCTCCCACCAGGACTTCCAGCTCCAGGATCGGGGCCACATGGCGTCCGACCTTCAAGCTCGTCGGCTCGGGTTTGATGCCCCTCAGGCCAGCCGCGAGGAGTCGCTCCGCGCCCTCGGGCTGGACGTAGAGATGACGTAGGTCCATCGCAACGAGAGGGGGGTGACCCCTCACGTGGCCAACGAGCGGGCCCATGGCCGCCCCGGGCTTCACCACGGCCCCAGGAGGCATGAGTGGCAGGACAGCGTCACGCAGCCGGACATACTCGTCCCAAGAGACCACACGAGCCTTTCGGTACTCCCGCTCTTCCGGCAGAGGGGAGAGGTCGACGCTCGGGTAGATGAGTCCAATGGTGCTGCCGCCGGCTTCGCACCGAGGGCACTCGGTCCCTGGCAGCCCCCACCGTCGCTTTCCAGTGATGGACCACCGCGCTGTAGTGGCTGTCCGGTCGGTGATTGGCGTGAGCTGGTAGTAGCGCATCACCCATCCTCCGCGAGCCGCATGTTCGCGGTGAGTTGCTGCCAGTAGGACATCGGCATTCCGACGAGACGATACTTCTGGAGCATGTAGCCCGCGCGCTCGAAGAGCAGTCTTCTGATTTCTCGCTTCGGGAGGTCCGGGTCCAGGCCCAGGATGAAGTCAGACCAGTCCTTGTTCCATGGGGCTCCAGCGGCCCCTCCGTGGATTTCCTTGTGGCGCTTCACGTCGATGGCGAGGGCGTACTCATGGATGTTGATGCCCTGTTGGGCGAAGTAGTCCTCGAAGGCCCGAGGGAAGATGTGGTGTCTCTCCTTGGGGACCTTCTCCCAAGCCTGGCGGGCCTCGCGGAGAACCTTCTGCGACGGAAGTTCCTCTGAACGCTTCCAACGGATGACGAATACGGGCTCACGCCCGGGGAGCACCTGTGGCACGCCCCAGTGGCGCCGGGGTGAAGTACCGACACCGGCCAGTGGTGCGGCGGTTCCACCGGGGCGCAAGGCCATGGGAGCGGACGCCACGTCCTCGCAACGGTACGCGCCGCAGAGGTCCGCGTCGCAGGCGATGGTGACGCATGCCTCGTCGTCGTCCTTCTCAGCTGCTTCGGCGCACTCCTCCGCGGAGTCGTCCTCGCGTGGTAGCTCGGCATGTCCAGCGACGGGTGCGGACGCGCAGCCAGTCAGCAGGAGCAGCACTCCCCACCACGCACGAATCTTCATGGGTATCCCCTGGACATGGTGTTTCCGAAGCATCTTGGCATCGCGGCCATCGGGTCATTCACCCGGTCCACCACGGGCTTCGGATTCGTCCCCCATTCTCCGGGACGGCCTCCCTTCGGTTCGTTCCCTTGGGTTCCGTCCCGTGCGGAGCGGCCGTCACCCCGCTCGCCCACCGAGGGACGCGCCCTCCCCCTGGCGCGCCATCGCCGCACGGTGACCCGCGCGTCCCCAGGTTCCCCGGAAGGGCCGTGGCCCCCACCAAGGAGGAGAGGGAATGAACGTGGTGTCACTGACCGAGCAACCGGACATCCTCAAGTCGGCGGCCCTGCTGCCGCCTCGCCTGTCACTCGGGTCGACCATGGTCGTCCACGGCATCGCCAAGCTGCGCAAGGAAGGCACCGAGCAGCATGCGGGCTTCTTCGAGCAGCTCGGCTTCAAGCCCGGCAAGGCCTGGGTGGTCGCCACCGGCGTGACGGAGGTGCTCGCGGGCGTGAGCGCCATCCTCGGCTTCGCCACCCGCCCCGCCGCCGCGGCCGTGCTCGTCACCCAGGCCATCGCCATCGCCAAGGTCCACGGCTCCAAGGGCTTCGACAACACCCAGGGCGGCTTCGAGTTCAACCTCGCCCTGTGCGCCATCGCGCTCGGCCTGCTCCTGCGCGGCCCGGGCAGGCTCTCCGTCCACCAGGCCCTGGAGGAGCGCGTGAAGCGCAAGGAGCTGCGCCGCCTGCGGCTCCTGCCCCGCCAACGCCGGGGCTCCCTGCTGCTCGACGCCCTCGGCTGAGACGCGGCGGGTCGCGGTTCCTCCCGGAGCCCGCGACCCGCGCCCGGGCCGCCCCGGTGCCTGCTCGGCACCCCGGTCGACGACTCCCGTGAACGACCCCGAGCGCCTGCCCGGCAGCGGGTGGGCCGGGCGCGACGGGGCCCTGCCTCGAGGACCCGAGGCCTCGTAAGATGCGCGACACATGCTCCCGTCCGCCTTCCTGTGGCTGGCACTCGCCGCGGCTCCGTCCAGCACCTCGTCCTCCGCCCACAACTTCTCCACAGCGCAGGCTCCCGACGCATGGCGGCTGTCCTCGGCGGGCGAGGAGTCCGTCCGCGCCGCGTTCCGGGCGGGTGACACCCCAGCGAAGCGACTGACCGCCGCGGGCCTCGCGTCCGTGGGCGCCGCGCTCGGCGGCGCGAGCACCAGCGCGAGCCTCCTCTCCTCCGCCACCACCGGCTCCGTGGACGCCGCCTTCCGTCTCGCGCTGGCCTCCACGTCCAGCGCCCCCGACGTGACGCACGCGGGCCTCCTCGCCGCCACCGACCCCGCCTCCGGCGCCGCCGTCACCGACGTGGGCGACGCCGCCGCGCGCGCGGCCACCGGGGCCCTGCGCGCCGTGGGCCTCGCGCTCGGCGCCAACGCCCGGCTCGACCCCGCCGCCGCCGAGGCGCACTACGCCCGAGGCCTCGAGGCCCTCAAGGCCCAGGACACCGCCACCGCCGTCACCGAGCTGTCCGCCTGCGTCCAGGCCGCGCCCACCCGCGTGGACTGCCGCTGGGAGCTGGGCTGGGCCCACTCCGTCCAGGGCCGGTGGGCGGACGCCCTCACGCAGTGGACCGAGGTCCAGAAGCTCGACCCCACCCACGCCGACCTCGAGACGGCGCTCGCCCAGGCCCGGGGGCAGGCCGCGCTCCAGGCGAGGCTCGCCCAGGCGCCCCAGGCCTCCAACCGCCCTCCCCCGCCCGCGGGCGCCAAGGTCCGCATCCGCGCCGTGGGCGACATGATGCTCGGCACCACCGTGCCGGAGGGCAACCTGCCCCCCGACGGCGGCGGCAGCGTCATCGCCGGCGTGCGCGACCTCATGTCGGACGCCGACCTCACCTTCGCCAACGTCGAGGGTCCCCTCTGCGACAACGGAAAGACGAACAAGTGCCGCACGTCGCGCAACTGCTACGCGTTCCGCTCGCCCACGGCCTACGGCCAGTTCTTCAAGGAGGCGGGCGTGGACCTGGCCTCCACCGCGAACAACCACTCGGGTGACTTCGGCGAGGAGTGCCGCCGCGAGACGGAGGCCACGCTCGACGCGCTCGGCATCGCCTGGAGCGGCCCGCCGGGCTCCATCGCCACGGTGGAGCGCAACGGCCTGCGCATCGGCATGGTGGCCTTCCACACCTCCGCGTCCTGCAACCACCTCAACAACACCGCCACCGCCACCGCGCTGGTGCGCGCCGCCGCCGCGGACCACGACATCGTCGTCGTCTCCTTCCACGGCGGCGCCGAGGGCGGCAAGGCGCTCCACGTCCCCGCCGGCCGCGAGCTGTTCTTCGGCGAGGACCGCGGCGACCTGCGCGCCTTCACCCACGCCGTGGTGGACGCGGGCGCGCACGTCGTCATCGGCCACGGGCCGCACGTCGTGCGCGGCCTCGAGTTCTACAAGGGCCGCCTCATCGCGTACTCGCTCGGCAACTTCGCCACCTACGGCCGCTTCAACCTCAAGGGCCCGCAGGGCCTGGGCATGGTGCTGGAGGTGGAGCTGGACCGCGAGGGCGCCTTCACCACCGGCCGCGTCCTCGCGACGAAGCAGGTGGGCCAGGGCATCGCCCAGCCCGACCCGAGCGGCGCCGTCATCAAGCTGCTGCGCGACCTGACCGCCGACGACTTCCCCGACTCCGGCGCCCGCATCTCCGAGGACGGCACCCTCCGCCCCGCCGGCAAGGGCCCCGTCTCCGCGCGCACCCCCGCGCCCCGCCGCTGACAACCGCGCACACGCGCGGGCGCACGTGAGTTCCCAGGATTGCGGATGAATCCGGGCGGGATGTGACAGGTGTCACAGCCGAAGCGCACGTCGTGTGTCACGACGACGTCCATTCGCGCGTCCGTTGGTCCTCACACGCTTCAGACAGGCTGCTAGCCGCTCTGTCGATCTCGTCATTGCGGCCCAAAGCATGACGCGTCCCGGGAGGGCGTGTCAGTGGCGCGTGCGATACAAGGGACCTCGTCGTGCGAGCCATTCGACTGCCCCGACTCTCTTCGTTGCGTGCTTTCGAGCACCCCGGCTACTTCGCCGTCTGGCTGGGCGCGCTCATCTCCAACATCGGCACCTGGATGGAGACGGTGGCGATGGGCGTCTACGTCACCGAGCAGACGGGACGCGCCGAGTGGACGGGCGCCATCGTCGCGCTCACGTATCTGCCGTCCGTGCTGTTGTCGCCGGTGGGTGGCGCGCTCGCGGACCGCTTCGACCGGCGCGCCTACGTCGCGCTGGGCTCCAGCGTGCAGCTCGCGCTGGCCGCGGTGCTCACGCTGCTGGCCTTCACCCACCACCTCAGCGTCCCCATCATCGGCGTCATCTCGCTGCTCAACGGCTGCGCGTCCACGCTCACCAGCCCTGCGTTCTCCGCGATGCTGGCGGAGCTGGTGCCGCCGCGCGACCTGCACAGCGCGTTGAGCCTCAGCTCGGCGCAGTTCAACCTGGGGCGCATCATCGGTCCGCTGCTGGCGGCGGTGGTGCTCCAGGCGGGTGGCGCGTCGTGGGCGCTGCTGGTCAACACGCTGTCCTTCGTCGCGGTGCTGGTGGCGGTGTCGCGCGTGCCCTCGATGAAGCGCGACTCGGACGCGAAGAAGCCGCGGGGCAGCCTGTGGACGGGCATCACCCAGGGCTTCTCCGTGGTGCGCGCGGACCCGGAGATTTCGCTGGTGATGACGAGCACGCTGGTGGTGTCCGTGCTCGTGGCGCCCTTCATCGGGCTGGTGCCGGTGTTCGCCATCAAGGTGTTCGGCCAGGGCGCGTCCGCGACGTCGCTGCTGGTCGCCTGCCAGGGCGCGGGCGCGGTGGTGGCCGCGGTGACGGTGGGCTCGCTGGTGGACATGGTGGGCCAGCGCCGGCTGCTGGTGCTGGTGTCGATGTCCATCGGCGTCGTGTCCGCGGTGTACTGGCTGGCGCCCACGCTGACGCTGGCGGCGGCGGGCATCTTCCTGCTCGGCGCCAACTACATGATGCTGATGAGCGGGCTGCACGCCTACGCCACGTCGCGCGTGCCGCGGGAGTTCCAGGCGCGCGTGAGCAGCCTCTACAGCATGGCGCTCGGCGCGGGGTACGCGTCCGGCGTGTGGGGCCTGGGCGCGATGGCGGACCGGGTGGGCGTGCGCTTCGTCACCGTCACCGCCAGCGTCCTGTTCCTGGCCATGGTGGTGACGCTGCGGCTGCTCAGCCCTCGCACCTTCGAGAGCTCCCAGGCCTGAGCCCCCGCACCCCACGTGCCCGCGCGCTCCACTCGGGGCGCGCGGGTCCGTGACACGAACGCCACGCTCCGACGGGACGATGCGTCCCGCGTGACGAAGGGCCTGCGATGCCCGGCGCCCCGCGCTACACACCGGGGCTGACGCCGTGAGTCATCGACCCCATCCCCGAGGAGCGTGTTCCATGTCCTTCCGTCCGTCCCTGCTGGCCCTGGGCGCCGCCGTGCTGCTGCTGGCGCCCCCCGTCCTGGCCCAGGCGCGCGCGCCGGCCGAGCCGCTCGGCTCCACGCTGGAGGGCTTCCCCTCGCCGCACCCGGTGCAGCTGCTGCCGCTGACGGTGGAGGGCCAGGACGTGCGCATGGCCTACATGGACGTGAAGCCCACGGGCCGCGCCAACGGGCGCACGGTGGTGCTGCTGCACGGCAAGAACTTCTTCGGCGCGTACTGGGCGGGCACCATCCAGGTGCTGACGGGCGCGGGCTACCGCGTGGTGGTGCCGGACCAGCTCGGCTTCGGCCGCTCGTCCAAGCCGGACGTGCACTACAGCTTCCACACGCTCGCGTCGCTGACGAAGCAACTGCTGGACACGTTGGGCGTGGAGCAGGCGGTGATTCTGGGCCACTCCATGGGCGGCATGGTCGCCACGCGCTTCGCCCTCATGTTCCCGGAGGCCACCGAGCGGCTCGTGCTGGAGAACCCCATCGGCCTGGAGGACTACCGCGAGAAGGTGCCCTGGCAGCCCACGGAGGCGTACTACCGCGAGCAGTTGAAGGTGACCGAGGAGGGCACGCGCAAGTACCACGAGACGTACTACGTGAAGTGGAAGCCCGAGTACGACGTCTGGGTGCAGGTGCTCTACCGCCAGACGCTCGGCGCCGAGTACCCCCGGCTCGCCCGCGTCTCCGCCGCCACCTCGCAGATGATCTACGAGCAGCCGGTGTCCCACGAGTTCCCGCTGGTGAAGGCCCGGACGCTGCTGGTCGTCGGCCAGGCGGACCGCACCTTCATCGGCCGGGGCAAGGTGCCCGCAGACGTGGCCGCCACCCTGGGCCAGTACCCCCAGCTGGGGAAGAAGACCGCCAAGGCCATCCCCCAGGCCACCCTGGTGGAGCTGCCCGGCGTGGGCCACATCCCCCACATCGAGTCGCCCGAGAAGTTCCACGCGGCGCTGCTCGAGTACCTCGCGAAGTAGCCCCCGCGCGCCCCCGGCCCGGGACGTGCTCCCGGGCCTGTGGGCAACTTGGGGACGCGGGACACACTCCCCGCATGCGTCCCCGCAAGACGCCCGCCCGGACTAGAGTTCCGTGAATCCTGGCCTCGCGGTCCTGGCGAGGCTCAGAGGGGGCGTGAGATGAAGGTGCTGTTGGGGCCGATGCTCTACGCGCGCGACCAGGTGGACGTGGGCGCGTGGTCGTTCTTCGTCAACCTGTACCTGGGCGGGACGGACGCGGGGACACCGCCCGCGCTGCGGCTGCGCGTCCTGGGCCTGGACGGGGTGGAGCTGCCGGAGGCCGTCTGCGCGGCGCCGGTGCCGGTGGCGGACTTCTCCGGGCTGCGCGCGCCCGTGGCGGGGGTGCTGTGGCGCTGGGAGGTGGCGCTGCCGCGCGGGCCCCAGGCGCGCCGGGTGACGTACCGCTTCGAGCCGGTGGGCGGGGCCTGCGTGGTGGGGCTCCCCGACGACGCGCCCCAGGTGGTGGTGCCGGCGACGGGCGCGCTGCCGCGCACGGCGTTCTTCTCGTGCAACGGGGCGAGCGACGCGAAGACGTGGAACGCGGTGATGCGGATGAAGCGGCCCTTCGGCTGCTGGGCGGACATGAAGGCCCAGCACGAGGACGCGGACGGGGGCTTCCACCTGCTGCTCGGGGGTGGCGACCAGGTGTACGCGGACTCGCTGCTGGACCACGAGCCGCTGTTGGAGTTCCGCAAGCGGGAGCTGGAGCAGAAGCTGGACCCGGCGCGCCCTCCGCCCCCGGGCTTCCACGAGGAGATGCTGGCCCGGTACGTGGAGCTGTACTGCGACCGGTGGAGCGGGACGGCGGGCATCGCGCCCATGCTGGCGCGGGTGCCGGGGCTGTTCATGTGGGACGACCACGACATCTTCGACGGGTGGGGTTCGCACGAATCGCTGCAGGCGTGCGCCTGGTTCGAGGCGCTCTACAGCGCGGCAGCGCTGGTCTTCGAGGCGTTCCAACTGGGCGAGCTGAAGACGCCGGAGAAGACGCCGGCGCGGCGCCCGCCGTGCGTGAGGCACTACTTCCAGACGCTGCGCTTCGTGGGGGCGGAGTGCGACGTGGACGTGGTGGCGTTGGACCTGCGCAGCGGGCGCACCTACCGCGAGCAGCCGGGCGGGAAGATGGCGCACGAGGTGATGAGCAAGGCGCAGTGGAAGGTGCTGGACGCGTGGCGGCAGGAGCACGCGACACGGCCGGAGGCGGGGCTGAAGCCCCGGCACGTCGTCCTGCTGTCCTCGGTGCCGCTGGTGCACCTGCGCTACGGCTCCGGGGCGGAGGTGATGGGGGCGGACACGGAGCTGCACGACGACATGCTGGACCAGTGGGAGTCGCTGGTGCACCGGGGCGAGCGCACGCGGCTGATGGTGGACCTGTTCACGCTGGCGCAGCAGTCGTGTTGCGCGGTGACGGTGGTGTCCGGGGACGTGCACGTGGGGGCGCGGGGGCTCATCCGCTCGCGCAACCCGGAGCACCTCCCGGCGGGGTTGTCGGAGGCGGCCATCGAGCAGGTGACGTCCTCCGGCATCGTGCATCCGCCGCCGAGCACGTTGCAGTTCCTGGGCATGCGCATGCTGGCGGACGACGCGGTGGAGGACCTGCCGTCGTTCATGCAGACGGAGATGTTGCCGGTGGGCAGCCAGCGCTACCTGCGCGAGCGCAACTGGTTGTCGATGCGGGTGGAGCCCGCGCGCACGCGGCTGTCCCGGCCGAAGCTGTGGCTGCGCTGGGAGGCGGAGCACACCGCGTTGTCCACGCAGGTGGTGGTGGAGCCCCCGCCCCTGGCGCGTGGCACGGGGGTGTGAGGCTCAGGGCATGTGCTCGCGCAGCTCCAGCCAGGCCTGGAGCTCCACGTCGTCGCGAATCCGGGGCGTCTGGGCGAGCCCCTCCAGGACGTCGAGCGCGCTCTTGATGTCGCGCAGGGCGCGCAGGCGCTCGGTGGGGAGGTCCCGGGGTTCCATCGCGCAGAGGCGCGCGGCCTCGTGGAGGGGCATCTGCGCGACGCGGTGGAACCAGCGCACGATGATGTCGGGGTCCAGGACGGGGTTGCCCGTGCGGGGGCCTCGCTCGCCAATCATCCACGCGTGGAGGTTCATGGCGGAGAGCCAGAAGGCGTCGGCGCGGCGCGCGGAGGGCAGCCGGGCCAGTCCCTCGAAGAGGTCCATGGCGATGTTGGAGCCGGCGTGGCTGACGGAGGGGGCCTCGTTCCGTGGAGCGGGCGCGGGGTCCGGCGTGTCGTACAGCCCGCCCAGGGGAACTCCGGCCAGCAGCAGGACACCACGCCAACGCGTCATCGTTGCTTCTCCAGCTGTGGCTCCGCGAAACAGGAGCGAGGGGGCACAGGGGCTATCATGCGCGTCCGACGGGGCATTCAAGAGGGTCGTTCGAGACCCTAGCTGTCGTTACAGCAGGACAGGATTCGGGACCGGGCAAGGGCGTGACAGGTCAGTGAAGTCCGTCACGGAGTCGCAACCCGGCCTGGAGGCCGGCGTGTCGTGGTGTCACTCCGGCGCGAGGGAGCAGGGCGAGCACGGCCTGGATGCGGCGCAGTGGGGGGGCGCGGTATCGCGGTCCCCTGGGTGGCGAGCGCCTCCCAGTCGACCGGGACTCCTCCCACGGGCCTGCCGATGTCGATGCCGTCGAGCCATGACCGGACGCGCTCGAGGGGCCACTCCTGCACGGTCTGCGTTGGGGCCTCGCGTGTCAGGGGAGCTGTTCGCGTAGCGGGAACCAGTCCTCGAGTTCCGGGTGATTCAGGGCCACGCCTGATTGGGAGAGCGTGGACAGCATGCTGAGCGCGGTCTTGGTGTAACGGAGTTGAAGGAGTACGTCAGTGGGGATGGTTCTCCAGTCAGGAGTGGAGATCACCCGCTTCGCCTCGTCGATGGGGATGGTGGCGAGGCTTCGGAACCACGCATAGATGATTTCGGGGTCGAGGAGTTCGTCTCCTTCACGAGCGCCCAGCTCTTGAATCAACCACGTTCGCAGATTCATTGCGGAAAGCATGAATGAGTACGGGTCGTCTGACTGATGCGCGAGTGCCTCATAGACTCGTATCGCGATACGAGCCCATTCCAGGCTGCGCTCTCTTTGGGCGCGGGCCGCGATACTGAAAGCGAGGCCATGCCAGTTGAAGGAATTCCCACCGACAGGCTCACCGATGACGAGCCTCTCCATCCATGATTGAAGTTGTGGGAGTGGCCATCTCAGTACGGCCTGAATCATGTTGGAATCCTCGAAGTTGGCTTCGTGGAGGAACCCTTGCGCAAGGGAGGCCCGAGTCCTCAGGGCAAACGGTCCCTCAGTTTCAGCCACGCCTGTAGAGAGGAGTCATCGCGGATGCGCGGTGTCTCCGTAATGCTGCTCAGGACGCTGAGCGCATTCTTGATGTCACGAAACGCGAGCAACTGGTCAAGCGAGAGGTCGCGAAGGTCCATCGACAGAAGTCGTTCGGCCTCATCGAGGGAGAGCCGAATCGCCTTCTGGACCCAGCGCAAGACGATGTCGGGGTCCAGGACGAGGTTTCCTTGCTGCGCACCCAGCTCGCGAATCATCCACACGCGAAGGGCCATCGCGGAAAGCCAGAATGTATTGGTGGGACGTGCGGCGATACGGCCCGCCAACTCTTCGTAGATGTGCAGGGCGATATGAGCCCATGTGAGGTCTCGCTCCTTGCGCGCACGAGTAGCGATGGTGAATGCGAAGACCTCCCAGTTGAAGGGCTCGCCGTCGACCATGGCGCCGACGTCCCGTCCCTCGAGCCACCTGATTACGTCCTGGACGGGCCACGTCAGGACGATGAGGGAGAGGTCACGACGCGTTCCCATGTGGCCTCATCGAGACGTGGACCTGACGATGGACCGTGAGCATCCTGTATCAGGGGAGGTGTTCCCGTAGAGGGAACCAGTCCTCGAGTTCCGGGTGATTCAGCGCCACGCCTGCTTGGGAGAGCGTGGACAGCATGCCGAGCGCGGTCTTGGTGTAGCGGAGCTGGAGGAGTACGTCAGTGGGGAGGGTTCTCCAGTCGGGAGTGGAGATCACCCGCTTCGCCTCGTCGATGGGGATGGTGGCGAGGCTCCGGAACCACGCATAGATGATTTCGGGGTCGAGGACCGGGTCTCCCGTGCGAGCACCCAACTCGCGAATCATCCACGTTCGCAGATGCATCGCCGAGAGCATGAAGGAGTACGCGTCGTCTGATTGCTTCGCGAGGGCATCGTAGATGCCGAGTGCGAGGATGGCCCAATCCAGGCTTCGTTGTTCTCGGGCATTCGAGGCGGCGACGTAGGCGAGGGCATCCCAGTTGAAATCCTCCCCGTCCACGGCCTCGCCAATTGCGAGTCCTTGCATCCATGACCGGACCTGCGAGAGCGGCCACTCCACAACTTCTTGAAGGAGAGAACTCATGGGTCAGGGAAAGACAATGCCGAATTGTGAGAATGCCTGTCGTCCGATTTTCAGGACGGCTTCGCTAACGGACTTCGGAGCCCCTTTCAAATAGTGGCCGCTGCGGGGCGTGATTCGAATGCCGAAACGAACGGAACCGTGAACAGAGAGTTCTGCTTCGCCTGCGGCGAGGACGGGGCGACCGCCACTTGCGACTGCATGGGTGATCTCGACGCTTTGCCAAGTATGCGGAACGATCTGCAACTGTCCCTCTTCTGTGACAACCCACTTGATGCGCTCGGTTTTCGCATAGCGCGCGAAGTCAGGTGAGTCCACCGTAGCGGGCCGGACTCCAAGCTTCCGAGCAATCTCCAGTTCTGCGGCGAGTCTGTCAGGCAACTGGTTCTCAAGCAGCTTTCCAGTGGAACCACCTCTCTGCCCACCATCCCCCGCCCCCCGCGCCACCATCGCCACCGCGTTGGGCACGAGCCCCACGGTGAGCACACCTTCGGCGACGGAGATGGACCGGATGCCTCCCGTCGCCACCGCGGCCAACCGGAACCCCGCGTTGGTCTCCGCCGCCAGCGCCGCCTGGGCGAAGCCCGGCAGCATCGGCCCCTTCGATGCGAGGTTCGCCGCCCCACCTCCCAGCGCCGCCGTCAGCGCCAGGATGATGACGCGCGCCCCATCCGTCCCCATCACCTCTCCGAACCGGTGCCCCGCCTCCTCCACCTCCCCGAGCGACACCGCCCGCTCCGACTCCACCGACAGGCGCTGCCACCCGTTCACGACGTCGAAGAACACCTCCAGCCCCAGGTACGCCACGAAGTACGTCGTCAGCGCGAGCGCCAACACCTTCGTCACCGGCTCCGGCACCACCAACAGGAGCATGTAGGCCGCGAACGCCGACGTCACCATCGCCTGCAACATCAGCGGGTTGGCCATCTCCCCCACCGCCCCCCGCACGCCCTCCCAGACCCCTTCCCACGCGAAGCTGAGCGCCAGGTCCCTCCGCGCCGTCGCGTCGAGCAACCCCAACCCTCCCTCCACGAGCGACAGGCACTCCGCTGAACCCTCCTCGCTCGAACAACTCCCCGCCTCCCAACCCGAGGACGAAGACACGGCCGCGAGCCGCACCCGGGGACGCGCCGTCCGCTCCGCCCTCACGGAGAAGCGAACGTCCAGCACGAGCCGCGTCATCGCGCGACGGAACGCCTCCTCGTCGATGGTGATGGGCGCCGCGCGCGCGGCCGGCCTGTAGACGATGGGGGCTCCCGCTCCCGTGTCGAGCCGCACGAGTCGCGGCGTCGCGCAGCCCGCGACGAGGAACCCCACCAGCACCACACCACTCCAACGCGCAATCATCCGTCCCCCCGGCGTCGGCCCCACGCAGGGGCCAGCCGTCGGGGTTACCACCCGCCTCCGACATTCACGTCCGGGTAATGGACACGCCGCCATCCACCAGCGTCGCCGTGCCCGTCACGAAGGACGCTTCATCCGAGACCAGGAACAGCGCCGCCTTCGCCAGCTCCTCCGGCGTGCCCACCCGCTTCAGCGCATGCAACCCCTGGATGAACCGCTGCTGCTCCAGCGAGTCGTTCACCGTGTGGAACATCGGCGTGTCGACGCCCCCCGGCAGCAGCGCGTTCACCCGGATGCCCTTCGGCCCGTACTCCGCCGCCAACGCCTGCGTCAGGCCCACCAACCCCGCCTTGCTCGCCGAGTACGCCGCCGTCCCCGGGAACGCGAAGCTGTAGCCCACGAACGTCGACGTGAAGAGGATGGACCCCGCCCCCTGCTTCACCATCGGCCCCAGCTGGTGCTTCGCCCCCAGGAACGCCGCCGTCAGGTTCACCGCCACCGTGTCGCTGAAGCCCTGCTCCGACACCTCCGTCGTCGGCCCGCTCGCGCCCATGATGCCCGCGTTGTTGAAAGCGATGTCCAACCGGCCGAAGCGCTCCAGCGCTCGCCCCACCAGCGCCTTCGCGTACGCCTCCGACCGGACATCCCCCGCCAACGCCACCGCCTGGCCCCCCGCCGCCTGGATGTCCGCCACCACCGCGTCCAGCTCCGCCTGCCGCCGCGCCCCCAGGACCACCTTCGCCCCCTCCGCCGCGAACAGCCTCGCCGCCGCCGCCCCGATGCCCGCGCTCGCCCCCGTGATGAGCGCCACCTTCCCGTTCAATCGCTCCATGACCGTCGCTCCCTCGTTCCGAGGTGGCTCGAGCGCCACCGTCGATACACGTAGGAATACGACTCAGCTTTCATGGGAGAAAGGCACGGAAGCTGGTTTGTTCGTTCAGCTTTTGGGAATGATGGAGCCCACCCATGGACCGTCTCCGCGCCTTCGAGGTCTTCGCCTCCGTCGCCCAGAAGGGCAGCTTCACCCGCGCCGCCGAGGCGCTCGACACCTCGGCCGCCAACGTCACCCGCTACGTGCACGAGCTGGAGCGGCACCTGGGCACCCGCCTGCTCCACCGCACCTCGCGCCGTGTCTCGCTGACCGACAGCGGCAAGGCCCTCTACGAGCGCGCCCGCGCCATCCTCGACGAGGTGGCCGAGGCCGAGGCCCTCGCCTCCGCCAGCACGCTCCAGGCCCGAGGACGGCTGCGCCTCAACGCGCCCGTGAGCTTCGGCGTCCTCCACCTCGCGCCCCTCTGGCCGCGCTTCCTCGAGCGCCACCCGGACGTCGAGCTGGAGGTGTCCCTCTCCGACCGCGTCGTGGACCTGGTCGAGGAGGGCTATGACCTGGCCATCCGCATCTCCCGCTCGGGGGCGGGTGGGAACATCGCGCGCCGGCTCTCCGTGTCCCGCAACCTGGTCTGTGCCTCGCCCGACTATCTCGCCCGCCGGGGCGTGCCCCGACACCCGGACGACCTGGCGGACCACGTCTGCATCGCCTACAGCCCGTCCTCCATGGCGGAGGCGTGGCCGCTGACCGACGCCGCGGGCCAGACGCGCGTCGTCCACATGCGCAGCATCATGCAATGCAACAACGGGGACACCGTGCGCGCCGCCGCGCTCGCCGGCCGCGGACTCATCTGGCAGCCCGCCTTCCTCGTCGGTGGGGACCTGCGCGCCGGTCGCCTCGTGCACGTGCTGCCGGACCACGCCCTGCCCGACATCGACATCCTCGCCGTCTACCCGAGCCGCCGGCACCTCACCGCCAAGGTCCGGTTGATGATCGACTTCCTCGCGGAGCACTTCCGGGGCACGCCACCCTGGGAGCGCGACTGAGCACTCCTGACGAGCGACCAGGGGCCCGCGTCACTGGTGGTGGCCTTGGTGCGCGCCGTCGTCGCTCCGACATTGAACTCCGGACGTCTCGACCCGGAGCGCGACATGGACAACGACAACCGCAGGAACGGCCCCTCGAAGGGTGGGAAGAACCCCGGCCACAAGCCGACCTTCGCCAAGGACCGCGTGGAGCGGGGACTCGAGGCGGATGACACCCTGCCCCTCTACTCCGCCGACTCCATCCGCAGCACCCGTGAGCAGAAGTTCTCGCTCGACAGCGACGGCCCCGCGGGCGGCGACATCCCCGACATCCGCAGCCCCATCGACGAGGCGGACGAGCTGGAGCGCGAGCGCCAGGGCCGCGAGCGCTCCCTGGAGCGGCAGGTCGAGGAAGAGGACTGAGCCGCCTCCCGACCTCCTCGCGGGGAGCCAGGCGCTGAGCGCGGCGGACGGCTGGACCGTCGCGCATCACGCGTGAGCGGACACCCCGAGCGAGGTGTCCGTCACCTCCACGGCCCGACGGGACAGGGGTGCCCGCGCGGGCCCGCGGATGCTACGGCGCTCCCGCGGACGGGGGCTGCGGCGCGCCCGGGGCCGTGGTGTCCGGCTCCACCGGCGTCAGCTTCCCCAGCTCCAGCGGGCTCACCTGCTCCTGGATGAGCAGCGGATCCCCCACGAGGATGACCTGCATCCTCGCCGGGTCCAGGTACTGCTCCGCCGAGCGCTGGACCTCCTCCGCGGTGGCGGTGCGCAGCCCCTCCACGGTGCGGTTGAACTCGTCCATGGGGCGGCGCTTGAAGTACAGCCGCGCCGCGCTGGAGCCCAGGCCCTCCACGGACTCGAAGGCGCCGGGGAACGCGCGGATGAGGCCCTCACGCGCCGCCGCCAGCTCCTTCTCCGTGATGGGCTTCGACTTCAACCCGGACAGCTCCTTCATCATCTCCGTGAGCGCCGGGCCCGTGACGTCCGCGCGCACGGACGTCACCGCGGACAGCGGGCCCACGCCCAGCCGAGGGTCCACGCCCGCGCCCGCGCCGTAGCTGTAGCCCTTGTCCTCGCGCAGGTTCATGTTGAGCCGGCTGCCGAAGAAGCCACCGAACACCGTCGTCGCCAGCTCCAGCGAGTACTCGTCCGGGTTGCCCGCCGCGATGGCCGGCCGCCCCAGCATCATCACCGTCTGGTCCAGGCCGGGCTTGGGCACCACGCGCACCAGCTCGCGCGCGGGCGTGGGCGGCGCGGGCGGGACGGGCGGCACCGCCACCGGCGCCTTCCACGCGCCGAAGTGCTTCTTCGCCAGCTCCACGCCCTCGTCGAGCGTGATGTCCCCCGTGAGGATGATGGCCGCGGCGGCCGGGCCCACGTGCTTCTTGTAGAAGCCCTGCACGTCCTCCAGCGTGAAGGCCTGCACCGCGTCCGGCATGCCCGGCGACGAGTGCCCGTACGGGTGCGTCTCCCCGAACACCGACGAGAGGAAGACGATCTGCCCCAGCGTGCTCGGGGAGCCCAGCCGGCGCACCAGGTCCGCCAGCTGCTGCTTCTTGCGCCGCTCGAAGGCCTTGGGCTGGAACGTGGGCCGCAGCGCCACGTCCGAGAGCAGCGCCAGCGCCGCGTCCGCGTTGCGCGTCAGCACCCGCGCGCCCACCTGTGCGCCGTCCGCGGAGACCTCCAGCGCGGGGGACACGCCCAGGTCCGCGAAGGCGTTGTCCAGCGCCACCGTGTCGTGCGTGCCCGCGCCCTCCAGCAGCATGCGGTACGTCAGGTCCGCCAGGCCCGGCTTGCCCACCGGGTCCTGCGCGCTGCCGGAGGCGAAGGCCACGCCCGCGAACACCAGCGGCAATTCCTTGCGCGTGCTCACCAGCACGGTGAGGCCGTTGTCCAGCGTCGCCTTCTGGAAGGTGGGCAGCACCAGCTCCGGGGGCTTGCCCGGCTGGGGCGGCGTGGCGCGGAAGGCCTCCGGGTCCGCGGGCGGCGTCGGCGTGGCCGGGCCCTGCGTGGGGGGCGCCTCCGGCTCGGCCGGCGCGGGCTTGGGGTGGCTGGCGCACGCGGCCAGCGACAGGGTGGCGAGGGCGGTGACGAGGCGGCGCATCAGCGGCGCTCCTTCTTCTCGGTGGGGGCCTGCTTCCGGGCGGGCGGCACGGCGTGGAGGATGACGCGCGCGTCGGGGCGCAGCGTGTCGCGGGTGAACTGCTTCACGGCTTCCGGCGTCACCGTCTCGTAGCGCGCCAGGTCCTGCGCCACGTAGCTGGGCTCGCCCACGAAGTGGTTGTAGTTCTGCAGCACGTCCGCCTTGCCGCCGAAGCCGCCGATGGACTGCAGCCCCGCCAGCGTGCGCGTGTCGTAGCGGGTGCGGGCGCGTTGGATCTCCTCGGGGGTCACGCCGTTCTTGCGCACCTCGTCCAGCGCCGCGTCCACGTCCTTGAGCAGCGCGTCCGTGGACACGCCGGGCCGGGCCACGACCTCGATGGAGAAGACGGACTGCGCGCCCTGGCTCTGCTGGTACACGTTCACGCTCTGCGCCGTCTGCTTCTCCAGCACCAGCTTGCGGTACAGGCGGCTGGCCTTGCCGGTGCCCAGCGCCGTGGCCAGCACGTCCGCCGTGGCGTCGCCGTCCTCGAAGTACGCGGGCGTCAGCCATTGGAGCGTGAGCATGGGCAGCGTGGCCACGCGCTCCTCGTGACGGATGACGACGGGCTTCTCCACCTTCACCGGCGCCACCTGCGGCTTCGCCGGCTTGGGGTGGCTGGGCAGCGAACCGAAGTACTTCTCGATGAGCGCCTTCGTCTTCGCCACGTCGAAGTCACCCACCACCGCGAGCGTGGCGTTGGAGGGCGCGTACCACTCGCGGAAGAAGTTCTTCACGTCGTCCACCGTGGCCGCGTCCAGGTCCGCCATCGAGCCGATGACGTCGCCGTGGTACGGGTGCGGCAGCGGGAACAGCGCGTGCCACGCCTTCTCGCGGGCCTGGCCGTACGGCGCCGTCTCGATGGACTGGCGGCGCTCGTTCTTCACGACCTCCTTCTGCGTGGCCAGCTTCTCCGGCGTGAGCGCGTCCAGCAGGAAGCCCATCCGGTCGCTCTCCAGCCAGAGCGCCGTCTCCAGGTGGTTGGTGGGCACCGTCTCGAAGTAGTTGGTGCGGTCGAAGCTGGTGGTGCCGTTGAGGTCGGTGGCGCCCAGCTGCTCCAGCATGGAGATGTGCACGTCGTCCGCCACGTTGCGCGAGCCCTGGAACATCATGTGCTCGAACAGGTGCGCGAAGCCGGTGCGGCCCGGCTGCTCGTTGTACGCGCCCACGTGGTACCAGACGTTGACGGCGACGATGGGCAGCTTGCGGTCGACGGAGAGGATGACCTCCAGACCGTTGGGCAGCGTGTACTTCTCGTAGGGGATGGCGAGCGCCTCGCGCCCGGGCTCCAGCGGCTTCGCCTCCTGAGCGGATTCGGCGAGCGCGGGGAGCCCGAAGGTGACGAGGGCTGCGGCGACGAGGGCCTTCATGCGGGACAAGGTTCCTCCGGGGCTTCCGTGCCAGGGGCGCATCCCCGGCGAATAGCACGCGTGCCCCAGCACGTGGGCAGGGAATGACGAACGGAATGGCCGGGGGCCGACAAGTGTCACCAACCGTCCGGCCCCGGTGATGGCTGACCCGCCCACGACACCGTCGCGCGAGGAGGGGTCCTCCGTGCGACACTGCGCCCATGGCTTCCCAGGTCTTCGTGGGCGGGGCTCCCGTCTGCGCCATCCATCCCGAGCGCGAGGCGAACGCCACCTGTCAACGCTGTGGCAATTTCACCTGTCTGGAATGTGCCCACCGGGTACAGGACCAGGTGTATTGCGCCGCCTGCGCCTCCCGGCCGGACGTGAACTACCTGGAGGAGTTCAAGCTGCGCGTCTGGGGCCGGCGCGACGCGAACGCGTGGGCGGTGGCCTTCGGGACGGCGGTGATGTTGCTCGCCACCTTCGCGGCGCTCGTCTACCAGGACTGGTCGCTGGCCGCGCTGCTGGCCATGGCCACCGGCGTGGGCGTGGCCTTCTTCCTGGGCGTGGGCTGGGCGCGCCCCGCGCTGGTCGTCACCCCCGTCGTCCTGGGCGCCTTCGGCATGCTGCGCGTGGGCGCGGGCGCGGTGGTGGCGGGCTTCCTCCTCTTCGTCGTCGCCCTGCAAGTCCACCTCGACACGCGCACGCGGCTGTTCTTCCGCGTGCAGGTGCCCCGGACCGAGCTGAAGCGGCTGTGGGAGCTGCGCGTCAACAACCCCGTGGCCCGCCATGCCCTGACCTTGGGCATCGGCGCGTTCTTCCTGCCGCTCCTCGCGCCGCTGGCCATCGTGCTGGGCGTGGTGGGCCTGCGCCGGGTGGACCCGAACGCGCGGCCTCCCATCGGGCGCAAGGAGCATGCGCTGGGCGGCATCGTGCTGGGGGTGCTGGCGCTGGCCGCGTGGCTCTTCCTGTTCCTGCCGCGCATCGCCGCGCTCCTCGAGGCCGTCATCCGCCCCATCGACGGGTGACGGGCTGAGGCGTGGCCCGGCTCCTGGCTCGCCGCCCCGGCGCGCGGGGGGCGCCGGGTGCCGTCCCCTCTCGGGGTGTCCAGCCTGAAGAGGAGAGTGGCAGCGACGTGGAAGGAGGGCCACGAGACATGGCGAACGAACGCGAGGGGCAGGAGCAGGCGCAGGAGCGTGCGGGCACCGGGTCCGACGAGCTGCGGGCGAAGCGCAGCGAGTCCCGGTCGGCTCGGACGTACACGTTCTTCCTGAGGGACCTGCAGGGCCGCGCGGGCATCGACCGGGGGCTGGCCGAGCGCGCCGCGGAGTCGGTGCTCTGCACCCTGGAGCAGCGCCTCATCGGCACGGAGGTGGAGCACCTGGAGGCGCAGCTGCCGCGCAAGGTGAGGGACTTGCTGCGACGGTGCCCGCGCCACGAGGGGCTGCCGCCGCACAAGTTCAAGATGCTGGAGTTCATCCAGATGGTGGCGGACGACCTGGACACCACGCCCAACGAGGCGGAGCGCCTCACCCGCGCGGTGTTCCTCACCGTGCGCGAGCACATCTCGGAGGGCGAGGCCGACGACGTCATGGGCCAGCTCCCCGGCGACCTGCGCTCGCTCTGGGTACCGTCGGCCTGAAGCTGCGCGCACCCCCGGGAGGCACGGGCACGGCGTCTAGCCGTCGGTGTCGAGGAAGGCGGCGGCCAGCCGGCGCACGTCCTCGGCCTCGTCGTTGGAGGCCACGTCGCGCAGCGTGGACCGCGCGGCGTCCTCCAGGCCCACCAGCGGCCCGAGCATCCGCACCAGCGCGGCGCGCACGCGCGCGTCGGGCTCCGTGCGCAGGGCCGCGGTGACCGCGCCCAGGTGGGGCCTCGCCGCGCGCGAGGCCATGGCCCGGGCGGTGGCCATGCGCACGCCCGGGGCGACGTCGTCGTGCAGCGCGCGGTTGAGCAACGTGGCCGCCTCCGCGACCCGCATGGCCCGCAGCGCCTCCACGGCGCCCTCTCGTACCTCCTCGTCAGAGTGGGAGAGCGCCGCGCGCGCGAAGGGCAGGGCGTGGGGAGAGCCTCCGAGCTCCACCGCGCGCAGGCACGTCCGGACCTCCCGGGGGTGGCGCGCGCAGTACGACAGGAGCGTGTCGAGCAGCGCCTGGCTCCGTCCGGGCGCGCGCCGCGCCAGCCTCCTCACCGTCGCCCCGAGCGCGAGCGTCAGCTCCCGGCCCGACTCGGGGGGCAGGTCCGGGTGGATCCGCGTGAGCGCGCGGATCAACTCCGGCGAGGGTTGATCCACCGTGCCCGCCACCGTCACCGCCCACCCGCGTGGGGCAGCTCGCGCGCGGGCCTCGCCCACCAGCCGGGTCAGCGCCGCCTGGGCCTCCGGCGTCCCCGCGCTCCCCAGCGCCTCCAGCACCGCGAGCGAGTCCTCGGGAGCGCCCCGGGGGCGCGACACCTGCCTCGCCACGGCCCGGGTCTGCGCGGGGTGGAGCCGCAGCAGGGCGGCCAGCCGCTCGCGGATCCGCACCCGCTCCTCCACGCCCCGGCTCGAGGCCAGCGCCGCCAGCAGCGAGGGGGCGTTCGCGTCGCCCACGAGCCGCCGGTCCCGCTGCTCGGCGGGCTCGCGCGGGGACGGGTCCTCGTCCGGTGAGGACAGGTCCTCGGTCCTCAGCCCGGGGAGCGAGGCGTGGAACTCCCCCAGGCCACCGGGAGGGCGCTGCTCCACGTCGAGGCTGGTGAGGGCCACCCGCGTCTCCGCGCGCACGTGGGGCAGGCCGGCGCCGCCCGTCTCCACCACGTCCGAGCCCGTCACGTCGCGCACCAGCCCGTCCCGGTACAGGGTGAAGTCCAGGTGCCCCCGCAGCCGGGGGAGGTCGATGCCGGGGCTCCAGGGGCCGGCGGGCATCCACGGCGGCGTCTCCAGGCGCAGGTAGCGCCGCTTCGTCTTCACGTAGCTGTTGACGCTGCCGCCCACCCGGTACTCCGACTCGTAGTCCCCGGTGGTGTCCGTCTCCTCCGTGCTCCACTGCCCGTCCGGCTCCGCGACGAACTGGGTGGCGGCCAGCAGCGCGCGCGTCAGCCGCCGCGCCCGGGCGTCCTGCGCGGCGTCGAAGTGCACCGCCAGCACCCGGCCCCACGCGTCCTGCGCCACGTAGAAGGCGCGCGTGAACATGACCTGGAAGCCGCGCAGCAGCGCCGGGTCGTCGAGCGCGTGCGAGGCGAGCGTGACGCGGGTGGGGAGGATGCGCCCCTCGAAGAGGTGCTGCCCGCCCTCGGCGCCCAGGTACGTCAGCGCCAGCTCTCCACCCCACCCCACGTGACGCCAGCGCCGCCCCGCCTCGGCGCCGGAGAGCTGCTCGGCGGTCCGGGTGTCCAGGTCGAACGTGTAGTGGTGCCGGCGTCCCGGCGTCAGCACCCGCTCGCGACCCCGCACCCCCGGCTCGACCTCCTCCGGGAGCGGCGGCGGTGGCCACGGGTTCGGAGTCCGGGAGACCCCGGGCTCGCGGCGGGGAGGCGGAGGGTGCCCCGGGCTCCGCCCCACCAGCACCCACAAGCTCGCGGCCGCCACCACGGCGAGGAGCAGCGGCAGGCTCGGGTGGCGAGGGCTCACGGCACCGGGGATACGGGCGCGCCCCCCATTCCTGGTCGTGGAGTACCCACGCGCCAGGTCCTACAGGACAAGAACTGTCGGAAAACCCTCAGTGGCCGCCGAGCCGCAGCTCCAGCTCCGCCAGCTCCCGCTTCACGGTGGGGTCGGAGTCGCGCAGGCCCTCCACCTTGCGCACCGCGGAGATGACGGTGGAGTGGTCCTTGCTGAAGCGCGAGGCGATTTCAGGGAAGGAGCTCTTGGTGAGCTTGCGGCTCAGGTACATGGCCACCTGGCGCGCGTGGGCCAGGGCCTTGTGGCGGCGGTCCTCCTTCAGCGACTCCACCGTCACCTTGTAGAAGCGGGCCACCTCGCGCTGGATGGCCTCCACGTCCACCACGTGCTGGGCGGGGAGGATGTCGCGCAGCACCTCCGCGGCGAACTCCTCCGTCACCGGCTGGCGCGTCAGGCTGTGCACCGCCGACAGCTTCACCAGGGCGCCCTCCAGCTCACGGACGTTCTTCTGGATGTGCTTGGCGATGAAGTGCGCCACCCCGTCCGGCAGGTCCAGGTTCTCCGACAGCGCCTTCTTCTGGAGGATGGCCACCCGCGTCTCGTACGTGGGCTCGCGGATGTCCGTCATCAGGCCCATGGTGAAGCGGCTGCGCAGCCGGTCCTCCAGGCCTGGAATCTCCGCCGGCACCGTGTCGCTGGTGAGCACGATGGCCTTGTTCATCTCGTAGAGCGTGTTGAAGGTGTAGAAGAACTCCTTCTGCGTCTCCTCGCGCTTGCCCAGGAACTGGATGTCGTCGATGAGGAGCACGTCGCATTCCTCGCGGAACTTGCGACGGAAGTCCGTCATGCGGTGCTCGCGCACGCTCTCCACGTACTCGTTGGTGAACTGCTCGCTGGACAGGTAGACGACGCGCTGGCTGGGGTCCTTCTCCCAGATGTGGTTGCCCACCGCCTGGAGCAGGTGCGTCTTGCCCAGGCCCGTGCCGCCGTAGATGTAGAGCGGGTTGTAGTGACGCCCCGGCTTGTCGGCCACCGCCTGGGCCGCCGCCGCGGGGAGCTGGTTGCTGTCCGCCACCACGAAGGTGCTGAAGGTGAACCGGGCGTTGAGCCGGGCCGGACGCCCCACGCTGGCCTTCACCGTGGGTGTGGGAGGGAACTGGGGGTCCGGGACGAGCCCCTCGACGACCTCGTACGTCACGGAGGCCAGCCCGTCACCCAACCGGGCGAGGTGTCCCTCCAGCAATCCACGGTAGTGGTCGTCCACCCAGTCGCGGAAGAAGCGATCCGGAACACCCAGCACCAGGGCCCCCTCGCGGATCTCCAACGCGCGCACGCGGTCCAACCACTGGAGCGCGTACTGGCGGCCTTCCTGGCGGATGGCGTCGAGCATCCGACTCCAGAGAATTCCAGCACTTGGAAGCGGGGATGCGGCGTGGGCGAGGGCGTTCACGTGTGTCTCAACCGTGCAAAAGCGGGGGATCAGCGAGCGTCCGGCCGTGCTAACAGAGGGTTTTGGGTGGATCAAGGTTACGACCCAAACCCGCGTGGTAGCAGCGGCTTTCGGGGCTCCGGCTGATCCACCCGGCGACGTCGTCCGGGCACGGTTGTGGGAGCACCTTTGCCTCCCCCCAACGGCTGGTGGCCGGCCCGGGAGGATTGACTGACAGTACGGAATGCAAAGCGCTGGACTTCGCGGCGCGAACACGGAAGGGTGATCCTCCGTTGACTTGTCCGGGAAATGGGGTTACGGACCCCGCCCTTTCCCTAGTTCTGGTCGCGCCGAAGCCGTAGGAGGCGCCGCCTCATCATCAAGGAGTTTCAGCCGTGTCCAAGCGCACGTACCAGCCGTCGAAGCTGCGCCGCAACCGTACCCACGGGTTCCGCAAGCGGAACGGAACCAAGTCCGGCCGGGATGTCCTCAAGCGCCGCCGCGCCAAGGGCCGTAAGCGGTTGGTCGTGTCCGCCGCGAAGAAGTAAGCGAGCGCGCGTGTGAAGGCCGAGGGTGCGACGCCGGGTCCCCAGGACCCGGCAGACCAGCGCTTCCCCAAGGCCCTGCGCCTGCTCGGCAGGCGTGAGTTCCTCGAGGTCCAGGAAGGCGGGCAGAAGATTCCCTCCGACTGTCTCCTGGCCCTCTACAAGCGCAATGGCCGCACGTACTCCCGTGTTGGTCTCACCGTGTCGAGCAAGGTGGGAAACGCGGTGGTCCGCGCGCGCCTCAGACGCGTGTTGCGCGAGCTGTTCCGGAAGCGCCGCACGCAATGGCCCCAGGGCCTGGACGTGGTGTTGGTGGCGCGTTCGTCCGCGAAGGACGCTTCCTTCCCGGTGGTCGCGCGCGCCTTCGACGGTGTCACTCGCAAGCTGCAGCGGCTCCCGCCGGCCGCCGAGTCGAAGCCGAAGGAGCCTCCGCGATGAGCCCGCTCGCCTTCGTCATCTCGCTGCCCATCCGGTTCTACCGGAAGTGCATCGGCCCTTTCCTCCCCAAGGTGTGCCGCTTTCATCCCTCGTGCTCCACCTACGCCATGGAGGCGCTGGAAAAGCACGGCGGTTTCAAGGGTTCCTGGCTCACCCTCTGGCGGCTCATGCGCTGCCAGCCCTTCCACCCGGGTGGCTTCGACCCGGTGCCGTGACGGGGCTTCCACCTCTTGCCGCACCCTCCCCCGCGCGGGAGGGAACTCTATGAACGATCCGCTCTCGCCCCAGTCGAACGACTCCCAGAAGCGGCTGCTGGTCGCCCTGCTGCTGTCCTTCGCCCTCACCGCCGGCTACTCGCTGTTCTTCGCCCCCAAGCCTCCCCCTCCGGGTGAGGCGGGCGCGGACGCGGGCGTGGCCGCCCAGGCCACGAACGACGCGGGCACCGCCGCCCAGGCCGCCCTGCCGCCGCCCAGTGAGGCCCCGCCCTCCGCCGGCACGCCCTCCGAGGAGGCGCCCGCGCCGCCCGAGCGCCAGGTGCAGCTCACCCGCAAGGAGTCCGTGTACCACTTCAGCTCCACGGGCGCGGGCCTGACGTCGGCGGAGCTGCAGGGCGTGAAGATGCGCGAGCAGCACTCGCTCACGCTGGCCCAGGGCTTCCAGCAGCTCTTCGGCAAGGAGATTCCCCCCGCGCCGCAGATGAACCTGGCGCGCCCGGTGCCGGGGCTGCCGCTGCCGCTGTCGGTCACCATCGAGGGCCCGAGCCCCCTGCCGGGCAACGTGCCCTACGCGGTGGCGGAGGACACCGGCGGCGACGCGGAGGCCCTCACCTTCACCGGCCGCCGCGGCCCGTGGGAGGTGGTGAAGAAGCTCCAGTGGCCCAAGGAGGGCTTCGAGCTCGTCTACACCATCCAGGTGAAGAACACGTCCGCCCAGGCGCAGAACGGCGAGCTGCAGGTGCACTACAGCCGCGCCATCGACCCGAACTTCGAGCACGCGCCGTCCTTCTTCGGCGGCGTGGGCAACCTGAGCCGCTCCGCGTGCTTCGTGGACGAGAAGCTCCACAACATGAACCCGGGCGACGACAAGCCCGAGGACACGAAGGGGCAGATCCACTACTTCGGCATCAACCAGCAGTACTTCCTCTCCGCGCTCTACCCGCTGGAGGGCCCGCGCGCCGGCCACTGCATCCTCGAGGCGACGCCCACCGCGCGCCAGGTGACGGCGGCCTTCCCGCTCAGCGTGGCCCCCGGTGAGACGGTGACGCTGCGGCTGGGCGGCTACCTGGGCCCCAAGGACCCGGACCTGATGTCCGTGGTGCCCGGCCCCGCGCTGCGCGAGACGGCCGGCCTGGGCGCCGCGGGCTCGTTCCACCCGGAGCTGGAGAAGACCGTCGACTTCGGCATCTGGGCGGTCATCTGCAAGATCCTCCTGGCCATCATGAAGTTCTTCCACGGCCTGACGGGCAACTGGGGCGTGGCCATCATCCTGCTCACCGTGGTGGTGAAGCTGGTGCTGCTGCCGCTCACCTACCGCTCCATGGTCAGCATGGAAGAGGTGAAGAAGCTCCAGCCGCGCATGGAGGAGATCCGCAAGAAGCACGCGGACAACCGCGAGCAGCAGAACCTGGAGATCATGAAGCTGTACCAGGAGGCCAAGGTGAACCCGCTGGGCGGGTGCCTCCCGCTGCTCGTCCAGATGCCGGTGTGGATCGCCCTGTTCACGGCGCTGCGCAACAGCTTCGACCTGTACGGTGAGCCCTTCTTCGGCCCCATCTGGCGGGACCTGACCTACAAGGACCCCACGTACCTGCTGCCGCTGGCGCTGGGCGTGTCGATGATCATCACCCAGAAGATGCAGCCGCAGATGATGGACGCGACGCAGGCGAAGGTGATGACCTGGTTCGTGCCCGGCATCTTCACCCTGACGCTGCTCCAGTACCCGGCCGGCCTGTCGCTCTACATCTTCACCAACAACGTCCTCTCCATCGCCCAGCAGTACGGGCTGAGGAAGTGGCTGGACCGCAACAAGCCGCAGACGGGGAGCGGGACCCCCGTGGCGGCCGGAGCGGGAGGAAAACGCAAGTGAGCGAGCAGCCGCAGACCCAGCCGGGGGCCCCGGCGAGCGCGGCGGCGGACTTCCGCCCGCGCGTGGAGAAGCTCCTCGGGGACATCCTCGGGCTGATGGGCTTCCCCGCCCGGCTGGATCTGCAGGACGCGGCGGACGGCAGCCTGTCCGTCGCGCTGCAGTTCGAGGCGGGCCTGCCTCCCGGCGTGGAGCAGGGCCGCCGGGGGCAGGTGCTGGACTCGCTCCAGTTCCTGCTCAACAAGATGCTCCACCGCCCCGGCGTGGAGCGGCGGTGGGTGATGCTGGGCGCGGGCGCGCACCCGGAGCCCCGGCCCCGCCGCGAGCCGCAGGCCCCCGCCGCGCAGCCGCAGGCCCCCGCCGCGCAGCCGCAGCAGCAGGCCCAGCCCC
>NZ_JAKCFB010000057.1 GCF_024198235.1 Myxococcus dinghuensis | reverse complement strand
AGGAGTACTCACTGACGGCCGCGGACGCGGTGGTGCAGAAGACGCCCTTCAGCTTCGACGTCTCCGTCTGGGAGTTCTTCTGGCCCCTGCTCGCCGGCGCACGACTCGTGGTGGCACAGCCCGGCGGGCACCAGGACTCGGGCTACCTGGTGAAGCTGCTCGCCGAGCAGCGCGTGACGACAGTCCACTTCGTCCCCTCCATGCTGCGCGCCTTCCTCGAGGAGCCCGGCCTCGCGTCGCTGACGCACCTCAAGCGCGTGGTGTGCAGTGGTGAGGCCCTCCCTGTCGACCTGGTGAAGCGCGCCCACGCGCACCTGCCCTCCACCTCCGAGGTCCACAACCTCTACGGCCCCACCGAGGCCGCCGTCGACGTCTCCTCCTGGCACTGCGTCCGCGGTGACACCCGCCCCTCCATCCCCATCGGCCGGCCCGTCGCCAACACCCGCCTCTACGTCCTCGACGCCCACGGCCAGCCCTCCCCCATCGGCATCCCGGGCGAACTCTTCATCGCCGGCGTCCAGGTCGGCCTGGGCTACTGGAACCGGCCTCAACTCACCGCCGAGCGCTTCCTCCCCGACACCTTCGGGCCCGTCGCCCACGGGCGCATGTACCGCACTGGAGACCTCGCCCGTTGGGCCTCCGACGGCACCCTCGAGTACCTCGGCCGCTCCGACTTCCAGGTCAAGCTCCGTGGCTTCCGCATCGAACTCGGCGACGTCGAAGCCGCGCTGCGTCTCCAGCCGGAGGTGTCGGAGGCCATCGTCACCCTGAGGGAGCGTGCCTCGGGGGAGCCTCGGCTCGTTGCCTATGTCACGCCCGCGACCGTGGACGTGGCGGGGCTCGAGGAGATGCTGCGAAGACACGTTCCGGAGTTCATGGTCCCGAGCGCGTTCGTTCCCCTGGCCGCGTTCCCGCTCGCACCCAACGGGAAGACGGACCGCGGGGCCCTACCGGAACCCCAGTGGACTTCGGCGTCCGCGAAGGGCGGTGAGTCGCTGACGCTCGTTCAGCAGCAGCTCGCCGCGATGATTCGCGAGTTGCTGGGCGTGTCACACGTGGGCCTGGACGACGACTTCTTCGCGTTGGGAGGGCACTCCCTCCTCGCCACCCAGCTCATGGTGCGCATCCGCACGCTCCTCGGCGCGGAGTTGTCGTTGCGCGAGCTGTTCGAGTCCTCCACGCTGGCTCGGCTCGCCGCGCAGGTCGAGGCCGTCTTGCTGGGAGGCTCACGGACGACGATGCCTCCGCTGCTCCCGGCGCCCCGGGGAGCGGAGCTTCCGCTCTCCTTCTCCCAGCAACGCATGTGGTTCGTGGAGCAACTCCAATCCGGAGAGGCCGTCTACAACATCCCCGTGGCGCTGCGTTTGACGGGACCTCTCGAAATCGAGGCCCTGCGGGCGACGTTCGGCGCGGTGGTGCGCCGCCACGAAGTGCTGCGCACGACCTTCTTTGCTCGGGAAGGGCACCCCTTCCAGCGCATCGAGGCCACTCCGAGCGAATGGGTGTTGCCCGTCGTCGACTTGGGCGCATTGCCCTCCGCCGAGCGCTCGGCCGCGCTGCGGTCCCGGATGAGCCTGGAGGCCCACCATCGGTTCGATCTGGAGAAGGGGCCGCTCCTCCGCACCGTCCTGGTGCGCGTGGACGACCTGGAGCACGTGCTGCTCCTGTGCATGCACCACATCGTCGCGGACGGTTGGTCGATGGGCGCCCTCCTGCATGAGGTCGCGGCGCTCTATCGAGCCCAGGTCGGAGCGCTCGCAGCCCGGCTTCCTGCGCTGGCCATCCAATATGCCGACTACGCGGCATGGCAGCGCCAGTGGGTCATGTCCGAGGCCATCCAGGCCCAACTGGCCGAGCTGAAAGCCCATGTCCAGGGCGTTCCCGAACTGGAGCTTCCCGCCGACTCGGGGCGCCCCCTGCTGCGCACGACCCGGGGAGGGACTCACGCCTTCGTCATCCCGCCACACCTCGTCGCCGAGTTGGAGAAGCTGGGGCGCGCGCAAGGGGCCACGCTGTTCATGGTCCTGCTCGCGGCCTTCGAGGCCGTACTGGCGCGGCACTCCGGACAGGACGACTTCTGCGTCGGCAGCCCGGTCGCACAACGCACGAGGTCCGAGCTCGAGCCACTCATCGGCGTGTTCGTCAACACGCTGGTGATGCGGGCGAGAGTGGATGGCTCGCGGAGCTTCAGGGAGCTGCTGGCGAGGGTCCGCGAGGAATCGCTGTTCGCCTACGTCCATCAGGACGTTCCGTTCGACAGGCTCGTGGAGTCACTCGGGGGTGAGCGGGATGGACGCCGCTCCCCCCTCATCCAAGCGATGTTCGTCCTCCAGAACGCGCCCATCCAGGCTCCTGACCTGCCGGGGGTCCAGGTGGAGGTGCTGAGGACGGCCACGGACACGGCGCGCTTCGACCTCACGCTCTCCATGACGGAGCTGCGTGAGGGTTCCCTGGACGGGGCCCTGGAGTTCAGCCTCGACGTCTTCTCTCCGGCTTCGGCCGAGCGGCTGTGTCGTCAGTGGGTGGTCCTGTTGGAGGCCGCGGTTCGCGACCCTGGAACCCAAGTGGGGCGGCTACCGCTGCTACCCGAAGACGAGCGCCGGAAGGTGTTGGCGGAGTTCCAGGGCCGCGCGGAGCGCTATCCGACGGACGTCCTCCTGCACACGCTCATCGAGGCGCAGGTGGACCGCACCCCTCACGCCGAGGCCGTGCGCTTCGAATCGGAGGTGCTCACCTACGCGCAGTTGGATGCCCGCGCCAACCAGCTCGCCCACCACCTGCGCGCCCTGGGCGCCGGCCCCAACCGCCTCGTGGCCGTCTGCCTGGAGCGCTCACTGGACATGGTGGTGGCCCTCGTGGCCGTCCTCAAGTCCGGCGCCGCCTACGTCCCGTTGGACCCGGCCTATCCCCGTGAGCGACTGGCAGGCATGTTGGAGGATGCCCAGGCCCCCGTGCTGCTGACGCACCAGCGGCTCCTCCAAGTCCTGCCTCGGCACTCGGCACATGGGGTCTGCCTGGACACGGAGGCCGAGGTCCTCTCACGGCGTCCCACCTCCCGGCCCGCGCCGCTGGCCGACCCTGATTCGCTGGCGTACGTCATCTTCACGTCGGGCAGCACGGGCCGCCCCAAGGGGGCCATGAATGCCCACCGGGGCATCGTCAACCGCCTGCTGTGGATACAGCAGGAGTACGCGCTGACGGGCGCCGACGCGGTGATGCAGAAGACGCCCTTCAGCTTCGACGTCTCCGTCTGGGAGTTCTTCTGGCCGCTGATCTCCGGCGCACGACTGGTCGTCGCCAGACCGGGAGGGCACCAGGACCCAGGCTATCTGGTGAAGCTGCTGGCCGAGCAGCGTGTGACGACGGTCCACTTCGTCCCCTCGATGCTGCGCGTCTTCCTGGAGGAGCCCGGCCTGGAGTCGTTGACGCACCTCGAGCGCGTGGTGTGCAGCGGAGAGGCCCTCCCTGTCGACCTGGTGAAGCGCGCCCACGCGCGCCTTCCCGCGACCACCGAGGTGTTCAATCTCTACGGCCCCACCGAGGCCGCCGTCGAGGTCTCCTTCTGGCACTGCGTCCGCGGAGACACCCGCTCCACCATCCCCATCGGCCGGCCCGTCGCCAACACCCGCCTCTACGTCCTCGACGCCCAGGGCCAGCCCTGCCCCATCGGCGTTCCGGGCGAGCTCTTCATCGGCGGTGTCCAGGTAGGCCAAGGCTATTGGAACCGGCCTCAGCTCACCGCCGAGCGCTTCGTTCCCGACCCCTTCGGGCCTGATGCCCACGGGCGCATGTACCGCACCGGAGACCTCGCGCGTTGGGCCTCCGACGGTGCCATCGAGTACCTCGGCCGCGCCGACTTCCAGGTCAAGCTGCGTGGCTTCCGCATCGAGCTCGGCGAAATCGAGGCCGCGCTGCTCGCGCAACCCACCGTGCGCGAAGCCGTGGTGCTCGTGAGGGAGGACACTCCAGGCGATCCGCGCCTGGTCGCCTACGTCGTCGCCACGTCGCCGGAGCTGGACACTGCGGCGCTCCAGTCCTCCCTGGGAGAGCGCCTGCCGACGTTCATGGTGCCCGCGCACTTCGTCGTGCTGTCGAAGTTCCCCTTGAGTCCCAGTGGAAAGCTGGACCGCAAGGCCCTGCCCGCGCCGGTCAGCTCCGTGACGGGAGCGACACCGTTGGAGCCGACAGCCTCGTATCGCCTCACGCCGTTCCAGCAGCGTGTCGCCGCCATCTTCCGCGAGCTGCTCCGCGTGGAGACCGTGGGGCCCCACGACAACTTCTTCGCGCTGGGAGGTCACTCCCTCATCGCCACCCAGGTCGTCTCCCGCTTGCGGAGCACCTTTGGCGTGGAGCTCCCCGTGAAGGCCTTGTTCGATGCGCCCTCGGTGGCGCGGCTGACGGAGATGGTCGAGGAGGCCATGCTCCATCGGACCGCCGCGCCTCGGGCGCCGACAGCCCAGCGGCTCTCCCGGGATGGCGAGCTGCCGCTGTCGTTCGCGCAGCAGCGCCTGTGGTTGTTGGATCAACTCCAGCCTGGGCGCGCCGAATACAACATCGTCGGTGCCATGAGCCTGGAGGGGGCGCTGGACCAGGAGGCCTTGCGCCGCGCGCTGGACCACATCGTCTCGCGTCACGAGTCGCTGCGGGTGACCTTCCACCTGAGCGAAGGCACTCCCATCCAGGTGGTTCACCCTCACGCGTACTGGGTATTGCCGCTCACGGACCTGACCACGGTCCCCCCCGAGGCCCTCCAGCAGGCCACGGAGCGATTCATCGGAGAAGAGGCGAGTACCCCCTTCGAACTCGCCTCGGGTCCCCTCCTCCGCACGCACCTGCTGAAGCTGGAGGAGCGGCGACATGTGCTGGTGCTCGCGATGCACCACATCGTCTCGGACGGTTGGTCCCTGGGCGTGCTGCGCCGGGAGGTCGTCGAGACCTACGAGGCGTTCACGTCCGGGAGGACACCGTCGTTGCCGCCCCTCCCGATGCAATACATCGACTTCGCGGCCTGGCAGCGCCAGCAGCTCCAGGGCGAGACGCTCGCGCGCGAGGTGGATTGGTGGAAGCAACGGCTCATGGGGGCGCCCATGGTCCTCGAAATCCCCACGGACAGGCCGCGTCCCACCATCCGGTCGGCGCGCGGCGGCTCCCTGCCCATCCATCTGTCCCGGCAGCAGGTGGCGCCCCTGTTCGAACTCGCGCAGCGGTCCGGGGCCACGCCGTTCATGGCGCTCGCGAGCGTCTGGCTGCTGCTCCTGTCGCGCTATAGCCGGCAGGAGGACCTGCTCGTGGGTTCGCCCATCGCGGGGCGCCGGAGCAACGAGTTGGAGGGGTTGATCGGCTTCTTCGTCAACACCCTGGTGCTGCGGGCCCGGGTCCACCCGCGCGAATCGTTCCGGAGCCTGCTCGCCCAGGTTCGCGAGATGACGCTCGCGGCCTACGAACACCAGGACGTGCCTTTCGAGAAGCTCGTCGAGGAGCTCCAGCCCCAACGGGACCTGAGCCGCAATCCCCTGGTACAGGTCGTCGTCGCCCTCCAGAACATGCCGGTCGACCAGACCCGCATCGCCGGGCTGACCTTGCGCACGTTGGATGTCTCCAACGACTCGGCGCGCTTCGACCTCGGCCTCATCACCTACGAGGATGCCGGCGCGCTCCGAGGCGTCATCGAGTACAGCGCCGATCTGTTCACCGCGTCCACCGTGGAGCGACTCGGCGAGCACCTGCGGACCCTGGTCGAGGCCGTGGGGCGGACTCCGGATGCGCCGCTGAGCAGCCTGGACATGGTGCCGCCGGACGAGCGCCAGCGGATGTTGGTCGCGTGGAACGACACGACGCGGCCCTATGACTCCGACGGCACCGTCGCGCAGGTCTTCTCCCGTTACGCGAGCCTGCGTCCCTCCGCCGTCGCATTGGAGGCCGGCGACGAGCGGGTCACCTATGGAGACCTCGAGGCTCGCGCCAACCGGCTCGCGCACACCCTGCGCGCCCGAGGCGTGGGGCCCGACACCCTCGTGGCGGTGTGCCTGGAGCGAGGGGTCGAGCTGATCGTCTCGCTCCTGGCCATCCTCAAAGCGGGCGGGGCCTACGTGCCCCTGGATGCGTCCTATCCCGGCCAACGTCTCGCGTACATGCTGGAGGACGCGAAGCCGCTCCTCCTGCTGACCTCACGAGCCCTCCGCGAGCGACTGAGTCTCCCCGCCCCGGCGCCCGAGCCCCTCTTCCCCGAGGAGCTGGACCTGTCGGACGCGCCCGTCGCGCCCCCGGACTCCGTCGCGGGGCCACGTCAGCTCGCCTACGTCATCTTCACCTCGGGAAGCACGGGCCGCCCCAAGGGGGTCGGCATCGAGAACCGGGGACTGCTCCGGCTGTGCCAGGCGGAGCCCTATGTCCGCTACGGCACTCGGGAGACAGGCATCCTCCTGGCCCCCATCTCCTTCGACGGCTCGGTGATGGAGATCTGGCCCGCGCTGCTCAATGGGGGCCGGCTCGTCCTGTACCCCGCGGACGCGCTGCCGAGCGACCTGGCGCGACTCGGGGACGTGCTGGAGCGGCACGGCGTCACGTACATCCACCTGCCGTCCGGACTCTTCTCGCAGCTCGTGGAGCACCGGCCCGACGTCCTGCGGCGCCTGCGGGAGGTCCACGTCGGAGGCGATGTCCTCTCCGCGACGCACGCCCGGCGCATGTTGTCCGCGATGCGCGTGTCCCTCACCAACGGCTATGGGCCCACGGAGTGCTCCGTCGTCGCGACGGCCTTCCCCCTCACGAAGCTCGAGCACGTGGGCGAGTCCGTCCCCATCGGCAGGCCCATCGCCAACACCCAGGTGTACGTGCTCGACGCCGACCTGCACCCGGTCCCCATCGGCGTCCCGGGTGAGCTGTTCCTCGGCGGTGAGGGGCTGGCGCGTGGATACGTCTCGCGTCCCGCGCTGACCGCCGAGCGCTTCATCCCCCATCCCTTCGCCACCACGCCTGGCGAGCGCCTCTACCGGACGGGAGACCTGGTCCGCTGGCGCTCCGACGGCGTCCTGGAGTTCATCGGCCGGGCGGACCATCAAGTGAAGGTCCGCGGCTTCCGCATCGAGCTGTCGGAGGTGGAGACGGCCCTGCGGGCCCTGCCCACGGTGAACGAGGCCGTGGCCATCGTGCGAGAGGACGTGCCGGGCGACAAACGCCTCGTGGCCTACGTCACGCCGCGCGCCGGCCAATCCCTGGACCCGGCGAGCCTGCGCGTCGAGCTGCGCCAGCAACTGCCTGAGTACATGGTGCCGTCCATCCTCGTCGCGCTCGAGGCGTTGCCCGTGGGCACGAGCGGCAAGGTGGAGCGCGCGGCGCTCCCCGTGCCGGACGCGGAGTCCACCGGACGCAAGGGGCGCTTCATCGAGCCCTCGAATCCGCTGGAGCAGCAGATCGCCGCGGTGTGGGCGAAGGCGCTGGGCACCGAGCACGTGGGCATCCACGACCACCTCTTCGAGGAATTGGGAGGCACCTCGCTCACCGTGGTTCGCATCGCCACGAGCCTGCGCGAGGCGTTGAGCCAGGAGATTCCAGTCGTCTGGCTGTTCGAGTACCCCACCGTTCACGGGCTCGCGACCACGTTGGAGCGCCAGCGTCAGGGCTCCGCCGAGGCCCCCGCCTCCGAGGCACCTCGGCCGTCTACCCTCCCGGCCGAGCCCCGGCTCCCGCCACCCGCCACCTCGGGTGCCATCGCCATCATCGGCATGGCGGGCCGGTTCCCCGGCGCGGGCTCGGTGACGGAGTTCTGGCGCAACCTGCGCGACGGCGTGGAGTCCATCTCCCGCTTCACGGACGCGGAGGTCGAGCGACCTCCAGGCCTGCCCGCGGACCTGGACTTGCGACAGCACCCGGCGTTCGTCCCCGCGGGAGGCGTGCTCGACGGCGTGGACCTGTTCGACCCCGCCTTCTTCGACATGTCGCCGCGCGAGGCGCAGTGGCTGGACCCGCAGCAGCGCCTGTTCCTCCAGACGGCCTGGACCGCGCTGGAGGACGCAGGGGTGGACCCGGACCGCTTCCCGGGCGCCATCTCCCTCCACGCGGGCGCCATCGACTCCGGTTACGCGGACGCCGTCCGGGCCTCGATGCCCATCGACGGGGCGGCGCTCTTCGAGCTCTACGGGACGGCGACCCACACCAGCCTCGCGACGAAGACGTCCTACAAGCTGGGGCTCACGGGCGAGAGTGTCCTCATCAACACCGCGTGCTCCACCGGGCTCGTGGCCGTGCACCTCGCCTGCCAGAACCTGTTGTCGGGCGCGGCCCAGGTGGCCCTGGCCGGAGCGACGCGGCTGTCGGTGCCGCAACGCACGGGCTACGTCTACCAGGAAGGGATGATCCTCTCGCCGGACGGCCACTGCCGTCCCTTCGATGCCCAGGCCCAGGGCACCGTCACCGGCAACGGCGTCGCGTGCATCGTACTCAAGCGCCTCGAGGACGCGGTGCGCGACGGCGACTCCGTCTACGCGGTGATTCGCGCGACGGCGACGAACAACGACGGCCGGGACAAGTCCGGCTTCACCGCGCCCAGCGTGGCGGGACAGGCCGCCGTCATCCGCCGGGCGCTCGCCCTCTCCGGCGTGAAGGCGGAGGACATCGCCTACGTGGAGACCCACGGCACCGCCACGCCCCTGGGAGACCCCATCGAGGTGGCCGCGCTCCAGCGCGCCTATGGCCTGGGGCCCCAGCACAGGGGCTCCATCGCGCTGGCGTCGTTGAAGAGCAACGTGGGGCACCTGGACACGGTGGCCGGCCTCGCGGGGCTCATGAAGGCCGCGCTCGCGCTGCACCATGGCGAGGTCCCTCCGAGCCTGCACTACCAGCGCCCCAATCCGCGCATCGACTTCGACGCCACGCCCTTCTTCGTCAACACCACGCTCAGACCGTGGCCACGGAGCCAGACGCCGCGGCGCGCCGCCGTCAGCTCCTTCGGCATCGGCGGAACCAACGCGCACGCCATCCTCGAGGAATCCCCCATGCCTCCGAGCGGTACGTCCCGTCGCTCCCACCAGGTCTTCGTCCTCTCGGCGCGCTCCCCCGAGGCACTCGAAGCCGCCTCCAGGCAGCTCGCCGCGCATGCAGAGGCGCTCTCCGGCGAGGGCCTCCTGGCCGACGCGGCCTTCACCCATGCCGTCGGCCGCAAGGCCTTCGAGCATCGCCGCGCGGTCGTGGCTCACGACGCGGCCGACCTGCATCGACAGCTCCTCAAGCCGTACACCCCCGTCAAGGTGAAGGACCTGGAGGCGGCCCGACGTCGACGTGTGGCCTTCATCTTCCCAGGCCAGGGCACTCAGCAGCTCGGCATGGGCCGCGACCTGTATGACGGGGAGCCGCGGTTCCGCGCCTCCCTCGAGACGTGCCTGGGCCTGCTCCCGGAGTCCCTGCGCGAGCGCGTCCACGCGTTGATTCGCGCCGCGCCAGGGACCGATGCCGAGCACGCGGCGCTGCTCGGTGACACCCGCGTCGCCCTGCCCGCGCTCTTCGCCGTGGAGTATTCACTGGCGCGCCTGTGGATGGACTGGGGACTGCGGCCCCACGCCGTGCTCGGCCACAGCTTCGGGGAATATGCCGCCGCGTGCATCGCGGGTGTCCTGTCGCTGGAGGACGGGCTGAAGCTGGCCGTGGCGCGCGGAGACCTGATGCACCGCATGCCGCCGGGCGGCATGCTCGCGGTGGCGCTGCCCGAGTCCCAGGTCCTCCCGCTGCTGTCGGGGCGGCTGTCACTCGCGGCCGTCAATGGACCGGATCGCTGCGTGGTCTCGGGTCCCGCGGTGGAGGTCGAACGGCTCCAGGCGCGGCTGAAGGCGCAGGACGTGGGCGTGGTGCGGATGCCCGCGCCGCATGCGTTCCACTCGGCGGACGTCGAGCCGCTGATGCCGGAGCTGGAGCGCGTGGTGGCGTCGTTGCGCCGGGCCGCGCCCTCCGTCCGCTACGTCTCGAGCGTCACGGGGAGGTTGACCCATCCCGGCGAGTTGGCCGCGCCTCGCTACTGGGCGGACCAGATGCGCCAGCCCGTTCGCTTCGCGGACGCGGTGGGCGCGTTGCTGGAGGACGGCTGCAGCGTGCTCCTGGAGGTGGGGCCCGGTCAGGACCTCACCCCCCTGGTGCGAACCTCCCTGGGCCAGGACCAGGGACAGGTGAAGGCCCTGGCCACGTTGAAGCGCGGCGGGGCCACGCCGGAGCACGCCAGCCTCCTGGCGACGCTGGGGGAGCTGTGGACCCAGGGCCTGGAGATCGACTGGTCCGCCGTCTTCGCGGGGGAGCCGCGCCAGCGTCTCCACCTGCCGACCTACCCGTTCCAGGAGCGCCGCGTCTGGGTGGAGCCCCCCTCCACCAGCGCGCCTCGCGTCCAGGTCGCCCACGTCGCCGCCGCCGAGCAGCCTCCGCTGCGCATGACCGCCGACGGCCATGTCCCACGCATCGACGTGCCTCCAGCGGAGCCCTCCGGCGGGAGCATGGCGAACGCCCGCGCGCCTGTCGCGCTCGAGCCCCCCATCACCGCCATCCCCATGCCACCCCACGGCGTCGTGTCGGTGGCGCCTGCGTCGGTCTCGGCGGCGCCCGCCTTGGCGCCGGCCTCGCTGGAGCGCCCTGCGCAGGAGCCGACCGGGCGCGCGGACAGGCCCCGTGGGAACGTGGAGGAGCGCCTCGCGGCGCTCTGGCGAGCACGGCTCGGCGTGGAGTTCGTGGGCCGCGACGACGACTTCCTCGAGATTGGCGGCAACTCGCTGATGGCCGCCCAGCTCCTCAACCAGGTGCGCGAGGAGTTCGGGGTCCAGTTCCAGCTCGCGGTGCTCTTCGAGGCGCCCACCGTCTCCTCGCTGGCGCGGCGCATCGAGCCCCTGCTCTCCCTGTCGACCCCCGCGGCGCCCTCGCGCGAGCAACCCCTGGCCCCCGTGTCCCGCGTGGGCGAGGTCCCCCTCTCCTTCGTCCAGGAGCGCGTCTGGCGCCTGGAGCAGTACCTGCCGGGCCTGTCCGCCTACAACATCCCGGTGCTCCTGCGCCTGGACGGGGACCTGGATGTCCCGACGATGGAGCGCGCCCTCCAGGAGGTCGTCCAACGCCACGAGGCCTTGCGGACCACCTATGACACCGTGGACGGGCGCCCCGTCCAACGGTTCCACGCGTCGTTCCGCATCCCCCTCCCGGTCGTGGAGGTGCATGGCGCGACCCCGGAGGCCCGGGAGGTGGAGGCGATGCGATTGGCTCGCGAGGACGCGGGCGCCCCGTACGACCTGGTCCGCGGCCCGGTGGTCCGCACGACGCTGCTTCGACTGGAACCCCGGCGTCACATCCTGATCGCCGGCATCCATCACGTCGTCAGTGACACCCTGTCCATGGGGATCTTCCTCAATGAGCTGGGGCAGCTCTACGCCGCCATCAAGCAAGGCAGGCCCTCCGGCTTGCAGCCGCTCCCCGTGCAGTACGCGGACTTCGGGGCCTGGCAGCGGCGAGGCATCCGCGACGGGCACCTCGTGGACCAGGAGAAGTGGTGGCGCACCCGACTCGCGGGCATGCCTCGCCGCATCGACGTGCCCACGGATCGGCCGCGCCCGGAGAACAGCCCGCTGACGTCGGTGCGCATGCCCGTGGCCTTCAGCCCGACGTTCTCCCGGGAGCTGACGGCCTTCGGGAAGCGGGAGGGGTTCACCCCCTACCTGCTCGTCCTCGCGGGGTGGCAGGCGCTCCTCCACCGCTACAGCGGACAGACGGACATCGTCGTGGGCACGCCCATCGCCAACCGCACGCGCCCGGAGCTGCTGCCCCTCATCGGCTATGTGGCGCACTCGGTCGCGTTCCGCACGAGCTTCGGGGACGATCCGACGTTCCGCGAACTGCTGGTGCGCGTGCGCCAGGAGCTCAACGAGGTGCAGTCCCGCCCGGACGTGCCCTTCGAGTACCTGAGCGAGAGCGTCCTCCCGGGGAAGGACATCCACCGGGGCCGCATGACGGACACCGTCTTCGTGTACCACAACGCCCTCGGCACCGGGGCCGGCGCCCTGGAGATGGTCGGTGTACGCGCCTCGATGGCGGAGATTCCCGACGGGCCCGTCCAATGGGGCGCGACCCTGTCCGACCTGACGCTCGTCCTCGGTGAGGAGCCCGGACAGATTCGCGGCGCGCTCGAATACGCCACCGAGCTGTTCGATGAGCGCACCGCCCGCGGGATGATGGCGCACCTGGAGGTGCTCCTCGCCTCGGGCCTCGCGAACCCCGACGCGCGCATCTCGAACCTGGGGTTGGGCACCGCGGCAGAACGCGCGGACTGGCCCGCGCCACTCTCCCTGAAGACGTCGCCCACGTCCGTGCCAGCCCAGCTCGACGGGCGCGCCACGCGACACTCACGGAGCGTGGCCGCGTCCCAGGGCGAGCACGCGTGGACCTGGGACACGCTGTCCGCGCGGGCGCACGCCATCGCCCGGCGCCTGCTGTCGATGGGCCTGCGGAACGACGAACCCGTCGCGGTCTGCCTGCCCCCATCTCCCACCAAGCTGGCGGTGCTGTGGGGAATCCTCGAGGCAGGTGGCGCGGTCGTCACCGTGAGCCCCTCGGGATTGTCTGAACTCTCGACGTACGCCGCGCCCGACGGTCGGGGCCCGCTGCTCGTCACCCGGAAGGATGGCGTGGCCTCCGCGCGGCTCGACCCCTCGCGTGTCCTCTACGAGGAGTCGCTGTCCGACCTCCCCGTGCAGGCGTCCGGAGCCGGCGCGCGCGGTGCCGGCACGGTGGCGTGGCTGATGCCGCAGGGCCCTGGTCGACCCGCCTGGGTCCTCGGGGCCGGGGAGCTGGCGGCGCTGTTCGACGCGATGGACGAGCGCCTGCGTCCCATCGAGGGTGGGACGTGGGTGGCGGCGACGGAGCCCACCGCGGATTGCCCGGAGTTGGAGCAGTTGTGGGCGCTCTCGCGTGGCCTCCGAGTGACGTTCCCGTCCGAACGCGTCGCTTCCCGCCTGGTGCATCTCCGAGGCGAGGGGCCCCGCTCCAGGGCGATGGACATGAGCCTCATCTACTTCGCCAACGACGAGGACTCGCTGAAGGGGCCGAAGTACGAGCTGCTGATCGAGGGCGCGAAGTTCGCGGACGCCCATGGCTTCTCCGCCGTCTGGACACCCGAGCGCCACTTCCACTCGTTCGGCGGGCTCTATCCCCAGCCCGCCGTCGTCGCGGCGGCGCTCGCCACCGTCACCCGGAACCTGAAGTTGCGCTCGGGGAGCGTGGTGCTGCCGCTGCATGACCCCATGCAGGTCGCCGAGCAGTGGTCCGTCGTGGACAACCTCTCCAACGGCCGCGTCGGGCTGTCCGTGGCCACCGGGTGGCACGTCGCGGACTTCACCTTCGCGCCGCAGAACTTCGAGAATCGCCGCGACGTGCTGGTGCGGCACCTGGAGACCCTGCGCGCGCTGTGGCGGGGGGCGAAGGTCCTCCGCACGGGCGGCGGCGGCGCGCAGTTGGAGCTGGCCCTGCGCCCCAAGCCCGTCCAGCGGGAGCTGCCCGTGTGGCTGACGGCGTCGAGCAGCCCGGAGACGTTTCGTCTGGCGGGCGAGCTGGGCGCGGGCGTGCTGACGGGGCTCCTGGCCCAGTCCCTGGAGGACTTGAAGCGCAAGGTCGCGCTGTACCGCGACGCCTGGCGGCGCAATGGCCATGCGGGGCGAGGCCACATCACCCTCATGCTCCACGCCTTCATCGGCGACGACGAGCAGGAGGTGCTGCGTCAGGTTCGCGCGCCGCTGCTGAGCTACTTCCGGAGCTCCGCGGAGATCACCGCGAGCCTGCTCGCGACCCAGGGCCTCCAGGGGGAGATCGACAAGGTGTCGGAGGAGGACATCGCGGCGCTCCTGGAGCACACCTTCGAGCACCACGCGAAGGGGACCGGCCTCATCGGCACCGTGGACAGCGGCCTGAAGCGCCTGCTGGAGGTGCGCGAGGCGGATGTGGACGAGGTCGCCTGTCTCATCGACTTCGGCCTGGAGACGCCCGTCGTGCTGGAGGGGCTGCGTCGGCTGGCCCGGCTCCGCGAACGACTGGACCAGGACGCCAGCACGCGCATGGCGCAGGTGCGGGTCGAGGGCGATCAGGGCGTCGAGGAGCTGCTGTCGCTGACGCGAGGCCCCGGCGCGGTGTTCCTGCACACGTCCGCGCGGCTGGCGCGCACGTTGAGCGAGTTGCCCGTGCCCCGCGAGGCCTTGGGGGCCGTCGGGGTCCTGGTGCTCGAAGGCGCGTCCGTCGAGCTGGCCACCTCGCTGCACCGCGCGTCGGGCATCGAGGTCCTCCTCGCGGGAAGTCCCGTCTCGGGGGCCATGTTGCCGAGGTCTCCCTCCGAGCGGCTACCTAAGGGGCTCCGGGCCTGGGTGCTGGACCCGACCGGACGCCCCGTTCCGGTGGGTGTCGTCGGCGAGCTGGCCGTGGAGGGCGCGGGGCTCCCCTCCGGTCTGTGGAAGGCCGAGGACGAGGAGCGGCGACGGCTGGTGAAGCACCCCACCGGAGGGGCGACGCGGCTGCTCCGCACGGGGACCCATGGCCGCCTTCGCGCCGACGGGAGGGTGGAGCGGGTCCAGTCCCCCGCCATCAAGGCGCCGGGCCCCACCAAGTCCCCCACGACCGCGCCCGCCGTCACCGCGCCCCCCGCCACACCGACGGCCATTCCCCGCGCGAAGCGGGACGGCCCGCTGCCGCTGTCGTTCGCGCAGCAGCGCCTCTGGTATCTCCAGCAGCTCTCGCCGAAGAGCACGGCGTACAACAACGGCTCCAGCTTCCGGCTCACGGGCCCGCTGGACGTGGGGGCGCTCCAGGCGTCCTTGACCGAGCTGGTGCGTCGACACGAAGTGCTGCGCACCACGTACAGGCTCACCCCGGAAGGCGCGGTCCAGGTCATCCACCCGGAGGCCTCGCTTCCGATGCCACTGGAGGACGTCCCGGGTGAGACGCGCGAGGCACGCGAAGCCGAGATGCTGCGCCGGTGCCTGGCCCATGCCCACGAGGTCTTCGACCTGGAGACGGGGCCCGTGGTCCGCGCGAGGTTGCTGCGCATGGGGCCCGAGGAACACGTCGTCGCCTTTGCCCTCCATCACGTCGTCTCCGACGCGTGGTGCAACCTCGTCCTGGCCCGGGAGCTGGGGGTTCTGTACACGTGCTTCAGCGCGGGGCGCCCCTCGCCCCTGCCCGAGCTGCCGGTGCAGTACGCCGACTACGCCGTCTGGCAGCGCGAGTGGCTGGAAGGCGCGGTGCTGGACGGCCAACTGCGCTGGTGGACGGCGCAGCTCACGGACGTCCCCGCGCTGGAGCTGCCCACGGACCGGCCACGTCCCGCCATCCAGGCACACGCAGGCGCGATCCTGCACTTCGTCCTGGGGCGTGACGTCGTGGAGCCGGTGCTCGCCCTGGGGCGCCGCGAAGGCGCCACGTCGTTCATGGTGATGCTGGCGCTGTACCAGGTCCTGCTCGGCAAGCACGCCGGCCAGGAGGACTTCGCGATCGGCGTCCCGACCGCGGGACGCACCCGGCCCGAGGTCGAGGGGCTCATCGGCTGCTTCGTCAACACCCTCGCCCTGCGCACCCAGTTGGTGGGGGACCCGTCGTTCCGTGAGCTCCTGTCTCGGGTGAAGAGCGCGGCACTGGCGGCGTTCTCGAACCAGGACACCCCCTTCGAGCGGCTCATCGAGGCGCTGAGGGTCCCGCGCGATCAGAGCCGGACACCCGTGTTCCAGGTCTCGCTCAACGTGGTCAACACGCCCCCCATCGAGGCGACGCATCAGTCTTTCAGCCTGAGCAAGGTCGACATCGACACGGGGACCTCCAAGTTCGACCTGAACCTGGATGTGTTCGAGGAGCAGGGCGCGCTGCGTTGCAGCCTGGAGTACGCCACGAGCCTCTTCGAGGCCGCCACGGTGGAGCGGCTCGCCGCGCGACTGGCCGTGCTCGCGCGCGTCGTCGCCGCTCAGCCGGACCTGCCCCTCTCCCAGCTCTCGCTGATGACCGAGGACGAGCGCCGGCGGGTGCTGGTGGAGTGGAACGACACGGCGGTGGACACGCCACGCGAGGCGTCCATCCCCGCGCTCTTCGCGCGGCAGGTGGCGGACACTCCCCACGCGGTGGCGTTGGCCTCGGCTTCCGGGCAGTACACCTACGCGGAGCTGGCCCAGCGCTCCGCGCGGCTCGCGAACCACCTGCGCTCCCTGGGGGTCCGTCGTGGCAGTCGGGTGGGATTGGCCATGGAGCGCTCGGCGGAGCTCATCGTCGGCATGCTCGGCGTCCTCGAGGCCGGCGCGGCCTACGTACCGTTGGACCCGGGCCATCCCCCCGAGCGTCTCTCGTGGATCCTCCGTGAAGCGGGCGTCGACATCCTGGTGACGCAGCAGTCCCTGGACGAGGGGTGGCCGGGGCTGACCTTCCCGCCCGTCCTCATCGACGCCGACTGGGACGTCATCGCCCGACAGCCGGCCACGGCGCCGACCGAGCCCCTGGGCGGCGACGATCTGGCCTACGTCATGTTCACCTCGGGAAGCACGGGGCAGCCCAAGGGCGTCTGTGTGCCCCATCGCGGCGTGACGCGACTGGTGCGAGGCAGCACCTTCATGCGCATGGGCCCCGAGGAGGTCTTCCTCCACCTGGCGCCAGCGGCCTTCGATGCGTCGACGCTGGAGGTCTGGGGAGCGCTGCTCAACGGCGGGCGGCTGGTCATCGCGCCGTCCGAGGCCCAGTCCGTGGAGGCGCTGGGGGCGCTGCTGGTGGAATCCGGCATCACCTCCGTGTGGTTGACGGCGGCCTTGTTCGACCAGGTCGTCCAGCACCAGGGGGAGGCCCTGGCGCAGGTGCGGCAGGTGCTCGCGGGAGGGGATGTGCTCCCGGTGCGGCGCGTACGGGAACACCTCGCGCGCGTGGCGCCGGACGCGGTGCTCATCAACGGCTACGGCCCCACGGAGAACACGACGTTCTCCACCACCCACACCCTGCGGGCTGGCGCGGAGCCGGGCCAGTCGGTCCCCATCGGGCGCCCGTTGTCCAACTCGACGGCCTATGTGCTGGACGGGTCGCTCCAACTGGTGCCCCCTGGAATCCCGGGCGAGCTCTTCGTGGGCGGAGCTGGCCTGGCGTGGGGCTACCTGAACCGCTCCGACCTGACGGCGGAGCGCTTCGTCCCGCACCCCTTCTCCGCCACGCCCGGCGCGCGCCTCTACCGGACGGGAGACCGCGTGCGTTGGCGCGAGGACGGCACGCTGGAGTTCCTCGGTCGCGTGGACTTCCAATTGAAGATCCGTGGCTTCCGCATCGAGCCCGGCGAGGTGGAAGCCGTCATCGGCGGGCTGGGCGGCGTCCGCGAGGTCGTCGTCATCGCCCGGGAGGACCTCCCCGGAGACAAGCGGCTGGTGGCCTACGTCGTCCCGGAGGAGGACGACGCGCTGGAGGTCGGCACGCTGAAGGCCCTCGTCCAGCGGCGGCTGCCGGAATACATGGTGCCTTCCGCCTTCGTGCTCTTGGCCGCCCTCCCCCTCTCCCCCAACGGCAAGGTGGACCGGAAGGCGCTCCCCCCGCCCGAACAGCCGGCGGTCTCCGCCACGCCCGACGCCGCCCCTCGCAACGAGACGGAGACACGGCTCGCGGCCATCTGGGCGGAGGTCCTGCACCAGGAGTCGGTGGGCATCCACGACGACTTCTTCGAACTGGGCGGCCACTCCCTCCTCGCGACCCAGGTGGTGTCACGCATCCGCGCCGTGCTGGGCGTGGAGCTCCCCCTGGGAGACCTGTTCGGTGCGCCCACCGTGGCGAAGCTCGCGGAACGGCTATCGACGGCCACGCAGGCGAAGGCGCCCACCCTCCAACGCGCGCCCCGGACGGAGGACCTGCCGCTGTCGTTCGCGCAGCAGCGCCTGTGGTTCGTCGACCAGCTCCAGCCGGGCACCACGGTCTACAACAACCCCTTCCCCCTGCGCCTGCGCGGCACGCTGGACGAAGCCGTCCTGCGACGCACGTTCGAGGAGCTGGTCCGGAGACACGAGGCCCTCCGCACCACCTTCGCGAACAAGGACGGCCAGCCGGTGCAGAAGATCCACGCCGCCAGCTTCGTTCCGATGCAGCGCGTGGACCTGTCGCGAATCGCCCAGGAGGCCGTCCGCCGGGCCGAGGCCTTGCGGCTGGTGAACGAAGAGGTGGGCAGGTCCTTCGACTTGTCGAAGGGGCCGTTGATCCGCACGCTCCTCCTGAAGCTCCAGCCGGACGAGCACATCCTCGTCCTCCACGTCCACCACATCGTCTCCGACGGGTGGTCGCTGGGGGTCTTCAAGCGCGAGCTTTCGATGCTCTACGAGGCCTTCCGCAAGCGGCTGCCCTCGCCCCTTCCCGAGCTCCCCGTCCAGTACGCGGACTATGCCGTCTGGCAGCGGAAGTGGCTGAGTGGAGCGACGCTCGCGGCCGAGGTCGGATGGTGGAAGCAGGCGCTGGAGGGTGCGCCCGTCACGCTGGACCTGCCGGTGGACAAGCCCCGTCCCGCGGTCTTCAACCACCAGGGAGACGTGGCGAGGCTGGACCTGTCGCTGTCCCTCACGGAGGCGTTGGAGGCGCTGGCCCAGCGCGAGGGCGTCACGTCGTTCATGTTGTTGCTCGCGGTGTTCCACACCCTGCTCCACCGGTACTCCGGCCAGGAGGACATCCTCGTCGGCTCCCCCATCGCCAACCGCAACCTCGCGGACACCGAAGGGCTGATCGGCTTCTTCGTCAACACGCTGGTGTTGCGGGCGCGCCCCCAACCGACCCTGCGCTTCCGCGAGCTGCTGAAGCAGGTCCGCGACGACACGCTGGGCGCCTACGAGCACCAGGCCGTCCCCTTCGAGAAGCTCGTCGAGGAGCTGCTCCCGACCCGTGACGCGCGTCGCTCCCCCCTGTTCCAGGTGATGTTCTCGCTCCTGAACACTCCCGCCGGGAGCGTCGGCATCGAGGAGCTGGTCGTGGAGGAGGCGGAGAGTGATGTGTCGCCGATGGCGATGTTCGAGCTGTCGCTGCACGTGTCTCGCGGGCCCGGTGGCTTCTCGGGCGTGCTCTCCTACGGCACCGACCTGTTCGCCCACGAGTCGATGGAGCGTTTCTGCCGGGACTACGAGCGCCTGTTGCAGGGCATCGTCACCGACGTGGACTCGCGGCTGGGAGAACTCCCGCTCGCCGGGCCAGCGCAACAGCGACAGCCGGTTCCGGGGCGCGCGGAGCCGCTGTCACCCGGCGAGGCCCCCCGGGCCGGCACACGTCCTCCGCTGTCGTTCGCCCAGCAGCGCCTGTGGTTCCTGGAGCAGTTGCAGCCGGGGACCGCGCTCTACAACATGCCGGCGCCGATACGGTTCTCCGGGAGCCTGGCGCTGCCCAAGTTCCAGCGCGCGGCCGACGAGTTGGTGCGCCGTCACGAGTCGCTCCGCACCTCCTTCCACGAGGACCGGGGCGAGCCGTACCAGGTCATCCACCCGGCGACCCCTGGGGTGCTCTCGGTGGTGGACCTGTCGAGGATGGACCCGGAGGCGCGCCGGCGGGAGGTGGAGCGGCGCGTGTCGGAGGATGCGAACCAGCCGTTCGACCTGGCCGTGGGCCCCCTGCTCCGCATGACGATGCTCGTGCTGGAGCCGACGGAGCACGTGCTGATGCTGTGCATGCACCACAGCATCAGCGACGCCTGGTCCCAGGGGCTCCTGGCCCGGGAACTCCTCCTGCTCTACGACGCCTTCAGCCGCGGCGCCCCCTCTCCATTTCCTGAGCTGACGCTCCAATACGCGGACTACGCCACGTGGCAGCGGGAATGGTTGCGCGGCGACACGTTGAAGACGCAGCTCGACTGGTGGAAGACGCGGTTGGCCGGTGCGCCGGTCGCCCTGGAGTTGCTCACCGACCGTCCTCGCCCCGCGGTGAGGTCACACCGGGGCGCGGCGGCTCCCGTGACGCTGTCGCGGGCGCTCAGCCAGGACCTGGAGACCCTGGCGCAACGCGAGAGCGTGACACCGTTCATGCTCCTGCTCGCCGGGTTCCAGGCCCTCCTGCATCGGCACTCGGGACAGGAGGACGTCCTGGTGGGGTCGCCGATCGCGGGTCGCCGCCACGCGGGGACGGAGGTGCTGATCGGCTTCTTCGTCAACACGCTGGTGCTGCGCGCCCGCTTCTCCCCGACGCTCACCTTCCGGGAACTCCTGGCCCAGGCGCGTGACACCACCCTGGGGGCCTTCGACCATCAGGACGTGCCCTTCGAGCGTCTGGTGGAGGAGATCCAGCCCGCCCGGGACCTGGGCCGCACGCCGCTGTTCCAGGTGGTCTTCAACTTCCAGAACACGCCCGACGTGGATGTCCAGCTCCCGGACCTGACCTTGCGAGGCGTCGAGATGGAGCACGCGCTCGCGCGCTTCGAGCTCGAGCTGGCCATGGTGCGGATGCCGGACGGCTATCGCGGCGCGCTGGTGTTCGACACGGACCTGTTCGACCGCACCACCGCGGAGCGGCTCGTCACCCGGCTCCAGCTCCTGCTGGAGGCCGCCGTGGCGAACCCCGATGCGCCGGTGTCCGGGCATCCGCTGCTGACGCGGACGGAGCGGCACGCGGTCCTCACGGATTGGAACCGCACCCACGCGCGCGGCCACCCCGTGGGGAACATCGCCCAGCACTTCTCCGCGCAGGTCCAACGCGCGCCCGATGCCGTGGCCCTCGTCCTGGGGCGCTCGCGCATGACCTATGCGGAGCTCGACGCGCGCTCGACCCAGCTCGCGAACCACCTGCTCGCGTTGGGGGTGGGCCTCGAGGCGCGGGTGGGGGTCTGCCTGCACCGGAGCTTCGACATGGTGGTGGGCCTGCTGGCCATCCTCAAGGTCGGCGCGGCCTACGTCCCGGTCGACCCGAGCCATCCCGCTCCGCGCCGAGCCTTCGTGCTCGATGACGCGAACGTCTCGGTCCTCCTCACCCAGGAGGCATTGGCCGACACGCTGTCCGCGGGGACGCGCCCCGTCGTGCGGCTCGATTCGGACCAGGCCCTCATCGCGCGCCGGCCCCGCGAGATGCCGTATGTCCACATCGGGGAGGAACACCTCGCGTACGTCACCTACACCTCGGGCTCCACCGGACAGCCCAAGGGCGTGGAGATCGCCCACCGGGGCGTGCTGCGGCTCGTGCAGGACCCGGGCTTCGTCTACCTCGACTCGAGGGAGGTGCTCCTCCAGCTCTCGCCGCTCGCCTTCGACGCATCCACCTTCGAGATCTGGGGCGCGCTGCTCAATGGCGCTCAGTTGGTCCTCCATCCGCATGCGACGGTGGACCTGGACGAGCTGACCCATACGCTCTCCCGACACCAGGTGACGGTGCTGTGGTTGACGGCGGCCCTGTTCGATCAGGTCCAGCGACATCGCCCGGAGGCGCTCACCCCCATCCGCCAGGTGCTCGCGGGCGGTGACGTGCTGTCGGTGGCCAGGGTGCGCGAACGGCTGGCCACGGGTCGTCCGTTGGTGAATGGCTACGGCCCCACCGAGAACACGACCTTCACCACCACGCATCACCTCGCCTCCGAGGAGGACCTCGGCGTCACGGTACCGATTGGCCACCCCGTCCATCACACGCAGGTCTACGTCCTGGACGATTCGATGCAGCCCGTCCCGGTCGGGATGCCGGGAGAGCTGTATGTGGGAGGCGCGGGCCTGGCGCGTGGCTACACGGGGCAGCCCGCGTTGACGGCCGAGCGCTTCGTGCCGCACCCCTTCGCGACCACGCCGGGCGAACGGCTCTACCGCACGGGAGACCGGGCCTCCTGGCGGCCGGATGGAACGCTGATGTTCCTGGGGCGCGTGGACTCCCAGGTGAAGCTGCGCGGCTTCCGGGTCGAGCCCGGCGAGGTCGAAGCCGTGCTGCGCGGCCGGCCGGAGGTCGGCGAGGCCGTGGTCCTGGTGCGGGAGGTGACGCCCGGGGACAAGCGCCTGGTGGCCTACGTCACGTCGCGTTCGAGCCAGCCCCTCGACGTGGCGGCGCTGAGGAGCGCGCTCCAGCAACTCCTGCCTGAGTACCTGGTCCCGTCCCACTTGATGGTGCTGGACCGCTTGCCGCTGACGACGCATGGCAAGGTGGACACCCGGGCGCTGCCCGAGCCGACGACGGAGTCGGTCCAGGCCGGGGCGTGGGTGGCGCCGAGGGACATGCTCGAGCTGCGGCTGGCGCGACTCTGGGAGGAAGTCCTCGGCCTCCCGTCGGTGGGCGTGCGCTCCAGCTTCTTCGACCTCGGAGGGCATTCCCTGCTGGCGGTGCGGCTCATGGCGGAGGTCGGCGAACTCGTGGGTCGCAAGTTGCCGCTCGCCACCCTCTTCCAGGCCCCCACCATCGAACAACTGGCGGAGTGGCTTCGCAGGGAGCGCCCGAGTCGCCCGTCCAGCCTCGTGCCGTTCGGGCACACCGGGGTGGCCGACAGGACGCCGTTCTTCTGCGTGCATCCGGTGGGCGGCAACGTGCTCTGCTACGCGGAGCTGGCCCGGCTGGTGGGAACGCAGCGCCCCTTCTACGGCCTCCAGGCCCAGGGCGTGGACGGCGACACCGCCCCCAGGACCTCCATCGAAGCGATGGCCGCCGCCTATGTCGAGGCCGTCCAAGAGGTCCAACCCCGCGGGCCCTATCTCCTCGGCGGGTGGTCACTGGGCGGTGTCGTGGCCTACGAGATGGCGCGGCAGCTCCGCGCGCGGGGGGAGACGGTCGGGCTCCTCGCGGTGTTCGACGCGTACGCGCCACGTGCGGGCGGGATGGAGGACGCCGCGCCCCGACTCCACTCCGCGCTGCTGTTCGCCAAGGACCTGATGGGCGCGTCCCTGGCGACACTGGAGCTGGATGTGGCCTCGCTCGCCGGACGGGAGCCCGACGAGGTGCTGGGGCGACTGCTCGAGGCGGGGCTCGCCTCGGGAGCACTGCCCCGGGGAATGGACCTCTCGAGGCTGCGCGCCCTGTTCGAGGTCTTCGAGGCCCACCACGCGGCCCTGCTGCGCTACGGGCCTCGCCCCCTCTCGGGTCGGACCCTGTTGTTCGAGGCCTCGGAGGTCGAGGAAGGCGCGACGGCGGACCGAGGTTGGGCGGCACTCGTGGGCGCGGCGCTGGAGCGGCACGTCATCCCTGGCGACCACTACGCGCTGCTGCGAGGCCGAGGCGTGCAGCTCCTGGCGGAGCGCTTGAAGGAGGCCCTGGAGCACGTCCCCTGAAGCGCACCCGAGGGCCGCCACCCAGGTGTTCCGGGGTGGCGGTCGCGTCCACGGCCCAGGGCGAGGACCCTACCCGCTCGCCACCGCCACGGCCGCCGGCTCCTGCGCCGTCGCGGGCGTGACCAGGGACTTCTGCTCCCAGACGCGGCTCTTCCAGCGCAGCCACATGGAGATGCCGCGCACCCACTCGTCGGCGGCGACGGCGAGCCACACGCCCGGCAGTCCCAGCTCGAGTTTGAAGACCAGGAAGTAGCCCAGCGGCAGGCTCATGCAGACCATGGACGCGAAGCCCATGTAGACGGTGAACGTGGCATCGCCCGCGGAGCGCAGCGCGTTCACCAGCACCAGGTTGAACGAGCGCCCCGTCTCCAGGAGCAACCCCAGGACGATGACCTTCGCCGTGAGCTGGACGATGTCGCCGTCATGCGTGAACAGCCCCACCAGCGGCACACGCACGAGGATGACCACCACGTCCACCAGGACGGTAATGGCCACCGCCCACTTCAAGCTCTGGAACACCTGGTGGAAGGCGTCGTCCGAGCGGCGCGCGCCCACCAGCCGGCCCACGATGATGGCCGTGCCCATGCCCACCGCGAGGCTGAACAGGAAGACGTACTGGGAGATGGCGTTCGCGTACTGCCGCGAGGCCAGCGCCGTCGAGCCCAGGAACGTCACGTAGTACAGGAAGACCGCCTGGCAGGACTGGTACGTGCCCTGCTCCAGCGCGGAGGGGATGCCCACCCGGAGGATCTTCCGGATGATGTCCTCGGAGAACGTCACGTAGTCGCGCGGACGCATCCGCACGTCCATCACCCGGTACAGCATCCACGCGAACACCACGAGCGCCACGCCGCGGCTGATGACGGTGGAGACCGCCGCGCCCGCCACCTCCATCCGGGGGAAGCCCCCGTTGCCGAAGATGAGCAGCGCGTTGCCCGCGACGTGCAGCACGTTCATCCCCAACGCGATGAACATCGACTCGCGCGTGAAGCCGTACGTGCGGATCAACCCCGAGAAGACGTTGATGAGCGCCTGGATGAAGATGAAGCCGCCCGCGATGCCCATGTACGTCCGGGCGTGGTCCAGCACGACGCCGTGCAGGTTCATCCGCTGCAGGAGCGCGTCCCCGAACAGCAGCAGCCCCCCGCTCACCGCCAGCCCCAACAGCAGGTTCAGGGTGATGGCCAGCGCCGCGATGCGCGAGGCCTCCTCCGAGCGCCGGGCCCCCAGGTACTGCGACACCACCACGGAGGCGCCGTTGCTGACGACCTCCATGACGAGGATGCAGATGAACAGGAACTGATTGACGAAGCCCACCCCCGCCACGGCGTCGTCCGACACGCCACTGAGCATCAGCGTGTCCGCCGTGCCCATCATCATGAACAGGAGGAGCTCGAGGAAGATGGGCCACGTCAGCCGGAACAGCTTCAGCTTCGTGGGGTCCTGCATCGACAGATCGGATGACATGGTTCGCCGCGGGGCCTGCGCGCTCGGACTAACAGGCGCCGCACTGCGTCGCCAGTCACATCCCGCTTGCCTGCCGAGCGAAGCCCACGACACCTGACTGCTATGAGCCCCAAAGGAAAAGGCGACGCCGCGGCTGCGGGGTCGCCTTCCTGGCACCACGTCACGTCGGGGTGGAGCGGCCTACTTGAAGAACTCGCGCGTCGGATCCCGAGGCAGCACCTCGGTGGCGGCGGGAGAGACCTCGAACAGGCGCTCCGTCGTGCCCTTCATCACGTTGCGCGTGGAGGGCGCGGACGGCGGCGTCTGGGTCCCCACGGCGGAGGACGTCGTCACCGGGGCGCTGTCGGCCGCGCGGCGGGCGGCCGCACGGCGGCGGCGCCACAGCACGTAGCCCACCACGGCCACCGCGAGCACGCCCATGACGGCGTACTGGCCCTCCTTGAACTTGTCGATGAGCATGTCCAGCTCGCTGCCGAAGTGGAAGCCGAGCCAGACGAAGATGGGCGCGGAGAGCAGCGCGGCCAGCCCGTCCCAGAAGATGAAGCGCCAGTAGGACATGCCCACCGAGCCCGCGGTGAAGTACGTCACCGCGCGCACACCCGGCATGAAGCGGGCGATGCAGACGATCTTCTGCCCGTGGACGGTGAAGAGCTTCTCCACCCGCGCGCGCTTCTCCGGCGTGACGATGCGCGCGAAGAACCCGCCCCCCTTGCCCTCCTCCGTGCGGCCCAGCTTGCCGCCCAGCCGGCGGCCCGCCAGGAAGATGAGGCTGTCGCCCACGAGGATGCCCGCGAAGCCCACCGCCATCATGATCGGCAGGTTCGCGGCGCCCTTGTGCGCCAGGAAGCCTCCGAGGATCAGCGAGATGTCCTCGGGGAGTGGCACGCCCAGGCCACAGGCCACGAGGATGCCGAAGACCGTGACATAGGCGATGAAGCCGTGTGCGTCGCCAAGCAGGTGGGTGAGAAGTTCTTGCACGCGTCGTCCCGTCCGTTCACTTCCGTTGGGCCGGGTCGGAAATCACCCGAGCCAGCCCATCCAGCGCCCAAGCATCAACCGGGCGTGAGCCCTCAAAACTCCGCGCGAGCTGCTTCAGGCCGAAGTACCCCTCGCGCCCGGCGACCTCGTAGGCCCCCGCCGGAGCGTTCGTGGCCGTCAGGGCCAGGGCTCGGCTCAGCAGCGCGACGGCATAGTCGTCGACCGTCCCCTCGCTTGCTCCCCGCGCCCGCGCATCCTTCAGCAGGGAGGCGCCACCCGACCAGCGCGGCCCCAGGCGGCCCGCCAGCCGCGCGCCGAGCACCCCTCGGGACAGCTCACGCACCAGCGGCTCCACGTCGGGTGCTCGCGTCGCAGGCCCCACCACAACCACCCACCCCCGCCCCGTATCCACCGGCCGGATGCTCCCCTCGGCTTCGAGCAGATTAACCACCAGGGTGGGAGCTGGCTCACCTTCCGGCAGGCCCAGAAGTCGGGTGGCCTGTTGGAAGGGGGCATCCAGCAGGGGCAGCCAGGCGCGCTGCTCCGTCCGGTAGGCCGTCAGGGTCCGCGCGCGCAGGTCGGCCAGGGGCCACTCGCGCTCGGCGCGCTCCAGCAGGCGCTCCAACCCGTCGAGCCGCCGCGCGGCCCCCGCCGCGGACGAACCCCCGAGCACCCGGGCCAGGTACACCTCGATGGGCTCCGGGTGCGCGGCGAAGAAGGCCCGGGCGTCGTCCAGCACGGGGGGAGGCGCCGTCTCCAGGGTCTCCCGGACGCGGGTGCGCGCGGGGACGTGGCGGTAGGTGGGAACGGGGTGCTGCCGCTCCACGGGGCCGGTGTCGTAGCCCGCCCGGTTCAGCAGCGCGAACAGCGTGAAGACGCGGGCATCGGCGCGGACCTCCTGGCCCCGGGCCGTGTAGACGCTGGCGAACCAGTCCTCCGCGCCGCCGACGTCACGAGCCCCCGCCGCCCCCGCGTCCGCGCGGGTCGACGACAGGACCCCGGTCAGCAGGAGGGAGGCCAGGTGGGGGGCTCGCATACCGGCCCCCACGCTACCACGGGCCCCTCAGGCCGCCGGTGCCTTTCCGATGAGGGTGCGAATCATGTCGCGGTTGTCGCGCGCCTTCTGGCCGAAGAAGCCGACGATGCCCATCAGCAGCTTCACGCAGGCCTGGGGCTTGGTGGCGAGCAGCTTCTGGAAGTCCGCGGCGCGAATCTCCAGGGCGGACACGTCCGTCACCGCGGTGGCGGTGCACAGCCGCTCCCCCTTCTGCACCAGGGCCAGCTCCCCCAGGGGCTCGCCGGTGCCCACCTCGCCCAGCGACACGTCCTCGCCGGACGGGCTCCTGGCGCTCAGCCGCACGGTGCCCTCACCCACGATGAGGAGCGACTCGCCCGTCTTCCCCTCGGAGAACAGCGCCGTCCCCTTGGGGAACGCCCGAGGCACGGCGACTCCCGCGAAGATCTGGATGCCGGTGTCGGTGAAGCCCTTGAACAGCGGGCAGGCCTTGAGGGTGTTCGCAGGCACGAGAGCCATGGTGCGAAGCTCCTAACACGGGGCGAGCGGGCCCGCGAGTCAACGGCTGGCGCGGTACTCGTCGGCGAGCATGACGTAATGCTCGGCGGACACGAGGAGGAAGGCCTTCTCGTCCTCGGTCAGGGGGCGCTTCACGCGGCCCGGGGAGCCCATGACCATGGAGCCCGGAGGCACCTTCGTCCCGGGCGTCAGCAACGTCCCCGCGCCGATGATGCAGTCGTCCCCCACCTCCACGCCGTCCAGGAGGATGGAGCCCATGCCCACCAGGACGCGGTTGCCCACGGTGCAGCCGTGGAGCACCACGTGGTGGCCCACCGTCACGTCGTCGCCGATGACGGTGCCGTAGCGCAGGCTGGTGACGTGGATGAGCGACAGGTCCTGCAGGTTGGTGCGCTGGCCCACCTGGATGGGATTCACGTCGCCGCGCAGCACCGTGTTGAACCAGATGGAGGACCCCTCCCCCAGCTCCACGTCACCCACCACCTGGGCGGAGTCCTCCACGAAGCAGCTCGGATGGATGCGGGGGGACACCCCGCCGAACGCTCTCAGCGCCATGGACGAGACCTCGGGCGGAAGGCCTCAGGCCTCCGCGATGACGTGGAACGGCGAGACGGGCGGCGCCACGGGCAGCGGCTCCACCGTCGGCAACTGGAGCACCTCCACCTGCTTGCCCGCGAGCTGGTTGGGCGTGGAGCGCTCCACCTTCACCTTCACGAAGGAGCCGGTGGGCGCGTCCCCGTCGAAGTTGACGGTGCGGTTCTCCGGCGTGCGGCCGAAGCGCTTGGTGGCGTCGTAGCGCGAGTGGCCCTCCACCAGCACCTCGACCTCCGTGCCCACCAGCGCCGCCGTCGTCTCCGCGCTGATGCGCCGCTGCACCTTCTGCAGCCGCTCCAGCCGGGCGATCTTCACGTCGTGCTCCACCGGGCCCCAGTCCTTCTCCCGCAGCGCCGCGCCCGTCTTCGGCCGGGGGCTGTAGATGAAGGAGAACTGGTTGTCGTAGCGGACCTGCTCGGTCAGCTTCAGCGTCAGCTCGAAGTCCTCCTCGGTCTCCCCGGGGAAGCCCACGATGATGTCGGTGGTGACAGCGATGCCCGGCCGCGCCGCGCGCAGCTTCGCCAGCCGCTCCAGGTACTGCTCCACCGTGTAGTCGCGGCGCATCATCTTCAGGATGCGGTCGCTGCCACACTGCACGGGCAGGTGGAAGTGCGGGGCGATCTTCGGCTGGACGCGGAAGGCCTCGATGAGCTCGTCGGACAGGTCGTGCGGGTGGCTGGTGGTGAAGCGCACGCGCTCGATGCCGGGGACCTCCGCGGTGCGCAAGAGCAACTGCGCGAAGGAGACGCCGCCCAGGTACGAGTTCACGTTCTGCCCGATGAGCGTCACCTCGCGCACGCCCACCTTCGCCAGGCCGTCCACCTCCTGCAGCACGTCCGGGAAGGCGCGGCTCACCTCGCGGCCGCGGGTGTGCGGGACGATGCAGAACGAGCAGACGTTGTCGCAGCCCTTCATCACCGTGACGAACTCGGTGACCTTGCCGCGGGACGTCTCCGGGTCCGCGCGCGGGAAGACGTACTCCTCGGAGTCCACGAAGGCCGTCTCGACGACGCGCTCGCGCTCCGCGTGCACGCGGCCGATGATGTCCGGCAGGCGGGCGATGTTGTCGGGGCCGAACACGAAGTCCAGGTACGGCACCTTCTTCAGGAGCTTGTCCTTCTCCTGCTGCGCCACGCACCCGCCCACCCCGAGGATGGCGCCCCGGCTGGCCTTCACCGGCTTGTAGCGCCCGAGCGCCGACAGCATCTTGTCCTCGGCCTTCTCGCGGATGGAGCAGGTGTTGAGGATGATGAGGTCCGCGTTCTCCGGCACCGGGGTCGGCTCGTAGGACATCTTCGACAACACCTCGCTCATGCGGAGCGAGTCGTTGACGTTCATCTGGCAGCCGAAGGTGTGGATGAAGTAGCGCTTCATGGGGATTCTCTGAGCAAGAACGTGCCCTTATGCGACGCCCGGGGCCGGAAATCAACCGGACCGGCGCCCGCTCAGCCGTGGCTGAGCAGCCGGGTCATCCGGGTGTGCAGGTCCAGCAGGGTGGCCTCCCGCTCCCGGAGCAGCGCCAGGGTGGTGTCCCCGTAGCGCCGGGCCAGGGCCTCCGTCTCCCGCTCCTGGTTGAACAACTCCCCCTGGATGCGCCGGCGGAGCTCCTCCGCGTCCGGCCCGGAGGCCGCCTTCAACTGCTCGAGCTTGTCCTGGAGCTTCCGGGCCGTCCACCGTCGCCCGCCGAAGGCGCGGAGCATGGCGGCGCCCTGCTCCACCGTCTTGAGGTCCAACCCGGAGGCGGCCTGGGCCTTCTGGTGGGCGACGGCCAGGGGCTCGTGCTCCGTGCCGGCGTGGGTCAGGAAGGCTTCCTGGTAGCGCACCAGGGCGTCGAGCATCGCCCCGTCCAGGGCGGGCGCGGCCATCCGGAGGGTGCGGTCGTCGGCCGCGGAGAAGTCCGTACCCGCCTCCGGGTTCCGGACGTCCTGGTAGCCGAGGTCATCGAAGAGCGAGGGGGCCATGGGGTCTCCGTTTCGTGGCCGGATGTGTAACAGGGGCGGCCCGTGGGGTGTAGCGCCCTGGCCCGGCCGGCTGGACGCTCCCCGGAGGAGCCTTTCGGGAAGGCAGGACGCGCGTCACGCCGGCACGAGCTGGTCGGCGATGCGGGCCAGGTCGGAGACGGACGTCACCACCACGGCCTGGTGGCAGTGCTTCTCGTAGGTGAGCATCTCGCTGTCGCCGATGCCCCAGTTGCCGCGCTCCTCGGGGCAGATCCACAGCACGCGCTTCGCCTTGCGGCGCAGGTCCTTGAGCGCCCAGACGTTGTTGGCGTTGTAGTTGTTGCGCCCATCGCCGATGACCATGACGGTGGTCCGGCGGGTGATGCTGCCCAGGTGGTCCCGGGTGAAGTCCGCCAGCGCCCGGCCGTAGTTGGAGTTGGCGCTCAGGGACACCGTCTTGCCGGCGGTGGCCATGTCGATGGCCTCGTCCACGTCCAGGTCCTTGAAGTACTGGGTCACCTCGCCCACGTCGGACACGAAGACGAACGAGCGCACGCGCACGAACAGCGACTGCATCGTGTGCATGAACAGCAGCATCATCCGGGACGCGTTGCGCACGGAGTCGGACACGTCGCACAGCACCACCAGCTCCGGGCGCTCGGGCCTGCGCGCGCGGAACTGGGGCACCATGGGCACCCCACCCCACGTCATGTTGCGGCGCAGGGTGCGGCGGACGTTGAGCGCGCCCTTGCGGTGCGAGCGCTGGCGGCGGATGAGCCGGCTGCGCAGCTTCTCCGCGAGCGTCCGCACGGCGGACTCCATCTGGTCCACCTCGGCCTGCGACAACAGGTGCAGTGGCTTGTCCGCCACGGTGTCGGTGCGGCGGCGGATGCGGGCCTCGGCCTGCCGCTTCACCTCCTGGCGCGACGCCTCCTCGATCTTCCGCATGGCGCCGGCCACGTGGCGCGAGACGATCTCCACGCCCTCGGGCGACAGGCCCCGCGCGCGCAGCTCGTCCTCCAGCGACTTCATGTCGGAGCGGGCCTTGTCCATGCCCGCCGCGGCGAGCATCCGCCGGGAGAAGAAGCCGGCCTGCAGCGGGCTCTCCATGCGCGACAGGTCCAGTTGGAGCGACGCCATCCGGAAGATCTGCGCCAGCCGGGCCCGGTCTCCCTCCAGCACCGCCTGCGCCAGGGGCGACATCTCCGGCAGCAGCAGGTTCATCTGGTAGAGGACCATCTTCAGCATGTCCCCCTCCAGGTAGCCCTCCTCCTGGATCTGCGCGGCCAGGGACTTGTCGATGGCCTCGAACGTCGCCGCGGCGCCGGAGAAGAAGAAGTTGAAGGCGCGGTTGAACGTGTCCACGTCCAGCTCGCGCTTCACCAGGGTGGTGCGCAGCACCGCGCGGAAGACGCCCCGGTCCGCGAGCCCCACCTCGGCCGTCGCGCGCAGCGCGTCCTGCACCTCGGACGTGCTGACCCGGACGCCGTTCTGCCGCAGGACCTCCGCGAACTCGACGATGCGCGCGTCCATCAACCCCTCCCCGTCGTCCCGGCCGCACCCGGGCGCTCGAACGACATGACGGCCTCCACGTGGTGCGTCTGCGGGAACATGTCCACCACCTGGAGCGCCAGCGGCCGGTAGCCGGCCTCCACGAGCCCCGCGGCGTCCCGCGCCAGCGATGCGGGATCACACGCCACGTACACCACCCGGCGGATGCCCAGCGCCACCATCCACTTCGCCAGCCCCGGCGCCCCCGCGCGCGGCGGGTCCGCCAGACACACGTCGAAGCGACGCCCCTCGCTCACCAGCCCGTCGCAGACCTTGCGCGCGTCGCCCTGCACGAAGCGAATGTTGGTGACGTTCGCCTCGCGAGCGCTGCGCTGGGCCAGCTCCACGCCCACCGGCGACGACTCCACGCCCAGCACGGACGCCGCGCCGGCCGCCAGGGGGAACGTGAAGTTGCCGTTGCCCGAGTACAGCTCCAGCACCGAGTCCTCGTCCCGCGCGCCCAGCTCGTAGATGGCGGAGGTGACGAGGCCCACGTTGGCCTCCGCGTGCGCCTGGGCGAAGGCGTCCGGGCGCAGGTACAGGGGAACCTCGGGGCGCAGCGGGGAGAACGACCGCAGCGCCGGCTTGCCCAGCACGCGCACCGAACCCTCCTTGGGCACCAGCACCGCCCCCGCGAGCCGCAGCGCCCGCACCGCGCCTTCGGCGGCCTCCAGGTGCTTGGGCGTCACCGGGCCCGACAGCGTCACCGCGAACGCCGCCTGCTCGCCCTCGGCCAGCAGGAGCACCTCCTCCAGGTCCTTCGCGAGCGGCTTGAGCAGCGGCGCCAGCTTCCCCGGCAGCTCCTTCAACACGGGCGTGAGCGCGCCGCAGGCGGACACGGGGATGCGCTCGTGGCTCCGCCGGCCGAAGTAGCCCAGCAGGCCCTTGCCCGCGGAGTGCAGCACGGCGCGGCGGCGGTAGCCCCAGTCCCGGGGCGCCACGAGCAGCGGCCGGACGGTGAAGTCCTCGCGCCGCAGGTGGCCCAGGTGCTCGAGGGTGGAGAGGACGATCTCCTGCTTCGCGGAGCGCTGGGCGGACTCGGCCAGGCCCAGCCAGTCACACCCGCCACACTCGCTGGCGACCTCGCACGGCGCCTCGCGACGGTCCGGCCCGGGGGAGACCACCTGCCGCAAGAGCCCGCGCAGGACGCGGCCCTGGGCCTCCAGGTGGACGCGTACGGTGTCGCCCGGGAAGGCGCCGGGGACGAAGACGGTGCGCCCCTCCCACGAGGCCACACCCTCGCCGAGCTGGCCGAGGCGTTCGATGGTCAGGGAGACGGGCAGTTCAGGTAGGGGCAGCATGCAGGCGCTCATCCGGCGGCGCCCCGAGGCGGCCGCCGTTACTTCCGGGTCGCTTCCGGGGGGAGCTGCTGGCGAAGCCGCTCCACGAACTCCCCGATGCGCGACCGCTTGTCGTCATCAACGTCCACGAACTCCACCGCCATCCCCGGGGACTGCGAGGACGAAGCGCCATGGGCGTTGGTGCGCGTCACCCGGCCCTTCAGCTCCACCGGGAAGTGCGCCCCGGGCAGCGTCACCAGCAGCTTCACGTGGGTGTCCACGGGCAGCGGCTTGTCGGTGTTGATGTAGAGGCCGCCCTGGGACAGGTTGACGGCCCAGTCCGTCACGAAGCCCGCCACGCTGCGGTACGCCACCGGCAGCTCGTACTCGACGCGGGGTGCCCGGGGATCGGTGGAGTTCGTCTTCTCGGCCGTGTCGCTCATGTGTTCAGGGCTCCGCCGGGGAGACCGTTCCCCCCGGCGGCGCACCTTATCCCCACACGCTCAGACTTTCATCTCGCGCACGTCGGGAGCGATCTTCAGCTTCGGCTCGGTGAGCTTCTGCACCAGCTCCACCGTCATGCCCGGGGCCAGCTCGCGCAGCACGAGCCCCTCCGGCGTCACGTCGATGAAGGCGTGGTCGGAGACGATGTGGTGCACGCACTTGATGCCGGTCAGCGGCAGCGAGCACTTCTTGAGGATCTTCGGCTGGCCTTCCTTGTTGGCGTGCTCCATGGCCACGTAGATGCGCTTGGCGCCCACCGCCAGGTCCATGGCGCCGCCCATCCCCTTCACCATCTTCCCGGGGATCATCCAGTTGGCCAGGTCACCCTCCTCGCTCACCTCCATGGCGCCCAGCACGGCCATGTCGATGTGGCCGCCGCGGATCATCCCGAACGACAGGGCCGAGTCGAAGAACGACGCGCCCTTCACCGTCGTCACCGTCTCCTTGCCCGCGTTGATGAGGTCCGGATCCTCCTGCCCGGCGACCGGGTACGGCCCGATGCCCAGCAGGCCGTTCTCCGACTGGAGCACCACCTCCACGCCCTCCGGGAGGTAGTTGGGGACCAGCGTGGGGATGCCGATGCCCAGGTTCACGTAGAAGCCGTCCCGCAGCTCCTGGGCGATGCGCTTGGCGATCTGTTCACGAGTCAGTGGCATGGGGGCCTCAGGCCTGCTTGCGGACGGTGCGCCGCTCGATCCACTTCTGGAGGTTCTTCGCCTGGACGATGCGCTTCACGAAGATGCTCGGGATGTGCACCTGGTCCGGGTCGAGCTCGCCGGGCTGCACGATCTCCTCCGCCTCGACGATGGTGACCTTGGCCGCCATGCACATCATCGGGGAGAAGTTGCGCGCGGTCTTGTTGAACACCAGGTTGCCCCAGGTGTCCGCCTTCTGCGCGTGGATGATGGCGAAGTCCGCCTTCAGCGGCGTCTCCAGGACGTGGAGCTTCCCGTCGATGATGCGCGTCTCCTTGCCCTCCGCCACCTGCGTGCCCGCGCCCGTCGGCGTGAAGAACCCGCCGATGCCGCAGCCACCCGCGCGGATGCGCTCGGCCAGGGTGCCCTGGGGGTTGAGCTCCACGTCCAGCTCCCCGGAGAGGAACTGCCGCTCGAACTCCTTGTTCTCACCCACGTAGCTGGACACCATCCGCTTCACCTGCTTGTTCTGGAGCAGGATGCCGAGCCCGAGCTCGGTGGTGCCGCAGTTGTTGGAGATGATGGTGAGGTTCTTCACGCCCTTGCGGTGAAGCGCCTCGATCAGGTTCTCCGGATTGCCGCACAGCCCGAAGCCGCCGCTCATCAGCGTGCAGCCATCCGGGATGTCGGCGACCGCCTCGTCCGCGCTCGCGTAGACCTTGTTCATTCGCCCTCCCGATAACGCAAGCGGGGTGAAGGCCCGACACCGGCCCCCACCCCGCCCCTCTCCCCATGGGGAGAGGGAGTGTCTACCGCTCCACCATCAGCGCGATGCCCTCGCCGCCGCCGATGCACAGCGACGCCACGCCGCGCTTCTTGCCCAGGTCCTTCATCGTCTGCAGCAGCGTCACCAGCACGCGCGCGCCCGAGGCGCCGATGGGGTGACCCAGCGCCACCGCGCCGCCGCGCACGTTCACCTTCGACGGGTCCAGGTTGAGGAGGCGGTTGTTGGCGACGGACACCACCGCGAACGCCTCGTTGATCTCCCACAGGTCCACGTCCGCCGCCGCCACGCCCTTCTTCTTCAGCAGCGTGTTGATGGCGTCCGCCGGGGCGATGGTGAACTCCACCGGCTTGCGCGCGGCCTGCGCGTACCCGGTGATGCGGCCCAGGATGGTGCGGCCCTCGGCCTTCGCCTTCTCCTCGCTCATCAGCACCAGCGCCGCGGCGCCGTCGTTGATGGAGGACGCGTTGGCCGCCGTCACCGTGCCGTCCTTCTTGAACACCGGCTTCAGGCCGGGGATCTTCTCCGGCTTCGCGTTCTTGGGGCCCTCGTCGTCGGACACCGTGACGACCTCGTCCGGCTTCTTGCCGGGGATCTGCACGGGGACGATCTCCGCCGCGAACAGGCCGTCCTTCTGGGCCTGGATGGCGCGCTTGGTGGACTCCAGCGCGAACTCGTCCTGCTGCGCGCGGCTGATGTTCTGCGTCGTGGCGCACTCCTCGGCGCAGATGCCCATGTGGACGTTGCCGTACACGTCCCAGAGGCCGTCGAGGATCATCGCGTCCTTGAACTCCACGTTGCCCATGCGCGCACCGCCGCGCATCGTGTGGCTGACGTAGGGCGCGTTGCTCATGGACTCCATGCCGCCCACGACGACCACGTCCGCCTCGCTCAGGGCGATGGCCTGCGCGCCCGCGATGACCGCCTTGAGGCCGGAGCCACAGACCTTGTTCAGCGTGGTGGCGGGGACCGTCTCCGGCAGGCCCGCGAACAGGGTGGCCTGACGAGCGGGCGCCTGGCCGACACCCGCCTGGAGCACGTTGCCCAGGATGACCTCCTGGACCGCCTCCGGCTTCACGCCCGCGCGCTCCAGCGCCGCCTTGATCGCCACCGCGCCGAGCTGCGGGGCCGTCAGCTTGGAGAGCGCCCCCTGGAAGGCGCCGATGGGGGTACGGGCCGCGCCCACGATGACGACGTCACGAGCCATGAAAACTGCCTCCTCTTGAGGATGTGCGGATGAGCTTCGATAACAGCGGCGGTCGCCCTTATCACCGGGCGTTCCTCGGAGTTCAAGCGTCCTCGCTCGGCGCCCGGACGAGAGCGTCCACTGCGCGCGACGCGGTGCGACAGCGTCCGCAATCCCCCGAAGTCACTCGCCTTCACGCGCGCCTCCCGGCGACCACCGTCCGACCGGTCGGGCACCTGAATGGTGATTCAGGTTCATATTTGACCTTGAGGTACAAAACAACCTATCAGTCATGTGCATGGCACGACCGAAGAAGTTCGACCCGGAGGACGCGGTGCACCGGGCGATGGAGGTCTTCTGGGAGCGGGGCTATGCGGCGGCGACGCCGCAGGAGCTGGGCGAGCGGATGGGCCTGGGGCGCGGCAGCCTCTACAACGCCTTCGAGAGCAAGCAGAGCCTCTTCGAGCGCGCGCTGCGGCACTACCACGACCACGAGTCCCCCAGGCTGCTCGCGCTGCTGCGCCAGCCCGGCCCCGTCAAGGAGCGGCTGCGCGCGTTGTTCCACGCGGTCATCCAGGCGGACGTCGCAGACCCGGCGCGCCGGGGCTGTCTCGCCATCAACACCGCCATCGAGCTGGCCGGGCGTGACGCCGCCGCGGCGCGGCTCGCGTCCGCGATGTTCGCGCGCACGGAGCAGCACTTCCTGGAGCTCGTCGAGGAAGGCCAGCGCACGGGGGAGCTCGACGCCTCACGCGACGCGCGCGAACTGGCGAGCCTCCTCCTCAACCACCTCACTGGCCTCCGCGTGCTCGGAAAGACGGCGGAGGACACCACCCGCCTCACCCGTATCGTCGACGCAGTCCTGAGGTTCCTCTGAACATGCACTCCCTCCGTCCCCTCCTCCCGTCCCTGTTCCTGCTCTCCCTCGGCGGTGCCTGCGCGCACCACGCGGACACCGCCGCCGCGTCCAGCGAAGCTGGGGAGGCGCCGCCGGCCGACATCCGCCTCTACGCGCTCGACTGCGGTCGCATCGACGTCCACGACATGGGCTTCTTCGCGGACGGCAGCCACCCCAACGGCCAGCGCGGGACGATGTCCGTCCCCTGCTTCCTCATCCAGCACCCCCAAGGCATGTTGCTCTGGGACACGGGGCTGGATGACGCCATCTCCAAGTCGCCCGACGGCGTGCCGGACCCGGTGGGGCCGCGCTACTTCGTCCGCGCCACGCTCCAGGCGCAGCTCGCGCGGCTGGAGCTGGCCACCTCGGACGTGCGCTACGTGGGCTTCTCCCATCTGCACGCGGACCACGCGGGCAACGCCAACGCGTTCTTCGCGTCCACCTGGCTCGTCCAGCGCAAGGAGCTGGAGTGGGCCACCGCCACGCCCACGCCCCTGGGCGTGGACCCCGCGAAGTTCTCCGCGTGGCGCACGGCGAAGGTGGAGCTGCTCGACGGTGACCGGGACGTCTTCGGCGACGGCACCGTGCGCATCGTCTCCACGCCCGGACACACGCCCGGCCACCAGTCGCTGCAGGTGAAGCTCGCGAAGGCCGGGACGCTGGTCCTCTCCGGGGACCTCTGCCACCTGCGCGAGAACTGGGCGCACGACGGCGTGCCCGGCTTCAACACCAGCCGCCAGGACACGCTGACGTCCATGGCCCGCGTCCGGACGCTGGTGAAGGACACCCACGGCCGCTTCGTCATCCAGCACGTGCCGGAGGACTTCGCGTCGCTGCCCGCGTTCCCCGCGTACCTGGAGTAGCCACGGAGCGGAAACGGCAACGGCCGGGCCCCCTCTCGGGAACCCGGCCGTCACGCCGTGAGGCAGCCGACTCGAAGGATTACTTCTTCGTCAGCTTGCCCATCACGTCGCCGAGGCGCGCCTTGGAGCCTTCCGCCTGCTTGCGGAGGTACTCGCGGTAGTCGTCGCCCTCGCCGATCAGCGCCTTCATCGACAGCGCGACCTTCCGGTCAGGCGTGTTGATGTCGATGATCTTGACCTCGACCTCCTGGCCCTCCTGCACCACGTCACGCGGGTTCTCGACACGCTCCTCCTTCAGCTCGGAGACGTGGACGAGGCCCTCGATGCCCGGCTCGATCTCCACGAACGCGCCGAAGTCGGTGACCTTGGTGACCTTGCCCTTGACGCGGCTGCCCACCGGGACGCGCTCGGACAGCGTCTCCCAGGGGTCCGGCTGGAGCTGCTTGATGCCCAGGCTGAAGCGCTCGTTCTCGACGTCGATGTTGAGGACCACCGCCTCGACCTCGTCGCCCTTCTTGAACATCTCGCCCGGGTGCTTGATGCGCTGGGTCCAGGAGATGTCGGACACGTGCACCAGGCCGTCCACGCCCTCCTCGACGCCGACGAACACGCCGAAGTCGGTGACGTTGCGGATCTGGCCCTTGATGACGGAGCCGATCGGGTACTTGTCCTCGAGCAGCGTCCAGGGGTTCTGCTCGATCTGCTTCATGCCCAGCGCGATGCGCTTGGCCTTCGGATCGATGTCCAGGACGACGGCCTCCACCTCCTGGCCGACCTCCAGGATCTTCGACGGGTGCTTGAGGCGCTTGGTCCAGGACATCTCGGACACGTGCACCAGACCCTCGACGCCCTGCTCGATCTCGATGAACGCGCCGTAGTCCGTGATGGACACGACCTTGCCGCGCACGCGCGTGCCGACCGGGTACTTCTCGTCGGCGCGGTGCCACGGGTCCTCCTGGATCTGCTTCAGGCCCAGGCTGACGCGCTCCTGCGTCGGGTCGAACTTGAGGACGACGACGCGGACCTCGTCACCCACGTTGAACATCTCGCTCGGGTGACCGATGCGGCCCCACGACATGTCCGTGATGTGGAGCAGGCCGTCGATGCCGCCCAGGTCGATGAACGCACCGTAGTCGGTGAGGTTCTTGACCACGCCCTTGAGGACCGCACCCTCCTTGAGGTTCTTGAGGGTCTCCTTCTTCATCTCCTCGCGCTGCTTCTCGAGGAGCACGCGGCGGCTCAGGACGATGTTGCCGCGCTTCTTGTTGAACTTGATGACCTTGAACTCGAATTCCTTCGAGATGTACTGGTCCAGGTTGCGCACAGGGCGGATGTCGACCTGCGAGCCGGGGAGGAACGCCTTCACGCCGATGTCGACGGAGAGGCCACCCTTCACGCGACCCACGATGGTGCCCTTGACGATCTCGTCGCGCTCGCAAGCGGCGCTGATCTCGTCCCAGATGCGCATCTTGTCGGCCTTCTCCTTGGAGAGGACGACCATGCCGGTGTCGTTCTCCCGGCTCTCGAGAAGGACCTCGACCGGGTCACCCGCCTTGACGGAGACCTCGCCGCGAGGATTGGTGAACTCGGAGATCGGGACCTGACCCTCGGACTTGTAGCCGATGTCGACGATCGCGTAGTCCTTCGTCACCTGAACGACGGTGCCCTTGACGATCTCCCCTTCCTTCAGGATGCCGTCGCCACCGCGCTCCTTGAGCGACTCCTCGAACATCGCCGCGAAGTTCTCTTCACCGGCGTCAGTCTCGACCTGCTGGTTCACGTTCTGCTGCATGGAGTTGGAAGTCCTTTGAAACGGTACAGCTGCCCCCTGATTGGATGGACGCGTTCTCCTGCGGGGCGCAACGGGAGGCCGCGGTCGTCCCCACCTGTGGGGACATTGGACTGTTGAGTGAAGCCGCGCACCCTAGACACCGGTTATTCCGATAGTCAAGCAAGGGCGTGCCCCATGTGCTGATCGGTGGATGCCCTACCCCTCCCGTGTCAAGGCGCACCAGCGCAATCCGCTCGCCGTGAAACCCTGGGGCCGGACGCCACCTGCGCCTGCCCGCCCTCCCGGAAGCCGCCCTTCGGACATCGAAGCGCCGCGCTCCACCACCGACCGCGCCGGTGCGTGTGCGGGATGTCACCGCAAAAATCCACGAAAATGCGACGCCCGCTCGCCCGCGCCGTTCCGGACGTGGGTCGAGGCCCACGATCCCTGGGGTCGGCGTGAGTCATGGGGGAGGTGCGCCCGGGGGGGTGGACTGTTCCCGCACGCCGTCGGCCGTGGGCCTCTGCCCTTCCTCTTCCTCCGCCGTGTCTGGACTCGCTGTGAGTGCGGGGAAAGACGGATAAGCGTAGAGTGACGTGCTCGCGGTCCCCCACCGTTCCCCGGGCGCTGCGTCCCGGCTCCACCCAGGACACCCTCATGCAACGTTGGACGCTTGCGCCCGTGGCCCTGCTGCTGGCCATCCTCGGAGCCAGTCCGGAAGGCGCACGGGCGAGCGGGCTCGAGCGCGGGACGCTGCGCATGCCCGAGGCGAGGGAGTTGGAGCTGCTCGTCGTGGAGGGCGCCGCGGGCGGGAGCGGCGCCCACACCTTGGGGTGGCTCTACTACGACGAGCTCGTCTCCCGGGGCTACGTGGACCTCCGCGACCCCGGGGATCCGTCGGACGACGTCCTGGTGGATGCGGACGGCAACGGCGTGGCGGACTTCCACGAAGATTTGTTCAACCTGAACCCGGACCGTCCCTACGTGGGCGAGGGCTCGCGGTGCCTGCCGGAGCAGATCTTCTTCCACCTGCTCCCCGACGCGCGGGTGGCGCGCTTCCGGGCGCCGGAGCTGCTGACGGGGGCTTGCGCGAACGGCTCGGACTACGTGCCGGGCGTGGGGCCTCGGCGCTGGCCCGTGGGGGATTGGAGCCTGCCCTCCCAGCCTGGTGGGGCCGTGGTGGGCCGGACCCTGGCGGAGGAGCCGGCGCTGCTCGGGCACCTGGGGCGACCGGAGACGCTGGCGGACGCGCCCTTCAGCGATCGAGGTGTCTTCCCGCACGTCCCGAACCTGCTCGAGCCCCGGGATCCGCTCAACGGCCACCGCGGCCTCGGACACCTCGTGGCGCCTCGCGCGTTCGACGGCGTGGGTCGGCTCATACCGGGGAGCGACCCGAGCCTGGACCTGGGCGAGGCGGGGCGCCGCCTGCGCCTGGGGAGGATCGACGGTGGGCGAGAGGTGGTCTTCTTCCTCGTCACCCAGGGCACCCAGCTCCCCGGCATGTCGGCGGATGCCTGCCTCATCCCCTACCGAGGCCCCTCGGGCTGGATGGAGTGCTCGCTCTGGGCCCATGGGGATACCCAGGTCTACTTCTCGAAGACGCTGCTCAACCTGGACCTGCACCAGCTGCCGGATGAGCGGCTCACCACGAAGGACCTGGGAACGGAGTGGCTGAGCGACTCGGGATATCGCCGGCTCGGTTCGGCGGCGTACGGCGGCATCGTGGTCGGGAAGACGGTCAAGGAGGTCCGGGGCCAGGGAGAGCGCAGCCCGCACGCCCTCCTCCACACGCCGCGCTCGCGCCCGGAGGTGATGCTGCTGGGGTGGGAGGACAGCAGCGCCGGGGGAGATCGGTCCTTCAACGACGCGGTCTTCCTCATCCAGGGGCTGGCGCCCGCGACGACGGTCATCACCATCGAGGCGGACCCGAATCCCGTCCAGGAGAACTCGCTCGTCACGGTGACGATGCGGGTCACCACGTCGCTGGAGGGCGACCCCATCACCGAGGGCGAGGTCTCCCTCTACGTCGACGGCCAGTTCCTGGCGACCCTGTCCCTCTCGGCCGACGGGACCGCGTCCATCATGATGACCCTGGACGCGGGGACCCACATCCTCACGGCCGATTACAGCGGCTCCGAGGGAACATACGAGCCCAGCGTCGCCGACGAGTACTTCCTGGACGTCGAGGGGCCCGACGGTGGCAGTCCAGACGGTGGGCGCCCGGATGCCGGCACTGCCGATGCGGGCATGGACGCGGGCGCGCCTGACAGCGGCAGTCCCGATGGTGGGCGGCCTGACTCGGGCACCACGGACGCGGGTGTCGATGCGGGCACGTCGGACAGCGGCACCCCCGTCGATGCGGGAACCGATGCCGGTTCCCCGGATGGCGGCGGTCCCGTGGACGCAGGGACGGGAGACGCGGGTTCGCCGGATGGTGGCGGCCCCGTGGACGCGGGGACCACGGATGCAGGCACCGCGGACGCGGGCGGCCAGGATGCGGGCTCCACGGATGCAGGCACCGCGGACGCGGGCGGCCCCGACAGTGGAACCTCCGACGCGGGCGCGGATGGTGGCTCGCCAGGCGGCGACGCGGGCAGTTCGGATGGAGGCACGGGCAGCAACGACGGCGGAGTCACGGACGGCGGCAACCCAGGCTCCGACGCCGGCGACACGGACGGCGGCACCTCGGTTGGTGACGCGGGAGACGAGGATGCCGGCGTGGACGGCGGAGGCAACGACGCAGGTGGCCCTGACGGCGGCGAGGACCCCGACGCGGGCGACCCCAACGCCAGTGATGGCGGCAACGACGCGGGCTTGGAGGGGCCGGAGCTCCCAGGCATCCCGAGAGACCTGACGGTGACCGGATGGGGCTGCGCGGCGGGTGGCGCCAGCGGACTCCCGTTGTGGTGGCTGGGCGCGTGCCTGGGGCTCACGTTGCACCGGTGGCCTCGACGGTCGCGAGGCTGAGCAACTCCCTCCCGGAGGCGTCCATGATGCAAGATGCAAGGCCTCCGGGAACGCGGCTTCCCGCGAGGCGCGCGCCACGCGACTCGAGCCACGTCAGCGGAGGACGTCCCGGACAGACGCCGTCACTTCGTCAGGGCGGAGTCCCTGGTGGGCCCCCTCACGGGCAGTTCCCCCCGGTCCCCCACTCCCCTGCGCCCGCAAACCTCACGACACGGAAGCCGACTCACTCCCGGGTCGGTAGGCGGTATCTCCCGACCCGGTGCTCAGGGCGTCTTCCAGTCGCCGTAACACCCCACGAGGCCACAGGCCACGCAGCGACAGGCGACGTAGAACCAACGCACGGTGGTGCGGTCGCTGTAGTACGCGGCGCCCGTGGAGATCTCGAACCGCTCTTCGCCACACAGGCACTCGCACACATCCGGGTCGGCCTCGTCGAGGTACTCCGCGCTGTCGCCGAGCGGCTGCTGCTTCTCGCACGCCGGACAGGACTGGACGGCAACCCCTGCGTCATCGTCGACGAGCAACTCCAGCACGTCGACGCCGCACTCACACGCGAGCGACGCCATCGTCTCGACGGGATAGGCATTCTCCCGGCTGTATTGCTCGAGCAAGGGCCGCAGGTCGGCCCGCGAGTCGCCGTAGGAGTGCTCGCCCTTCTTCGTCAGCGCCATGGACGGTGAGACCTTTCGGACAGACGAAGAGGACGGAGCCAACCACGCCCCGCCCCGAGTCAGCCCAGCAGGCGGAAGCTCTCGCGGGCGATGACCATCCGCTGCACCTCGCTGGTGCCCTCGTAGATGGTCTGCACGCGCGCGTCGCGGAAGTACCGCTCCACCGGGAACTCGTCGATGTAGCCATAGCCGCCGTGGAGCTGGACGGCCTTGTCGCAGACGCGGTTGCTGGTCTCGCTGGCGAACAGCTTCGCCATGGAGGCCTCGCGGGTGAAGGGCTGCTTCAGGTCCTTGAGGTGCGCCGCGCGCAGGGTCAGCAGCTCGGCCGCGTCGATCTGCGTGCGCATGTCCGCGATCATGAACCGCGGCCCCTGGAAGTCGCCGATGGCCTGCCCGAACGCCTTGCGGTCCTTCACGTACGTCGCCGTGGCCTCCAGCGCCGCGCGGGCCACGCCGCACGCCTGGGACGCGATGCCGATGCGGCCACCATCCAGCGCGACCATGGCGAGGCGGAAACCCTGCCCCTCCGCGCCCAGGAGATTCTCCGCAGGGATGACGCAATCCTCGAACGTCAGCGCGACCGTGTTCGAGGAGCGCAGCCCCATCTTGTCCTCGTGGCGCCCCACGATGAGCCCCGGGGTGCCACCCTCGACGATGAAGCAGGACAGGCCCTTGTTGCCCGCGGGCGACGTGCGCGCCCAGACCACCATGACCCCCGCGTGGGCGCCGGAGGTGATCCACTGCTTGCTGCCGTTGATCACCCACGTGTCCCCACGGCGGACCGCCGTGGTGCGCAGCGCGCCCGGGTCCGAGCCCGCGTGCGGCTCCGACAACGCGAACGAGCCCGCCACGGCCTCGCCCGAGGCCAGCCGCGTCACGTACTTCTCGCGCTGGGCCTCCGTGCCGAAGGCGTTGATGAGCTCGGCGCACATGTTGGTGACGGCCATGGCCACCGACGTGGAAGCGTCCGCCGCGGCCATCTCCATCATCGCCAGCGAGTACGAGACGGCCCCCGCCTCCGAGCCGCCGTACTTCGACGGGATGTTGACGCCCAGGAGCCCCAGCTCGCCCAGCTCCTTGAACAACTCCGTGGGGAAGCGCTCCTGCCTGTCCAGCTCACGGGCCAGCGGGGCCACGCGCTCCCGGGCGAACTTCCGGGCCGTCTCACGGATCAACGTCTGCGTCTCGGTCAGCTCGAGGTTCACGGCGGTCGTCCTACTCGATGGCCTTGAGGTTGAACGGATACTCGATGGGATGGTCGGCGCCGTCCGGAGGCTTGGGGAACGTCATGGACGACAGCACGGCCACCACACAGTCGTGCAGCCCGGAGTCCTTCAGGGTGCTGCCCTTCTTCACGACCTTGGCGCCCTTGACCAGCCCGTTGGCGTCGATGGTGAAGGTCGTCTTCAGCCGGCCCTCCACCTTCTTGTCCTTCTCCGCCATGTGGTCCTCGTAGCACTCCTGGATGCGCCCCTGGTTGTAGAGGACCACCTCGCGGATGGAGTCCGGGGTGAAGGGCATGCGGGCGACGTCCGGCGCGTCGCTCTTCGCGGGCGCCGGAGTCGTGGGCGTGGGCTTCCCGCCAGCGGGCTTCTTCGCCGGAGTTCCCTGCGCGAACGCCACCGACGACGCCAGGAGCAACAAGGGAAGCAACGCCTTCTTCATGGCTACTCCTTCAGCACGTTGGCCGCGATGACGATGCGCTGGATCTCGCTCGTCCCCTCGTAGATCTCGGTGATGCGGGCGTCGCGGACATGGCGCTCGACGTCCATCTCCTTGCTGTAGCCCATGCCCCCGTGGACCTGCAGGGCCTTGTGGGCCACGCGGTTGGCCATCTCGCTGGCGTACAGCTTGGCCATCGCGCTCTCCGCGCTGTGGCGCACGCCCTTGTCCTTGAGGAGCGCCGCGCGCCAGACCAGCAGGCGGGCCGCGTCGATCTCCGTGGCCATGTCGGCGATCATGAACTGGATGGCCTGGTGCTCGCGGATCGGCTTGCCGAAGGACTTGCGCTCACCCGAGTAGCGCACCGCCTCCTCGTACGCCGACCGCGCGATGCCCAGCGCCTGCGCCGCGATGCCGATACGGCCACCGTCCAGCGTGGACATGGCGACCTTGAAGCCCTCGCCCTCCTTGCCGAGCAGGTTCTTGGCCGGCACCCGCATGTCCTCGAAGAACATGGAGCAGGACCAGGCGGCGCTGATGCCCATCTTCTTGTCGGGCTCCGCGCGGGTGAAGCCCGGCGTGTTGGTGGGGACCAGGAACGCGGTGATGCCGCGGTGGCCCGCCTCCTTGTTCGTCATCGTGAACAGGACGATGGCGTCGGCCTTGGGGCCGTTGGTGATCCAGTTCTTCGAGCCGTTGATGATGTACTCGTCACCCCGGCGCACCGCGACGGTGGACTGGGCGGCCGCGTCGCTGCCGGCCTCGGGCTCCGTCAGGCCGAAGCAGCCGAGCTTGTCGCCGCGCGCGAACGGCGTGAGGAACTCCTCCTTCTGGGCCTCGGTGCCGAACTTCATCACCGGGTCGCAGTAGAGCGAGTTGTTCACGCTCGCGATGACACCCGTGGACGCACAGCCGCGGCTGAGCTCCTCGACGGCAATCGCATAGCAGACGTTGTCGAGCCCCGCGCCGCCGTACTGCTCCGGCACGGCCACGCCCAGCAGCGACAGCTCGGCGAGCTTCTTCACCGCGTCGGTGGGCCACGTGTGGTGTTCATCCCACTTGCGGGCGTTGGGGGTGAGCTCCTTGGCGGCGAACTCGCGGCACATCCGCTGGATCTCGCGCTGGACGTCATTCAGCTCGAAGTTCATGAGGGCTCCATATTACGGGGGGTGTTCTCAGGGAATAGCGAAGACGCCCGGCCCCACCCCCAAGGTCGGATTGCCGTTCCGATAAGACGGCTGGGCGACCGCATCCCCGGAATTCCGGGTCGTCCCCCGGAACATGTTCAGTGGAACGGTGACATCGAAGGAGACATCCATGCGAGCGCCCTCCCCGGTCCAGGTACGCCGCAGCACCACGGACAGCGTCCAGGGCACGGTGTCGCGGTGTCGCTCGATGAGATCGTACGTCAACCCCAGCCCCGCCACGCCCCCCGAGCCGTCTCCGCCCCACACGCCCGCTCCCTCGACGAGCGCCCCCAGCCGGGCCGTGTCGGGGAACACGTACAGGCGAGCGCCCCCCAGCAGGCGGAACACGGCGGGAGACAGCCGGAGCTGCGGCTCGACGAAGGGCGAGAGGACGAGCGTGGGGCCGGGGATGTCCCACGCGGGGAGCGCCCACGGGTGCACGGGCCACGAGAGCACCCAGTGCTCCCGCGGCCGCGAGCCCCACTCGTAGCGCACGTCGGGGACGAGCGGCTCCAGGAAGCAGCCGGTGTAGAGGCACAGCACCCGCTTCCACGAGACGAGCGCCGGAGCCCGCTCCGTGTCGGGAGGCTCCGGCGTGGCGGGCACATCGGCGCGGGCTGGCGACGCGGCCAGGAGGACCGAGAGGAGGCTCCCGACCGCGAGCGCCCGCGTCACGTCACTTGCCGGTGAAGGCGGCGGGACGCTTCTCCAGGAACGCCTTCATGCCCTCGCGCTGGTCGTCGGAGCCGAACAGCGCCGCGAAGCCCTGGCGCTCCAGCTCGTTGGCGGCGCGCAGGTCCTGGTCGGCGCCGAACTCGATGACGCGCTTGGCCTGGGACACGGCCAGCGGGCCGTTCTTGAGGATCTTCCCGGCCACGAGCCTGCAGTGCGTCAGCAGGTCGGCGGCGGGGACGACGTCGAGGACGAGGCCGATCGCCTTCGCCGTCGCCGCGTCGACGCGGCCGCCGGTGAAGACCAGCTCCTTGGCGCGCGAGCGGCCCACCAGGCGGGTGAGCCGCTGGGTGCCGCCGAAGCCCGGGATGACGCCCAGGCTGACCTCGGGGAGGCCGAGCTGCGCCTTCTCCGACGCGTAGATGAGGTCGCACGCGAGGGCCAGCTCGCAGCCGCCGCCGAGCGCGAAGCCGTTCACCGCGGCGATGGTGGGGATGGGCAGCGCCTCCAGCAGGGCGAAGACGCGGTGGCCCAGGGCGGCGAACTCGCGCGCCGCGGACGCGGGCAGCGACGCCATCTCCGAGATGTCGGCGCCGGCGACGAAGGCCTTCTCGCCCCCGCCGGTGATGATGAGCGCGCGGGTGTCGGCGCCCAGGGACTGCACGGCCGCCTCCAGCTCCTGCAGCGTCTTGCTGTTGAGCGCGTTGAGCGCCTTGGGGCGGTCGATGGTGAGGAGCGCGATGGCGCCCTCGTGCTCCAGCCGGATGTTCTCGTAGGTCATGTGCGAGGCTCCTGGGGGCTCAGTACTTGTAGAAGCCGCGACCGCTCTTCTTGCCGAACCAGCCGGCGTCCACGTACTGACGCAGCAGCGGGCACGGGCGGTACTTCGGGTCGCCCAGGCCCTTGTGGAGCACCTCGGCGATGTAGAGCACGGTGTCCAGGCCGATGAAGTCCGCCAACTGCAGCGGGCCCATGGGCTGGTTGGTGCCCAGCTTCATCGCGGTGTCGATGTCCTCGGCGCTGCCCAGGCCCTCCATCAGGGCGTAGCAGGCCTCGTTCAGCATGGGGATGAGGATGCGGTTGACGATGAAGCCCGGGTAGTCCTTGGAGACGACCGTCGTCTTGCCCATGCGCTCGGACAGGGCGCGCGTGGTGGCGTAGGTCTCGTCGGAGGTGGCCGCGCCGCGGATGAGCTCCACCAACTGCATCACCGGCACCGGGTTCATGAAGTGCATCCCGATGACGGACTCGGGGCGCTTCGTCGACGCGGCGATGCGGGTGATGGGGATGGAGGAGGTGTTGGTGGCGAGGATGCCGCCCGGGCGGACGACGGCGTCCAGGTCCTGGAAGATGCGGCGCTTGAGGTCCTCGTTCTCCGTCACGGCCTCGATGGCGAAGTCGACGTCCTTCGCCTCGGTGACGTTCGTCAGCGTGGCGAGGTTGGCCTCCGCGGCCTGCTGCTTCGCCGCGTCCAGCTTGCCCTTCTCGACCAGCTTCTTCAGGCCGGCGCGGATGCGGTCCGCGCCCTTGGCGAGGCCGTCCTTCGACACGTCCGCCAGGGTGACGCGCAGGCCCGCCTGCAGGGCCACCTGCGCGATGCCCGCGCCCATCTGCCCGGCTCCGACGACGACGATGTGCTCCGTTGCCATGGTCCTCTCAACCCTCTCGGTCGGAATGTGGATACGTGGGGCGGCCTTAGCCCACGCTTCCGGGACGGTCAACGAGTCGCGGGCGGCAACTGGAGCTGGCGGACGATGTAACGCTCCTCCCCCACCGTCAGCGGCTCGTCGATGCGCACCCGCTGTTCACGGTCCGCGAGCTTCACGAAGAGCACCGCGCGGAAGGCGCCCGCCGGCAGGTCCACCTTGAAGCTCAGCTCCGGAGGGGCGCCGGTGGTGAAGAAGCGCTCCTCGCGCTTGAGGGGGATGCCCTCGGAGTCCACCACCTGGAGGTCCAGCGCGCGGGCGGCCTCCCAGCCGGGGCCGGTGGGCTGGAGGACCAGCTCGCGCTCCGGGGTGCCGGTGATTTGCCAGAGCCACAGGCCCAGCGCGGCGAGCACGAGCAGGGGCAGTCGCTTCGCCAGTGGCGAGGAGCGCCAGCCCTTCCGTTCGGAAGTGGACACGCCTAGTCCTTCTTGCGGCGGGAGCCGGGGCGCCGGGCGTTGAGCTCGGAGATGACCACGCGGGCCGTGGGGGCGGCGTGGCGCTTCTCCTTGGCGGCGCGGGGCTCGGGGGGCTCGGCCTCGTCGTCGGAGCCGAGCTTCTCGGCCTTGTCCGGGGGCACCAGGCGGACCTGGGCCTTGATCTCCAGCGTCATGCCGGAGATGAGCTTGAGGAACTCGTCGCGGAGCTTCTCGGACTGGAGGAAGCGGCGGAGCTCCTCGGTGATCGCGCCGGTGACCTCGTCCTTGGTCTTCTCCGCCTGGGAGAGGATGAAGCCGAGGGCTTCCTTGGGCAGCTTGAGCTGCCCGGCGAGGTTGCGGATGCCCTCTTCGGTCATGAAGAGGGCGCCCAGGCCGGCCACGGCCATGCGGCGGACGAACTCCGGCACGAAGCCGGCGGGACCGGAACGGCCTTCACGTCCCTGCCGATCGTCGTCGATCAGCGGGTCGGGCGGGAAGTCGTCGTTGCCGGCCGGGGCCATGAAGTCTCTCCTTGGGTGTCAGCGAGCCTGTACCACGGGCAGGGGGATTCCCTTCGCGCCCTGGGCGGAGACGCGACCGGCGACGTTGCGAGCGACGTCCTGGAAGGCCTTGGCCTCCGGGCTGTCCTTGTGGCCCACGACCACCGGCACGCCGGAGTCTCCCGACACACGCACCTTCAAGTCCAGCGGAACCTCGCCGAGGAACGGGATGCCGAACATCTCCGCCGCCTTGCGGCCGCCGCCGTGGTTGAAGATGGGCGTGACGTGCGAGCAGTTCGGGCAGACGAACTGGGACATGTTCTCCACGATGCCCAGCACGGGGATGTGGACCTTGTCGAACATCTGCTTGGCGCGGACCACGTCGGCCAGGGCCACGTCCTGCGGCGTGGTGACGAGCACCGCACCCGCGGCGCGGATGGACTGGGACAGGGAGAGGGCCACGTCGCCGGTGCCGGGGGGCAGGTCGAGGACGAGGTAGTCGAGTTCGCCCCAGTTCACGTCGCGCACGAGCTGCATGAGGGCGCCGTGGAGCATGGGGCCGCGCCAGATGAGGGCCTGGTCGGCCTCGACGAGGAAGCCGATGGACATGACCTTGATGCCGTGGGCGACGAGCGGGTCGAGCGACTTGCCGTCGGGGCTGACGGGCTTCTTGTCGCCCAGGCCGGTCATGAGGGGGACGGAGGGGCCGTAGAAGTCGGCGTCGAGCAGGCCCACCTTGGCGCCGTGCTGGGCCAGGGCGGTGGCGAGGTTGAGGGCGACGGTGCTCTTGCCCACCCCGCCCTTTCCGGCGCCGACGAGGATGACGTTCTTCACCTTGGGCAGCAGTCCACCCGTGGGCATGGAACCTCCGGCGGCGCGCACCTGGGCGCCCCATTCGATGTCGAAGGACTTCAGGCCGGGGACGGCCTTGAGGGCGGCCTCGGCGTCCGCCTGGATCTTCCCCTTCATGGGGCAGGCGGGCGTGGTGAGCTCGATCTTGAGCTTCGCGGTGTCTCCGCTGACGCGGACGTCCTTCACCATCCCGGCTTTCACCAGATCCACGTGGAGCTCGGGGTCCATCACCTTCGACATCGCCGCGAGGACGTCGGCCTCGGAAACGCTCATCGGAACACCTGAAACCTTTTGGAAAACGGGCGCTTGGGGGCGCCCCCTGGCGGGCGCGGAATCTGCCAGCACGCGGGGGGCTGTCAACGTCGTTTAACGCCCCGTGGGGGCAGGCGCACCCTCCAGGCACCCTTGGGGGCAGGCGGATGTCGGCGGGCTGAAGCCGCCCATCAGCGGGGCTGGGGGTTACTCGAGGGTGGCGACGCGGTACTCGCCGTCCTCGAGGACCAGGCGCACGGCGCGCTCGTCGCCGAGCGGGAAGACGGCCTCCCCCGCCCCCACCCGCACGTGGGTGTTGAGGGCGAGCCGGGCGCGGCGCAGGCGCTCCTTCGCGAGGGGCTCGTGCTCGAAGTCCGACTGGAGGCGCTCGGGGGTGTAGCGGGCGCGCAAGGGGGCGGCGAGGAGGCTGTAGGCCTCCTTCCAGTCGCGGGCGTCGGAGGCGTCGAGGAAGCGCCGGAGGGTGGTTCGGGGGACGTCGGCGGGGCGGGCCTCGACGACGCGCCAGTCGGCGCCGGAGCGAGCGAGCGTCAACGAGGGGGCACGGGCCTCGAGGACGGAGGCGCCCGCGCGCACGGCGGCGGCGCGGTCCATGCGGGCGGTGGGGTCGGAGTAGCGCTCCAGGAAGGCGGCTTCGCCGTCCGGGCCGTCGGTGGTCAGGGCGTAGGCCTCCTGGAGGCGGCCCTCGTCGAGGGCGCGGGCGTAGGCCTCCGCGACGGAGACGGGCTCACGCGGCGTGGTGGCACAGGCCGGGGCCAGCAGGAGGCTGCCTAGGAGGACGGTGTGCTTCATGGGGCGCGGAAGATACCACCCGAATGCCAGCGAGGCTCCACACTCGCTCTCAGGTCTGCCTACCCCACGCTCTGGGGCATGCCATGGAGATTTTAGCCACAACTTCCTCGCTCAGGGCTTCTTGAAGGCCTGCCTCGCGACGAGCCTCGGCAATCATTCTCTCGAAATCCCCCATCCCTGCGCCGTAAACCACTCACTCATGCATCGAACACAGTAGCCACCGGGATGCGCATCCCATTCCAGATCATATCCCCCATCAGGGCCGACACGAAGCCTGTCCAGGGCCTGCCCCCAACACATCCGACAGAGCGCAACAGGCGTTCTCCAGCCATCAACGAGGACACGAACGGGCTCAAGACGGCTCAATTCGACGGCATCGACAATGTATGCACATGAAATACGAACGTCCTCCAACGCGCGAGTCGGACAATGAACCATCGGCATCAAACGTCCCTCTCCATTGCCACCTCATCTTCGAACACTCTGCTCAAACAGTCCCCAGCATTACCTGTCTGACCCCGCCGGACCGCTGGCTACTCCTACAGTTGTAGCTCGGAAGGTTCGTGCGGCGCCCTGCCACTGTCAGTCAGAAATCGCAGCACACAACTCACAAATCCAAGCTCGACCACCACCACGCCCTCCAACTCGTCCCTGACGCCATTTGGAATCAAATGACTCCCTTGTTTCAATCTCACCCCAGAAAGAAGTCGGGTCGACCTCAAGCGGCCGACAGGGACACACCGGAGGCCATCGTCTTCGCGCTCCGAAGCGGAATCTCATGGGAAATACTGCCCCGCCAACAATTCGCCCCATCAGCCATGACTGCATGGCGACGCCTGAGGGAGTCGGCGCGCAGGTTCGGAGGGGCCCTGACAGAGATCCACCCGCCGACAGGAGACGTCGGAAGTTCCCCCCAGGTCCTCCCCGACCGAACCATGACCTTTGCGATCAACCAACCCGACACTGACCTCATTCGGCGTCATCAGGAGTCACTCATCAGGCGGCTCGGACGGCCCCAAATGTTCAAACCTGAAGGCAAATGAAACCATGACATGATTCACACTGGTCGGACGGAAAATTCCAGGACGCACCCCGAGCAGCCTTGCCGATTTCATATTCCAAGCAACAACCAACGCCGCGCGACATCTGTGACAAAGCACCTTGCCGCCAGAAGCAGCCACCTCAAACGCCCTCTTGACGTCCCCATCGTAGACTACCTCACGCACCCCGACACCTCCTTTGCAAGCTGCTCTTGAAGGTGGCCACCTTGCCCTCGAGAGAGAGATTACCAGGATAGCGGGCCAGCCGCAGCCCTGCGGCCTCAGTGACACTGCGGCATCCGCAGCCCTCAATGGTCAGGTGAAAACCGGCCAAAGAGGGTCCCGTCAAAACCGGCCAAAGAGAGAGGGCCGAGACAGGAGGACTCCTACCCTGCGGACTCGGCGGACCGCAACTCCAAGGCCCCCTTGGTGC
>NZ_JAKCFB010000056.1 GCF_024198235.1 Myxococcus dinghuensis | reverse complement strand
CTCCGGCTCCCGGCGCGCGGGACGGGCCGCGCGCGGCGCGGGCGCCGGCTCCGGCACGGGAGGAGGCGGGGGCGGAGGCTCCGGCGCGGGCGGCGGCGCGAACAGGGCGGCGAGCTCCGGGACGTCCGAGCCGCGCTTCCAGTCCGCCATCCCCTGCTGCCAGAAGAAGCTGCGTCCGCTGATGGCGCCGGTGGCGATCAGCTCGCGCAACCCGCCCTCGTCGAGCGGGCCCTCCTGCTTGTTGCGCACCATCACGAACCAGGGAGAGCCGGTGGCGCGCAGCGGAGCGGCGCGGGTGGGCTCGTCGTCCCAGGGCGTCTGGAGCGCGGCGGGCGGAGCCTTGGCCACCGCGGGCGCGGCGGCGGGCTCGGGCGCGCTGGCGGCGGGCTCGGCGAGCGAGCGCTCCTGCGCGCGCAGCCGCTCCACGTCCGCGAGCGACACCACGCGGGTGCTTTCCTCAGCGGCGGGTCCTTCGACGGAGATGACGTTCTGGCAGTTCTTGCAACGGACCTTGACCGTCTTGCCGCGGACTTTTTCGTCCGCAATGGAGTACCGCTTCTGGCAGTTGTCGCACGTGAAGTTCAAGGGGGCGCGTCCGGCTTCGCGGGGGGTAACTCGAGGCCCTGGATGCTACCGCTAGAAATCTCCCGCGCAAACCACAGGTTGACTCTGCCCGACGGCCCAACTATGCAGCCGCCCTCCCCTGTCTTCTCTCGCCTTTTTCAGAAGGTGGCGAATGCCGGCGAAGGACCTTGGATCGAAGTTCGTCTGCTACAAGTGCCAGACGAAGTTCTACGACATGAAGAAGCCAGACCCGCTGTGCCCGAAGTGTGGCGCGGACCAGCGGGAGAGCCCTGCCCTCAAACCCCAGCCCGAGGGACGCCGAGGACGTTTGGCCGCCGCGCCGAAGGTCATCGAGCCCATCGAGCCCGAGGAGCCAGCAGCGAGCAACGACGAGGAAGAGGAGGACCTCGACTCGTTCGACGAGGACGACAACGCCACCGCCGAATCCGACGAGGACGAGGCGTAGGTCAGTGACGCCCCAGGGCTCCCAGGCCTCGTGCCAGGGAGCCCTGTTCGCGTCGGAAGACTCCGAGTTCGATGGTGCGGGGTGGCGTGTGTCCTTGCGAGGCCGCCCCTCCTCGCGCCCGGACCGCGCGCCGCGAGCGCGCCAGTCCGGGGCTTCGAGCCGACGACGTCAGGACGCCAGCGACAGCTCCAGGAGCGCGCGGCGGATCTGCTCGTAGAGGCCGGGCCCCATCTCCTGCATGCCCACCGGCCGGCTCACCTTCCGGGCGGGCTCCTGGGTACGTGGTGCTTCAGTCGTCAGAGTCGGTCGCTTCTTGGGCTGCTGCATGACTCGCCCCCTCGTGTTCAGACGCACCAGCTATATCGCAATTTTCCGCCAGGACGGAAGGCCGATCTGAATCGCCGGCTCCTTCCTCTAGAACGTGCAGGGGCGAAAAAATTTCGTCGTCCCTGCGACTTCGTCCTCACTGGAATCGCCCTACCTCAGGGACTCCACCTTCCAGACCTGCTCGATCTGGACCGTCTCCCCGGCGCGGACCGTCACCGTCTGCTTCGTCTCGGGGAGGCGCTCGTGCCAGAAGATCAAGGTGTGCGAGCCTTCCGGGACCTCCATCCGGAAGCGCCCCTCCTGGGAGGTCGTGCCGAAGTAGGGGTGGTCGAAGGTGCGCACCACCGCGTGCATCCACGGGTGGATGTCACAGCGGATGGGGACCAGGCCCGGCTCGGCGGGGAGCGCGCGGCGGGTGGCCATCCCTTCCAGGGGCATGGCCACGTTGAAGAAGGTCCGGTTGGTGCCGAAGGCCGCGCGCACGTTGTGGACGAGCGGGTCGGAGTTGCGCAGGGTGAGCGTCGCGCCGGCCCGGGCGGCGAGCGCCGGGGGGTCGTAGAGGCACTTCTTCTGGTCCAGCACCGGATCCGCCGGAGGGGTGGCCGGGGCCGGCAGGCCGGCGCCGGACTCGAGGGCCACCACCGCGTGGGCCAGGGCGCCCTCCGCGCCCACGACGAGCGAGCGGTCCGTCGTCTCCTCCCCGCATACGGAGACGACGGTCCCCGTGGTGGGAGCGCGGGCGGGGGCCGGGGGGGCGCCCTCCAGGCGGACCCGCCCCTCGACGACGCCCCACTCCACGTCGGCCGCTGGCCGGGCGGACGGGGTGGCGGCCGCGGGCGGGGCGGCGGGGACCGGGGGCGGAGCGGACTCGCGGCAGGCCGGGGCGAGCGCGAGCAGGGTCAGGGCGGGGAGGAAAGGGGCGCGGGGCACGTGCTCCCGTCTAACGGGTGCGTGAAGCGCTTTCAAATGGTGGATGGCGGCCAACGGACCAGGGGGATGACGCTGAGGCCATTTGGGCGTTGGACCCTCATCAACCTTGTTGGTACAAGAACGCGCGGCCGTACACGGTGCGGCTCTGTGGGAGGCAGCAACTTTGCGGGAGAAATTGAAGGCGCTGGCGGAGCTTCAGACTGTGGACCTCGAGGTCGCATCGCTCCGGAAGGCCGCGGATGTCCACCCCCGTCAGATTGCCGAGCTGGAGCGCGAGCTAGGCGTCGCTCGCAGCGCCATCGAGGCCGAGCGCGCGCGCGTCGCCGACACCGAGCGGCAGAAGGCGCAGCACGAGCAGACCATCACTGACGAGAAGGACAAGGTGAAGAAGTGGGAGGCCCGCTTGAGCGAACAACGCTCGACGCGCGAGTACTCCGCCCTGGCGCGCGAGATCGACATCGCGAAGAAGGCCAACCTCACCATGGCCGAGGAGCTGACCGAGCTGACGAAGAAGCTCGGCGCGGACCGCGAGGCCATCAGGGGGAAGGAGGCCGAGTTCGCGACGAAGCAGCAGGGGCTGTCCGGCCGGATGGCGGAGCTGCGCGGCAAGCTGGGTGAGGCGGAGGCGCAGGTGAAGGCGCTGGAGGGCCGTCGCCAGGGCGTGGCCGACAACGTGGACGCCACGCTGCTGCGGCGCTACGAGGTGGTGCGCAAGAAGAAGCTGCCCGCGCTGGTCGGCGTGGTGGCCGGCACCTGCCAGGGCTGCAACATGAACGTGCCCCCCCAGCTCTACAACCAGCTCCGCACGTCGCTGGGTACGGACATCTGCCCGTCCTGCAACCGCATCATCTACGCGGTCGAGGCGCTGCAGGAAACGCCGGCGAAGTAGTCCGCGATGCCCGCGCCGTCCCTCGTCGACATCCTCCGCCACATCGCGCGCGAGGAGCCGCTCTCGTCGACGGTGCGAGCCTTCCGCGGCCTCACCCGCGAGCACCTCGGGCAGTTGCTCGAGGAGGCCGCGGTGCGACTCGGCGGCGCTCCCGAGCCGTCCGAGTCCCGGGCGACGCTGCCCCAGGCGCCCGAGCCGGGCGCCCCGGCGGTGTCCCCCTCCCCCAGCGAGCCAGCCTCCCGGCTGCGCGTCTATTCGGACGGCGCGGCGAGGGGCAATCCCGGCCCCGCGGGCGCTGGGGCGGTGTTGATCGACCCCGCGGGCCACGTGGTGGCGCGGCTGGGCCGCTTCCTCGGGACGCAGACGAACAACTACGCCGAGTACATGGGCCTGCTCTTGGGCCTGAAGCACGCGCGGACCCTGGGCGCGCGCGAGGTGGACGTGTTCGCCGACAGCGAGCTGCTCATCCGGCAGCTCGGGGGCCGCTACCAGGTGAAGAGCCCCACGCTCAAGCCGCTGTTCGACGAGGCGCGCCGGCTGCTGGAGGGCTTCACCCGCGTGAAGCTGCACCACGTGCCACGCGCCCGGAACGCCGAGGCGGACGAGATGAGCAACCGCGCCATCGACGAGCGGATGTAGCGCCGCACGCACGCGTCTCCCCGTGAAGTGGACCCGCCCGCCCCGGCTGTTGTATGGGGCAGACGTCGGAGCGGCTCGGGTGAACGCCGGCCATCGCAATCACGGGTGGCGGGAGGAAAGTCCGGGCTCCACAGGGCAGGGTGCTGGCTAACGGCCAGTCGAGGCGACTCGCAGGAAAGTGCCACAGAAAACAAACCGCCCGTCCCGAAAGGGGCGGGTAAGGGTGAAACGGTGCGGTAAGAGCGCACCGCGTCCGGGGTGACTCGGACGGCACGGTAAACCCCACCTGGAGCAAGAGCCAATAGGAGCGCGTCCTCCGCCGTCCGGGGGGACAAGGGTTGCCCGCCCCATGCGCTCGGGTTGCTCGCTGATGAGGCCCCTGGGCAACCAGGGCCCTAGATGAATGTTCGCCGCCCGTCCCGAAAGGGGCGGGGACAGAACCCGGCTTACAGGCCGCTCCGACACTTTCCCCTCCCCCGCTCCGCCCGCCGCCCCTGCTTGTGGGCGCCTGGGGCCACCTTCACCTTCGAGCGAGGAGACGTTCCCGGTCTCCTTCCCGCGCGAGCCCCTGGAGGCCAGGAGCCCCGTCGCGGAGGGGCCCCGGTGGAACGCCAGCACCGAGGGGGCAGACATGGCGGAGCGCGCGACGAAGGGAACGCCGGCCCGACGGGCGACGATGAGCATCTGGTCCGTCGCCGCGCTGGGCATCGGCTCGATGGTGGGCGCCGGCATCTTCGCCCTGCTCGGTCAGGCCGCGCTGCTGGTGGGGCCGTGGACCTGGCTCGCCTTCGCGCTGGCGGGCGTCGTCGCGGTGCTCTCCGGCTATTCGTACGCGAAGCTGAGCGCGCGCTACCCCAGCTCCGGCGGCATCACCCTCTTCTTCGAGGAGGCCTTCGGGCGGGGCGTGGTCTCCGGCACGCTCTCGCTCATCTACCTGGTCACGCTCGTCATCAGCGTCGCCATGGTGGCCAAGACGTTCGGCGCGTACGCCACCCGGCTGCTCATCCCCTCGGGGAGCCACGCGTGGTTCGCCGTCTTCGGCTCGCTCATCGTCATCCTCCTGGCCGCGCTCAACATCGCGGGCTCCGGAGCGGTGGGCCGCGCCGAGGTCATCCTGGTGACCATCAAGCTCGTCATCCTCGCGGCGCTGCTGGCCGCCGGCCTGTGGTCCATGGCCCGGGGCGGCGCACGCGACACGGGCGGCGACGCGCACATGGGGCTGGCCACGCTCGTGTCCAGCGTGGGCCTGTGCTTCTTCGCCTACTCGGGCTTCGGGATGATGGCCAACGCGGGCGCGGACGTGGCCAACCCCAAGAAGACCATCCCGCACGCCATCTACCTGGCCATCGGCGTGGTGACCCTCCTCTACGTGGGCCTGTCCATCACGGTGCTCGCCCTCGTCCCGCCCGAGCAGCTCGCGCGCGACGCGGACACCGCCGTGGCCCAGGCGGCCCGTCCGGTGATGGGCGGCGCGGGCTTCACCGTGGTCGCGCTCGGGGCGCTGCTCGCCACGGCGTCCGCCATCAACGCCACGCTGTTCGCCGCGCTCAACGTCTCCACCGCGCTCGCGCGCGTCCAGCAGCTCCCCCGCGCCTTCTCCACGAAGTTCGGCCACCAGGGCACCCATGGCTTCATCTGGGGCGTGGTGGCCATCCTCGTCATGGTCAACACGCTGAGCCTGGGCGCCATCGCCAACATCGCCAGCGCCACGTTCCTCGTCTGCTACCTGGCGGCCCATGTCGCCTGCTTGAGGCTGTGGCGACAGACGGGCGCGTCGCGGGCCATCGTCGGCACGGGGCTGGGCCTGATGGCCATCGTGCTGGTCACGTTCCTCGTCAGCACCGGGCGGAAACAACCCCTGTCGCTGCTGCTCATCGTCGTCGCCGTCGCCGGCAGCGCGCTGGTCCAGTGGCTCATCCAGTCGAGGCACCACGGCGGGCTGCCCCACTCGCCCGCGCGCTGAGCCCCAGCACCACCGGGAGGTGACGGCTCGGGGTCCGACACTCGCCCTCCCCCACGGGAGCCCTGTCGCGACGCGGAGGCTCCCTACCTTCTCGACCACGCCATGCGGTCGAGGACGAGATGAACGCCAGAACCCTGTCGCGCCCGGTGCGGCGCGGCGCAGTCGTGCTGTTGTCCGTGCTGAACACCGTCGCCTGGGATGCGCGCGCCCAGCCCGCGGAGCCCGCGGCGCCCTCGACCGGAGGCGCGGACGCCTCGGCCCTCGAGGAGGACCCGCTGGAGCTCCCGCTGCTGCCCATCCTCGACCTGGCGCTGCTCCCGGACACCCAGCACTTCACCCCGCGCCCCGACCACGCCGTCTTCGACAAGACGCTGCCCGGCTACTTCCGGGTCCCCACCACGGACATCTTCGTGAAGCTCGGGGTCGCCGCCACCACGCACTTCATGGTGACGTCCAAGCGGCTGGGCACGCCCACCTGGTTCACCACCTCCTCCATCCCGGTGAAGGGCCAGGACTTCCACGAGTCCCCGGGCGCCCAGTCCACGGCCACCGCGAACCCGTCCGATGTCTCCATCGAGTTCCGCGGGAAGACGGAGCTGGGGCCCATGCGGCTGTTGTTCAACACCAGCTTCGCCCAGCCGGACCCCGCCTTCGGCTTCCACCCCAACTACGCCTACGCGCAGCTCGGTGGCTTCATGGCGGGCTTCACCGACTCCACGTTCGCGGACGTCGACGCCTATCCCAAGACGCTGGACTTCGAGGGCCCCAACCCGCTCGTCTTCTTCAAGCACGCGGTGATGCGCTACGGCCACCGGCTCAACCACGACAAGGACCTGCGGATGTTCCTCCAGGTCGCCATCGAGCAACCGGGCGCCGACATCCCCACGGCCACGGGTGCCCCCCGCGACATCGTCCCCGACGGCGTGGTGTCGTGGCGGGCGGAGGGGCCGTGGGGGCACGTGCAGCTCGCCGGCCTGGTCCGCGCCGTGGGCAGCCAGGCGCCCGACCGCGACTCCAGCGAGACGGTGCTCGGCATCGGCGGCAACCTGACGGGCGCCTACCACGCCTCGCACAAGCACACGTTCCAGTTGGGCATCACCGGCGGCCAGGGCATCGCCGCGTACGTCAACGACACCGGGGGCGCCCAGTACGACGCCGCGCAGGACGAGAGCGGCTCGCTCGACGCCATCCCCCTGCTGGGCGCCTACGTGGGCCTCACGTACGCCTGGATGCCCATGCTGGCCTCCACCGCGACCTACGGCTGGCTCAAGCTGTGGGACCGCGACCACCGGGCGGCCCTGGGGGCCAGCGGCTTCCAGCGCTCGCAGTACGCCTCGCTGAACCTGGTCGCCCAGCCGATGAAGGGCGCCCAGTTCGGCGTCGAGGCGCTGTGGGGCTACAACCGGGCCATCAACGGCCAGTCCGGCCAGGCGTTCCGAGGACAGTTGACCTTCCAGTACCGCTACTGAGTCACCAACGTGACACGGGACCAGGGAGGGAGACACCCATGGGTTCCGGAACAGCGAGCAGATCCCCCGCCAGACGCGCCGCGGCCCCCACGCTCGGCGTGCTCACGCTGGCCATCATGAACGTCACCGCCGTCGTCAGCCTGCGCGGGCTCCCCGCCGAGGCCGAGTACGGCCTCACGTCCATCTTCTATTACACGTTCGCGGCGGTGTTCTTCCTCATCCCCGTCGCGCTCGTCGCCGCGGAGCTGGCCACGGGCTGGCCCGAGAAGGGCGGCGTGTTCCGCTGGGTGGGCGAGGCCTTCGGCCCGCGCTGGGGCTTCCTCGCCATCTTCCTGGTCTGGGTGGAGTCCACCATCTGGTTCCCCACGGTGCTCACCTACGGCGCGGTGTCGCTGGCCTTCGTGGGTCCCAACCAGACGTGGGACAAGGCGCTGTCGTCGAACAAGTTCTACACCATCTGCATCGTGCTGGCCCTCTACTGGGCCGCCACGCTGGTGACGATGCGCGGGCTCAAGGCGTCGTCCACCATCTCCAAGTGGGGCGGGCTCATCGGCACCATCATCCCCGCCGGGCTGCTCATCGTGCTCGGGGGGACGTACCTGGCGCAGGGGCGTCCGTTGCAGATCCAGCTCGGCTGGGACAAGGTGATTCCGGACTTCTCGCAGTTCGGCAACCTGGTGCTCGCCGCGTCCATCTTCCTCTTCTACGCGGGCATGGAGATGAACGCGATCCACGTGAAGGACGCGAAGAACCCCAACCGGACGTATCCGCTCGCCATCCTCATGGCCTCCCTGGCCACGGTGGTGGTCTTCGTGCTCGGCACGCTGGCCATCAGCATCATCATCCCCAAGACGCAGATCAACCTGACGCAGAGCCTGCTGGTCTCCTACCGCGACTTCTTCAAGGCCTTCGGCGCGCCGTGGCTGTCCTCCGTCGTCGCGGTGGCGCTGTTCCTCGGCGTGCTGGGCAGCGTCACCGTCTGGGTGTCGGGGCCCTCCGCGGCGCTGGGCGCCGTGGGGCGCGCGGGCTACCTGCCACCGTTCTTCCAGCGGCTCAACAAGCATGGCGCGCCCAGCCACATCCTGCTCGTCCAGGGGATGCTGGTGACGTTCCTCGCGCTGATGTTCGTCATCCTCCCGTCGGTGCAGGCGGCGTATCAAATCCTCAGCCAGCTCACGTCGACGCTGTACCTCATCATGTACGTCATGATGTTCGCCGCGGCCATCTACCTGCGCTACAGCGAGCCGCACACGCCTCGCGCGTATCGCGTGCCGGGGGGCGCGGCGGGCATGTGGGTCATCGGCGGCGCGGGGCTCATCGGCGCGCTCATCGCGTTCGTGCTCAGCTTCATCCCACCGTCGCAGATCAAGGTCGGCAGCCCGCTGACGTACGTGCTCATCCTCATCGCGGGCAACGTGCTCTTCGTGGCCCTGCCGCTCGTCCTGTATGCGCGGCGCAAGGCGAGCTGGCGCACCGCGGCGGGAGCCAAGGACTTCGCGCCCTTCAACTGGGAGAAGCCCGGCGCCCTCGGCCACCCCGGCGCGCCGTCCCTCGACGAGGAGGCCGAGGAGGCGCCCCCTCCGTACGACCACCCCATGCATGCCAGGAGGACTCCCGATGGACACGCCCCCGACGATGGACGCCATCCGTACGGCGACCATTGAAGCCCACCGCGCGTTCCAGGACCTGCGCGAGGGACAGAACGCCCGCTACATCCCGGTGCTCGCGAACGTCAGGCCCGAGCGCTTCGGGCTGGTGGTGATGACCCCGGACGCGCAGGGGGTGGAGGCCGGCGACACGCGCTCCGAGTTCGCCATCGAGTCCATCTCGAAGGTGTTCACCCTGGCGCGTGTGCTCGACGAGGTGGGCGCGGAGACGCTGCGGCGGAAGGTGGGCGACAACCCCACGGGCGAGTCGTTCTCCTCCGTCCACGCGCTCGTGGTGCACGACGGACGTCCGCTCAACCCCTTCGTCAACGCGGGCGCCATCGCCACCGTCAGCCTCGTCCCCGCGACCTCCGCGCAGGAGCGCTGGGAGAAGGTCCACGCCACGATGAGCGCGTTCGCCGGTCGCGAGCTCCCGGTGATGGACGAGGTGTACCGGTCGGAGGCGCGGACCAACCAGCACAACCGCGCGCTGGCGTGGCTGCTCGACAGCAGCCACACGCTCTACAGCGACCCGATGGAGGCCACGGACGTCTACACGCGGCAGTGCTCGGTGGGCCTCACCACGTATGACCTGGCGGTGATGGGCGCCACGCTCGCCGCCGGTGGCATCAACCCCCTCACGAAGCGCCGGGCCGTGAAGGCGGCCCACGTGCCGCGCATCCTCGCGGAGATGACCATGAACGGGCTCTACGACAACACGGGCACGTGGCAGTACGAGGTCGGCCTCCCCGCCAAGAGCGGCGTGGGCGGCGGCGTCCTCGCCGTCGTCCCCGGCAGGCTCGCCATCGCCGCGTTCAGTCCGCCGCTGGACCGCTTCGGCAACAGCGTCCGCGCCCAGCACGCCATCCGCAGGCTCTCCGACGTGCTCGGCCTCAACCTCTTCGCGGCGGCGCGCGAGCCCATCCCCGCGCGCTGAGCCGTGGCACCACTCGACGGCAAAGGCAGACATTTCCACCGACACCATCCCTCTCAAACGAAGACATCTCGCGACGGGCAGCGCCGTCACGCTCTCATCACGCCGACCTCCCTAGGGTGTGCCTTGGCAGCACTCACCCTTGATTGGAGAAGCCCGTGAGCCGTGTCTCGTTCATCACTGTCATTACCCGGTGGTTCGCCCTCTGCCTGAGCCTCGTCGGCGTCCAGGCCCTCGCGGGCCACGCGCCCGTCTCGGATGGGGTCGTCCTCCTCGGCACTGGCACGTCGAACCGCTACATCGTCGTGGGCGGTTCGCCCTTCTACATTCCTCCCGCGCAGTGGAGCGTGTACTCGAGCGCCACCCTGGTCTCGACGCCGCAGGCCACCATCGACTCCTACGAGAAGGTCCCGCGGGACGGCACGCTGATGCGCCAGTACAACATCCCCGGCACCGTCTACGTCGTGGTGGACCGGTGGTTCTGGCGGATTCCGACGACCACGGAGCTGGACTACTGGGACGGGCCGCTGGGCTTCACGCCCATCCAGGACCTGCCCAACAGTGGCTGGGCCGCCAACTTCCACGACTACGCCTACAAGGCCCTGGTCCAGGAGCGCACCGGCGGGACGACCTACCTCTGGATCGCTGGCGCCAAGTACCCCGTCACCAACCCCTCGGACCTCGCCTACTACGGCGGCAGCGGCGCCGTGAAGTACGTCCCCGTGGGGACGCTCGCGGACTACACGCATGTGCCCTGGTGCGGCGCCGTGTTCCGGGAGCGCTCGAGCAGCACGACGTACCTCATCGGCCTCGACCTGACCAACCCCAGCTCGCCCATGTACAAGAGCGCCACCTCGATCCCCGAGCATGGCGCCGTCCCGGATGGCTCCCTCTCGCCCTTCTCGGACCACTCCTCGCTGGCCTGCGTCTGGTAGCGGAGCGACATCCCCCGTCCGCTCAGGGAGGCACGTCGCACCGGCCCTCCCTGAGCACGACTCCGCCCGCGCTCGGGGCGCGCACCCACGGGTCGCGCGCCCCGAAGCATCCGACAGTGGACACTTCGAACGCCGCCCGGAACGGGGAGGCCCCGCGCGCGGGCTACTGGGCCACGGGCACCTGCGCGAGCAGGATGCGGTTGCGGCCGTCGTTGCGGATCTTGTCCGGGTTGGTCAGCGGCAGGCGCGAGTCCGTCTTCGGGTCCCACATGCCCAGCCAGATGTTGAGGGCCTTCGGCGAGGCGTCCGCCGGCAGGTAGATGGAGAACTCGTCCTTGACCACCTCCCCGGGCTTCCACTGCGACGTGGGCAGTCGGCCGTTCGCGGGCGGGTGGTCCATGTTCATCCGCTCCATGCGCCCGCCCACGTCCTCGACGTGGACGAACACGTGGTAGTCCTCCTCGAGCGGCTGGAGCACCTTGAAGTACAGGGTGACCTGGGCGCGCGAACCCGGGGAGATGCGCCCCGGCTCGACCGTGGCCGCGGTCAGCTCCACCTTGCCGCCCAGGTTCGCCCCGTTGCGGACGGACAGGCCGGGAATCTCCTGGACGGTGACCGCGCGGCGCTCCTCGGCGGAGGCCCCTCCGGGGGCCTCGACGATGCAGGCACTGCCCAGCAGGAGGACCGACAGCATGGCGGTGGGGAGGTCGAGACGCATGGCAAAGCGGGGTTCTACCCGGCCAGGGGCGCTGCATCCACCGGCGTGTTGGTGTATGCGGAGCCGCGCATATGAAGACGCCCACGCTCCTCGACGCCCTGGTCGCCCAGGTGCCCCCCGCTCCCTCCCCTGCCCCCACCCCGGGCGGGAACACGACGCAGCCGGGCACCGGCACGCCCCCCACGGAGGGCTTCTCCCCGGGCGACGCGGTGGGCATCGGCGGCGCGGCCCTCTTCGTCCTCCTGATGGTCCTGGCGGCCCGGAAGCTCTTCTTCAAGAAGGCCCCCGCCCCCGCGAAGAAGCCCGGCGTCCCCATCCCCGAGGAGCGCCCCGCCCTCCCCGCCGAGCGCCCCGAGCTGCGCGTGGAGCTGCCGCCCTCGGAGAAGGAGGCCGCCCGCCTGCGCGAGGCCGAGGAGGCCCACACCCGCGCCCAGGAGCTGACCCGCCAGCGCGAGGAGGCCGCCCGCGCGGCCCGGACCACCACCGACACCGCCGAGCGCGCCCGCCTGGAGTCCGAGGCCCGCGCCCTCAAGGAGCGGGAGGAGGAGGAGAAGCGCGCCGAGTACCGCGCCAAGAAGGCCGCCGACGAGGAGGCCAAGGAGCGCCGCAAGCGCGAGCAGGTGGAGGCCCAGCGGCTGCGTGAGGAGGAGCGCGCCCGCGAGGCCGCCGCCGCCGAGGAGGCCCGCCGCGCCGAGGAGGCCGCCGCCCGCGCCAAGGTCGAGGCCGAGGCCGGCCGCACCCTGGCCCAGGGCCTGGACAAGACGAAGAGCCAGGGCTTCATGGCCCGCCTCAACGGGCTGTTCGGCCAGCAGCGTCAGGTGGACGAGTCCGTGCTCGCGGACCTGGAAGAGATCCTCTTCACCGCCGACATCGGCGTGCGCACCGCCAGCCACCTGGTGGACGTGGCCCGCGAGAAGCTCAAGCGCAACGAGCTCAAGGACCCCGAGCGCATCAAGGCCCTCATCCGCGAGGAGGTGGCGCGCATCGTCGACCTGCCCGTGCCCCGCACGCTGGAGGGCGGCGGCCCGCCGCACGTCGTCATGGTGGTGGGCGTCAACGGCGCCGGGAAGACGACCACCATCGGCAAGCTGTCCGCGAAGCTGACCCGGGAGGGCAAGAAGGTGGTGCTGGCCGCGGGCGACACCTTCCGCGCCGCCGCCACCGAGCAGCTCGACGTGTGGGCCGCGCGCGCCGGGGCGCCCATCGTCAAGGGCGTGGAGGGTGGAGACCCGGGCTCCGTCGTCTTCGAGGCCGTGAAGAAGGCCCAGGCCGACGGCGCCGACGTCGTCATCGCCGACACGGCGGGACGGCTCCACACCAAGGCCCCCCTCATGGAGGAGCTGAAGAAGGTCAAGCGCGTGCTCGACAAGGCGCTGCCCGGCGCGCCGCACGAGGTGCTGCTGGTGCTCGACTCCACCAACGGCCAGAACGCGATTCAGCAGGCCAAGCAGTTCCACGAGGCCGTGGGCGTCACCTCCATCGCCCTCACCAAGCTGGACGGCACCGCCAAGGGCGGCGTCATCATCGGCATCTGCGACGAGCTGAAGCTGCCCGTCGTCTGGGTGGGCGTGGGCGAGAAGGTCGCCGACCTGCGCCGCTTCGAGCCGCGCGAGTTCGTCCAGGCCCTCTTCGACTGACGCGCCGTCACTGCCCCAACAGGCCCGGCAGCACCTCTTCCAGCATCTGCTTCATGGCGGGGTCGAGCGCCTCCAGGTCGTCGACGCTCATCCCGCCGCCGCTCCCGCCGCCCAGCGCCCCCATCACCGAGCCCAGGTTGGGCAGGCCCAGGTCGTCGTCCCCGTGCGCCTCGTTCCACCAGCGCACGCGCAGCCGCTCCAACTGCTTGGCGTGCGTGGGGCTCGCCTTCGCCAGCTCCTTGGTGAAGCACTCCTTGCACGTCCACTTGAAGCGGTACGTGTCCACGTAGGTGCGCAGGCCCTGGAAGAAGGCCGCGTCCCCCACCAGCTTGCGCGACGCGTGGTGCAGCATGGGCGCCTTGGCGTAGACGAGCGCGCCGTACTCCGTCTCGTTGTCGAAGTCCCCCGTGGGCCGGTCCGCGCGGCCGTCCTCGCCACCCGACAACCGGTACATGTGGTACGGCGACACGAGCAGCTCCTTGCGCTGCGCGTCCGCCGCCGCCTTGCCGTGCTTCCACTCGACGTAGAGCAGCGCGGCGTACTGCGCCAGGGACTCGTCCACCACCGGCATGTGGATGGGGTCCGAGCCCACCAGCCCCGCGAAGTACTGGTGCGCCACCTCGTGCGCCACGGTGAACTCGAGCGTGCGCTCCAGCATCTCCCCCAGGTGCGCGAAGGGGCTCTCCGCGCCGCCCTGCTGCCCCAGCGCCTCCAGCAGCTCCTTCATGCCGTCCAGGTTGCCCAACCCACCCAGCAGCGCCGAGGGGTCCGTCACCCCGCGGTACAGCGACGTGGCGACGGTGATGAGCCCGGGGAACTCCATGCCTCCCGCGCCTCCGGACAGCGGCGCCTCCACCACGCGGAAGTGCGTGTACGGCAGGGGCCCCATCCGGCGCTCGAACTCCGTCAGCGCCGCCGTGGCGTACTTCAACACGCGCTCGCCCACGTCCTTGTCCCGCGCGGCGTAGTGGCTCTCCACCGTGACGCCGTTCACCGTGGCGGTGGAGACCTCGTAGCCCCGCGACACGAGGATGGGGAAGTCACGCACCGCGGCCGCCGCGAAGGCGAACCGCACGCGCCCGTCGCGCTCGGGCACGTCGCCCATGGGCGCGCCCGTGGCGTGGACCGTCCACCCCGAGGGCACGGTGACGGACGCCAGCACGTGGGCCGGCGGGTACAGCGCCAGGTCCCCGATGCCCTGCGGCCCGGCCCACGGCTGCCCCTTGTCGTCCATGGGCGGCACCTGGGGGACGACCCCCACCAGGCTGAGGAAGTCCGCCGTCGCGGAGAAGGCCCCGTGGTCCCCCCCCTGCGACTGCCCTCCGCCCAGCCCGCCCAGGAGCATCTTCCCGGGAGGCTCCCCCTTCGGCGCCACCGCGCGCACCGCCACGTCGAGCACCGCCGCGGCGCCGGGCGGCACCGGCTCGTCGAACCGGTAGCGGTACAGGGTGGGCTCCGGCTGCTCCAGGACGATGGGCTGCTTGCCCAGGCGCGCGTCGGACAGCACCACCCGCTTGCCGCCCTGCGCGTTGGGCGTCACCCGCAGGTACAGCTCGGTGAGGGGCTTGCCGCGCGCCAGCACCTCCACCTGGACGCGCCCCTTCGCCTCGCGCGCGGCCGGGTCCACCTCCAACTGCACCCGGTAGCGCGGCAGCTCCTCCAGCGGCCCCAGGGCCTTCTGGGCCCGCTCCCGCTCCGAGGGCTTGAGGTGCTGGAGGCTGAGCTGGACCTCCGGAGGGACGTCCCCCCGGGCCTCGCGGCCGGGGAGCATGCACAGGAGCAGCAGGCAGGGCAGGAGCGTCCGCATCCCGCCATGCTAATTGACCCGGGCCACCGAGGCTCGTCTAGCCTGGACCCGCCATGCACCTTCGAACCCTTGCCCTGGCCTCCGCCGCCCTGGGGCTGTTGGCGTGCGCCCACAAGGCCCCTGCCCCAGCCCATTCCTCCACGCCTCGCGCCGTCCGCCTCCTCGTGGACACTCCCCCGCAGGAGACCCTGACCTTCGAGAAGATTCGGGAGGACGTGGAGGTGGACACGGACGAGGGCGAGCGCACGCCTCGCGTCGTCACCTACGCGGAGACGCCGGTGCTCCGCCTGGAGGGCCAGCGCGCCCGCCTCTACGGCGACGCGAAGGCCACCCTGGGCTTCAGCGTGGACAACTTCATCCTGCTGGAGGTCCTGGACCCGAAGGGCCAGGTGAAGCGCCGCGGCGTGGTGGGCTTCACCGAGAACGTCCACATGGGCCAGGAGCTGGTGGACAACGTGGGCAGCCGCGCCTTCAGCTTCGAGCCCGGCGAGGTGGACATCACGGAGCTGCTGCCCGAATCCGACCCCTTCCAGCTGCGCGCCACGGTGCTGGACTCGTGGGGCGTGGGCCGGGTGACGGACGTCTACATCGTCTTCTCCGCGCCCCAGTCCCGCCCCGTCGACGACCTGCGGGGCGAGTGAGGCGCGCGCGGGCCCGGGACACGGGCCCGCGGACCGGCTCAGAAGCTCACGGCCTGGAGCCGGGGCAGCCCGAAGGCCCCCTGGCGGCGGACGGCGCGGATGCCGCCCACGACGCTGTCACAGCTACCGGGGTTGCAGACGGCGTCCGGGTTCGTGGCCTTGATGCCCGGCTCCTGCGTCGCCATCACCGCGCCCACCGTGCCCGCCGCCACCACCGCGCCCACGCCCGCCCACACGTACCAGCGGCTGTACCAGGGCTTGCTGGTGTCCTCCGACACGCTCGGGTCCTCCGGGTCCGGGAACGCCAGGGGGTCCGTCGAGTCGTCGTCCACCGCGCTGCGCGTGGGGTCCAGCGACGTCCGGGTGGGCGCGTCGCCGTCGCGGCCGGCGATGGCCGAGTCCACGAGGGGCCGCATGCGCCCCGCCAGCTCGTAGCCCGTGCCGGCCAGCACGTTGATGGTGTGCACGTCGGGCTTGAAGCCCGGGGCGCGGAACTCGATTTCGTGACGGCCCGGCTTGAGCAGGATGTCCCGCTGGGGCACCGGCCCCACCTCGACGCCGTCCACCACCAGCGTGGTGCCGGGGATGTCCGCCACCGCCTGGGCGATGCCCATGGTGGGCTCCAGCGCCACGCGCACGTCGGTGGACACGCCCGGCTTGGCGTCGATGCGCCGCGTGTAGTCGGCGTAGCCCGGCTTGCGGACCACGAGGGCGTGGTCACCGGGGGAGACCTCGAGCGACATGGGGGCCGCGCTGAGCGTCCCCACCTCGCGGCCGTCCAGCGTCAGCTTCGCGCCCCGGACGTTGCCGGAGATCGCCACCACCAGCTCCGTCTTCATCGGGGCCAGCGGCGCGAGCAGATCATCATCCGCGGTGGCGGCGGGCTTCTTCGTCTTGGAGCCCTTGGCGGTGGTGGCCGCCGGCGCCTTGGTGCGCGCGGGCTTCTTGGTCACCTTCTCCGGCTTCTTCTTCTTCACCACCTTCGTCTTCGGCTTCGAGGTGGACTTCGACGGCTGGGGCGTGAGGGGAGCGAGCAGGTCGTCATCCTGCGCGAACGCGGACGACGGCATCGCCAGGACGGCCACCAGGGAGAGAAGGACGCAGCGTCGGAAGCTCATGACGGGACCGAAGGTTAGAGAGTCATCCGAGGGGAATCAAACGGAGTCCCCTGCTCTCGTCCATTAAGCCAAGATTCGCGCCCCATGCACCGCGCCCTGCCCACCCTGGCCCTCGGCCTCAGCGTCCTGTCCCTCACCGCGTGTCCCGCCAAGGCTCCACCCACCACGGAGACACGGGCCCCACCTCCACCTCCCATCCGCGTCCCCCCGGGCTGCGAAGCCAGCCAGGCGGGCGAATACCACCACGCGGACAACCCCGCGTTCCGCTACCACGGTGAGGACGCCCGCGGGACGTTGACGCTGGCGGTGCTGCGCGCGCGCGCCGACGGCGGCACGGAGTCCCCGGACGCCAGCACGGCGAACATCGTCGTGGAGCGCACCCCCGCGGGCTTCGTGGGTCAGACACACGCCACGGGCTTCACCGGCTCCGGCGCGCCCTGCCCCGTCACCTTCCCCACGGAGGTCGTCGCCTGTGACGACGCGGGCCTCACGCTGCGCTCGGTGGCGAGCACCTCCATCGACGAGGGCTGCCAGCCCTCCCGGTCCGGAGCGCCGCCCGTGCGGCTGCAGCAGGTGCTGTTGAGGGACTCGCCGGACGCGGGCACGTAGGCCCGCGTCCACCGCGGAGCGCCCGCGCGAGGTGACGCGCCCCCAGGAGGCCCGTCACCCGTCAGCGCGGGTCCCCCGGCTCAGGCCGCGCGGCGGGCCTGCTCGTCGGCGGCGTTCACCGCGGGGCTCGCGTCGGAGAGCTTCACCCGGCCCGCCAGGCCCTGCAGCAGGCTGGAGGCGCCCACGTACAGGAAGCCGCCCAGGAACAGGACGATGAAGGGCACCGACGTGTAGATGCGCGCGTCGATGGCGAACCACAGCGCGCCGGAGAAGTAGGCCGCGAAGAGCAGCTCCACCACCGGCATCAGCGTCTTGCTGCCGCGGTACGCCTTCTTCACCGCGATGACCTTCTTGCCCTCGGCGCCCGTCTTCGGCGTGCGGGCGAAGCCCGACTGCTGGTTGAGCAGCGCCTCGGCCACCGCCTTCGCGTTGTTGATGGCCAGGCCGATGCCCAGGCTCATCAGGAAGGGCAGGTACTTGAGCTGCTCCCAACCGTGCACGCCCCGCTCGCGCTGGGCGGCCACGTAGAAGAAGCACACGCTCGCGGTGGCGGTGATGAAGAACGGCAGGTCCAGGAACAGCGTGCCGTACAGGCCGTGCTGGAAGCGCACCACCATGCTGATGGGCATCAGCACGGACAAGAGCACCATCAACAGGTACGCCATGTTGTTGGTGAGGTGGAAGAACGCCTCACGCTTCACCACCAGGGGCAGGTCGCTCTTGAGGATGGTGGGGAGCAGCTTCTTCGCCGTCTGGATGGAGCCCTTGGCCCAGCGGTGCTGCTGGCTCTTGAAGGCGTTCATGTCCACCGGCACCTCGGCCGGGGAGATGACCTCCGGGAGGAACACGAACTGCCAGCCCTTCAACTGGGCGCGGTAGCTCAGGTCCAGGTCCTCGGTCAGCGTGTCGTGCTGCCACCCGCCTGCGTCGGCGATGGTGTTCCGGCGCCAGATGCCCGCGGTGCCGTTGAAGTTGAAGAAGCAGCCGGAGCGGTTGCGCGCCGTGTGCTCGATGATGAAGTGGCCGTCCAGGAAGATGCTCTGGGCCTGCGTGAGGATGGAGAACTCACGGTTGAGGTGGCCCCAACGCACCTGGACCATGCCCACCTTGTCGTCGGAGAAGAACGGCACGGTGCGCAGCAGGAAGTCCGGGCTGGGCACGAAGTCCGCGTCGAACACCGCGACGAAGTCGCCCTTCGCCGTCTTCAGGCCGTTCTCCAGCGCCCCCGCCTTGAAGCCCTCGCGGTTGGTGCGGTGGAGGTAGACGATGTCGTGGCCCTTCTGCCGGTGACGCTCCACGCACGCACGCGCGATGCCACACGTCTCGTCCGTCGAATCGTCGAGGACCTGGATTTCCAGCAGGTCGCGCGGGTAGTCGATGCGACACACCGACTCCACCAGGCGTTCCACCACGTACATCTCGTTGAAGATGGGCAGCTGGATGGTGACGCGCGGAAGCTCCTTCAGCGGGCCCTTGGGCGTCGGCAGCTTGAACTTGTGCCGGTAGTACAGGAACGCCATTCGGTACCGGTGCGAGCCGTAGACCGCCAGCACGCACAGGACGCTGAAATAGACGCCCAGGAAGATGATCTCGACGGTGGTCATCAGTGACGCTCAGCCCCTCCCGCGCGGCCCCCGTGGCCCGCGGTCCTTCCATGCGCGGCGGCACCGGATTCCCGTCTCACGCCGACCGCCGCCTCCTGGGTCCGCAGAGCCCCCGCCCCGTATGTACCCGAAAAGACAAGGCTTTGACCTTCCGGGACTGATCGGCGCCGGACAATAGGGAGGCGTCAAGGGCGTGTCAAATTATTCCCGGACTTTGAACGTTCCGTTCACGTGGGGGTGACACCTCGCGTCAAAGGGTCACCTCCCTCTCCAGGAGGGAGCGTCGGGGCCAGGCGACGCTCCAGGGCGGGAAGCCTCCAGGCGTCAGACGACGGCGCGGCGGGGCTCGGCGATGGTGGGGACCGGTGCGACAGCCGGCGCGTCCATGATACCGGCCTCGTCCCGGGTCGCCAGCGCGAGGATGCGCTCGACCAGCTCCGGGAAGTCCAGGCCGGCCTGGGTGGCGATGCGCGACAGGAGGCTGGTGGCGGTGAAGCCCGGCAGCGTGTTGACCTCCAGCACCACGTCGTTCTCCGTGTCCGAGCACAGCAGGTCCACCCGGCCGTAGCCGCGGCAGCCCAGCGCGCGGTACGCCGCGAGCGCGAGCGACTCCACGTTGGCCACGCGGGTGGCGGACAGCCGGGGGGGCAGGAAGTAGCGCGAGCCGCCCTTGTACTTGGCGTCGAAGTCGAAGCCCTCGCGCGGGGTGGCGACCTCGCAGCTCCCCAGCACCCGGTCGCCGAGGATGCCCACCGTCACCTCACGCCCGGCGACGAAGCGCTCCACCAGCGCGGAGCCCCCGAAGCGGCAGGCCTCCGCCACCGCCCCCACGAGCGCGCCGGGCTCGCGCACCACGGCCAGCCCCACCGACGAGCCACCACACGCGGGCTTCACCACGCAGGGGAAGCCCAGGTCGCCGTGCAGCTCCAGCGCGCGCGCCGCCTCGTCCCGGCCCACGCGGTAGCCCTGGGGCGTGGGCAGGTTGTGCAGCCGGAAGAGCTTCTTCGCCATGGGCTTGTTCATGGCCAGCGCCGAGGCGAGCACGCCGGAGCCGGTGTACGGCAGCTCCAGCAGCTCCAGGAGCCCCTGCACCCGGCCGTCCTCGCCCATGCGGCCGTGCAGCGCCACGAAGGCCACGTCCAGCTCCGCCGCGCGCAACGCCCGGTCCAACCCCGGCCCCGCGAAGACGCGGGTGACGTGGTGGCCCCGGGACTCGAGCGCCGCGACCACGGCCTCTCCCGTCTTGAGCGAAATCTCCCGCTCCTCGCCCCATCCCCCCATCAGCACTCCGACGCGCTTGCCCATGTCGATACGACCTCCTGGGCGCGCCTCAGAGCATGGGGGATGCCAACGTCACGCAGGCCGTGGGGCCGGGACGCGGGGTGCGGCTCCCCGTCACGACGGGGGGTTACGACTCGGCGGCCGTGTCCGCGCGGCCGTGTCCGGGAGGCCACGGCGCGGCAGGGCGACCACGTGCGACGCGGGGCTGTAGAAACGACCGCCCCGCCCCTCGCTCACCCGCCGTCCGGCGGACCGGCGTCGGGCAGGCCACCGTCGGCGCCGCCGTCGACCGGGCCGGCGTCGCCGGCGTCGGACGAGCCCGCGTCACCGCCGCCGTCGGGACGGCCCGGGGAGTCGCTCTTCACGCACGCGTCGTCGCGGCAGACGTACCCCTCGAGGCACTGGTTGCGGTCGTCGCAGGGCTGGCCCTCCTCGTCGAAGTCGACGAGGAGGCTGCACGCGGAGAGGCCCAGGCAGAGGGCCACCAAGGAGGCTCGGACAGGAAGGAGACGGCGCATGGCTAGTAATTCCGGAGATCGTCTTCGTCGATGGAGGGACGCTTCTTGTCTTCGTCCTTCTTCCGCCGCTCCTCGTCCTCGCGCTTGCGCTTCGCCTCTTCCTCGCGCTTGCGCGTGGCGTCGGCCTGGCGCTCCGCCTCCGCGTCCTCCTGCTTGCGGCGCTCCTCCAGCTCACGGCGCTGGCGCTCCACCTCCTCGCGGCGCTTGCGCAGCTCCTCCTCGCGGCGGGCCTCGTCCTCGCGACGCGCGTCCTGCGACGACTTCGCGGGCGGGGGCGGCGGCTCGGCGGGGGTCTGCTTCGCCGGGGGCGGCGGCTCGGCGGGGGTCTGCTTCGCCGGGGGCGGCGGCATGGGGAGCGAGTCGTTCAGCGGCTTGGTGCCCTTGGGCGGGGGCGGCATGGCCAGGGAGTCGCTCTTGGCGGCCGGGGGGGACGGCTTCGTCGACGTGGCGGCGGGCCGCGCCTTCGGCTCCGGGGGCGGCGCGCTGATGCGGGTCGTGGACCTGGAGCTGCTGCCGGAGCCCCCCCCCGCGAACGCGAAGTAGCTGCCCAGGCCCGCGGCCACCGCGCCCGTCAAGAGGCCGATGTCCGCCACCAGCGCGTACGTCTTGCCCGTGTCCTTGATGTCCTTGGCGCGGGAGCTGTTCTGCACGGCGCGGTGGAAGTCGTCCTCCTTCGACGAGGCCTCCATGCCGAAGTAGATGCCGCCGGCCAGCAGCGCCACGCCCGTGGCCATCAGCACGTAGCCGGTCGTCTTGCGGTTGGAGCTGGCCGCCGGCGCGAAGTGCGTCACGGGCTTGCCGGCCTGGCGCGGCGTGTCCGTGGCGAGCAGGCCCGTCAGCAGGGGCTCGGAGCCGGTGGCCATGGCGTCGCCGCGCGGCACCGGGCCGACGGCGTACGCGAGGTTGTGGCCATCCGCCACGTCGATGCGCAGCGCCGTCACCTGCAGCGGCGCGGTGCCCGTGCCGCCACTCACCAGCAGGGCCAGCACCTGGGGCACGCCCGCGAGCGCGCCCAGCTCCCGCAGGGCCACGTCCCGGTCCGCGGCGTCCGGCTTGCGCGTCACCCGGTCGCCCACGGTCTGCAGCGCGCGCAGCGAGGCGACCGGCGCGAGCGTCAGCGCGGTGTCACCCTCGCGCGCCCGCTGCTGGCCCACCGCGAAGCCCGGCGCCATCACCGTGACGTAGTGGTCCGCCGCCGTCAGGCCGGACAGGGACACGGGGGAGACGCCGCGGAACTGGCCATCCACGTACACCTGCGCGGGCACCGGCTCCGTCGTCACCGTCAGCGTGCCCGTGGAGCCCCCCAGCGCCGCCTTGCGCTCCTTCTCCACGAAGGCCATGTCGTCCGGCGGGAAGAAGTTGGGCGAGAACTGCGCCCGGGGGTCCGCCGCCAGGATGGAGCGGATCTCCAACTGCGCCGCGGTGCTCTCGCCGTTGGCCACCTGCGAGGCCGCCTTCATCACCCGCGCGCGGCTCAGCTCGCCGAACGCGCGCGACAGGTCGCTGGCCTCGTAGTCCTTGGCCGCCGCGTCGAACTGCTCGAGCGCCTTCTGCGTGTCCAGCTCGTCGTAGGCCTTCTGGCCCTCCTTCATGGCCTCCGCGCCCGCGGCGGCCTTCGCCTCGCGAGCCCGCTGGCCGTCGGCGTCGAGGGCGTCCGACAGCCGCACCAGCTCCAGCCGTCCGGAGCGCGCCACCGCCTGCTCCGCCCAGTACGCCAGCCGCGCCGCTTCCGTGCGCGAGGCCGCGTCCAGGGGGATGGCCACCACCGTCACGGACGACGCCGACGCGGCGGAGGTCACGGCCCGGGGCGCCAGCCGCAGAGGAAGGTTGCCCTGCGCGGCGGCGGGCCCCACGGCCAGCATTCCCACCAGCCACCCGCTCAGGGCCGCGTGTACCGCGCGCTTGCTCGAAGGTCGCATCACTCGTTCACCTTTTCCCTGGGCCCATCAAACGGAGTGTGCAGGGAAATGCAAGGGGGAAGGAGTCGTCAACGACCCTCGGCCCGCGCCGGCGCCCGTCCGGGGGCGGAGACGAGGCCGTTGAGGTACTCGAGCGCGACCTTGAGCTGGTAGTCCTTCAATGAGGCTGTGGCGTCGAAGGGCTTGAGGTTGTCGGGCAGGCCCCGGGCCGAGGCCGGGGTCGACGCCGGCTCCGAGGACGCGGTCGGCTCCGCGCGGAAGTGGCGCTGCAGGTCCTTCTCCCGGGGCGCGTCGCGGCCCGACTTGCCGTTGGGCTCGTCCGGCACCTGGTGGTCCGGGGTGATGCCGCGCTCCTGGATGCTGCGGCCCTTGGGCGTGTAGTAGCGGGCGATGGTGAGCTTCAGCCCGGAGCCGTCCTCCAGTTCGATGACGGTCTGCACGCTGCCCTTGCCGAAGGTCTGCGTGCCCAGGATGGTCGCGCGGCCGTGGTCCTGGAGCGCGCCCGCCACGATTTCGGACGCGGACGCGCTGCCGCCGTTGACGAGCACCACCAGCGGGTAGTCCTTCTCCGTGTCGCGGTCCTTGGCCCGCTCCTCCGTCGAGTTGCGCCCGTCGCGCCCGCGCGTGGAGACGATGACGACGTTGCCCGCCAGGAAGCGGTCGCTCACCGCCACCGCCTGGTCCAGGAGGCCCCCGGGGTTGTTGCGCAGGTCCAGCACCACGCCGCGCAGCTCCTTGCCCCCGTTGAGTCCCCGCAGCCGGTCCAGCTCCTTGCGCAGATACACGTCCGTGCGGTCCTGGAAGTTCTTCACCCGCACGTGGGCGAAGCCGCCGTACAGCTCGCCCTCCACGGAGACGATGCGGATGTGGTCGCGGATGATGGCGAGCTCCCGCGGCGCGGTGAAGCCCTGGCGCATGATGCCCAGCAGCACGCGCCCGCCCGCGGGGCCCCGCATCTTCTGCATGGCCCGCCCCACGTCCATGCCGCGCGTGCTCTCCCCGTCGATGCTCACCAGCTCGTCGCCCGCCTTGACGCCCGCGCGCGCCGCCGGCGTGTCGTCGATGGGCGCCACGACGATGATGCGCTCGTTCTTGCGCGCGATTTCGATGCCCAGCCCGCCCCACTCGCCCGAGGTGTCGATCTTCATCTCCCGGAACACCTCCGGGGGCATGAAGACGGTGTGAGGGTCCAGCGTGTTGAGCATCCCCTGGATGGCGCCGTAGACGAGCCGCTCGCGGTCCGGCGCCTCCACGTAGTTGTTCTCCACGTACGACAGCACGCGCGCGAACGTGTCGAGCTGGCGGTAGGTGGCGTCGTCCTTCTCCGCCCGCTCCGCGCGCCCCGGCGGCCTCGGCCCCGCGTCCTTCTTGTCGTCGGCGGCAGCGAGCCCGGACAGCAGGAGCAACGCGGCCAGCGCCGCGCGCCATGGCTGGTGGAGACCTGTCACGTCGGTACGTCCTTTCGCGAGGAGGCTCGGAGGGCGTACCAGTCTATACCCGGGCCTCAGAGGCCCGAGACATCCGCGAAGCGCACCAGGTGCGACACGAGCGCGTCCGGCTGCTCCATCTGCGGCACGTGGCCGAAGCCCTCCACCACCCGCACCTGCGCGTGCTCCGGCAGGTGGCGCCGGAACCAATCGAGCGAGCGCGAGGGCAACAGCCGCTCGCTGCCGCCCCAGATGAAGAGCACCGGCATCGCCAGGCCGCGGACCGCCTCCGGGGCCAGGCTGAGCCTCGACGCCAGCGCCTCCGCGGTGAGCGCCTTCACCGTGGGTGTGTCGTAGAAGCGCCGCAGCTCGTTCGCGAGCAGCAGCGCCGGCAGGGGCGTCTGGTGGAAGAGCCGCTTCGTGAAGGCGCGCGCCTCGGCGGGCGAGCTCACGTCGAACGCGTTGAGCAGCGCCTGGTTCTCCGCCTCCGGGAGCTCCGCGCCCGCGGGGGCCACCAACGCGAGCGCGAGCACCCACCGGGGGTCCTCCGCCGCGAGGTTCACCGCCATCGCCCCGCCCAGCGAGTTGCCCACCACGAAGGCCGGCGCCCCCACCACCTTCTCCACGAACGCGCGCAGCACGCCGAACTGGTTGGCGACACACACCTCGCCGCCACAGTACTCGTTGGAGAAGCCGTGCCCGGGCAGGTCCGGCGCCACCACACGCGAGAAGCGCTTCGCCAGCCCGAAGAACGTGCGGCTGAACCCGTTCGCCGAGCCCCCCAGCCCGTGGATGAGCAGCACCGGGGGCCCGCTCCCCTGCCCCTTCAGCGAGTAGTAGTGGACCGCCTGCCCGTCCAGGTCGACCGTCTCCGACTCCACGCCCCGCGCGACCAGCACCCGCCGCAGCGCCTTCTGCATTCCGCCCATCAGGTCCATGCGTCCAGCCCCTCCTCCCCACACCTCCGTGGGATGCCTCGATGATAATGCGCACGTCCCCGCCACGCCGCAGTGCGTCAGGGCGTAGGGCTCAGCCACAGCGCGGGGTCGACGGCCTGACCGCCCTTGCGGACCTCGAAGTAGAGGTACGCCCCCTTGAGGGAGCCGGTGTCCCCCACCTCGCCCACCACCTCGCCCGCGGAGATGGGAGCGCCGAGCGGCGGGTGGATGGTGGACAGGTGGGCCATGAGGGTGTGGTAGCCGTCGCCGTGGTCGAGGATGAGCAGGTTGCCGTAGCCGCGCAGCGCGCCCGCGTAGACGACGGTGCCCTCGGCCACGGCCTGCACGGGCGCGCCCGCCGGGGCGCGGATGTCCACGCCCTTCTGCACGGTGACGGTGTTGAAGCGCGGGTTGACCACCTTGCCGAAGCCCACCTCGACGATGCCGCGCGTGGGCCGGGGCAGCTTGCCGCGCAGCGCGCCGAAGCCGGAGGCCGCGGGGGCCTCCTTCAGGTCGCGCACCACCTGGGTGAGCTCCGCGTCGGCCTGCTCCAGTTCGCGCACCGCGCGCCGGGCCAGCTCCGCCTCGCCCGCCAGCGAGCCCACCACCTCCTCCAGCGCTTCGTGCTGCGCGCGGGCCAGCCGCTCCTGCTCCTGGAGGAAGGCGACGCGCGTGGACAGCGAGGACTGGAGGCGCTTGAGCTCCTTCAGGGACTGGCGTTGCAGGTGGGCCACGCGCTGCACGCCGCGCAGCAGCTCCAGGTCGCCGGACATGCTGGCCTCCAGCGCCCGCGCGCGCCACACCAGCGCGGCGAAGTCCTCCGCGGACAGGAGCACCTCCAGCGGCCGGCGGCGCATCACCCGGTACAGGGTGCGCAGCCGGGGCGACAGCCTGCGCAGTTGCACGCGCAGGGCCTCGCGCAAGAGCAGCTCCTCGCGCTCGGCCAGCACCACGCGCTTGCGGAACACCACGAGGTCCGACTCCAGCGCGCGCACCCGCCGCCGGGAGAAGGCCACCATCTCCTCCATCAGCTCCAGGCCCTCCAGTACGGAGAGCTTCTTGGATTCGATGAGCGCCAGCGTCGCGCGCTGCGCGGAGAGCCGCTCGCGCAGCGCCGCCTGCTCCGCCTGTTCGTGCTGCTGCGCGAGCGCGGAGGGGCTGACCAGCACCAGGGCCAGGGCGAGGAGGGAGGCCAGCCGGCTCATACGCGCAGGAAGCGCCCCACGGCGACGAAGCTGCCGCCCAGCCCCAGGCCACACCCGGCGCCCACCAGCTCCAGCGCCAGCCGGGGCTCCACCCAGGCAGCGCCCACGCCCGGCCCCAGCAAGAAGGCGAAGAGCGAGCCCAGCGTCGGGCCCATCACCCTGCCGAAGGCCCACAGCCCCAACAGCGCCACGCCCGCGCCGAGCAGCCCCTGGAGCAGGCCCTCCAGCAGGAAGGGCGCCTTGACGAAGCGGTCGGTGGCGCCCACCAGCTTCTGGATTTCGATCTCCTCGCGCCGCGAATAGATGGCCAGTTGGAGCGTCGCCCCGACGATGACGACGGTGGCCGACAGCACCACCGCGAAGGCCACCAGCGCGCCGAAGCGCAGCGCCCGGGCGATGGCCGTCAGCCGCTCCACCGCCGCCTCGCCGTAGTCCACGCCCGACACGCCCGGCAGCGCGCGCAGCTCCTTCGCCAAGGACTGGAGCGCCTCCGGGGTGCGGTCCTCGGGCGGCACGCGCAGCTCCAGCGTCGCGGGCAGCGGGTTCTCCGGCAGCTCCGCCAGCGCCTCGCCCAGGTCGCCCAGCTCCTTGCGCAGCCGCGTCAGCGCGGCCTCGGGCGGCACCAGCGACACCTGGCCGTGGCTGAGGGCCTCCACGCGGGCGCGCACGCCGTGCGCCTCGTCCTGGCCCAGCTCCGGCGCCAGGTACACCGTCACCTCCACCTCGCCGCCCAGGGAGGCGAGCAGGTTGTCCAGGAGCCGGGCGCCCCCGCGCGCCAGCCCCGCGGCGAACAGGGCGATGGCGATGGTCGTCACCGCGATGAAGTGGACGAAGGGCGAGTGCTTGAGGCCCACCGCCGCCGAGCGCCAGAAGTACCGCGTCTTCGCGAACGCGCTCATACCACCATCCGCCGCGCCGCCTTGACGCCGTCCTCGTCGGAGACGATCTGCCCGCGCTCCAGCCGCACCGTGCGCTTCTGGTAGCGCGACAGCAGCGTGGCGTCGTGCGTGGCCACCATCACCGTGGTGCCGCGCACGTTCACCTGCGTGAGCAGGTCCATGATTTCGACGGTGAGGGCCGGGTCCAGGTTGCCCGTGGGCTCGTCCGCCAGGAGGATGGTCGGGTCGTTCACGAGCGCGCGCGCGATGACCACGCGCTGCTGCTCTCCACCCGACAGGCGCAGGGGGAACGAGTCCGCCTTGTGCTCCAACCCCACCAGCTTGAGCATCCGGTGCACCTTGTCGCGCGCCTCGGCCCGGGGCACGCCCAGCACGTCCAGCGTGAAGGAGACGTTGTCCTCCACCGTCCGGTGCGGCAGCAGCTTGAAGTCCTGGAACACGACGCCGATGTTGCGCCGCAGGTAGGGCACCGCGGACTCGCGGATGCGGGCGATGTTGCGCCCCCCCACGAGAATCTGGCCCTTGGTGGCCTTCTCCGCGCAGAAGATGAGCTTGAGCAGCGTCGTCTTCCCCGCGCCGGAGGGGCCGGTGAGGAAGACGAACTCACCCTTCTCCACGCTGAGGTTGATGTCCGAGAGCACCGGCGGATCGCCGGGATACGCCTTGTAGACGTGGAAGAATTGAATCATGGCGCGGCGCGGAAGGACGCCAACCTATCACGGCCGGGCGCGTGGGACCCACGCACGCCCGGCGGGAGAAGGCGGGCATCCCCATCCCACCCCGGACAACCCCTGTACGACGGTCTCCTGCAATGAGCGAGCAGCCCCAGCGGAGCGCGACGACGGGACTGCGGGTGGGCCGCTTCGCGCCCCCGGAGTGGCCTCCATCATCTACAGGTACAGGGTTCCCCCCGGCCTCGATGGACCACCCCGCCACGGCCTCCGCGTAGATGGGGGATGGGGACGCATCGCGGCCCCGGAGTAGCCGCCAACCTCTACAGGGTCCTCCCCGGCCTCCACACTCTCTTCGGCCTCGACGACCGCCCCGCCGCGTCGATGTCCCTGTGATGGTTCACCGAGGCCGTGCCCTCACATGGCCGGCCGCGCTGCCCGGGGTGATCTTCCCGCTCATGGGTGCCTTCGACACGGACAACCCCGCCGCCACCCTGGGCCGCACCACCCTGCCCTTCATCGCCCCGTACATCTTCCGCTTCATGGGCGGCCTGGCCCCTGGGCACGGGGGCATGGAGCAGTGGGGCCTGCACCGCCGCATCGCCCTGCGCATCGTGCGCCGTCGGCACCGGCCCACTGCGCCTGCTGTTCGGCATGCTGGCGGCCACCGCCGCCGTGTCGCCTCGCCGTGGAGCTCGCACACAGCCATCGTGGTGGCTGTGGTGACCATCGGCATCGCGCTGCGCACGCAGCCGAAGACGGCCGAAGGACTCGAGCTGGAGCAATTCGGCGCGGCGCTGATGCTGGCCGTCGCCTACGGCTCCAACATCGGCGGCATCGGCACCAAGAGCCTCAGTCTTCGCCGGGGTCGTCTCGCCACGGCTGGGCTCGGACGTGGGCTTCATGGAGGGAATCCCCGCTGCGTTTCCCTTCGTGCGCGTCTTCCTCCTCCTGACGTGGGCAATGCTGTGGCGTTGGGCCCGTCGAAGCCACCTGGGACAGGGCGGCGGCGACGTCATCGCCCGCGAGCTGACCCGCCTGGGCCCGATGGCGCGAGGACGGTGGGCGAGGTGCTCCTCGTCGCTGCGTGTGGTGGAGCGGCGGCGCCCCGATGAGAGAGCGCCTCGCGAGCCCAGCCGCGAGCGCGCTCCACGGCGTCAAGGCAGGCGGCAACCACTGCGAGACGACCGTGGCGGCGCTTGGCGCGCTGGCACTCATCCCCCTGCGGCGACCGACTATCCGTGGCGGCGCTGCGCATCTCCCTGCGGTGGCTGTCCGTGGCGGCGCTGCGGCGCGTGTCGTGGGACAGCATGCCGCTCGGAGGCGACGGTGGCGCTGCTCATCTCCCTGCGGCGCGTGCCGTGGGACCGCTTGCCGCTCGGAGGCGACGGTGGCGGTGCTCATCTCCCTGCGGCGGCTGTCCGTGACGGCTCTGCTACCGGTGCCGTGGGACCGCTTGCCGCTCGGAGGCGACGGTGGCGGGGCTCATCGCCTTGCGGCGGCTGTCCGTGACGGCTCTGCTACCGGTGCCGTGGGACCACTTGCCGCTTGGAGGCGACGGTGGCGATGCTCATCTCCCTGCGGCGACGCTGTGGCTCGTGCCGTGGAACGCGCTGCTGCCGCTGGGAGTCGACTTCGCGCGGCCCGCAGGCACGCGGCCCAACGCCATCGTGTTCGGCAGCGGCGTGGTGCGACTGCCGGCGATGATGCGGACCTGGGTGCTGTCGGACCTGCTCGCGGCGGGAGTGTTCACCGTGTACGGCGCCACCTGGGTCCAGCGGGTGCTGCCCTGAGGCGGGAAGTGTCGACTTCCCGACGATGACGTCCCGCGGCAAGGAGGCCACGGGACGTCGCTTCGCGTGGGGCTACTGCTCGCCCTCGCCCGCGAGATAGCTGAGGATGACCTCGTCGAGGCTCTTCTCGGAGATGAGGTCCTCTCCGAAGAGCGTCTCCACGCCCACCTCGTTGATCTTCGGCTTCTCCTTGAGGGCGCGCGCGGCGGCGACCTCCGGAGGGAGCAGGGGCGCCACGGGGGCCACGACGGGGGCCGGCTGCACCACCTTGGGCGCCATGGACTGGCCCGCCTGGAGCTTCACCTGGGCCTCCGCCTCCGTGGCGAGCTGGCCCGGCTGGTAGTGGCGGACGGCGGACTCGTAGTTGTCGTACACGCCGTTGATGAGGTTGCGCAGCATCTCCTTGTGCTGCTCCTCCATCAGCTCGCGCACGACCTCCGCCAGGCTCTCCGCGTTGAGGATGTCCGAGTAGGACGTCTTCTTCGACGCGAGGATGTTCCCGCCCACGAACAGGTGGGTGATGATGTGGGGATTGTTGACGCCCGAGTCCTCGGTCTGGACGTGGTAGACCTTCCCCTTGTGCTTGATGTTGTGGTTGAAGCCGGTGACGGCCTTCTCGAAGGTTTTCGTCATTGCCGAGTGGGCGGAACGTACCAGCCACCTCCGCACGACACAAGGTAAGCGTCATCCCCTTCCACCCACGCCCGCCCGCCCGGCGCGTCCGGCCGCCCGCGAAAGGTTTGCGCGCCCACCTGGCGTGCGACCTGGGGCCGGCACGTCTCACCCCTCCGTCCGTTGAAAACCCAAAAGCGGCTAGGGTACGTACAAGCCTTCGGGGTGGCCTTCACCCACTCCAACGTCCAGGACCCCACGGATGAAGAAGACGAACGAGATCGAGGACAAGGTCCGACTCCAGGACGCGCAGACGCTGGCGCAGGGTTACTCGCCCGCAATCCGCGCGATGGAGATCGGCGCCATCGTCAGCTTCGTCACGCTGGAGCTGGTGCTGGTGTATCGGCTCTACAACAACCCACACGGAGGCCCCTGGCTGCTGCTGGGCGCGGTGCTGCTGGGCTACCTCGCCGCGGACTTCGTGTCCGGCTTCGTCCACTGGATGGGCGACACCTGGGGCTCGACGGAGATGCCGGTGCTGGGCAAGGCCCTCATCCGCCCCTTCCGCGAGCACCACGTCGACGAGAAGGCCATCACCCGCCACGACTTCGTGGAGACCAACGGCAACAACTGCCTCATCTCCCTGCCGGTGGCCATCATCGCGGTGTGCATGCCGCTGACGAGCTCCGGGTGGGTGTTCAGCGCCAGCTTCCTGGGCGCGATGATCTTCTGGGTGATGGCGACCAACCAGTTCCACAAGTGGTCGCACATGGACACGCCGCCGGCCGCCATCGGCTTCCTGCAGCGCGTGCACCTCATCCTCCCGCCGGAGCACCACCGCATCCACCACACCGCGCCCTTCAACAAGTACTACTGCATCACCGTGGGCTGGATGAACCGGCCGCTGACGATGGTGAGCTTCTTCCCGGTGCTGGAGCGGCTGGTGACGTGGGCCACGGGACTGGTGCCGCGCGAGGACGACATCGGCGACGAGGCCGCCAAGGCGCTGCAGGCGGCCCAGGCCGGCGCCGAGGCCCCCGTGGTGCAGGTGGCCAAGGAGCTGCTCACCAAGGCCGCCACCGCCACCGCGGAGGAGCCCGCTCCCGCCAGCACGCGCCCCTCCGCCTGACGGGGCGCCGCGCCGTCCTCAGAACTTCAGGTCCACCTGCTCGGCCGTCGCGATGGGACGGCCGAGGAAGCGCGCCCCCACCTCCGTGAAGCGCTCCGGCACGTCCGTCACGTAGTACGCGTGGGACGGCGCCGTGTCCCGCGCGGGCGCCAGCAGGCCCTTGCCCGTCAGGAGCGCCACCACCGCCTCCGCGGTGGCCTCCGCCGAGTCCACCAGCGCGACGTCGGGCCCCACCACCTCCGCGATGACGCCCTTGAGCAGCGGGTAGTGCGTGCAGCCCAGCACCAGCGTGTCCACGCCCTCGCGGGCGAACCCACCCAGGTACTCGCGCGCCGTCAGCAGGGGCACGTCCCCGGTGGTCCACCCCTCCTCCGCCAGCGGCACGAAGAGCGGACAGGCGCGGGCCTTCACCCGCACCCGCGGGTCCCCCGCCTCCAGCTCCCGCTGATACGCCCCGGAGCGGATGGTGCCCGGCGTGCCGATGACGCCCACCCCCCCGCCCCGCGTGCGCGCCAGGGCGGCCCGTGCGCCGGGCTGGATGACGCCCACCACGGGCACCGGCAGCACCGCCTCCAGCGCCGGCAGCGCCACCGCGGAGGCCGTGTTGCACGCCACGACCAGCGCCTTGATGCCCCGCTCCAGCAGGAACTCCGCGTTCTTCAGCGAGTAGCGCGTCACCACCTCGCCGGACTTGGTGCCGTAGGGCACGCGGGCCGTGTCCCCCAGGTACACGGTGCTCTCGTGGGGCAGGTGCTCCATGAGCGCCTTGAGGACCGTCAACCCACCGACACCCGAATCGAACACCCCAATGGGACTGTGGCTGTCTTGCCGCATGGGGGGTGTCCCTATCACGTTTGATGCCAGCGACACCGGCCGCCCCGAACGACGAGAGGGCCAAGGCTTGCGCCCCGGCCCTCCCGTTCACCCGCCGAGCGTCCGACCTGGACTAGCGGATCATCGTCACCAGCAGCGCGCTGCTCGCGCTGGGGAAGGAGTGGGCGACCACGTCCGTGATGACCGCGTTGTCCACGGAGAAGTACTCCGCGCCCGTCGAGCTGCGCGCGTACATCTCCACCTCGTAGCGGCCCGGCTTCAGGAACTCGTACACCACCGGGGCGTCGTTGCAGCCGTGGGAGTCACCCGCGATGCCGTAGACCCGCTCGCCGGTGAAGACGTCGCGGAAGTTGATGGCCACCGAGGTGATGCCCGCCTGGGCGCAGTTCTGCGCCGACCCACCGGAGCGCAGCTCCCACTTGATGGCCGTGCCACCCACCGGCCACATGGAGGCCTCCAGGTTCGTGTCACTGCCGGCCGACACGGAGAACTGGCGGCTGAAGAAGTACCAGGGACGCCCCGCCGAGTTGAACGCCAGCAGTTGGAGGTCGTGCGTGCCCGGCTGGAGCGTGGGCGAGCTCACGCTGCCCCCGTTGCTGCCCGCGGAGCAGTCGAACGTCGCCTTGTTGCCCCCGTCGATGATGGCCTCCACCCGCGTCACCCCCGCCGCGCCGCAGCCCAGCAGGACGTTGGAGTTCACCGTGTCCTGGAACTTCCAGCTGATGAGGGCGCCGGCGCTCGAGGAGCGCAGGGTGGCCGTGTAGGACGTCGGGGCGCCGTACGTCGTCGTCAGCTGCCCGCCGTGCGTGTAGAGCGTGCGCCCCTGGGAGTCGCGGGCGGCCAGCTCCAGGTAGTGCGACCCCGGGTCGAGGTGCGGCGACTGGATGCTGTTGCCGTTCTGGCCCCGGGCGCAGTCGAACGTCGCCCACGAGCCCCCGTCCACCCGGGCGTCCACCGTGGCCACGCCGGCCTGGCCACAGGTGATGTTCCCCGGGAACAGCCAGCTGACGTACGCGTAGGACGGCGGCAGGCCCGCCGGCGTGAGGTCGATGTCCACCGTCACGTCGCCGTTGACCGTGAAGGTCCCGGACGCCTCGTACAACACCTCGTTGTCGTAGCTGACCGCCTCGAGGTTGAAGCTGTAGATGCCCGGCGCGAACCGGCGCAGGACGATGCCGTCGAACCCGTTCGCCTGGCAGGGATAGCGACCGCCGTTGGCCAGCGACTCGCCCGGGATGGTGATGTTGACGCCCTTGATGTCCGGGTCGTCGCTGCAGCGGAACCCATCGAACGTCCAGCGGAACGTCACGTCACCCGGGTAGATGGGCTCTTCGTAGCAACAGTCGTCGTCGTGGATGACACAACCTGTGGAGACCGCCGCCAGGCAGAGGAATGCAACCAGCAGTCTGGAGTTCATTGGGGCAACCTGTCCGTGGGGTGTTGAGGTGTTCGGCCCGTTTCAGCCACCTCGGACGGACACCCCCGGGAATTATTCAACGAGACGGCCAAGCCCCCGCAAGAGCAGGCAACCATTCCCCGTTTGTTTGACCCAGTTGTAGCGGAGTGTTACGCGCTGCACCCCATGACGCCCCACCTGCCCCTGGCGCTCGGCGCCATGAACTACGTGGAGATCATCCGCGACGCGTCCTTCATCGAGCTGGCCGTCCTGCTGCTCCTGATGGGTGTCTCCGTCGCCTCCTGGGCCCTCATCGCGATGAAGGCTTCCCAGTTGGCCAAGGCTCGCGCACAGTCTCTCACCTTCCTCGACACCTTCTGGAAGGCCTCCCGGCTGGAGGCCATCTACCAGACGGCCCAGAAGCTGGACGCCTCGCCGCTGTCGAAGGTGTTCTGCGCCGGCTACGAGGAGCTGTCCAAGCTGGCCCAGGCCAAGGAAGGGGGCGCCGAGGGCGCCATGGCCGAGCGGCTGGGCGGCATCGAGAACGTGGAGCGCGCGCTGAACCGGGCCTCCACGTCGCAGATCACGGAGCTGGAGGCCCGGGTGTCCTTCCTGGGCACGGTGGGCGCGGCGTCGCCGTTCGTGGGCCTGTTCGGCACCGTCATCGGCATCCTGAGCGCCTTCAACCAGATCGCCGAGCAGGGCAACGCCACGCTGGCCACGGTGGCCGCGCCCGTGGGCAACGCCCTGTTCGCCACCGCGGCGGGCCTGTTCGCCGCGATTCCCGCGGTGGTCGCCTACAACTCGTTCGTCAGCCGCATCAAGGTGTTCGACACGGAGATGGCCAACTTCTCCGCGGACTTCCTCAACATCATCAAGCGGCACTTCTTCCGGTAGGCGGAGGCGTCCATGGGCATGGGTGGAGCCAATCGCGGCGGCGGCCGCACCACGATGAGCGAGATCAACGTCACGCCCATGGTGGACGTGATGCTGGTGCTGCTCATCATCTTCATGGTGACCGCGCCGCTCATCCAGCAGGGCGTGAAGGTCAACCTGCCGGAGACGAAGGCCGCGCCCGTCGAGGCCACGGAGAAGAAGGTCGTGCTCTCCATCGACGCGGCGAAGAAGGTCTACATCGGCGACGCGGAGGTGCCCCTGGAGGAGCTGGAGGCGAAGCTGGCCGCCAACGTCAAGGTCCAGGCGGACAAGGAGCTGTTCCTCCACGCGGACCGGGACGTGCCCTACGGGGTGGTGGTGGAGGTGATGGCGGCCGCCCAGCGCGCGGGCATCAACAACGTGGGGATGATCACGGACCCTTCGACGGGGTCCAAGACGTCCAACCCGGGAACGCCGTCGAAGAAGCCCAAGGAGGCGAAGCGCTAGCCCATGCACTCCGCGGTCAGCCACAGCCTGCTCGTCACCCGCTCCACGCGGATGTCCCGCTTCGTGGTGGCCTCGGTCGTGGGGCACGTCGTCCTGCTCGTGGCCGCCATCCTGTATGCGCGCTTCAGCGGCGGCCCCAAGGTGGACATGAACGCGCAGCCCATCCGCGCCACGCTGGTGCGCCTGGGCAAGCCGCGCGACGCCAAGCTGCTGCCGCGCAAGGAGCAGTTGCCCCCTCCCCCCAAGGAGGTCAACGCCCCCAAGCCGGCGCCCGAGCCCGCCAAGCCCCCTCCCTCCTCCAACGCCGTCGCGGTGCCGGTCCCCGGGGTGAAGCCGGAGCCCGCGTCCGCGCCCAAGCCGGAGCCCGTCAAGGGGGAGCGCGAGGGAGAGGACCGGCGCAAGCGGCTGTTCGGCGCCTTCGACAAGACGGCGAAGGCGGCCCCGGAGGAGGACCCGGAGGGCGCCGAGGACGGCGACCCGGACGGCGACTCCGCCACCGCCGAGGGTGAGCGCTACTTCGGCCTGCTCCAGGCGCAGGTGCGCCGGCACTACAGCGTCGCGGACACCATCCCGGAGTCCGAGCGCATGCACCTCAAGGCACTCGTCGCGCTCCGCCTGGGCCGGACCGGCGAGGTGCTGGACGTCAGCCTCACCAAGCCCAGCGGCAACGATTTGTTCGACTCGGCGGTCGTCGCCGCCGTGCGCAAGGCCTCTCCCTTCTCGCCTCCTCCCGACCACCTCCGAGACGCGCTGCAGAAGAGCGGCGTCAACCTGATGTTCAACGCCCTATGAAAGCCCTGCTCCTCTCCCTCGTCCTCGTCCCCTTCGTGGCGTTGGCCCAGACGCCCACCATCGAAATCTCCGGCGCGAGCTTCCGTCCGCTGCCGGTGGCCGTCCCCGCGCCGGTCACGCAGAACGAGGGCGCGAAGAAGGAGGCGGCCACGTTCGACGCCACCTTCACCTTCGACCTCACCGCCTCCGGCATCCTCCAGGTGCTGGACCGCAAGAGCTTCACGGCCGACCCCAAGGAGGGCATGGCCGCGGGCACCATCAACTTCAGCCGCTGGGCGGACGTGGGCGCCGAGGCCCTGGTGAAGGTGTCGCTCGCGGAGGACGCGGGCGCGCTGCGCGGCGAGCTGCGCCTGTTCAACGTCGGCACCGGCCGCGAGGACCTGAAGGTGTCGAAGGACGCGCCGGGCAACAACCCGTCCCTCCTCGCGCACCGGCTGGCGGACGCGCTGTACCGCCACTTCACCCGCGAGCCCAGCCCGTTCCTGTCGCGCATCACCTACGTGCGCAAGGCCGGCGCCAACCGCGACGTGGTGGTGTCGGACTGGGACGGCGGCAACCCGGTGTCGCTCACCAAGGGCGGCATCAACATCCTGCCCTCGCTGAGCCAGGACGGCGCCCAGGTGGCCTACACCTCGTACCGCAAGGGCCGCCCCGACATCTGGGTGCAGCGCCCCAACGGCGAGGCGCGCTCGCTGGTGGCCGAGGGCCAGATGGCCACCGGCGCCGCCTTCTCCCCGGACGGCAAGCGCATCGCCTACGCGCTGGCGGAAGGCGAGAGCGCGCAGATCTACGTCGCCAACGCGGACGGCTCCGGCGCCAAGGCCATCACCGACACGCCCTACGGCCTGAACACCAGCCCCTCCTGGTCCCCGGACGGCAAGCGCATCGCCTTCGTGTCCAACCGCGGCGGCAGCCCGCAAATCTACGTCATGGGCGCGGACGGCTCCGGCGTGACGCGCCTCACCTTCCAGGGCAACTACAACCAGACGCCGGACTGGTCCCCGCGCGGCGACCTCATCGCCTTCACGGCGCGCGACGAGCGCAACGCCTTCGACCTGTTCACCGTCCACGTCGACACGCGCAAGGTGACGCGCCTGACGCAGGACCAGGGCAACAACGAGGAGCCCGCCTTCTCGCCCAACGGCCGGCTGGTCATCTTCACCTCGACGCGCAACGGCGGCACCCAGCTGTTCGTGATGACCTCGGACGGCAACAACCAGCTCCCGCTGCGCTCGGAGAAGGGCACGCTGCTGACGCCTGACTGGGCGCCCCTCGCCGAGACGGCCCAGCCGTAGCACTCGCGGCGCGTTGACAGGGGGCGGCGGTTCGGTTCGAGTCGCCGGGCATGACCGCCCCCTTCCGCTCCCACTGGGGATTGGACCCCGAGGTCCGCTTCCTCAATCACGGTTCGTACGGTGCCTGCCCCACCGCGGTGCTCCAAAAGCAGGCGGAGCTGCGCGCGCGCATGGAGGCCGAGCCCGTCCGCTTCCTCCACCGCGAAATCGAGCCGCTGTATGACGCGGCCCGCGCCGCGCTCGCGGACTTCGTCGGCGCGGACGCGGAGGACGTCTCCTTCGTCACCAACGCGACCAGCGGCGTCACCACGGTGTTGCGCTCGCTGCGCTTCGCCCCCGGCGACGAGCTGCTCACCACCGACCACGAGTACAACGCCAGCCGCAACGCGCTCGACTTCGCCGCGGCGCAGTCCGGCGCGAAGGTGGTGGTGGCGAAGCTGCCCTGGCCCGTCGCGTCCGAGCAGTCCGTCGTCGACGCGGTGCTGGCCCACGTCACGCCGCGCACGCGCCTGCTGCTCGTCGACCACATCTCCAGCCAGACGGCGCTGGTGATGCCGGTGGCCCGGCTCGTCGCGGAGCTGAAGGCGCGCGGCGTGGAGACGCTGGTGGACGGCGCGCACGGCCCCGGCCAGGTGCCGCTGTCGCTGCGCGCGCTGGGCGCGGGCTACTACACGGGCAACTGCCACAAGTGGCTCTGCGCCCCCAAGGGCGCGGCCTTCCTCCACGTGCGGAGGGACCTGCAGCCGGGCCTGACGCCGCTGGCGGTGAGCCACGGCCGCAACTCGCCCCGCACGGACCGCTCGCGCTTCCGGTTGGAGTTCGACTGGACGGGGACCCACGACCCCAGCCCCGCGCTGTGCGTGCCGGAGGCCCTCCGGGTGATGGGCGGCATGCTGCCGGGCGGCTGGCCGGAGCTGATGGCCTCCAACCGGAGCAAGGCGCTCGCGGCGCGCGCGCTCCTGTGCGAGCGGCTCGGCGTCGAGCCCGTGTGTCCGGAGAGCATGGTGGGCAGCATGGCCGTCGTGGGCCTGCCGCCGGGCTACCCCCTGCGGCCCGAGCCGCCGCTGTTCCTGGACCCCCTCCACCTGAAGCTCTTCGAGAATCACCGCATCGAGGTGCCGGTCATCCCCTGGCCCCAGGCCCCGCAGCGTCACGTGCGCGTGTCCGCGCAGGTCTACAACACCCCGGACGAGTACGCGGCGCTGGCCGACGCTTTGGAAGCGCTGCTGCGTTGAGTAGGCTGCGGCGCATGCCGCGATTCGCCACCATCGACATTGGGACCAACTCCGTGCTGCTGCTCGTCGCGGAGCGCACGCCCGAAGGCCGCTTCGAGCCCGTCCGGGAGCGCGCGGAGATCACCCGGCTGGGCCGGGGCGTGGATGCGACGAAGCGGCTGTCGCCGGAGGGCATGGAGGCCACCCTGTCCGTGCTGGAGGCCTTCGCCCGCGAGGCGCGGGAGCTGGGCGCGCAGGACATCGCGGTGTCCGCCACCAGCGCCGCGCGCGACGCGACCAACGGCGCGGAGTTCCTCGAGGCCGCGAGGACGCGCGCCGGCGTCACGGTGGAGATCATCTCCGGCAAGCTGGAGGCGGAGCTGTCCTTCGCGGCGGTGCACGCGGACTTCGCCAGCGAGGCCGCCGGCCCCCTGCTGGTGCTCGACATCGGCGGCGGCTCCACGGAGTTCATCTACGGCAACCCCTCCGGCCACGTGGAGTTCCGCCACAGCTTCGACGTGGGCGCGGTGCGCCTCACCGAGCGCTTCGTGCGCTCCGACCCGATGTCCGCCGAGGACCGCGCGCGCGTCGAGGCGCACCTGCGGGAGACCTTCCAGTCACTCCCTCCTCCGCCGCCGGCCTCCGTCCTGGTGGGCGTGGCGGGCACGGTGACGACGGTGTACGCCGTGCAGCACGCCATCGACCCGTATGACGCCGAGCGCGTGCACGGCGGGACGCTGTCCGTGGCGGAGCTGTCCTCGCTGGCGGACCGGCTGTGCCACCGGCCCCTGGAGGAGCGCCGCGCCCTGCCCGGCATGCAGCCCAAGCGCGCGGACGTCATCCCCGCCGGGGCGCTCATCCTCCTGGAGGCGGTGAAGGCCTTGGGGCTCGACTCGTGCCGGGTGAGCGACCGGGGGCTGAGATGGGGCCTGCTCGCGCACCGCTTCGGCGCGGGGGCCGCCCGGTCATGAGCACGTCCACCATGACGGCCACGCCCGTGAAGCCCCTGGCGCCCGCGGCGAACGCGGGGTTCGCCCTGCTCGTGCTGACGCTCATCAACCTGGTCAACTACCTCGACCGGTACATCGTCGCGGTGGCGCTGCCGGGCATCCAGCAGGAGTTCGGCATCAACGACACGCAGTCCGGCCTGCTGGGCACCATGTTCATCGTGGTGTTCATGCTGGCCTCGCCGCTGGGCGGCTTCCTCGGGGACCGGTATCCCCGCAGGCTGCTGGTGGCGGGCGGCGTGCTGCTGTGGAGCCTGGCCACGGGCGCCAGCGGACTGGCCACCTCCTTCGCCGCGCTGCTCGTCGCCCGGGCGGTGATTGGCATCGGCGAGGCGGGCTATGGCGCGGTGGCCCCGAGCATCATCTCCGACCTGTATCCGCGCGAGCAGCGCACGCGCATGCTGGCGTTCTTCTACATCGCCATCCCCGTGGGCGCGGCGGCGGGCTACGGCCTGGGCGGCTGGCTGACGCAGCAGTATTCGTGGCACGTGGCCTTCTTCGCCGGCGGCGTGCCGGGGCTCCTGCTGGGTGCCCTGGCCTTCTTCATGCCCGAGCCCCAGCGCGGCGCCATGGACGGGCCGGACGCGGAGGTGAAGATGCCCTTCCTCGTGGGCCTCAAGGGGCTGGCGCGCAACCCGGCCTTCTGGGCCGTGACCGCCGGCTACACGCTGATGACGTTCTCCATCGGCGGGCTGGGCTTCTGGATGCCCACGTACCTGGTGCGCGAGCGCGGCATGTCCGCGGACAGCTCCGGGTTCCTCTTCGGCGCCATCACCGCCGTCGCGGGCCTGCTGGGGACGGTGGCGGGCGGGTGGCTGGGGGACAAGCTGGACAAGAAGCGCGAGGGCGGCGGGCTGTGGATGTCCGGCATCGGCCTGCTGCTGGCGGCGCCGTGCATGTACCTGGCCGTCAACCTGAAGGACGTGGGCCCGACGTTCGCCGCCATCGGCATGGCCCAGTTCCTCATCTTCCTCAACAGCGGGCCCATCAACGCCGCCATCGTCAACTGCGTGCCGCCCGCGTTCCGCGCCTTCGCCATGGGGCTCAACGTCCTGTGCATCCACCTGCTGGGTGACGCGATTTCGCCGGCGCTCATCGGCAACATCGCGGACGCGGCGACGCTGCACACCGCCATCGCGGTGAACGCCCTCCCCGTGCTCCTGGGCGGCGTGGCCCTGCTCGTGGGCGCGAAGCTGTTCCGCGAGGCCGTGCCCCGGGCTCGCCTCAGCTCCTGACGGAGGCGTCGAGCAGCGGCCGGTACTCCCCCGCCAGCCGCTCCACCTCGGACGCGAGCCGCTCGCCCTCGGTCAGCAGCAGGGCCTTGAGGCGGGCGCGGTTGCCCAGCAGGAAGAAGACGTCGATGTCGCGCTTGAGCCCCTCCCACCGCTCGGAGAAGTAGAGCGTGAAGAGGGCCAGGGGCACCGCCGCGACGAACGTCCCCAGGCCCCAGGCCCCATTGCCCCACACCGACGCGGCGACGGTGAGCGCCGCCCACCAGACGAGCCCCACCACGAAGCCGCTGAGGAACTTCACCGTGGCCTGCACGTCCAGCTCCGCCCTGCGGGCGGCGAGCCGGGGCACCTGGTAGGGCAACCCGAACAGCACCACGCCGAGCACGAACAGCGGCAAGCCCAGCACGAGCGCCAGGAGGTTCTTCACCACGAACGGCACCACGTTGCCCGGCCGGTACACCAGCGCGAGGTCCTCCGGCCCGCCGGCGTGCACCAGCGCCATGCGCCGCTGGAAGGCGGCCAGGTGCGCCCGCAGCTCCGCGAAGCGGTCGGGCTCGTTGGTCCGGAACAGCTGGACGCCCCGGGCCCACAGGCGCAGTCGCTCCGCGTCGAGCGCGCCGCCCTGACGGAAGGAATAGAGCTGCTCGGCGAGTTGCACCAGCGGCAGGTCCTCCCACTGCGCCAGGTTCAACGTGACGCCCCGCAAGCCCTCCGCGATCCGCTCGGTGAGCGCGCGCACGGCGTCAGAGTCGGCGGAGGGGTCCGCCGGGAGGAAGGCGCTCACCTCGATGGGCGCCCCCACGTCGATGAGGACCTCGCTGCGGAAGACGTGCTTCTGCGCGTACGTGAGGCCCACGGGGACGACACGCACGGGGGCTCCCTGCTTCGCGGCGCCCAGCGCGATGCGCGCCGCGCCCGTCTTCAGCTCCGCGAGCGCCGGCTCCGAGTGGCTCTTGCCCTCCGGGAAGATGGTGATGGCGCGCCCCTGGAGGAGCGCCCCCCGCGCGGCCTCGAGCGTCCCCTCGTTGCCCCCCATCTTCGTCGGGTCATCCTGCTTGCGGTACACCGGCAGCGCGTCCAGGCCCTTCAGCAGCCAGCCGATGACGGGCATGCGGAACAGGGGCGCCTTCGCGAGGAACGTCACCTTGCGACGGGTGAGGATGAAGACCAGCCCGGGGTCGATGAGCCCATTGGGGTGGTTGCCCACGAAGAGCACCGGCCCCTCCGGCGAGGCGCCAGGCGCGTTCACCTTCACCCGGTAGAAGAACCGCAGGCACATCGCCACCACGGCACGGACGCACGCGTAGAACACGGCGGCGACTGTACCTCACGGACGCCCCCGACGCCGGCGGCTACGGGTAGCGGTCCACCACCAGGATGACGCCGGTGTTGTCCTGCACCACGGAGAAGCCCTTCATCGGGCTGGGGTAGGCAATCAGCCCCTCGCCGTCCCGGTCCCACCGGGCATCCAGGAGGATGCCGCAGAAGGGCACGGACATGGCGCCGCTCTCCGGGAGGAAGACGCGGTCGTACCGCCCGAAGACGCGGTGCTTCGTCACGTAGAGGCGCCCGCCGATGCGCGCGCCGGGCAGCATCTTCTCGCCGTCCTCGCGCGGCAGGGCAATCACGAAGCTGTAGTTGTAGCGGGCCGGCCCCGGGTGGTCCTGGATGGCGTCCACGATGACGGGCACCTTGTCGCCCGGCTTCAGGCCCAGCCGCTCCATCTGCACCAGCGAGCCCTTCGGACAGGCCCCCTCCGGCGGCATCCACTTGGGACGCTCCGGCGCGTCGGCCACCGCCTGCGGGTGTCGACACGCGGTCAGCCCCACCGCCGCCATCGCCATCACCAGCACCACCCGCCCGCGCATGCCGCCTCCTCAGAACGTGCCGATGCTGAAGTGGAACTGCGTCCGCGCCTCGTTCACTTCCTCGTCCGGGTCCAGGTTGAAGCCCACGTCGAAGGCCAGCGGACCCACGGGGGTCACGTAGCGCAGGCCCACGCCCGTCGCGTAGCGCAGCCGCCAGGGCTCGAACTTCGCCCGGTCCAGCCACAGGTTGCCCGCCTCCACGAACAGCCCCAGGTCCACCGACGTCAGCGCCGGCAGCCGCAGCTCCGCCTTGCCCAACGTGAAGAGCTCTCCACCCTGGCTCGCCGGCACCTGGCCCGCCAGCACCGCCTTCAACTCCGCCGAGCACCCCGAGGGGGTGATGAGCGACCGGCAGTCGCGCACGCGCTGGTGCAGCGCCTCGCGCACGTCCTCGGGCAGCACGCCGTCCTCGCGGAAGCCGCGCAGGCTCGAGGAGCCGCCCAGGTAGAACAGCTTCGAGCCGATGGTCTGCGCCCCATCCTCCATCGGCACCATGGTGCCCGCGCGCGCCGACAGGGCGAGGCTCGACCTGCGCCCGAGCGGCACGTACCCGCTCAGGCTGCTCGACAGCTTCACGCCGTTGATGGGGAAGGCCGACACGGGGTTGCCCGCCACGTCCGTGGGGTTCACGCGGATGCCCCGGGTGAACTCCGCGCTGCCGACGAACACCAGGCCCCTGCGGGGGTTGGCCGGGTCGTCTCGGAAGTCCAGCGTGACGGAGGGCCGCAGCGAGTGCAGCGTGAAGTCGCCGAACGGGTAGCGCAGCCGCTCCTGGTCGGCGCGGTTCAACAACTCCAGCACGCCCGCGCGCGAGCGCAGCCGGTTGTTCTCCACTTCGTACGACAGGGAGACGTTGAACCAGGACGCCACGGCCCAGTCGAGCGCGGCGGCGGCGGCGAACCGCGTGGACACATAGGACGGACGGTGGACGCGCTCGCCGATCAGGTCCACGCGCGCGCCCACCTCGAAGGGCAGCAGGAAGAGCAGGCGCGGCTGCGCGAGCGCCAGGTTGCCGCGTCCCCCCAGGCCGCTGAGCCCCTGGAGCTCCACGTCACACCCCGCGGAGGCCAACCCACCCGACTGCTCGCACGCGATGCGCCGGTCCCTCGACAGGGCATCCGCGCTCCAGCCCGCGTAGTTCACCTTGCCGCGCGCCAGGAGGCTCAGTCCCCGCCCGTCCAGGTTGCGGTAGGCCGTGTCCAGGGCGATGCGGGGACCGTCGACGAGGAAGTAGCCCGCGGACACCTCGCCATCCAGGCGCGGGCGCTCCTGCACCGACACGACGATGTCCTTCGAGGGCTCGCGGCGCGTCGGGTCCGCGAGCGCCACGTCCACCTGCCGGAACACCCCCAGCCGCGCCAGCCGCCGCTGCCCGTCCGTCAGCGACGCCATCACCAGCGGCTTGCCCTCCGCCAGGTCCAGGTTGGCCATCACCAGGTCCGGGTCCGTGCGCGTCAGCCCCTGGATGAGGATCTTCCCGACCTTCACCTGGGGCCCCGCGTCCGCGCGGAACACCACCCGCGCCGCCTGGCCGTCCTCGCCCACGGAGGACTCCGTGGTGACCTTCGCGAAGATGTAGCCTCGCAGCCCCAGCAGGCGCTCCAGGTCCACGCGCGCCGCCTCCACCGCCTCGAAGCTCAGCGGGAGCCCCTGGCGCACGCGCGCGCCCACGCGCAGGAAGGGCATGGACATCCCCTTCGGGAGCCCCTCGTAGCGGACCTCCGTCACCCGCGCGCGCGGCCCCTCCTCCACGTCGAAGTCCGCCACGGCCGTGTGGGCCAGGGCGTCCACCGTCAGGCCCCGGAACGACACCACCGCGGAGAGGAAGCCGCGCTCGCGGTAGGACTCGTTCATCACGTCCACGGCGTCCATCCAGGCGTCCTCCACGTAGACCGTGGACGGGTCCGGCGGCGGCTCCGTGGACACACCGTACCGCGCGTGACGCCCCTCCACCTCCAGCGGGTCGTCCGCCAGGCGCAGGTCCAACTCCGGCAGCGATTCGCCCGCGCGGATGCGCTCCGTCAGCACCTCGCGCAGCGTGGCGCTGTCCACCGCGGTGTTGCCATGGAAGCGCACCTCGGACACGCGCAGCCGGGAGCCCTCCTCCACGTCGAAGGCGAGCACCGCCACCTCGCCGTCCGGACGCGTCACCTCCCGTGGCCGCACCCTGACGTCGTGGAAGCCGCGGATGCGGTAGAAGGACTCGATGCGGCGCGCCAGCCGGCCCGCCACCACCTCGTCGAGCGGCTCCGCGGCGTCGTACGCCAGCACCCGCTCCAGCAACGAGGTGGGGAAGCGGCGGTTGCCATGGAAGCGCAGCGAGTAGCGCGGCCCCGCCGCCAGCGGCACCGCCACCGTCGCCACGCTCCCCTCCACCAGCACCGTGGGGGTCCCCACCTGGGCACGCCAGTGGCCCTCCTCGCGCAGCAGCGTCCTCAGCCGCTCCAGGCCCTCCTCCAGCCGCGCGCGGTCGAAGACCTCGCCGGGCCGCAGGGCCAGCACCTCCATCAACCGCGACAGCGGCTCGCCGGGGCTGCCGGTGAAGCTCAACTGGCGCACGCGGGTGGGCACGCCCTCCTCCACGAGGAGGAGCACCGCGATGCCGTTCGTCACCGGCTCCTGCCGCGCCGTCACCTTCACGGAGTCGTAGCCCTTGCGCTGGTAGGCCTGGAGCACCGACGACACCGCGCCCTCCAGCTCCTCCGAATCCAGCGGGCCGCCCTCGAGCAGGCCGCTGGCCTCCAGGAGCTCCCCTTCCGTCAGCACGGAGTTGCCGTCGAAGCGCAGGCGCGCCAGCCGCGACACGGGGGTGAGCTGGAAGACGAGCCGCACGCCGGCCCCCGACTCCACCTGGCGCGCCACCACGTCCGCGAAGCGCCCCGTGGCCCACAGCCGCTCCACGGAGCGGCGCACCGCCCCCGGGGACAGGTGCTGCCCCTTGCGCACCAGCACCAGGTCGCTGAGCCCCGCCGCGTCCACGCCGTTGGGCAGGTGCAGCTCCACGCCCACCACGGACGGCCCCGCGCCGGTCTGCGCGCGCGCGACACCGGCCATCAGGGCACACGCCACCAGGGACAGCGCCACCAGGGCGCGGCCTACTCGACCTCCCAGCTCAGCTTCAGCTCGAGCCCGAGGTTGCCAAACGAGGCTTCGGTGTTCTCGTTGTCCCACTGGGCCTGCGCGGAAAGTCGGTCGTCGAAGCGGTACTCGGCGCGCGCCCGCGTTCCGCGCCCACTCACCGGTTGCGTCATGCCGATCTTAAGCTGCTCGCTCAGGAACTTCGACTCCAGTTGTGCGGTCGGCTCCGCCTGACGGGTGGCGTCGTTGTAGGTGGTGGAAATCTGGAGAGACAGGTCCCTCAGCACCGGATTGCTGGGGAGGAAACGCTGGACCTGCCGGTCCAGGCCCGACGCGTTGAAGAAGGCCTCGGCCGCAAGCCCGGCGCCGGCGGAGGCCGCCGTCTCCCGGTCCGACGAGGTGAACCCCAGCGTCAACAGGGAGACGATGTCGCCTTCCACCAGGGCGGGCTCCGAGGACAGCAGAATCTGCGGGTCGGTGGGCTTGCCGAAGGCGTGCAGCTTCACCGTGTACTCGCGCACCTGCGTCTGGGCCTGGACCTCGAAGACGGGCTCCAGGCTGGAGGCGTCCTGGAACTCCATCTGCCCCTGGCTGATGGTGAAGGGGTTGTTGCGGAAGAACGCCTGGCTGCCCTCCGCCAGCTCCACCCGCCCCAGCAGGCCGGGCCGCGCGTCCGTCCCGGTGAGGCGCACGTCCCCGAGCATCCGCGCCTTGGCCAGGTTGTTGTCCACGCGCACGTCCCCGAAATGGACGTTCACATCCCAGATGACCCAGGGCTTCTGCTGCTCGCCCAGCGCCGCGCTCGACGCCGACGCGAGCACCGGCGCGCGCTTCTGGAGCGACTTGAGCAGCGACTCCACGTCCAGGGCCTTCGAGTAGCGCATGCGGACGATGTCCAGGCCGCCCGTGACGGTGAAGCCCCGGGGCGGCCCCACCACCTGGAGCAGGCCGGAGAAGGTCGCCGGCAGGTCCTCGGTGAGCCGGTAGGGCACCTCGTCGAGCTGCACGGTGAGCCCCAGTCGCTGCGGCAGGAAGCGCTCGAGCCGCACGTCCCCGCGCGCGGACATGCGCCCGTCGTTGATCTGCCCCTGCAGGTGCTCCAGCAGCACGCGCTGTCCGGTCATCTCCAGCCGACCGGACAGGCCGCGGATGCTGACCGGGAAGTCGCGCAGCGCCAGCCGCGCGTCGAGCAGCTCCGCCGTCCCCACCAGCGAGGGCGCGGCCCACGTGCCGGAGGCCTCCGCGTCCACGGTGAAGCGCCCCGTGGCGCGCTCCACCATGGCCGGCAGCAGGGACTCCATCAGCCGCACGTCCCCGCCGCCGCGCATCGTCCCGCCGATGCCGCCGCGCGTGGTCATCCACCCACCGAGGTTCAGGTCCACGTAGGGGCCGACGAAGCGGAAGGGCTGCACGTCCAGCCGCTCCTTCTCGTAGGTCAGGGCGATGGGGCCCGCGTTCTCCCCGCGCAGCTCGCCCCGTGACAGCGCGAGCCGGTCCACGGTGGCGCGCACCCGCGCCAGCAGCGGCTCCAGCAGCGGCCCGGACGCGGTGAGCGAACCGGACATCGCCCCGGAGACCCCGGCCCACAGCGGGTCCTGCGGCAGGAGCGGCTGGATTTCCGGCAGGGACAACGACAGCGCCGCCTCGTACGGCCACGCGTCCTGCACCTTCAACTTCACCCGGCCGCTGGCGTCCTGGAAGGGCCGCCCCCAGACCTCGAAGTCCTTGCCCACCAGCCGCCCGGTGAGGTCCATGGCGCCCAGGTTGCGCGACGCGAAGGTGACCCGAGGCGCCTTCAAGGTGACGTCCACCACCGGCAGGTCGGACGTCCCGGACACCACGCCGTCCATCACCATGGTGCCCTGGATGCCCATGCGCCCGGCGAGCTCCGGCCCCACCGTCTCCGCCAGCGACAGCCCGTCGCCGCCGAAGCGGTAGTCGAGCCCGCCCGAGAACAGCAGCGTCCCCTCCGCCCACGAGCGGCCCAGCGGCCCCGTCAGCTCCGTGCGCTCGAGCACCATGGCCTTGCCGTCCACGAAGCGCAGGCGCGCGGCGCCGTCCCCCATGCGGCGGCCGTAGTACGTGGTGTCCTTCACGTCGAAGGCCACCAACCCCTCCAGCCGCTCCACGGGGCTGTCCACCTCCACGCGCCCGGAGGCCGTGCCGCCCAGCGTGCCCTGCATCACCGCCAGCGACGGGCTCAACCCCGCCACCACGTCCACCAGGTCCTCGGTCCGCCCCTGCGGGACGTTGACCTCGAGGCGCAGGTTGAGCAGCCGCCCGAAGGCCACCGCCGCCTTGCCGTAGTACTGCGTGCGCCCCTTCTGGCCGGTGAAGGACGGGAAGGACAGGACGCCGTCGTGGTAGCCCAGCTTCCCCTGCAACACGCCGAGCGCGAGGTTCCAGAAGACGAAGTCGCGGAACGACAGGCTCGACTCCACCTTCACCTGCGACGCGGGCCCGGTGATGGCGTAGGTCGCGCTGCCGCGCCCCGCCCACTTCAGCCCGGCGATGTGCCCGAAGTCCGCCAGGTCCAGGTCTCCCTGCCCGTGGATGTCCAGGCCCAGCCCGCCGTTGAGGAGCAGCCCCACGTCCCCCTGCACGCGCGAGCGTCCCGCGTCCGCGACGATGTGGTTGAAGGACACCCGGTCCGACTGGATGCGCACCTGCGCCTGCGCCTTCCCCTTGTCGAACTCCAGGATGGCCAGCCCGTCGGAGGCGGGCGCGTCGAAGGCGCGCGTGGCGAGGATGAAGCGGCCGGTGCGCAGGTCCAGGGGCCCGGACAGCGAGAAGCGCGGCAGCAGGTTGCCGGACAACTGCGCGTCGAGCGTGGCGGGGAAGTCCACCCAGGAGCCCTTCACGCCCGCCTTGTCCAGGATGCGCCCCAGCGACGCGTCCTCCGCCTTGAGCGTCACCTCCAGCGGCAACAGCGGCCCCAGCCCCAGCTTGCCGGAGGCGCGCACGAAGCCCGGGCCCACCGGTACCACCACCTCCTCCACGCGCACCTCGTCCCCCGCGTAGGACAGGCGCGCGGTGACGTTGGCCGGGCCGAAGCGCTCGTAGCCGAGCCCGCTGCCGGACAGCTCCAGCGACACCGCGGGCGCCTCCGGCTTGCCGGCGATGGACACGCGGCTCCACACGTGCCCGGTGGCCGACTTCGGCAGGAGCTTCGCCTGGGACAGCGTGCGCAGGGGCAGGAAGACCTGGGCGTCCAGCGCCAGGTGTGGCTGGCACAGCGAGTCCACGCGGCCGGACACGGTGGTGGTGATGTCGTCGAGCGACACCTCCACGCGCTCCAGCTCCAGCGCCGCCTCGTCCGGGTCCACGCCGCCGGCGAACACGAACTGCTGGAGCGCCAGCTCCCGCCCGTCCGGCCCCAGCCGCAAGAGCCCGTGCCGCGCCTCCGCGTCCAGCTCGATGACGCCCCAGCGCTCGGACCAGCGCACGTCCAGGTCCGTCACCTCCACGCGCCGGCCCTCGGGCAACGCCAGCCGCACCTCCGCGCCGGAGATGTCCAGCTCCGACACCCGCACGCGCGCCAGCGGGTCCAGGAAGCAACCCTCGGACTTCTTCGCCGGCTCCGTCGACGGCGTCGACAGGTCCACCGTCACGCGGGGGCGCTCGGCCCTCACGCGCGCCAGCGACAGGCGTCCCGTGAGGGGCCGCAGGAAGCCGAACTGCACCTCCGCCAGGTCCGCCGCCACCACGGGCGTGTCCGTGCCCGGCAGGAAGAGCGAGAAGCCGTGCACCAGCACGCGGGAGCCGAGTGGATCCAACTCACATCGGCCGATGCCGACGTCGAGCCCCAGCACGTCCGGCAGGTGCCTGCGCGCCACCGTGCAGGCCACTTCCCAGGTCTCCGGCATGCGCAACGCGAGCACGCTCCCCGACAAGACGAGGAGGACGAGCAGCAGCGCCCGGAGCGCACCCTTGCGGCTCTGTGTGGCCAAAGCCCCTAGAGCTTACCCAGCCCTTCCAGGTAGCGGTCGATCTCCGCGAGGTCGAGCTTGTTATTCGACGCACGCGGCAGCGAAGTCGCGGGAGCGGACGCTCCCTCGCCCGCCGGGGTGACGGACGAGTTGATGCCCTGCAGGCCGAGGTTCTTTCCGATGCGATGCACCAGCTCGTCGGACACCGTCTCCGTGCGCGCGAGGAAGGCCTCGAACAGGGCGTTGTCGCAGAGCGTGTTGATGACGCGCGGAGAGCCGGACGAGTGCTGGTGCACCGCGAGCAGCGCCTCCGGCGAGAAGGGCATGCGCGGGCAGCCGGCCAGCCGCAACCGGTGCTTGATGTACGCCTCGGTCGACTCGGCGGTGAAGGGCTCCAGCTTGTAGCGCATGGCCACGCGCTGGGCGAGCGGCGGGTCCAGCTTCAGGTTCTTCTCGATGTCCGGCAGGCCGAAGAACACGAAGGAGATGAGCTTGCGCTCCGGCACCTCGAGGTTGAGCAGGCCGCGGAACTCCTCCATGAGTTCGCGCGTCTCCAGCATCTGCGCCTCGTCGATGAGGACGACGGCCTTCTTGCCGGACTCGTAGATCTGCAGCAGCCGCTGGTACAGCTGCGACAGCAGCGCCAGCTTCTCCTGCGCCGGATTCTCCACGCCCAGTTGCAGGGCGATGCGCCGCAAGAGCCAGTTGGCGGTGATGCCGGAGTGGATGATGACCAGCAGCGCCGCCTCGTACTCGGACTCCGGCAGCGAGTCGAGCATGCGGCGGGCGAGCGTCGTCTTCCCCGCGCCGATGTCGCCGACGAGGATGGACAGGCCCTTCATGTAGCTCACCGCGTGCATCAGCCGCGTGAGCGCCTGCGAGTGCTGCGCCGAGTTGTAATAGAACCGGCTCACCGGAGCGTTGGAGAAGGGCTCCGAGGTGAGGTCGAAGAAGTCGAGGTAGGTCGTCATGGGCTCGCCGGACCTCGGGGGCAACTACACGTAACCGACCTTGCGCGCCTTGGGCGCGCCGGCCGCTGGCACCGGAGGATTCGTCACCGCCGAGGCGGACGCGGAACCAGGAGACTTGGAGCCATTCACCGCCACGGGGGTCGGCGCGGGGAGCGGGTCGTCCTCGGGCTCCGCGATGGCGGCCAACCGGGACACCTGGGCGCCCACGTCGCGGTACTTCGCGTCCATCGACGCCACCCGTTGGTAGTGGAAGAGCGCCTTGCCCGCCTCGCCCGCCGCCTCCCAGGCGACCGCGAGCTCGAAGGCGAGCGCCTTGCCCGCCTCGCCCGCGGCGTGTGTGCTCGTGAGGCCGTCGCGGAAGGTCTGCACCGCGGCCTGCGCGTCGCCACGCAGCAGGTGCAGCATGCCCATCATGGTGAGGCAGTCGAGCTCGCGCTTGGTGCCTTCGCACCCCTGGCGCGCCACCTCGAACTCGTGGAGCGCGTCGTCCAGGAGGCCCATCTCCTTGTAGGCGATGCCCAGGTCGTAGTGCGTGTCCACGTCCTCGGGCTTGACCACCTTGGCCAGGCCCTTCTTGAACTCGGAGAAGACCTCCTCCACCGAATACTGGAAGTCCTCTTCCGCCGGCGCGGCCGCCGCGGTGTCGTCGCCGAGGTTGTCGATCTCCCCGGCCAGCTCCGCCGCCAGGTCGAACGCGTCGCGCTCGCCCTCCGCGCCGGTCACCGGCTGGACGGACGGCACGGACAACGGCTCGTGCGACTCCTCGGCCTCCGCCTCCGCGCCGCCGCTGGCCTCCTGCGCCTCCAGCCGCTCCATCAGCTCGGCGGCGCGCGCGTGGCCCGGGAAGGCGATCATCACCGTCTCGAGGATCTCCCGCGCCTCCTCGAGCAGCCCCTGGTCGAGGAAGAAGGCCGCCTCGTCGCACTCCTCGGACGCGGGCTCCTCCTCGTCCCCGGCCTCGGCCGCGGACTCCACCGCCTCCGCCTCGGGCTCGGGTTCCGGCTCGTCCAGCGTCTCCGGCTCGGCCTCCGGCTCCTCCACCGCGGTGAAGTCGGACACGCCGTCGTCTGGCGCCGAGAAGTCGGCCTCGGCGAAGTCGGCCTCGGCCTCCGCGACGACCTCCTCCACCACCGCGACGGCGTGCGAGGCCGTGGGCTCCTCTTCGTCCTCGAAGTCTCCGAGCGACGGCATCTCGGAGCCGGGGTACTCCTGCGCGACGGGCTCGTCGAACGAGGACAGGTCCGCGGACTCGACGGACGACTCCTCCTCGAGGTCCGCGAGCGCGGCGGCATCCAGCGGCGCGATGCCCACCCGCGTGGGCATCTCATCCACGTCCAGCGGCGCCTCTTCGCGCAGGGTGGGCTGCTTGCGCGTGTTGGGCGCGGCCTCCTGGAGCAGCGCCCGCGTGGGCGCGCGCACCATGGTGGGCGGCGGCGCGTCGTCGTCCCCGAGCGACAACGCCTCGAGCGACGTCGACGTGGCCACGTCATCCGTGTCGTCGCCCAGCGCCGCCATCGGCTCGTCGCCGTAGTCGCCGGAGGACACGAGCGGCTCGTCGTCCGAGGCCAGCATGCCGGGCTCGTCCGTGAGCATCAGCCCGTCGTCGGACACGAGCGTCTCGTCCGCCGAGGCCGCGGCCAGGTCCTCCGGCTCGGGCGCGTCGTAGACGGTGTTCTCGCCGGTGGTGATGGCCTCGCCGACGAGCGCCTCCTCGCTGACGACGGTGGCGTCACCCTCGTCGTCGATGACCTCGTCGGAGTCGCTCGAGGGCAGCGTGGCCAGGGCCAGCTCGTCGCCCGGCGGGTGCAGCAGCGCGTCCTCGGGCGGCGGCGCGACGAGGATCTCGTCGTCGCTCGAGTCGACGAGGATGGCGTCCTCGCCCACCGACTCCACCACGCTCACCGTGGGCGCCGCGGCCACCGGCCCCTCCACGCGCAGCACCGACAGGAACGCCGGCACCTCCGGATGCGAGGGGTTCTGCTGGAGGATGGTCGCCAGGTAGGGCTGCGCGCGCGTCGAGTCCGCGCTGCGCGTGCACAGGCGCAGCACGTTCAGGAGCTGCTCGCTCGCCTGCGCCGTGTTCCCGGACGCGACGTAGATTTGATACGCCTTCTCGTGCGCGTCGAGGTTCTCCGGGTCGACGGAGAAGATCTTCCGCAGGTGCTCCAGCGCCTTGTCGTGAAGTCCGTACTTCACGTAGACGTCGGTCTCGGTGAGCAGCTTGGAGAGCTGCTCGCGGCCCAGGCCCGCCTGGGCGGCGGCCGCGGCCACCGGAGCCGCCGGCTGGGGCGCGGCTTGAGGCTGCGGCGCGGCCTGCGGCTGGGGCGCGGCGGCCTGCTGCGGCTGCGGCGCGGGACGCGCGACCGGCTGGGGCGCCGCGGCG
>NZ_JAKCFB010000055.1 GCF_024198235.1 Myxococcus dinghuensis | reverse complement strand
GGGCAGGGGGATGGCCGCGGCGTACGGCGCGGCGCTACCGGGCAGGGGGATGGCCTGGGCCTGTGGCGCGGCGGCGCCGGGCAGGGGGATGGCCGCGGCGGGAGCCTGCGGCGCGGCGGTGCCGGGCAGGGGGATTGCGGGGGCGGGCGGCGGCGCGGCGGGGGCTGGCGCGCTCACTGCCTCGGCTTTGATGGGAAAGGTGGTCTGGCACCGGGCGCACTTGAGCTTCGCGCCTCCCGGGGGGATCCGCTTGTCATCGATGTTGTAGTTCGTCTGGCAAGACGGGCAGGAGACTTTCATGGGGTTCCTTCGACAGGACCGGCGCGCGCAGGCTAGCAGAGGCGTTTCCAGCCCGGAAAGAACGCGACGGTCCGCGCTGAAACCGTCCCGCCCTTTCCTCGCCGGCCGGCCGGCCGAGGGCTCCGGACACCCCCCGCACTGGAACCCTGCGTTCGTTCCCCCCTCACCCGGAGGAGGTGGTAGGACCGACCCGGCATGGATCCCATCCTCATCCTGGGGGCGGGCCTCGCGGGCCTGTCCACCGCCCACTTCCTCCGCAAGCCCTGGCGTCTCATCGAAAAGTCGGACCGGGTCGGCGGGCTCATCAAGACCGAAGTCATCGATGGGTGTTATTTCGACCCCACCGGACACTGGCTGCACCTGCGCGACCCCGAAATCACGGAGCTGGTGAACACGCGCTGGCTGCCGGGACAGATGGTCCGCATCCAACGCAAGGCGGGCATCTTCACGCGGGGCGTGTTCACGCGCTTCCCGTATCAGGTGAACACGCACGGGCTTCCGCCGGAGGTCGTGGCGGAGAACCTCATCGGCTACGTGGAGGCGGTCTACGGCGAGAAGGGCCGCGCGCTGCGCGAGCGCGACCCGCGCGACTTCGAGGAGTTCATCCTCCGCTACATGGGCGAGGGCTTCGCGAAGAACTTCATGGTGCCCTACAACCAGAAGCTCTGGACGGTGCACCCGCGGGAGATGTCGGCCGCGTGGGTGGGCCGCTTCGTGCCCCGCCCCAGCCTCAAGGAGGTGGTGGAGGGCGCGCTCGGCGCCGGCAGCGACGCGGTGGGGTACAACGCGTCGTTCCTCTACCCTCGCGAGGGCGGCATCGAGAGCCTGGCGCGCGCGATGCTCCGTGACCTCGAGGGGGGCGAGCTGAACGTGCACACCGAGCCCACCTCCATCGACTGGAAGGCCCGCAAGGTGGCGCTGTCCGATGGTCGCGTGCTGGACTACTCCGGGCTCGTCTCCACCGTGTCCTTGCCGGGCCTGGTGCGGCTCTTGGAGAAGGGCGCGTCGGGGGCTCCCGAGGCCGTCGTCGCCGCGGCGAAGCGGCTGCGCGCCACCACCGTCACCTACGTGGCCGTCGCCGCGAAGGGGGCCAACCGCCAGCCCTGGCATTGGATCTACCTGCCGGAGCCGGAGTTCCACACGTACCGCATCGGCTCGCCGTCCGCCGTCTACCCGGCCCTGGCGCCCCCGGAGACGGCCACGTTCTACGTGGAGTACAGCCACCACGGGGAGCTGTCGCCCGCGGCCGCGGAGAAGTACGCGGTGGAGGACCTGGTCCGCTCGCAGATGATCCACTCCGCGGACGACGTCCTGTTCGCCCAGGCGCGGGAGATTCCCCACGCGTACGTGCTCTATGACGAGGCGTATGGGCCGGCCAAGGAGGAGATCCTCCGCTTCCTGGAGCACGCTGGAATCCACACGGCCGGGCGTTACGGGCAGTGGGAGTACTCCTCCATGGAGGACGCCATCCTCGCTGGCCGGGCATGCGCCCGGGCGCTGAACGGCTGACAGAGACCTGCCCGCCCGTCGCATCTTGTCGACGGGTGGCGCGGGGCATGCTAGGCGAGCCGGGCCGTCGTCCTCTCCCGGCGGCACCTTGGCTTCCATGGCACCGCACCTGTCCGTCGTCATCCCGGTCTACAACGAGGAGTCCATCATCACCTCGGCGGCGGACGAGCTTCGCCAGGGGCTGGATGCACGTGGGCTCGACTACGAGATCATCTTCGCGGAGAACGGCTCACGCGACGCGACCCCGCGCATCCTCGACGAGATGTGCGCGAAGCATCCGCGGCTGCGCTGGTTCCACTCGGAGCGTCCCAACTACGGCAGCGCGCTCAAGGCCGGCATCCTCATGGCCCGGGGCACCTACGTCGTGTGCGATGAGATCGACCTGTGCGACCTCACCTTCTACGACACGGCGCTGCCGCGGCTGGAGGCTCGCGAGGCGGACATGGTGGTGGGCTCGAAGGCGGCCAAGGGCGCCAGCGACCAGCGGCCGCTCATCCGCCGCGCGGCCACCCGCATCCACAACAAGCTCCTGAAGGTGTCGCTGGGCTTCCAGGGCACGGACACGCACGGGTTGAAGGCGTTCCGCCGCGAGGCGCTGCTGCCCGTCATCCAGAAGTGCGTGGTGGACATGGACGTGTTCGCCAGCGAGTTCGTCATCCGCGCCTGGCGCGAGGGGTTGAACGTGGTGGAGATTCCCATCCAGCTCCACGAGAAGCGCCAGCCGTCCATCCACCTCTTCAAGCGCGTGCCGAACGTGCTGAAGAACGTGGGCAAGCTGTTCTACGTCATTCGCGTGCGCGGGACGTGAGCGGGAAGGGGCGCGCACCGTGAGGCTGGCGTCCATCTCCGTCGACCTCGACTCGCTGCCGCACTACTGCCGTATCCACGGCCTGCCGGAGTCGCTGCTCGACGCGCGCGCCCGCACGCTGGTGCACGCCGTCGCGGTGCCCCGTTTCCGTGAGCTGTTCGACGCGCTGGGCATCCCCGGCACCTTCTTCGCCATCGGCGAGGACCTGGAGGAGGACGCGGGCGCCCGTGAGGGCATGCGCGCCGCGCACCAGGCCGGCATCGAGGTGGCCAGCCACAGCCATGCGCACGACTACGCGCTGACGCGGCGGGGCGCGGGTCCCATCCTGGAGGACCTGCGGCGCGCGGACGCCGTCATCCTCGCCGCCACGGGCCAGCGCCCCGAGGGCTTCCGGGCACCGGGCTACACGCTGAACGCGGACCTCTACGCGGCGACGGTGGCAATGGGCTACCGGTACGGGTCGTCCGCCTTCCCCGCGACCCCGTACTACGCGGCCAAGGCCTCGGTGATGGGCGCGCTGGCGCTCCTGGGGCGCCCCTCCCGCTCCGTGCTGGACACGCCGCGGGTGCTCCTCGCGCCCCGCGTGCCCTATCGGCCGGACCCCGTGAGTCCGTACCGCCGTGGCGACGGGGCGGTGATGGAGCTCCCCATGGCGGTGACGCCCGGCGTGGGGTTTCCGTTCATCGGGACGTTCGCGACGACGCTGCCGCTGCCCGTCCTCCGCGCCGCGTGGCGCGCGTGCCGTCGCGACACCTTCTTCAACTTCGAGCTCCACGGGGTGGACGTCCTGGACGCGTCCGACGGCATCCCGCCCGAACTGGTTCGTCAGCAGCGCGACCTGCGCGTCAGCGCGGCCCGGAAGCTCGAGCGGTTGCGAGAGGTCTTCGGTTGGCTCAAGGCCGAGTGCGACGTCGTCACCCTCCGCGATGCCGCGGGGCGGCTGTCCGCTTCGGTCTGATGTGCGTGCCGTTCCTCGCGCTGTCCGGTCGCCGAGTGTGAGAGTGGCCATCGGGCCATGCCTCCGCGTCATCTGCTTCACCGACTCGGCCTGAGGTTCGTGCGCCCACCCTCCGCTCGTTGCTGAGTGTGCGAGGGTCTACCGGGCCACGTCGCCGTGCCATCCTCTTCACGGCCTGACGGCGGGGGCTCCGAGGACGTCCACCACCGCGTCGAGCACTCGCGAGTCCGTGAGCATCCACGGGTGGAGCAGCACCGGGAAGGTGCGCTCGTCGACGGCGCCCACGAGTCGGGAGCTGGAGGCGGGGAGGATGGTCAAATCCCACGGCGTCCAGAAGCTGTGGACCTCCGTGTCGCCCCAGGGGGCCGGGTCCTGTTGGAGCGCGCGCAACAGGCGGCTGCCAGGACGCATCTGCGCCACGCCGCGCCCGCGCCCCAGCGCCGCGAGCCACGTCCCCGCATGTGGCCCGGAGATGGAGACGAAGCGCCGCGCCAGCCGCCGTCCGTCCAGCATCTGAATCCAGTAGCGCGTCACGAGCGCGCCCATGCTGAAGCCCACCACGTCCACGCGCGTGGCGCCGGTGCGGGTTCGCATGGCCTCCGCCTCCGTGGCCACCTGGCGCGCCAGGCGGGACAGGTCCCCGGTGCCGTCGTTCGGCGTGAGCGTCACGGCGTGGACCTGGCGCCAGCCCTCCCGTTCCAGCCGCGCGCGGAGGGCACCGAAGGCGCTCGCGTCGTCGCCGATGCCGTGGACGAGGAGCACGGGGAGCCGCTCCACCCCGGGAGCGGGCCTCTCGACCGACGTCTCGTGGGGCGCGACGGTGCTCATCGCGCAGCCCGTCGACAGCCACACGACCCACCACAAGCCAACGAACACCGGACGCATGCGCGACGGGACATGGCGTCTCTCCTCGCTCTCGGCATCCCCCGCCGCGCCGGACCGTCCACTGCTGGCGCCAGCGACTCAGGCAGCGTCGCGCAGTGCACGCCAGTCGGCCTGGACCTGGTCCGCGTAGCCCTTCGCGAATGCCTCCAACCGGACGGTGGCCGCGTCCGCGTCGCTGCCCACCCAGGCCGCCAGCTTCCGCGCGCTCTGGGGCGTGGCGCCATGCGCGCGGGCCAGCACCTCGCCGGCCTGGGCGAACACCGAGCGCAGGTCCTTGCGGCCCGTCAGCGCCTTGTCGCCCAGCTTCGCCTTCTCCGGCTCCATCTCGCGCACCAGGAAGGCCCGACCTCCCATCCGCGTGGCGCCGGTCAGCGGGTTCAGGTCACCCACCGCCGCGCGCTGCGCCTCCACCACCGCCGTCCCGTCCGCGGGGGAGGGCGGCGACGTCAGGCTGTTGGCGAGCAGCTCCTTGAGCTCCACCAGGACCGGCGGCGCCTTGGGGTCGGACGCCTTCGCCAGCACATAGAAGCGCTCCAGCCCGTAGCTGCTGCCTCCCGCGTCCAGGCGCTGGGCCACGTCGAGCACGCGCAGGGGCAGGGCCACCTGCTGGGGGGCCTTCAGCGTGGAGACGTGTGCGTTCAGCGCGGCGGTGACCTCCCGCTGCTTCGAGGCCGACACCGGGCGCACCGTGTCGGTGGTCCGCAAGCGCGCCGCGTCCGGGCCATCCACCTTCGCGTACTCCTTCACCCACTTCGCGCGCGAGGCGTCCTGGGCCTCGGCGATGAGGTCATCCACCTTCCCGGTGGCCTCCTTCTTGGTGAGGAATGCGCCGGGGTTCGCGCCGCCCTTGGCGAGCTTCGCGACAGTGGAGAAGTACGCGTCCGCGAAGGCTCGGACGACCTCCGCCTGCTCCTTGGCCGACAGCCCCGACTCGCGCGCGGTGAGCGCCGCGCTGGCCGCCATGCGCGTCAGGTCCACCTCCGGCGAACCCCGGCCGGCGAGGTCGAAGTCATTCAACCCCCAGACGGGCTCGCCCTCCGGACCCCGGAACGTCCCCAGGTTGCCCACGTGCGCGTCACCCACCACCGGGACGCGCGGGGCGGGGCGCTCCAGGAGCCGGGCCCCGGCGGCATGGGGGCCCCGCAGGTCCGCGTGGAACAGGGCGGGCATCATCCGGAAGAGCGAGGAGGGCCGCTCGCGCATGAGGGCCTGCTTCTCCGCCAGGCGCGCGCCCGGCAGGTCCAGCCGCGCGTGGAAGTCCTCGATGAACGAGACCGCCTTCTCGGGGGCGCGCTCCAGGTCCTTCCGGGCCCGCGCGGCGCCGGCCGCGGGAGCCGCGAGCGGCGCGACGCCGGGGGGGACGACGGGGGCGGGCGGACGTGGAGCGATTCGCATGGTGGGCACTCTCGCACGGAATCGGCACGTCCTCTCCCAGGGGAGGGTGACACTGGTGTAAAGAATCGCGGATATGCTGGAGCGTCTGGGCGACCGAGTGAAGAAGGGCCTGCGGGAGTGGACCGACCGACTGGCCAATGACGAGCAGAAGGAGCGCCTCCATGCCCTGGCGCGTCCGCAGAACGAATACGGGGTGGACCCGTTCGGCTACAACCTCGACTTCAGCCTGTCGGCGGTCGCGCCCTTCCTCTGGCTGTACCGCAACTACTTCCGCGTGGAGACCTTCGGCATCGAGAAGGTCCCCGCCGGCCGGGTGCTCCTGGTGTCCAACCACTCGGGCCAGTTGCCCCTGGACGGCGCCATGATTGGCGTCTCCATGATGCTGGAGGCCAGCCCGCCCCGCGCCATCCGCAGCATGGTGGAGAAGTGGGTGCCCTCGCTGCCGTACGTCTCCACCTTCATGGCCCGCATGGGGCAGATCGTCGGCACGCCGGAGAACTGCCGGCGGCTGCTGGAGTCCGACGAGGCCATCCTCGTGTTCCCCGAGGGCCAGCGCGGCATCAGCAAGCTGTGGCCCCAGCGCTACCAGCTCCAGGAGTTCGGCCTGGGCTTCATGCGCCTGGCGCTGGAGACGCGCACCCCCATCGTCCCGGTGGCCGTCGTCGGCGCCGAGGAGCAGGCCCCCGCGCTCATGGACCTCAAGCCCGTGGCGAAGCTCCTGGGCTTCCCGGCCTTCCCGGTCACCCCCACGGGCCTGCCCATTCCGCTGCCCACCAAGTACCGCATCTACTTCGGCGACCCGATGCACTTCACCGGCCGGCCCGACGACGAGGACAGCGAGCTGGACAAGAAGGTCCGCACGGTGAAGGCCTCCATCCAGTCCATGCTCCACCAGGGCCTCAAGGAGCGCCGGGGCGTGTTCTGGTGAGCGCCCGCCCTGGCGGTGCTAAGAGGCACTCACCATGAGACCGGCCGTCGTCGTCACGGGCATCAGCGGCAACCTCGGCCGCACCCTCGCGAAGCTCCTCCACAAGCACGAGCGCATCATCGGCATCGACCGGCGCCCCTTCCTGGGCCGGCCGAAAGACGTGGAGATGTACGAGCTGGACCTGCGCAAGAAGAAGGCGGAGGACGTCTTCCGCAAGAACGAGGTCCGCGCCGTCATCCACATGGGCATCATGCATGACCCGCGGATGAGCGAGGAGGAGCACCACTCGTTCAACGTCGTGGGCACCACGCGCCTCCTGGAGTACTGCGCGAAGTACGGCGTGAAGAAGGTGGTCGTCCTCTCCTCCGCCAACGTCTACGGCCCCAGCCCGGACAACTCCAACTTCCTCACCGAGGACGCGCCGCTCATGGCGGCCAGCCGCTTCTCCGGCGTGCGGGACCTCATCGAAGTGGACATGCTCGCGCATGGCTTCTTCTGGAAGCACCCGCACATCGAGACGGTCATCCTGCGGCCGGTCCACATCGTGGGCCCCACCATCAAGAACGCGCCGTCCAACTACCTGCGCCTGCGCCACCCGTGGATGCTGGCCGGCTTCGACCCCATGGTGCAGCTCATCCACGTCGAGGACGTGGCCCGGGCCATGGTGGAGGCGCTGCGGCCGGAGCCCAAGGGCGTCTACAACGTCGTCGGCCCCGGCGAGGTGCCCCTGTCCGCGGTGATGCGCGAGCTGGGCAACACCCCCATCCCCGTCCCACACCCCGTCGCCCGACCCCTGCTGGGCATGCTCTTCAAGTACCGGCTCGCCAACTTCCCGCCGCCGGAGCTGGACCACATCCAGTTCCTGTGCGCCGTGGACGGCAACCGCTGGGTGAAGGACGTGGACTGGAAGCCCCGCCACTCCATGCGGGAGACCATCCGCTCCATCCAGGGAGACTAGGCGGAAAGTCGAAGGAGCCTGACACGGTTGTCGTGCCTGGCACGACGCCGCGGGCTGTCCCCCATGACATGGGTGTCAGCGACCCGACGGGCGGCGAGGCATACCCTCCGCCGCTCGACGTCCCAACCCCCTGGAATCACGGCGGTGGAGCCGCGGGTGGACCCGGGCGCGGGTCCTGGCATCGCCATTGCTCTTGGGTCCGCACGTCACCGCGCGGCGACGCGGGCCTGAATCACGGTGTCGCCCCGCTCACATGTCAGGGTGCTCCATTGGGGAGCTCCCGACGCCCATCGTCTCGGCCGGCCCCGGGACGATGGGCGGATTCTTGTAGGGCGCTCCATTGGGGAGCTCCCGACGCCCACCGCCTCGGCCGGCCCCGAGTCGGTGGGCGGTTTCTTTTCGGGGGTCAGGGCAGCTCGTCGGCGAAGGGGCCCTCCACCTGGCGCTCCAGGAGCCACCTGCCGCCCTGGAAGACGAACTCCGAGGTGACGACGTCGCTCTGCTCGGAGGCCGACGGCAGGCGCATCCACTGGATGCGGCTGTGCACCGTGGCGCGCAGGCCATCCTCGGAAAACTCCACCTCCTCGATTTCGTAGTCCGTGATGGACAGGTCCCGGTCGTCGTGGAGCTCCGTCCGGGCCTTGGAGAAGGCGGCGCGCTTCTCCGGGACGATGAGGGCCCCCGCGGACCGGAAGTCCTTCCAGCGGATGAGCTGGTGGAAGCGCTCCACGGTGGGCTGGAGTGTTTCCACGTTGGATTTCTTGGATGCGGTTGCGCACGCGCCCAGGCAGAGCGCGAGGAGGAGGGCTGGCAGGCGATTCACGACCGGGGACGGTAGCACCCGGTGGCAGCCCGCGACGAGGTCGCGGTGCTATGGTCCGGCTCCCCGCCCGAGTACCGGAGTCGCGAGCACACATGGCCAAGTCGATGGTGGAGCGATACGAGCAGCTCCTCCGGCAGGACCCCACCTCATCCGTCTTCGTCGAGCTGGCCAAGGCCCTGTTGGAGAAGGGGGACGCGGCGCGCACCATCGAGGTGTGTGAGCAGGGGATTGCCCACCACCCGTCCTCGACGGTGGGGCGGGTGTTGTGGGGCAAGGCCCTCATCCAGTTGGGGCGTCCCGCGGAGGCGATGGAGCAGTTCGACAGGGCCATCGCCATCGAGAAGGACAACCCCTACGCCTACAACCTGATTGGCGAGGTGTTGCTGCAGCGGGGCCTGTACCGCTCCGCGCTGCCGATCCTCCGCAAGGCGGTGGCGCTGCAGCCCAACGACGGCCGCGTGAAGGTGTGGCTGGAGCAGGCGCAGCAGGCCCTGGCCGGTGGTCCCGCGCCGGTGTTCGCGAACCTGATGGGGCTGGAGAGTCCCGCGGAGCCGGAGGCGGACGTCGGCGCGAAGCCCGACGATGACGCCACGGCGGTCCACCCCACGGTGGCGCCCAGGGCCGCGGCGCGGCTGCGCGCGGCGGCGCTCGGGGACGTGGAGAAGGCCGCCAACACCCCCGCGGCCGGCACCCGCGTGCCCACGGCCCGCGCCGCCGCCGACCTGGCGAGCGCGGCGGGGCAGGGCAGTGTCACGCCCCCGGTGGCTCCCCAGGAGGAGCCCTCCGCGCAGCCCGTCGTCCGGGACTCGCTGGGGTTGATCGACCGGTCGGTGCCGGAGTCGTCGCTCGGGTCGCAGTTGCCGAGCCTCGACCTGTCGCTGTCCGACGAGGACGACTCGCCGCCGGCGGAGGGAGATGCCGCCGCGAGGGCCGGCGAGCAGGAAGCGGGCGCGGACGGAGCTGCCGGGCGCGAGGCCTCCGGCGCGGCGGACGTGGACCTGTCCTCGGAGGAGCGAGAGGCGGGCGGACGCGACGCGGCGGGCGGGCAGGAGCCGGCGTCCGCCGAGGAGGAGCTGCTGCGCTCGAGTGAGTTCACCACGGCCAAGCCCGTGGTCCCCGCCGCGGCGGAGCCCTCCGAGGAGGAGCTGCTCCTGCTGCGCTCGAGCGAGTTCACCACGGCCAAGCCCGTCATCCCGGCCGCGTCCAGCGGAGGGTTGCTCGGAGACCTGCCGCCGCCGGAGCCCACGGCGAAGGCGGCCGTGGTCGCCCGGGCGCCCCAGCCGGCGCGGGGGGCGGGGTCGAAGCGTTCGCTGCTCGACGACATCCCGGACGCCGCCGAGGCGTCCGCCGCGGCCGCCCAGGCGAAGGCGCCCAAGCAGGACACCGAGGCGCTCACCGCCGCCTACGAGAAGGAGCTGCGCCAGAAGCTCGCGCGCGAGGCGGCCAAGACGTCGTTCCTCAAGCGCAACGGCGTGAAGGTGGCCGGCAGCGTCGCGCTGGCGCTGGTGCTCGTGGTGGTCGTCGTCGGCTTCCTCAAGGTCCGCGCGAACGCGGGTGGCCAGACGCTCAACGAGGCGCTGGGCCGGGCCGAGGACCTCATCACCCAGGACACGCGGGCCTCGCTGGACGGGGCGCTGGAGCAGTTGGCGCGCGCGCGGGACATGGACGACGGCAGCAGCCGCGCGTGGGCGCTCACCGCGTGGGCGCGCGCGCTGCGCTTCGCCGACCACGGCATGTCCCCCGAGGACCGGCAGCTTGCGCTGGAGGCGCTGGAGAAGCCGGGCGTGAAGGAGTCCGCGCCGGGCCTGGCGCTGGCCACCAACGTCCTCGTCGCGGACGACCGGGGACGGGAGCCCGCGCGGCGCGCGCTGCTCGCCGCCACGGAGGAGGGCACGGAGGTGCAGGCGCTCGCGGGCAGCCTCTACCTGGCGGCCAAGGACGAGAAGAAGGCGCTGGAGCACTTCGACCGGGCGCTGCGGGCCTCGCCGTCCAACGTGCGCGCGCTGGTGGCGCTGGGCGGCTACTACCTCGGCGCCGAGGACTTCCCGCACGCCATCGAGATGTTCGAGAAGGCGCGCACCCGCTCGCCCTCGCACCCGGTGGCGCGGCTGGGCCAGGCGGAGGCGCGGCTGGCGCTGGAGCAGGACCTGGCGGCGGCCCTGGCGGACGTGGAGCCGCTGTCGAAGGACCCGCTGCTGCCCGCCTCGCTCAAGCCCCGGCTCGACCTGACGCAGGGCCGGCTCCTGTCCGCCGCGGGCCGCCACGACGAGGCGCGGGCGCTGCTCGGCAAGGGCGCGCAGGGTCCGCTGGCCTTCGACTTCCAGCTCGCGCTGGCCGCCGCGAGCCGCGCCGCCGGCAAGCTGGACGCGGCGCAGGCCGCGTACGAAGCCGCGCTCAAGTCCCAGCCGAAGAGCGAGGAGGCCCGCGAGGGGCTGGGGCGGACGCTGCTGGACCGCGACCGCGAGCGCGACGTGCTGACGCGCCTGGAGGCGGACGGCGGGCGCAAGGTGGCCATGGTGCGCGGCGCCGCCTACGCGCGCCTGGGGGATTGGAAGAAGGCGCGCGCGGAGCTGGCGCGCACCCGGGTGAACGACCGCTACCCGCCGGAGGCCGTGTCGCTGCTGGCCCTGGCCGACGCCGCCGAGGGCAACGCCGTCCAGGCCCGCGAGCTGCTGGAGAAGGCGCTGCTGTCCTCGAAGCGCCCGCGCAACGACATGCGCATCGCGCTGGGGCAGGTGTACTGGCGCGAGCGCGCGCTCGACAAGGCGCAGAAGCAGTTCCAGGAGGCCCAGAAGGACCCGCGCGACTACGAGGCCTCGTGTTCGCTGGGCCGGCTGCTGCTCTCGCGTGGCCTGCCGGACATGGCGCTCGAGCCGCTGACGCAGGCGGTGGAGCGCAACGGCTCGCACGGCGAGTCGCGCGACGCGCTGGGCCGCACGCTGCTGGCGCTGGGGCGCACCCCGGAGGCCCTCAAGCAGTTCGAGGCGTGGCAGTTGGACAACCCGGGCAGCGCCGCCGCGCACAAGGGCTTCGCGCTGGCCCTCTTCCACTCCGGCCGCCGCAAGGACGCCGAGGCCGCCGTGGGGCGCGCGGCGAAGCTGGCCCCGGACGACGCGGAGGCGCACCGCGTGCGCGCCGCCATCCTCTTCTCCTCGGGTGACGCGAAGGGCGGCTTCGCGGCCCTGGAGCGCGCGAACAAGCTGGACCCGAAGGACCCGGACACCTTCTGCGAGATTGCCCACGCCTTCCTGCGCCAGGGCAACGTGGACAACGCGGACGCGGCCTTCGCGGCCGCGCGGCGCGAGGGTCCGGACGCCACGTGCGGCCGGGTGGGCGAGCTGTACACGCAGCTCCCCGGTGGAGGTCGCCCGGCCGCCAGGACGCTGGAGGACCTGGCCGCGCGCGCGCCCACCGCCTGGGACAAGGCGTTCGCCCAGGCCGCCATGGCGCGGGCCCTGCTGGGCGCGGGCGGGAGCGCGCTGGCCGAGGCGCGCACGGCCGCGGACGAGGCGGTGCGGCTGGCGCCCTTCGAGGGCCGCTCCCATCTGGCGTTGGGACTCGTTGCGCTGAAGCAGCGCAAGGAGGCGGAAGCGAAGACGGCGCTGGCCAAGGCCGTGGAGCTGGAGCCCACCGACGGCATGGCCCACCTGGCCCTGGCCGACGTGCTGGTCCGTGACTCCGTGGAACTCCCCCGCGCGGTGGCTTCCTACGAGGCCTTCCTCGAACTCGCGGGAGACGCGGACGAGGCGGGGCGCGTGAAGAAGGCCCTGCCCGCGCTGAAGAAGAAGGCGGCCCGCTCGCCGTGAAGAACCACGCTCCGGGACCCGAATATCCGTTGCTCCGCATCATGTGGGGCAACGCCTTCCTGTTGTCGGTGCTCTACCTGCTGGTGGGGCTCGTGGTGGAGATCGCCCTCAACCGCTGGCCCTCGCGCTTCCTCCAGCGACTGTCGCTCTCGTTGGATTCGCTGCCCGCCCGGGCGCTGGAGCTGGTGGGCGCCATGGAGCCGCTGCGCGCCGCCTTCTTCTCCGGGCACATCCCGGAGTTCGGCGTGCGCCTCGTCTTCGGCGTCACCACGGTGGTGGTCATCTTCCTGCTCGCCCTGGTGGTGGGCACGCTGATGGGCGGCCTGCGCTACCTCCTCGCCCGGAGCGCGGCGCGCCGGCACGGGGGGCCGTAGCGGCCGCCCCGCCGTTCCTCAGTCCCCGCTCCCCGCCCTGCGCACGCGGGGCTTGCGGGCGCGCCCGGGGCTCATGGGCGCGGCCTGGGGTTCATGACCCGCGGCGCGGGCCATGAGGCAGATCTCCACCACCTTGGGCCCGAAGCGCTCCCACCGGCTCTCCCCGGTGCCCTTCACCGTGAGGAAGGACTCCCGGTCGATGGGCAGCGCCGCCGCCAACCCCAGGAGCGTGGCGTCGTTGAAGATGATGAAGGGCGCGACCCCCAGGTCCTTCGACAGCTCCTTGCGCCAGCGCCGCAGCTCCGTGGAGGCCAGCTCGCTGTAGTTCGTCACCGGCGCGGCCGCCGCGGCGGACCGGGCCCGCGCGGCGGCGGGGCCCCCCGGCAGCAGCGTGGGCATCTTCCCGGGCGCGCACACGTCGCAGTTGCCGCAGGAGGCCTCCACGCCCTCCTGGCCGAAGTAGCGCAGCAGGGTGCCCCGGCGGCAGCGCTGGTCCCGGTCCGCGTAGGCGTAGTCCGTCATCCGCCGCAGGAGCTGCAGGTTCTGTCGCTCCTGCTCGCGCACGCGGCTCAGGTCCATGCCCAGCTCGCGGAAGGGCACGCGCGCCAGGGCGCGGATGGAGCGTCCGGAGAAGGGCCGCCGCACCTTCGCCACGCCGGACTTCTCCAGGAGGCCCAGCGCGTGGCGCACCTCGTCCACCGACAGCCCCGTGCGGCGCGCGAGGATGGGCAGCTCCGTGGTGACCTGCCGCCCCACGGGGAACGTCTCCAGCAGCGACTTGAGCAGCCGCTGCGCGTCCGGCGCGTGAGGGGTCGCGGCGGGGGCCTTCTCCGTCAACGTCACCCCGTGCTCGCCCTCGCCCCGGCCTCCGCGCTCCAGCTTCCCGTCCCGCTCGAAGATGCGCAGCGCGGCGGAGATCTCGAACTCGCTGGCGTTCACCATGCCGGCCAGCGCGTGCACGCCCTTCTCGAACTCCTCCACGGACTGCAGCACGCTCCACACGTCCGCGAGCACCGCCTCCGACGGGTGGTTGCCCTGGATGAGCCGCTCCTGGGTGAACACGTCGGAGTGGTTGAACAGCAGCACCGCCCGCGCGTCCCCGCCGTCGCGCCCCGCACGGCCAATCTCCTGGTAGTACGCCTCCACGGCGCGGGGGATGTTGGCGTGCGCGACGAAGCGGATGTCCGGCTTGTCGATGCCCATGCCGAAGGCGTTGGTGGCCACCGCCACCGCCTGCTGCCCGGACATGAACGTGTCCTGGGCCCGGCGCCGCGCGTCGTCGTCCATGCCCGCGTGGTACAGCACCGCCTTCACCTTGCGCGCGTGCAGCTCCGAGAACACGCCCTCCGCCGCCCGGCGCGTGGAGCAGTAGATGATGCCGCTGCCACCCAACTGCGCCAGCCGCGAGCACGCCTCGTGCCGGTCCGAGTCCCCGCCCACCTCCTGCTTGCCCAGGAAGAGGTTGGGCCGGTCGAACCCCATGGCGAACTCCCGGGGCTCCTTCATCAGCAGCACGCGGATGATGTCCGCGCGCACCTCCGGCGTGGCCGTGGCGGTGAGGGCCACCGTGCGCGGAGGCCGCAGGCGCTTTCGCACCTGCCCCAGTTGCGCGTACTCCGGCCGGAAGTCGTGGCCCCACTGCGAGATGCAGTGCGCCTCGTCCACGGCGAACAGGTCCACGCCCACGTCCTGGATCGTCTGCACGAAGCTCGGGCTGCGGAAGCGCTCCGGCGCCACGTACAGGAGCTTGTACTCACCCGCGCGCAGCCGGCGCATCCGCTCCGCGCGCTCCAGGTCCGTCAGCGAGGAGTTGATGAAGGTGGCGGAGATGCCCCGCGCGGCGAGCTGCTCCACCTGGTCCTTCATCAGCGCGATGAGCGGTGACACCACCAGCGTCAGCCCCGGCAGCAGCGTGGCCGGTAGCTGGTAGCACAGGCTCTTGCCCGCGCCCGTGGGCATCACCACCACCGTGTTGCGACCGCTCAGCACGGTGGAGATGACCTCCGCCTGCCCCGGCCGGAACGTCGACAGGCCGAAGTGGCGCACCAGACCCTGCTGGGCTTGCTCGAGATAGGGCAGGGTCAACGGCATCGCGCGCATGTTCACCATCCTGGCCCGGCCGTCAACGGAAACGGCCCCATGCCGTCCCTCACAGCTCCAGCCCCGGTGGCACGGGGACGGCCAGGCGGGCCCTCCTCAGGGCCACTTCCAGGCGCCTCAGCGCCGTCGCCTCCGGCTCCGTCCGCCCGTCCACCACCACGTCCCCCTCGCGCACGTCGGCCGGAAGCGTGTGCCGCTCCACCGTGCAGGACTGGCCGGTCTCCAGCCACACCACCCGGGCCCGCGCGTCCTCCAGCACGTCCACCTGCACCGCCCCGCTCGACCCCACCACGCTCCCCACCATCATCAGTCCCCTCCAGCCGCGCCCCATGCACGCCCCGCCTCCAAGTCCGCCTCCGGCATCAGCCCCCGCTCCAGGAGCGACACGTAGCGCCCATCCCCCACCACCACGTGGTCCAGCACCTTGAGGTTGAGCAGCCGCGCCGCCGACATCAGGTGCCGCGTCAGCGCCACGTCCTGCACGCTCGGCTCCGGGTCTCCCGACGGGTGGTTGTGCGCCAGGACGATGGCGGTGGCCCTCGACACCAGCGCCGCGGTGAACACCTCCCGCGGGTCCACCGGGCACGCGTTCATGGTGCCCTCCGCCACGCGCGCGTCGTGCACCAGCACGTTGCGCGCGTTGAAGCACAGGACGTGGAACACCTCGCGCCGCAGCGCCCCCAACAGCGGCCCCAGGTACGCGTGGATCTCCCGCGGCGTGCGCAGCTTCGGCCGCCGCTCCGGGGAGCGCTGCACGCGCCGCCCCAGCTCCAGCGCCGCCAACAGCCGCGCCGCGCGCGTGGGCCCCACCTCCGGCATGCCGCACAGCTCCACCGGCTCCGCCTGCGTCAGCGCCCGCAGCCCGCCGACACGCGCCAGCAGCGCCCCCGGGGCCACGAGCCCCTCCCGCGCCCGCGCCGCCGCGCCGCCCCACACCATCCACAACAGCTCCGGGTCGGTGAGGGCCTGCGCCCCCAGCCGGAACAGCCGCTCGCGCGCCTGCTCCACGTCGCCGGGGGACTCGCCCCTCACCGACCCCTCGCCCACGACCCCGCCGCCCTCGCACGCCCCGCCCATGCACCACCCCGCCGCCGCCCACCTGTCACGGACAGGGCAGAGCAAGGCACGTGCCCGCTCGCTCGACTCGGAGCGCCGGAGACCGACCCGTCTCGACTTGTGCGTGGAAGGCCCACCCGCTGGACGGTCCCCATGGCCCGCAGGGGCGGGGCGCCGAGTGGGGGCTCAGAAGCGGGAGAGGGCGAAGAAGGCCTTGATCTTGTCGTTCGTCTCGCGAAGCCGCTCGCTCAGGGTCCGCACGAACGTCCACAGCAGCACGTACGCCAGGTCCTTGTCGGTGAACATCAGCTGGTCCAGTTTGGACCTTTCGATGACCCAGACCTGGCAGCTCACATGGGCGATGGCGTCCGCCGAGCGGGGGGAGTCCTCGATTACCGCCATCTCGCCGAAATACTGGCCGGGCTCCAGGATGGCGAGCGCCTCCTCGCCGATGCCGGGCACCGTCTTGGAGATGCGGACCTTGCCCTGGGAGAGGACGAACATCTCGTGGCCGACCTCCCCCTCGCGGAACAAGAAGGCGCCCGCCGGGTAGTCCCTGGAGTGGCCGAGTTGCGCCACCTTGGCGAGCTGTCCCTGGGTCAAACCCTCGAACAGCGCAACCTTCTTGAGGAGCTCGGCATCCATGAGGCCAGCTTCGTATCACGCGCCCGAGGGCCTCTGGTACCTTCGCGGCCTCAATCAGGAGAGGGAGGAGCCACCGTGGCGGAGGAGAAGATCAACAAGGTGACCATCATCGGCTCGGGGCCGGCGGGCTACACCGCGGCCATCTATGCCGCTCGTGCCAACCTGCAACCGGTGGTGTTCGCGGGCGGTCCCACGCTGGACCACCCTCAGCGCGTGCCTGGCGGCCAGCTGATGGTGACCACGGACGTGGAGAACTATCCGGGCTTTCCGGAGGCCATCACCGGTCCGGAGCTCATGGAGCGCTTCCAGAAGCAGGCGGAGCGTTTCGGCACCGTCATCCACATGGAGAACGTGGTGAAGGTGGACTTCAGCAAGCGCCCCTTCCTCATCGAGGGAGAGAGCGTCAGCTACCGCTCGGAGACGGTCATCATCTCCACGGGCGCCACCGCCAAGTGGCTGGGCGTCAAGGGCGAGGACACCTACAAGAACCGGGGCGTGTCCGCGTGCGCCACGTGTGACGGCGCGTTCTTCAAGAACCAGGACGTCATCGTCGTGGGCGGCGGCGACACGGCCATGGAGGAGGCGACGTACCTGGCGAAGATCGTCAAGCACGTCACCCTCGTCCACCGCCGCGACTCGCTGCGCGCGTCCAAGGTCATGCAGGAGCGCGCGCTGAACAACCCGAAGATCTCCTTCCTGTGGAACTCCGCGGTGGAGGAGGTCGTGGGCAACGCCAAGGGGATGACGGGCGCGGTGGTGCGCAACCTGAAGACGGGCGACAGCCAGCTGCTCAACGTGACGGGCCTGTTCGTGGCCATCGGTCACACGCCGAACACGGAGCTGTTCCAGGGCGTGCTGGAGACGCACCAGGGCGGCTACCTGAAGACGGTGGCGGGCAGCACCCGCACCAACATCCCGGGCGTGTTCGCGTGTGGCGACGTCCAGGACAGCTACTACCGTCAGGCCATCACCGCCGCCGGCACCGGCTGCATGGCGGCCATCGACGCGGAGCGCTGGCTCATCGAGCACGGCGAGTAGCCGCGCGCGCTGGCGGACACCGCAGCGCAAGCAGGACATCCAGGGGCCGGCTCCACCACGCGTGGGCCGGCCCCCGTCTCATCGACCCGCGGACGACGGAAGAAGAGCCCCATGAGCACGAAGCTGAAGACGGTGGCGGTGCACGCCGGTAACCGCCTCACCGGGAGCAAGGCCATCCCCGTCTCGCCGGCCATCCACCCGGCGGCGGTGAACTGGTTCGACAGCAGCGACGACCTGGACGCCGCGCTGGACGGCAAGGACTACGCCTACGCCCGCATCAGCGCGCCCAACACCACGCTGTTGGAGACGGCGGTGGCCGCGCTGGAGGGCGCCGAGGCCTGCGTGGCGTACGCCAGCGGCATGGCCGCGCTGCGCTCGCTCTTCGAGGCGCAGGGCTTCCGGGCCGGAGACCGGCTGGCCATGCCCGCGGACGGCTACGGCGTCACGCGCGCGCTCTACAAGAACCTGTGCGCCGTGCTGGGCGTGGAGCTGCATGCGCTCGACCTGGCGGACCCTTCCGCCCCCGCGCGCCTCCGCGAGCTGAAGCCGCGGCTGGTCCTGGCGGAGAGCATCACCAACCCGCTCTTGCGCGTGCCGGACCTGAAGGCCCTGGCCGAGGCGAGCCACGCGGTGGGCGCGGCCTTCGCGGTGGACGCGACGTTCGCCTCGCCCGTGGGGCAGCGCGCGCTGGAGCTGGGCGCGGACTACGCGGTGCAGTCCACCAGCAAGTGGCTCAATGGCCACAGCGACGCGCTGGGCGGCACGGTGAGCGGGTCGAACGCGCGCATCGCCCCCTTGCGCGCCGCGCGGGTGCTCGCCGGCGACGTGCTGGGCCCGTTCGAGGCGTGGCTCACGCTGCGCGGCCTGCGCACCCTGCCGGTGCGGATGAAGGCCCACGTCGAGCACGCGGCCCAGGTGGCGCGGCGGCTGGCGGACTCGCCGCTGTTGGAGCGCGTCATCTACCCGGGCCTGGCCTCGCACCCGGACCACGCGGTGGCGGGGCGCATGCTCCAGGGCGGCTTCGGCCCCATGGTCTCCTTCGAGATTCGCGGGGTGGGGCGCGAGCGGTGCATGCGCTTCCTCGAGGCGCTGGCGCTGTGCCTGCCGGGCCCGTCCCTGGGCGACGTGGGCACGCTGGTGATGCACGCGGCCAGCGCCAGCGCGCGCCGCTTCACGCCCCAGGAGCGCGAGGCGGCGGGCATCCGCGAGAACCTCATCCGCGTCTCCGTGGGCCTGGAGGACCCGGACGACATCGCCGACGACCTGCTCCAGGCCGTTGCGAAGGCGGTGCGTCCGTGAAGATGGTGGACGTGGGCGACAAGCCGAAGACGGAGCGCGTCGCGGTGGCCACGGCGCTGCTGCGCATGCAGTCGTCCACGCGCGAGCGCATCCTCGCGGGCACGGTGGAGAAGGGCGACGTGCTCGCCGCCGCGAGGCTGGCGGGCATCATGGCCGCCAAGCGCACCCCGGACTTCATCCCCCTGTGCCACCCCATCGCCCTGTCCGGCGTGGAGGTGACGGTGTCCCCCGTCGACGCGGGCCTGGCGGTGCGCGTCGCGGTGCGCACGGTGGACCGCACCGGCGTGGAGATGGAGGCCCTCACCGCCGCGTGCGCGGCGTCCCTCACCGTCTACGACATGTGCAAGAGCCTGGACCGCGGCATGGTGCTCGACGCCGTCCAGCTCGAGCACAAGTCGGGGGGACGCTCGGGGACCTGGGAGCGCGAGTCCGGTCCGTCCTGACCTCGCGGTGGCCCGCATGCCCGGTGGGGCCGCCGAGACCGCCGGCCCGGGTGGTGGAGGGCTGTCCACCCCCCGACGCCGCGACTGTGGCCCCGCGCACGCCCCTGCCTGAGGCCGTGCCCTCCGGGGCTTCCCCCTTGTCGGGGACGGCCACCAGATTGGGCTTCCCACGGGCGCGGACGCGAGGGGCCGTGGAGGAGGTCGGGCAGGTGCACATCGTCAGGCGGTCCGGTTCCACCCTGGCGGTGTTCGCCGCGGTCCTCGCCACGGGGTGTGGCGTCTTCTCCGGGGAGGAGTCCACCGGCGCGCGCACGCTCGTGGCCGAGGACGCGCGCCCCCGCTGCGCCAGCGGCGCGGGCCGGCGCTCCATCTCCACCGACCCGAAGAGCTGCAAGCTCACCCTGTTCGTCTGCGCGCCGGGCGAGACGCCCTTCTTCGACGCGTGCGGTTGCGGCTGCGAACGCCGCTGAGGCGTCAGGCGGGCCCCGCTGCTACCGGGCGACCTCCGCGCGCAGCCGCTCCAGGAAGAACGCCACCACCACCAGCGAGTGGGTGATGTGGCCCTCCAGCACGAGCCGGGGGAGGTCCGCGCGCGGGTGCAGCTCCACGGCGATGTCCTCGCCCTCGTCCTGCTGGCCCGCATGCGCCTTCACGCAGTCGAGCGCCAGGAAGCTGAAGCACTGGTTGGTCTGCATGGCGGGGTTGGGGTGGACGGCGCCCAGCGGCACCAGCCGGCCCGCCACGTAGCCCGTCTCCTCCTCCAGCTCGCGCGCGGCGGCGGCGGCCGGGGCCTCGCCCGGGTCCACCATGCCGCCGGGTACCTCCAGCGTCGTCGCGCCCACGCCGAAGCGGAACTGGCGCACCAGGACGAGCTGCTCGTCGGGCGTCACCGCGATGACGTTGACCCAGTCCGCGCAGTCCAGGTTCACCCGCCCGTGCTCCTGGTGGGTGCGAGGGTCCACCCAGCGGTCCTCGCGCACCTTCAGCACCCGGTAGTCGTGCTCCAACCCCCGGCGCAGGCGCGGCCAGGGCTTCACGGTCGTGGACATGGACGAAGGCCTTTCTCGGCGGTGCGGGGCCCGGGGAGGGGCCCCTCGCGTCAGTTGAGCAGCGAGGCGCGCTCTCGCAGCTCGCGGGCGGTCAGCTCCAGGCGCTCGCGGTCCGGCGCCTCCGGCGACAGCTCCAGGCACCGCTCCACGTCGCGCAGCGCGGCGCGGTAGGCGCCCAGGTTGGCCAGGAGCCCCGCGCGCGTGCGCAGCTCCCCCGGGTGGTCCGGCGCCAGCAGCAGCAGCAGGTCCACCACCGCCAACCCCCGCTCCTGGTCCTCGCGGCCCAGGTACACGCGGCGCAGGTTGGACAGCATGCGGTAGGCGATCAGCTCCACGGGCGCGGGCGCCAGCATCGCCCGGTCGAACTTGAGCTGGGGGGCCACGCGCTTGAGCAGCTCCTCGCAGCCGTGCTCGGTGAGGATGTCGCCGTCGTGGAACGGGTCCATCACCAGCTTGTGGTCTCCCGCGTCGTGCGCGACCAGGAAGTGCCCGGGGAACGGCACGCCGTACAGGGGGATGCCCGCGCGCCGCGCGACCTCCAGGTAGACCACCGACAGGGTGATGGGCAGGCCCACCTTCCGCTCCAGCACCTGGTCCAGGAAGCTGTTCTCCGGCGCGTGGTAGTCCTCCGCGTTGCCGCGGAAGCCCTCGATGTCCGACAGCACGTGGCGCAACGCCCTCAGCGGCGCCAGCGCCTCGCCCCGGTCCGTCAGCCGCTCCATCTCCACCTGCACCCGGCACGCGAGCACGTCCAGGACGTGCAGGCACGCCGAGGCGTCCAGCTCCGGCTGTTGCAGCGTCGCGATGGCCAGCGCCGCCAGGTCCAGGCGGGGCGGCTCCGCGGCCAGCGCCGACACCAACCGTTCACGGGCCAGCGGCGGGCTGAATCCTGAGGGGATGCTCACGGCGGCAACCACTAACCCACACCGGGACGGACGGCAAAGGCAGGCGGCCGAGCATCAGAAGGTCGGTGGCTCATAGGGCAGCCTCCCCTTGATTTCCGCGCGGAGCGCCATTTGGGCCGCAATCAACCCCGCCAGCAGCCCGTCCTCGAATTCGAAGGTCGGGTGTTCCTTGAGTTGCGGGAAGTCATGGGGGTTGCGGACCTCCTCGGGGGTGATGTTGGGGACGGCCTCGCGGGCCAGGCGCAGCACCTTGGCTTGCTGCTGCGCAATCATCCGCTCGAAGAGGGGGCCGGACAGCTCGAGCAGGGTGTGGGCCAGTTCTTCCGTCATGTGAGTGTCTACTCCTGGGCGATGTCCCACTTGGCGCGGCGGTAGCTGTAACGGAATGCGGCCTCGTCCGCCTCTTTCGCGTCGCCCTGGCCCTCTCTTCCGTCCAGGAAGGCGACGAAGTCGAGCTGGCGGTCCGGCTTGCCGTACTCCGCGTCGAACAGGCGCACCAGCTCGTTGGCGGGCAGGGTGCGCCGGCCGGCCACGCTGACCAGGGGGATGGACAGGCCGCGCGTGTCCTTGGCCGGCGCATAGGACTTCCACACCAGCTCCGTGCACACCAGCGTCTGGTCGGAGAAGAAGTCGAAGTCGAAGTCGTACGGGCGGCCCTGGAAGGTGAAGGCGCGGAGGATGGCGCGCGCCTTGTCCAGGCGTGACAGGCGGGGCCGCATCACCCCCAGGTAGTCCACGCGCATGCCGTGCTCCAGGCCGGTGAAGGACACGCCCTCGCTGATGGACTCGATGATGCGGATGGGGTCTCCGTGCGCGTCCTTGCCTGCGTACTCCGCCCACTTGGCGGGGAAGGCCTGGGCCAGGTGCGCGGTGAAGGTGGCGGGGGCGCCGGGCAGGGTGGCCACCCACGCCTTCACCTCCGCGTCGTCGTCGAGGTACGCGGCCAGTTGCGGGGGCGTGCCCACGTACAGCTCCGCGTGGGGCCAGAAGCCCGGCAGGCCGATGTTGGACAGATACCAGTTCTGCCGCGCCACCAGGATGTCGCCCGGCTCCATGCGCGCGAGCACCGCCATCACCTGCTCGCGGGTGATGAGCGGCTCGCCCACGCGGTGCACGCGGGTGTCGCCCATCCACTCGGCCACCGCGCGCTGCACGGGGAAGAAGGCGCGCTGCGCGGAGTCCTGGGTGATGTCCGCGGCGGCCTTGGCGAAGAGCGTGGCGCCGCGCTTCTGGAGCAGGCCCCGGGCCACCTCGCTGTTGAGCTTCATCTCCTGGAGCAGCCACGGCACGCGCGGCGAGTCCAGCGCCCCGGCCTTCACCAGCAGTGGGCGCAACTGCTCCTTGTACATGTCACCGGTGTACAACTGCGTGGTGGTGGCGACATGGATGACCTTCTCCTTGAAGCGGGCGAAGGCGCGCGCGGGCAGGCCGTGCTCGGGGGTGGGCTCGTCCAGCAGCACCTCCAACTGCTTGCGGCCCCCGGTGACGTCCGCGTAGGTGAGGCCGTGGGCCAGCTCCGTGGTGAGCGCGCCGTGGGTGAGCAGGAAGCCCCAGGCGTGCTTCTTCGGCTGGGTGAGCGCGGGCACCTTCAGGAAGTCCCAGTAGCGCTGGCGGATGACCTCCGTGGAGACGAAGTAGTCGAAGAAGGCGGCCCACGTGGTGAGCAGGAGCTGCTTCTGGTCCGGCGTGTACGGCACGCTCTGCTTCTGCGCGTAGACCGCGCGCGACTGCTTCACGTCCTCCTGCAGCCGGCGCAGGCCCTGGGCGTAGCGCTCCAACTGCGCGAGGTCCCGCTGGGCCTGGGCGACGAAGGCGTCGTCGTCGAGCGCGTAGATGTCCCGGGGCGCGGCGGAGGCCGGAGGGGTGGGGGCGGCGGTGACGAGCCAGGCGAGCAGCAGGGATGCGGCGGGCATGGAAGAGGGCTCCGGACGGCGGATGGCGACGGAGGGGGGACTCTACCGGCAAACGCCCCGGGCGGCTGTTCCCCTGGCCGGGCGGGGGCGGAGAGGGGGACGGCCAGGTGGTCGGACGCGGAGGCCATCCCCACGTTTGGAGCAGCCACTGGAGGCGCGCCCGACCCGCGACGGCCGGGCAGAAAGGCGGAAGGACGATGGCTTTCGGAACGGCGGAGGACCCCGGGCGCTCCATCACCCCGCATCTCGACGCGGTGGACTACCCGGCGACGCGGGAGGAGCTCGTGGAGTCCGCCGAGGACGGCGACGCGCCCGTCACCATCATCAACGTGCTCAAGTGCCTGCCGCGCACGGAGTACGCGTCGAAAGAGGACGTGCAACGCGACCTGGCGGAGGCGTCGCGGCGGGCGGCGAGCGGCAACCTGCCCGACGACGACGGCGCCCGGAGGGACCGGAGCAACATCGGCCGGGACCTGGTGGAGGGCGCGCCGGACGGCCAGTCGCGCCACCCCTGAGACACCTCGTGGGAGGGTGGTGCGGAAGCGCTCGCGGGCGCCGGCGGATTCTGCCAGCGTTCGCGGGCGCATGCGTCCCTGCCTCCTGGTGTGCTGTGTGTTGCTGTCCCTGACCTCCGCCTGCCGTGGCAAGGGGGCGCGGCCGCCCTTGACGGTGGCCGCCGCGCTCCCGGCGACGCGCGCGGTGCGGCTCGACTTCCGGCCGCCCGTGGACCGGGTCCTCACCGAATCCCAGCGCGCCAGCCGCGCCGTGGAGCGCGACGGCTCCGTGCTGCGCGAGGAGGCGGAGCTGACCACCGAGTCCCGCTTCACCCCGGCCGACGGCGGCTGGCTCCTGACGCAGGCGGTGACGCGCTCGCGACAGACGCGCGGCGGGGCGGAGGTGGAGACGTGGGTGGATGACGTGCTGTCCCGCTTCACCCTGCGCCTCCGGCTGGCCGCGGACGGCGCCTTCATCAAGCTGGTGTCCCCGGAGGCCGCGCAGGACGCGGTGCGTCAAGTGGTGCCGGCGGGGCCCACGGCGCAGGCGCTGGAGCGCTTCTTCGCGCCGGAGGCCCTGGAGGCGCGTACGCGGCGCGAGTGGGAGGCGAAGTACGGCGGCCTGCTCCAGCGAAACCTCTCCGAGGGACAGCGGACGTGGGCGGTGGAGGTGCTGCCGGTGGGCGCCGGGGTGCAGTTGGCGTACGTGCTGGAGCGCACGGTGCAAGGCACGCGGGATACCGAGTACGGTGACGCGGTGGTGCTGGGCTTCCGGTGTCTGGACGCGCTGGCGGAGGACGCGCCGGACGAGCTGACGGACGCGTGGGTGGCGGCGGGGCGTCCGGAGCTGACGCCGGGCGTGACGTGCGAGGGGACGCAGGTGGTGGCCTACGGGCGCTTCGTGCCGGTGAGCCGCGAGCTCACGGTGAAGGCGCGCGTGGACGGCGCGGCGTGGACGGTGGCGACGGAGTCGCGAGCGCAGGGACTGCAAGAGGAGGCGCGATGAGCTGGGAAGACAACCTCATCCACGACGAAGCGGGCGTGGCGCGCGTGGTGAAGCACGCCCGGCGCGTGGCGGTGCTGGGCATGAAGACGGAGCAGCAGTCGGGCCAGCCCGCCTTCTACGTGCCGGACTACCTGGCGCGCGCGGGCGTGGAGGTGGTGCCGGTGCCCGTCTACTACCCGGACGTGACGCACATCCTGGGCGCGCCGGTGTACCGGCGGCTGGTGGACGTGCCCGGCGAGGTGGACGTGGTGGACGTCTTCCGGCGCCCCCAGGACATCGACGCGCACGTGGACGACATCATCGCCAAGAAGCCCAGGGTGGTGTGGTTCCAGTCCGGCATCCGCAACGACTCGGCGGCGGAGAAGCTGGCGCGCGCGGGCATCCAGGTGGTGCAGGACCGCTGCCTGATGGTGGACCACCGGCGCTACGGCGCGCGGTGACGGGCCGCGTCGCGCGTGTGGGCCCCGGGCCTTGCTAGGCTCGGGGCCACATGGGCGTCCACGACTACCGCTGCAGCGTTTGCGACACCCCCACCAGCTATGACTGTGGGGAGGCGCGAGGCCAGGAGTGTGAGGAGTCCGGCATCGGCAACGACGAGGCCGTGCTGGACCTGTTCTTCTTCCGCGAGGCCGACGCGCCCGGGGCCCCGGAGGACTTCGAGGACGCGCGGGGCCGCGCGCGCCGGGTCCAGACCCTGCTGGCGAGGTACGACTGGGGCGCGTGGGAGTTCCAGCCGGGGCTCAACTACCGCGAGCTGCTCATGGACGACGGAGATCGCCTGGGCATCTGGGCCATCCGCCCGTTCGACGAGGACGCGTTCGACGGCGGCCCCGTCGAGGTCGACATCCCCGACGGCGAGCGCGTGTGGGTGGTGAACTACTGCCCGCCGTGCCGCGCGCTGTTCGTCGACCGGAGGGGCACCGCCCAGGACGCGTGTGGCCTCTACCTGGAGGCCGTGGCGGAGGGCCTGGGCCTGCGCTTCGAGGCGGGAGCCAGCGCCGAGCAGAAGCAGGCGTTCATCGAGGATGTGCGCCAGCGTGTCCTGCGCCGGCTCCCCGTCACCCGCGCGGCGAGCACGTAGGCCGCGGCTTCACCACTGCGCCTGGGCGAAGGGCACGGGCGGCCGCGAGAGGGCGACCTCCGCGGACAGTCGCGCCTGGTCCAGCGCGTCGAAGCCGCGCTCCATGGTGGTGGGCGTCACCGGGGGCAGGTTGGAGACGACGACGTAGACGGGGACCTGTCGCCCGTCCAGCAGCTGGAGCTGGAGCCGGAAGTGGTCGCGGCGCAGCGCGGCCGAGCCCGCCGCCAGGCCCTGCGCGTACGCCAGCGGGCCGCCCACCACCTTGCGCGTCTTGCTGGGCAGGAAGTGCACGAGGATGGCGTCCAGGTCCTTGCCGATGTCGCTGTCGTGCAGCGACAGCGCGGGCGCCTTGTCCACGAGCCCGCCGTCCCAATACAGGTTGCCGTCCAGCGGCACGGCGCGGAACAGGCCCGGGTACGCGCAGGTGGCGTGGACGCGCGGCGCCAGCTCGCCGGAGGTGAAGACCTCGTGTGTGCCCAGCGTGAGGTTGGCGCCCACCAGCAGGAGCGGCGTGGGCAGGTCCTCGAAGTGGCGCACGCCCAGGGTGTCCTCCAGGAGCCGCCGGAAGCGCTCGCCCTTGAGCAGGCCCGTCAGCCCGTGGCCGCTGGAGTCCGCGTTGAGCACCGCGCCAATCGGGTCCGGGTCCCAGAAGTTGGCCCGCGTCTGCCGCAGCACCAGCTCCTCGATGGCGTGCACCGGCATGCCCGCCGCCGCGTACGCCGCCACCATGCCCCCCGCGGACGTCCCCGCGTACGCCTGGGGCTTGAGCCCCGCGCCCGCCAGCCCCTTGAGGAAGCCGGCGTGCCCATAGAAGCCGAAGTAACCGGCGGAGAGGACCAGGCCGAACCGCTTGCCTTCGAGGAGCTGATGCAGAGTGGGAGACGCCATGTCCCACATCTACCACTGTCCGGTGGCCGCCATGCAGCGCGTCGAAAGTCCACTGGTCATCAGGCCCGGTATCGACGTATGTTGATGCGGCGATATGGAGACGCTGTCCCAATCCTTCCGGGCGCTGGGCGACCCGACGCGGCTGCGCATCCTCCGGTTGGTGTCGGAGGCGCCGCTGAACGTGACGGAACTGGTGTCGCTGGTGGGGGTGGCGCAGTCGTCGGTGTCGCACCACCTGGGCAAGCTCAAGGGGCTGGGGCTCATCCGCGAGGAGCGGCAGGCGGGCTACAGCTACTACTCGCTCGCGCTGGACGGGGAGGACGCCCGCTGGCCGCTCATCCGCCTGGCGCGCGAGGCGGAGGACGAGGCGGGGGACTCCGCCCGGCTGAAGGACCTGCTCCGCGCGCGTGAGGACCGGCAGGCGCTCAACGAGCGGCTGTTGGAGCCGGGCCAGTCGTGGTTCCTGTGGGCGGGCGCCCTGGCGTCGCTGCTCCCGCCGTTGGACGTGGCGGACTTCGGCTGCGGCACGGGCGTCCTGAGCGTGGCCATCGCCCGGTGGGCGCGGCACGTGTGGGCCATCGACCAGAACGCGGAGGCCCTGGCGCAGGCGAGGGAGCGCGCCGGTCGCGAGGAGGCCACCAACGTCACCTTCCTCTGCGAGGACCTGCAGCGGCTGTCGCTCGGGGCGGGGCGGATGGACCTGGTGGTGATTTCGCAGAGCCTGCACCACGTGGAGTCCCCGGCCGCGGTGCTGGCGGAGGCCGCGCGCCTGCTCAAGCCGGGCGGCCGGCTGGTGCTGTTGGAGTTGATGCCGCACGACGAGCGCTGGGTGGTGGAGCGGCTGGGCCACCGCCACCTGGGCTTCGTTCCCGAGGGATTGGAGGGGGCGCTGCGCGAGCAGGGCTTCCAGTCCCTCTCCCGAGAGACGCACGCGCGTGACGGGGCGAGCCCCTTCCGCGTCTTCCTGTTGACCGGAGTCAAGCCATCATGACGACCCATTCCGCCGCAGTGCTTCCGCCCCCGCCCGGGGAGAATGGACGTCGCGTGGAGGCGCTGCGCGTCGCGATGCGCGAGCGCGTGCTGGTGCTCGACGGCGCCATGGGCACGCTGTTGCAGAACAAGGACCTCAAGGCGGCCGACTTCGGTGGGCCGGAGTACGAGGGCTGCAACGAGCACCTGGTGCTGACGCGGCCGGACGTCATCGAGGACATCCACGCGCGCTACTTCGCGGCGGGCGCGGACGTGACGGAGACGGACAGCTTCGGTGGCACGCCGGTGGTGCTCAACGAGTTCGGCCTGGGGCACAAGGCGCTCGAAATCAACGAGGCCTCCGCGCGGCTGGCGCGCAAGGCGGCGGAGGCGGCCGAGGCGCGCGACGGGCGCATGCGCTGGGTGGCGGGCTCGGTGGGCCCCACCACGAAGGCCATCAGCGTGACGGGTGGCATCACCTTCGAGGAGCTGGTGGACAACTTCGCCGTGCAGGCGGAGGGGCTCGCGCTGGGCGGCTCCGACTACCTGCTGGTGGAGACGGCCCAGGACACGCGCAACATCAAGGCGGCGCTGCTGGGCATCCAGCGCGCGTTCCGCAAGCTGGGCTACTCGCTGCCGGTGGCGGTGTCCGGGACGATCGAGCCCATGGGCACGATGCTCGCGGGGCAGAGCGTGGAGAGCCTGGCCGCGTCGCTGGAGCACGTGGAGCTGTTGTACCTGGGGCTCAACTGCGCCACCGGCCCGGACTTCATGACGGACCACCTCCGGTCGCTGTCCGCGCTGACGTCCGCGCCGGTGTCGTGTGTCCCCAACGCGGGCCTGCCGGACGAGAACGGGCACTACCTGGAGACGCCGGAGATGATCGCCCGCTCGCTCACGCGCTTCTGTGAGCAGGGCTGGCTCAACGTGGTGGGGGGCTGTTGTGGCACGCACGAGGGCCACATCCGCGCGCTGGCGCAGGCGGTGAAGGGGCTGAAGCCGCGTGTCGCCGCGGCCCGCTCGCGCTCGACGCTGTCGGGCGTGGACTTCCTGGAGGTGACGGACGAGCTGCGCCCGGTCATCGTCGGCGAGCGCACCAACGTCATCGGCAGCAAGAAGTTCAAGGAGCTCATCGTCGCGGGGCAGGTGGAGGACGCGTCCGAGATTGCCCGCGCCCAGGTGAAGCGCGGCGCGCAGGTCATCGACATCTGCCTGGCCAACCCGGACCGGGAGGAGAAGGAGGACATGCGCCGCTTCCTGGAGGTGGTCGTCAAGAAGGTGCGCGTGCCCTTGATGATCGACTCCACGGACGAGGACGTCATCGAGATGGCCCTGACGTACAGCCAGGGCAAGGCCATCATCAACTCCGTCAACCTGGAGGACGGGGAGGAGCGCTTCGAGAAGGTGGTGCCGCTGGCGCGCCGCTTCGGCGCGGCGCTGGTGGTGGGCTGCATCGACGAGACGGGCATGGCCGTGTCCCGCGAGCGCAAGCTGGCGGTGGCCGAGCGCTCCTTCGAGCTGTTGACGAAGAAGTACGGCATGAAGGCGGAGGACCTGTACTTCGACCCGCTCGTGTTCCCGTGCGCCTCCGGCGACGCGCAGTACACGGGCAGCGGCGTGGAGACGGTGGAGGGCGTGCGCCTCATCAAGCAGCGCTTCCCGCAGTGCCGCACGGTGCTGGGCATCTCCAACGTGTCCTTCGGCCTGCCCACCGCGGGCCGCGAGGTGCTCAACTCCGTGTTCCTGTACCACTGCGTGCAGGCGGGCCTGGACATGGCGCTCGTCAACTCGGAGAAGCTGGAGCGCTACGCGTCGCTGCCCGAGGAGGAGCGCAAGCTGGCGGAGGACCTGCTCTACAACCGGGGGCAGGACCCGGTGACGCCGTTCGCCGCGCACTTCCGCGAGCGCAAGGCGGCCAAGGTGCAGGTGAGCACGCTGCCCCTGGAGGAGCGGCTGCAGCGCTACATCATCGAGGGCACGCGCGACGGCCTGTTCGCGGACCTGGAGCTGGCGCTGGCGAAGTACAAGCCGCTGGAGATCATCAACGGCCCGCTGATGAAGGGCATGGACGAGGTGGGGCGGCTGTTCGCGGCCAACGAGCTCATCGTCGCGGAGGTGCTCCAGAGCGCCGAGTCGATGAAGGCGGCGGTGGGCTTCCTCGAGCCGCACATGAGCGCGAGCCAGACGGCCACGCGCGGCAAGGTGGTGCTCGCCACGGTGAAGGGCGACGTCCACGACATCGGCAAGAACCTGGTTGAGATCATCCTCGCCAACAACGGCTTCCAGGTGGTGAACCTGGGCATCAAGGTGCCGCCGGAGCAGCTGGTGCAGGCGGTGCGCGAGCACCGGCCGGACATCCTCGGCCTGTCGGGCCTGCTGGTGAAGAGCGCGCACCAGATGGTGGCGACGGCGGAGGACTTGAAGCGCGCGGGCGTGGAGACGCCCATCCTGGTGGGCGGCGCGGCGCTGAGCCGCAACTTCGTGGACCGCAACATCGCCCCGGCCTACGGCGGCGGCACGGTGGCCTACGCGCAGGACGCGATGAGCGGCCTGGACCTGGCCAAGCAGATCGTCGACCCGTCCTCGCACGAGCGGCTCCGCGGCGAGCTGGCGGAGCGGCGGGTGAAGCTGGCGCAGGAGGTGAAGGAGCGCCCCCGGGCGGAGGCCGTGGTGGTGCGTCCGCGCAGCGCGGAGATCCGCGTGCTGGACACGGTGCCGTCCGCGCCGGACTGGGACCGGCACGTGCTCACCAACACGCCGCTGGACCACATCTGGAAGTTCATCAACCCGGTCATGCTGTACGGGCGGCACCTGGGCCTGCGCGGCTCGGCGCGCGCGCTGGGCACGGCCGCGGAAGCGGAGCTGGCGAAGACGGAGGAGGGCCGCAAGGCGCTCGCGCTCAAGGAGGCCGTGGAGGAGCTCAAGGGCCTGCTGCGCGACGGGCTCATGCAGGCGCGCGCCGTGTTCCAGTTCTTCAAGGCCGGCGCGGACGGCAACCGCGTGGTGCTCTTCGACGGGACGACGGGCCGGGAGGCCGCCTCCTTCGACTTCCCCCGGCAGGACCGTGACGGGGGCCTGTGCCTGTCGGACTACCTGCGCCCGCTGGAGAAGGGCGTCCCGACGGACAACGTGGCCATGTTCGTGGTGACGGCGGGCTCGGGCATCCGCGAGCTGGCCGAGTCGCTCAAGGCCAAGGGGGAGTTCCTGAAGATGCACGCGGTGCAGGCGCTCGCGCTGGAGACGGCGGAGGGCTACGCGGAGCTGCTGCACACGCAGCTGCGCAGCATGTGGGGCACGCCGGACAAGCCGGACATGACGATGCTGGAGCGCTTCCGCGCGGAGTACGCGGGCAAGCGCTACTCGTTCGGCTACCCCGCGTGTCCCCGACTGGAGGACCAGTCGAAGCTGTTCGCCGCGCTGCGGCCGGAGGAGATCGGCGTGCAGCTCACCGACGGCTGCATGATGGAGCCGGAGGCGTCCGTCTCCGCCCTCGTCTTCCACCACCCGCAGGCGTCGTACTTCTCCGTGACGTGAGGCGCGCCCCCGGGAGGCCGCCTCAGAAGCGGCTTCCCAGGCTCAGCCCCGCGTTGAAGAGGTTCCCGTCGTCCTCGTGGCGGGGCCCCCAGCCGCCGCCGGTCAGGACGCGGAAGGTGGCCCTCGCGCCCGCCGTCACGCCGTTGTAGCGGTACTCGAGCCCGGCGGTGAGCGGGAACTCGGCGATGAAGGTGTCGTCGAAGCCGTCGCGGTTGGCCTCGGCGGTCGGGTCCAGGAAGCTGACGCCCACGCCCGCGCCCAGGAAGGGCTTCCAGCGCTCGCGGACGGTGGGCCCCAGCTTGGCCACGGCGCTCACGTTGTGGCGCCACAGCGTGGCGTTGGGGATGTCCGCGAAGCCGTTGGCGGAGCCCTCGTAGCCCGCCTCCACGCCCAGCGCCTTCAGGACCTGGGCATCCGCCTGGAGGGCGAAGAAGGTCCCCAGCCCGGTCTGCGCGCCCAGGTTGCCGGTGTAGAGGGACAGGCCGCTGCGGACGGTGAGGCCGGGGGCCCCGAAGTCCGGCGCGGGCTGCTGACGTTTGCGAGGGACGTCCTGGGCGAGCGAGGGGACGGCCCACAGGGTCGTCGCCAGGATGCCTGTCCGCCAAATCGGGAGTGCCATGCCGTGTCCCTCCTCCACCGGGCGCCCTGGGGGCCCCTGGGAAGGATGGAATCGGACGGGGCGAGGTGGAGCCGGCGCCCAGGCCATCCCGAGCCGCCCCGCGCGTGGGGGGAGCGGGTAGACTCGCCCGCCATGAACGCGCCCAACATCCGCCGAGCCGTCCAGCTCCTGCCCGCCTGTGCCACCACGGGCATCGGCAGCCTGCCGCACACGCAGGTGGAGCTGGGGCTCCAGGTGGCCCTGTCGATGGACATCCCGTTCCTGCCGCAGCTACCGGTGGGCAAGCCCTCGGAGCTGATGATTCCCGCGGCCCTGGAGGGGCTGCCCGGGTTGCGCTTCGACGACGAGGGGTTGTGCACCGTCGACCTCGCGGAGTGGGAGGCCGGGCGGGGCGCGTTCGAGGCGCGGCTGGACGAGGCGCTGGCCGCCGGGAGGCTGGAGGCGTACGAGCCCACCCCGGAGGCGTGCCGCGCGTGGCGTCCGTTCCTGTGGGAGGTGGAGCATCGCAAGCTCGCCTTCGCCAAGGCGCAGCTCGCCGGCCCCTTCACGGTCCGCTCGGTGGCGCGCACGAACACGGGGCTCTCACCGCTGGACGTGCCGGGGCTGGACCAGGCCATCTACCGGTTGGTGCTGGCGCGCTCGCTGGCGATGGTGAAGGCGCTGCGGCGCATGGGCACCACGCCGCTGTTCTACCTGGACGAGCCGGGCCTCTATGCCTTCCAGCGCATCCAGCCGCGTCACCTGCTGGCGCTCCAGGAGCTGCGGCTGCTCGTCGTCGCGTTGCAGCGCGAGGGCGCGCTGGTGGGGCTGCACTGCTGCGGGAACACGGACTGGGGCGCGCTGCTGGACGTCCAGCCGGACCTGCTGTCGCTGGACGTGCGGCTGTCGCTGGACGCGATGCTGGAGGAGCGCGAAGCGCTGGAGCGCTTCCTGGAGTCCGGCGCGACGCTGAGCCTGGGCATCATCCCCACCGACCTCGCGTCGACGTACGAGGTGACGGAGCTGGCGGACTCGGTGGAGGCGTCGCTGAAGGCGGCGCTGCCTCGGGACTTCAGCTTCCCCCGGGCGGTGTCCACCGCGCTGTTGACGCCCGCGTGTGGCCTCGCGATGCGCTCGGTGAAGGACGCCGAGCGCATCCTCGAGGAGCTGAAGGTGGCGCAGCGGCGCTTGCGCGGGGCGCTCGACGCGGAGCGCCCCCTGCTGCACTCACCCCCGCCCCACTGAGCGCGGTTACTGGCGGCCGAGCCTCAGCTCGCGTTCGGCCTGATGCCAGTCCTGCTCGGGGTCGCCGTGGTTGCCGCCCCTCGCGAGGAAGATTTCATAGGCCCTGCGGGCGATCTGCTCGTGGGGCGGTTGTGCCTTGAGTGGGGACGTCGTCGGGGACTGGGGACGCTGTTCCGACTTGTCGGGTCGGGACCCCTGAGGGGCCGATTTGTGAGGGCTGTTGCGTGCCATCCATGCGCCTCCTGTGAGCGGGCGCGCGGAAGGTAGAGGCCAGGACCGTCGGTGGAAAAGCGACCCGTCGCGTCGGAGGTTCGCGACGCAACACGACGCCGGGGCCGATGTCGCGACCCGGACAGTTGCGTCACGAGAGGGATGCCGGTGCGGGCTCAACCCGGGGGCAGCACGCCCGCCTCGAGCGCCGCGTCGAGGGCCCGCTGCATCGCGGTGCTCATGCCCAGGGAGGCGGCCTCGGCGGGCGTGTGCCAGCGCAGCTCCTGGAACGCGGCGGCGCGCGTGGGGCGTTGAGGGCCCGTCACGCGGAACAGGCGCAGCGTGAGGTCGCGGTGGGTGAGCTGGCGCTTCACCGTGGCCAGCGGCGCCTCCACCGTCACCGCCGCGCCGAGTGCCGTGGTGAGCCCGCGCGCGGCCTCGGCCGGGGAGGCGTCGTCGGACACCTCCGCGGCGGGCAGCTCCCACAGCCCCCCGAAGAGTCCGGAGTCCGCGCGGCGGGCGAACAGGAGCGTGCCCGCGTGGGCCCAGACGGCGACGGCGAGCGTCAGCTTCTTCGGCGTCGCGCGCACCTTCGCGGGGGGCAGCTCGTCCACGCGGCCCTTGCGGAACGCGGTGCAGCCGTCGCGCACGGGGCAGAAGAGGCACACGGGGTTCTCGGGGCGGCACGTCGTGGCGCCGTGCTCCATGAGGGCCTGGTTGAAGTCCCCGGGGCGCTCACCCTTCACGAGCAGGGTGGCGAGCGCCCAGAGCGTGGCCTCGCGAGCGCGGTCGCCGGGCAGTCCTTCCACCTCGAAGAGGCGGGAGAGCACGCGGGCCACGTTGCCGTCCACGAGCGGGGCCTCCTCGCCGTGCGCGATGGAGGCCACGGCGCCCGCGGTGTAGCGCCCGAAGCCGGGGAGGGTGAGCAGCTCCTCCGCGGTGGTGGGGAGCTTGCCGCCGAAGCGGGAGACGACCTCCTGCGCGGCGCGGTGCAGGTTGCGCGCGCGGGAGTAGTAGCCCAGGCCCTTCCAGCCGGAGAGCACGTCGTCGAGCGGCGCGGACGCGAGCGCGAGCGCCGTGGGGAAGCGCTGGAGGAAGCGCTCCCAGTACGGGATGACGGTGGAGACCTGCGTCTGCTGGAGCATGACCTCGCTCAGCCAGATGGCGTACGGGTCCCTCGTGCGACGCCAGGGCAGGTCGCGCTTGTTCCGGTCGTACCAGGTCAGCAGCGGCGCGCGGATGGACGCGAGCTGGGGGGGGCTCGGTGTGGCGAAGGCCGGCGCGGGCTTCGTCGACGCCGTGGAGCCCGGAGGTCGCCCCCGCTTGCGCGCGGGAGTCGCCGCGTCCGGAGTGTCCACCGACGGAGCCATGGGGGCCTTCCCAGCGGCCGAGGACTCCAGCGCGCGGGTCGCCCCTGGCTGCTCCGCCGCCGTGCTCGCGCGTGCGGGCCGTCCCCGCTTGCGTGGTGCCTCTGCGGACTCCGTGGCCCGAGGCTCCTCGACCGTCGCGGCACGCCCCGTCCGTCCGGGGGCGCGCGTCTCCGGCCGATGGGCGGGGGACGCACCAGGGCTCGCGGACGCGGAGGTGTCGCCAGTCGCCACGGTGGTCGTCGAGCGCATGGTGCGCCCAGGCTTGTGTGCGGGTGCTGACGGCTTGGCCACGTCGGATGCCTCGGAGGTGCTTGGACGCGAGTCGTGCGCGGCGCCGGAGGACTCCGTCGCGGAGGCCGCTGTCGCGTCAGGTATCGAGTACTCGGGTGATGCCAGGGCGCGCCCGAGATGGAGCGACGCCTGCACGGGCACCGAGGTGACCAGCGCCGACGCCTCCTCGACCTCGTGTTGCGCGCGGGCCGATGTGACCGTGGCATCGCCGCGTCGTCCCCTGGGGGCCCGGGTGGGGAGCCCACAGATGAGCGTCGGGAACATCTCCAGCGTCACGCGAGAGACCTGGAGCGCTCGCACCGGGGCCGCGCCGAACACCGGGTCCCTCGCCCAGGGGCCCATGTACTCGGGGAAGGCCACCATCTGCCGGGGGTCCTCGAGGGGGCCTTCGTCGGGCATCGGCCCCGTGCCGCTCCGCTCCTCCTGTCGCACGGCCTCGGTCGCGCGAGGGGGCTCGTCCGGGGTGGGGGCGGCGCCGCCGGCCGCGGCGCCCTCGACGAAGCCGAACCAGTGCTGGCGCGGGTCCGGCAGGGAGGCGTCCCATTCGGCGGGCAGTGCTCCCTCCCGGGGCGCGCGCGGAGCCTTGGTGCCGGGAGCCCTGACGGGGCTCTCGGGCGGCGTGCCGGGCGGCGGGGTGGAGCGACTGCGGGAACTCATGGGGCTTTCTTCGCCGGGTTGGCGAGGCGGTGGGCGACCCGGTCGAACAGCCCGGGGGCCAGTCGGTTGGCCAGTACCATGACGCGGCCGGGGAGGGTGAGGATGGTGTCACGGCGTCCCCGCAGGCTCGCGCGCACCATCGCCTGGGCGACGTCCTCCGAGGACATGGCCTTCAACGGCACGGCCTCCTGGGCCCAGCCCGGCGCGTTCAGCCGGTGGTCCCGGAACTCGCTCTGCGTCAGGCCCGGGGAGACGAGCAGCACGCGGATGCCCTCGGCCGCCAGCTCGGTGCGCAGCGACTCCGTCATCGTGTTCACCGCTGCCTTCGACGCGCAGTAGCCCCCCAACAGCGGCAGGCCCCGGTGGCCCAGCACGGAGCTGACGTTGACCACCTGCGCGCCGCGCCGCCCGCGCATCAACGGCACCGCCGCCCGCGTCACGCGCCACAGCGCGAACACGTTCAGCTCGAAGACCTGCCGGAGCTGCTCCTCGGTGAGCTCGACCACCGGCCCATAGAGCCCCTGGCCCGCGTTGTTGACGAGCACGTCCAGTCCACCGAAGGCCGCCTGCGTCTCGCGCACGAGGCGCTCCACGTCCTCGCCGCGCGTCACGTCGCACCGCACCGACAGTGCCCTGACTCCGAGTGACTCGGCTTCACGGGCCGCGTCCTGGAGCCGCTCCTCGCGCCGGGCGGCCAGCACGACGTGGGCGCCCGCCGCCGCGTATGCACGCGCCGCCGCGCGGCCGATGCCGCTGGAAGCCCCCGTGATGAGGACCACCCGCTCCTTGAAGGGTTGGGTCTTCATGCCGCCGAGCACCTTACCTCCCTGGTCATATGAGGGATTGTCGCTCAACCCACGGCGGGCGTCCGATTCCTCGCCTGTTCCCCTTCTGGAGGGGCGAGCGAACGCCTAGGATGCGCCGCCTCCATGCGCCGTCCCCCCCTCACCAACGACTTCTCCTGGTCGAAGAGCCGTCACGAGAAGTTCTCGGAGTGCCTGCGCTCCTACTACTTCTACTACTACCGCTCGTGGGGCGGCTGGGAGGCGGACGCGCCGAAGGACGTGCGGGAGCTGTACGTCTTGAAGAAGCTGGCCAACCGCTACAGTTGGGCCGGCAGCGTCGTGCACGAGTGCCTCAAGGACGTGCTGCTGGACTGGCGCGCGGGGCGGGCGGTGGACCCCGCCGTCGTGGAGGCCAAGGCGCGCAAGGTGATGCAGGACGACTTCCGCTTCTCGCGCGGCAAGGGGTACTGGACGCAGAAGTACCGCAAGCAGTTCACGGGGCTGGTGGAGCACGAGTACGCGGACGCCGTCCCGGACGAGGCCTGGAAGCAGAACTGGGAGACGGTGCGCAGCGCGCTCGCGTGGTTCTTCTCCTCGCGCTGGCCCCAGCTCGCGCACTCGCTCAAGCCCGAGCAGTGGCTCGAGGTCGACGCGGGCTTCGACTTCGCCCACTTCACGCTCGACGGCCTCAAGGTCTTCGCCATCCCCGACTTCGCCTTCGTCGACGCGGACGGCACGCCGGTGGTGGTGGACTGGAAGACGGGCAGGTCGCGTGACGGCTACGACGAGCAGGTGCTCGGCTACGCGCTGTACGTGTCGCAGCGCTACCGCTTCCCGGTGGAGAAGGTGCGCGCCGCGCTCGTATACCTCAACGAGGGCAAGGAGCAGGACGTCTCGGTGGACCTGGGGGCCATGGAGTCCTTCCGCCGGCACTTCGAGACGAGCGTCTCGCGGATGCGCTCGCTCCTGAAGGACCCCGTCACCAACACGCCCCTGGAGGCCTCGGCGTTTCCTCCCTCGGAGGACCTCTCGCCCTGCATGCGCTGCGTGTTCCGCCGCCCCTGCGGACGCGAGGCGGCGGTGCTCGAGCGGCAGGCGGCGGCGCAGCAGGCCCCGTCGCCGCAGCAGGTGGCTTGAGGCGCGCGGCGGCTACCGCACGGTGGCCAGCCGGCGCACCACCACGCCCGCGGCGTTCATCCCGAAGCACGAGGTGACGAAGGACACGCTGCCGTCGATCTGCGTGCGGTGGTCGCACGTGTGGAAGTCGTTGTCCTGCGGGCAGACGCACAGGAAGCCGTCGGTGGCGTCGTCGTACTGGAGCGGCACCGCGATGCGCCGCGTCTCGATGGAGTAGACGGCGGTGATGCCGGTGTGCTTGTCCGTCTCCACGCCGTACTTGCGCTTGAGCAGCTTGCGGATGTCCTTGGCGAACGGGTCCATGTGCGTCTCGGACAGGTCCTCCACGCGGATGGCGGTGGGGTCCAGGCGCGCGGCGGCGCCCATGGAGCTGACCACGGGGATGCCCAGGGACACGCAGCGGTGCAGCAGGTGCAGCTTCGCCTTCACGTTGTCGATGGCGTCCACCACGAAGTCGTACTGGCCGGGGGGCAGGAGCTGTTCGGCGACCTCCTCGCGGTAGAACTCGCGCACCGCCTCCACCTTCGCCTCGGGGTTGATCTCCCGGGCGCGCTGCGCCATCAGCTCCGCCTTCGACTTGCCCACGCCCTTCACCGTCGCGTGGAGCTGGCGGTTGGTGTTGGTGACGCACACGTCGTCGTGGTCCACCAGCGTCAGGTGGCCGATGCCGCTGCGCACCAGGCCCTCGGCGGCGAAGCTGCCCACGCCACCCAGCCCGAAGACGACGACACGCGCGTTGGCCAACCGCTCCATCGCCGTGTCACCCAGCAGCCGGCCCGTCCGGTCGAAGCGCCGGGACAGCTTGAAGGGGCGGGCGAGCGAGCCCGTGGCGGCGTTCGGCGCGGCCTGGGCGGGCGCGGGCGGGGTCTCGACCTCGGGGGATGCGGGAGGGGGCTGCGGATTCATGGGGTCCTCTATAGCGCGACCGCTCGCCTACCGCGAAACAGGCGGGAAACCTTCCCGGAAGAAGCGGCGGGCGTTCTCGGTCGTCCGCCGGGCGACCTCTTCGACAGGCTCTCCCCGCGCCTGGGCCATCCCCTCGAGGATGCGTGGCAGGTAGCCGGGTTCGGAGCGCTGCCCCCGGTGCGGTGTGGGGGCCTGGTCGGGCGCGTCCGTCTCCGCCATCAACCGCTCCAGGGGAATGGCGCGCAGCGCGTCCAGGGGCTTGCGCGCCTCCGCCCACGTCACCGGCCCCGCGAAGGAGAAGTGGCAGCCCTTCTGGAGATAGAAGCGCGCCAGCTCCACGCCGCCGCTGTAGCTGTGCATGAGCAGGCCGGCCTCGGGGAAGGGCTCCTGCTTGAGCAGGTCGATGAGCGCCGGATGCAGCCGGTGACAGTGCATCAGCACGGGCAACTGGTGCTTTCGCGCCAGCGCCAGGTGCCGCTTCAGCACCGCCACCTGTCGCTCCAGCGGCGCGCCCGGAAGCGAAGGGCCGTCCAGTCCGCACTCGCCCACCGCCGCCGCGCCGCCCTTCGACAACAGCGCGTCGAGCAGCTCCAGGGCCGCGTCGTCGTCCTCGGGCGGCATGTCCGGGAGCATCTGGGGATGGATGCCCAACCCCACCTGGAGCCGCGCGTCCTGTCGTGACAGCGCGAGCAGCGGCTCCCAGTCATGGGGGCCCACGCCCGGGATGACGATGCCTTCCAGCCCCGCGCTCCACGCGCGCTCGAGGACTTCCGTTCGGTCCGTGTCGAAACGGGATGCGTCGAGATGACAGTGGGTGTCGATCATTGGTCAGGCCCTGCCCGGAGGCCGTTCATTCAGGAACACGCTGCGCATCGCCGCCCCGGGGGGCCAGGGCGTTCTCGGATGGCGACGGTATACGGCGCCCTCTCTTTTGGTGGAGGGGCTTTATGCACAAGGGACTGGTCGGCGCGATGGTCTGCGCGCTGGGGGTATTCATCACGGGGTGCAGCGACGAATGCGTGGACCCATTCGATTGCCGCAATGACAAGGGGTTCCCGCCCGAGGGGCAGGAGTGGCTCTGCAACAGCGACAACAAGTGCGTGTTGTCGCCCATCGACACGACGCCGCTGCCCACGGAGCCGGACGCGGGCGAGGAGGATGGTGGGGTCGAGGACGCGGGGACGGAGGACAGCGGCACCGTCGAGGACGGTGGCACCACGGAGGACGCGGGGACGACGGATGGGGGCACGGGGACGGGGAGCGGGGTGAAGGGCAGCGCCTGTACCGCCTCGAGCGACTGCGCGGCGGGGTTGCGCTGCGAGGGTTCACCCACGACGTGCCAGGCGTTGCAGTTGGTCGTCACGATTCGCGCGGACGACGCGGGCACCACCCAGGCGTCGGTGGCGCGCTACGACGTGGCGGGCTACACCGCGCTGTCGGAGGGCACGGCGGACAGCCGCTATCCCCGTTGGGGGCCGGGCGGCGCGCGGGTCTCCTTCGCGCAGGGGGCCGTCGACACGTCCTCCTCCAAGGTCGCGGGTGACCTGACGGTCCGGGACATCCCGCTCGTCGCGGGGCAGGCCGTGGTCCTCGCGGACGGCGGCACGGGCAACACGGAGAGCTTCCGGTCCATGGAGTGGGCGCCGAGCCAGGACATCGCCTGGGTGCGGCAGCATGGCTCCAGCCGCTCGGGCATCTCCGTCGTGCCGTCGGCGGGCGGCCAGGTGGTGGAGGCCACGACCAACGGCGCCTTCCCGGACTGGGCTCCGGACGGCACCACGTTCGTCTACAACATCACCGGGATGGGCCTGTTCACGTCCTCGCTCGGGGGCTCGCCGGCCCCCATCGCCAACTCGCCCACGAGCGCGGAGCAGGCGCACTACAACGGCGTCAACACCCAGTTGTTGTTCCTGGCCAACCCCGACGGGGCGACGGTGCAGTTCGCCGGGGACTCGGGCCTGACGCCGCTGTTCCGCGTCTACTCGCTCGACGTCACGAGTGGTGGCCAGCCGCAGCTCGTCGCGGACCTCTCGTCGGAGGCGTCCACGGACGGCACCATCGCCTCGTACATCGCCAGCCCCAACTGGTCGCCGGACGGGCGCTGGGCCGCGTACGTCCGCGCGTACTACTTCAAGCCGACCTCTGGCGGCGCGGTGCTGTGCGGCGCGGGGACCTCGCCGTGCCAGGACCGGGCGGGTCAGGTCGTCTTCCTGAGGGCCATCGACCCCGCGAGTGGCGCACCCACCGGTGACGAGGTGCGGCTCGCCGAGGGCGGCACGCTCCCGTCCATCTCTCCGGACGGTCAGTTCGTCGCCTTCGTCAAGGGCGGGCAGCTCAACGTGCAGCAGTTCGACCCGACCTCCGGCGCCGCGGTGGGGGCCGCCATCGTCCATCCGAAGAACGGCTTCACCGTCCAGACGAGCGACGCGGACGACCACCGTCCGCGCTGGCAGCCCCGGTAGTCCCGCGTGAGTCCGTCCGCGCCCCCGGAGCACGTGGGGGCGCGGATGCTCCCGGCGCCGTCACCGGAGCGGGTGGCACCGTGGGAGCGGGTGGCACCGTGGGAGCGGGTGGCACCGTGGCCGAGGAGCCACAGGTGGCGGCGCAACCCGTGCGCCAGGAGACGCGCGCGGGCAGCTTCCGGGTGCCTTCAACCCAAGACGACCTCGCCCGGCTCCCGGCGGGCGACCCCTCGCGGCGCGACGGCGCCTCACGCCTGTCGATGGCGGGCGACCGACGCGCGCATCCCCTGCGCCCCGGGGCCTCCGGAGCAGCGGTGGGCCGTCTCAGCCCACCACGACGATGCGACGTCCCAGCGCCCGCGCCATCTGCGGCGACGTCATCAGGTTCAGGGCCTCACCCAGCTCCCCTCCCGCCGTGTCGAACGCCGCGGCGATGACCTCGCCCACGGTGAGCTGGACCTTGTCCGCCGCCGCCCGGGCGGCCCGGTAGGCGGTCCGCCGGAGCGCGGGCATCACCCGGCGACCCTGCCGCCGGACCGTGCCTTCCCTGCGTTTCGTCCTCTTGGCCATGTGTTCCTCCCACCACGCGGTACCGCGCGGGTGAGTACACCTGGGGTCTGACATATGCAGACGAGGTGCCAGACGGCCGCCTGTCTGGGCGGGAAGAAGCACTCAGGGGATTCCCTGTAAGAAAGCCCGGTTCTGCTCGTGGATTCCTCGTAAGGGTTTCTCGACTCCGAATCGGTTCCTCGTTCTGTCGAGATTTTTCGTTCACGGAGTCCCGGAATCTCGACGTTTCGTTCAAGAGTCGAGATTCCGTTGGTCATCGCAGAGTCTGCGAATCTGCTGTGTCTTCAATGACTCGCAGGTCGAGCAAGCCCCTCCCTTTCGGGCAAAAAATCGTCACCGGGTTCGGAGACCTGACAGGGACGTCGCGCTCTCGTGAGGGGCGTGTCTGCTGGGATATACGCCGAGGAGCCATGCCCCAGACCCTCTGCCCGAACTGTGGTCACAGCCCCATTCCGCGAGGGGCCACCGCGTGCCCCTCGTGTGGCGAGCCCTTCGACCATCTCCAGGCGTACAAGAAGGTCGGCCGCATGCGGCTGGACCAGATTGGCGAGGCGGTGGACGACGACGCGACGGTGTTCGGCGGCGACCTCGTCACCAGCGCGGTGTCGGCGCATCCGGGGCCGGCGGGGGTGGTGCTCGGGGCGGGGGCCGTCGCGTGGTTCCTGCGCGTGGGCGGGGTGGTGGGCTCGCTCCAGGACCCGCAGTGGGCCTACGGACTGGTGGCGCTGGACCTGGTGCTGGCGCTGGTGCTGGTGCTCAACCGGGGGCCGGCCAAGGGGCTGGCGCAAATGGGGTTGGTGGCGCAGTTGCTCGCCACGGCCTGGTTGGCGCGCGCGGCGCCGACGGCGCCCGTGCACCTGGCCTACTTCGCGCTCGGGGTGCTGTCGCTGACCATGGTGTTGGGCGAGCCGGGCGTGGTCCGGCGCTACATCGGCATGGGGCTGGGCCTGGGCGCGGCGCTGGCGTCGGTGGCGCTCGTGGCGGCGCCGGGGGCGCTCTCGGGCAACGGCGGCGTGCGCCAGCTGCTGGTCGGCAGCGAGCTGGGGTACCGGCTCGAGTTGCCCGTGGGGTGGCAGCGGCTGACGCGCGAGCAGCTCGTGTCCCATCTGCCGCTTCCCCAGGCCACGTTGAATGGCAGCGCGGTGGGGTTCGGTGATGCCTCGCGAGGCGAGTACGGCATGCTGTGGGTGGAGCGCTCGCCAGGGCAGGCGCTGCCCGCCGGGTGTCAGGGGCTGCTGCGCGCGCTCGGCGCGGGAACGCCGTCCGCGGCGGCGCTGCCCGCCCCGCCCGCGCTGGGGTCGCGCACCCAGGTGCATGGGCTGAGCATGTCGAGCGGGGCGCGGGGCGTGCTGGGCTGCGGCCTGTTGTCGGATGGGCGACTGGTGGGCCTGGCGGTGGTGGTCTCGCCCGCGGGGGGCGCGTCGACGGTGGACGCGTCGATGGAGGCGGCGTTCAGGGCGGTGGGCTCGGGGCTCTCGTTGCAGTAAAGGCGGCGGACCATGAACGTCCAGGTCCTGTTCCACGACAACTGCTTCGACGGCGCCGCGAGCGCGGCGGTGTTCTCCCGTTTCTACCGGGAGCGCATCCGCGCGGACGCGGCCTTCCAGTACCTGGGGTTGACGCACAAGCCGGGGGCGGAGGGCATCGACCCGGCGGTGTTCTCCGGGCAGGAGAACGCCATCGTCGACTTCCGCTACAGCCAGGACCCGCGCCTGACGTGGTGGTTCGACCACCATGCCTCCGCCTTCCAGCAGCCGGGGGACGAGGCGCACTTCCGCGCGGACACCAGCGGGCACAAGTTCCACGACGCGCACCGCAAGAGCTGCACGAAGTACCTGGCGGACGTGGCGCGCGAGCGCTTCGGCTGGGATGCCTCGCCCCTGGCGGACCTCATCCTCTGGGCCGAAATCATCGACGGCGCGCAGTTCCCGTCGCCGCAGATGGCGGTGGCGCTGGAGGAGCCGTCGCTGCGCATCATGACGGTGCTGGAGGCGAACAAGGACCCGGCGCTCATCCCCGAGGTCATCCGCCGGATGCAGACCGAGTCGCTGGAGGCCATCGCCGCCTCGCCGCTCATCGCCACGCCGCTCGCGCCGCTGCTCGAGCGCCACCAGGGCCACATCGCGCTGGTGCGCCAGCACGCGCGCTACGAGCGGGGCGTCGTCTTCTTCGACCTGGTGGACCAGGGCGTGGACAGCCTCAACAAGTTCATCGCCTACGCGCTCTATCCGGACGCGCGCTACACGCTGTGGGTGGGCCGCGGCGCCTCGCGCGCGAAGGTGTCCATCGGCTCCAACCCGTGGAAGCCGGAGCTGCGCAAGCACGACCTGTCGGCCATCGCCGGGCGCTTCGGCGGCGGAGGCCATCCGGTGGTGGCGGCGGCGAGCTTCAAGGCGGACCAGGTGGACAAGGCCCGCGCCGCGTACCAGGAGATCCTCGCGGAGCTGTCCAGCGTGGGTTGAGGCCCCGGACAGGGGCCGGCTATGGGCGGCGCTCGAAGAAGGTGAAGCCCGCCTCGCGCAGCAGCCGCACCACCGTCACCATGGGCAGGCCCTGCACGTTGGCGCGGTCTCCGTCGAGCCGCGCCAGCAGGGCTTGTCCAGCGCCCTCCACGCGGTAGCTGCCGCAGCAACCCTCCCACTCGTCCAGGTCCAGGTAGCGCTCCAGCTCGTCCGCGCCCACCGCGTGGAACGTGAGGTGGGCCGTCTCCACGGCCTCGGCCTGGTCGCCGCCGGGGCCCACCAGGCACACCCCGGTGTGGATGTCGTGCGTGGTGCCCAGCAGGAGGCCGAGCTGACGCCGCGCGGCGTCCCGGTCCGCGGGCTTGGTGAGGATGTGGCCCTGGACCTCGACGAGTTGATCGGCGCCCAGCACCCAGGCGTTCGGGTGCCGTCGGTGGACGGCGCGGGCCTTGCGAGCGGCGAGCTCTCGCACGGCCTCTCGCGCGGAGAGGCTCGGGGCCACGGTCTCGTCGACGCCCGGGGACTCGGCGCGGTAGGGGAGGGTGAGTCCATCCATCAGCGCCCGGCGGGCGCTGGAGGTCGATGCCAGGATCAGTTCTCTCATCGGCGTGGCGCCGGACTGTACCCAGGGGGACGGGCGGTGTCGCCCGCCGGCCGAGCATGCACGACCCTGCTTCCCGGCCACGGAGGGATGCCGTAGCCTGACGCCCCATGTCGCGGCGCGGTCTGCTCGCCCTCTTCCTCCTCTTCAGCGCCTGCAAGCGGGACGCTCCGGTACCCGAGGCACCGGACGCGGGACCCCGCGCGGAGGCGTGTGTGGCGCCGGCCCCCTCCGCGGAGGGGAAGGTCCCCGCGGTCAACGTCAGGCCCGTGGAGACGGGGCACGCCGCGGAGCACGTGGAGCCCCTGCCCGTGTGCCGCGCCAACGGCGCGTCGCCGCTCGACGCGGCGCGTGGCTACTTCGAGGCGGGGCGCTACCAGGACGCGCTGTCGTGCGCCGCGCAGGCCGCCGCGCTGGAGCCGGACCTGGCGCCGGCCCACGCCGAGCGGGGCGTGGCGCTGGCCGCGCTGGGGCGCGAGGCCGAGGCCCAACTGGCCTTCGCGCGGGCGCTCGCCATCGACCCCGGGGACGCGGACGCGCTCCTGGGCGCCGCGCACCTGTACGCCGTGCAGCTGCCCTCCTCGCGCGAGCACGACGAGCTGGGCACGCTCTACGCCGAGCGCGGCCTGTCCCAGCCGGGCACGCCCCCGGAGCTGATTCCCCACCTGGCGCTCGTGGCGGCCATGGCCTTCAACGACCTGGGCCAGGCGGAGGAGGCCCTGGCGCGGGCCGCCATCGTCCTGGCGCGCGAGCCCGGCAACCACGAGGCCCTCTACGAGCGCGCGCTGGCGCTCTTCGAGCTGTGCCGCTTCCCCGAGGCGAAGTCCGCCTTCCAGGTGCTCGTCACCGACCCGGAGCGCTCCGCGCACGCCCACCAGCACCTGGGCCTCCTGCTCGAGCGCGAGGGCCGGTGGAAGCAGGCCCAGACGCACTTCGACAAGGCCCGCGCCCTGTCGCCGGAGGACTTCCCCCCGCCGCCGCTCCCCGGGGCGGAGGCCTTCCGCGCGGACGTGCTGCGCGCGGTGGCGGAGCTGCCCGCGGACATGCGCGGCGACCTGGAGGGGGTGCCCGTCACGGCGGAAGAACTGCCGGCGGACAGCGACCTGCTCGCCAACCAACCCCCGCTTTCACCCACGATCCTCGGCCTGTTCCGGGGGCCCTCCCTGGGGGAACCGTGCGACGGGACGGAGACGCCGTGCCGCTCCGTGGTGCTCTACCGGCGCAACCTGGCGCGGGCCGTGCGCACGCCGGAGGAGCTGCGCGAGCAGATTCGCGTGACATTGCTGCACGAAATCGGGCATCTGCGCGGGGAGGACGACGAGGAACTGGCCGCTCGCGGCCTGGAGTGACGCCCCCATGCCCCCCGCATCAACCCTGCCCGTCGCACGCGCCAGCCTGAAGGGCGCCAAGTCCCTGCGAAAGGGCAACCCCTGGCTGTACCGCACCGAGCTGGCCGCCCCGCCCGACGTGAAGGGCCCCGGCGCGGTGGTGTGGGTGGTGGACCCCCAGGGAAATCCCATCGGTCAGGCGCTGTACGCCCGCCGCTCGCCCCTGGCGCTGCGCCTGCTCACGCGCAAGGGCCCCGCCGAGGAGGCCGTCGACGACGCCTTCTTCCGCCGCCGCCTGGAGGCCGCGCTCGCGCGCCGCAAGCCCCTGGCTGGCCGGGACGGACTGCGGCTGGTGCACGGCGAGGCGGACCTCCTGCCGGGCCTCTTCGTGGACCGCTACGGCGCGGGCCTCACGCTGCAGACGCTCTCCGAGGGCATGGACGCCCGCAAGGAGACGCTGGCGCGCATGCTGGTGGAGCTGACGGGTGCCACCCACGTGGTGTGCCGCGACGACGCCTCCGGCCGCGACTTCGAGGGGCTGACGCGCGAGTCGCGCCTGCTGCACGGCCAGGGCGAGGCGCGCTTCACCTACCACGAGGGGGAGAACCGCTTCGACGTCGACCTGATGGGCGACATGAAGACGGGCGCCTTCCTGGACCAGGTGGACAACCACCTGCGCGCCGGCGAGCTGGGCCGCGGCCGGGCGCTGGACCTGTTCAGCTACCACGGCGGCTTCGCGCTCTCCTTGGCCCGGACGTGTGACTCGGTGCTGGCCGTGGAGCAGGACGCGAAGGCCGCCGCGCGCGCCGCGGAGAACGCCCGCGCCAATGGCCGCGCCAACGTCACCGTGGAGAACGCCAACGCCTTCGACGTGCTGCGCCGCTTCGACACGGAGGGGCGCCGCTTCGACACCGTGGTGTTGGATCCGCCGGGGCTCGCCAAGCGCCGCGAGGGCCTGGCCACCGCGCTGCGCGCCTACCACGAGCTGAACCTGCGCGCGCTGCGCTGCCTGGAGCCGGACGGCCTGCTCGTCACGTGCTCCTGCTCCGGCAAGCTGGACCGCGCGGGCTTCGAGGAGATGGTGCTCGCGGCCGCCGCGGACGCGAAGCGGCCGGTGCAGATCCTCGAGCGGCGGGGCGCGGGCCTGGACCACCCCGTGCTCGGCGGCCTGCTGGAGACCGAGTACCTCAAGGCCCTCTACGTGCGCGCCCTGTGACGGGCGCGCGGCGGGGCCCGTCGCCTACGACAGGCCCAGCTCCTTGCGCAGCCTGCCCACGACCTTGAAGTACTCCGTACGGGGGAAGGGGACGTTGAGGATGTGGAAGTCCTTCTTGGACAGGCCCACGCACCCGAAGCAGTAGTTGCAGTCCTGGAGGTTGCGGCACAGCACCAGGTAGGCGCTGGTGGAGCAGTTCTCGCTCTGCAGGCAGTAGGCGCACGCGTTGCAGCTCTTGCACTCCACGCAGTGCGAGCAGTTGTTGCACAGCTCACAGCGCGTGCAGTGCGTACAGGTGAAGCAGCTGTCGCACTCCTTGCAGAACATGCAGTTGGCGCAGCGCTGGCAGTTCTCGCAGGCGTACGAGCCGGGGTTGCCGGGGTCGGACGCGTAGCTCTTGGTCAGCTTCTGGAGCTGGTCCAGGAACTCGCGCTTGCCCAGGGCCGACACGAGCTCCCGCGCCGCCTTCTCGTTCGCGAGCGGGTCCACCGCTTCGGGCCGCGTTGCTTTCTCCTTCACCACCCGGAACTCTCCTTGCCCGCGACGGGGCTCACTCACTGAAGCCGGGCCAGCCCGGCAAGGTCGATGCCTCGCGCCACCCGCCGCACCTCCACCGTGCCGGGGAAGCCCCGGCTGGTGACGGCCACCACGAAGCGCTCCCCCACCAGGAGGTTCGCCTCCGCCAGCGCCTCGTCCGCGTCGTAGCGCACGAAACCCACCGCGTCCTCCCAGTGGATGGGCGCGGACGGGTCGCTCGGGGCGCGGTCCTTCGCCCGCTCCGCCGCGTCGCGGATGGCCTGGCCGATCTTCCCGCCCATCGTGGTGTCCACGATGCGCACCTTCACCTCTCGTCCCTCACCTCGGGTGTACAGGCGCTCGGCTTCGGAGACGGACACCTCGCCGTACTTCCCGGTGGAGCCCTGGGTGCGGGACACGGTGAACCCCTCCAGCTTCTCCGGCAGGAAGGGCGCCAGTGACTTGAAGTACACGCAGGGCGCGCTCGCGGCGGGAACCTGGGGTTCCACCACGCCGGAAGCGTCGTCTTCCCGCAGGCATCCGGTCCCCGGAGCGAGCGCGAGCAGGGCGGCGGTGAGGCGGAGGAGAAAAGAGTCGCGCACGGCCGAATCAAAGGGTATCCCCGGCCCGCGCGCAATGGACCTCTCGAAGCTCAACCCACCCCAGCGCGAGGCCGTGGTCACCCTCCAGGGTCCCCTGCTGGTCCTCGCCGGTGCTGGGAGCGGGAAGACCCGCGTCATCACCCACCGCATCGTCCACCTGCTCGACGAGCGGCCGGACCACATCCTGGCTCGCAACATCCTCGCGGTCACCTTCACCAACAAGGCCGCCACGGAGATGAAGGAGCGCCTGGTCCACATGGCCGGCCCCCGGGCCCAGGGCGTGCTCGTCTGCACGTTCCACGCCTTCGGTGCGGAGATGCTCCGCGAGGACATCCACCGGCTGGGGTGGCCCCGGAAGTTCGCCATCGCGGACATGGGCGACCAACTGGCCATCATCCGCCGCGCCATGCGCGACCACCGCATCGACGACCGGGCCTTCGACGCCCGCAAGGTGCTGGGGCTCATCTCCAAGGCGAAGAACTCCGGCCAGGCGCCGGAGCCCAAGCCGGAGGGCATCGGCGACGACTACGACCTCATCACCCACATGGTCTACGGGGACTACCAGCTCGCCCTCAAGGCGCAGGGCTCGGTGGACTTCGACGACCTGCTGCTGTTGCCCGCGCGCCTCCTGCGCGAGCACTCGGACCTGTACCTCAAGTACACCCACCGCTTCCGCTACCTGCTGGTGGACGAGTTCCAGGACACCAACCTCGCCCAGCTGGACCTGCTCAAGCTGATGGCGGGGCAGGCGCGCAACGTGTGCGCGGTGGGCGACGACGACCAGTGCATCTACTCCTGGCGCGGCGCGGAGGTGCGCAACATCCTCGACTTCGAGCGCTTCTTCCCGGGCGGCAAGGAGGTGCGCCTGGAGCAGAACTACCGCTCCGTGCAGATGGTGCTGGACGCGGCCAACGCCGTCATCGCCAAGAACCCCGAGCGCAAGGCCAAGCAGATGTGGACCGACCGCAAGGGGGGGCCCAAGGTGAAGGTGGTGGCGTGCCCCAACGACGAGGAGGAGGCCCGCTTCGTCGCGCACGAAATCCAGAAGCACCTGGGGCTGGGCGTCCCCGCGGACGACATCGCCGTGCTGTACCGGACCAACGGCCAGGCGCACCCCATCGAGGAGATGCTGCGCGAGAAGAACATCGCCTACGAGGTGGTGGGCGGCAGCGAGTTCTTCGACCGGCGCGAGGTGAAGGACGTCATCGCGTACTTCAAGGTCATCGTGAACCGGCTGGATGAAATCTCGTTGATGCGCATCATCAACGTGCCGACGCGGGGCATCGGCGACGTCACGGTGGAGCGGCTGCACGCGCACTCGCGCGAGGAGGGCGTCACCCTGTGGACGGTGATGCGCCGGGCCGCCGACTACGACGACCTGCCCCCGGGCGCGGGCGGCAAGGTGCTGGAGTTCGTGGAGCTCATCGAGCGCTACCGCGCCGCCTACGAGCACGGCCAGTTGGCCACGGTGACGCGCAAGCTGCTGGAGGAGATCGGCTTCCGGGACGCCACGCGCGCCCACGCCACCAGCGCCACCAGCGCGGACAAGAAGCTCAAGAGCGTGGACGGCGTGCTCGACTCGCTGGAGCGCTTCGAGAAGCGCGAGGGCCCCAAGGCCAGCCTGCTCACCTACCTGAACCGGCTCTCGCTCGACAACCGGCAGGAGGACGAGGAGGAGATTCCGGGCGCCAAGGGCCGCGTCACCCTGATGACCATCCACTCCTCCAAGGGCCTGGAGTACCGGCTCGTCTTCTTCATCGGCATGGAGGAGGACCTGATGCCCCACGGCGGAATGCAGGGCGAGGCGCAGAACCTCGAGGAGGAGCGCCGGCTCTGCTACGTGGGCATCACCCGCGCCAAGGAGCTGCTCTACCTCAGCCGCGCCGTCACCCGCGTGAAGCGCGGCAAGGAGATCCCCCGGACGCCCTCGCGCTTCCTGGAGGACCTCCCCCCGGAGGTCACCGAGGTCATCACCCCGGACGCACCGCGTCAGGGACCGCCCAGCTCGGAGGAGAAGAACTTCTTCGCCAACCTCAAGGAGCGCTTCAAGAAGCCCCCGCCGGGCGCCCTCCCGGGGCAGGGCGGCGGCTCCGGGGCGCCGCCTGGAGGTAGGGCGGGGTAGGCAAGGGGCCCCGGGACCCCCCATCCCTGGGGGTGGGGCGAGCCAAGGGGCCCTTGCGGGCGCGCCGACCTTGACTTGATCCGCCGCGACCGCTAGGAGGGTCGGCCTTTCCGGGCCTCTGTGGATGCATCACGGAGGACCTGTGGTTTGTTTGGCACGATCTGCGGTCCCCGGCATGCACCTGGCGACCGCGAGAAGTTTGGAGTGCAAGCAATGTCGCAGAAGACCTACAGCGCGAAGGCTGGGGACATCAAGCGCCAGTGGCACGTCATCGACGTGTCCGACAAGGTGCTGGGCCGCGCGGCGAGCCAGATTGCCACCCTGCTCAAGGGCAAGCACAAGGCCATCTACACGCCGTCCATCGATACGGGCGACCACGTCATCGTCATCAACGCCGACAAGGTGAAGGTGACGGGGACGAAGGAGCAGGACAAGATGTACTACCGGCACCCGCACGCGGGTTTCCCGGGCGCCCTGAAGATCACCAACCTGGCGAAGCTCCGTCAGCGCCACCCCGAGGACATCATCATCAACGCCGTGCGCCGGATGCTTCCGCGCAACGCGCTCGGCCGCCAGATGATGACGAAGCTGAAGGTCTACGCGGGTGATACCCACCCGCACGCCGCCCAGCAGCCGGCCGCGTTCAAGGTCGAGGCGTAAGGGAGACAACGTCCATGCCTATCCACCAAGAGCTCGGTTTCTACGCCACCGGCCGCCGCAAGGAGGCCACCGCTCGCGTCTGGGTTCGTCCCGGCACTGGCCAGGTCACCATCAACGGCCGCGAGATCAACGACTACTTCGGCCGTGAGACGTCGAAGATGGTCCTCAACCAGCCCCTCGAGATCCTCGAGCAGAAGGGCAAGCTCGACGTCACGGTCAACGTGCGCGGCGGCGGTCTTTCCGGCCAGGCTGGCGCCATCCGTCACGGCATCGCCCGCGCCCTGTGCGCCTTCAACCCGGAGTTCCGTCCGGCGCTGAAGAAGGCGGGCTTCCTCACCCGCGATGCTCGCGCGGTCGAGCGCAAGAAGTACGGCCAGCCGGGCGCGCGTCGCCGGTTCCAGTTCTCCAAGCGCTAATCCCTCGGGGTTGGTCCCTTGGCTGTCTCCCGCGGCGGAGGCTCTCTCACGAGGGTCTCCGCCGTGGTGTTTTCGGGGCCTGGCGGGGCTGTCCGGTCGCCTCCGCGTGGGAGCGTCTGGTACCATCCCCGGCGCCCATGGAACTCAACGAGATCCTTCAGATCGCCCTGCGCGGCGGTGCTTCCGACATCCATCTCAAGGCCGGCCTCCCGCCCATGTTCCGCGTGGACGGCTCGCTGGTGCCGCTCAAGGACGGACGTCGCCTCCCCCCGGAGGAGGTGGCCCGCATGTCCTTCGGCATCATGAACGAGTTCCAGAAGGAGAAGTTCAAGGCGAGCAACGAGGTGGACCTGGCCTACGGAGTCCCGGGCCTGGGCCGCTTCCGCGTGAACGTCTTCCAGCAGCGCGGCACGGTGGGCGCCGTGCTGCGTGTCATCCCCTTCAAGGTGATGACGATGCAGGACCTGCTGCTGCCGCAGGTGCTCGCGAAGATTTGTGGCGAGGAGCGCGGTCTCATCCTGGTGACGGGCACGACGGGCTCCGGCAAGTCGACCACGTTGGCGGCGATGATCGACCACATCAACTCCAACGAGACCAGCCACATCATGACGATCGAGGACCCCATCGAGTTCCTCATCCGTGACAAGCGGTCCATCGTGAACCAGCGCGAGGTGGGCGTGGACACGATGAGCTTCGCGCAGGCGCTCAAGAGCGCGCTGCGGCAGGACCCGGACGTCATCCTCGTGGGCGAGATGCGAGACCACGAGACCATCGAGACGGCGCTGCACGCGGCGGAGACGGGCCACCTCGTCATGTCGACGCTGCACACGCTGGACGCCACGGAGACGGTCAACCGCATCGTGTCCGCCTTCCCTCCGCACCAGCAGAAGCAGGTGCGCATCCAGCTTGCGAGCGTGCTCAAGGGCGTGGTGAGCCAGCGCCTCGTGCCACGGGCGGACGGCAAGGGCCGCGTGGCGGCGGTGGAGGTGCTGCGCGTCACCGCGCGCGTGCGCGAGCTCATCGAGGACAAGGACCGCACGAAGGAGATCCACGACGCCATCGCCCAGGGCACGGACTCCTACGGGATGCAGACCTTCGACCAGTCGCTGATGAGCCTGGTGCGCCAGGGGCTCGTCACCTACGAGGAAGCCCACCGCCAGGCGTCCAACCCGGACGACTTCGCGCTGCGCTTCTCCGGCATCAGCGGCACGTCCGACTCGAAGTGGGACAGCTTCGACGCCAAGCCCGGCGAGGCCCGGCCCATCCCCGGCTCGGCCTCCTTCGCGCAGAAGGGTGCTCCGGCAGGGGCGGCGCCGCCTCCGGCCGCCGCGCCCGCGCCCGCCCCCCAGGCCATGCGTCCTCCGACGCCGGTGCCGCCGCCCGGCGTGGCCCGTCCCTCCGGCCCCGCGCCCGCGGTGGCCCGTCCCGCCGCGCCGCCCG
>NZ_JAKCFB010000054.1 GCF_024198235.1 Myxococcus dinghuensis | reverse complement strand
GGCCGCCGCGGCGGCGACGGGCGCGGGCCGGGGCCCGGCCAGCGCCACCACGCTCGCGGGCGCGCCCCCGGCCGCGTCCAGCAGCGCGGCGTCCGCGGCGTCGGTCACCAGGAGCAGCGCGAAGGTGAGCGAGCCACCACCCGGCGTGGGCCCCGCCACGGGGATGACCTTGACGATGTCGCCCAGCGCCGCCACGCGCTCGCGCACGGTGTTGATGGTCAGGCCCCGCGAGGCCCGGTCCGCGCCGGGGATGAAGTCCAGGCGCACGGCGCGGCGGCCCTCCGCGGCGCCCGCGAGCTGCTCGCGCTCGGTGGGGCTGAGCCGGGCGGCGAGCGCCTTCTCCTCGTCGAGCGCCGGGGGCGTCGGAGCGGGGGCGCCCTGGGAGGCCCCGGTCGGCTCCAGCGTCTCCAACCGCTCCAGCAGCCCGGCGGGCACGGGCGCGGCGGGCTTGCCCGCGGCGAGCTGGCGGATGCGCTGCTCCACCGCGCGCAGGCCCTCCAGCAGCGGCTCCACGCTGCGCTCCGGCAGCCGGCCCCCGGCCTGGTCCGCCTGCCGCAGCGACGTCTCCATCCAGTGGGCGATGGAGACGATGGGCTCCACGTCCACCATGGCGGACAGGCCCTTGATGGTGTGCAGGGCGCGGAACAGCTCGCGCACGGACCTGGGGTGGGCCGCGCCACGGCGGGCGCTGGCCTCCACCGCCAGCAGGTGGCGGTGCGCCGTGTCGAGCAGCTCCTCCACCTCCGCCAGGTAGGCGGGGAGGAAGTCCGCGAGGTCCACCGAGGCGGTCAAGCCCGCTTCTCCTCCAACAGCCGCTTCGCCTCGGAGAGGATGGCGTCGGGGGTGAAGGGCTTGGTCATGAACCGGTCGGCGCCGGCGGCGAGCGCCCGCGCGCGCGACGCCTCGTCTCCCCGGGTGGTGACGATGATGATGGGCAGGTGGCGCAGCCGGTCCTGCCCGCGCACGAACTCGACGACCTCGATGCCGCCGATGTCCGGCATGTTCAGGTCCAGCACCAGCAGGTCATACGGGTTCAGGGACAGCCGCTCGATGGCCTCCAGGCCACTGGAGGCATGGGTGAACCCCAGCCCCGGGTAGGGACGCAGGCACGCGACGACCATGTCGCGCATCACCTTGCTGTCATCGACGACGAGCACTTCTGGCATGGCTTCCCCTGGCGACGAGCGCCGAACCTAGAGCGAATCCCTGGTGAGGAAAGTGGACGTCGCGGGGGACCCGCGGCCACCTTCCAGTGGATGACAATCGTACGTCAGTACAGGGGCCTGGCGAGGGAGCGGCTGGCGCGGACCCATGCGGGTCGTACGGGTCGCCTCCCCTCCTCGTCGCTCCGGCCCGGCCTTACGGTCCAGGAGGAGGGGCGACGACGCCCGGGGTGAGCGCCGGCGGCCCCTCCCATTCCCACACGCGACACCAGGAGGAACAGCCATGGCCGACATCACCCGTCGAGAAGGCAGAATTCCGCGCCGCGAGCGCGACCCGTTCTCCCGCATGCAGGAGTGGATGGGGTGGGATCCGCTGGAGGCGATGGGCCAGCTCTGGGGCGGGCAGCGGGGCGCCGGGCCGGGGCCCTCGGGGTTCTCGCCCGCCTTCGAGGTCAAGGAGACGAAGGACGCGTTCATCTTCAAGGCCGACCTGCCCGGCGTGCAGGAGAAGGACCTGGACATCGCGCTGACGGGTGACCGCCTGGTCATCAGCGGCAAGCGCGAGGCGGAGAAGAGCGCGGACGGCGAGCACTTCTTCTCCTACGAGCGCAGCTTCGGCTCCTTCAGCCGCGCCTTCACCCTCCCCGAGGGCGTGGACCCCGACCACATCTCCGCCGAGCTCCAGGACGGCGTGCTCCACCTGGCCCTGCCCAAGCGCTCCGAGGTGAAGGCCCGCCGCATCCAGGTCGGCACGCGCGCCCCCGGCGACAAGCCCAAGGCCTGACGCCCCAGGCCCCCCACGGCCCCGCGCGAGCGGTCGAAGCCCCGTCCCCGTCGGAGACTTCCACTCGCGCGGAGCCTTCCAGGATTCCCTGAACACAGACGCTCCTTTACGCGGGCCGTCGCTTGCGCCTCGCGCGCGGCGGGCGATATGAGGCCGGGCCAGTCACTGACTCTGCGAATCAGTTTCATTTTCATCAAAGCCCCCCCCCTCGCCCTCAGGAGTCCCCCCGATGAAGTCCCGCAACAGCGCCCTGGCGCTCGTGGCCGCCGCATGGCTGAGCGCCTGTGGCGACTCGGACGTCGCCAACACGGCCGGTGTCCCGGCCTCGCCGTACCTGCAGGTCCTCACGCCCGCGCCGGGCACGGTGACGCGCGACGCGAACGTGAAGCTGACCGGGACGGTGAACGCGCCCGGGGGGCTCGCGAGCCTGACGGCGCGAACCGGCGCGGGCGAGGCGCGCGAGGCGACGCTCGCCACGCGCTCCCCGGTGGAGACGGCGTTCGAGGTGGAGGTGACGCTGGCGGACGGCGCCAACGAGGTGGAGCTGGTGGCGGTGGACCAGAGCGGCACCGTGTCCCGCCGCGTGGTGGCGCTGACGTACGCCACGCCGCCGGAGGTGAAGGTGCTGTCGCCCGCGTCCGGGCTGGCCTTCACGGTGCGCCGGGTGCGGGTGGAGGCGACGGCGACGGACAACGTGGGCGTGGTGGCGCTGACGTACACGCTCAATGACGGCGAGGCGCGGACGCTGGAGGTCCCCGCCGGCGCGGAGGGGGCCTTCGCCTTCGACGTGACGCCCCGCCCCGGCGCCAACCACGTGGTGCTGCGCGCGCGGGACGCGCTGGGCAACGAGGCCGAGAGCGCGGTGGACTTCCACTTCGGCAACATCGCCACCGCCGGTGGCCTGCACAGCGGCACGCTGCGCGACGGCCGCGTCTACGTGTGGGGCCGCAACCTGAGCGGCCAGCTGGGCCTGGGCCCGGGCGTGCCCACCGGCCAGAAGACGCCGCAGCCGGTGCCCGGCCTGGAGGGCATGGCCGCCATCGCCTTCAACCAGAGCTTCTCCATGGCGCTGGGCTCCGACGGCTCGGTGTGGACGTGGGGCGACAACGACCAGGCGCAGCTGGGCCTGGGCACGCCTCCGAAGGAGGGAGAGGCGCACACGCCGGACACCACGCAGCGCGACTCGGCCGAGCGCATCCAGGGCCTGACGGGCGCGGTGGCGGTGGCGCCGGGCTTCCAGCACGCGCTGGTGCTGATGGACGACGGCACGGTGCGCGCCTTCGGCAACAACGCGCAGGGACAGCTGGGTGACGGCACGCTCGAGACGCGCGACTACCCGGTGACGGTGGCGGGCCTGACGGACGTGGTGAAGGTGATGGCGGGCTCCGCGCACTCGCTGGCGCTCAAGGCCGACGGCACCGTGTGGGCCTGGGGCCGCAACAGCTACGGCAACCTGGGCACGGGCACCACGACCACCGCGGGCCGCCCGTCGGCGGAGCCGGTGCCGGGGCTGACGGACGTGGTGGACATCGCCAACGGCCGCGACCACGTGCTCGCGGTGCACGCGGACGGCACCGTGTCCGCGTGGGGCCTGGGCGCCAGCGGCCAGCTCGGCCGGGGCACCACCACCACCAGCGCCACGCCGGAGAAGGTGCCCGGCATCACCGACGCGCGCGCCGTCTTCGCCAACGGCAACTACGGCTTCGCCCGCCTGTCGGACGGCTCGCTGATGGGCTGGGGCCAGAACGGCAACGGCCAGCTGGGTGACGGCACGCAGACGCAGCGCGCCCAGCCCGTGGCCGCCACGTCCGCCGTCAAGCCGCTGTCCGGCATGGGCATGGGCGCCACGCACGTCATCGCCGTGCGCGCGGACGGCACCGTCTACGCGTGGGGCTGGAACCTGGAGGGCTCGCTCGGCCCCGACGCCGTCATCGACCGCTGGTCCTACACGGACCCCATCCCGGTGCCCCTGCCTTGAAGTCCACCGCCTCCCTGCGCGTCCTGGCCAGCCTGCTGGCCCTGCTCGGCGTCGCCGCGTGTGACGACGCCACGCCGCCCTCGACGAACCCACCGGTGGATCCTCCCGTGGACCCGCCGGTGGACCCTCCGGTCGACCCGCCGCGCCACGACGTGGTGGAGGCGGGAGAGGAGCGGCCCGGCGGAGACACCAGCCTCGCGGTGACGGGCGCCATCGCCTTCACCCAACCCGCGGCCAACCTCGCGCTCGCGCAGCGCGCGGAGTTCTTCGTGGGCGAGGCCGTCTTCGAGGCCAACTGGGTGGCGGCGGGCGGCTCCCAGCCGGAGCGCGACGGGCTGGGGCCGCTGTTCCACTCCGTCTCGTGCCTGGCGTGCCACCTGGGCAACGGCCGCGGCCGGCCGCCCGTGGGCGCGGAGGTGGCGGACACCCTGCTCGTGCGGCTGTCCGTGCCGGGCACGAACGCGCATGGGGGCCCGAAGCCCGAGCCCACCTACGGCGACCAGCTCCAGCCGCGCGCCATCGGCGGCGTCCCGGCGGAGGGCCAGGCGCGCCTCACCTGGACGGAGGTGCCGGGCACGTTCGCGGACGGCGAACCCTACACGCTGATGAAGCCGGAGCTGGCGCTGTCGGACCTGGCGTACGGGCCGCTGGCGGCGGACACGCGCACCTCCGCGCGCGTGGCGCAGCCCATGATTGGCCTGGGCCTGCTGGCGGCGGTGAGCGAGAAGACGCTGCTGGAGTGGGCGGACCCGGACGACGCGGACGAGGACGGCGTCTCCGGCCGGCCCAACCGCGTGTGGTCCACGCGCGAGGGGAAGACGGTGCTGGGGCGCTTCGGGTGGAAGGCCAACCAGCCGGACCTGGAGCACCAGAACGCGGCCGCGTTCCTGGGAGACCTGGGCCTCACCACGCCGCTGTTCCAGGTGGAGAACTGCCTGCCCGGACAGGCCGCGTGCCTGGCGGCGCGCAACGGCGGCGTGCCCGAGGTGAGCGAGCGGCAGATGGTGGCCATCGACTACTACTCGCACACGGTGGCGGTGCCCACGCGCGTGGGCTTCGACGCGCCCCAGGTGCTGGCGGGCAAGGCGCTCTTCCACCAGGTGGGGTGCGCGAAGTGCCACCGGCCCTCCGTCACCACCGGCACGCTCGCGGGCTACCCGGAGCTGTCGGACCAGCGCATCTGGCCCTACTCGGACCTGCTGCTGCACGACCTGGGTGACGCGCTGGCGGACGGACGCGAGGACTTCCTCGCGGACGGACGCGAGTGGCGCACCGCGCCCCTGTGGGGCCTGGGCCACGCGGAGGCGGTGAGCGGACACCCGCGCCTGCTGCACGACGGGCGCGCCCGCTCCCCCATGGAGGCCATCCTCTGGCACGGCGGCGAAGCGGAGGGCGCGCGCGAGGCGGTGCGCCAGCTCACCAAGGACCAGCGCGCGGCGCTGCTCGCGTTCCTCGACTCGCTCTGAGTCAGGCCCAGACGACGGGGGGGCCGTCGAGCGGCAGGCGCACGCGGAAGGTGGCCCCGTCACCCGGGACGCTGTCCACGTGCACCTCGCCGCCGTGCGCCTCCACGATGCGCCGCAGGCGGTACAGGCCCAGCCCCAGGCCGCCGTAGTGGCGCACCGGCACCGCGCGCTCGAAGCGGTGGAAGATGCCGTCCAGCCGCCCCGGGGCGATGCCGATGCCGTGGTCGCGCACCACCAGCGTCGCCCCGGCGGGCTCGTGCTCCAACCCCACCTCCACGGGCTTGCCGGGGCCGAACTTCATCGCGTTGGACAACAGGTGCGACACCACCTGCCCCATCCGCGCGCTGTCCCACCGGCCCGGCGTGGACACCAGGGAGCGGAGCACGAGCTGGCAGCCCGCGCGCGCCGCCGCGGCCTCCGAGCGCGTCACCGCGTCCCGCACCACCTTCGCCAGGTCCACCTGCTCCAGGTGCAGCCGGGGCGGGCCGCCCTGGAACTGGGACACGTCCAGCAGCGACTCCACCAGGTCCGCCAACCGCTGCACCTGCCGGTCCGCCGCCTCCAGCGCCCGCTCCAGCCGCTGGGGCGCCTGGGCCAGCCCCACCGCGCGCAGCACGCCCTGGGCGCCCTGCACCCGCAGGCGCAGCGCGGCCAGGGGCGTGCGCAGCTCGTGCGCCGCCATGGTGAGGAAGTCGTCGCGGGCGCGCACCGCCTCGCGCGTCTCGCGGTACAGCCGCAGCTGCTCCGTCACGTCGCCGATGATGCCCGCCATGCGCACCGGCCGGCCCTGCTCGTCGCGCAGCGCCCGCCCCCGGCTCACGCACGAGCGGTAGCCCCCCGTGGCGTGCAGCAGCCGCAGCGACACGTCGTAGGGCGCCCCGCGCTCCAGGTGCGCGGACATGGCCGACAGCACCTCCCGCCGGTCCTCCGGGTGCACCCGTTCGATGAAGGCGTCGTACGTGCCCGGGAAGGTGTCCGGCATCAGCCCGAGCATCTCCAGCAGGCGCGGGCTCCAGTAGAGCGTCCCCCGCCGCAGGTCCCAGTCCCAGATGCCGTCGTAGGAGCCATTGACCACCAGCCGGAAGCGCTCCTCGCTCTCGCGGGCGCCGCGCTCGGCCTGCTCCAACAGCCCCACGCGCCGCTCCAACTGCCGCACCGTCCGGAACAGGTGCTCCTCGGTGGACGGCTCCTCGCCCGGCGGCACCAGCGGCGCGGGCCCGCCGGCGCGCAGCGCGCGCAGGAGCGTACCCACCAGTTCGTCCCCCTCCTGCGTGCGGCGCACGAAGCCGTTGGCCCCCACGTTGTGGGCCATGCGCCAGTCCAGCTCGTCCGGTGTCACGCTCTGGGTGAGGACCACCGGCACGCGCGCCAGGCGGGGGTCCTGCCGCAACGCCAGGCACAGCCGGTAGCCGTCCTGGCGCGGCATCATCGCGTCCGCCACCACCGCGTCCGGGCGCCGCCGCCGCGCCACCTCCAGCGCGGACTCCCCGTCCGACGCCGTCACCACCTGGAAGCGCAGGGGCAGCAGGTGGAGCTGCAACAGCTTGCGCGACACCGGGTCGTCGTCCGCCACCAGCACCGTGAGCGGTCGCGTCCCCGGCGGCTCGCGCGCCTCCGCCGGCAACACCTGGCGCACGCCCTCCACCAGCCCGCCCAGCGACGACGGCCGCTCCAGCACCCCGGCGACGGGCAGCCCCAGCGGGCGCACGGCGTCCGCCTCCGCGGGGAACGCCAGGAGGTGCAGCGGCGCCGGCCAGCGGGCGAGCGCCCCTCTCAGCGCCTCCACCCCCAGCGCGCCCACCGTCAGCAGCCCCGCGGCCACCAGCAACAGCGCGGGCCGCGACTCCAGCGCGCCAGCGGCCGCACCCAGGTCCGACAGCGCGACCACCCGCCACCCCTGGCTCTCCAGGGCGAGCACCTGGAGCTCACGGACCGCGCCGGGTTCCTCGACGAGCAGCAGGGTGGGCTTCATCACGGCAGGGAAATCCAGAAGAGACGGGCAACAGGGCGAGCCGCCACCCTGGATGAACGGGAGGCGCAAGTGTGGGCACTCGTCGCAGTGAGTCAAGGCGGGCGCTCGGGACTGTTGGCCCGCCCGACACCCGTCCCGCCCGTCGGCCGGCCGGCGGCGCTCCCTCCCCCCTCCTCGGGGAGGACACGCATCTGCAACCAACAATCAATAGCAACAAGTGAACAATAGAAGCCGGAGCCGGGGGCGCGGCCACGGGGCGAAGCCACTCCCACCCGGAGACGTCCGGCCCGCCCTGGAAGGCGCCTCGCGCCCTTCCTGGCACCGCGTCACGGGTGACTCATGAGTTGCATCTGCACCTGGAACCCGAGCAGCGGCGGATTGTCCAATCCCCGACATCCGCCCGCCGAACCCCGGAAGCCGTGGCCATCCCTCCCCCGCTCGGGTCATGGAATGGATGGGTCCGGCGGATGTCTGGAAGCCGGGAAGCAGGAAGATTCGTCCTGCACACGGATTGCACCAGTATCCTGAAGTCCAGGTTGTCGCCACGGTAACAGGGAGTCGAGGGGGACCCGGCGGGAGGGGACTCGTGAGACAGTGGCACCCGGCGTCGCATCACGGGTGAGGTGAAAGTGTCCCGCAGATCGGTTATGCGAAAAGACATCATGGGAGCCAAAAAAGTCGCCGTGCAGCCGAAGCTCGCTGATTTCCAGGAGAGGATCCGCGCGTCGGGTCTGCGCAGCACCGCGCCCCGCGTGGCGGTGCTCCGCGAGCTGGAGTCCGCCACCGCGCCGATGAGCCACGCGGACCTGGTGGATGCCCTGGGAGACGAGGGCTATGACCGGGTGACCATCTACCGCAACCTGACCGACCTCACCGAGGCCGGCCTGGTGGTGAGGGCGGACCTGGGAGACCACGTCTGGCGCTTCGAGCTTCGCCGCTCGGGCGACGAGCACAGCAACAACCACCCGCACTTCACCTGCACGGACTGCGGCACCGTCGCCTGCCTGCCGGAGGAGTCCATCCGCATCGCCGCCTCGAAGGGCGTGCCGCGCACGGTGGCCCAGCGCAACGTCGAGGTGCAGCTGCGCGGCCTGTGCGACCGCTGCGCCTGAACGTCCGGGCGTCGCGCCGCCTCCGCATCCGACCCGCTTCTCGGTGAGGGCCCCGCCAGGGCCCCACACGGGAGGGCGCGTCCCGAGGACACGGGCGCGGGCGCCTCGACGCGCCGCCCACGCCCGGTGCCACCCGCGCCCTACCGGACGAGGTAGGCCACGGTGCCGCCGCAACTGCCGCTCGAGTAGCAGCCGGCGCGCAGGGTGTACGTGCCCGCCGCCGTGGCGGTGAACGAGCCGAACGACAGCGTGCCGCACGAGTCGTCGTTCGACGCCACCGTCGTCCCAGCCGCGTTGTCCACGCGCAGGTAGGTGTCCCCCGTGCCGGTCGCCCCGTTGAGCGTGCAGGTGCCGAAGTAGAGCGTCTGCCCGACCGCCAGCGTCACGGTGCGGTTGGTGGTGTTGGCGGTGGCGTTGCTGGTGTTCGTCGCCGTGTACGTGAACGTGGTGGTGGGGGGCGGGGTCGCCGTGCCGCACAGCCGCAGGCTGCCGGCCACCACGCAGTACTGGTCCACCGCGGGCGCCACGTAGGTGATGTCCTCGCCGCGGCAGCCCGTCTCCGCGCAGGTGTTCACCACGCTGCAGCTCCCCTGGCTGACGTAGTCCGTCTCGCCGCGCACCAGGATGCCGGCCACCGTGTAGTCCGTGTTCTCGTACACGCCGGAGCCGGAGTTGCCGCCGAACGTGTCCGTGCTGGCGACGAAGTAGTCCAGCGTGCCGGCGCGCGCGTCGCGCACGGAGCCGCCCGAATCAATCTTGAACGGGATGCCGCTGCCCGAGCCGATGACCGTCACGTTCGTGCCCACCGGCAGGGCCGCCTTGCTCGCGCGCAGGGGCGCGGGCGTGAAGCGCGGCGTCGCGGCCCGGTCCAGCCGGACGATGGCGTAGTCCAGGTTGCGGCCGCCCACCGTCGCCTGCTGCCGCGCGACGATGGCCGAGCACGAGAAGATGTCCGCGCTCGTCACCGCCTCCAGCGCCGTGGCGGACGTGCGGTAGAACTTGAACACGAAGCGCGTGCTCGAGCACGCCGACGCGCTGGTGATGCAGTGGCCCGCCGTCAGCACCAGGTCGTCGTCGATGAGCGTGCCCGAGCAGAACGCCGGCGTCGGGTCGCTCAGGAAGCGCTGGCCCGCGCACAGGTTGTACGCGCTGCCCAAGAGCGGCGCGTTGAACGTGACGGTGCCGTTGCTCGCGACCGTGTAGTCGGACGGGTTCATCAGCGCCACCGTCGCCTGCGCCGCGCGCGCCCTCAGCGTCGCGTTCGCGTGCGCGTACACGTCCGTCCGGTCGTCGTTGCCGTACACCACCGGCCGCTGCTGCTGCGACTCGGGAGCCTCGGGGCTCGGCTCGGGGGCGGGACCACACGCCGCCGCCAGACCACACACCAGTGCTCCGAACAGCGTCCTGCCAGCGCCACTGCGTAGGGTGCCCATCAGACCGCTCCTTGGTGGAACCGCCCGCCTGGACGACGGACGGCCGGCCCCCTCCTACGCCCTCCCGCAAAACAAGTAAATCATACAATACATACAATCCAAGCCAATCAAACAAACGCAACTGCACTGCATCTGGGAGCGGACACGAGCGGAGGGCCGCGTGCCCGGGGGACGGGCGGGCGTTGACCGCTGAGCACTGACGCGTCCGGCGGGTCCGCCGGGTGCTTCCCGGGTGACGCGGGCAGACGCATGGTTGCGGCGGGTTGGGAGCGGGGGCATCCCGGACCACCGTGGGAGGACCGGTGCAACCGCATCAGACATTGCTGGTCGTCGACGATGACCTGGACATCCGCGACGCGCTGCAGGACGCCTTCGAGCTGGAGGGCTACGCGGTGCTGCTGGCGGCGGACGGGCTGGAGGCGCTGGCGCACCTGCGGCAGGAGGGGTCCAAGCCCCACCTCATCCTGCTGGACCTGATGATGCCGCGCATGGACGGCTTCGCGTTCCGGGAGGCGCTGCGCCACGACCTGGCGCTGGCGCACATCCCGGTGGTGGTGGCGAGCGCGGACCTGCACCTGGAGAGCGCGGCGCGCGCGCTGGACGTGGCCGGCTGCCTGCGCAAGCCGTTGGACCTGCGCGAGCTCCTGTCGACGGTGAAGCGGCTGAGCCACGGCGCCTGAGCGCGCGCCCCTGGTCGCCTGCCCACCGGCCGGGAAGCCGCGGCGCCGGACCGGGCAGGTTGGCGACGGGCGGCAGCCTCCCCACCCTTGCTCCCAGAACGCAGTCAGCCGGAAGGGAGCAGGACACATGAAGAAGCTCATCGCCACGCTGGCCCTGGGCCTGGGGACCGCCGCGTTCGCACAGAGCGCGCAGCAGGAGCCGCCGCCGCCGTCGCAGTCGCAGGTCCCCAAGGCCGAGCAGCGCGTCGGGACGGGCGTGGACGCCAGCGAGGTGGGCCGGGGCCTCAACGGCGGCGCCAAGGAGGCCGCCGCGGTCAACGGACAGAACGACCCGTACCAGAAGCGCCACGCCCTGGACATCCAGGGCAAGGTGACGAAGGCCGACAAGGACAAGGTCACCATCGCGCGCACGGACCTGCCGGACGCGAAGCTGGACGTGAAGGCCCAGACCGCGGTGACGCTGGACGGGAAGAAGATTCGCGCGGACCAGATTCCGGAGGGCTCCGCGGTGCGCGCCAAGTTCCAGTTGGACGGGGACGACCCCATCGCCGTGGAGCTGAAGGCCACCAGCCCCAAGGAGAAGAAGTAGCGCGGAGGGGCGAGGCCCTTCCAGGGCACCTGGGGGAACACGCGGGGCTGGACGGGCACCACCGTCCAGCCCCGTTTTCGTGCGCCGTGGCCCACCGCGCGCCCCGCGTGGACAAAATCCTTCCCACGCCGCGCCCCCGCTCCGCCATCGCGTGGGAAGGGTTCTTCCCTTCTTCCTCGCCCGCCCCCGAGCAAGGCCCGGTACGCCGCTTGCTCCGGACCGGGGACGGGAGGAAGCGGTGATTCGACGACTGTTGGGCGCGTGTATCGGGGTGGCGGTGGTGGCGGCGTGGGCCTGCGGCGGCTCGAACGATTCCCCCGCCGGGACAGCGGATGACGACATCGTCCAGCCGCCCGAGGACGGCGGAGGCGACGCCGGCGACGAGGACGCCGGGACGGACGCGGGCACGGACGCCGGGGACGCCCCGGACTCCGGCACCGACGCGGGGACGGACGCGGGGAGTGACGCGGGCACGGATGGCGGCACGACGCTTCCGCCCGAGGGCCCCTGGCCCACGGACGCGGTGACGAACTACTCGTCGAAGTACGGCATCCCGCGCGTGCAGTCGGTGTCGGTGGACGGCGCGCACAACATCTGGGTGCTGGACGGCGACCGCATCGGCGTGCTGCGCGCGGGCACGACGTCCGTGCTGTGGACGAGCCACCCCGTGGGCCAGGCCGGCAACGGCCGCGCCAGCGGCTCCACCGTCATCTGCGGTGGCAAGGCCGGCGAGGCCTACGTGGGCTACCGCACCGACGACGTCGTCCCCGGCGGCCCCAGCTCGCGCATCGCCAGTCGCGGCGAGCCGGACTTCTCCGAGGCGCGCTACGCCGAGTTCCTCCGGGGCGACATGGACGTGGTGCGCATCGACGACACGGGCACGGACGTCGTGCTGCGCGAGCACCTCTCCCAGTCGGCCGGCACCAGCCGCCCCGGCGGCGGCGAGCGGCTGGGCATCCAGAACACCAACGACTTCCACTACGACGAGGACCGCTCCGTCTTCTCGTGCGTGCGCGTCATGCGCGGCCCCTACGAGGGCGAGGTCTACATCGGCACGAACCACGGCGTGACGCGCATCCGCGGGTACACGTACAACAGCCACCGGCACCCCAAGTGGGACCTGGTGACGACGGACCCGACCACGGGCCGGGACAAGAGGACGCAGCAGATGGGCTACACCTACGGGCTGGGCATCTCCCCGGAGGGCCACCTGCTCATCGCCAACGAGTGGAAGATCGGCATCATCCCGCCCAACGAATCGCTGGAGTGGTGGGATTCGGAGTCCCGCGAGCCGGACATGCCCGCCGACGTGGAGCCCGCCCTCTACGCGCTCAACACCTTCGTCGACCCGGTCAACCCGGGCGCGGATGACGCGCGCCACGACAAGGCCCCCTTCAACCTCTGGCGCGGCTTCCAGCAGACACAGGACGGCCACTTCTACGTCGCCAGCCTCCAGGACGGCCTGTGGCAGTTCGAGGGCCGCAAGCGCCAGGGCACTCCGCTGAAGTACGACGACGTCAACTACGTGAAGGTCGAGGGGGCCGGCACCGACGCGTACACGGCGCTGGCCGCCACGGACGACGGCTCGCTGTTCGTGGGCACGGTGAACCGCGGCCTGTGGCGCCTGACGCCCGACAAGCAGATGGAGAAGGTCGCCGGCGTCGGCGGCTCCAAGGTCGGGCAGCTCGTCTACGACCCGCGCGTGACGCCCTCCGCGCTGTACGTGCTCGTCGACGGCAAGGTGTTCGTGCTCCGCGGGTACTGACCCGACGCCGCGTGACACACGACGGGGCGTCCTTCCGCGTGTCGGGGGGGCGCCCCGTCGCCCTATTTGCCCGCCGCCTGCGCGGCGAGGGCGGACGCGGACCGGGGCTGGGTGGGCAGGCGCAGGATGAAGGTGGAGCCCTGCCCCTGCGCCGAGCGCACGGTGATGCTGCCGCCCATGGCCTCGACGATTTGACGGGTGATGTAGAGCCCCAGCCCCAGGCCGCCGTAGTGGCGTTCGGAGACGGCGCGCTCGAACTTGCCGAACAGCCGCGCCATGCCGTCCTCGGAGATGCCGATGCCGTGGTCCTTCACGGCCAGCACCGCCATGGTGCCCTCGCCCACCAGCGACACCTCCACCGGCTGGCCCGCGCCGTACTTGGCCGCATTGGACAGGAGGTTCACCAGCACCTGCTCCACGCGCAGCGGGTCCCACTGCCCCACCACGGAGCCGGAGACGTGCACGGCCAGCTCGCAGCCGGCGCGGGCGAACTCCTCGGAGAAGGCGTCCACCATCTGCCGGACCACCTGCACCAGGTCCAGCTCGCGCGGCTCCAGGCTCAGCTTCCCCGCCGCCAGGCGCGACACGTCCAGCAGCGTGTTCACCAGGCTGCCCAGCCGCGCCAACTGCCGCTCCAGCACCTGGCCGCGCGGCGCCAGCTCCTGGCCCAGGGCGGGCTCCGCGCCGGTCACCTGCCGCAGGAGCAGTTGCAGGTGCAGCCGCATGCTCGTCAGCGGGGTGCGCAGCTCGTGGGCCGCGACGCTGAGGAACTCGTCGCGGGCGCGCACCGCCTCCTGCGTCTCCTTGAGGGCCTGCTCGCGCACGCTGCGCTCGCGGGCGGCGCCGGCGTCGCGCTGGGCCTCCACGCGGCGGCGCTCGGTCAGGTCCTCCACGTAGATGCACGCGGCGACCACCTGCCCGTCGCGGCGCACCGGGTGGTAGCTGGCGCGGAACACGCGCGTGCGGTCCACGCTCCCGCCCGGCTCGCGGTGGATGATCTCCACGCCGTCCAGCGCCTCGCCCGTCTCCAGCACGCGGCGCACCCGCCGGGCCGTGTCGCCCAGGGACGAGTGGGGGCTCATCACCTCCGTCATGAGACGTCCCAGGTGGGCCTCGCGCGGCTGGCCGTTGAGCGCGGCCAGCGCGTCGCTCACCTCCACGAAGCGCAGCTCGCGGTCCACCACCGCCATGCCCAGGGGCAGCGTGGGCATGAGTTCGGCGAGGGCGACGGGACGCACCCCCTCGCTCGGCGCCTGCCGTCCTCCACCATCACCTGCTGGCGTCATCGCGTCCGGACCTATGTCGGGGGCCGTCCCAGGCCGCGGGCTCATCGTCTCCGCGTGTCTACCAACCTCGTCGGACGCCGTCACAGCGTGTGCCTCCGGACTGTGTCCAATGGTGGAAGGAAGGCCGGCTGCCTCCCCGGAATCTTCCCTGAATCCGATGGGTTTTTCCGTCACCTCGCGCGCCGGCCGCTGGGCGACCAGGCGTGCGTGGGAGACCTGCTTCAACCCACCTCCCCTGGCTCCGTAGAATCGGGGGCTCGCAGCTCCCGGCCCGGAAAGGACCCGCACCGCATGCGCCTCAGACGCCTGGCTCGCCGTCGCTCCGCCCCGTCCTCCTCCAGCCCCTTCGGCCTGGAGAGCCTGTCCGAGGGGCGCAACGAGCTGGTGGCCTGGAGTGGGGAGGATCCGCTCCGACCGCCGCGGCGCCTGCGCCTGCGCGACCACTTCACCCTCACGGAGAACGTGCTCCACCTGCCCCACCTGCCGGAGTGTCATGACGGCCTGCGCGTGGCGCAGTTGTCGGACGTCCACGTGGGCCAGGCCACCTCCGAGCTGCGCATCCGCCGCGCGGTGGAGGCCGTCAACGCCGAGCGGCCCGACCTGGTCTTCCTCACCGGCGACTACGTCACGCACAGCCCCAAGCCCCTGCCGCGCGTGCGCGAGGTGCTCTCCGGGCTCACCGGCCGCGTCTTCGTCGTGCTGGGCAACCACGACCACTGGGTGGACGCGGCGTACCTGCGCGGCTGCTTCGAGCACCTGGGCTACACCGTCCTCCAGAACGAGCACCGCGTGGTGCACGTGCGCGGCGGGCCGGTGACGGTGCTGGGCGTGGACGACGGGCGCACCGGCCGCGACGACGTGGAGGCCACGTTCCGGGGCGCGCCGGAGACGGGCACCCGGCTGGTGCTCGCGCACACGCCGCCCACGGTGGAGAAGCTGCCCGCGCGGGCGGGGCTCGTGCAGTTCTCCGGGCACACCCACGGCGGGCAGTTCATCGTCCGGGGCCTCACCGAGGCCCTCTTCCGCCGCGCCGGCCAGCCCTACATCAGCGGCCACTACCAGGTGAACGGCAACCAGCTCTACGTGAACCGCGGCCTCGGCTTCGGCTTCGGCGGTCCCTACCTGCGCCGCGGCAGCGAGCCGGAGGTGGCGTTCTTCACGCTGCGCCAGAGAATGACAGCGGCCACGCACTGACAGTGAGAGTGCGTTAGGGTGAGCCCATGCGCCCACTCCTCATCGCCCTCGCCGCGCTGGTCCTCCCCGCGTGCATGCCGCACGCGGAGGTCACGCGGGTCCAGCTGGACCATCAGACCAAGTTCCACGTCGTTCAAATCGACACGACGTTCAACTACCTCATCGACCCGCGCACGGAGACCTGCCACCTGGTCTCCCAGGGTGGCAACGCCAACTTCGCGGTGTCACCGGTGCCCTGCGACAAGCTGAAGCGCAACGTGCCGGAGGCGGCCCGGTTCATCACCTGGGTTCCGGAGACCTCCGCGCCGGCCACGGCCGTGGCCGCGGACTGAGGCCCTGCGCGCGGCTCAGCGCATGGGCAGGCCGAGCCGCCCGCCGCCGAGGCCGGACTCCCGGCCCTTGCGCCTCAGGCTGAAGGGGCCGGGGCCGAAGTACACGATGAAGAGCGCGCCTCCGGCCATGGAGAGGTTCTTCATGAAGTGGATGAGCTGGTCCTGGGCCATCACCGGGTCGGTGACCAGCCAGAAGCGGTGGACCATGAACGCCGCGCACACGAGGAACAGGGCGATGGCCGCGGCGCCCAGGCGCGCGAAGACGCCCAGCAGCACGCACAGCCCGCCCACCACCAGGGCCAGGCCGGACAGGAGCACCGCCCACTGGGGCTCGGGCACCCCCGCGTTGCGCGCGACGGCGGTCAGGGCCTCCAGCTGGAAGAAGTGATTCAGGCCGCTGGTGATGAAGATGGCCGAGAAGAGCAGCCGACCAATCGGCGCGAGCACTCCCATGGACGCCTCCTGTCTCCTTCCCCCCAGGACGCCGGGGCGTGGAACCTCCCAACGAACAAGGTGCCCATGACTTCCCGAGGGACAGCCGGGGCCCGCCCCCTCGCCCGCCCTCCCTGGGGCCAGGGCGTCCGCCGGGTCCACCGTCCGCGCTGCGACAACACGCCGCACACCGGGGCGAGGGGCGGCGCGTATCCTGCCGTCCGTCGTGAGAGCCTCCCACCTGCCCTTCCTGCTGAGCGCCGCCCTGGTGCTCCTCCCCGGCTCCAGCGCCTGGGCCTGCGCCACCTGCGCCTGTGGCGACCCGACGCTCATGTCCATGGGCACGGAGCAGCCCTTCGCCGGGCGCCTGCGCCTGTCCACCACGCTGCGCGCCTGGGGGCAGACGGTGGGAAACGACCGCGTGGACGCCCTGCGGCTGCGCGAGGCGCGCCTGGACGTGGCCGCGGCCTTCGCCCCGTTCCCCTGGCTGTTCCTGTCCGCCACCCTGCCCCTGCAAGCCCGTGAGATTCGCGAGGTGAGCCTGTCGCGCGAGCGCGGCTGGGGCGTGGGCGACGTCGAGCTGACCGCCAAGGCGTTCCTCTTCAAGGACCGGGAGTTCTCCGCGGACCACCTGTTCAGCGTGCTGGTGGGGGTGAAGCTGCCCACCGCGCCGAAGCTGCGCGCGGAGGACGGGGCGCTCCTGGGGTTGGACACGCAGTTGGGCAGCGGCTCCGTGGACCCGTTGGCGGGGCTCGCCTACCAGCACTTCCGGGGGGAGTGGTCCTTCCTCGTGAGCGCCACGGGCTTCCTGCCCACGCGCGGCATCCTGGGCTACCGCGCGGGCGCCTCCGTGCGCACCACGGCCGCCGCGCAGTACCAGCCCTCCGCGAAGTGGGCGGTGCGGATGGGGCTCGACGGCCGCCTGGAGCGCGCCTCGGACATCGACGGCGAGGAGGAGGCCAACGGCGGCGGCTTCATCGCCTACGCGTCGCCGGACGTGCTCTTCAGCCCCTCCACGGACGTGGTGGTGGGCGCGGGGGTGCGGGTCCCCTTCTTCAACCGGCTCCGCGGACGCGTGGCGCCCACTCCCATCGCGATGATGTCCGTCGCGTACGACCTCTGAGCCATGGCCTCCGTCGTGAAGTCCCTCGCGCCGCCCCTCGCCCTCCTCATTCTCGCCGCCTGTGGCGGGGGCGAGCGCATCGAGGGGATGTCGCTGAGCCTCGGCATCACCACCGCGCGCTCGCGCGGCGCGCCGGGGCCCAGCGGCGAGCGCACCCTGGTCACGGATGAGGGCGCCTCCGCCACGCTGTCCGGGGCGCGCGTCACGTTGGGGAGCGTGGAGCTGCTGCCGTGCGAGGCGACGGGCTGGCGGCGGCTGTGGCACGCGCTGTCCCCGGTGGGCACGGCGTGGGCGCACACGGTGTCGAGCGCCACGCGGCTGGGCACGCCGCACATCATCCCCCTGGGGGACACGGACGGCGAGGTGCTGTCGCTCGGGGTGCTGCGTCCCGCGCCGGGCCGCTACTGCCGGGCGCGGCTCACCTTCGAGCCGGCGGACGACGACGCGGTGGGGCTGGTGGACCCGGCGCGGGACTCGGACATGGTGGGGTTGAGCCTGCACGTGAGCGGGACGGTGGCGGGCGCGGGGGGCGCGGCGCCGTTCGACGTGAAGGCCCGGGGGCGCTCGTCGGTGGACGTGTCGCTGGACGGGCTGGAGCTGTCCGAGGACGCGCCCCAGGCCGCGCGCGTCTTCACACTGGCGTGGGACCTGTGGCTGGATGGACTGGCCCCCGGTGGGTCTCCGGGCAACCTCGACCTGCTGGGCAACGTGGCCCGCTCCGCCTCGCTCCAGTCCTCCGCCGTGCCATGACGCTCCCCGCCGCTCCCGAACCCGACTCCCGCGCCCGCATCAACCTCGAGTGGCTCCTGCGCCTGCGCTGGGGGCTGCTGCTGGGACAGGCGCTGGTCATCGCGCTGGCGGCGTACGGGTTGGAGCTGGCGTTGCCGGTGCCGGTGCTGGGGGCGCTGCTGGGGCTGGAGGCGCTGACGAACCTGGCGGTGCGCGTGTGGCTGCCGCGCGGGCGGGTGACGGAAGGCACCCTCGGCAAGCTGATGTTGTGGGACACGCTGGTGCTCACGGGGCTGCTGGCGCTCAGCGGTGGGACGCACAACCCCTTCACCACGCTGTACCTGGTGAACGTGGCGCTGGGGACGGTGCTGCTGCCGGCGCGTTGGATATGGGGCCTGCTGGCCTTCACGCTCACGGCGTTCGGTTCGCTGTTCGTGTCGCAGGACGTGGTGCTGGTGCCGGGACTGTCGCGGCCGGACCACGCGGCGCTGATGCGGCTGCACCTGAACGGCATGTGGGTGGCGTTCGCGGTGGCGGCGGGCTTCATCGTGTACTTCGTGCAGCGGGTGACGCGGGCGCTCGGCGCGCGTGAGCAGGAGCTGGCGGAGGCGCGGGCGCTGCATGCGCGGCGGGAGAAGGTGGCCTCGCTGGCGACGCTGGCGGCGGGCGCGGCGCACGAGCTGTCCACGCCGCTGTCGACCATCGCGGTGGTGTCGAAGGAAGTGGAGCGGGCGCTGGCGGCGGCGGGCACGACGGAGACGGTGCGCGAGGACCTGCGGCTCATCCGCCAGCAGGTGGACCGCTGCCGGGACGTGCTGGTGCAGATGTCGGCGGACGCGGGGCAGACGACGGGCGAGGCCTTCCACGCGATGTCGCTGGGGCGGCTGGTGGAGGACTCGCTGGCGGAGCTGTCCGGCGTGGAGCGGGTGAAGGTGGAGCTGCCGTCGGAGCTGGGGACGTGGGAGGTGCACGGGCCTCCGCGCGCGCTGGCGCGGGTGCTGCGGGGGCTGGTGAAGAACGCGCTCCAGGCGTCTGCGCCGTCGAAGCCGGTGGAGTTGCGCGTGGTGGCGCGGGGTGGCGGGGCGCGGCTGGAGGTGCGGGATTCGGGGGCGGGGATGGCGGCGGAGGTGTTGTCGCGGGCGGGCGAGCCGTTCTTCACGACCAAGGCGCCGGGCGAGGGCATGGGGTTGGGGCTCTTCCTGGCGCGGACGCTGGCGGAGCAGTTGGGGGGGTCGCTGGAGCTGAGCTCGGCGTCCGGGCAGGGCACGACGGCGTGTCTGGCATTGCCGGCGGGGGCACCTTCCCCGAGGAGCGTGGCATCATGAGGGCCGTGGCGTCCGGCCATGGGGTGTGGGGTGTCGCTCGCGGGAGAGGAGCGCCATGAGCGTGGGAGCAAGTGGCGGGCAGCACCCGAGCCTGCTGCTGGTGGACGACGACGCGACGTTGCGGGAGCGGCTGGCGCGGGCGTTCCGCGAGCGGGGCTGGGAGGTGACGACGGCGGGGGACCACGAGGAGGCCCTGACCGCCGCGCGGCGCGAGTCCCCGGAGTACGCGGTGGTGGACCTGCGCATGCCGGGCAAGAGTGGCCTGGAGGTGGTGAGGGATTTGCTGGCGGTGGATGCCTCCACGCGGGCCATCGTGCTGACGGGGTACGGGAGCATCGCGACGACGGTGGATGCGATCCGGTTGGGGGCGGTGAACTACCTGCCCAAGCCGGCGGACGTGGACGACATCCTCGCGGCCTTCGAGCGCGCGTCGGGGGAGCCCTCGCTGGCGGCGCCGGAGACGTTCGAGGCGCCATCGCTCGCGCGAGCCGAGTGGGAGCACATCCACCGCGTGCTCGCGGACTGCAACGGCAACATCTCCGAGGCGGCACGCAAGCTCGGCATCCACCGACGCTCGCTCCAGCGAAAGCTCCAGAAGTATCCCCCGTCGCGATAGGTGACGCGGGCGCGGTGACTCAGGGCACGATGGGCTTCAGCAGACCTGCGGCGTCCTGGACGCTCGCTACGCACCGGTCTTTGCTGACAACCCTACTGGGGGATGCGCGTGCCAGGTCTCTTGCGTTGGGGGTTGTCGTGGATCTTCGCCTGCATGGTCATGGGGTGTGGAGGCGCCACGAGGGTCGTACGTCTGGAAACGGGACATGGCCCCCCGCTCTCGTTCATTCCACGCCCGATGGAACCGGTGGAGGTGGATGACGACGACTTCGAGGACGCCATGGCGAAGCTGGCGCAGGATGTGCGGCCCGCGTCCTCGCCACGCCTCTTCGCTCATCGACTCCTGTCGAACGCGCCCTGGGACAACCCGAGGGCTGTCCCTTCCAAACGACTGAGGCTCGCATCCACAACAGCGGAGGAGAATCCAGCACGGCGACAGGGACACTCGCCTCCATCCGCCGCTGAAGCCGAGCTGGTCAACGCGTATGGAGCGTGGTGCAAGAGCAAGGGGACACCCGGAGATTGTCTGCGACTGCTCGGTCCGGACATCTCGTTGGGAGAGGACGGCCGACGGACCCTGGCGCTTTCCATTGCCCTGGACTCCGTCTGGGACGAGACCGCCGAAGCGCTCGAGGACATGGCGGACCCAGTCGCCGTGCAGGCGACCATCGCCATCTCCATGGCCGTGTACCTGTCGCTTTGGGTCCTTCCCGAACCGCTCTCCAAGGGCGCAGCCGCTGTCCTGACAGCGAGCCTCATCGCCTGGCTGGGCGTGGACGCGGTGGTGGGCCTCATTCGTGGATGGATTCGTCTGTCGGACGAGACCCGGGTCGCCACGACATTCGGTGAGGTGAGTGCCGCGGGCGAACGATACGGCGAGATCCTCGGCGTCAACACGGCACGCGCCTTCGTCATGCTGACAACCGCCGCGATAGGCAGCACGTTGGGGCTGGCCGCCAAGACCCCCTCGTTACCTGGCTACGCCCAGGCTTCCCAGATGGCCGCACAACAGGGTGGCTTCAACCTGGCAGCCGTGGGGCAGGTCGGAGCGGTTGCCATCTCCGCGGAAGGCGCGCTCATCATTGCAGTCGCCCCCGATGCGGTCGCGATGTCCGCCACTCAGCCTCCAGGGCGGGGCAACCCTCACAGCGGCATGGGCACTCCACAGCCCCCTGAGGAAGCCCCTACCACCCCATCGAGCCCGCCAGATCCCACCGCGACTCCGAGTGGTCACCGCCCTCGCATCTCTCCCGATGATGACCAGGCGACCGTCCGCTCACTGACGCGGGAGAATGAATCCGCGGAGCTGTTGGCCAAGGCAGGTTTCAAGGTGGAGCAGCGGCCACAGGTCACGGGCACCACGCGGAGGCCCGATTTCCGCATCGAGGAGCGCATCTTCGACAACTACGCTCCGAGCACCTCGAATCCTCGTAGCATCTGGTCCGTCATCAACGACACGAAGGTCAACCCGCCTTCGAAATCCATGCAGGCAGATCGAATCGTGCTCAATCTCCGGGACAGCGGAGTCGATCTCTCCGCGCTCCGTCGACAGTTCCTCGACTGGCCGATGCCGCGACTGAAGGAGGTGCTGGTCGTCACGAGAGAAGGCACTATCCTCTCGCTCTGGCCCTAGCTCGGGAGCTTCGCCATGTCGCTGGACTACAACTTCCGCATCGACACTGCGCTGACGCCCGAGCGGGTGCTCGCGGTCGCCTGCGACGCGCTTGGCCTGAAGCAGCCCGACGCATCCAGGCCCGGGGACGATGCGGCGATTCCAGGGCCCGGGTTCCTTTTCGCCGCGGGCCCCGTCGCCCGTGAGAGCCAGACCCTGATGAAGGAGGAACTGGGCATCTCCCCATCCGTGGACCTCCAGTTCTGGGTGGACGCGGAGCAGCGACACACCGCCATCACGGTCCTCCTGCGTGGCGTGCTGACCATCCTTCGCCAGGAGTCCGGTGATGCAGTGCTCCTCTTCGGAGGAGAGAACGTGCTGCTGCTCAGGCAAGCAGGGAACCTCCGACTCGATTCGAGTACCGGTATCTGGACTCCTGAGCGCCTCGCGCTCGCCCACATGCCGTACGTGACGCAACCGTTGCCCAATCTGTAACGGACCACCTGCGTCGCCCCCGGGCCGTTAATCGCACTTAATTGCGCTTAATCCGCCGTCCGTCGAGATGTCTGGGATAAGTCCGCCACCCGACGGACACGCCCCGTCTTTCCTGAGAGGACGGGCGTACCCGGCGGGCAGACACACAACCGATGGAGTCGAACCATGTCGAAGCACTTCGTGCGTTCGTTGTTCCTGGGGGCGGTGGTGGCCTGCATGAGCGCCTGTGGTGGCGCCGAGACGGAGGCGCAGGAGCCGGAAGTCGCCGTGGGGGATGTGGAGCAGCGCGTCTGCCAGGTGGGCACGTACCAGTACGCTTGTCGCGACTGGGGCTCGGGCGGCTACTCGGACCCGGCCTGCACCGGCGGCACGTACCGGTGGAAGTACTGGACCTGCAAGCAGTACAAGGCCGGCACCCAGTGGTACCGGCAGGAGTGCATTGAACAGTACGTCTGCGGGAGCAGCGCGACGACCCGTCCCAGCACGACCGTGACGGAATGCACGCAGAACTGCTAGCCGTCGGACTCACCGCCGGGCGGAGCACGCCTCCGCTCGGCTCAGCCGAAGACCCAGGAGTTGTAGTTGGAGCGATGCCTGTTCGTGTGACCGGTCCGCTCCTGCTGGGCCAGGTACTTCTCGAACGTGTCCCACACCCCTCCCGGTTGCAGCTTCGCTCCGTAGGTGTCGAGCGCCGCGGGCCACCCCAGCTGCTGGATGCCGTGCGCCATCATCTGGTGGTGCATGGACAGGCCGTCGTACTCGGAGCGCTCCGCCTCGCGAGCGTACAGCGTGTCGCTGGCCTCGGACCGTCCCTCGAACTCGTGCGCCATCGCCCGGGCCTTCAGCGCGTCCGTGCGCGGCGTCTGCAAGGCATTGGTCAGCTCGAAGGCCATCATGCTCGCGCGGCGGGGCGAAGGACCGATGCGCTCCTGGATGAGGACCTGCCGCGCCAGGGGACTCCACGAGGCCAGGGGCGCATCCGCGTCCGTGTTCGCGGTGCTGATGTTGACCGACCCTTGCGACAGGATCTGCGCCACCCACTGCTGATAGATGGGATTGCGCAGGAACTCCTCGTGCGCCATGCGGTCGAACTCCGCGTAGCGCGACGGGTCCGCGTCCGGGACCTCGTCCTCGCTGTCACTCGTGCGCTGGACGACCGGCCCGCTCCCCCACGTCACCGCCGGCCCGGGCGCCGCCACCCGCTGCACGGCCGTCCCCCGGGCCCGTCCGTCGAACGCGCGCTGGAGCTGCATCTGCGCCTGCACCACCGGACGCTGGTTGAGGCGCTCCGCCAATGTCCCCAGCGCGCCACCGTCTCCCGCCCCCCGCGCCTCGCGCTGCACCGTGGAAGGGACACCCGACGAACGGACGCGTGGAGCGAAGCTGTGCATGACGGGAGACCTCGGGAGCGCGCACCACCACACGCGGTGCGCCCGGAATCATCCCCAACAGCTCCGACGCTGTCACATCCCCCACCCGCCCGCGCGAACACGCCACGCAGGCACGGCCCCCCCGTCGGATGGGCCCGCCCCGAACGAACGCACCACCCCGCCAGGTCCGTTCGCGTCCCCAACTCCAGAGCAGCCCTCGCGCCACCGCCTCGACCCGCGCGAGCCGACGTCCCGCATCACGCCTCGCGGAAGCCCACGTCACCTCGCGCGTCGTGGGCCTCCAGACGACATGAGCGCCTCAGGGCACGGACTTCGCCTCCGCCGCGCACTCCCGCTGATAATCCGCGAGCGTCCGCTGGAAGCGCTCCCGCTCCGCCTGGGGCCACGCCTCGTGGAGCTTCGTCACGGCCGCCTGCTGGTCCACCAGCGCCTCCGCGCAGCGCCCCGTGTTCCGCCACAGCGCCGCGGTGGTCTCCAGCACATAGGGGTTGTCCGGCGCCATCTGCCGGGCCGTCCGCGCCAGCGGCTCCGCCTCCGCGTAACGCCCCGCCTGCACGTGGTGCCACGCCAGCTCCCCCGCGGACCACCAGTACGCCGGCAGCAACACGTTCAGCCGGCGCAGGGCCTCCACGTAGTCCGGCCCCTCCGGCGTCTGGTCCGCGAGCATCCTCGCCAGATGCGTCCACGCGACGGTGCTCTCCGTGAACTGGTCTGCCCGCCTCCGCGCCAGCGCCAGCTCCTTTTCCGTCGTCATGCCGTCGAGCTGGAACCGCAGGAAGAGGTGGAACGAATAGGTGTACGCAATGGGATGGCCCGCGAGCGTCGCGGGTTGGAACCGCGTCTCAGACAACTGCTTCGCGACCGCCTCCGCATACCCCGTGACGGGGGACTCGAGCACGCGGAGGTCGCGCGCGAAGCCATCCGTGTCGACGCGCCCCTGGATGACGGCCACCTGCGGCTCCCGGGTCATGAACATCTCCCGGGGAGGATCCACGGGACGCGGCCCCTCGATACGCTGCGGCTTCTGGAAGTTCGCGCGCAGGTACGCGCAGGCCTCGAACACGTCCGCGACACAAGCGACCGAGAGCGACACCGACGCCTGCCGCACCTGGGCCTCCGTCGGCGCGCCCTTCAACAGGGCCACCGCCGACTCGAAGCCGGCGCGGGCCGCCTCCTGGGTCACGCCTCCACCCGCCTTGGGATTGAACAGCGTCGGAGGAACTGGCTGGAAGGCCTCCCGAGGCTCCGCCTCCGGGTCCAGATGATGCCCGAACGCACGGGAGAGCTGCCCGTGCCCCGCCGGAAGCGAGGGCACCCAGGAATGGGCACACCCCGTGGTCCACGCCAACACCGACACCAACAGCACGAAGGATTTTCGCATGCGCGCGGGAACCTACCGCGCCTCCTCAATCCCTTTCCAGACAGTCCCGCGTCAGGGATAGGTCATGCTCAGGGTCACCTGCCCGCGCAGCCGGGTGAGGCCCTGCTCGGACAGACAGCCCGCCTCGATGTCGCCGCGCGGGAAGGTGGCGGTGCGCACGGCGGTGGCGCCCTCGTACTTGCCCGACAGCACCGTGCCCGTCTGGGTGACGACCGTCACCGCCCCCTCGATGGAGACCCGCGAGCGCCCCATCAACAACGTCGAGGTCTCCGCCGTGTTCCACGTCACCACCTGCCGCCCCACGCCCGCGCGCGCCAGGTCCGCGCAGGAGATGCCGCGCGCCATGCTCGGCCCTCCCGACCCCAGCGTCGCGGACTTCACCGCCGAGCCCAGCACCGCCACGCAGTCGCTCATCCGCGCGGAGAACGACACCACGCTGTCCCCCGGCGTGTTCCGCACGCCCCGCTCGTAGCGCGCCTCCGCCTCGCCGCTCGAGCACGTGAGCAACAACCGCTCCGTGGGCCGGGGCCACAGCGCCGCCTCCTCCACCGTCGGGCCCGTCAGCCGTCCCACGTCACCGCAGGTCAGCAGCTCGGAGAGCAGGACGAGCCCCACCCCCCTCATGCCCCACGTCATCAGCGCGCTCATGCGGACGGCTCCGGCTCATGGCGACACCCCCGAAGAGGCCCCCGTGCGGGCTCCTCCCCATCGCGAGAGGCCTCCCGCCGGTATCGCGTTCACTCCGGAGATAAGGGAAAGCCCGTCCGCGGCCCACCCGCGCGGCGAGGCGGGGCGCGCTGATGGACGCTCACCCCGCCCCGCGAGACGAGCCCGTGTCGGGCACCCTCCACCGCCGCTGTCCGAGGCCAACTTCCGAGAAGGCGGTGCGTCCCCTCGCCCCGCGAGACGAGCCCGCAGGGGCCCGGCTCACGGCCAGGGGTTGGCGAAGCGCGGGTCCCGCGTGAACTCCACGTCCGTCAGGCTCTTCAGGAACGCGACCAGGTCCGCGCGCTCCGACTCCGCCAACTCGAACGGCCGCACCAGCGGGTCCTTGTTGGGGTTGGCGCGCCCGTCCCCCGACAGCGGCCCCTCCACCACGTTGCGCCCGCCGGCCATGTAGTGGTCGATGACCGCCTCCAGCGTGGCGATGCTGCCGTCGTGCATGTACGGCGGCGTCAGCTCCACGTTGCGCAGCGGCGGGACGCGGAAGCGCCCCTGGTCCACCGCGAGCTGCGTGAACTCGAACAGGCCCGTGTTGTCCGGCGGGTACGCGCCGCGCCCGTCCAGGTCATACAGGCCCGTGTTGAAGAACTGCATGTTCGGGAAGGTCGAGTCCTTCGACCGGAACGAGTTCGACAGGTGCCGCCCGCTGTGACAGTGGTAGCACTCCGCCCGCTCCCCGAAGAACAGCTCCATGCCCCGCTTCGCCGAGGCGGAGAGCGCCGTGTTGTCGCCCTGGAGGTAGCGGTCGTAGGGCGCGCTCCCGGACAGGAGCGTGCGCTGGAACGACGCCAGCGCCTTCACGACGGACGCCTTGCCCACCGGGTCCGCCTCGCCGGGGAAGGCGGCGCGGAACAGCGCGGGGTACTTCGCGTCGTCGCGCAGCCGCTGGAGCACCCCGTCCAGCTCGAGCGCGCCCAGCTCCGTGGGGTGCTCGTTGAACAGCGGCACCAGCACCTGCGCCTCCAGCGTGTCCAGCAGCGGGTTGGCCCAGGTGTACGTGCCCAGGTAGGCCACGTTCGCCAGCCCCGGCGCGTTGCGCGCGACGGGGTCGCCCGTGGAGCCCAGCGGCGTGGCCTTCCCGTCCGAGAAGGCCCGCGCCTGCTCGTGGCAGGAGACACACCCCATGGTGCCGTTGCCCGACAGGCGCTTGTCGTAGAAGAGGTGGCGCCCCAGCTCCACCTTCTCCGCGGACATGGGGTTGTCCTCGGGCACGTAGGGCTCCGGGAACCCCGGAGGCAGGCTCCACGCATAGGCCGGAGGAGGCTTCGTGCCCTCCCCGTCCCCACCCCCACAGCCGGCCACCAGCAGCACGCCCCCGAGGGCCGTCGCCTTCCATGCGCGGAGCATCGCCATCACCTCGTCGTCACCGGACGCGGAAGAACGTCGTGGGCACCGTCAGCGGACTGCCGTCCACGGAGAGCCCCACCTGCGAGAAGAGCGCCGGGCACTCCGGGTCGCTCGCGCTGGACATGCAGCCGGGCATCATGTCCGTGCGCCCGTCCGGCACGCGGTTGACGTCCGTCTGCGACAGCAGCCCCGCCACGTCCAGCACCACCTGGCTCTGCTCCGGGTCGAAGTCCGTCAGGGTGATGGTCGTCTGGCTCTCCGTCGTGCACGAGTAGCCCGACCCCACCGACCCCGTGCACCCCACCGCGCCCAGGTGGAAGAAGAAGGTCTCGTTCTCCTGCGAGCGGAGGTCCAGCTTCAGGAACTTGTAGCCCGTCTGCCACGTCCACCACATCGACGTGTTGCTCAAGGGCGGCGCCGCCAGCTCCGCGTCCAGGTGGTTCACCTCCGGGGGCACGCCCAGCTTGAACTCCAGCCGCGTGTAGTCGTCGTGCGCGGGCGCGGTGCCCACCACCTCGCGGCGCGTCGCCGCGTTCCCGCCGCGGCACAGGCCCGTGGCGTCCTCGAAGTCCAGCAGCGCCAGGCTCTCCAACTGATGGGTCCCCTGCTCCAGCTTCAGCGCCTGGCGCTCGCCGTTGGCGCGAATCAGCGTCACGTCGCGCACGAACATCTTGAAGTCCACCAGCTCGATGACGCCGCGCGACGTCCCGATGTCGGGGTAGCTCGTCCCGCAGAGGAGCGCCTCCCCCCGCACCTGGGGGCTGAAGCGGACCGTATAGGTCTTCGTGGCGACTTCGTCCCCACCGTCCTCCCCACCGCAGCCCAGGGAGAGCAGGGCACAAGGGACCAGCAGGCTCGCGGACTTCCAGACGGCGTTCATCGGCTCGACCTCCACACGGTGGGTGCGGGCAGTACACCCTGACAGGACCAGGGGTACCAGCGCCGGGGGGACTCCCGCGTGTGGCATGTTGTCGCGGCGGGAAGCCCCGCCGCGCCCCTGGCGACCCTCGCGTGAACGCCGCCACGCCCCGCACATATCGCGCCCCACGCACCGAGGACACACGTCGACCAGCCCACCCCACTGTCGGGTGGTGCGAGAGGACCTCGGGCGTGAGGGACGCTCCGGCTCGGAGCCGCTGGCTGGCGCGGGGCGACACCCCGGTCGGGACCTGCGCGCTCGGAAGGGGCCTCACGGGACTCGGGGGACCACGGACGTCACCGTCAGGCGCACGACCGCTCGGAGTCTGGGCGAGCAGCCGCGGGGGTCATGCGGAGACAGGAAGGCGCGGGGGCGCGCTCCGGCTCGGGCCGCGCGGCGAGGGGAGCCGCGAGGAGGAGGCTGACGCGCGCGGGCCTACTGGCAGGCGCCGCAGTCCGCGGCGCAACTGTCCGGCGTGGTGCCCGTGCCGCACTTCTCCGACACCTGGCAGACGCCGTCGCCGCACCGGTAGATGTCCTGGGGACGGATGCGCGTCACGATGGGCCGCGTGTACTTCACGCCGTTGTAGGTGCAATACGCGTAGAACTGCTTGCTGGAATCCGGCGAGCAGTGGTCCAGGCACGCCCCCACGTGGACGATGGTGGGCGCGCACGCCGCGTCGCCGCTCCACGAGGAGAGGCCGCAGGTGCGCACCGTGCTCTGGTCATAGGACAGGTAGCTGGTGTCGTTCGCCGCGAAGAGGCCCTGGTTGTTGAAGATGTTCCCGAAGAAGCACGCCTCCTTCTGGCTGTACGTCGCCAGCTCCTCCGCCGTGGTGGGGATGGCCGTGCCCGCGGCGTCCTTGCCCAGCACGGAGATGTTCACGTGCACCCCGTACTTGTTCGCGTGCGCCGCCAGGCACGCGGACACCGCCTGCTGCTCGTCCAACGTCGGCGGCACCGCCGTCCCGCCGAGCCCGGACCAGCCCGGCGCCAACCCCAGCGCGCCCTGCCACGTGTACGTCGTCCCCGCGTACGTGAAGGTCAGCGACTGCCCCTCCGCCATCGCGCAGCGGACCACGTAGCGCATCACCATCTCCGACTGCGCCGGGTTGGTGCCGAACCATGTCTTGAAACCATTGGTGGAGAGCCCATTCGTGCTCAAGCCGTTCGTCGACAATCCATTGGTGGAGAGCCCGTTCGTGCTCAGCCCGTTCGTGCTCAGGCCATTCGTCGACAATCCATTGGCCGACACGAGACCTCCCGCATGGGTGTCCACCGACTCGTGCGGGTCGACGCCGCCGATGTCCGCCGGGCCACAACCGATGGCCCCGGAGAGCAGCACAGGCAGCGCCAGGCGGGAGAGGACAGAGGAGAGAGAGGAGCGACGGGACGGCGAACGAGCAGCGAGCGACTGGGGCATGGAACTGCCTCCGCGTTGGGGGTAACCGCGAAAATTCCGCGGTCACGACAACGGGTAGTTCCTGCGGCTCGCTGTGACAGGTGTCCCTTCGTCCGATTTCCCCGAGGGGGTCCTGCGGAAAACACGGACACCGTGAGACGCCAAACGCTCGCGCGCTGTATCGACTCACGGTGGACTGTCTTTCGCGGCGATGACACACCGCGAGACGGCCATGAAACATTTCACCGGGCCGCGCGGCGGGCGTCGCGGGGCAGCGTCACGGTGAAGGTGGTGCCGTCGAGTTCGGAGGAGCGCACGTCCACGCTCCCGCCATGGGCGTGGACGATTTCCCGCACGATGAACAGCCCCAGCCCCAGGCCGCCGCGCCGGCGCCCGCCCTTGCCGGAGGCGGTGCCCGCCTGACGGAAGGGGTCGAACAGCGTGGCCAGCTGGGGCGCGGGGATGGGCGCGCCGGGGTTGTGCACCTCCACCACCTGGCGCGTGTCGAAGTCCAGGCAGCGCAGCAGCACGGGCGCGTCCTGGGCGCCGTGCTCCAGCGCGTTGCCCACCAGGTTGCTGAGCACCTGCGCCAGCCGGTCCGCGTCCCACAGTCCGTCCGCGCGACCGTCCACGTCGAACGCGATGTAGCGGTCCGGGTGCACCGCGGACAGCTCCTCCACCACCTGCCGGCACACGGTGGTGAGGTTGGCGGGCGCCACCTGGAGGGGGATGCCCCCGGACAGCCGGGCCCGGGTGAGGTCGAGGATGTCCGAAATCATCGTCCCCATCCGCTCCGCGCTCGCCTCGATGCGCTGGGCCAGCTGCTGCTGGGCGGAGCTGATGGCGCTGCGGCGGCGCAACGCCCGCGCGGACAGCGTTATCGCGTTGAGGGGGTTGCGCAGGTCGTGGCCGAGGATGCCGATGAAGCGCTCGCGGAACTCCGCCTCCTCCACCATCCGCTCCAGCGCGCGCTTGCGCTCGGTGATGTCCATCATCGAGCCAATCATCCGCGCCGGCCGCCCGGCCCCGTCCCGCGCCAGCACGCCCCGGTCCAGCACGTGCGCCCAGGAGCCGTCCGCCCGCAGGAAGCGGTACTCGGCCTGCCACGCGTCGCGCGAGGACGTGACGAACTCGCGCAGCCCCTCCGCCACCTGCTCGCGCTCGTCGGGGTGCAGCCGCGCGGTCCACCAGTCCAGGTCGTGCTCCGCCGCCTCGCGGCCGTAGCCGAACAGCTCCTCCTGCCCCGCCTCCCAGCGCACGCGACCGCTCGAAAGCTCACAGTCCCACAGCACGTCGTGGGTGGCGCGCATGGCCAGCCGGTAGCGCTCCTCCGCCTCGCGCAGCGCGGCCTCCGCCAGCTCGCGCTCGGTGCAGTCCATCACCACGCCCACCACGCGGTGGGGCCGCTCGCCCTCGTGGAAGCTCTGCCCCACCGCCTCGTACCAGTGCGTGGAGCCGTCCGCGTGTCGACACCGGAACTTCAGCGCGTACGCCCCGTCCGCGGCCAGCGCCTGCTCGATGCCGCGCGCCACCCGGGGGCGGTCCTCCACCACCACGCACGTCAGGAAGCTGGGCAAGGACCCGCCCAGCGCCCCCGGCGGCTGGCCGAAGAAGACGTCCGCCTCCTGCGACCAGGTCACCGCCCGGCGCGACTCCGTCCACTCCCACGCCACCATGCGCGCCTTGGACAGGGCCAGCCGCAGCAGCTCCTCGCGGGCCTGCAGGTCCCGCGAGCCCTCCAGCGCCCCTTCCGCGCGCCGGCGCGCCTCCCGCTCCCGCTCCAGCGCGTCGCGCAGCGCGGGCGCGTCCTCCGTGGAGGGCTCCAGCAACCACAGCGCCAGCCCCTCTCCCTCCTTCACCCCCACCGCCTGGAAGCGCGCCTCCAACCCGTCGCGCGAGAGCCGCAGCGGCACGGACAGGGGTACGCCCGTGGCCCACGTGCGCACGCAGGCCTCCAGGTCCAACCCCCGGGGGCCCTGCGCCTCCCAGCGGGACACACGCGGGGGCACATCCCAGTCGTGGACGAGGTGCTCCGCCGCCGCGTTGAGCGACGTCCATTCGAAGTCGAATACGTCTCCCACCGGCCCCCGCAGGGGCTCGAAGCGGATGCACGGCGCGGGATTTGCGGCATGGAGCGACCGTGCCAGGGAAGCCCCTGGCAAAGACGACAGGCTCACCATCGACTTCCCCCCGGCGAACTGCGCCCCACCAGTCCTGTGCACCGACCGGGGCACGGAAACGCGAGCTGGTGGAGAGTGCCATGTCCGAGGTGTCGCGAACTCGTCCTCGGGTACAGCCAAATCCGCAGTGCTCACCCGTAAGCACTGCGCGGCGAGCACGACGCACCCCGCGGCCCTGTGTCCCTGCCCTCGGCCGCGGCCCCCTTCCGCCTGCCACGATCCAGGAAAAGCACGCGGGCCGACACCTCGCCACTACCCTTTGGGGCAGGAAGGCCTGGCACCCACCCGTCGTCAGCCCTCCCGCGGGCGCGGCAGGTACACCGTGAAGGTGGTGCCGTCCTCGCGCGAGGACACCACGTCCACGCGCCCCCCGTGTCCCCGGATGATGTCGCGGACGATGTAGAGCCCCAGGCCGATGCTGCGCGTGGACTGGCCCTCGCGCAGCGCCCCGCGCGTCATGGGCTCGAACAGGCGGGACATCAGCTGCGCGGGGATGGGCTCGCCGCCGTTGTAGACGGCCAGCACGGCGGAGGGCCCCTCCGCGAAGGCGCGCACCCGCACCGGCGCGTCCGGGGGGCTGTACGCCACCGCGTTGGCCACCAGGTTGGACACCACCTGCGCGATGCGGTCCGGGTCCCACTCCCCCCGGGCCTCGGACACCTCCACCTGCACGTGGCGCCCCGGGTGCGCCAGCTGCACCTCGTCCAGCACCTGCTGCACCACGTCCTTCAGGTCCGTGGGCTGGCGGTGCAGCGCGATGCCGCCCCCCAGCCGCGCCTTGGTGAAGTCGAGCAGGTCGCGAATCATCCGCGCCGCGCGCTCGGAGGCCTGGCCGATCCGCTGCACCGCGCGGCGCTGCCCGTCGGACAGGTCGCCCTTCTTCTCCAGCAGGCCCACGGACATGGAGATGGCCGCCAGCGGGTTGCGCAAATCATGGGAGACGATGCCCACCAGCTGCTGTTCGAACTCCGAGCGCCGCCGCAGCTCCTCGTGCACGCGCCGCTCCTCGGTGACCAGCCGCACCCGCTCCAGCGCCTGCGCGCACGCGTGCGCCAGCGCGGAGAAGAAGGCCCGGTCCATCTCCGTGAAGGGCCGCGCCCGCGCGAACGACAACCCGATGGCCCCCAGCGCCCGCCCCTTCACCAACAGCGGCAGGGCGATGGCGGACTCGTGGATGCCGTGCGCGTTGAGGTGCGGGTAGCGCCCGCTCCACTCCTCGAGCGACCCCAGCCAGATGGGGCGCTGCTCGCGCACCGCCTCCGTGAGCGGCACCGGGTTGGACAGGGGGATGCGCCGCCAGCGCGACAGCACCGCCTCCGGGTAGCCCACCGCGTCCACGATTTCGAGCGCCTCGCCCGCGTCGTCGAGCAGGTTGACCGCGCCCGCCTTCGCGCCCGCGGCCACCAGCCCCTGCTCGAAGAGCGCGCGGCACACCTGCTCCACCGTGCCCGCCTCCGACAGGCGCGCGGTGAAGTCGCGCAGCCGGTCGATGTGGCCCGCCGCGCGCTGCGCCAGCTCCCGCGCCTCCGCCTCCTTCTGCCGCAGCAGCTCCGCCTGCTGCCGTACCTGGTGCTGCGCGCGGAACAGCTCCACGAAGACGGACACCTTGGAGCGCAGCACCTCCGGCGGGAAGGGCTTCTGCAGGAAGTCCACCGCGCCGGTGGAGTAGCCGTTGACCAGCTCCGTGTCGTCGCGCCCGTAGGCCGTCAGGAAGATGATGGGCACGTTGCGCGTGCGCTCGCGCTGCTTGATGAGCGACGCCGTCTCGAAGCCGCTCATCCCCGCCATGCGCACGTCCAGCAGGATGACGGCGTAGTCCTCGCGCAGGAGGAAGCGCAGCGCCTGCTCCCCGGACTGCGCCTTCGTCAGCCGCACGCCCAGCGGCCCGAGGATGGCCTCCAGCGACACCAGGTTCGCCGGGTTGTCGTCCACCAGCAGCACCCCGGGCACGTGCGCGCCCGTCGACGCCGCGCCCTCCGGCGCGGTCTCCGGAGGCGGCAGGAGGCTGGCGGCCTGGGGCGCGCCCACCGCCGCGCGGGGCCGGGCGCCGGGCCGCGGAGACCTGTCCGCCATCGTCTCAATCCCTTCGTGGAACATGTCGCGTGCACCTGGAGGTCGGGCGGTCCACCGTCGAGCGCGAAGGCCTGTCCATGGGACTCGAGGGCCCCCTGACATCCGCTTCGCGGGTCGGATTACACCGTGCCGGCAATCGGCTGGTGAGAACCGAGGAGCCAGGTGCCCCGCAAGCGTGCGCTATCCATCACTCGCCAGGTTCAATATCGGCCCTTCACTCCCAGGATGGGCAGGACGATGGGCAGCGACACCGGCTTCTTGGAGAGGGGCCTGCCGCCGCCGCCGTCGTACTCGAAGCTCACCGTCTCCTGGCTGATGGTGACGTTGAGCATGTCCAGGTACGCCTCCAGGTTGAAGGTGTCGTACACCCACGACTTGGACAGCCGCAGGTCCAGCCGCAGGAAGGGCGGGAGGCGGTCCACGCGGTCGCGGTCCACCTTCACCCACGACGGGCGGCCGGAGCTGTCCATGCCCTCGCGGTGCGTCTGGGTGCCCAGCGTGCCGTACTCCGGGCGGCCGGTGTTGAAGTGCAGCACGCCGCCCAGGGTGACGCTGTTGGAGAACTTGTAGCTGAGGACCAGGTTGAGGATGTGCGTCTGGTCGAAGGTGAAGGGCAGGTCCGCCGCCGCCTCGCCCACGACGTTGCCCTCCGCGTCGTAGCGGTGGAAGCGCGTGCGCCGCGTGCTGCGCTGGAGCGTGTACGACAGCCACCCGAACCAGTTGTCCCCCAGCGGGTGGCGGATGAGCAGCTCCAGGCCGTACGCCACGCCGTGGCTCTTGAAGTCCGGCAGGTCCAGGTCGTCGCGGCCGGGGATGCCCAGGTCGTCGTCCTCCAGGACCTGGGGCCCGCGGCGGCGGGGCCCGGGCTTGGGGAGCTGCGGGTCCACCTCCACGTCGTCGCCGATGCTCTCGTCCGAGAAGGGCGTCAGCTCGATGGTGCGCACCATGGGGTTGAAGTAGACGTCCACGCCCACGTCCAGCTGGCGCCACGCCTTCCACTCCGCGCCCATGGAGAACTGGGCGCTCTGCTGGAGCCCCAGGAACAGGCTGCCCACGTCCACCACCGGCAGGCTGATGAGCGACGTGGGCGGCTGGTGGAACAGCCCCATGCCGCCCTTGAGGACGAGCCGGTCGTTGAGCTGGTGGCGCACGGTGAGCCGCGGCTCCACCACGCGCCGGTCGATGCCGGGCGACAGGTGGTAGTTGTCCACGCGCAGGCCCGGCACCAGGGACCACCTGGGGTCGGGCCGCCACACCATCTCCGCCCACGCCCCCGCGAACGTCGCCAGCGCCACCGGGGTGACCTCGCCCTGCTGCGCGTCGGGGTTCTTCTCGAACAGGTCGACGATGGCGCGCTTGTGGTCCACGTCCGCGCCCGCCCGCAGGCCCACGTCCTTCCCCAGCGGCAGCGAGTAGCCGGCGCGCGCGGCCCACATGGACTGGTCGATGAAGATTTCCGTCGCGTCGTCCGGCGGGTTGCTGTTCACGACGCCGAAGCGGTCCAGCCCCCACGTGGCCGCCAGCTCCAGCTCGCCCGGGCCCACCGGGTGGCGGTGGCGCAGGTCCACGCGGTGGAAGGAGATGGACTGCATCGCGGTGTCGGCGAAGGCGTCCTGCGCCTCCGACCCGAAGGTGTCCGACGAGCCGAACGCGAACAGCCGCAGCTTGCCCTTCCCCACGTCCTGCTCCACCCGGAGCTGGTAGTCCCAGAAGTCGAGCACCACCTTCGGGTTGAGCCGTCCGGGCGCGGGCGGGTCTTGCAACCGGTTGGCCGCCAGCGCGATGAGCCACGGCGTATAGGAGTAGCGGCCCGCGACGCTGACGTTGGTGCCGGTGGACTTCACCGGCGTCTCCAGGAAGAAGCCCGCGTTGATGAGGTCCGCGTAGGCGCTGCCGTGCACGCGGTCGTCGCGCGGGCGCGTCAGCCGGCCCTCGATGGCGCCCCCCAGCAGGCGGCCGTACTGCGGCGGCGGCGAGCCCGGGAAGAAGTCGATGGCGTCGATGAAGTCCGGGTGGATGACCGCGGGGCCGAGGAAGAGGTGGAAGAGGAGCGGGACGCGGATGCCGTCCAGGAAGTAGCCGGTGGAGGACGGCTGGCTGCCGCGCACCACCGGGTAGGCCACGCCGGACAGCATGCTGCCCACGCCCGGCAGCAGCATGACGACGCGGAACGGGTCCCCCATGGTGCCCGGCACCTCGCGCAGCTCCGCGTCGTGCAGCGTGACGCGGCTGACCTCCGTGCGCTCGCGGTCCCCGCGCACCACCGTCTCGTACGGGTTGATGACGAGCGGCTCCAGCCCGTACACCACCTCCAGCGCCTCGCCGTCCTCCAGCGTCTCGCGGAAGTGGCCCGGCTTGTGTCCGGGAGAGGACACGCGCACGCGGTGCTCCCCCGCGGGCCAGCGCGCCTCGAAGCGGCCCTCCACGTCCGTCTGCACCGGCACGTCCGGCGCCCCCTCCGAAATCAACGTGGCGCCGACGATGGGGCGCCGGTTCCCCTTGGTGCGCACCTGCCCGCGCAGGGTGACGGGCCGCGACGCCAGCTCGCGGCGCTCGTCCGCGGTGAGCGGCGCCTCGAAGCGGTACTCGAAGAACACCCGCACCGCCACGGGGACGCCGTCCAGCGTGGCGGGCGTGAAGCGCAGGCCCGGCGCGGCGTGCAGCGCGGCGCGGTCCAGCAGCGGATGCACGCCGTCCACCAGCGTGGCGGACTCCACCTCCCCCGCGGCGTCCACCAGCAGCTCCAGCCGGACCACCCCCTCCACGCGCTCCCCCGCCAACGCGGGGGGATAGGGGGCGGGCGAGTCCCCGAGCAGCGCCGGGGGCAACAGCACCGGCCCCGCGTCCGCCGGGCCCTCCACCGTCCAGCCCGCGTCGGTGCGCAGCGCGTCCTCCTCCCGGGCCACGCCCGCGTCGGCGGGGTCGCCCCGCGCGGGGGCGGACGGGGGGACGGCCATGGCTCGCGCCGGCGCGAGGAGCACCCACACCAGCATCGTCAGGAGTGGACGGAGGCGACCCCCTCCCCACCGCGGTCCCCGAGGCATGTCCCTCAACGTGGCTCCAATGACCCCAGCCCCCATCCATGACGCCAGGGAGGCGACGGCGAGACAAGCACCCCGGCCACCCACGCCTCGCGGTAAGCGCTCCGGGCAACCTCGTGAACCCGGGTCCGTTCGCGGGCGGACGGCGGGCCCGGGGCGCGTCGCGGAGGCGACAGGGGCCTCATCCCTGGAGGCGGGAGGACAGGGACGCGCGAGCGCCCCACCTTCCCCCGCAGTTCGGAGCCCCACCTGATGCGCCTCGCCCCGCCCTGTCCCTGGTGCCGGATGGCCGCCGTCGCGCCATCCGTCTCGTCGTTGCGGGGGCGCGTGGCCTCCGGTGTGCCGTCCCGCGCGTCGCCCCCGCCCCATCCGGAGTGCGTCCCATGATTGCTCCGCCGACGCTCGACGTGGTGCGAGGGCGGATGCTCCAACTGCTGTTGTTGCTGCTGGCGGCCATGGCGCTGAGCCTGGTGCCGTCCGCGCTCGCCGGGGACTCCGCGGAGGACGCCGCGGCGCACGAGCACGGCGAAGGCGCAGACGCCGCGAGCCCCACCGGCGGCGGCTGTCCCTGCCCACCGCGCGGGCGCTGAGGGCGCGCCCTCAGCGCTGCGGCAGGATGGACGCGGCGACCTGGTTGACCAGCTTGAGCTGGCCGCGCGACATCCGGCGCAGCGTGCGCAGCAGCCGGCGCATCTCCGGCAGGTGGTCCTTGTCGCGCGAGTCCTCCTCCCACAGCCCCGCCCCCACCGACGCCGCCGTGACGAGCCCCAGCCCCACGTCCGCGGACAACTGCAGCGCCACGCACAGCCGGAACAGCGTGGGCACGCTGGGCATCATCCGCCCCCGCTCCATCCGCCCGTACACCTCCGACGCGATGCCGATGCGCTCGGCCACGTCCGCCTGCGTCAGCCCCGCGCGCATCCGCGCCGTGCGCGCCGCCTCGCCCACGCTCACCGCCAGCCGCCGCTCCAATTGCTGGCGCGAGGCCCGGGCCCGGTCGCTCGCGCTGCGCTTGCGGGGCCGCCTGCGTCGGGAAGCAGAACCTTCAGGGTGGGTCTTCACCGCGTCAACCTTGTGAGTGCGGGCCGAGGCCCCGACCTGCGCAGCCACAGGCCTGCCCCGGACGCGTGTCCATGCGGGCTTATAACCCGCCACGTCTTCTGGCGAAATACCGATATGGTGGGTAGTCAACATCCCCCAGGCGCCCTCCCGCCTGCGCTTCACGCCACCCGACGCGCGAGGTCCCCCCCGCCGTCCCTCGCTCGGGCGGCGGGCCTCCCCACTCGGACCTACATGCTTCTTCGGGGCCGACGCCTGACGTCGGCTCCGCCCGGCCCCCGCCCCCGTCCGCGCTCGCGGCAACCGGGTGGTGGCACTGGACGCGGAAGGTTCAATACCAGGCACAGGACCTTCCATGGCGCATGAACCCATCCCCCCAGGTCGGGACGACCCGGTCCAATGCTTGACACCTCCCATCTCAAAAGCAGAAAATCAAGACACCGCCCCAAATCTGTTGAACGGAGGAAGCCTTTGCACCTCGCGGGTCCGCCATGCGCGCGGGCCGGCCGGGGGGCGCGGGCTCCAGGAGCGAACACGCCATGGCACCGCTGAGCCCCGAAGACGTGTTGAAGCGCTTCCTCGCGGCACGGGAAGCGGGAGATTCGCAGCACGCCAGCCCCACGCAGCTGCGGCTGCTGCGGGAGTTGATCCACGACAGTCCGGCCTTCACGCCCGCGATGCTGGAGCTGGCGCGGCTGCTGCAACTGGCGGACGAGCCCGGGGTGGAGGCGGAGGCGTCGTTCACGGAGGTGCAGCGGCTGTTGGAGCAGGCGGTGCGGTTGTCGCGCCGGGGCGCGCCCGCGCTGGTGGAGCTGGGCTACTTCCTGGACGTCATCCGTGGGCGGGAGGACGACGCGCTCGCGCTCTGGGACGAGGCGGCGCAGCAGTCGCTGAAGACGCTGGAGCAGGCGTGGGCGGGGATGCTCCGGGCGTGGGCCGACGAGCGCACGAAGGAGTCGCTGGAGAAGGCGCTGCGGCTGGCCGAGCGGGCGCGCAAGGTCTTCCCGGACTCCCTGCGCATCCTCGACGAGGTGGAGCAGGTCCACGCGCACGCGCGGCAGGACGGACTGCTGGAGCCCGCCACGGGGACGTGACTGTTCCCTCCGCGCCAGGAGGTCGTGGCGCACACTACCCAACAGGTGACTTCGGGCCTGGGGGCGACCATACTTTCCGGGTGAGCGCGTGGGCCCCACGGGTCCCTTCCATCCGAGGAGAGTCGAGTCGCCATGTCCTCCCCCTTGTCCGAAGCCACGGCTCCGGAGCGCGTGCTGCTGCGCTCCGGGCGCGCCTCGTATGAGTTCGTCCGGCCGCTGGGGCTGGCGCACCATGGCGAGCTCGTCCTGGCGCGCCGGCGCTTCGGCCGCGGCTTCGGGGGCTTCGTCGTCCTCAAGCGGCCCTCGCGCGCCGGCCCCCAGGCGGCGCACCGGCTGCTGGAGGAGGGCCGGCTGACGGCGCTCCTGCGCCACCCCAACGTCACCAGCGTGCACGACCTGGAGGGGCCGGACGACGCGCCGGTGCTCGTGCTCGAGTACACGCCCGGCCACCGGCTGGACACGCTGCTGGAGGCGTCCGAGCGCGCGCGGCTGCCCGTGTCGGAGGGGTTCGCGCTGTACGCCGTCGCGGAGGTCGCGGAGGCGCTGCACCACGCGCACACGCTCTCCGACGAGCGCGGCCGCCCGCTGCGCGTCGTGCACCGCGACGTGGGGCCGCACAACATCCTGCTCACCGAGCACGGCGCGGTGAAGCTGCTCGACTTCGGCGCCGCGGCCTCCACGCTCGCGGGGGACGACGACGACGAGGGCCTGGAGCCTCCCGGGGGCCTGGCGTACGCGGCGCCCGAGCACGTGGCGCGCAAGGCGCTGGACGGCCGCGCGGACCTGTTCGGCCTGGGCATCGTGCTGCTGCAACTGCTCACCGGGCGACACCTCTTCGAGGGCGCGGAGCGCTTCGAGGCCGAGCACCGCTCGCGGCGGCGGCGCGCGCCCGGAGCGCCCCTGGAGCCCGGGCTGGACGCGGCCCTGAAGGAGGCCGTCCGGCAATCCGCCGCGCGGGAGCTGGGCCGGCGCATCCTCGAGTACGACCACGCGGAGCTGGAGGACGCGCTGCGCGGCGCGCCCGCGCTGCTGCGGCCCCTCCTCCTGGGGATGCTCGCGCCGGACCGGGAGGCGCGCTTCGCCTCCGGCGCGGAGCTGGCCCGGGCGCTGCGGGTCTACGCGCGCCGCCAGGGGCACGCCTTCGGCCGTCCGGAGGCGCTCGCGGAGGTGACGGCCCTGCGCTACGCCGCGCTGCGCGTGCAGGGCGGCGAGTCCCCGGAGGAGGTGCTGGAGGACAGGCTGCTGCCGGACGACGACCCGGCGAGCTGAGGTCCTGCCACCGCCCGGGCGGGAAGCGTGCGGCAGTGGACGCCCCATGCGTCCACGACTGGACGGAGCGGCGCGGCGCGAGTGGCCGCTCCGGGGCGCCGGTACGAGGCTGACGCCCATGGGTACGCCAAGCCTCGTCCTGCTGGTGGAAGACCACGTCGACAGCCGGGAGCTCCTGGAGGAGTTCCTCACGCTGGAGGGCTTCACCGTGGAGACGGCGGGCAACGGGCAGTCCGCGTGGGAGCGGCTGCGCCGGCCGCCCTGTCCGGACGCGGTGCTGCTGGACCTGATGATGCCGGTGATGAGCGGCTGGGAGCTGATGCGCCACGTGCGGGAGGACGCGCGGTTGCGCGAGCTGCCCGTGGTGGTGGTGTCCGGCGCGGGCAGCTCGCAGCCCCTGCCCGAGGGCGTGCTCGCCACCGTGCCCAAGCCGGTGGACCTGGGCGAGCTGCGCGCGACGCTGGCCCGGGTGGTGGCCGCGGGCTGAGCGCGTCAGCGCGCCGGGGTGGACGCCAGGACGCGCGGGAGCGTCACGCGGAAGGCGGTGCCCGCCTCCGCGGTGGAGCGGACGTCGATGTGGCCGCCGTGGCCCTTCACCACCTGCTCGACGATGTAGAGGCCCAGGCCCAGGCCGCCGCCGCTGCCCTGGTGCGTTGTGTTCGAGCCGCGACGGAACGGGTCGAAGAGGTGGGGCAGCGCGTCCCCGGAGATGGGCTCGCCCGCGTTGTGGACCTCCAGCCGCACCGCCTCGCCCTCGTCCGACAGGGTGAGGGTGATGGGCGCGTCGGAGGGGCTGTACTGGAGCGCGTTGCCACCCAGGTTGCTCACCACCTGGAGCAGCCGGTCGCTGTCCCACTGCCCCTCGTAGCGCCCCTGCGCCACGTTCAGCCGCAGCGTGCGCTCCGGCCACGCCGCCTCCAGCTCCTCCACGGCCTGGCGCACCACGCCGCGCAAATCCCCCGCGACGCGCTGGATGGGGATGCCGCCGCCCAGCCGGCCGCGCGTGAAGTCGAGCAGCTCCGAAATCATCCGCGTCATGCGCGCGCTGGAGCGGGCGATGCGCGTGGCGAGCCGCCGCTCGCGCTCCGGCATCGCCTCGCTGTGCAGCAGCTGCGTGGTGGACAGGTGGATGGCGTTGAGGGGGTTGCGCAGGTCGTGGCTGACGATGGCGATGAGCCGCTCGCCGAAGCGCGCCGCCTGGAGCGCGGCCTCCTGCGCGCGCCGCCGCTCCGTCACGTCCGCCAGCGTGGCCACGCCGGCGATGATGTCCCCGTCCCGGTCGCGGATGGGCGCGCTGGAGACGAGCACCGTGAGCGTCCGGCCGTCCTCGTGCCGCAGCAGCACCTCCTCGTTCTGCACCACCTCGCCCGAGCGCAGGGTGCGCGTCAGCGGCCACTCCGCCGGGGCGTAGGGCTGCCCGTCCGTGTGGCACGCGGCGTAGATGCGCGTGGACTCCTCCACCGTGGACATGGGCTGGAAGGGCCGGCCGGTGAGCACCGCGACGTGGCGGTTGGCCATGACGAGCCGGCCGCTGGGGGCCTCGGCGATGAGGACCCCGGCGGGCAGCTGCTCGAGCACCGCCGCCAGGCGCGCGCGCTCCGCCTCGATGTCCGACAGGAGCCGCTGCCGGTCCGCCTCCACCGCGCGCCGCTGGGTGATGTCCAGCGCGGTGACCACGTGCCGCACCACGCGGCCCAGGTGGTCGCGCAGCGCGGTGATGTGGGTGAAGACGGGGAAGCGGCTGCCGTCCTTGCGCACGTGGAGCGACTCGTACTCGTGCGACGGTTTGGCGTGCGCGACGGAGGTGTGGCGCGGCAGCATGCCTCGCGCCTCCGGGGCGAGCGTCACCTCCTGGTGCTGGCCGATGAGCTCCCCGGGCATGGCCCCGTGCATGCGCGCGAAGGCGGGATTGACGTCGAGCAGGACGTCGTTGGCGGCGTCCACCACCGCCACGCCCACGCCCATGCGCGTGAAGACCTCCTCCCAGCGCCGCAGCCCCGCCTCGCTCTCGCGCAGCCGCTCGAGCGACGCCTCGGCCTCCGCGCGCGCCTCGCGCTCACGGGCGTGGGACTGCGCCTGCGCGAGCAGCGCGGTGGCCCGCGAGGCCATGGCGCGGAAGAGCAGCTGGTCCTCCTCGGACAGCTCCCCGCTCGAGCGGCTGCCCATCAGGGCCACGCCCATCAGCACATTGTCGAGCAGGAGGGGCACGCCATACAGCGCGCGCACGTCGGAGGTGCTCACCACGTCCGAGTGGGCGCGCGGGTCCGAGCGGGCGTCGCGCACCAGCACCGGCTCGCGCGTGGCCGCGACGTCGCCCGCGAACCCCCGACCGATGGCCACGCGGCCCCGGGTCTCCACGCCCTCGCCCGCCGCCGCCTCCACACGCAGGAAGTCTCCGTCGCGCAGCAGGACGACGGCCACGTCCACGGAGGCGACCGTCTCGCGCAGCACCTGCAACAGGCGGGGCAGGAAGCTGGCCACGTCGGGGCTGCCCAGCGCGGCGGCGCTGATGCGGTCCAGCGCCTGGACGGTGCGCTCGCGGGCGCGGGTGTAGCGGCTGACGGACGCGGCGACGGCCTCGTCCATGGCCTCGTGGAAGATGAGCTCCTCCTCCGGACGGGGCGTGGCGCCGCCACGCGTGTTCCACAGGCGCAGCACGCAGCCGCGCAGGAGCCGGTACTCGGCGACGACCTGGCGCAGGTCGAAGCCCTCGCCCAGGCGCTCCAGCGCGTGGTGGTCGCTGATGGCGTCCAGGCGCGCGTCGGAGCCCATGGAGCCCGGCTGACGGCGCATCATCGCCGCCACGACCTCCAGCAGCCGGGGCAGGCCGTCGCGCAGCGCGGGGCTCACCAGCGCGCGGGCGGCGGGGATGGAGCGCACCTCCACCTCCCATGCGCCCATGATGGCGTCGCGGTTCTGGAGGAGGAAGTCAGCCAGGGGGATGGGCAAGGGAGGCTCTCGGAGACGGCCCGGCGCGGGGTGACGGCGAGACGGGTCTAGGTCAGCCCTGGCGCCCGGACAACCGGGGATGCGGGTTGCGACGTCCAGCCCACACTTCGCCTCAGTGGGCGGCGGGGGCCATGACGTCCGTCAGCCGCAAGAGGCCGTGCTCCTGCTCCAGCCGGTAGCGGACCTGGAAGCCGGAGGTGAGCACCACCAGCCCGGCCTGCTCCGGCGCGAGCGGCCCGTCGAGCCGCAGCCCCGCGGCCAGCGCGGCCAGCTCCGCCTGGAGCTGCTGCCGCACCGGCGCCGGACAGTCGTCGAGCGTGCGGAGCGCGGGCGGCGAGAGCTGGAGACGCAGAGCCATGGTCCCTCGCAGGTTGGCCACCTCGGCCCTCCGGGGCAAGACGTGCCAGAGGTCCAAGACACTCGTTCGCTTCCGACGCCTGGGTCACCCGTTACTGCCCTCCCCGCCGTTTCGCGCCGCGGCATGGGCTGTCCACCAGCCAACGCGAGCCCCCGGTACACCCGCGCGCGAAACACTCGCTGACGATATCTGGGACGGGGTTCCGCCCGTCTCCCTCGGCCATGCCTCACTCCCTCCGTCATCTCCTCCTCGTCGAGGACGACGCCTCCTGGCGGGGGCGCCTGGCCGACGCCGCGCGAGCCGAGGGGCTCGCCGTCACCCATGCCTCCGACGGCATGGAGGCGTTGGATTGGCTGCGCACCCGTCCGCGCGCAGGGCACCCGGACCTCATCCTCCTGGACCTGCTGATGCCGAGGATGGATGGCTGGGAGCTGTATGGACGGCTCCGCACGGACGCGCGCCTGCGCCACCTGAACGTGCTGATGTTCTCCGAGGCCCTGCACGGCCAGGAGCTGCCCCTGGGCGGCGTGGTGGGATATCTGCGCAAGCCCCACACCCCGGAGGCGATGCTGTCCGCCCTGCGCGCGCGCCTGCGCCAGCTCTCCCCGGGAGCGACGCGGGAGCCCGGCGGCGCCTACGCGCTGCGACTGGACGAAGGTGTGTCCCTGGCGCTGCGCATGCTGCCGGCCGCGCGCGCCCATGGCCTGCGCATGCACCTCTTGCACGCCGCGGAGCTGGTGGGCACGGAGCTGCCCATGGCCTCCACCTGGCTCATGGCCCTGCCGGGCGTGCCTCCCGCGCTGCTGGTGACGGTGGACGGCGTGCGCGTGGTGCTGGACGTCGACGACGAGGCGCGCACCCTCACCGCGAGCACCATCGACGTGCCCCCGGGCGTGCTCGAGCGCTCCTGAGCGGCGGGCGACCTCAGGCCACCCGCACGTCGCGCACGGCGCCGTGCTCCAGGTCCAGGAGGAACAGCCGCCCCTGGGTGTCGAACACCAGCATCGCGTCGCCACAGAAGCGGATGCGAGGCTCCGCCCGGCCCTCGAAGGAGAACACCGCGCGCACGAGGACGGGGGGCGAAGTGTCGAGCAGTCGAACCTGCCACGCGCCGCGCGCCCACACCTCCGCCCGCCACCGCTTCGAGTGGCTCAGCGACATCAGCGTCCACCCGCCGTATCCGTCCGCCGGGGGCGACAGCCCCAGCCGCTCGGCGTTCTCGCAGGTGAGGACGGGACGAAGCCTCTCGCCAGGGACGTCGCACTGCACGCGCCCCAGGACGTCGCGGCAGACCCGCACCCCACCCGCGCCCCCGAGGCTGGCGCGGCTCTCGCTGACGCCTCGGGGGAGCGGCAGGTCTCCCGCGGGGAACACCGCCTGCTCGCGGAGCGCCAGGCGCTCGCGCAGCGTGGGCCCCTCCGACAGCTCGTAGCCCCAGACCTCCGACGTCAGCTCCGGCGGCGTGGATGGGGGCCCACCGGGTGAACGAGCCCTCCTGCCATGCATGGGCGCGGTCGCCATGGAGGGAGGGCACCAGGGCGTGCGTCGGCACGTCGAAATGCGCCAGCCTCCGGTCGCCCTTCCCCAACAGCAGCACGCCCGCGTCCCCCGCCGCGACCAGCAGTCGCCCGTTCGGCAACGCCACCGCGTCGTGGACCTCGAGCATCCCCGGCCCCGAGCGGCCGGCGGTGACCTGGAGCGCGGGCACGTCGCTGCGCCGAGCCCAGCGCGCGGGCGAGCGGTCCGGCGCTGGCCTCCAGCGCGGCGGCGGAGAGGGAGGCGTTCTCCGTGCTCGCGAGCAGGTCCCGCAGCACGTCGCGCGCGAGCGCCTGCGACTCCTGCGTGGGCACCGCGTAGACGAGCGGCCACAGGTCGGCGACCCCGGGTGCGCTCCGGCCCGCCAGCACGGCGGCGGCGACCAGCTTCTGCACCTTCACCGCGCGCCGGTCGGAGAACGGGATGCCCGCGGAGCGCAGCAGGCGAAGCGCCTGGGCCAGGTGGGGGCGCACGGGGGCGAGGTCCGCCGCGCTCGCCGCCTGGGCCAGCACGTCCAGCGCCTCCAGGGACGCGGTGCGCGCCTCGCCCTCGCGAGCCAGCGCCGCGCCGCCGGCGAGCAGGTCCTCCAGCAGCGCGTCCGGCACGGGGCCGACGAAGACACGGGTGAGGAAGCGGTCCGCGAAGGCGGCCAGCGCGTCGTCCGTGGGCAGCGTGTTGGTGGCGCCCACGCAGACGCGCAGGGGGCAGCGCAGCCGCGTGTGGCCTCGGCGGAAGACGCGCTCGTTGAGCAGGCCCAGCGGCGTGTTGAGGATGGCGGAGGAGCCGAGGAACACCTCGGTCGAGGAACGCCACGTCCGCCTCCGGCAGCATCCCGGACGTCTGCGTCTCCACCACGCCCTCGCGCAGCTTGCGCAGGTCCACGGGGCCGACCAGCTCCGAGGGCTCCGTGTACCGCCCCAGGAACAGGGCCACCAGCTCCACCATGGCCTCGCGCTCGACCAGCCCCCTGCCCGCCTCGGACAGCGCGGCCCGGATGGAGGAGACCGCCGTTGCGAAGGTAACGGACCTGCGCGCAACCTAGCCGCTCGAATCCATCCAGGCGAAGGCACCCGACATCCTTCCCGCGTCGGGCGTGGCCTCGAGGCCACGACTCAGGCATAGACTGCCACGCATGGAAAAGCGGTCGAAGTGGGTGGCGCTGGCGGGCGTGCTGTGTGTGGGCACCCAGGCGATGGCGGAGGGCTGGCATGGCTATGCCTCGCTGGGCGCGGGCATCTCCCTGGACCACCTGAGCGACTTCCGCGCCAAGGGGCCGGCGCTGCACGGCTACCTGGGAGTGGAAGCCCCTCCGGGGCTGTCCCTGGGCCTGCTGGCGGAGGTGTCCGAGACCTGGGGCACCGAGCTGCGCGACGCGGCGAAGGAGAACCGGCTGGAGCGCACGCAACTCGATTACAAGGCGGTGGGCATCGAGGCGCGGCTGCGCTTCTTCCAGGACAAGCCCATCAACCCGTGGGTGGGCGCGCGCCTGTCGAAGAGCTGGGGGAGCACGCTCACGCCGGACGAGCTGGGCAACTTCCTGCGGCGCGAGGTCGACACGACGAGCATGGCCTTCCGCGTGGGCGTGGACGGGTGGCTGAGCGACCGGTGGGGCATCTCGGTGGCCACGGCCTTCCAGTTCTGCGACGTGAAGCTCAACCAGGACTCCATCAACGAGTGCGCCAAGCTGATTCAGTCCGTCATCGTCGGGCCGGTCGTACGCTTCTGAGTCCACCCGAGCGGGCGCCGGTGTAGAAACCAGCGGGTGAGCGAGAGCTGGCGGAAGCGTTTCCTACGTGAAGCGAGGGAGATGGACGGCGCCCTCCGGAGCACCCTCGCCCGCCGGCAGTCCGACGCGGAGCTACGCGCCGCGATGGAGACGCTGTCGCGGCGGCCCTGCTTCGGCTCCTACACCTGGCTGTGGGGCCCGGCGCTCCACGTGAAGGACCGGGTGCTCTTCCGCCCGCTCATCCTGTCCAGCTTCATGCCCGGCGGCCTCACGGCGAAGGGCGTGCCGGTGGACCCGTGGAAGGGCGAGAACGCCGCCGCGCTCACGACGTGGCTGGAGGACGCCGACCGCGCCGACGACGTGGAGGTGTTCCGGCGGCTGTATGGGTGGCGGCTCGGGTCGCTGACCTGGAAGACCACCCGGCAGTGGTGCGCGGACGTCGTCCAGCGGTTCCAGGCCGCGCCCACGCGGGCGGCGCGCTTCACGGCGCTGGCCAAGGTGGACCTGGCGGGGGCCTTCCTCGACGAGGCGACGGCGCTCGCGCTGGACGCGGTGGACGCGGAGGCCTCGCGAGACTTCATCCTCCAGCACCTGCCCTTCCGCTGGAGCCGCCAGGACGACCGCGAGCCCGCCGTGGCCATGTGGACCACGCTCCAGGAGCGGGCGCTCGCGCGCGGGGACGCGGAGCTGACCTGGACGATGTATCGCAGGTTGGTGGACGCGAAGACGTGGCGGAAGGACGCGCTGGCGCTCGCCAGGTCCACGCTGTCCGCGGACGTCCTCGTCCAGGAGTTGGAGGCGCGTCACCCGGGCCTGGGTCCCTCGGATTCGGCGGCGCTGTTCGTGGAGCTGGTCGACCTCCGCGGTCGCGACGTCGTGCCCTATCTGCTGCGCCACCTCCGCGCGGTGTTCCCGGGCGCCGGGGGCTGGGGGAGGAAGGCCCAGGACACGAAGGGGCTGAAGGACCTGCTGCAACTGGCGCGCATCCGCGGCTGGGACGACGTGTGGGGCACGGCGGTGCGCACGTGCTCGACCGAGGAGACCTTCAACGCGGAGGTCCAGCGCTGGCTCGGGGAGGCGGACCGGGACGAGGCCACGTCGCGGCGCTGGTTGCGGCGGATGACGGGCGCGGGCGCGGAGTGGAACGTGCCCGGCTTCGGGCTCACGCGGGTCATCCCCCTGACGGACGAGGTGGCGGTGGCGCTGCACGCGCGCTTCCCGGACCTGGCGCGGGGCCCGTTCCGCCTCCACCTGGGCGCCTCCGCCCGGGGGACGGCCTATCCGCGCCTCATCGACCGGCTCCTGAAGACAGGCGACGAGACGCTCCTGGACTTCCTCACCAGCCGGGCCCTCACCGTGGTCCCGACCTACTCGGCGACGGCGAAGGAATGGGAGCAGGTGTTGGACACGCTGGCGGCGCACTTCGAGTCCCTGCCTCGGGAGGGCGGCGGCTTCGCCCGACGCGCCGCGGGGGCGCTGAGCGCCATCCCCGCGTACGCGGTGGGGAGCGTCGACAAGCTGCTGCCGGTGAACCGGCTCGCGCGGCTGTTCTTCGTGCGCTCGGACGACCACTACCTGGAGGAGCCGCGCGCGGTGAGGGACCTGCTGGAGGCGCCGGAGATCCACGCGCAGGCGCTCGCGTTCCGGGTGCTCGGGCGTGACACGCCGAGGGCGCGCGCGCTGGCGGCGGCGAACGTGGACCTGCTCCAGGCGACGCTCCTGCGGCCCCTGCACCGGCGCACGCGGCTGGCCGCGTTCCGGGCGGTGGCCAACGCGGCGGCGCACGACGAGGACACCGCGAGGCGGCTGATGCCGCGCCTGCGGGACGCCTTCGTGCTGCCGGACACGCGCTATCCGAAGGACGCGCTGGTGGAGCTGCTGGCGAAGGTGCTGGGACGCTGGCCGGCGTTGAGGACCACGTCCGAGCAACCGCGCGTCTTCACCGTGTCGCATGAGGCGGTGCGCGCATGACGACCCTGGCCTTCACGTTCGCGACGCCGTCCGTCTTCGAGTCCACGCGCGACGGCGCGCTGCTGGGGCTGTCGGTGGACCAGCGGCGGCCGGTGCGCTTCCACGCGAAGGTGGCGCGGGACGTGCTGCCCATCCGGCTGGCGCTCCAGGCGCTCGGGCAGCTCATCTGGCACTCGGACGAGTGGAATCCGGAGGAGCTGGGGGGATTGCTGGACCCCATCATCACCGTGCATCCGGACCGCGTGTTCTTCGAGGCGTTCAGCCAGGACCAGAGCGCGTACGGCCTGGTCATCGTGGACCGCGAGTGCTTCGCGACCGAGGGGGAGGTCCGCTGCGGCACGACCAACGTGGACTTCACCGCGTGGTTGTGGGCGGCGCTGGGGGAGATGCGCTCGAGTCGGGACACGCACCTGCGCATCGGCGCGGAGGGCTTCGAGGTCCGCACGGAGGGCGCGGGCGGGCGCTTCGAGGAGAAGGTGGAGGTGCCGGACGCGTGGGTGCGCGGCTTCCTCCAGCTCCAGGGCGGCATGGCGTTGCCGGGTACGCGGCTGACGGTGAAGCCGGTGGACCTGCTCGCGGCGGTGCGCTTCCTGACCTTCACCCAGGCGAGGCTGTCGCCCCGGGCGCTGCGCTACGAGCTGACGCCGGACGAGGACGCGCGGCTGGTGTTGGAGCCGTGGGAGCACGCGGTGAAGCTGCGGGGCGCGGCGCATGGCGCCACCGAGCGGCGAGTGATTCGCACGTGGGGCCGGCGGAGGCTGAAGCTGCTGGCGCCGCTGCTGCCGTATGCGGAGACGGTGGACGTCTATTTGAAGGGCCGCGCGTTGCCCCACTTCTACGTGGCGCACCTGGGCGGTGGCGTGCGCTTCGTGTTGGGGCTGTCGGGCTGGACGGAGAACCGGTGGACGGGGACGGCGGGCCTGGACCTGCTGTTGGAGCCGGAGCGGGACGCGGCGTTGGGGGAGCGGGTGCTCGGCGTGCTGCGCGAGCGGTTCCACGTGTCCACGGAGGAGGTGGCGCGGGAGCTGGGCGTGACGGTGGCGAGCGCGGCGGGGGCGCTGGCGGGGCAGTGCGCGGCGGGGCGGGTGATGTTCGACGTGGAGGCGCGGCGGTGGCGGCACCGGGAGCTGTTCGCGGAGCCAGTGGACCTGGGGCGGTTGTACCCGCCGGACGCGCGGCGCGAGGAGGCCGAGCGGCTGGAGGCGGCGGGCGAGGTGCGGGTGGAGTCGGAGCTGCCGAGGGAGACGCGCAAGGTGCGCAAGCTGCCGTCGCCCGAGGGGTCGGTGTTGCGCGAGGTGGTGTATCGCGACTGGGTGGTGAAGGGGGCGGTGGGGGCGCAGGCGGCGGTGGAGCTGGTGCTGAACGACGAGGACCGGCTGCTGTTCGGGAAGTGTGGCTGTGAGTTCTTCCGGGAGCACCTGTTGAACCAGGGGCCGTGCGCGCACCTGCTGGCGCTGTCGAAGGTGGCGAGGGCGCGGCGGCGGGAGCTGGCCACGTCGACGCCCGCGACGGAGGAGGCGTTGGCGCGCGGGCGCGAGGCGGAGGGTGCGCTTGACGAGGATGGCGGCGATGACGATAACGGCTAGTGCAACCGGGAAGGGCCGGGGCTCGCGGATGAGCCATCGGTGCCGTGGTGTTTCGCCGCGGCGGTGTTCTGTCTCCACTTCTTCGCCAGGGTCCCAGCGTACGAAACGCAGGGAGCCCCGGGTCCAGTGCCTCGCAGGTCGTCCCCTGGCCCCTCCCGGTGCACCATGAGCTGGTTCGATTCGACGCTCGCCTGGTTCAAGCGCTGGGTCACCGCGAAGCCGGTGACACGCGACGTGTCCGGGTTGAGCGCGCCCACGGGAGCGGACGGACGTCCGGTGGACGTCGTGTCGGAGACGGTGCGTCTGTCCGGGCCGTTGAAGCCCGGGCACCTGCGGCAGATACACCGGGACCCGAGGCTGCTGCCGAAGGGCCAGCGGGTCTACACGCGCAATCGCAGGCGGTGGATGGAGGCTGGGGAGGCGCGGCGCTTCTTCTCGCGGTCGATGCTCACGCGCGACCGGGACGTGCAGGACCTGCTGCCGGACGAGGCGCAGTTGGCGCGGTACGGGCTGCCGGTGTGGCGGAACGAGGCGGACGTGGCGGGGGTGTTGGGGGTGACGGTGGGGCAGTTGCGGCACTACGCGTCGCACCGTCCGAGGGAGCGGGTGCGGCACTACGTGACGTTCACGGTGCCGAAGCGCTCGGGCGGGGTGCGGTGGGTGCATGCGCCGAAGCGGCGGCTCAAGTCGATGCAGCGGCGGCTGTTGACGGAGCTGGTGGCGAAGCTGCCGGTGAGTGCGCACGCGCACGGGTTCGTGACGGGGCGCTCGGTGAAGACGGGTGCGGCGCCGCACGTGGGTCGGCGGGTGGTGTTGAAGCTGGATTTGAAGGACTTCTTTCCCACGGTGACGATGGCGCGGGTGCGTGGGCTGCTGGTGGCGCTGGGGTATGGCTATCCGGTGGCGGCGACGTTGGCGCTGTTGATGACGGAGGCGGACCGGCAGCCGGTGGAGGTGGAGGGGGTGGTGTTCCACGTCCCGGTGTCGGCGCGCGTCTGCGTGCAGGGGGCGCCGACGAGTCCGGGGGTGTGCAACGCGGTGTTGCTGCGGCTGGACCGGCGCCTGGCGGGATTGGCGAGGCGGTATGGCTATGCGTACACGCGGTACGCGGATGACCTGACGTTCTCGGGGGACGACCTGGGGGCGCTGGAGCGGGTCCGGGCGCTGGCGGCGAGGTACATCCAGGAGGAGGGCTTCACGGTGAACCGCGAGAAGACGCGGGTGCAGCGCCGGGGAGGAGCCCAGCGTGTCACGGGGGTCACGGTGAACGCGGGGCTCGGGTTGTCACGGGAGGAGCGGCGGCGGCTGCGGGCGATGATCCACCAGGAGGGCCGGGACGGTGGGGACGCGGAGCGGAGCGCGTACATCGACGGGATGTTGGCCTACGTGAAGATGCTGAATCCCGAGCATGCGGAGAAGTTGTCACGCGGGCGCAAACGTCGCGGGTCGTGACGGCGGCGGAGCAGGCGGGCGGGTACAGTGCGCGGCATGAGCACTGTGTCGCCCCCTCCCCCGCCCGTGGGTCCTCGTTGGTTGTATCTGCACGGCTTCGCCTCGGGTCCGGATTCGACGAAGGGCGTGGCGGTGTCACGGCACTTCGAGCAGCAGGGCATCCACGTCGAGCGGTTGAACCTGCGGGTGCCGACGTTGGAGCAGCTGCGGCTGAGCGCGATCCTGGAGACGACGCGGAAGGCGCTGGGAGGACCGGAGGACCGGGCGGTGCTGCTCGGCTCCAGCCTGGGAGGGCTGACGGCGGCGAGGCTCGCGGCGGAGGACGCGCGGGTGGGCGCGCTGGTGCTGCTCGCGCCGGCGTTCCACGTGGTGAGCCAGCTCCGCCGACGGATGGGCGAGGCGGGGTGGAACCACTGGCGGACGTCTGGGTGGATCGAGACGGACGACTTCGCGGAGAAGCGGAAGGTGCGCATCCATTCGGGCTTCATCGATGACGCGGAGGAGATGGATGCCCGGCTGGGAGGTTGGCCCGACGTCCGTGTGCCCACGCTGCTCATCCATGGGCGCTCGGACGACACGTGCGACATCCGCTACTCGAGGCAATGGGCGGAGGGTCGGCGGTATGTGAAGTTGGTGGAGGTGGAGGACGGGCACGAGCTGACCGCGTCCTTGCCGCGCATCCTGTCGGAGTCGGAGGCGTTCTTGCGGCCCTGGGGGGCATAGCTCGTCACATTCGTGGTTGAGGCGTCAGACCTCCTCGAACTGCCCTCCGCGGATGCCGTTCGCTTCGAGGGCATCCTTGATGTCCTCGTCGACGACGATGGGGATGAAGTTTCCCCAGAGCCGGAAGACACGGGCAGCACCCACCTTGCTCTTGTCGATTCGCAGGCCGATGACGGAACGATAGCGACCGACCTTGTCTGGCAGGCCATCGGCCTCGGTGAAGTACTGCACCTCCTCGCTCGCCTCATCGTCGATACAGCGAATCTCCCGCGCGACGTTGAGCAAGAAGAAGGGCTGCGTCTCGCCCTCCACGGCCACGGGGAACAGTTGCACGTCATCGGGTGCCAGCTCTCGAAGGAGGGATGCCACCCGCTCGCTGACCACAGGGGCCTGACCTGGCCCTGCGGTGGAGAAGTCCAATGGAACGCCTGCGCGGTAGATGGGGATGCGAAGCCGCCCAGGGACTTCGACCGGGCGACCGGCGGAGAACCGCCAGAGATCGTCGATCTCCCGCCCGTCTTGATGGACAGGGGCGCCGAGATACCAGCGCCCCGGAACATACACGTCGATGCTGAGGTCGAAGTAGCGCTTCATTTGGTGATGAGGCCCCGTAACTTGCTGCCCTTCCTGACGAGTTCCCTCGCGATGCTAGCCAGCTCCGTCGTCAAGGCAATGCAGCATCAGTGCGTTTACGAGGAGCCCTCCGCGCCCCAGGGGCATCATCGCGGAGGCGTTTCAACCCACGCTCCTCGCGGTCACGAGGAGCGACCCACCCCGCGCCAGCCGGGGCGGGGCCTTTTCGTGGCGTTTCAACCCACGCTCCTCGCGGTCACGAGGAGCGACCACGCGCCGTGCCCACGCCACGACGACCCACGCGAGCGTTTCAACCCACGCTCCTCGCAGTCACGAGGAGCGACGCCGTCCTCGCGTCGCACCCGCGACACGGTGGCGTTTCAACCCACGCTCCTCGCGGTCACGAGGAGCGACCTTTTCGCCGGGGGGGGCCGGCCCGCGAATTGTTTCAACCCACGCTCCTCGCGGTCACGAGGAGCGACCCGCGCGCAAGCGGAAGCCGAGAACCAGGCACACGGTTTCAACCCACGCTCCTCGCGGTCACGAGGAGCGACCTCTATCCGTGGCTGGAGGTCTACAACCACCAGTGGTTTCAACCCACGCTCCTCGCGGTCACGAGGAGCGACAGGCGAACTCCGCGCTGGCGGCGGAGACGACGAAGTTTCAACCCACGCTCCTCGCGGTCACGAGGAGCGACACCGCCCGCGCGTGAG
>NZ_JAKCFB010000053.1 GCF_024198235.1 Myxococcus dinghuensis | reverse complement strand
CGCTCTCGCCGCCATCGAGAACCCAGGCACGGTCACACTTCCGAAGAGTCAGGACTGACGGCAGCTCCCGCCGGTCGTCCCGGGCGGGTCAGCACGGCGCCGGGACGGGGCACGGCGAACAGTTACGGTGTGATGGAGAAGGGGACGTGGCGGGCGAGCGAGGAAGGCACGCCCCAGGGCGCGACGGTGTCGCCGCTGCTGGCGAACATCTACCTCCACTACGTCCTCGACCTCTGGTTCCAACGGTGGAGAAGAAAGCAGGCGCGAGGTGATGTCATCATCACGCGCTACGCGGACGACTTCATCGTAGGTTTCCAGGACCGCTCGGATGCCGAGCAGTTCCTGGCGCTCCTCCGCGAGAGACTGCGGATGTTCGCTCTGGAACTGCACCCGGAGAAGACACGCCTCATTCAGTTCGGGAGGCTCGCCTCCAAGAGCAGAGCGAGGTGTGGGCTTGGGAAGCCAGAAACCTTCAACTACCTCGGGTTTACTCACATCTGCGGCAAGTCGAAGGCAGGCTTCTATCTGGTTAAACGGCACACGATGCGGGGGCGGATGAACGCGAAGCTGAAGGACGTGAAAGCGGAAATTCAGCGACGTCGCCATCTGCCGATCCCGGAGCAGGGGAACTGGCTTGCAGCCGTGGTGCGCGGCTATTTCGCGTACCATGCAGTTCCCACCAACATCTATGCCATGGGGCGATTCCGAACTCAGGTCGGCCAGCACTGGTACCGGGCGCTCCGGCGCCGGAGCCAGCGTGACCGGACGAACTGGGCGAGGATGAAGACCTTGGTGGACCGATGGCTTCCGAAAGCTCGTATCCAGCACCCCTGGCCTGAAGAGCGGTTCGACGTCACCACTCAAGGCAAGAGCCCAGTGCGTTAGCAGCGCCCGCTGGGATCTGTGCGGGGGGCGGCTCCAGCCTTCACGGGTGAAGAGCCGTCCCTACCGCGACCCTTGATGTACCAGTCCATCGCCCGTCGCCGCTCTACACGGCCCAGGCCCGCGAACATCGACTCAAGGAAGCTCTCCAGCTCCCCCTCCAGCCGCTCAGCTGCGTTGGCGTCATGCCTGGGGAACAGTCCGCCCGCTCTCACGTATTCTCGAAGTGACCAAGTCGTATTGGAAGAGATAGCTCTATTCTCTATTTGTGAGCAGGCTCTGCGGCGCGTTTTGTTGTGAGAGTGTCTCTGGCTGGGATTGTTGTTCTCGCCAGGGTCGTTGTGTCGTTCTCTCGCGGGCATTCGGGCCGTGACGAATGTCTCGGTGATGGAGCAATGGCGACGTTTCACCGTTTACAGCGACTGTTGCTTGACGGCGGATGCCACCGCAGGCTCGAGAGTATCTCGATCAGTTAAGGACCAGGGAATGGACCTTGGAATTTGGCCCAGCGACTGGCGAGCACGAAAGAGAACTCTCTGAGTGGGTCTTCACGTAGGGCGAGGAGGGGGCCGGCGAGGGCGGCAACGAGTAGGCCTGCGCAGTTCTTCAATCGGCGAAGGCGAGTGCTTTCGTGCCCGAGGTAGCGGGCTTGGAGGGTCTGCTCGCTGCGCACCACGCCGGTGATGAGCCGGAGGAAGTAGCGCGTCTCGAAGCGGGAGGGCGGGATGAGGTGCCACACCTTCAGCGCCGGCGCATAGACGCGACGGTGGCCCGCCCTTCCGAGCAAGTAGCCGAACTCGATGTCCCCCCCGCTCAGGAGCTGCTTGCCCAGGCGGTCTGGCAGCAGCTTCTCGGGGGTCTGCCAGGGGACCGCCTCCAGGAATGCGGCGCGACGCAGCCACAATCCTGCTCCAATCGTGGGGGCAAGTGTCGCCGCCGCGCCGAAGTCGATCGGCGTGTCACCCAGGCGGTGGTTGATGGCGAGTAGGTGTTCTCGTCGGGCGATGCTCGGAGGAGGGGGGGTCTCGTATCGGGGATAGAGCCGTGAGACCACCGCGCCGATGCTCGGGTCCTCGAAGACCGCGAGCCCGTCCGTGACGAAGTTCGACTCGGGGACGTTGTCGTCATCGAGGAAGCAGACGATGTCCCGTCGTGCGCTCTGGATTCCGCGCAGTCGCGCGAAGAGCAATCCCTGCCGGGGTTCGGACACGACTCGGACGTCGACACCTCGGTGTCGTAGAGCCGCGACGGCGGTGCTTGCTTCCACCACGTGCGCAGTGCCGTCATTCGAGTTGTTGTCCACCACCACCACTTCGAAGCGCTCGCTCGAAGCCTGTTGGTCGGCCATGGCCCGCAGTGGCGCCTCGACACGCTTCGCGCCGTTGTATGTCGGGATGACCAAGGTGACGCCGAGCATGGGATTCCTAGGGGGCGGACTTCTGTCCGGTCATGTTGTCACGCAGCGGGGACTCGTCGCGCAGCTTCCACCGCTCCAGTATTGCGTCGCGGATCTTGAGGCAGGGCTTCTCCACCGTGAAGTAGGTCACCCAGGCGCCGCCCAGGGTAATCAATAGGAACGTCAGCAGGTCCAGGCTCCAGAGGCCCAGACTCACACCCATCCGTTCGGCGACTCGCACCACGAGGCCATGCCAGAGATAGGCCCCGTAGGACAGCAGCGCCACCTGCTGGACGCTCCAGCGGAATCCCCGTGCGAGTTGGAGCGACTCGACGCCGATGAGCACGCCGCCGAAGCCCACCGCGAGTCCCGCGTGAATCCACGGGTGGCTTGTCGTCGTCACGACCGCGCCCCATCGCACCACCGTCACCAGCAGCGCAACCCCGCCCAGGAAGGCACACGCGAGGCGAGAGGTCCGGGACCAGTCCCTCCATGTGGCCGAGGTCCTCGCGAGGAACACGCCGACGGCCAGCCCGTCCAGGTGCTGGTCCGTGGACCAGGGGGCGCCCTCGGCGAGGAGGACGAGGGGCTGGTTCAGGGGAAGTCCCCGGATGAAGAGCGCCCGCGCGAGGATGCTCAATCCCAAGGGCAGGAGCCAGACCCAGGCTGGCCACCGGCGGGCGCCCGGTGCGAAGGCGACCAGCGGTAACACGAAATAGAAGTGCTCCTCCACGCACAGAGACCAGCTCTGCACGAAGTCGCGTGGCATCGAGAAGTTCTGGAGGAACACCGCGTAGTGCCAGCCGCCCCCCAGGAAGGGTGTTCCCACGGTCCAGGGCTTGAGCGCGTAGATCGCGAGCACCCCGAAGTAGAGTGGCAGCGTCCTCATCCAACGCTTGAGCCAGAAGACGCGAAGACGTGTCCCCAAGGGAGCTTCATCCTCCGGTGCGAAGACCTGCTTGCCGACGAGGTAGCCCGAGAGGACGAAGAAGAGGTTCACGCCCATCCAACCGTGCGTGAACGCGGCCCGGAGGGGAGCGGGGAGGGCGTGGTGCACGACCTCTGGGGCGTGGAACAGCAGCACGCCGAGGATGGCGCAAGCCCGGAGCACATCCAGCCCATCCATGCGTCGTCGCGCGGTGGAGCAGTCGATGGCGGCCGGGGCGTGCATGGGACGAGGGCATTGTGGCTGTCGCTCGAAGGACGTCAACAGGGCCAGGGAGAGGGAGCGAGGAGCCTGCTTCACGCCAGCCCCCATGAAGGGCCCTTCGTCATGCTCCTTGGACTCCGGATGTGACAGGGTCTCCCGAACACGCATGCGCATCCTCCTCGCCATCCACCACCCGTTGGACCCGAACCAGGGCGCTCCCGGGGTCACGCTCTCCTTGGGGAAGGCATTGGCCGCTCGTGGCTGCGAAGTGGAGTACTACGACTACCGCCAGGCCTTTCCGGAGGCTCCCTGGGACTCCGCCGCGCATGGCTTGCGCTTCCCCTGGACGCTCGCTCGTTGGTTGTCGCGTCAGGCTCACCGCTTCGATGTGCTGGATGTCACGACGGGGGACTCGTGGCCCTGGGCACGGCTGGGCCGTCCAGGAGCAAAGCCCCGACATGCCCTGGTGACGCGCAGCCATGGGCTGGAGCATGTGCTGTCGGACCGGCTGCGTATCGACGCGCGTGAGGGGCGGATTGGGCTGAGTTGGAAGTACCCGCTCTACCATGGTGGGTTCCGGCTCTGGGAGGTGCGGCAGACGTTGCTGTTGGCGGACCGCTCGGTGCTGCTCAACCCGTTGGATGCCGCGTATGCGCGTGAGCGGCTCGGCGTTCCGGGGGCGAAGCTCTCCGTCATCCCGCACGGCCTGGACAAGGCCTTCCTGGGGCGCCCGGCTCCTCGTGAGAGACCTCGGGGACCGCTTCGCGTGGTCTTCGTCGGGAACTGGCTGCCCCTCAAAGGCCGGGACGTGCTGGTCTCGGTGGCCGCCGCTCTGCACCAGCGTGCTGTTCCCTTCACCTTGTCACTGCTCGGAACGGGCGCCTCGGAGGTAGAGGTAAGGGGGGCCTTCCCCGAAGGGGTACGCCCATTGCTGCGGGTCGTCCCCCGATACGCGCATGCGGACCTGCCGGCCCTGCTGGAGTCCGAGGAGGTCCTGCTGTTCCCCAGCCACACCGAGGGCTTCGGGATGGCCATCGTCGAGGCCATGGCGTGTGGCCTGGCTCCGGTGTCCACGCCCGTGGGAATCGCCTCCGAGTTGGTCCAGGACGGTGTGTCGGGATGGCGCATCCCCGTGGGAGACACCGCGGCTCCCGTGGTCGTGCTCGCCTCCCTGGCCACAGACCCCGCACGGCTGCTCGCCATGCGCCGGGTCGCGCATGACACAGTCCAGTCGATGTCGTGGGCCCACATCGCGGGGCGGACGCTCGGGCTCTATGAAGAAGTCCTGCGGCAGCGGACGGCTTGAGGCATGTCCGTCCGCTCTCTCGGGAGCCGGACGCGGGGACTTGCCGCTATCGCACAAGGACGCTCATTGACGCGCCGTGACAGGGGCCGTCAGCATGTCGGTCGCGGCCCCTCGCATGATTACGTTCTTCGTCGCCTTCGTGGTCTCGCTGCTGGTGGCGCTGGCGCTCACCTTCCTCGTGCGCAACCAGGCGCTGGCCTGGGGCTGGTTGGATCAGGCCAACTCGAGCCGCAAGGTGCATGTCCGGCCCATCCCCCGGCTCGGCGGCGTGGGCATCGTCGCGGGCTTCTTCGCCCCCCTGTGCGCGCTGTTCCTCGTCGACTCCGGCGTGGGCTACCACTTCCGCGTCCACACCGACCTCGTCGTCGGTCTCTTCGTGGGAGGGGCGGCCATCGCCGCGCTGGGGCTCTACGACGACCTGCGGGGCGCGGGCGCGCGGCTCAAGTTCTCCGTGCAGTTCGCCGTGGCGTTCGGGCTGTACGCGCTGGGCTTCCGCATCGAGGTCATCGCCAATCCCTTCGGCCCCGAGCTGACGCTGGGCGCGCTGAGCCTGCCGTTCACCGTGCTGTGGATGGTCGGCGTGGTCAACGCGCTCAACCTCATCGACGGGCTCGACGGGCTCGCGGGAGGCGTCGCGTTCTTCGGCGTGAGCACGAACTTCATCCTCTCGCTCGCCCGGGGCGACGTGCTGATGTGCCTGCTGATGGCCGCGCTCGCCGGCGCCATCCTCGGGTTCCTGGTGTTCAACTTCAACCCGGCCTCCATCTTCATGGGGGACACGGGCAGCATGTTCCTCGGCTTCGTGCTCGCCGCCGTGTCCATCAAGACGAGCACCAAGAGCGGCACCGCCGTTGCCATGTTCGTGCCCGTCATGGCGCTCGGCCTGCCCATCATGGACACCCTGCTGGCCGTGGTGCGCCGCTCCCTGCTGGGACGTCCCCTGTTCAGCGCGGACAAGGAGCACATCCACCACCGCGTCATGAGCCGGTGGGTGCTCAGTCACCGCTCCACGGTGCTCGTGCTCTATGCGCTGTGCGGCCTCTTCACGCTGACCGCCCTGGGCCTCAACTTCGCCAACAGCGCGCAGAGCGCCCTGCTGCTGTGTGGCATGGGCGTGGTCATCTTCGTGCTCATGCGCAAGCTGGGCTACCTCGACCTGGGCCGCGCGGGCGACATGCAGCAGGTCCGTCAACGCAACATCCGCCTGCGCTCGGTAGTGAAGGATGTCACCGCCGCCATCCGCTCGACGCACTCGCTCCAGGAGGTCTGGAGCGCCGTGCGGCCCCTCGCCGACGGGCTCGAGGTCGCGCGGATGGAGCTGCGGTTCCAGCAGGTCCGCGACGGTGTCTCCTCCGACGGCATCGTGTTCGAGACGCAGCGCGCCTCCGGACTGGCCCTGCCTCACGAGGTCCGCCTGGACGTGAAGGACGCGGAGCAGGTGCTGGGGCAGCTCGTCCTGGAGTGGCGCGATGGGCGCGACGCCATCAACCGGGACGAGGAGCTGGCCCTGGAGTTGGTGGCCGACGCCGTGGCCGAGCGGGCCTCACGGTTGCTGGTCGTCGCGGACACCGAGCCCGGCCGCGTCGTCGCGCTGAGGCGGTGACGGCGTGACGGGTCCGACCGCCCTCGTGGCGCTGCTTCGGGACTGGCCATCGGCGCCATTGTTGCCCCCTCCCGCGGGAGAGGACTCGCTCGAGTTCGTGCGCGCGGCCGTGCGCCATGGGCTCGCCGGCTTCGTGGCCCACGCGGTGGGGCAGGGCGGATGGTCGCTACCCTCCGAGGCGAGTGCGCTCCTGCGCCGCGAGTCCCTCTCGGGGGCGGCCCGCTCCATCCAGGTGAAGGCGCTGCTCCTCCGCTCGCTCGAGGTCCTCAACGCCGAGGGCATCGTCCCCGTGGCGCTCAAGGGCTACGGGCTGGGATTGCGCCTGTATCCCGACCCGCTCCAGCGCGCGACGCGCGACGTGGACCTGCTCGTGCGCCGCGACCAGGTGGACGCCGCGGCACGCGCGCTCAAGCGCCTGGGGCTCACGACGCGAATCCCGGACACGGCACGGCACGTCGAGGCGTCCGCGCACCACCTGGAGCTGCAGGGCCCGGTGGGGCTCGTCGAGCTCCACTTCCACGCGCTGTCCCCGTGGGGCCACCCCCTCGAAGGCGACACCCTGCTCGCGCGCGCCGTGGAGGGGACACTGGAGGGGCGGCGGGTGCGGTGGCTGCGACCCGAGGACGAGGCCGTCTACCTGTCGCTGCACGCTGGCAACCACCTGCTCCAGCGACTGGCGTGGTTGTTCGACCTGAAGCTGCTCGCGCGCAAGGGGGTGGACTGGCCTCGGGTGGTCGAAGCCGCCCGGGAGACGGGGCAGGCTCCGGCGGCATGGTATGGCTGGGAGACGGCGCGCCGGCTCCTCGGGGCGCCTGTTCCGGAGGAGGTGCTGACCGCGCTGGCGCCTCCCTCGTGGCAGCGGCTCGTGGCCGCGCGGCTCTTCACGGCGTCGCGATTGGCGGGCATGGAGTTGTTGAACGACAAGCCCGCGTGGGTGGCCGCGAAGCTGCTGCTCGCGCCGAGCGCACGCACCGTGGCGGCCTACTCCCTGCGGCGACTGCGGTCACGCCTGCGCGCCGTCGTCCGCTGAAGGAAACGTCCGGCTTCTCTCGAGGCTCGTCAGGCCCGCGTATCCGCCTTCACGTCGCTGCTCCGGTGGTGGATGGAGAGGTCGACGGCTCCGCTCGAGGAGGTCCCTCCATGGTCACCATCCCCACATCCCGGAGCGCACAGGAGTCGCGGAGCCTCCTGGCGGCACAGTCCGTCGAGGTCGGGCGCACGGCCTTCTTCTGGCCCGCGGGTGGAAACTGGGGTGGCCCTTCCTCGCGGACCTTCCAGTCCCTGGTCGACGGCGAGCAGCTCCTGCTGCGCAGGCAGGCCACCGCGACGAACGTGCCTTGGTTCGACACCTACCTCTCGGTCCGGTTCACCCCCCGACAGGATGGCTCCGACCTCGAGGTGGATTCCCACGCCCGGTTCCAGTGGGCGGGCACGCTCGGTCTGGCCGCGCTCTGCGCCTTCTTCCTGTCCGTGTCCCTCCTGGCTCCAGGCCCCGTCTCGGTGTCGCTCGCGGTGCTGACCGGCGTCGGTTCGGTGCGCTTCTGGCGCGCCGTCCGTGGGCGACGCGAGGCCGACCTGCGCTGGGGGGCGTCCCAACTGCGCACCCTGCTCGACGGACGCGTGGACGGCTCCGCCCCCGCGTGACGCGCCCTCGGTTCCGGCCCTCCAGGGCTGGCGTCTGTCGGGTGCCCATCAACCCGCCATGACGGGGAGTACCCGGTCAGGCACAGGCAGTCGTTGCAGGGCACGCGGTGGGCCCGTTAAAGGGGGCCCCCATGTCGCTCAGCCTGCTCGATACCTTCCGCGTCCTCGCCTCGTTCGAACCGCCGCGAGGCGCCCTCAAGGGCGCGCCCTGGGAGGAGTACGTGGACTGGGCCATCGCCCAGGGCCTGGCGCCGCTGGCCGCCTACAATCTCGAGTACCGCCTGGGCGGCGCTGGCGCCCCCGAGTGGGCCCGCGACCGGCTCCTGTCCACCTACCAGGGCTCCGTCAACGACAACGTGATGAAGCTCGTGAACTTCAAGCAGGTCGTCGACCAGCTCGAGGGCCGCAAGCTCGTCATGCTCGGCGGCGCCTCCTTCGCCGAGGCCGTCTACCCGCACGTGGGCTTCCGCCCCGTGCTCGACCTGCAGCTGCTCATGCGCCGCATGGACGTGGACGGCTTCGCCGGCTACCTCTCCAATCACGAGTTCAAGCCGGAGACGGACACCTCCCACAGCGGCGCCGCCAAGGTCGTCTCCGACGGGCGCACCGCCATCTACCTCTACTCCGACATCCTCGGCCCGCAGCGCCGCGAGCAGACCGCCGGCATCCTCGAGCGCGCCAGGCCGATGAAGGTCTACGGCCCGTCCCTGTTCCGGGCCGACCTGGAGGACTCGGTCCTGCTCGTGTGCCTCGAGCACGCGCGTCAGGGGTACGAGGTACCCTGGCTGTCCTTCATCGACCTTCGCGAACTCGTCACTGGCGCGAAGTGGATGGGTGGCATCTACTCGCGCCCGCTCGACGTGCCGACCCTGCTGGCCCGTGCCGCCGAGTGGCGCCTGGAGCGCGCCCTCTACACGTCGCTGTCCATCGTCGCCCGCCTGTTCCCCGAGGCCGCGCCGGACGCCACCGCCGCGCTGCCGCCCCTGCGCCGGGCCACGCGCGAATTGCTGGACCGGACGGTGGTGGGTCCTGTCAGCACCCCCGGCCGGTCCTCGGCTCTCAAGGGCTTGGAAAGAGTGCGTCGGCTGCTCACGGGGCAGTGAGGCCGCCCGGCCGCTGTCCGGCCAGAGGGGACGGGCTTCCTTTCCGAGCGCGTCCCGGCGTATGAGTTCCAGGCAGGAAACCTCCCCACTCCTGGGACTCTTTCAATGCGTATTGCCATCATCGGAACCGGCTACGTCGGCCTCGTCGCGGGCACGTGCTTCGCGGACTCGGGCAACGACGTGACGTGCGTGGACATCGACGAGCGGAAGATCCGCATGCTCCAGGCGGGCGAGGTGCCCATCTACGAGCCCGGTCTCGAGGAGCTCATCAAGAAGAACGTGCGCGAGAAGCGCCTGTTCTTCACGCGCGACCTCCCCGAGGCCGTCTCCACCGCGCAGGTGGTCTTCATCGCCGTGGGCACGCCCGAGGGCGAGTCGGGTGACGCGGACCTCCAGTACGTGCTGGCCGCCGCCGAGCAGATCGGCAAGGCGATGAAGCAGTACACGGTCGTCGTCGACAAGAGCACCGTGCCGGTGGGCACCGCGGACAAGGTGCGCGACGCCATCCGCAAGGTGACGAGCATCGAGTTCGACGTCGTCTCCAACCCCGAGTTCCTCAAGGAGGGCGCGGCGCTCGACGACTTCCTCAAGCCCGACCGCGTCGTCATCGGCGTGGACTCCGAGCGCGCTCGCAAGGTGATGGGCGACCTGTACGCCCCCTTCGTGCGCACCGAGAACCCGGTGCTGTTCATGGACACGCGCTCGGCGGAGCTGACCAAGTACGCGGCCAACGCGATGCTCGCCACGCGCATCTCGTTCATGAACGACATCGCCGCGCTCTGCGAGAAGGTGGGCGCGGACGTGGACTTCGTGCGCAAGGGCCTGGGCTCGGACCGCCGCATCGGCTACCCGTTCCTCTTCCCGGGCGTGGGCTACGGCGGCTCCTGCTTCCCCAAGGACGTGAAGGCGCTGGGCGCCACCGCGCGTGAGTTCGGCCTGGAGATGGACCTGCTGCGCGCCGTGGAGCGCACCAACGAGCGGCAGAAGAAGCTCCTCGTCGGCAAGGCCACCAAGCACTTCGGCGGCTCGCTGGAGGGCAAGAAGTTCGGCGTGTGGGGCCTGGCCTTCAAGCCGAAGACGGACGACATGCGCGAGGCGCCGTCCATCGACGTCATCGAGGGCCTCATCGGCAAGGGCGCGCAGGTCATCGCCCACGACCCGGTGGCCACGCACACCGCCCGCCGCGTCTTCGGCGACCGCATCCGCTACGCCAGCGTGCCCTACGAGGCGCTGGAGGGCGTGGACGCGCTCTTCGTCGTCACCGAGTGGAACGAGTTCCGCCGCCCGGACTTCGAGCGCATGAAGTCGCTGATGAGCGCCCCGGTCATCTTCGACGGTCGCAACGTGTTCGACCCGACCCGCATGCGCGAGCTGGGCTTCACGTACTACGGCATCGGTCGTAAGTGAGCGGAGGCAGCAACCGCTCGCTCGACGCGCTCACGGGGCTGCGCTTCCTCGCGGCCCTCCACGTCGTGTTGTTCCACTTCTCGTGGCCGGTGTTGGCGTCGGCCCCGGCGTGGCTGGGCAACCTCGTGGGCGCGGGCTACTCCGCCGTCGGCGTCTTCTTCGTGCTGTCCGGCTTCGTCCTCGCCTGGAACTACCTGGACGCGGACGGGCGCATGGAGACGGGCACGCGGGCCTTCCAGGCCGCCCGGCTGGCCCGGGTGTACCCCGTCTACGTGCTGACGTTCCTGTTGTCCGCCCCGCCCACCATCGCGCCGTCCGTCGCGGCCAACGGCTGGATGCTGGCCAGCGCGAAGCTCGCGGTGGGGGCGGTCGTCTCGTTGGCGCTCGTCCAGGCGTGGCTGCCGAGGCTCGCGCTGTACTGGAACCCCCCGGGCTGGTCCGTGTCGGTGGAGGCGTTCTTCTATGCGCTCTTCCCTCGGTTGACGCGGTGGTTGCCGCGCCTGAATCCCAGGCATTTGCCCTGGCTGCTCGGCGCCGTCTGGGTGCTGGGGCTGACGCCGCCCCTGCTGTACCTGGTGGTGCGACCGGATGGGCCCGGCCCCCTGGACGTGCAGGCCGCCGGGCTGTGGCTGGCGCTGGTGAAGTTCAGCCCGTTGGCGCGCCTGCCGGAGTTCCTCTTCGGGGTGCTCCTGGGCTGGGGCTTCGTTCGCGAGCGTCAGGCGGGCGTCGCGAGGGGCTCGGGCGCGGTCCTCGCGGGCGTCGGCGCGGCGCTCCTGGTCGCGGCGGGCATGGCGGGCCAGGCGATCGCGTATCCGCTGATGCACAATGGGCTGCTGGCGCCCGCGTCGGGGCTCCTCATCTACGGGCTGGCGCGAGGCGGCGGGTGGCTGGGCCGGTGGCTCTCACACCCGCTCATGGTGCGCCTGGGGGCGGCGAGCTACGCGCTGTACCTGTTGCAGTACCCCGCGAGCGAGGCGGCCGTGAAGCTGGAGCGCCTGCTGGCGCCGTGGGTGGACCTGCACACGCCGGTGGGGTGGTTGGGCTCCGTGATGGCGCTGGCGGTGCCGACGTCGCTGCTGGTGCACCACTACGTGGAGACGCCCCTGCGCATCCGCGTGCGCAAGGCGCTGCAACCCTGGGTGGATGCCGAGGGTGCCCAGGCGACGAGGACGGTGTCGCCCGGGGCGTGAGCGGTCAGTCCACGCCGCCTTCACGGGCGATGCCGCACTCGCGCTTGCCCTCGGGCGTTTCGATCTTCTTGCAGTCGCAGTTGGCGATCTTCGCCTCGCAGACCGTCTCGTCCTCGGGGGTGGGCTCCACGCGGCTCTCCTCCTGGGAGGCGTTGCGGAGGCAGACCTCCTTCTCGACGGAGTTGATGGAGCAGTCGCACAGCTTCTCGGACAGCTCGCGGCAAGCCCCCTTGCAGCCGGCGAGGCCGGACAGGGTGGAGCAGAGGAGGGCGGCGGTGACGAGGAAGCGGCGCATGGGTGCGGCGAACATGCCAGAAGGTCCTCCGGATGCAAGCCAACTCCGGACCCGGGCGTGCGCGGGCGGATGGCTGGCTGGCCCGAGCCGAAGCCCCGGAGGACGAGGGGAGGCGCGAGTCGTGGACACCGGCGGAGGCCCGCATGCCCGGTGGCCCCTCGGCCCACCGGACGGGTGACGGCGCGTCCTCGGGAGACCCTGGAGGTCGTGCCATACTCCCGCGCCCCCACCGAATGGCTTCCTCCCATCGCAGCAGCTCCCGGTACACCCGGATCGCCGAAGCGGCGCTGATGGCGCTCGTCGTGCTGTGTCCGCTGGCGCTCGGGGGCGTGGCGCGCTGGCTGCCATGGCCCATGGGTGTGCTCGCGGGGGTGGCCGCGGTGTTCGCGGTCGTGGGGGCTCGCAGGCAGGGGCAGTCGATTCGCCTCCCCTTGCTCGCGGCGCCGCTGGCCGGTGGCGCGGTGCTGTGCGCGCTCCAGTTGGTCCCGCTGCCGTCGGGCGTGCTGCGCGTGCTGAGTCCGGAGGCCGCCGCGCTGCGCGAGTTCGCGCTGGAGCCGCTGGGCCTGACGGGCGCCCGTCCCGTGTCGCTGGACCCGTCCGCCACCTGGCGCGAGCTGGCCCGGCACCTCGCCTACCTGCTGGCCTTCCTCGCCACGGTGCAGGTGTGTCGCGCGAGAGACAGCCGCATGAGGCTGCTCTCGGCGGTGGTCTTCACCGGCGCGGGGGTGGCCGTGGTGGGGCTCGGCCATGCGCTGCTCGGCGTCTCGTCCCTCTTCGGGCTGCGGCCCTGGGTACACGCCCGCCCGCCGCTGGTGACGTTCTTCGGCAATCCGAACCATCTCGCGGGCTACCTGGGGTTGGCCGCCACGGTGGGCGTGGGCCTGGCGCTCACCGCGCGCCCCCGTGCCCGCGCGATGCCCCATGCGCTCGCGGCGGCCGTCTGTGGAATGGGCGTGGTGCTGTCCCTGTCGCGCGGGGGGATCGCGTTCTTCGTCTTCGGTCAGGTGCTGCTCGCGCTGTGGCTCGGGTCCCGGCGGCGCGAGTCGCCACGGCGGGCGACGCCGGTCTGGGCCCGGAGCGCGGTGGCGCTGCTGGGGTTGCTCGCGGTGCTGGCGGTGGGCGCCTACGTCGCGGCGGACGCGCTGTGGGCGGAGGCGCGGACCGCGAGCGACATGGAGTCGCTGCGTCGCTCGAAGGTGTCGCTGTGGCCGATGATGGCGGAGGCGGCGCGGGCCTTCCCCGTGCTGGGAATGGGGCGGGGAGCCTTCGAGGCGGCGTTCCCCCGCTACCAGGCCGAGGCCAACCCCAACACGTTCACCCACCCGGAGAACGCCGTGCTCCAACTGGCGACGGAGCTGGGCGTGCCGGGGCTGCTGCTGCTGGCCGTGTCGCTGTGGGGCTTCGCGAGGCTGGTGCGGCGCGAGCACCTGGACACGGTGGAGCTGGCGGCGCTGGCGGGCGTGGCCGCGCTGGCGTTGCACAATCTGTTCGACTTCAGCCTGGAGCTTCCCGCGTGCGCGGTGACGGTCCTGGTGGTGCTGGGCGCGGTGGCCCGGCCCCGCGAACGCGAGCGGCGGCGACAGGGCGGCCTGGCACCGTCCGTGCCGCTGTTGGCGACCGCGGGCGTGCTGACGGGGGTGGGGCTCCTGGCGCTGGGGCCTGGGCAGCACCGGGTGACGGACGCAGAGGCGTCGCTCGCGGCGCTCATCACCTCCGGCGCGCCGGTGGAGGCCGTGCGTGAGCAGGGGCTGGCGCTCATCGACCGACACCCCTCGGACTACCTGCTCTATCGACTGGTGGCCTCGGCGGAGGCGGCGCGGGGACGGGAGGGCGCCGCCGACGCGCTCGCCTTCGTCAACCGCGCGCTCTACCTGGCGCCCTGGGATGCCGTGTCGCACCGGGTGGCGGCGCACGCGCTGCTGGCGCTCAACCGCCGTGAGCAGGGCTTCCTGGAGTACCGGCTGGCGCAAGAGGCCGGGGATGCGGGCGTGCTCCAGGCCGAGGCGGTGCGTCGTGCCCGCACGGTGGAGGAACTCGTGTCGCTGACGTCGGACACGCCGGAGGCCGCGGACCGCCTGTTCGCGTCGCTGGCCGACGTGCCCGCCCGTCACCCGCTGGCGCTGGCATACGGGGCCTGGGCGCGCGAGCACTTCGAGGGGCGGCCGGGCGTCGCTGCGCTGTGGGCGCGCGAGGCGCGGCTGCGCATGGGGCGCAAGGAGTTCCCCGAGGCGGAGGCGGCGTGCGCGCGGGTGGAGCAACTGGCGCCGGACACCCGCGACACGGTGCTGTTGCGCGCGGAGTTGCTGCGCGCGCGAGGCGAGGCCGTCGCCGCGCTCCAGGCGGTGGAACGGCTGGTGTCCCGGCACCCGGGGGACGTGGAGCTGGGCTTCACGCTCGCGGGCTGGCAGCTCGACGCGGGGCTGGTCCGCCGGGCCCGTGACACGCTCCAGCAGTTGGGGCCCTTCCTCTCCGACTACCGGCAGCGCGCGCGCCTGCTGTCGATGGAGGCGGCCTCGCTGGAGCGCGAGGGCCTGTTGTCGCGGGCGGTGGAGCGCCAGCAGACGGCGGCGCGGCTCGTCCCTACGCCGGAGGCGCACTTCGCGGTGGCGCGGCTGCAGGAGGCCCTGCGCCGTTATGACGCCGCGTCACGCTCGGTGCACGAGGGGTTGCGGCTCCTCCCTCCCGAGGCGCGCGAGGCGGCCCGGGCCTGGGCGGCGCGGCTGGAGGCCGCGGAGCGCGAGCGCGTGGACCAGCGTCGTCAGGAACTGGCGGACGACCCGGACGCCCAGGAACTCCAGCACCTGTTGGGGGAGCCGAAGGGCTCCCCGGTCGAGCCCTGAGCGCTTCGAGGTCTTCCGTCCGTCACGCGGGCATCGGCGACTCCGTCTCCATCAGGATGGGCGTCATCGGCGTCACGTCCTGGGGTGGCCGCAGGCGCTCCTGGATGAACGACGCGACGAGCGGCCACTCCAGCGTGGCGAAGTCCTGGAAACGCATCTCCAGGGCCTCCTCGTGCGAGCCGGCCCGGAAGAGCACGTGCTCGGCCAGGCTGAGCGACTCGTCCACGGCGACGGGCAGCCCATAGAGCTCGCCGAAGGGGGGCTCGGCGCCCACCTCGCAGTCGGGGAATCGCGCGGAGAACTCCTGCTCGGTGGCCAGGCGCACGCGCCGGGCGCCGAGCATCTCGCGAAGCCGTGTCAGGTCGACCGTACTCGCCGCTGGCACCACCACGATCCAGGGCTGTCGGTCCGCCATGACGATGACGGACTTGGCCACGCGCCATCCGGAGACGTGGAGCACCTGGGCCAACTCCTGCGCGCTCACGGCCCTCGGGTGCCAGTACCGCTCGGAGAGCACCCGGTTGTGTCGCAGATACTGCTGTATCGATGCGGGAATCATGGGGACATCACCTCCTCGATGGAAAAGGTGTGTCACCCGAGCGACTTCGACCACCAAGCCCCGCCTTCTCCGGGACCCGGGCGACCAGACGTGCCCCCGCCGCGCCGAGTCTGGAGCCGGCGAGTCCGAGGCGCCGCGCCCGGTGGGCGACCTACCGCTGGAAGTCGTAGACGCTGCCGATTTGGAGGATGCGGGTCAGCTCGTCCAGCGCCGTCATCGTCTCGCGCGCCAGTTGCGGGTCCTGCAGGTCCTTGGCTCGCAGGACGTCGCGGTAGTGGCGGCGCACCCAGGCGGCGAGCGAGTCGTGCAGGGCGGGCGTGTAGAAGACGTCCGCCCGGATGGCGCGGCGCTCCTCGTCCGTCAGCCACACGCGCTGGCGCAGGCACGCGGGGCCACCGCCGTTGTTCATCGACTGGCGCACGTCCAGGTAGTGCACGGCCTTCACCGGCGTGTCCTCGGCGACGACGCGCTCCAGGAAGCCGCGCGCGGCGGGCGTGTCGCGGCTCTCCAGCGGCGCGACGATGGCCATGGTGCCGTCGGGCAGCGTGAGCACCTGGGAGTTGAAGGGGTACGCCTTCACCGCGTCCCGGGGCGGCAGCTCCGCGCTGCTGGCCACCACGGCGCGGAAGTCCGGACCCAGCTTCTCGCGCAGCACCTGGAGCAGGCCGGTGTGGTCCACGAAGGCCAGCTCGTGGAGCATGAGGAAGCGCTCGTTGCCCACCGCCAGCACGTCCGTGTGGAAGGCGCCCGCGTCGATGCCGTCCGGGTGCTGCTGGGGGAAGAGCACGGCCTTGGGGTCCAGCTGGTGCAGCCGCGCCAGCGCCTGGCTCGCCTCCAGCGTCTGGCGCGCGGGGAAGCGCTTGGGGCCCTGCACCTCCTGCCACGCGCTGCGGCCCCAGGCCAGCAGGTGCACGCCCGGGTGGCCCGGGGTGGACAGGCGGGTGTGGTTGGCGGCGCCCTCGTCCGCGAAGTGGCTGCCCTGTGGCAGCGGGGCGTGGACTGCGAAGTGCCGCTCGTCCGCGAAGATGGCCTTCAGCACCGCGTGCGTGGTGTCCGCCTCCAGGGCGCGGTGGAACATCTGGGACAGGTTGGCCGGCGTCAGGTGCACGCGGCCGTCCGCCGTGTCCGCGCTGGGGGCCACGGTGGCGGCGTTGGCCGTCCACATGGCGGAGGCGCTGGAGGTCAGGCGCAGGAGGTGCTCGGCCTCGCGCGCGGCGCGGGTGATGACCTCCTCGTCCGAGCCGGTGAAGCCCAGCGTCCGCAGCGCGCGCAGGGACGGGCGCGGCTGGGGCGGCAGCACCGCCTGTCCCACGCCCAGGCTGGACACGAAGCGCATCTTCTCCAGCCCCTGGAGCGCCGCCTCGCGGGGGTGGCTGGCCTCTCCGACGTGGCTCTGCGACGCCAGGTTGCCCGGCGACAGGCCAGCGTAGTTGTGGGTAGGACCGACGAGCCCGTCGAAGTTGTATTCGCGCATGGGATATGGAGCGGCTGTGGAGCGTCCACCCTTAGCAAAGCGCCTGAAACGTTTCCTCCGCTACCTGCTCATCCGGGCCGTGCTGTTGTGCCTTCAACCCCTGCCCCTGGTGTGGGCCCGGGGCCTGGGGGCCCGGTTGGGGGGGCTGGCCTACGCCGTCGCCGGAGGCGAGCGCCGCAAGGCCCTGAAGTCGTTGTCCGTGGCCTTCCCGGAAAAGTCCGACGCGGAGCGGCAGGACCTGGCCCGCGCGTGCTTCCGGCACCTGTCCGCCGCCGCCCTGGAGGTGGCCTGCACGGGGGCGTTGGACCGGGGGCTGGAGGGCCTGGTGGCCTGGCCGGACGCGGACCGCCAGGTGCTGGACGCGGCGCTGGCGCGCGGCAAGGGCGTCGTCTTCGTCACCGGACACGTGGGCAACTGGGAGCTGCTCGCCCGCAGGGTGGCGCGCTCCGGCTACCCCAGCCAGAGCATCGCCAAGGAGACGTCGGACCCGCGGCTGACGGAGCTGGTGGGGCGCTTCCGCGCGCGGGGCGGCGTGCGGAGCATCTGGCGCGGCCAGGACGGCGCGGCGCGCGCCATGCTGCGGGCCCTGCGCAGCGGCGAAATCCTGGGCCTGCTCATCGACCAGGACACCAAGGTGCAGTCCGTCTTCGTGCCCTTCTTCGGGCGGCTGGCGGCCACGCCCCGGGCGGCGGCGGACCTGGCGGTGCGCACCGGCGCGGCGGTGGTGGCGGGCTTCTGCCACCGCGTCGAGGGCGGGGGCTACCGGCTGGTCATGGAGGAGGTCCCCGTGCCGGCGGTGGAGGACCGCGAGGAGGCCGCCCTGGCGCTCACCGCGGCCCTGTCCGAGCGCATCGAGGCGGCCATCCGGCGCACGCCCGAGCAGTGGGTGTGGATGCACCAGCGGTGGAAGACGCGCCCACCCGCCGCGCTCGCGGAGGCGGCGCAGGCCGCCTCCGGGTGATAGAAGGCCCCCGTGTCGCGCACGCTCGTCACCAGCCTCGCCGCCTGCCTGCTCGCCGCCTGCTCACCGCGTCGCGCGGGGGACGAGGCGCAGCAGGAGCCGCCCCCCCAGGTGGTGTTGCACGGCGCCCGCCTGTCCACCTACGAGGGCGAGGCGCTCACCCTGTCCGGCCACGCCGAGCGGCTGACGTACCAGCGGACGGGCGGCGACGTGCAGGCCTCCAACGCCACGCTGCGGGTGCCTCCGGGCGCCGCGGAGGGTGGGGAGCTGGGGGCCACGAAGGGGCTGGAGGTGAGCGCTCCGAATATGGAGGGCCTGCTCTCGTCCAAGCAGCTGGTGGCCTCCGGCGGGGTGGTGGTCCGCACGGGGGAGGGCATGGTGGTTCACACGCCGCGGTTGACCTACGACGCGACGACGCGGTCGGCGCGGGGCAACGAGGGCGTGCGCATTCAGGGGCCGGGCTACAACCTGCGGTCGGACCGCTTCGAGCTGTCCTTCCCGGATGAGACGTTCACCTTCGAGGGCTCGGTGGAGACCGTGCTGGGAGCGGTGGAGCGTGATTGAGTTTCTCGTGATGGCCTTCTTCGTGGCGCAGCCGCTGCCCGCGGTGGCGGCGACCCCCTCGGATGGCGGGACGCCCCCGGCGGCCGCGGCGGGGCAGGGCTCGCTGGCGCCCGGGGAGCTGGAGGCGCCCATCCAGATCAACGCCGACCTCATCAACGGCGACAAGACGCACGCGGTGCTCACCGGCAACGTGAGGGCGACGCACCGCACGCTCGAGCTCAAGTGCGACAAGATGACGGCCTACTTCACGCAGCCGCGCGTGGTGACGCGCGTGGTGTGCACCGGCGGCGTCAACGCGGTGGACGGCGACCGCATGGCCCGCGGCGAGCGCGCCGAGTACGACGTGGCCAGCGGCGTGCTGGTGGTGACGGGCTCACCCGAGGCGCGCCAGGGGACCACGTACATGCGCGGGACGAAGGTCCGCCTCACCCTGGGGAGCGAGAAGCTCGAGGTGGAGAACGCCGTCATCATCTTCGAGTCCCCGCCGTCCACGCCCGCGCCCGGCAGGAAGAAGCCCGCGCGGACGTCCGCGCCCGCGGTCCCCGCCGCGCCCCCCCAGGGAGGGTCGCCCCGGTGAGCGCGAAGCTGGTGGCGGAGGGGCTCCACAAGGCGTACCGGGGACGTCAGGTGGTGCGCGGCGTGTCGTTCACCGTGTCTCCCGGTGAGGTGGTGGGCCTGCTGGGCCCCAACGGCGCGGGCAAGACGACGAGCTTCAACATGGTGGTGGGCCTGGTGTCGCCGGACGCGGGCCGCGTGAGCGTGGGCGACGAGGACCTCACCCACCTGCCCATGCACCGCCGCGCGCGCCGGGGCGTGGGCTACCTGCCCCAGGAGGCCTCCGTCTTCCAGAAGCTCACCCTGCGCGACAACCTGCTGGCCGTGCTGGAGCTCCAGAAGGGCCTGGACAAGCGCGCCCGCGAGGCCCGCGCCACCGCCATCCTGGAGGAGTTCGGCCTCACCCATGTCGCCGAGTCCCTGGGCGGCACCCTGTCCGGTGGCGAGCGGCGCCGTGCCGAAATCGCGCGCAGCCTCGTGCCCTCCCCCCGCTTCATCCTCTTCGACGAGCCCTTCGCCGGCGTCGACCCCATCAACGTCGGCGACCTCCAGCGGCAGATCTTCCTGCTGCGCGAGCGCGGGCTGGGCGTGCTCATCACCGACCACAACGTCCAGGACACCCTCGGCATCTGCGACCGCGCCTACATCATCGCACAAGGGCAGATCCTCGAGGAGGGGACCCCGGCGGAGATCGCCGCCTCGCCCCGGGCCAGGGCCGTCTACCTGGGGGAACGGTTCCGGCTCCAGCAGACCTCCTGAGCCCGGCTGGTCAACGGCCAACCCGATGCATAGACTGGGTTGGCCCCGCTTTTGCGCCGCTCGCCTGGCGCCTCCGCCTCACCCGGAGTACGTGTAAACCGTTGGTTTCCTTGTAGAATTTTGAATATGCAAGCAAGGGACCACGATTGCACCACTAGACGGCGTCAGGGTGCCTTGTTACGTTGGCACGGTCTTTGATTGGTCCCGCGTCGAAGGGGACTGAATCAGCTCGGGGAGACCCTGTCTCATGGCGATGGAACTCAAACAAAGCCTGAAGCTCGCGCAGCAGCTGGTGATGACGCCGCAGCTGCAGCAGGCCATCAAGCTGCTCCAGCTCTCGCGGATGGAGCTGCTGGAGCAGGTCCGGGAGGAGATGGATCAGAACCCACTCCTCGAGCAGCCGGACGAGCAGGCGCCGGGGGACGTGGGGGACAAGGAGCCCGGAGAGGCGTCGCTGGAGGCGGACAACGTCGAGATGCCGCGCGACGTGGAGCTGCCGGCGGCCAACAGCGACACGGCGACGGAGTTCAAGGCCGACGGGGACGGGCCCCCGGAGATCGACTGGGAGGCGTACCTCAACAGCTACCAGTTCAACGAGCCGACCACCGCGTCCAACAAGGGCAACGTGGCCACGGACGACCTGCCGTCGTTCGAGGCCAACCTGGTCAAGAAGGAGGACCTGGTCGACCACATCCAGGAGCAGCTCGGCACGCTGCGCCTGAACGACGCCGAGCGCCGCATCGCGATGCTCATCCTCGGCAACCTGGATGACGACGGCTACCTGAAGCTGCCGGACCTGGAGGGCGACCCCCTCATCCGCCTGGCCAACGAGGCGGACGTGCCCATGCACGTCGCCGAGCGCACCCTGCGGCGCATCCAGATGCTGGAGCCCCGGGGCTGCGGCGCGCGGGACCTGCAGGAGTGCCTGCTCATCCAGTTGCAGGGGATGAAGGAGCCGCAGGCGCCGCTGCTGGGCCTCATCATCAAGCGGCACATGAAGTACCTGGAGAGCAAGAACCTGCCCGCCATCGCCAAGGACCTGAAGGTCCCGCTGGAGGAGGTGGTGGAGGCGGTGAAGCTGCTCCCCAAGCTGGACCCGAAGCCGGGCCGCAACTTCAGCGGGGACGACGCGCAGTACATCACCCCCGACGTGTTCGTCTACAAGATGGGGGACGAGTACACGGTGGTGCTCAACGACGACGGCCTGTCCAAGCTGCGCATCTCCGGCATCTATCGGAACGCGCTGAAGACGGGCGCGGTGGGCCCCGGTCAGACGAAGGACTTCATCCAGGACAAGCTGCGCAGCGCGGTGTGGCTCATCCGCTCCATCCACCAGCGGCAGCGGACCATCTACAAGGTCACCGAGAGCATCGTGAAGTTCCAGCGGGACTTCCTGGACAAGGGCATCGCGTACCTCAAGCCGCTCATCCTCCGGGACGTGGCCGAGGACATCGGCATGCACGAGTCCACGGTGAGCCGCGTGACGACGAGCAAGTACGTCCACACGCCGCAGGGCATCTTCGAGCTGAAGTACTTCTTCAACTCCTCCATCTCCCGCGTGTCCGGCGAGGACACGGCGAGCGAGGCGGTGAAGCACCACATCAAGCAGCTGGTGGCGCAGGAGGACGCGCGCAACCCGTACTCGGACCAGAAGATCGTCGAGCTCCTGCGCGCGCAGGGCACGGAGATCGCCCGCCGCACGGTGGCCAAGTACCGCGAGGTGCTGGGCATCCTCCCCAGCAGCAAGCGCAAGCGGTACTACTGAGCCCCGCGCAAGTGGCTCTTTTCCGCCGGTCACCCGGCGGAAGAGACTCGCGCGTCATGAGCAGCCACCTTCCGTCCGACGACGTCCCTCCGCGCCGGGAGCCGGTGCCGCTCGTCGTGCCCCCGGTCGTCCTGGAGGGCACGATGGTGCGCCTGGAGCCGCTGGCGCTCGAGCATGCGCCCGCGCTCGAGGCGCTGTGCGAGCCCGACCTCTTCGCCCACTTCTCCCAGGTGCTGCGCACGCGCGAGGACGTGGAGTCCTACATCCGCGCGGCGCTGCGGGGTGCGGAGGCCGGGGTCGAGCGGCCCTTCGTCATCCTGGGGCAGAAGACGGGGGAGGCGCTGGGCTCCACCCGCTACATGGACATCCAGCGCGAGCACCGGACGTTGGAGGTGGGCTCCACGTGGCTGGCGCGGCGCGCGTGGCGCACGGTCGTGAACACCGAGTGCAAGTACCTGCTGTTCCGCCACGCCTTCGAGTCGCTGGGCGTCATGCGCGTGCAGCTCAAGACGGACCGGCGCAACACGCGCTCGCGCGCCGCCATCGAGCGGGTGGGCGCCCGGTTCGAGGGCATCCTCCGCCACCACATGCTGGTGCGCGGCGGCCAGGTCCGCGACAGCGCCTACTACGGCGTCATCGACACGGAGTGGCCGGAGGTGAAGGCCCGGCTGGAGGCGATGCTCCGGCGGGAAGGGTAGGCAGGCGGGCAGGCGCGCGGTGCGGGGGGCGGACGCGGCGGAGCGCGCGCGCCGTTCTGCCGCGCGCGGGGGCGGCGCGGGGTATAGGGTGCGCCCCGTATGCGACCTTCCTTCCTTCAGACTCGGGGCGCCCTGGCGGGGGCGCTCGTGGCGCTCGGCCTGCTGAGCGGCTGTGGTGATTCCCTCACGCCGGAGACCGTGGACCTGGCGGGGCTCGCGGACCGCACGTTGACGTACGCGCTCAACGACGTGGACGCCTACGAGCGGCTGGACGCGCCGGGCGCGCACCGCTTCACCGTCACCTTCTCCCTGGCCGGCGGCGACCGCTGCACGGACCTGCGCGCGGGCACCACCGCCACCCTCAACGGGGTGTCCATGCGGCTGGAGCCGGGCGGCGTGGACGGCACGGCGGGGCGCGACCTGTGTCTGCCCACGCGGGCCTACTACGACTTCGACCCGAGCGTGTGGGCGGAGCAGGCGCAGGGCGACCTGCGCGTGGTGCTCCAGGACCCGACCCACTCCGTCGCCCTGACGCTCCGGGGCGGCAAGGCCAAGCGCACCTTCCAGTACGAAGGGGCGGGCACCGCGGACCGGCTGATGCGCGGCCAGACGTACTCGTTCGGGTGGCGGCCGGACGGCGAGGTGCCCGAGTCCGTGGGCGTCACCTTGCTGCGCGAGGATGGGCTCGCCACCGCGACCGTGCCCGCGACGCTGTCCGAGGGCTCGGTCAGCTTCACCATCCTCGCGAACACGCCCGTGTCCACCTACCTGCTGACGCTCAGCGGCGCCACGCGGGGCGTGGTGTCCGAGTGCTCGGGCGTGGCCCGCTGCGAGGGCGCCATCATCCACTCCGAGGAGCGCGTCGTCGGCGTCCAGTAGGCGGAGGTCCCGGGTGCCTGTCACCCCGCTGACGCGACGCGTGAATCCGCGGGGTTGAAGTGTCTGCCGAAGCACGTGCTTGTCGTGCCAGTGACGGGGTGTCGCTGCCGGATGTCGGCCCCCGGACGGGTGGTGCGGTCGGGAAGAGGCAACCCATGGAGCCGGGTTGCTTCCCGCAGACAGAACGTTTCTGATCTGTCACGCAGCTCCCCTCACCCTAGGAGGCAGCCACGCATGCAGTTCAACATCACCTTCCGTCAGTTCGGGGCGTCGGATTCCCTCAAGGAGTACGCACGCGAGAAGGTAGAGCGGGTGAACAGGCTGTTGGACCGAGCAGGAGAGGCCCACGTGGTCCTCTCCCTGGAGCGGCATCTCCACCACGCGGACATCACCATCCACTCCGGCGCCTGGGTGCTCCGAGGCCGCGACAAGAGCGATGATATGTACGCGTCCATCGACCTGGCGATGGACAAGATCGAACGCCAGCTGCGGCGCTACCGGGACAAGCTGAAGACGCATCACGGCCGCGAGCGCGTCCACCACCGACAGGACCTGGTGAATCACCTGAAGGTGCGCCACGCCGTCTTCGAGGTGCCGGACGCGGAGGAGGCCCTCGCGGAGAAGCCCGCGGGGAGCGCCGAGCCGCCCAAGCCCACCGCCGTGGTGGTGGCGGCCACGCCGGCCACCCGCGTGGTGAGCTCCACGCAACTGACCGTCAAGCCGCTGTCCGTGGACGAGGCGGTCATGCAGATGAACCTGATGAACAACGACTTCTACGTCTTCCACAACGTGGAGTCGGACGCGCTGGGCATCGTCTACCGGCGCAAGGATGGGCAGTACGGCCTCATCGAGCCCCACGAGCCGGCGCCCCTGGCCGCCGCCACGGGCACCTGAGTCCCCTCCCGTCGCTGAAGGAAGCAACGCGCTCCGCCACCCCCCTCGGGAGGCGGAGCGCGTGGGCCCCGGTCCGGTGTGTGACCCGGGCCCCGGTCCTCCCCGGAACGGACATGTCGCGGCCCCGCCTGGAGCGGGCGCGGAGCCACGGCCCCCTGGCGCCCTGGGGAGCGCTGGAGGTGTCCACCCGCCGAAACGCTCCGAGCCCCCGGGGCATATCGCCCTCACGCAGACGACGCGCCCCATCCCTCCCCCGGGAGATGGAGCGCGTCGGGCCTGCCTCGGGTGGGCGGCGCTGGGATGAGGGTCAGTAGGACTTCCTGCGGTGGGCGCCGGTGCGCTCCTGGGCCGCGCCGCTGGTGACGGCCACGCGCGGCAGCACCACGGGGCCCTGCGTGTTGACCAGCGCCAGCGCCATCAGCGCGGCCCGCTCGCCGAGGGGGCGCCGGGCGATGTCCGAGGGGAAGGCCACGTCGATGTCCCGCTCCAGGACGCCGCCGCATTCGCGCATGCCCTCGAGGGTGGCGTCGCTGGTGCGCTTGAGCGCATAGGAGCAGCCCCCCATGCGACCGTGCAGCCACGTCCCGTCCTCGGTGAGGTCCACGGGCATGCCGGCGAAGGCGCCCCAGACGCGGGTGTCGTCACCCTCGGCCAGCTCCAGGCGCGTGGCCAGCTCGCCCACGGTGCCCGTCATGCGTTGGTAGTCCCAGGCGAGCGCCACGGGGCTGCTGCGGAAGCGGCCATGCATGCCGTGCTCGTCGAGACTCAGGGTCGACGAGGGGCCGGTGAGGCTGCCGCCCTCCAGCACGAGGGGCTCCTGGGTCGCGCTCCCCAGCGACCGGGCCGGTCCCTGGGCGACGACGTGGCTCGCGGTGCCGGCGCAGCCGGTGGCCAGGGCGGACGAGAGGACAAGGGTCGACAGCAGCGGGCGCATCATGGCGTTCCCTCCGGGGCGTGGGGTGGGTGTGTCGTGGGATTCATGGGGGGAAACGGAGGGCCTCGCGGCGCATATCGCCCCCGGGTACCAGGGCCGTGACGGCGCGGAGGCGGGCGCGTCACCCCTCGCGCCCTGATGCGCAGTGAGCGGCCGTGGCTTTTCGTCGACAGGCGACCCTTGCGCGAATCGAGGGTGAGGAGTAATTGCGGCAGGCTCAGGAGCGCCAGCGCGGGAGCGTCAGTGAGAATCGCCGAGTTCCTCAGCCCCCAAGCCGTCATCGCGGACATGCAGTCGCGGACGAAGCCAGAGGTGTTGCGCGAGCTGAGCGCGACCCTCGTGCGGGCCCACCCCCAGCTCCAGGAGGACCGCCTGGTGGAGGTGCTGCGCGAGCGCGAGAAGCTCGGGAGCACCGGCATCGGCGAGGGCGTGGCCATCCCCCACGGCAAGCTGCCGGGCATGACGCAGCTGCAGGCCGCCTTCGGCGTGTCCCGGGCGGGCGTGGACTTCGAGGCCATCGACGGCAAGCCCACCCACCTGTTCTTCGCCCTGGTGGCGCCGGAGAACAGCGCGGGCGTGCACCTCAAGGCGCTGGCGCGCATCTCCCGCCTCTTCAAGAACCCGCGGTTCCGGGCCGCCATCCTCGAGGCGCCCTCCGCCGCGGACATCCACGCCCTCATCATCCAGGAAGACGCCAGGCCCTGAGGGCCGGAAGGGGGAGGTCGTCCCATGGACGTGGTGCTCCGACCCATCAATGATCGGTTCTTCCACGAGCAGGTCCTGCCCTTCCTCTCGCGGGCCATGGGCGACGCCGCCGGCGCGCTGGAGTCGCTCCTGGACGGGCTGGGGGACGGGCAGGCGCGCATGTTGTGCGAGCGCATGCTGTCCACGGCGTTGCCGGGCGGGTTGAACTCGGTGGACGCGGACCCGTGGGCGGACCTGGTGGATCGGCTCGCGTTCCTCCTGTGGACGGAGGGCCCCGCGGGCTGGGAGGTCAGCCGCGAGCACGCCGGCTACGCCGACGCGTGGGACGAGGCGCTGCACCTGGCGCTGATGCTCGAGGAGCCCAACTACCCCTACTGGGACACCCGCGCCGCGCGCGAGGTGCGCGACGCGTTCCGCCTGCGCCCCCTGCCGGACATGGGGCTGGCGTCGCTGCTGGCCGGGCATTGGGACCCGTTCCCGGAGTTCCCGCCCGACCGCGTCTTCGTCACGCAGGGCCGGGGGGAGTACTTCCCGGCGATGAACTTCGCCTTCGCGGACTGGTCCTGGCGCCCGGCCCGGGCGGTGGCGCACTGGCAGGTGAACATGCCGCGCAAGCTGGAGCGGCTGCTGGTCCGCGAACAGGCGCGCATGAAGCTGCCGGCGCTGCCGGAGAAGGACGAGGTGCTCGGCTACTGGCTGGGGCGCCTGCCGCAGCCGCCGCCGCTGACGGTGGCCTTCTCCGGGCTGGGGCCGCGCGCGGCCAACTGGATCCGCGAGCTGGGCGCGCTCACCGCCCACATCCGCGAGGCGGCGCTGGCCAAGCAGGGCCTGGCCGCGCTCGTCACCAAGGGCACCACCGTCCGCATCTAGCCCCTGGGCGCCGCGGGGCCCGGGCTCTCCAGGAGCAGGGTGACGGGCCCGTCGTTGACGAGCGCCACCTTCATGTCCGCCGCGAAGACGCCGGTGCCCACCGTCAGGCCGCGCTGGCGCAGCGCCTCGCACGCCCGTTCGTACAGGGCCTTGGCGACGGTGGGCTCCATGGCGTCGATGAAGCTGGGGCGCCGGCCCTTGCGCGCGTCGCCGTAGAGGGTGAACTGGCTGACCACGATGAGCTGCCGGGACGTGTCCTCGAGCGACAGGTTCATCTTCCCGTCCGCGTCCTCGAAGATGCGCAGGGTGGCCAGCTTCTCCACCATCCATGCCACGTCCGCCTCGGTGTCGCCCTTGCCCACGCCCAGGAGCACCAGCAGGCCCGGGCCCATCTGGCTCACCCGCTGCCCCTCCACCGTCACCGACGCTTCCAGGACCCGCTGTACCACCGCTCGCATCGTCGTCCTCCCGGCCACCCCGCGACGCTCCCGTGTCGGGGGGAGGTGGCGGTATACCCCGACGTGGGGCGCGCGGCGGAAGGGGACCCACCCACCGGGCTGTCAGGGGCGCGCGGCATCATCCACGCGGGTGCTTCCCGTGTCGCTCGAAGGTTGCAGTGAGAAGAAGTCCACACGGGGGACTCTCATTTTTCCACTCGGCGGTAGGGCGAGCGCCCAGCCGTGGACTCCCGCAGCCCCTCTCCCTTGCCGGGCTTTCATGCCCTTCCCCATAATGGCCGCCGACTTCCCTGGAGCGTGCGTGCAGGTTCTTCGAGCCAGACACCTCTTGGCCGCGCTGGCCACTGTTTCCCTGCTGCTGTCCTCCGCCGCCCACGCGGCCCCTCCGACCGCCGCGGAGAAGCGCGCGGACCGCGAGGCCCTGCGCGCCGCGCTGATGGAGGTGCTGCAACGCTCGCCGCTGAAGTCGAGCCGCGTGGGCGTGCACATGCAGAGCCTGGATGACGGCACCGTGGTCTTCACCCACAACGCGGACGAGCTGCTCAACCCCGCCTCCAACGTGAAGCTCGTCACGTCCGCGGCGGCGCTGGCGACGCTGGGGCCGGAGTTCCGCTACGAGACGGAGTTCTTCGCGGAGCCGGAGCTGGCGGCGGACGGCAAGGTGAAGACGCTCTACGTGCGCGGCAAGGGCGACCCGTCCATGACGACCGAGCGGCTGTGGGGCATCGTCTCCGAGCTGTGGCACGCGGGCGTGCGCGAGGTGGGCGACATCGTCGTGGACGACTCCTGGTTCGACGCGGAGCGCACGCCGCCCGGCTACGACCAGGAGGACTCCGACCGCGCGTACATGGCGCCCACCGGCGCGCTGAGCCTCAACTGGAACGCGGTGGCCATCTACGTGAGGCCCGGCGCCGGTCCCGGTGCGAAGGCCAGCGTGGAGATGGAGCCGCCCAGCGACTACTTCATCGTGGAGAATCAAATCACCACCGGCGCGAAGCGCGCGCGCCGCGTGTCGGTGACGTCGGACCCGTCCGGGCCGCAGCAGAAGATCGTCGTGCGCGGGCAGGTGCCGGCCGAGCGCGGCGGCGCCGTGAGCGTGTGGAAGAAGATCGACAACCCGCCCATGTACTTCGGCCAGACGCTCAAGCAGCTGCTCACCACGCGGGGCGTGAAGGTGAAGGGGCGGGTGAAGGGCGGGCTGACGCCGTCGCGCGCGCGGGCGGTGTACGTGGCCCAGTCGGACACGTTCGACGTGCTGCTCAAGCGCCTCAACAAGCTCTCCAGCAACTTCGTCGCGGAGCAATTGCTCAAGACGATGGGCGCGGAGGCGCGCGGCCAGCCGGGCTCCTTCGCCAAGGGCGTGGAGGTGGTGGAGCAGTTCCTCGAGCGCGACGTGGGCATCCCCCGCGGCACGTACGTGATGAAGAACGGCAGCGGCCTCAACGACGCGAACCGCTTCTCCACCGCGCAGGTCAACAAGCTGCTGCGCCACATGTACGAGCGCTTCCCGCTGTCGCCGGAGTACCTGTCCTCGGTGCCCATCGCCGGCAAGGACGGCACGCTGAAGTACCGCTTCGAGGGCAGCGACGCGGTGGGCCGGCTGCGCGCGAAGACGGGCACGCTGGAGGGCGTCTCCGCGCTCAGCGGCTACGTGACGAGCGCGAGCGGCGAGCACTTCTCCTTCTCCATGATGGCCAACGACTTCGCGGGCCGCGCCGGCCCCATCGTCGCGGGCCTGGACGCGCTGGGCGCGGCGGTGGCGGCCACGGGCTCCAGCCTGGGGCCCTCCAACGCCGTGGCGACGCTGGCGGAGGGCGGCAAGGCCACGGGTGGCATCGACGACGTGGCGGCCCGCATCAAGACGTACCTGGACCTGGGCCGGCAGCGCGACCCGCGCAACATCGGCTTCCTGCGCACCGCGTGGCGCAGCGAGCGCGACCCGGCGGTGCGCGCGGTGCTGGCGGAGAGCCTCTACCAGTCCAACCCGCACGACTACCTGGGCGCCCGCACGCTGCTGGACAGCTACTCCGCCGGCGGCGACGTCTACGGCCGCCTGAGGGAGGTGGCGCGCGTGCTGGCGGTGGAGGTGCCCGGCGTCACGTCCATGGTGGAGCTGGCGGCGGGCGGCAACACGGAGGCGCTGGCGCGCGTGCTGGAGCTGTCCGGCGCGGCGGGCTCGGACGCGCAGGCCCAGGCGGAGCTGTCCGTGGCGCTGGGCGAGGTGGCGCGCACCGCGCCCGAGGAGCTGGTCGTGGCGCTGCGCGGGGCCAGCGCCGCGGACCGCGAGGCCTCCACGTCGCTGCTGGCCCGCGCGCTCGTGCAGGCCGGCCAGGCGGACCACCCCTTCTGGAAGTCGCTGCGCCGCATGCTGGGCAACGCCGACCCGCAGGTGGCCGCCTTCGCCAAGAGCCTGGACTCCACGCTGTCGCAGAAGGTGGCGGAGGCCAAGGCGCCCCGTCCGTCCGACGGCACCGTCCCGGTGGAGCTGGTGGCGCCCGCCGGCAAGGCGTCCCCGCCCGGCACGCAGCGCTCCGGGGTGTCCCAGGACGCGCGCACCGCGGAGACCCGTCCGGGCGGGTAGCCCCCGGACCGACGCGCCCACCCCTCCGGGAGGTGGGCGCCGGCCATACCTCGAAGGCCTTCGTGTCCGCTCCCCTGGGGAGCGTGCGCCCGGGCGGGCCCCCTCGGGGGGACCGCCTTCTGGAAATGTCAGGGCGCACTGCTATACGTGGGAGGCAACCTGCCAGGGCTGATGCTCGGTGGGCCGTGCGTGTCCCGTCCTTGGTGGGTGGGACCTCGACAGAAAGGCAGAGGGAGCAGTCATGGCTGGAGGCGTGAACAAGGTCATCCTCATCGGCAACCTGGGGGCGGACCCGGAGGTCCGCTTCACTCCGGGCGGTCAGGCGGTGGCGAACTTCCGCATCGCGACCAGCGAGAGTTGGAACGACAAGAACGGCCAGAAGCAGGAGCGGACCGAGTGGCACCGCATCGTCGTCTGGGGAAAGCTCGCGGAGCTGTGCGGCGAGTACCTGAAGAAGGGACGCCAGTGCTACGTCGAGGGCCGCCTGCAGACGCGTGAGTGGACGGACAAGGAGAACCGGAAGAACTACACCACGGAGGTCGTCGCCAACGCGGTGACGTTCCTCGGGGGTGGTGGCCGCGACGCGGGTGACGGCATGAGCGGCGGCGGTGGCGGTGGCGGGCGCCGGCAGTTCGGCTCGCAGCGTGGCGGCCAGGACTCCGGCGACTACGGCCAGCCGCCCCCCATGGATGACGGCATGGGCGGGGGCCACGGCGGCGGCGGCGGTGGCAACGACGACGACATCCCGTTCTGAGGCACGGGGCCCGTCGGGCCCGTCCCCTGGAAGCGAACCGGCCGCTCCCCGAGACTCCTTCGGGGGCGGCCGGTGTGCTTTTCAGGGGCTGCTGAAGGGGGCCCGGGGCGGCAACGCGCGCCACCCCGGACGAAGGGGCGTCAGGCCGCGGGGCCGAGCGCGCCGCCGGCGGTGTAGAGCGCGTAGATGACGCTCCAGCTCATCGCGGTCAGCAGCAGGAAGATGATGATGGAGAGCGGCTCGAAGCGGCGCATGGCGCGCTCGCTGGCCAGCAGGCCCCAGCCCATGGCGAAGCCCTGGAGGCCGTTGGCCAGGTGGTACGAGGTGCCCAGCGTGCCCAGCAGGTAGACGACGAGCGTGGGGCCGTGGAAGTGCATCTCCCGGGCGATGTCGATGAACGGCTCCGGGTGACCCTCGACCAGGCGCGGGTGCAGGAAGGCCAGCCAGATGTGGGCGCCGAGGAAGGCCAGCACGCCCAGCGCGCTCACGCGCTGGAGGAGGTACTTGAGGTTGCCGTAGTTGTTGTACCGGTTGTTGTTGGGCCGGAAGCTGAACAGCCGGACCAGGCCCCAGCCGGTGTGGAACAGCAGGGGCAGCATGACGATGAGGAACGTCAGGGCCTGCGAGTACGGGTTGGCGTACGTGGTGACGGACTTCTCCCACGCGGCGGCGCCGTTGAAGGCGGAGAGGTTGTCCCAGAGGTGGTTGACGACCCAGATGCTCAGGGGGACCACCGCGAGGAACGAACCCAGGCGGGACTTGAGGAGCGGAGTCTTCGTCGGAACGGCGTCGGCTGTGGCAGCCTGGGTGCTCATCGGTTCTCCAGGGGGCGGCGCGCGGGCGGGTTCCCCGCGCCCCAAGTCAAGGTCAGGTGACTACCGGTGGGCGGTTTATAGCCGTTCCGGCCACGACGCTGGATTTCTTCCGCACCCCCGCATGCCAGTCACCGCACACGGAGGCATAAGGCCCGGCTTATGTGTCACCCCGGGTGGGGCTGCTGGCGGGCCGTCGTGCGACGGTGCGTCCGCCTTCTGCCGTTGGCGGGCAATGCGGGGTCGGGCACGCTAGTCGCACAGCTATGTCCGATGAGCTCGTCAGTGGATTGTTGAAGAAGGCGGACCTGCGCGTGGTGCTGGCCGTGAGCACCGCCCTGTCCCAGAAGGCCCGCGCCACCCACCGCACGGCCCCCGCCGCGGCCGCGCTGTTGTCCCAGGCGCTCACCGCCGCCGCGCTGCTGGGCGCCCTCCAGAAGAGCGAGGCGCGCATCAACCTCCAGGTGGAGTGCGACGGCCCCCTGCGCGGCCTGTTCGTGGACGGCGACGCCTCCGGGACGGTGCGGGGCTACGTGAAGAACCCCCTCGTGGAGTACGTGGGCGGCGACGGCCAGTACCACTGGCGGCCCGTGCTGGGGAACCAGGGCTTCCTCTCCATCCTGCGGGACATGGGGCAGGGCGAGCACTACCGCTCCTCCGTGGAGCTGGAGCGCTTCGACCTGGCGGGCGACCTGGAGCGCTACTTCCTGCAGTCGGATCAGCTCCCCTCGCACCTGCTGCTCGCGCAGCTCCCCACGGTGGGCGCGGACGGGCAGACGGAGTCGCTGGGCATCGTCGCGGGCCTGCTCGTGCAGCCCCTGCCCGACGCGGACATGGACGGCTTCCAGGCGCTGGGCGCGCGGCTGCGTCACGACTTCGAGTCCGCCCTGCGCGCGCACGCGGCGTCCGGCGCGTCCGCGGTGCTGCGCGCGCTGCTGCCCGAGCCGGACTTCGAGGTGATGTCGCGCTACCCGCTCGGCTTCGCCTGCTCGTGCAGCGAGGACCGGGTCAAGCGCGCGCTGCTCGCCATGGGGCGCGAGGAGCTGCAGGACCTGCTCGACAAGGAGGGGCAGGCGGAAGCGACGTGTCAATTCTGCACGACGCGATATGTCATTCAGGGAGACGTCATCCGGAGCATGCTGGCGAGCGGCTCGGTTTGACTTGGGTGCGTGGCCTGGGTACAGGCCGCGCGCCATGAGTTACTTCACGCAATTGCTCGAGGGCGGCTACGAGGCCGTCCATCTGCTCAGCGACTCCCGCACGGGCCTGCGGGCCATCGTCGGCATGCACAACACGCGGCTGGGGCCCGGCCTCGGCGGCACGCGCGCGCTGTCCACGTACACCAGCGAGGAGGAGGCGGTCGCGGACGCGCTCCGGCTGGCGCGGGGCATGACGTACAAGGCGGCGCTCGCGGGGCTGCCGCACGGCGGTGGCAAGGCCGTCATCATGTTGCCGCGTGGCAACTTCGACCGGGCGAAGCTGTTCGAGTCGTTCGGCCGCGCGGTGGAGTCGCTCGGCGGGCGCTACATCACCACCGAGGACAGCGGCACCAGCCCGGACGACATGGAGTACGTGCGCAAGCACACGCGCCACGTGGTGGGGCTCAAGGAGCGCAGCGGAGACCCGTCGCCGGTGACGGCGTACGGCGTGGCGCGCGCCATGGAGGCCACGGCGAAGCACGTGTTCGGCAGCTCGGACCTCAAGGGCCTGCGCGTCACGGTGCTGGGCGTGGGGCACGTGGGCATGTACCTGGTGAAGGAGCTGCACGAGCGCGGCGCGAAGGTGTGGGTGAGCGACATCAACACCGCCAGCGTGGAGGCGGCGGTGAAGCAGTACGGCGCCACGGCGGTGGACGCGAACACGCTGCACCGCATGGAGGCGGACATCTTCGCCCCGTGCGCGCTGGGCGGCGCCATCAACGACGCCACGCTGCCGCTGCTCCAGGTGCGAGCGGTGTGTGGCGCGGCGAACAATCAGCTCCTCACGTCGCGTCATGGCGAGCAGCTCGCCGGCCGCGGCATCCTCTACGTGCCGGACTACGCGGCCAACGCCGGCGGCCTCATCAACGTGGCGCAGGAGTGGGCGGGGTACGACCGGGACAAGGCGTATGCCCGGGCCGCGAACATCTTCGACACCATCGACACGGTGCTGCGGCGCGCAAAGGAATCCGGGCTTCGCCCCGAGCAGGTGGCGGACCGGATGGTGGAGGAGAAGCTGGCGGCCTGAGCGCCCGTGACGCGTCCGTCGCTCGTGCACGTTGATGAACGACGGACGCCGCGTGGATGTGGCCAGGGCGCGAGGCTCGGGGTATGACGGGGCCGCACCCCAGCACCCAGCCGGAGCTCACCGCCGTGGCCACCAAGCGGGCAGCGCCCGGGCCCAAGGCCCAGGGCAAGAGCAAGCCCACCGCGAAATCCACCTCGAAGAAGCCCTCGCTCCTGTCCCGCCTCACGCCCAAGCGGAAGACGGGCCGGGAGCAGGCGCAGAAGCTCGTCTCCATTCCCGCGGACATGGTGTTGGCGCCGCAAGTGGAGGTCCCCCGGCAGCCCACCGGGAGGGACCAGTCGCGTGGCCGCCCCAAGAGCGTCCGCGAGCTGACGTGGAAGGAGTTCGATCGCGCGGTGCAGCAACTGGCCGGCTCCATCCTCAAGTCGTTCCATCCGGAGGCCGTGGTGGGCGTGGTCCACGGCGGCGTGTTCGTGGGCGGGGCGCTGTCTTCGGCGCTCGGCTGCGAGTTCTTCCCGGTGCGCATCAGCCGGCGCAGCCGCGACCGTGACAGCGCGGCGAGCGCGAAGCGCGGCCCCACGCTCAGCGGCGTGATGCCGCGCGAGCTGAAGGGCCGCCGCGTCCTCATCGTCGACGACGTGGCCTCCAGCGGCGACACGCTGGAGATGGCCACCGCGCTGGCGCTGGAGGTGGGCGCCAGGCAGGTGGCGACCGCGTGCCTGGTCGTGAAGCCGGAGGGCTTCGCGCCGGACTACCAGGCCCTGTCCACGGACGCCCTGGTGGTCTTCCCCTGGGATTACGAGCCCGTCACGGGCGACGCGCGCTTCGAGGAAGACCCGGACAAGGCCGGGGCGTGAGCGACTGATGCGGTGAGGCGATGATCCTCGGGACGGCGGGCCACATCGACCACGGCAAGACGTCCCTGGTGAAGGCCCTCACCGGCATCGACACCGACCGTCTCCAGGAGGAGAAGCGCCGGGGCATCACCCTGGAGCTGGGCTTCGCGCACCTGACGTTGGACGACGGCGCGGTGGCGGGCGTGGTGGACGTGCCGGGCCACGAGCGCTTCGTGAAGGCCATGGCCGCGGGCGCGGGCGGCGTGGACCTGGCGGTGCTGGTGGTGGCGTCGGACGAGGGCGTCATGCCCCAGACGCGCGAGCACCTGGACATCTGCCGGCTGCTCGGCGTGCGCGCGGGGGTCATCGCCCTCACCAAGTCCGACCTGCTCGAGGAGCTGGGGCCGGAGTGGCGCGCGCTGGTGGAGGCGGACCTGGCGGCGCTCACCGCGGGCACGTTCCTCGAGGGCGCGGCGGTGGTGCCGTGCTCGGCCCGCACGGGCGACGGGTTGGACGCGCTGCGGGCCGCGCTCACCCGGGCGTCGCTCGCGTTGGAGAAGCGCCCCTCGGAAGGGCCGCTCTTCCTCCCGGTGGACCGCGTCTTCACGCTGAAGGGCTTCGGCACGGTGGTGACGGGCACGCTCCTGTCGGGGTCGGTGTCCGTGGACGACGCGGTGTCGCTGCTGCCGGGGGTGCCAGGGCCCCTGCGCGTGCGGGGCGTTCAGCGTCATGGTCAGCCGGTGTCGCGGGGCTCCGCGGGCGAGCGCGCGGCGGTGAACCTGGGCGGCGTGGAGGCGGACGCGCTGCGCCGGGGCATGGTGCTCACGCGCGCGGGAGAGCTGCCCGAGACGCGCATGCTGGACGTGGAGCTGACGCTGCTGCCGTCCGCGGAGGCGCCGCTGCCGCGCCGCCGCAAGCTGCTGTTGCACCTGGGCACGGCGCAGGTGGAGGCCACGGTGGCGCTGCTGGACGTGGAGCGGCTGGAGCCCGGCGAGACGGCCCTGGCGCAGCTTCGGCTCGACGCGCCCGTGGCCGCGCTCGCGGGGCAGCGCTTCATCCTGCGGGGCTCGCGCGTGCTGCCCGGGCGCGGGGCGACGGTGGCGGGGGGCCGGGTGCTGTCGATCGCTCCGCCGCGGCGGCGCTCGGGGGGCGCGGCGCTGGTGGCGCCGCTGCGCGAGGCGGACGCCGCCGGGCAGGTGGCGTGGCTCCTGCGGCAGGCGGGCTACCGGGGGCTGACGCAGCAGGAGTTGTTCGGCCGCTCCGGGCTCGCGCCCAAGGTGCTGGCGCGCGCGCTGGACCTGCTGGGGGCGCGGGGTGGGGTGGTCCTGCTGGACAAGGAGCGGCGGCTGTTCCTGTCGGGCGAGGTGCTCGCGGGGCTGCAGGAGCGCTCGCTCGCGCTGCTGGCGGCCTTCCACGAGCGCGAGCCCCTGCGGGAAGGGCTGCCCCGCGAGGAGCTCCGGCAGCGGTTGTCGTCGGAGCTGGACGCGCGGGCCTTCCAGCGCGTGGTGCAGGGACTGGTGGACGCCGGGAAGGTGGAGGTGGACAAGGACGTGGCGCGCCTCGCGGGGCGCGGTCGCACGCTGTCGCTGGGGGACGAGGCCGCGCGGGCTCGGCTCGCGGCGGAGCTGTCCGCGGCGGGGCTGTCTCCGCCCACGCAGAACGAGCTGTCGCAGAAGCTCCAGCTCCCCGAGCCCCGCCTGCGCGAGCTGCTGAAGGTGCTGGCGGCCCAGGGGGCGGTGGTGCGCGTCAGCGAGGAGCTGTGCTTCGACGCGGGGGCCCTGGCGGCCCTGCGGGAGCGGCTGGTTGCCCACCTTCGCGAGAAGAAGGAGATTACGACCCAGGGCTTCAAGGAGCTGGTGGGACAGAGCCGCAAGTTCGTCATCCCCCTGTCCGAGTACTTCGACCGTGAGAAGGTGACGCTCCGGGTGGGCGAGAAGCGGGTGCTGCGTCGCGGATGAGCACGAGGCAATACAGCGAGGCGTCGCTGCGCGCCTTCATCGAGCCCTTCGCCAACCCCGTGCTCGCGGTGGTGGAGGGGCGTGTGTCCGCCGCGAACGACGCGTACCTCGCGCTGCTGGGGCTGCCCCGGGAGCAGGTGGAGGGACGCTCGGCCCTGGACTTCGTCCAGCCGGAGGAGCGCAGCCGGCTCGTCGAGCGCTACCAGTGGCTCGAGTCCGGCGCCCCGCTGGAGCCCGTGACGCAGATGTATCAGGTGCCCCAGGCGGGCGGCGGCGCGCGCGAGGTGGCCCTGTACGCGTCCCTGCTCCTCCTGGACGACGGGCGCCGCGCGCTCCTGCTCAACCTGCTGCCACTGGTGGAGCGACCGCCGGAGCTGTCCATGGCCGAGCGGCTGGTGGAGACGTCCGCCAACCTGGTCTCCGCCCACTCCGAGGACGCGGTGCGCCGCGTGGCGCTCAAGGGGTTGGAGGCCGCGGGCTTCCGCGTCCGGCTGCTGCGCTGGGACGGCGTCCGGTTGTTCCCGCTCGATGGCGGAGCGCTCCCGGAGGACCTCCACCTGGGCCTGGAGGCGCTGTCGGACGGACGGCCCGTCTTCGGGGGGCCGGGGAGCGCCTCGCCCTCGCACGTCTACATCCCCGTGGGCGGCCCCCAGGCGGAGGTGCTGCGCATGGAGGGGCCGTGGGTGGCGCCGCGCCACGGCTCGGTGCTGACGCTCTTCGCGAAGGTGGTGGGCGCGGCGCTCACGGACGCGCGCGTGCAGGCGGATGGCGCGCGCAGCCGGTGGGAGATGGGCGCGGTGGCGGAGGTGGCCCGCTTCGTGGCGCGGCCGATTCCACCCACGCCCGAGGACTTCCTCACGCGCGTGGCGGAGCTGCTGCTCGCGGAGGCCGCGGTGCTGCACCTGACCCACACGCCCGAGGGGCCCATGGCGCTGTCGGCGCACGTGGGGCTCGCCGAGGCCGTGGGCCGGGACGGCGACCCGGCGCGGCTGGGCGGGGTGATGGCGCGCACGGTGCCGGACGCGCTCGACGGGGAGCTGTCCTCGCCGGAGCAGGCGCTGGCGCTGGGCGAGGCCTCGGCGGGGCGCCTGGGCAGCGGGGCGGTGGTGCGGCTGGCGCGGGGCGGGGAGGTGCGCGGCGTGCTGCAGGTGCTGCGGGCGCCGGACCGTCCCTTCGACGCGCGCGACATCCGGCTGCTGGGGACGCTGGCGGAGCTGCTGGTGACGCTGCTGGAGCAGCGCCGGCTGCGCTCGGAGGCGGCGCGCCAGTTGACGGAGACGCGCCTGCTGCTGGACCTGGCGCGCACCACGTCCGGCGTGCTGGAGACCTCCAGCATCCTCGACGTGGCCTCCGACTTCCTCGTCCACCTGCTGGACGTGTCCAACTGCTACATCATGCTGTACGACGAGTCCGCCAAGGCCCTGCGGGGCGCGGCGGCGTCCGCGGCGCACCGCGACTTCTTCCGCACGGTGGTGCTGTCGCTGGGCAGCGACAGCGTGGCGGCGCGCGCGGCGCGTGAGCGCAGGCCGGTGGCCATCGAGGACGTGGAGACGTCCGGCGGTGGCTTCAACGCGCAGTTGGCCCAACGCTTCGGCGAGAAGGCCTTGCTGGCGCTGCCGCTCACCTCGCGCGAGGAGCTCATCGGCGTGGTGCTGGTGGACGACACGCGGCGCTCGCGCACGTTCGGCCCGGAGCTCATCGAACTGGCGGAGGCGACGTGCGGCCAGTTGGCCCTGTCCATCGCCAACGCGCGGCTGTACGAGTCCCTGTGGGCCAGCTACGCGGAGCTGGCCGCCACGCGCGCGGAGATGGTGAAGCGCGAGCGGCTGGCCGCGCTGGGCGAGCTGTCCGCCATCGTCGCCCACGAGGTGCGCAACCCCCTGGGCGTCATCTTCAACGCGGTGGCGTCGCTGCGGCGCCTGCTGGAGCCCAGCGGCGACGCGGGGATGCTCCTGGACATCCTGGGCGAGGAGAGCGACCGGCTCAACCGCATGGTGGGCGACCTGCTCGACTACACGCGGCCCAGGGATCCGGTGCTCCAGCACGAGGACCTGGGCCGCGTGCTCCAGGACTCGCTGGAGGCGGCGCGCGCGCAGGGCGGCGGCTCCGAGCGCACCGTGCTCATCAAGTCCGAGGTGGAGCCGGGGCTGCCCCCGGTGCCCATGGACCGCCGGCTCATCCGGCAGGCGCTCGTCAACGTCGCCGTCAACGCCATCCAGTCCATGCCGCAGGGCGGGCTGGTGCAGGTGCGCGCGCGCCGGGAGGCCCACGCCGGCCGCGAGCAACTGCGCATCGACGTGGCGGACCAGGGGCCGGGGATTCCGGCCGAGCTGCTCCACCGCGTGTTCGAACCCTTCTTCACCACCAAGGCCCAGGGTACGGGCCTGGGCCTGGCCGTCGTGAAACGCATCCTGGAGGAGCACCGCGGTGAAATCGCCGTGGACAGCATTCCCGGTCGGGGTACTACCTTCACGTTCCGGCTGCCCCTCTCCCAGCCCCCGTCCTTCCCATGACCGACGCGAACACCCCGCCGTCCCGTGGACGCATCCTCGTGGTGGACGACCAGCGCAACATGCGCGCCACCACCGCGCTGCTGTTGCGCGCCGAGCAGTACACCGTCTTCGAGGCCGCCACCGGCGAGGAGGCCCTGGCGCACCTGGCGGGCGGCAGCATGGACCTGCTCCTGACCGACCTGAAGATGGAGCCCATGGACGGGCTGACGCTCCTGCGCCGCGCGCTGGAGGTCGCCCCCCGGCTCCAGGTCATCATGATGACGGCCTTCGGCTCCATCGAGAGCGCGGTGGAGGCCATGCGTCTGGGGGCGTACGACTACGTCACCAAGCCCTTCAAGGAGAGCGAGCTGCGCTACCGCGTGGAGCGCGCCCTGGAGCGGGCGCGCCTCTTGCGCGACGTGGACAACCTCGCCACCGACTTCAACCAGCGCCACGGCCTGTCCGCGCTGGTGGGGCGCAGCGCCGCCATGCGGGACCTCACCACGCGGCTGATGCGCGTGGCCCAGTCCGACGCCACCGTGCTCATCCAGGGCGAGAGCGGCACCGGCAAGGAGCTGGTGGCGCGCGCGCTCCACGCGCACAGCCGCCGCAAGGGCCGCTCCTTCGTGCCGGTCAACTGCGCGGCCATCAGCGAGACGCTGCTGGAGAGCGAGCTGTTCGGCCACGCCAAGGGCGCCTTCACGGGCGCGGTGAAGGCCCGCCGGGGCCTCTTCGAGGAGGCGGACGGCGGCACCCTCTTCATCGACGAGGTGACGGAGACCAGCCCCACCTTCCAGTCCAAGCTGCTGCGCGCCCTCCAGGAGGGCGAGGTGCGCCGCGTGGGCGAGTCCACCGCCCTGCGCGTGGACGTGCGCACCGTGGCCGCCACCAACCGCGACATCGAGCTGGAGGTCCGCGAGAAGCGCTTCCGCCAGGACCTCTACTACCGCCTCAACGTGGTGACGCTGCGGGTGCCGCCCCTGCGCGAGCGCCTGGAGGACGTGCCCGCCCTGGCCGAGCACTTCCTGGAGCGCGCCAACGCCCGCAGCCCCAACCCCCGGCGGCTGTCGGCCGCCGCCGTCACCCACCTGATGGGCTACGCCTTCCCCGGCAACGTGCGCGAGCTGGAGAACCTGGTGGAGCAGGCGGCCGCCCTCGCGGAGGGGGACGAGCTGCTGCCGGAGGACTTCCCGCTGAGGCAGGAGCGGCTGGCCCCCGTCCCGGGCGCCTCCAGCATGGTGTCCCTGGAGGGACAGGTGAGCCCCGCCGCGGGCGCCAGCACCGGCCCCACCCTGGCGCAGGTGGTGGAGGACGCCGAGCGCCGCGCCATCGCCCAGTCCCTGGAGCGCCATGGCGTGGACCTGGCCCGCGTCGCCGACGAGCTGGGCGTCTCGTCCACCACCCTGTGGCGGAAGATGAAGCGCCTCAACCTCCGCCCGCCCAGCGAGGCCTCCCGCGAGTAGGCGAGGGCCACAGGTGTAACTTTCGCACACCTTTGGATTCAGATCCGAAATGGCCCGGGTTCATCGGTGAAAAACACAATCGACTGAATTCATTACCTTTTTTCAGTTCTGCAAGCCGATTGCAGGCATGAAATGCAGTCCAGTGAAGGTGCCCGGACGGACAGTGGCTCTAAGTACTTGAGAAAACTGGGTTTTGTCTGGACGACGACACTGGCACGGCGACTGCTAAAGGAATCCGCGGGACACATCGAAGCGAGGCTGAAGGCGGTTCCCCCCCACCCCTTCAGCACTTCCGGTGAGTCACCTTCAGAAGACCCGCGGCCCGGTGCTCCTACGGAGCGCTGGGCCGCCTTCTTTTGGGCGTCATGAGTCCCGCGTCGCGTAGCATCCCCCCATGAAGGAAGAGGTGCGACAAGGGCCCTGGCGGCTTCGGGCCGCGGGCGCCGAGGACCATGCGGCCTTCTCGAGGCTGTTCCGGGAGCTGGGCGTGGATGATCCACCTCCGGACCTGGCCCTGTGGCAGCGGGAGGTGGCGCCGCGCACGCGCATGGTGGACGGGCCGGGTGGGGTGGTGGGCTACACCTCGACGGAGGTGCTGGGGACGCTGGGCTACGTGCAGCAGCTCGTCGTGGACGCGGCCGTCCGCCGGCAGGGCGTGGGACGGTGGGTGATGGGGCAGGTCGCCGAGTCCTTCCGGGCGCGCGGCTGCCGCGACTGGACGCTCAACGTGAAGCGGGACAACACCGCCGCGCTCGCGCTCTACGCGTCCCTGGGGCTGCGGCCCTCACGGCAGGCGGTGAACCTGGGCGTCACGCGGGCGCAGGTGGCCACGTTGCCGGCCTCGCCGGAGCGCCTCGCCGTGGTGCCGGCCTTGGAGGCGGACTGGCCCGTGCTGACGGAGGCCTTCGGGCTGCTGCCCGGCAAGCTCGCGCGCTTCGCGACGCTCGGCTCGCACCAACTGCTGCGGCTGTCTCGCGAGGACGGCGGGGCAGGGGAGGTGCTGGGGATGATGGACGTGCGCGCCCCCGCCGCCGTGCTGTTCCCCTTCTTCGCCGTGTCCCTGGGGCACGCGCGCGTGTTGCTGGAACACGCCTTCGCGCTGCTCGGCGAGACGCGCGCGTCCCTGGGCGTGGTGGTGACGGACGACGCGGCGCTGGAGTCCCGGCTGCGCGAGGCCGGCGCCGGAGTGAGGCTGGAGACCTTCGAGCTGCGTGGCCCGCTGCCCGCTCCGGACCTCCTCGGGTCGCGGTAGCGGACGGGGACGCGCGAGGCCCCGGAAGCACGACGCCCGCCCGAGCACGAGGCCGGGGCGGGCGGTGGAGCGACCGGGGCTCGGGGAGCCCCGAGTCGACTACAGGCCGAAGATGCGGCTGGCCTGCTGCAGCCAGGCGGTGATGGGGCCGGGGAGGATGCCCAGGACCACCACCGCGGCGGTGGAGAGGACGAGCGTGAGCTCCGTGGACCAGCTTCGCTCGAGCGTCTGGGCGCCCTCGGGCACCGGGCGCATGAACATGTAGACCACCACGCGCAGGTAGTAATAGACGCCCGCGGCGCTGGAGAGCACGCCGACGATGGCCAGGCCGACGAGGCCCGAGTCCACCGCGCTCTGGAAGATGAGCAGCTTGCTCATGAAGCCGATGGTGGGAGGAATCCCGCCCAGCGACAGCATGAACGCGGCCATGGCCACCGCGTAACCCGGGCGGCGCTGCGCCAGTCCGCTGAAGCGCTCCAGGTCCCAGGCGGTGCCCTTCTCCTCGTCCTCCCGGCGCTCCAGCGCGGACACCATGGCGAAGGCGCCCACCGCGCTGAACGTGTAGGCCAGCAGGTAGAAGAGGATGCCGCGCAGGGCCTGCGCGCGGGCCAGGTCCACCGGCGTGCCGCCCGTCAGCTCGGAGGGGCCGAGCAGGCGGAACTGCTCACCCGGGCCGGTGACGAACAGCGCCGCCACGCCCACCAGCAGGTAGCCGGCGTGCGCGATGGAGGAGTACGCCAGCATGCGCTTCACGTTGCGCTGCGGGATGGCCAGCAGGTTGCCCGCCACCATGGTGAGGAAGGCCAGCACGGAGAAGAGGACCAGCGGCAGGTGCGGGTCGATGCCCTTGCCCAGCGTGAGGAACACGCGCACCAGCGCCGCGAACGCCGCGGCCTTCACGCCCGCGCTCATCAGCGCCGTCACCGGGGTGGGGGCGCCCTCGTACACGTCCGGCGTCCACATGTGGAACGGCACCGCCGCGACCTTGAAGGCGAAGCCCGCGCCCACCAGGATGAGGCCCGCGTAGACCAGGAGCGGCTGCGCCGCGAGCGCACCCGACAGCGGGCCCACCATGTCCGTCAGCTTCGTGGAGCCGGTGGCGCCGTACAGCAGCGCGGAGCCGTACAGCAGCACCGCGGAGGAGAAGGCGCCCAGGATGAAGTACTTGAAGCCCGCCTCGCTCGGCCGCGTGCCGCGCCGCAGGTACGACGTCAGCGCGTAGGTGGCGATGGAGAGGACCTCCAGGTTGACGAACAGCGTGATGAGCTCGTTCGACATGGCCAGCAGGCTCATGCCCGCCGCGGCGAACAGCATCAGCGCGTAGAACTCGCCGCGCTCCGCGCCCCGCTTGCGCAGGAAGCTCACGGAGCTGAGCGCCGCGAGCGCCAGGCCCACGCACACCACGAAGGTGAGGAAGCTGGAGAAGGGGTCCAGCACGCCGAAGCCGAGGAACACCTCGTGCGCCGGCTCGAACATGGCCGTCAGCGCCGCGAAGCCGGCCGCCACCGCCGTCACCACGGTGAGCACGGCCTGGTAGGCGCGCGACGAGGTGGCGCTGAGGAACACCTCCGACAGCAGCAGGACGGAGGCGCCCGCCACCATGATGATGGCCGGGAACAGCGGGAGGAAGTCTGCCAGGGTGAGGTTGGGCAGGTTCATGGTCGGAAGCTCTGGCGGCCTACTGCCGCGGCGAGGGGACGTCCCGGGCGGCGAGGGGAGCGCTGCCCTGCGGCGCGGCCGCGGTGGGGTTGGAGGGCAGCGACATCACCTCCACGCGCACCTGCTCGGCCTGGGGAGCGCCGGGGATGCCCACGCGGGCCCGGGCGATGAAACGGTCGGTCGACGGCGCCAGCCGGTCCAGGAAGGGCTGCGGCATCAGGCCCATCACGCCCACCAGGGCGATGAAGGGCAGCACGGTGAGGGTCTCCCGCAGGCCGATGTCGCGCAGGTGCTGGTTCTCCCGGTGCGTCAGGCTGCCGAAGAACACCTTCTGCACCATCCACAGCATGTACGCCGCGCCCAGGATGACGCCCAGGGTGGCGAAGGCGCCGAACACCGTCGTCAGGTGCGGGTTGCCCGCCGCCGCGCCCAGGTCGCTCTTGAACGTACCCAGCAGGACGAGGAACTCACCGATGAAGCCGTTGGTGCCCGGCACCGCCACCGACGAGAACGTGATGACGATGAAGAAGGCGGTGAACACCGGCATCACCTTGGCGATGCCGCCGAAGTCCGCCATCAGGCGCGAGTGGCGCCGCTCGTACAGGAAGCCGAAGAGGAGGAACAGCGCGCCCGTGGACACGCCGTGGTTGAGCATCTGGTACGCGCTGCCCGTGGCGCCCTCGGCCGTCACCGCCAGCATGCCCAGCATGCAGTAGCCCAGGTGGCTGACGGACGAGTAGGCGATGAGCTTCTTGATGTCCCGCTGCGCCAGGCACATCAGCGCGCCGTACACGATGCCGATGACCGACAGCGTGGCCAGGAAGGGCCGCGCCATCTGCGCCGCCACCGGGAAGAACGGAATCGCGTAGCGCCAGAAGCCGAAGGTGCCCATCTTCAGCATGACGCCGGCCAGAATCATGGAGCCGGCCACCGGCGCCTGCACGTGCGCGTCGGGCAACCAGGTGTGTACCGGCCACATCGGGACCTTGATGGCGAACGCCAGCGCGAAGGCCGCGAACATCCACGGGCCATACGTGTGCAGCGTCCCGGCCAGGCCCGTCAGCGAATCACACGCGCCCTCCGGTCCCGCGCGGCACGCGGACAACTGGCGGTTGGCCTCCAGCAGGCCGTTGTACATGCTCGCGTAGTCGAAGGAGCGCGCGCCCGCCGGAGCGCTGATGAAGTACACGGCGATGAGCGCCACCAGCATCAGCAGCGAGCCCACCAGGGTGTAGAGGAAGAACTTCACCGCCGCCATCTGGCGGTCCTCGGCGCCCCACACACCCACCATGAGGTACATGGGGATGAGCATGGCCTCGAAGAAGATGTAGAAGAGCAGCACGTCCAGCGACACCAGCGCGCCCAGCATCGTGGTCTGGAGCACCAGCAGCGCCAGGTGGAACTCCTTGATGCGGTGGCTGATGTACGTGGTGGAGGCGAGCACCACCAGCGGGCCCAGGAACACCGTCAGCAGCAGCAGGCTGATGGCCAGGCCGTCCACGCCCAGGTGGTAGCTGAGCCCGAACTCCTTGAACCAGTGGACGCGGTACTCGAGCTGGAACTCCGCGCCGCCCGGCTCGAAGCGCGTGTACGCCCACACGCCGGCGACCAGGTCCACCAGCATGCCGATGAGCGTGACGGTGCGGATCTGCCCCGGCTCGCTGGCCGGCAGCACCAGCACCAGCGCCGCGAACACGAGCGGCAGGAAGACGACGAGGTTGAGCAGGTGGGTGTCGAAGAAGCTCATTGCAGCACCTGGATGAAGGCGTAGGCGATGCCGCCCAGCAGGGCGACGACCATCACCGCGGCGTAGGCCTGGGCATCACCGGACTGGACGTAGCGCAGCGCGCTGCCCACGCGCGCCGTCACCCACGCCGTGCCGCGGACGGCCACGGTGTCGATGAGCAGCGCGTCCACCACGCGGAAGAGGATGAAGCTCAGGAACTTCACCGGCCGGATGACGACCAGCTCGTAGAGCTCGTCCACGTAGAACTTGTTCTGCGCCACGCGGCGCACCGCCCGCGCGAACGCCGGAGCGGGCTGGCCCGCCCGGGCCGGGAAGAAGCTCAGGTACAGGAAGGCCGCGGTGCCGCCGCCCACCAGCGCCACCAGCCACGCGAAGCCGTAGTCCGCCAGCGTGGGGACGCTGGTGTCCAGCTCCACCGCCTTGCCGGCCTCCACCACGCGGTGCATGGCGGAGAACACCGGGCTCAGGAAGTTCTCGAACACCGGCTGCGGCCGGCCGTCGCCCGGCGCCTTCATCAGCGGCCACGCGTACACCGCGGCCACCACGCTGAGCACCGCGAGCACCACCAGCGGCAGGGTCATCTGCCAGGCGCTCTCGTGCGCGTGCGCCACCCGGGCCTCCTTGGAGCGCGGCCCCTCGAAGGTCAGCAGGTACAGGCGCGTCATGTAGAAGGCCGTGCACGCGGCGATGAGCAGGCCCAGCCAGTACACCGTCGTGGAGACCCAGTGCAGGTGCTCCAGGTGGTTGTGGTGCACGCCGTGGAAGATGGCGTCCTTCGAGAAGAAGCCGGACAGCGGCAGGATGCCGGTGATGGCCAGCGTGGCGACCAGGAAGGTGCCCCACGTCCACTTCATCTCGTGGCGCAGGCCGCCCAGCTTCTTGATGTCCGTCTCGTCGCCGTTGCCGTGCATGACGCTGCCGGCGCCCAGGAAGAGGCAGGCCTTGAAGAACGCGTGCGTCACCAGGTGCAGCACCGCCGCCCAGAACACGCCCATGCCCACGCCCATGAACATGATGCCCAGCTGGGACACCGTGGAGTAGGCGAGCACCTTCTTGATGTCGTCCTGCGCGAAGGCGATGAGCGCCGCCAGCAGCGAGGTCAGCGCGCCCACGATGGCGATGGTCGCCATGGCGGTGGGGCTGAGCACCAGCAGCGCGGACATGCGGCTGAACAGGTAGACGCCCGCGGTGACCATCGTCGCCGCGTGGATGAGGGCGGAGACCGGCGTCGGGCCGGCCATGGCGTCCGGCAGCCAGACGTAGAGCGGCAGCTGCGCGCTCTTGCCCGCCGCGCCCAGGAGGAACAGCAGCAGGGCCACCGTCATCACCCCGCCGAACGTGTAGCCCTCCAGCGGGCCCGCGGCGATGGGGGTGGACAGGTCCACCTTGCCGCTGGCGCCCTCGGGGAGGCCCTCCGCCAGCTTCTGCAGGCCCAGGAACGTGACGGTGCCCTTGGTCTCCAGGGCCGCCTTGTAGCGCTGGCCGCTGGTGGAGCCCGCCAGGTAGTCGCGCTCGTCCGCCTGCTTCGTGAAGGCGCCCACCAGCAGCACCATGAGGAAGGTGGCGATGAGGAACGCGAAGTCACCGATGCGGTTGGTGACGAACGCCTTGCGACCCGCCCACGCCTTGGCGGGGTCCGTGTACCAGAAGCCGATGAGCAGGTAGCTGGCCATGCCCACGCCCTCCCAGCCCACGAAGAGCAGGACGAGGTTGTCGGCCAGCACCAGCGTCAGCATCGCCGCGACGAAGAGGTTGAGGTACGCGAAGTACCGCCAGTAGGCCTCGTCGTGCTCCATGTAGCTGGTGGAGTACAGGTGGATGAGGAAGCCCACGCCGGTGATGACCAGCAGGAGCGTCCCGGACAGGTGGTCCACCATCAGCCCGAAGTTCACGCGGAAGTCGCCCACCGCGAACCAGGTGCCGTAGTCGTACGCCAGCGCGTAGCGGACGTAGTCGCGCTCCAGGCCGAACGGGTTGGGGAAGAACGACAGGAGCCGGCGGCTCTCCGGGTCCGTGCTGCTGGTGGCCCAGAAGGCCAGGACGCTCAGGATGAACGCGCCCGCCACCGCCGAGCAGGCGACGAGGTGGACGTTGGCGCGGCCCAGCATCTTGCCGAACACGCCGCAGATGAACGCGCCCAGGAGGGGCAGGGCGATGATGAGCCAGAGCGAGGGCGCCAGGACTTCTGGAGCGACCGGCGCCACCTGGAGGAATTGGGAGAGGTTCATGAAAGGTCTCCGGGCGGGGCCGTCAGTGCTTCATGGTCCGGATGTCTTCCACCAGGACGCTGCCCCGGCTGCGGAAGACGGCGATGACGATGGCCAGGCCGATGGCCGCCTCCGCCGCCGCCACCGCGATGACGAAGAAGGCCGACACGTGGCCGATGCTGTCACCCCGCATGCGGGCGAAGGCCAGGAAGGTCAGGTTCGCCGCGTTGAGCATCAGCTCCACGCACATGAAGACGACCAGGGCGTTGCGGCGCACCAGGACGCCGAACATGCCCATGCAGAACAGGGCGGCGGCAAGCAGGAGGTAGTAGGAGATGGGGACCATGGGCCGATTCGGGGCCTCGCGGGCGGACGTCCTGCCCGCCATCTAGCACAGAAAGATTTGTCGGAACGCAGGCGATCAGATTCGCGACTTCGCCACCACCACCGCGCCCACCATCGCCACCAGGAGCAGCAGGCTCACCGCCTCGAAGGGGAACAGCCACTGGGTGAAGATGGTCTGACCCAGCGAGGCCATGGTGCCGAAGGTGGCCGCCTCCGCGCCGCTCATGGCCGGCGGCGCCATGACGGGCAGCTTGCTGAGGGCCAGGCCCAGCACCACCAGGAAGCCCAGCGTCGCCACGCCCCCCGCCACGCGGGCCAGCGTGGGCCGCCCGCGCGTGGGCGACTCGCCCAGGTTGAGCAGCATGATGACGAACAGGAAGAGCACCATGATGGCGCCCGCGTAGACGAGCACCTGGAGCACCGCCACCGTGTGTGCCCAGAGCAGCACGTACAGTCCGGCCAGGAAGAAGAACGTCGAGACCAGGGCCATGGCGGAGTTGATGGGGCTCCGCGCGAAGATGACCAGGCCGGCCGAAAGCAGCGTCAGGAGCGCGAACGCCCCGAAGAGGATGAGCTCGATGTTCAAGACCAGTCTCCGAACGAACCCCAGGGCTTGTCGCCGAACGGGCAGCGCTTCTCGCGGATGTGGGCCTCGAACTCGTCCTTGAACCGCATCAGGAACGAGTGCGTGGGCAGGGCCGCCGCGTCACCCAGCGCGCAGATGGTGTTGCCCAGGCCGATGGGCGGGTAGGGCGCGATGGAGGCGGCCACGTTGGACAGCATCTCCACGTCGCCCGGCTCGCCGCGGCCCTCCTCGATCTTCCGGAGCAGGCGCGTCTGCCAGGGCGTGCCCTCGCGGCACGGCGTGCACTGGCCGCAGGACTCCTCCGCGTAGAAGCGCGCCACGCGCCAGAGGCTGCGCACCATGCAGGTGGAGTCGTCCATGACGATGACGCCGCCGGAGCCCGCCATGGTCTGCTTGACCTTGAGGGCCTCGAACTCCATGGCCACGTCCAGCTCGTCCGCGCCCAGCACCGGCGCCGAGGAGCCGCCCGGAATCACGGCCTTCACCTTGCGACCCGCCGGCATGCCCCGGCCGTACTTGTCGTCGTAGATGAGCTCCGCGAGGGTGGTGTGCATGGACACCTCGTACACCCCGGGGCGGTTCACCGTGCCGGACAGGCAGACCAGGCGCGTGCCGCCCGACTTGTCCGTGCCCAGCTTGGCGTACCAGTCCGCGCCGCCGGTGAACACGTGCGGCACGCTGGCCAGCGTCTCCACGTTGTTCACCACCGTGGGGGCGCCGAACAGGCCCACCACCGCGGGGAACGGGGGCTTCAGGCGGGGCCAGCCCTTCTTGCCCTCGAGCGACTCGAGCAGGGCCGTCTCCTCGCCGCAGATGTACGCGCCGGCGCCGCGGACCAGGTAGCAATTGAGCTCGTAGTCCTTGCCCAGCAGCTTCTTGCCGAAGATGCCCGCCTTGTACGCCTCGTCGATGGCGGCCTGGCAGCGCTCCGCGGGGAACTTGAACTCACCGCGCAGGTACACGTAGCAGGTGTGCACGCCCAGCGCGTACGACGCGATGGCGATGCCCTCCAGCATCATGTGCGGGTCGTCCTCGAGGATGTAGCGGTCCTTGAAGGTGCCCGGCTCGGACTCGTCGCCGTTGACGGCCAGGTACTTGGGCTTGGGGCTGTCCTTGGGGACGAAGCTCCACTTGAGGCCGGTGGGGAAGCCCGCGCCGCCGCGGCCGCGCAGGTTCGACTTCTTCACCTCGTCGATGATGGCCGCGGGCGCCATCTCCAGCGCCTTCTCGAGGCCCTTGTAGCCGCCGCGCTTCTTGTAGCTGTCCAGGGTCCAGGACTGCGGCTTGCCCCAGGCCGCCGAGATGATCGGGTCGATCGCCTTTGCCGTAGAGGCCATGTGGTGACGTCCTAACGAATTTTGGGAAGGGGTGGATCAGCTCAGCTTGGCGAGGATGGCGTCCAGCTTGGCCCGCGTGAGGCTCTCGTGGTGATCCTCGTTGATCTGCAGGCAGGGCGCGGTGCCACAGGACGCCAGGCACTCGGTCTCGCGCAAGGTGAACTTCTCGTTGGCCTCACCGGCCTTGAGCCCGAGCTTCTCCTCCAGGTAGGCGAGCATCTTCTCCGCGCCCCAGAGCGAGCAGGACAGGTTGGTGCAGACGTCGATGACGTACTTGCCCGGCTTCTTCAGGTGGTACATCACGTAGAAGCTGGCGACCTCGTAGGCGCGCTCCGGCGTGACTTCCAGGTGCTTGGCGACCAGGCGGAGCCCATCCTGCGGCAGCCAGCCCTTGATCTCCTGGAGCAACCGCAGCGCCGGGAGCATGCCCGCGCTTTTGCGATCAGGGGGGTAGTGGGAGATGATCTCCGCGATACCCGCGTCGAACTTCTTCTGCTCTTCAGGAGTGAACAGGGGCTCCGCCATGGCGGGGGGCTACGTATTGCTCCAATGGCCGCGTTGTCAACATAAACCCTCGACGCTACACTGGGCCGCCATCAGCAAATTGCCGAGCGATTTCAACCCCTTGTTATGACCCCGGGACCAGAGAACAAGCGACAGCACCCCCGGGTCCCGGCCGTGCTGAAGGTAGAGTACGCGGACGGCCGCCAGGTGCGGGACGTCACGGAGAACCTGTCCCAGGCGGGCCTGTTCGTGCAGACCGAGCAGGTCTTCACGCTCGGGGACGAGGTCCGGCTCGCACTTTCTTTCCCGGGACTGCTGGATCCGGTAGAAGTCACGGGCATCGTGGCGTGGGTCAGGCCCCCGGGGTTCGATCAACCCGGTGGAGTCGGCGTCCGCGTGGAGCGTGAAGAGGACCGGCGGAGATTGGGTGACATCTTGAGTGCGGCAGGACCCAACAGCCACGCGCCCCACGCCGAGCACGACGGGTACCGTGTCCTCATCGTCGAGGACAACCCGCACATCATCGAGATGTACAGCTACGTGCTGAAGAAGCTGGCCAGCGGCGAGCTGCACGGGAAGGTGCCGCTGGAGGTCCACTTCGCGCCGGACGGCCACCACGCGCTGTTGATGCTGCGCGAAGGGCGCTTCAGCCTGGTGATGACGGACCTGTACATGCCGGTGATGGACGGCTTCGCCCTGGTGGAGCGCATCCGCGAGGAGGAGGCGCTGCGCGCCATCCCCATCATCGCCATCTCCGCCGGCGGCAAGGAGGCCCAGGAGCGGGCGCTCCAGCTGGGGGTCGACATCTACCTGCGCAAGCCGGTGAAGTTCGTCGAGGTCCTGGAGACGGTGAAGCAGCTCTTGCGCATCAAGTAGCGCGGGCCCGGCCGTCCGGTCCTTCCGGGCGGGTGACGGGTACTCCCACGTTGAGTGGGGGCGTGGGGACGTCGTAGAGTCGCGCACCCATGCCGAAGGCCGCCATCAACCGCGACGCCGTCAGTGGCGAGGCGCTGTTCATCCTCCGAAACCTGAGGGAGAACGGCCGACTCGGACGCTCCAACAAGCTGGCCGATGTGAAGGCCGCCCTGGAGCCGTCCGTCTCGCTCGAGTTCGACAACTACTTCTTCTTCCTGCGCAAGTTCCACTACATCGCCATGGACCGCGAGGCCCAGCTCAAGCTCACCGAGCAGGGTGAGCGCGTGGCGGGCGGGGACCTGCAGGACCGCTTCTCCACGGAGGTGGGCGAGTTCTTCGCGGAGCAGCTCGCCGCGGCGGAGGACGAGCCGCCGGTGGCGCAGGGCACGGAGGAGCCCGCGGTGATTCCGCCGCCGCCGCCGGAGCTGCTGCTGGACGAGACGGAGGTGGAGCCCTCGTCCTCTGGGCAGGTGACGCCGCCGCCCATGCCGCCCGCGATGCCGCCGATGCGCGCGTCGCGCGCGGCGATGCCCGCGCTGGACCTGGCGCCGCCGGCCCCCACGCCCGCGCCCACCCCCGCTCCCGCGATGGTGGTCGTGACGCCCGGAGTGCCCGTGCCCACCCACGTCCCCGAGTCGCGCAGGGAGACGGGCGTCGGCCCGATTCCCACCGCCCCGCCGCCGCAGCCGCCGTCCGCTCCCCCTCCCGCCGCCGCAGCCGCTTCCATGCCCCCTCCCGCCGCCGTCCCCGCTCCCGCCGCCGCAGCGCCCGTCGCCGCCCCCAAGGGCACCGAGCTGGACCTGCGCTACCAGAAGTTCGACCCCATCGGCACCGGTCCCCTGGGCACCGTCTTCAAGGGGCGCTTCACGGCGCTGGGGCTGGACATCTGCCTCAAGGAGCTGAAGGACATCTTCGGCTACTTCTCCTTCCTCCAGCGCGGCGAGGTGCTCAAGCGGCTGAAGAAGGAGCTGTGCGCCCAGGCGCAGGTGCGCCACCCGGGCATCGTCCAGGTGGTGGACCAGAACGTGGACTCGGCCCGGCCCTACTTCGTGCTGGAGCTGCTCAACGGCAGCCTCAAGGAGCGGCTGGAGGCGGGCGGTGGCAGCGGGGTGCCGGTGGCGTTCGCGCTGCGCACCTTCCTGCAGATGGCGTACGCCCTGCGCGCCGCGCACGCCACGGGGCTGACGCACCACAACCTCAAGCCGGAGAACGTCCTCTTCGACGCGTACGGCAACGCGAAGCTGTCCGACTTCGGCCTGGGGCGCGTGGTGGAGGTGGACGCCACCAAGGGCATGCCCCAGGTCTTCGTGGGCACGGGCGGCATGGCGTACATGGCGCCGGAGCTGATGAACAACCGGGGAGCGAAGGACCCGGGCCCGGCCGCGGACGTGTACGGGCTGGGCATCATGCTCTACGAGATGCTCACCGGGCAGATTCCCGGGCGCCGCTCGCCGCTGCCCTCGGAGGTCAACCCGGAGGCCCCCAGCGGCCTGGACCAGTTGTTCGACAAGGCCACGCAGGACAAGCGCGAGCAGCGTTACCCGGACGTGGACGCCATGCTGGAGGACTTCTACAAGGCGTTCCCCGACAAGGAGTTCCTCGCGCGGGGCGACCTCGTCCTCTCCTCCAACGCGCCGCAGTCGTGACGCCGTGACGGGCGGGCCCTCCCCAGGGGGGGCCGCCGTCCGCGTCGCCGTGCAGCACCCCTCGAAGGTTCCCATGTCCGAGCGCCCTTCCGACCGCGTGCTCATCACCGTCACCGGGAAGGACCACCCCGGAATCACCGCCCGCCTCACCGGCCTGCTCGCGGACGCCGGCGCCGAGCTGCTCGACGTGGAGCAGGGCGTGCTCCAGGGGCACGTCACCCTCTGCCTGCTGGTGCGCCTGCCGGAGTCGCGCGGCGTGCTCAAGGAGCTCCTGTTCGCCGCGCGCGAGCTGGGCGTGGCGCTGGACTTCCAGGCGCTGGAGGCCCCTCCAGCGCAGGAGGCGCCGGGGCCCGCGCGCTACGTCGTCACGGCGGTGGCGCGCGCGCTGGGCGCCCGGGAGCTGCACGCGCTCTCCGAGCACCTGTCCCGGCAGGGCGCCAACATCGAGCGCATCACCCGGCTGACGCACCCGCACCTGGGCTCGCTGGAGATCCACGTCACGCTGCCGCCGGCGGTGGAGGCGGAGGCGCTCAAGCGCTCGCTGCTGGCGCTGGCCATGCGGGACGGGACGTTCGACGTCGCGCTCCAGCGCGAGGGCCTGTTCCGGCGCAGCAAGCGGATGGTGGTGATGGACATGGACTCCACGCTCATCCGCATCGAGGTCATCGACGAGCTGGCGCGCGCGCACGGCGTGGGCGAGCAGGTGGCGCGCATCACCGAGCGCGCCATGCACGGGGAGATGGACTACGACGAGTCGCTGCGCCAGCGCGTGGCGCTCCTGGCCGGGCTGGACGTGTCCGTGCTGCGGACCCTGGCGGCGAACCTGCCGCTGACGGAGGGCGCCCAGACGCTCGTGCGCGTGCTCAAGCGCCTGGGCTACCGCACCGCCGTCATCAGCGGCGGCTTCTCCGTGGCGGCGGAGGCCCTCCAGGCGCAACTGGGCATCGACCACGCGTACTCCAACGTGCTGGAGGAGGCGGATGGCCGGCTCACGGGGCGCACGGTGGGGCCCATCGTCAACGCGCGCCGCAAGGCGGAGCTGCTGGAGGCGCTGGCGGCCCGGGAGGGCATCCTCCTGGACCAGGTCATCGCGGTGGGCGACGGCGCCAACGACCTGCTGATGCTGGAGCGCGCCGGGCTGGGCATCGCCTTCCGCGCCAAGCCCCGGCTGCGCGAGGCGGCCGACACGTCCATCTCCGCCGGCGGCCTCGACTCCATCCTCTACCTGCTGGGCCTCACCGGGCGGGAGCTGGAGGAGGTGGGCTGAGGCGGCCTACAGCCGCATCCGCGCGGCCAGCTCGCGCTGCTGCAGCTGGCCCTTCTCCAGCAGCAGCTCCAGCAGGGCGCGGAGGATCTTCGAACTCTTCTCCTGGTTCTGCTGCACGGTCTGCAGCCGCTGCAGGTCCTCCTCGCGCCACTCGTTGGCGGGCGTCCCGCCGGCGAGGATTTCGTCGAGGATGTCCGCGGCGCTCGAGGCCGCTGGGGCCGGCGGAGCAGGCGCGGCGGCGGCCCGGGGAGCAGGCGCGGGCGCCGGGGCGGGCGCGGCGGCGGGGGCCTTCGGCGGGACGATGTCCGCGATGC